>JBMYJM010000002.1:0-461823 GCA_049594415.1 Verrucomicrobiales bacterium | reverse complement strand
AAAGCCAAACCACGATACCCCTGCTGCGCTTCGCGGGATATCACTTCGTCCCAAAGGATTAGCTCAGGACCAGTGCCGCGATCAAGTCCTTGAAACCATTGCCGCCTGATTGACATGCCCAGTTCATCACGGCACGCTGCGGCCATGATATCCGCCCGATTAATTGTTCTTCTCTCTGCCTTAGCCGGTTCGACGGCGGTGACCGCGGCTGAGAGCTGGCCCGACTTCCGCGGGCCGAATCAAAATGGTCAGGCCGGGGATGCCAACCTGCCGGATAGCTGGAGCGAGTCTGAAAACGTGACGTGGAAGACGGAGACGCCGCTGCTCGGCTTGTCCTCGCCCATCGTGCTCGACAACCAGGTCTGGCTGACGACAGCGACTGTGGAGGGGCATGAATTCTACGCGCTCTGCTTCGATGCAACGACCGGAGAGCTCACCACTCAGGTGAAGCTGTTTCACAGTGACGACCCGCAGTCGATGGGGAACGGGGCGAAGGACAACAGCTACGCCACCTCCTCCGCAGTGATCGAATCGGGGCGCGTTTATCTACACTACGGTCATTTTGGAACGGCCTGTCTCGACACGGAAACGAAGGAAGTGATCTGGAAGCGCGACGACTTGAAGTGCTGGCACTATCGGGGGGCCTCTTCTTCTCCGGTTCTTTTCGAGGATCTTCTCATTCTGACTTTCGACGGAGCCGACCTGCAGTATGTCATTGGTCTCGACAAAAAAACCGGGGAGACCGTCTGGAAGACCGATCGCTCCGCGGAGTGGAACGATGAACACATCGACAAGCAGATGGTCAAAGACGGGGACTGGCGCAAAGCGCACAGCACACCCTTGATCGTGGAGATCGACGGGAAACCGGTCATGTGCAGCACCGGAGCCAAAGCGGCTTACGGCTACGATCCCCGCACCGGCGAAGAACTCTGGCGGGTCAATCACGATGCCTATTCCGCGACCCCGCGGCCGATCTACCATGATGGTAGTTTTATCATTGTGACCGGCTTCAGCAAAGGTGCTGAAATGATGTCGGTGAAAGCCGGCGGTCGCGGCGTGGTCAATGACACCCACATTAACTGGCGCTTCGACACTTCGTTCCCGAAGTATTCTTCGCCCATCCTCGTCGACGGTCTGCTCTACTACGCCATGGATGACAGCTTCCTTGTCTGCGTTGATCCGAAGACTGGCGAGAACGTTTGGAAAGGAAGAGCCGGCGGCAAGTATCGAGCCTGCCCCATCTATGCCGATGGAAAGATCTACTTCTTCAGCCTCGAAGGAAACACCACCGTGATTGAGCCGGGCCGCGAGTTCAAGGTCCTCGCTACGAACGCTCTTGCTACCGATGCGCCGCTTGATGATCCTCGGCGCGGGCCTGGATTCATGGCGTCACCGGCGGTGGTTGGCGACGTGATGTTTTTGCGGACGCGATATCATCTCTATCGGATTGAGGCGAAGTAGGGAAAGGCCGCTGTCAGACTTCAGCGGTAGTCGTCTCCGCGCAGGCTCTGCAGCACCGAGTTCTGCCAGTTCCGAAGCTCGGTCGCCATCTTCTCGGCTTGTTCCGAACGCTCCCTAGCGACGTCATGGGACTCGTCAATATCGTGGCGCAGGTCATAGAGTTGTCTCTGCTCGGTTCCATCTTTCCCATTGCGAACGAGGAGTTTGTAGTGACCATCGATCCAGGCACGATCTCCCAGGTAGTCGCGATCTCGAATTCGAGGGTGATGGTAGTTCCGAAAGTTCCTTGTCAGAATGCCTCCGCTTTCCTTGACCAGCGGCGTGGTTCCTTTCTGCAATTCCGGATCAATGTAGGGTTTCGCGCCGGGATCCGGTCGGGAGAAATGCCAGAAGCCAACCGGCTCTTCCCGTTCCGTGATTTCGCCTTGGATCAGAGGCAGTAGGCTGCTGCCATCAAACGGTCGATCCGGAAGCGGAATCTCTGCGATATCGCAAAGGGTGGGGAGGATGTCGCTCGTCACTGCCGGCATATCCGTGATGTGTGGTTCGGTGATCGTGGTCGGCCATTCGATGATACCGGGAACGCGAATGCCGCCTTCGAAGAGTGTTCCCTTCTGTCCTCGAAACGGGGTTGCCAGCGGTGCACTCGGGGGCGTGCCGTTGTCACTGCAGAACCAGACCAGGGTGTTCTCGTGGATGCCTTTTTCCCGGAGAGCGTCCCGCAGGGTGCCGATCGCGCGATCCATTGCCGTGATCTCCGCGTAGCGTTCGCGCAGCACCGCCCTGAGCGGTCGTTTGACCCGCTTGCCTGTTTTGTTGGAGGTCAGGCTGACTTCTTTGTTTTCCAGTTCCTCAGGCAGGTTGTCGTAAAGGGCGAGGTCCTCTTCAAGTCCACTGTAGGGTTCGTGAGGCGAACCAAACCAGAGCACCGCGAGGAAGGGGGAATCATCAGCTTCCGCTTCGTTGATGAATCGCAAGGCCTCATTCACGACGATGGCGGAACTCTCTCCCTTGATCACCTCCGGCGGTCCGCCCTGACGTGACATGGGAGGATTCATTTCGAAGAAGTTATCGTGTGAAACATAGTCATCGAATCCCATCGCTCCCGGGTTGGTCGGTGAGGCACTTTTCACCGGACCGATATGCCATTTGCCAAAGTGTCCGCAGCGGTATCCCTTCGATTTTAGAAGGTGAGCGATGGTGATTTCCTCGGGACGGATCGAGTAGCCCGGAGTGAAAGTCCCGTAGCGATTCGGATGGCGTCCTGTCAGGAAACTCCCGCGCGTGGGCGAGCAACTGGAATGCGCGGAGTAGAAGTAGTCAAACCTGAGCCCCTGTGAGGCCATCTCATCGATCACTGGTGTCTTCACATGGGGATGATCGTAGTAGCCCGTCTCTTCCCATCCATGGTCGTCGCCCATGAGAAGAATGAAGTTCACGGGTTCGGACGCGACAACTAACCCTGACACGAAGAGGGTTAACAGGGGAAGCAAGCCGATTGAGGCGCGACGAAAACACATGTCATTATAGTTTCCGAATCCCCGCATTCCGTCAATGAGGGGATGAAGCCGTTGTGAAGATGCGGCCGAAACCCATAATCTAAGCTAGATTTCTGCGGAACTGGCGACTTTGTTCTTATAATGAAGCCTGCCTCCCAAGAAAACCACGAAACAACTTACCGGCCAACACGCTGGTTTTACCAGAGGTTTGCCCTGTCGTGGATCGCCGTAACCGGCATGGCTGTCTATTTTCTGTATGATGGGGCGATCGGCTACCCAAAGAAAAACTACTCGGCGGACTTGTATGACTGCGTTCGAGCAGGTCAAGCGGGCGAGCCTCTCCCGGATCTTGAGGGCCGTTTTGATGCTTACGAGAAAGAAAAGCAAAACACGCTGACCACTGCGCACAAAGCGGGTTTGGACGGCATGCTATGGGCCACCTATGCCAGAACCCACGGGCTTTCGGGAAAGCCACCGAAGCGTTACAGCGACTCGGATATCGATGGGCAATTCTATTTTGCGATAGGGTTCGGAGTTACCTCCGTCGTGTTGTTGGTATGGATGTTTCGGGTGAGGACCCGTCATTGGACACTGAGTGGCGATTCGTTCACCACCACCCAGGGTGAAACTGTTAGTATTTCCAACGTGACCGAAATTGATTTGAGGAAGTGGGAGCGAGGGATCGTTTGGCTCACCTATCAACCGCTAGACCCTGAGAAACCGGAACCGCAGCGCATTAAAATTGACGAGTATTTTTACAATGGTTCAGAGGCGATCTATAGAGCGGTCTATCGGCAGAACCCGGAAGTGAAGGTGACTGGAGATCTGCAAATCTTGACAGTTACCGAACATTCCAACGCGAAAACCTTGGAGACCTGATTTGATCATCCGTCAGAGACTTACTTATTTTAGGGCTTACCGCTTTTCTGTTCTAATTGCACTGGATCGATCCTTTTGACGGGCAATATCGTATCCACGGGTGTGACAGCGGAAGAAACAAACCGAATCGTGGCGTTGGCCTGGTCGGATCGGGTGTCCTTTGAGGAGATTGAAAGCCGGACCGGACTGACGGAGCCTGAGGTTATTAAGGTGATGCGGCAGCAACTCAAGCCGGGCAGTTTCCGGAGATGGCGAAGGCGGGTTTCCGGTCGGGCGACCAAGCATCGCAAGCTGTGGAAAGAGCGTCAGAAAGGTCCCAGCCCCGGTGATTCCTGAGGCGCCGGATTGTCTTGCTCAGTCGGCCTCGCCGACCCTTTGGGCCGGGGTGTCGGATTCCTCAACCTCCCAGCGATGGTAGGCCTCGTTGTATTCCGGGCAGGCTACTGTTAGGGCCGCATGGTTGCCGTCACCAATCAGTTTACCGTCTTCGAGGAAAAGAATGCGCGGGGCTTGCCGGAGAAGATCGACACGATGTGTGACGAGGATAGTGGTGCCCTCGCCTTCATGAGTCCTTTTGAGAATCGCTTCGTGAATAAGGCTTTCACTTTCCGGTTCAACGGAGGCGGTCGGTTCGTCGAGTAGGAGGATCTGTGGTTGCGTCAGGAACGCTCGGGCGAGGCTGAGGCGCTGGCGTTGGCCTCCGGAAAGCTTGACGCCATTCTGGCCCACCTCAGTCTGATAGCCTTTGGGCAGGCTCTCGATGAATTCGTGAGCATTGGCGCCCCTGGTGGCCTCGAAGATTTCTTCTTCAGACGCTTCGGGTTTCCCATATCGCAGGTTCTGATCGACCGTCCCGGAGAACAGGTAGTTCTCCTGACCGACGTAGCCGATGCTGTTGCGGAGCGATGACAGTTCGAGGGCTTTTACATTGTTACCGTCGATGAGAATGCGGCCGTCGACGGCATCATAGAATCGGGGGATCAAGTTGAGCAGGGTGCTTTTACCCGAACCGCTACCTCCGGCTACGGCGACAAACTCTCCGGCGGCGACGGAAAAAGTGACATCACTGAGAATCGTTTTGTCGGGGATGTAGGAGAAGGTGACGCGGTCAAAATCGACCGCTCCGTTCACGACAGGCAACTCGGTTGGGTTTTCCGGGCTCTCGATCCGGACAGGTTCGTCGAGCAGTTCCATGACACGCGAGGCAGCCGCCCTCGCGCGTTGCAGGATGTCGCTGGTCTGCGCGATGGTGCGAATGGGGCTTTGCAGCCTCCACCAGAACCCCCGGTAGGCGATCAGTGCTCCAAGGGTGAACCATTCGCTGCCTTTGAGGATGAGCCAGGCACCGACACCGAGCATGACGAGGTTGTTGAGAAAGCCAAACGTCGAAACGACAGGGAAGTAGGTGTTCCGTAGCCGGCTCGCCGTCACGCTGGATTCGTAAAAGCCTTTTGCTTTCTCTTCGAACTGGTCTTTCTCGGCTTCCTCTTTGGAAAAACTCTGGGTCACTTGGATACCGGCGAGGCGGTCCTGGAGGAAACTACCGATATTGCCCAGTCGCTTGCGAACTCCCTCGTAGACGAACTTTACCTTTCGGTTGTATTTCTGAATGAAGATAAAAGCGAAGGCGAGAGGGAGAATAGAGGCTGCTCCCACCACTGGGCTCAGCCAAAGGACCATCGCCGCTACGACGATGAAAGTAACGATCTCTTCAAAAAGCGTGGTGACTCCTTGAAGGACTGACTGCTCCATCGCATCGACGTCACTTGTCATTCTCGTGACCAGTTCCCCGCTGCTGTGGTCGTG
This sequence comes from Verrucomicrobiales bacterium, assembly GCA_049594415.1. Lineage (GTDB taxonomy): Bacteria > Verrucomicrobiota > Verrucomicrobiia > Verrucomicrobiales > DEV007 > Arctic95D-9. Next base: position 456,178 of record JBMYJM010000002.1, on the reverse strand, counting down.
ATGATAAGACAGAGTCTGGTGCTGGAACTTGGAGAAGAGTTCGATCCGGATATCCCTGACAAAAGCCTGCCCAGCCTTTTCGAGGATGAAGCTCTGAAAAGCGCTAAGAGCCAGGCCGATCAGGTAGGTAACCAGCATGATCGCTAGCCACATCACCAGCAGGTGGGGTGTGAGGGTCTGTTCGACAAGGTGATCCGCGACAAAACCCCAGACGAGGGGGTGAAAATTGACGAACGGTACTGCCAGAACGAGCAGGGCCGTTGATAGAATGAGCTTGCCGCGGTAGGGCTGCAGCCGGGACCAGATGCGGGTCCAGAGTTCAGCGGAGGTCAGCTGGTAGGTTGTGTCTTGTTGGGCCACGGAGAGGGATACGCAGAGGACGCCACCTGAGACGAATGGAAAATTCAGAGAAGTAGCGGCTCCGCGCCCGGGTGAGCGAGTCTCGGTGGACTAACTACCTGCGAGCGCAAAAATGCAGTTATTCCCGAATTGAGCAATTTTGCGTACCGCGAACATGAAGAAATGATTCTGAAGGAACGCCGCAAAACAGAGTAGACTTAAAGATATGAAATCACGGTCTCATTCCACTTCGTCCCGTCGGGGGTTCCTCAAGAAAACTGCCATCGGAGGCGCAGCGGCGTTCGCGGTGCCTTCCTTCAATGTCCTCGGGGCCAACGATGTGGTCCGTGTCGCTGTGATCGGTGTCGGGGGACGCGGGGCTGGCCATATCAAATCACTGCGGGCTATCGAAGGTGTCGAAGTGGTTGCTGTTTGTGATCCCGATGCTTCGAAGATGAACTGGGTTCGCAAAGATGATCCCAACGTTGAGCAGATTGAAGACTTCCGAGAGGTTCTTGATCGCAATGACATTGATGCCATCACCACGGCGGCACCGAATCACTGGCACGCGGCCATGACCGTGATGGGCTGCCAGGCAGGCAAGCACGTTTATGTCGAGAAACCGGTGAGTCACAGTATTTGGGAGGGCCGCAAGATGGTGGAGGCCGCCCGGAAGTACGACCGTATTGTCCAGGGAGGCACTCAGCAGCGATCTTGTCCTGCACCCCAGGAAGTTGCTCGTGATCTAGCCTCGGGGATGTATGGCAAGGTGCAATGGGTTCACTGTATGAAGCTCAATCAGCGCGCCCCGATCGGCTACGTGACCGAGCCGGCCAAGATTCCCGATGGCGTTGACTACAATCTCTGGTGTGGTCCTGCCTCTGATGACCCGCCGATGCGTCAGAAATTTCACTATGACTGGCACTGGCAGTGGAACTGGGGTGATGGAGAAATGGGTAACTGGGGCGTCCACTACACCGATGATCTCTGTCACATGATGGGATGGGATGACAAGATGCCCACCAAGGTGCGATCCGGCGGCGGCCGCTTTATCTGGAAGGATAATGGCGAGACCCCAAACATGATTTTCTCATTGATGGACTACGAGGGAGTTCCTGTCATTGTGGAAACACGCAATCTACCGTATTCCTCCGAGCGCAGCACTCACGGCGTCTACATGGGTTCCCAGCAGGGCAACATCATCATGTGTGAGAAGGGCATCATCAAGCTCGCCCGCGGTGGGGGCAAGTCCTACGAACTCGATGGCAAGACAACCATCAAAAAATACTCTGGGAACTCCGGGCAAGGTCACTTTGAGAACTTCATCAACGCGATTCGCAGCGGCAAGAAAGAAGACCTCGCTGCGGAGATTGCGACGGGTCATGTCAGCAGTGGCATCTGTCACCTGGCCAATGCTTCCTACCGCGTCGGCCAGGAAGTCTCGGTGAGTGAAGTGAAAGAAGCGTTCAGCGGCCACGAAGACGCGGCCAACACGGTGGAGTCAGTCCTCGGTCAGCTTGAAGCCAACGGGGCTTCCATTGAATCAATGAACCTGGGGCCGGAGCTGACCTTCGACCCGACAACGGAGAAGTTCACCGGCTCTTTCGCCGCCGAAGCCAACGCTTTCGTCAAGCCGCCTCAGCGCGAGGAATTTGCGATCCCTGAAGAGGTTTAGTGATCCACGGGTAAAGCCGCATTGGGTGATTTAAGCTTCCGGATCTTTGATCGATGAGCCCGGGGAAGAGCTCCCGTTTCGGGTTTCTTCGACGGGCTTTTCTTTCTTCGGCTGCTCGACCGAGCAGCATCGGGTCAGTCAGGTCTGGATGCCCATCCGGGGAAGAATGACCAGTTGCAGCAGCAGGTAAACAGCGAGCACTGAAATCAGGATTCCGGCAGGACTGGAGAGAAAACTTTGAAGCATATCGAGAAGGGAATTCGAACTTTCTGTCATGATTCTGTGATCTTGATACGTCTTGGACGTTCCAACGTATCAACCATTACAAAGTGAGGGTGTGTTTTTTCGATACTCTCAGTTCCGCTTTTCTGATCGATGATGGAAAGAAAGCGCTGCTCGGGAGTGTTTTTTCGGGCTTGCTTGACCTAGAGTTCCTTATCACGTCGCGTTGGGCGAATGTTGACTTTCGCCCTTTGCCCAGCGATGATTTCAGACTATGAAATGCCTCCTCTCTGCCTTCTCTGTTTTCCTTTCGGCCTCCCTTATTTCGACGAGTTTTGTCGCGGCCCAGGAAACTATCTCGATTACGGATAAGTCGTCCGGCAAGTCGATTGATGTTTTCATTAAGAAAGTGGAAGGCGGTATTGTTTCAGTCGAAACAGGTGCGGGCGCGAGCTTTGATCTCCCGGCTTCCCGCCTGACCCCTGACAGTATCGAGCGGATCAAGGCCTATCTTGCATCGGCTCCTTTAACGTCTGCGACACCGGCCGCGGCACCTGTAGAAGGGGGCGCGAGTCTCAACGAGTTGGTCGGTCATGAGCTGTTCGGCAGCAACGGTGCCATTTGGCAGGAGAACGCCGCGGAAGTCGCTAAGCGTCTTGACCTGAAAGTTGAGAGCGAGAAGCAGAATTCCAGCAGTTACCGTCTCTACACCAAGCCGGAATACCAGTTTCTCGGGGCCCACCCCTACTGTGTGACACTTTATGGAGGCGAGGGTGCGAAACCCGAGAGCTTCTCATTGGTGTTTGCCAACAAGGGGGATTTCGGCAGCCGGCTCGGATCCGGCGAGGACCACTTCAAGATCATGCATCCTGACAAGGAACCTCCCGGTGACCTGAATGAAGCGATCGAATTCGATGCAGAGATCATTGCGGAAAACCTCACCAAGGGTCTGGGTGAAGCCCGGGAGCAATACTACGGTGAGAAAGAAGACAAGCGGAAGGTGAAGCGTTGGGATATCGGTGATCATGCCTTTCTGCTGTCCAGTCTTGAAGACGAATACGCGAGTCTGCTCATCGTTCCGACTTCAAACGCGGATGCCGAGGGTAAGGTTGAATTCGTGGTCGACTCTGACTTCAAGAAGATCCAGATCAAGAATGTGAGGACAGAGGAAAACGGGGACGTCTGGATCGACAATATCCCCATGGTGGATCAGGGGCCCAAAGGCTATTGCGCTCCGGCTACTTTCGAACGTGCCATGCGATACATGCTTGTTCCTGCAGATATGTATCTGCTGGCGACAGCAGCGACGGCGCCGGGAGGCGGAACCAACACCACCAAGTTGTCCGAAGACTGCAAGCGCATCGTGCGGAGTAAAGCCCGGCGGATCCGGGAGCTGGAGCTTCACGAGGATTTCGACATCAAAACGGTGAAGGACTTTATCGATACGGGTGTGCCAGTGCTTTGGCAGATGCGAAGCCTCGGGAAATACAATGATGTGGCGAACGAAAGAACGAAAGAGCGCGAGGGTGTTGAAGACTTTACCGCCTGGGCGTCTGACATAGCGGCGGAGGCTGCCGAAGTGGCACCTCAACTCAAGGCTGATGCGAACTACCACATTTGCATGGTGATCGGCTACAACGAGGCCACCAATGAGGTGGCTGTGAGCGATTCCTGGGGTCCGCGCTACGAGCTTCGCTGGGTCCACCTCGACATTGCCAAGGCGGTAACCAGTCGCGGCGGGTTTGTGATCGACTTCTGAATTCGGAGCTCCGACTGGTTTTCTTCTGGTGAAGTCGGATCCGTCTTACTGATTGCCCACTTTGGGAGTGATCTCTTCGCGATAGGCGTTGACCTCCTTAACCGCGTCGGCGAGTCCGGGTCGCGGGGAGATTCCTTCCCCGAAGAAGCCCTGCTTGACGCCGGGATTGTTAAAACCCTTGGGAGTATCGACAGGATTGCACCAGAAGACGCCGATGATGTAGTTGGTGTCGAGCGCGGCACGGATGTATTCGGCATACTGTTTTCCGGCATCGACTGAATCAGCAGCCGGTTTCCAGCTTCGAATGTCCTTGTCACCGTCTTTGAAGCGTACGGCGAAGTCGCAGAGGATAATGGGTTTGCCGGTGAATTCGTGAATCTCGTCGAACTTCTGCTTTGGGAAGCCGCCCTGGAAGGGGGGCTGGATCGCGATAGCATCGACGTAGGGAAGCATCTCTTTCACCACGTCATTGTCGAAAGTGTTGAACCCAAACCGGTCGCCGAAGATGAGTTGACCAGGGGCATAGGTCCGGGTCGCTTCGCCGACGACGCGAAAGTATTCCCGGGCGATGAGTTTGAGAAAGGCCTGGTCACGGGCAGTGTTGTCATCGCCTTCCCAGGTGCTGAGGAACTTCTGCCAGGCTCTTTGTCCCGGCGCGTCGTCGGAGAGATTACGGGTGAATTCGACCCAGTTACTGCCAGAAGGATTCTCCAACGGCCAGGAACCGAGGTCCGTCCAGCAGTGACCGATGACGTTGAAGCTGTCGGCCCGACTACGAGCGCAGGTGAACTTCACGCCGGCCTCAAGTTTTGCCTGAGCGACCGGATCGAATATATCGACAAAGGTCACGTTATTTTTGCCCCGGTAGTAAGCGCTCGGGACGAGATGACTCCAGCTTTCCACAAAGGGCATGTCACCGCGGAGCTCGGGTGGACAGCCGTAACCGTAGGAGTTAAAGCCGACCTCCTTGCAGGCCTTGGAAAAGGCATCAAGATCGAGATTCGCACTTTTATTGCTGCTGTGGGTAATGCCGTGCGCAAAGAAAGGATGGCCATCTCCATCGATGAGCCAGTAGCGACCGTCGATTTCGCTGATTCGGATCGCTTGCGATCCGGAGTAAGCATCGCCCGGAAAGATGAAAGTGTAGGCCGCAAAGAGAAACAGAATGGGAAGGGGGCGTCTCATGCTTGTTATAAACTTTGCCAATGGCTGTTGGTTGATGTGTTAGATCCGTGTACTTTAAAACGCTATTTCATAAAGTTCCTCAGCACACTGCTTGAGCATCTTTTCCAAATTGGCGTAAGGTCTGCCGAAGCTGTCCATCAGACCCGAGTGCTGCCGTTCCTTTTTCCGGGGAATCAGGTTGGTCGCATCGACAAGGCCGCAGTAGTGCCAACCAACGAATTCAGGGCGGGCGAAGGCCTTGCGGAAAAACTCCTCGGTCCACTCGACTCGCTGCTCGAGATTATCGGCGACGGGGCCGTAGGGACGAGGCATTGTCTCGGTGACCATAGTGAAGGCAGAGTCACCATTAATAACAGGCAGGTCTGCAATTCGTTTCCAGCGGTCGAGGCCGGGCTCCTGGACTTCGTAACGTGCATACATCTGGTAGAGCAGAACGTCGGTGTATTTCGAAGTGACGGAGTAGACGGTGTCGAGCGAATCGGTATTGGCGTTGAGCTTGTCGCCGAAGAAGAGGTGATTCGGGTCGTAGCGCTGGATCGCCTCTTTGGCATTGCGATAATAGGCGTCAACGCAGGCTTGCAGAAAGACGACGTTATCACGCGTTTCATTGGCGTTGGAGAGGTCGGTGTGAGGGCGCCAGTCCGCGGCATTGGCAAGCGCATCAAAGGAATCAAAGCCCGTGCCGTAGGTTTCGTTAAAGGAATGGATCTCGTCGTGATAGATCTCCTGCATCGTTTCGACGTAGGCTTGCTTGCCCGGTGCATCGGCACCAAAGTTTCGTAGGCGTCGCGGCCAACCAACGCGGGAACCGCGACGCGCTCCGCCAATGACATCGGTGCGCTCGCGAAGGTCTTCTTCGGTGAAAAGGGTGCAGTCGGTCATGGAGTAACCGATCAGGTAGGGATCGTCTCTAAGCGGAGCGGCGATCTCCCCGGCGAGTTGGTCGCAACGCGTCGAAAATTTCGGCGAAAAGACATCGAGGAAATTCTCATCGGGGATGTCGCCCTTCCAATGCGGGGTATCGACAAAATTGATCGGCTGAATGTAGGGCAGGATTGGCTCGGGCGTATTCGTCATCGCTAGGGAATTGTGTACGCCAAGGGTATTGAATCCATAGACATTGCAGGTGTTGACCAGCCACTGCTTGATCGCCGGGTAGAATTGCGAGTTGTTGTTGAGGTCTTCGATTCTGAGCAGTTTCTCCCAGGCATCCTGACTGAAAGGTTGGCGAAAGAGATCGGGGTAGAAGTGATTGATGCCGAAGCTGAGGAATGCGTTGCCATCCGGGGTGACGATCCACCAGCGGTCATCCTTTTCTGTTCGGAAGAAGCCGGTGGCTTCGAATTTTTTGCCTGTCCAACCGCCGTAGTCGTCACGGTCATCGGTGGCTCGAAGAAAAGAATTGGCACCGATCAAAGCGGTACCGCTGAGAGTGGCGGAAAGGGTTTGGGTGAAATGTCTGCGATTCATGGGCGGCGTTTGAAATAGTGCCACTAGAGTGGCTCAGGGTCGAAGATCAAATCGGCTTTGTTTCCGTATGTGAATGATGTTGTCAATGAGATTCCCAATGAGTTTCCTCGCGATAATCCGGTCGAAGCTGTGGTGAGTATTTGAGTAATTCAAGTTCCCGCGTTATGACTCACCAGACCAATTATGAGCGAGCGACCTGAGGGCACCTTTGAAACAGCATCCGGAAAACTGGGACAGATGGTATATGAGAATCCGGCAGCAGGCACTGGTCCCGAACTTCGCTTCTTCGTCGAGATCGATTTCCGGCCGTTTGAATGGGATGGCGAGGTGCATGCCCCCAAGTTCAGGATCGACAATATTTCCGTTCCGGTGAAAAGCTGGAAGGAATTGGCGGGTCGGGAATTTGAGTTTCCCTACGCACCCAAACCGGGTTCAGTTGAGGCAGCAGTTCTGATGTTTCAAGAGCACAATCCGGCTGATGTAACCTGTATCAGTTTTGGTGAACTGAAAGAGGGCCGATTGCACTGTCAGTTTGAGACAGAGGTCGATTTCGAAATTGAAGCCGATCGCGATGATCTCGAGCAGATCGAAATGGGTTTTAATTTAATGTTAGAAATTGAGAACCTGCGAGTTTCAACCGGTCTCGAGAAACGCTGCCAGGGGGATCCTGATATTCTTACTGAACTAGTGGGCGATGTTGTCGATCTTTCGAATTACGGAAATCTGGAGAAAGTCCCGGGAGGGTATGCATTTTCTAAGCCTTCTATTGAGAATTGATGACGTTTTTCCGTGATCCGCTGAAGCTGCGGGGAATTTGAATTCTGTGTCACTGTTATTGTTATGAAATCTGCTCTATCGACACTTCGAATGGTTCTGGCGGGTGCGTTGTTGCTTACCGCCCTTCCACTCTCTGCTCAGCTTTCTAAGCCGAACGTGCTTTTCATCATTTGTGATGACTTGAACTGCGACATGAGTGTTTACGGGCACCCTCAGGTGCAAACTCCCAACCTCGAGAAGTTGGCGGCTCGAGGGGTGCGCTTTAAGAATGCCCACTGCCAGTATCCGCTATGTGGCCCGAGCCGGGCTTCGTTCATGGCCGGGCTCTATCCTGATCAGACCCTGATTCATACCAATGCGATCTACATTCGCCAGACGATTCCTCACGTGCAGACCCTATCGCAGATGTTTCGTGAAGCGGGTTATTTCGCGACGAGGATTGGAAAGATCTATCACTACAATGTACCCAAGCACATCGGGACGAGTGGCCACGACGATCCTTATTCCTGGAATTACACCATCAATCCCCGCGGGCGCGACGTGACGGATGAGCCGCTCATCAAAACCCTGGTGGAAAAACAGTTCGGCGGCACCATGAGCTGGCTTGCTGCCGAGGGCACGGATGAGGAGCAGACTGATGGAATCGCCGCTACGGATGCGATCAAGCAGCTGAAGATCAGCGCGAAGGATGGTATCCCGTTTTACCTGGCGGTGGGATTGTTCCGCCCTCATACCCCTTACGTGGCTCCGAAGAAGTATTTTGATAGGTATCCGTTGGACTCAATCGTGATTCCAACGGAGCCGGAGGGTTACGAGGAAACGATTCCCGCGCCGGCACTGAAGTCGGTGCGTCGGAAAAAGGACCAGATCGACCTGGCTGAAGACCTCGCGAGAGAGGCAATCCAGTCCTACTATGCCTCAATCACCTTTGCCGACGCACAAATCGGCCGAATCCTCGATGCGCTTGAAGAGACCGGGCTGGCTGACAACACGGTCGTGCTTTTCACCTCTGATCACGGTTATCATATGGGTGAGCACGGCCACTGGCAGAAAACCACCTTGTTTGAAAACGCGACGCGTGTCCCCCTGATTATGGCAGGGCCGGGAATCGAGGCCAAAGGTGAGGTGGCGGAGACGCCGGCGGAAATGGTCGATTTTTATCCCACCTTAGCGGAGTTGGCCGGGCTGAAAGCGCCCCAATATGTTGCTGGTATCAGCCTGGTTCCAGCGCTGAAAGATGCATCCAAGCAGATCCGGGAAACGGCCTACACCCAATACAATACCGGCTACAGCATTCGGGGAACTCGCTACCGCTACACTGAGTGGGGAGAACAAGGTGCCCAGGGAGTTGAATTTTATGACCACGAAAGTGATCCAGAGGAGTTGAATAATCTCGCTTCCAGCCCCGAACATGCGTCGACGATCAGGGAATGGAAAGACAAGCTTCAAGCGCGTATTTTCGAGGCAAAACGGGCTCCAGAGGGCCTGCAGCAGGTGCCTGACTTCAAGCGATCCGGGAACAAGACTTCGACCACATTTGCACCGAAATAGCGGCAGATTTTGCGATTAAATATTTTTATTGCCAAATAAGACACATGGGCGCCGTCCCGACTTGGGCCAGTGTTTCGTCGCGCGATCCCGTGAGCGATAGAATGTGAAGTTCGGGCGATACTTATGTCTACTTTTACCGTAGGGTATTGAGAGCATTCTGGCCACCCGTTGACTTTTACCCCTAAACTAAATCATGGATCGTAGAAATCTGATCAAAGGAATGACCGCCGGTGTCGGAGCTGCCATGGGCGGCGCCGCTTTTCTCCCCGACCTGGCCAAGGCAGCTGCAACGCCGAATGTGACGACAGGAACCGGCAGCCTTAAGCGGGTGATTTTCTTCATGCAGAACCAGGGATTCGATCCCAAGACCTGCCTTCCTACAGCCGGTGTTGGCAATGATGGTTCCCTCGCTAATGCGACGCTGCCCGAGCCGATTGAGGCACTCGATCCGTTCAAGGATCGTCTTCACATCATCAACGGTCTCCACGGCCGTCACACCAGTCCGTCTCACAGCGCGTTCTTCGGCGCTCTTGGTGGATATCGCGGAAGCGACGGTGTGCCGCCGAGCGCTTCGACCATTGACTACGAGTTGAGCAAAGTTCTCCCCGAAACTCTTCTTCCTCATCTCTGCATCGGAATGGACTCCATGGAAAACATGAAGGCCAAGCCGACGGTGGCTAATCTTTCTGCGAGCGGTGCAGGACAGCCTATCTTCATGCACTCGAACCCGAATCATCTCTATCAGATGCTCTATGGGGGAATTTCTACGGGAGATATTCGCAAGCAGCACGAAGCCCGCTCCGGAATGTTCGACCGGATTGAGGAACTTGCTGCAGCCAAGGGCGGCTCCCTGCCTTCCGTTGATCAGCAGCGTTACGATCAATACGTGAACGGCTTCGGTGACATCAACGGCCTGCGCGAGCGACTCGGTAGTGTTTCCGATCACCTCCGTAATTTCGCTCCTGAAGTCGACAGTCGTTACACCAGCCCCCAGTTTGAAACGGACTGGCACGATTCTCTTCTCGATCTTGGTATCTCCGCCCTAAAGTCCGGCATCACCAATACCCTGACGATCGGTTCAGGCCGTGGTGAGATCTTCGGTGCCTGGAAGGGCCTCGGAGTTGAGCAGCAGGGCCACAACCTTGGTCACATGAAGCAGCCGGATAACCCGATCTGGGTGAAGATCCGTCAATACAACAGCCGCATGCTCGTGAAGCTGATGGAAGAACTCGAGAGCGTGCCGGAAGGCAGCGGCACGATGATGGACAATACTCTTATTGTTTACACCAGTAACAACGCGGATGCCCAGCACACCAGCGGTGCCAACTGGCCTGTGATGCTCCTCGGGAATCCGGGTGGTGCTTTCACAACCGGCAAGTTGACCCAGCTTGATGGCAAGCGTCCGATCAATGCTCTTTACACTTCGATCCTGCGCGCTTCCGGCGTGGAGGTGGACCGCTTCAACATGAGCGACCAGATGGCCGCAAAATACGACTCCGGAACCGGACCCCTCAAGGAGATCCTGGCATGAAATTGATCCATCCCGTCCTCGCGACGGTTTTGATGGCGACGGGCATTTCCGCCCGTGCCTCCGATACCTATACCCCCGGCGAAACGGTTAAGGGCACCTTCGACTCTCTGGCTGTCGAGTTCCTCGATGCTCACTGTATCGAATGTCACGATGACGTGACCGCCGAGGCTGACCTCAACCTGCTCGAGCTTGGGCCGGTGGATGAAACCAACGCCGCTGTCTGGAAAGCCGTTTGGGCGCAGGTCGCTCTCCGGCAAATGCCACCGGAGGACAAGTCGCAGCCCGAAGTGATCGAGCGGTTACGTTTTTCTGACTGGGTTGTCGGTCAGTTGGAGGATGCGATGGAAGACAAGGGCGGTTTCTACGCTCACCTGGATCCCAAGAAAGGGAACTACATCGATCACGAACTTCTCTTTGGGGAAATGCCTGAGGGGATCAAGCTGACGCCGACCTCTTCGCCGGCACGCATCTGGCGGGTCACTCCGCAGGAACACATCACGCGGCTGAATGAGTTGATCAACACCGAGGCGGAATTGGATCCCGAAAAGCCCGGCCTTCGCACCCACGGTGATGTGGTTCCGACCAACCATGGCGGTGAACTGAAACTGTATTTCGGCACCGACCGCATCATTCGCTGGGAAGGTGGCACCGTGGCTTACGCGACCGCCGTGAAGAGTGTTCCGGTGGTGCTCTCTTCCGGTCGGAAGCATGGGATTGAAAATTACCCGAGCTTCTACAGCGTCAACAGCGCTGAGGCGACCCAGATTCTCGGCAAGGCCGAGGACCTCATCGAATACATGGCGTATGGCCCCATGAGCCTCGTAGGATTCGCAGAACAGATCACGGATGATCCGAAGACCTACGATAATTCGGTAAAACCGGAGGGCGATCTGCGCGGTCTTCCCACGGCGATCGTTTACAACACGAAGACGGTCCGCCCGATGACTCCGGTCTACGACTTGCTCAACGAACCGGGTGTCGATGACAAGCGTCTCCGTGCGGCAGTGGATTACCTTTTTGAAGCCCTGACATTCCGCCCCCCGACCAAGAAGGAATCGAATGACTACCTCCAGATTACCAAGGACTCGATCGATAAGGTCGGCAAAGAGGACGGGGTCATCATGGGATTGTCATCCATCTTCCTCGATCGCGATGCTCTGTTCCGTCCTGAACTCGCTGCAGCAGGAAAGCCGGATAAACACGGTCGTGTCATGCTTCAGGACTGGGAGCTTGGCCTCGCCGTGAACCATGCTCTGAGTTACATCAAGCCCGATGCAGAGCTTCGGAAGGCCATTGTCGAGGGCCGCATGCGGACTCGCGAAGATGTGGAGCGCGAGGTCACGCGTATGCTCGAAGATGACAGCATCCGCAAACCTCGAGTGCTTCGATTCTTTCGTGATTACTTCGACTACGATCTCGGGGGTTATATCTGCAAGGATACGGCGGCACTGGCCAGAACCGGGGCTTCGGCTCGCGGAGTTTCACACTACCGCGCCATGTTTGACGCTACCGCAAGCACGGATCGCCTGATTGAACTCATCCTTGAGGAAGATCAGGACGTGTTGAAGGAAATGCTTACCACCCAGAAGGTCGTGGCGACTCGAACCGATAACCTCTACTTCGGACGGGAGCGAACCAAGGAAGAGCAGACTGCGGCTGCAGCTGCACGGAAGAAAGCTCAGGAGGAAGCGAAAGCCCGTTTTGAGGCTTCGACCAAGGAGTTGCAGGAAGAGCTTAAGTCTGCCCAGCTGGTTCTTGAGGCAAATCCTGATGACAAGGCTGCCGCAAAGGCGGTCGATCAGAAGAAGAAAGAAATCTCGAATGCGAAGAAGAATTTCGATCGTGATGAGAAGCGCAAGCGCGACAGTGGAAATGACAAGGTGGAACCGGCTAACCTGAAAGGGGAGCCGGAATACGCCCGCGTCAGTCGCCGCTCCTTTGGCAGTGGTTCCATGAAGCCTGAACGGACTCTGACAACGGCCCCGGAAGGTCAGCGTCTTGGCATCCTGACTCACCCCAGTTGGTTGGTTTCTCACTCCGACGCGATGGACAACCACGCGATTCATCGTGGTATTTGGGTCCGCGAGCGACTCCTCGGTGGCGGTATTCCGGATGTGCCGATCACTGTGGATGCCCAGCTTCCCGATGAGCCCGAAAAAACTCTTCGCGAGCGCATGCGGGTGACGAAAGAAGAATACTGCTGGGCTTGCCACGAGAAGATGGATCCGCTGGGTCTTCCCTTCGAAATGTACAACCACGCGGGTCTTTTCCGTACCGAGGAACTCGGTGGTCCAGTCGACACCTCCGGCGAAATCATCAACTCAGGGGATCCCGCTCTTGATGGCCCGGTCGCCAATGCGATCGAAATGATCGAGAAGCTGGCGGGAAGCGAACGCTCCGAGCAGGTGTTTGTGCGCCATGCTTTCCGCTTTTGGATGGGGCGCAACGAAACTCTAAACGATGCAGCGATTCTTCAGGAAGCTCATCGTGCCTACAAAGAAAGCGGTGGCAGCATGAATGCGCTCATTCTTTCGCTTCTGACTTCCGATGCGTTCCTTTACCGCACGCCGGAAGGTTAATTCTGCACTGACGAAATCAGCAGGCCTCTGCCAGGCAGAGTGCCTGCGCGTCAAAGAGCAGGGAAAGAGCACCGAGCACGTCGTCGGGCACCTCTATATAACCTCCTCTGTCCTGGTATTTCTTGCGGAACAATTCGCGCGGGCTCATCGCGAGGTCGTTGAGATCAACGACCCGCATGCTCCAGTGGTCGAAGCTGCGACGAGCCGCCTGTTCGTAGCCCAGCAGCGTCACATCGTGGTGCATTTCATTGGCGAGAATCTTCGCATAGAGCCCGTTGACGGCATGATCGGGCCCCTCGAGTACTTGAAGGAAAGTTTCGTCAGAGAGGACGAGCAGGCCGGTGATATCATTGGCCGTATTGTTGAGCGTGCTCTTTTCGGCGAGCCGGCGCAGGACCTCATTATTGATGATGTCCCACGACGTTTTACTTTTGTAAACCAGGCGGCAAAGACTCATTTCCTCCAGAGTTTAGGGAACGTCTGGAGAACTGGCAAGTGGTGATCTTGCGGAAAGAGCTGTCAGGATCACAACTCTAGCGAGAATGTGACCATGAAGTTATCCAGATCGGTGCCAGTGTTCCCCTCGATCCGGAATTTGATGCAGCCGATTTCAATGCCCGTCTGTCGATCAATTGGCAGGCTCATGCTGGCACCAAATGTGAGGTTGCGACGTGTGTCGGGCACGTTTCCCAAAATGGTGACAAGATAATCAAACAGGTGGTTCTACCAGTCTGTCAGCTGCGTGATAAATGGTTCGACGGGAGCGTTCGTTGGCTCTTCTCTACGAGAAAATACCTATTTGCTCCTTCTGGTCACAAATTAACTTTCGCGGCGTTTTTTCTCAATCTCCCGAAGCTTTTCGCGTTCGATGTCGAACCTTTCCCGATTGCAGCTGCAGTGAAGGCAGAGAGGGGAGTTGTAAAAGAGAACAAACTTTTCCCTGAGGGTCAGTGGCTGCTCAATGCCCTTCTCGACGAGATCAAGTGCCGTTGAGCATCCGGGAAGGAGCGAACCGATCCCGTCGTAAATGAAATCGACGACGCTGCGCTTGTTTTGATTTGGATCGGAGTGATCGGTCATTAGATTGGAATAGAGGGCTGGAAAACTAGGACTTAACCCAGTTACGAAATGTGGGCAAGGACTGGATGTCGACCTTTTTCGGGTCCGTGTTGCGATTCTTCTGCGGAAATTATCCACTAGCCGCATTGCAAAAACGGTGGCTATTGGCGAGGTGTGCTACTCGGATTTGAGACCTGCCGTATTGACGGCACGGACACGATAGGTCCGCTTCCCGGCCGCGTTGCCTTCCGGATCAACGAAACGCATTTTGACAAGCGGAGCTTCGGGAGTGTCGCTATATTGGAGTCCCTGGAAAAGTGGTCTTCCAAAACGGTTGGTGGGGTTCTCAGGAACCGTAGTGATTTGCTCGCCATTGCGTTCAATAATGAAATGTGAAATGCCGCTCTCGAGATCTGCCTCCGCTCTCCACGTCAGTATGTTTCCCTCGACCTTCAGTTCGGTTGGCGCCGGGGGAGGGGTGGTGTCAAGTATGTTGGTGTCCTTGGTGTACTGCATCCATGCCTTTGCAATGGTTTCGTTGGGTAGCCAGACCGCCTTGGTTTTGTCGCCCTGGTAGACTGACTCGGGAACTGCCGTGGTTCCCAGTAATGGTGCCAGCCATGCCTCCCCGGTCGGCATTGTTTTGAGAGGGGCTCCCGACTCCTCCGGTAAGCGGGCATTGAGGCAGGCATCTAGCCATGGAATCGCCATGTAACGTTGATTGCCGCACTCGTGAGCGGTGAGGGGATCGACAGCCACGCCGATCAGGCCACCTTTTCCGCGCACTGTCTCAAAAAAGGCGACGTTGGCAGGCCATACCCGGGCGAACTTGCCCTCCTTTACCGTGACTCCCTCCTTGGTGCCGGGATTACACATCATGGGGACGCCTAAGGCAGATTCGGGAAGTTGGTGAGGCTTTATCGCTGTTCGGTCAGGATTGGGTTCGAAAAGTGGCAGTCCCGACCGGTGCCAGGTGGCAATGGTGCGTTCAGGATGCAGCAGTGTCATCCCCCCGCACCAGTGACCACCGCCGCTGTGTCCCCAGAGAGCCCAAGGAAGATCGACTAGCTCGGGGTGCCCGGATTTTTCACCCAGGGCAGTGAGGCCTTTCCGGAAAGCGGCGTCAGAGCCGTTGCGCGGATCGCACCACATCTGGCAGTCGGTGGCTTGCGGTTGTTCGTAGGACGGGGAAAGGAGAGCGCAGTCGTGTTTCTTTGCCAGAGCCTGCCAGTGGAGATCAAAAGCACCAGTTTGACCGGATTTGCAGGAGCCCTCGCCGCACCCGTGCTGATGAACGATGATACCGCGAAGGGTTCCAACGCCCTTCGGAATCCAAACGGTGTATTGGACCGGGAAAATCAATTCACCAGGCTTGTCCGAGGCTTCAAAACGAACCCGGTAGTAGGGTGGTGCGACGTCGGGGGGATTGTCGTAGGGCGGCTCTTGGGCGGGACAAGTTGTCGCAGCGAGTAGGAGCAATGAAAGCAGGGCGGGGATTTGCATGATGCTGGACGGTCGGCCGGATCAAAAATCCCCGGCATCGACGGTGGTGGTTTTGCCGGATTTGTCGGAGATCATGACAACATTGCCTTCCACTGAAACAATGGTTCCATAGCGTCCTTTCAGTTTGCCGCGCTTGATGGCGAGGCGTTTGCCTATGTGTTGTCTGGGATCCTTCGGTTTGAAGAAACGACCAAGAAAGCCTTTTGGTGCGGCCGGTTCGGGGGTTTCAAATGATTTGGGAGTGGTGCGACTCGTTTGAGCAGGGAGGGCTGTTGCGGCGACCGCTGGCGTCGCGACCGGGGCGGGTTGTTGAGGGCGAACCGGGCCGGGAGAGACCGGAGCCGGTGCCGGAGAAACTGGTGCGGGCGCCGGGGCCGCCGGGGAGACGGGGCGGGGTTTGAAGGGGGGCTCGTGATCGGGCTGCGGGGGTGCCGCTTCTTCAGCTGGCTCGACCGGGGCCACGACTGGTCCAACGGTTTTTTCCGGTTCCGGCTCCCTTTCGGATATCGATGCGGCAATCGGTGCCGTGTCCGGAGAGCTTGTTGGCGTGACTTCGCGGGTTTCGGCGGCCACTTTCGGCTCTGGCTCAGATGGAGCCATGGAACGACGACGATTTGGGAGGATGTGGTCCACTGCAGCCGGATCGATCGTAAAGGCGGGTTCCAGCTCGCCGTGTTGGGTTGGCGGCTTCTCTCGCTTTGGTCGCGGTTTAAGGGGCGACTCGGATTCGATCTCAGCCTTCAGTTCTGCTTTCAGTTCTGCTTTCAGCTCAGCCCTCAACTCCTCCTTGAGAGACTTTTTGAGTTCCTCTTTGGTGACGGTTTTTTTCTTGGGTCTGGCTGTCGCAGCATTCTTCTTTGAATGACTGCTTTTTTCCCTTTTTGCCGCCGAACTAGCCGATGCTTTTTTCTCTTGAGCCTTTGATGGAGAGGCTTTTTTTCTCTTCTTTTTTCCGGAACCTGATTCTAAGAGGGCGTCCAGTTCACTGGAAAGTCGTTCCTTTTTCTCTTTGATCGCCGTTTTGTTGGGTTTCTTTTCCCTCTTAGGGAGATCGATTTCCCGGGAGTCCCTGGGGCGCGATTTGTCTCTTTTGTCCAACTCCAGATTCAAGTCGGCGATCGGCTGGGGTCCCGGTGCGTTGGCTCTTTCTAATGCCCTTAGGTGGCGACGACGGGCGTCGATTATTTTTCGAGTGAGATAGACAAGGATGATAATGCCCAGCACCGTTCCGCCGATGGGCTTCCAACCATATTTGAAAATGTCTATGATCAAATCCTTCATCCTTTTGGAAATAGGCGCGCCGGGCGGTAGTCGACGGAGATTTGCCACCATAGATAAAAACTTGGGAATCTTCTAGTCCTCGTTTGGGTCGCTCTCGGATTTTTTTTTGTCAGCCTGTGAACCGTTGGGCACGGGGCCTATATCGCGAGATAGAAGCAGCCTGGGACCATACGGCTGACACGCTTTTGCGCCTCCGTGCCCTGTTGCGCAAGAGCCTGAGTGAATGAAAGTTGAACCATGGCCGCAAAATTGAATCGCCGCCGATTTGTTCTGAGAGCTCTCGGAGCATCCATAGCTCTTCCTAATTTGCCATCACTGATGGCCAAAACCGTGGAAGGCAGCTCAGCTGTTCGAGCCACGAGTGGAGCGGGCGTAGGCGCTTCCAGGTTTGTGGCAGTCGGCAATCTCCTTGGATTTCAGACGAAATCGCTTTTTCCGGAAACGGTTGGCAAGGGATACGAGGCCACGACCCTGCTCAAGCCGTTGACCGACAATCGGGATCAGATGACGGTCTACCGCGGGCTTGACCATGGGATCAAGGGTGGACACTTTGCAGTGCACTCCTTTCTCTCCGGAGTTCTGAATTCTGAAGCTCAAAATCGACCGGACGGGAACGTGACCATTGATCAATTCATCGCCGATGAGATCGGGACCCAGACTCGTTTTCCTTCGCTGACCGTCGGTTCCGAGGGAGGAATTCATGGCGGCTGCCAGATCGCCTGGACACGGTCCGGGGTTCGAGTGCCTCCGACTACGGGGCCGGCGGACTTGTTTGAGAAACTCTTTGTCAGCGACTCACCGGAGCGGAAAGCGCAAAGGGTGAAAGAGAACTCTCTTCAGGCATCGATTCTCGATTCCATTCTTGAGGATGCCAACCTTTTGAATCGACAGGTCAATCATGAGGATAAGGAGAAGCTAGACGAATACCTCACTTCGATTCGCGATGTGGAAAAACGCCTCGAAATGCGCCGGCGCTGGGCGGACCATCCCAAGCCGGGGGCTCCGTTTGATAAACCGGCCAATGTCAGTACGGTGAATGATCTGCCGATGTTGTACGAATTAATCGCGCTGGCCCTGCAGACGGATTCGACCCGCGTCGCCACTTTGGAGATTGGAGGTTGTTTTCTTCCGCAGGACCTTGGGATCGACAAGTCTTATCACGGTCTGTCCCACCACGGAAATGACGAGAAAAACATCGCTCACCTCATCACCCTGGAGACCTACCAAATCGAGCACTTCAATAAATTCCTGACTCGACTTTCCGGTATACAGGATGGTGAGAAAACTCTGCTCGATTCCACGGCTGTCCTTTTCGGCAGCGGTATGGGTAATGGTGCCTCTCACAAGAACACCGACCTGCCCATTATTCTGGCTGGTGGGGGCTATCGCCATGGTGAGTTCAAGAAGGTGGAAGCAAACGGACCCAACAAGGTGCCGCTCTGCAATCTCTATCTTGAGATGGCGCAGCGCATGGGACTTGAGGTGGATGCCTTTGGCACCAGCACGGGAACCTTTTCCTAGATGAAATCACTTCTCCGAGCTTGGCCGCTTTTGGTGGTCGGCACCTGCTGTGCGGCTGATGAGTCGAGAGACACCGAGCGTATTGTCTATCAGTTCATCGGGAACTATTGTCTTGAATGCCACGACTCCGCGGTTCAGAAGGCGGATCGCGATTTCGAAGCCTTCGAACTGCCGTTGCAAAAGGAGTTCGACTTGATCACCGCGCAGGAGATCATCGACCAGGTCACGCTCAAGGAGATGCCGCCGAAGAAAGCGGATCAACCTTCAGATGAAGAGCGCATCGCAGTGGTGAGAGCTTTGCGTGAAAAAGTTGAGGGCCTGCGTGGGAAGCTTGAAGGGCATGCCTCTGGCCGCACCGTGATGCGGAGGCTATCGATGCGGGAATATGAGAACACGCTCGAGGAACTTTTTGGCCGGCGCATCGACACGCTCGGGCTGACAGCGGATTTTCCAAAGGAAAACACCAGTGAGCACATTGATACGATCGGTGCTACGCTGGTGACATCGGGATTCCTGTTGGACCAGTATTTCCAAGCGGCTAACAGGCTGGTCGATCTTCGCCTGGGCAAACCGCTGGTGGAGCCCAAGACCTGGCATTTTACTGACAACTTCAGGCAGTATGAGGAGTTGACCGGCGCGCACGGCAGCGTGTTTAACTTTGGCTACCTCTGCCTTTACGAACAGCCTAACACGGACACTCGTCAGGGAGGCTACGGTCACATTGAAGATTTTCTCGAAGGCGTGCCGGTATCCGGTTATTACGAGATCAGCGCATTGGCGCAGGCCTATCATCGCGACACGCATTATGACCCGAAGATCTTTAAGATTGATTTCTCAGAGCCCTTTCTGCTTGGTGTGGTGCCGGGCGATGTGACAAAAGGGCATATTCACTACCCGCAGGCGATCGAGCCACTACTGGGTCAGAAAGTGGTGCCGGATGACAAACAGGAGTGGCTCAAGTTCCGCGTGTGGCTTGAGAAAGGACAGACGCCACGTTTTATCTTTCCTAACGGACCATGGGAGTCAAGGGCCTCGGTGATCACGGTGAACAAGCGCTACAAGGACGAGTTTGATCCGAAGAAATACAGGTCAGGGGTGAGCCGTGCGCACATACTTCGCGAAGGGGCATTACCTCACATCCGCATCGACGAAATTAAAATCCACGGGCCGCTTCCGGAACCCGGGGGAACAAAAGAAGAGATTGCGGTTTTCGGAAAGAAGGGATTCCAGAATGATAAAGCAAAGGATCAGTTGTTTGCCTTCGGTGAGCGGGCCTTTCGACGTCCGCTGAATGGTTCGGATCGCAAGCGAATCGAGGCGGCTTATCAAAAGCGACTCAGCGAAAAAGCAACTCCACGCGAAGCAGCTTTGGATACTGTGAAAATGATCCTTTGCTCTCCTTCATTTATCTACCTCGCCGAGATGACCGACGAGGAACAAGTGGAGCTGGGTGCTTATGATCTGGCCTCGCGGCTTTCGTATGCGCTCTGGGCCTTGCCTCCCGATGAAGTATTGATGGCATCGGCCCAATCCGGAGAGCTTTTGAAGGCAGAGGAACTGGAGCGACAGGTGCGTCGCCTCCTCGCTCATGAAAATTCCGCGGGGTTCGTGGAGGGCTTTCTCGACAGTTGGTTAAACCTGCGTGATATCGGTTCGCAGCCTCCGCCGCGGGGTGCCGCAGGGCTCTACTATTATCAGAATCTTCCCGCTTCGATGAAAGAGGAGGCCCGACTGTTTTTCGCGCACGTGCTCAAGGAAAACCGTTCGGTCGCGGATTTCATCAACGCTGACTACACCTTCGTGGATAAATACCTGGCCGGTTTGTATCAACTTCCCGAGAAAGAGACGATGCGTCTGGCTGACGGTTTCGAGAAAGTGAGCCTGAAAGGGAACGCGAGGCGGGGAGGGGTCCTTGGCATGGCTGGTGTGTTGACGGTGAGTGCTAATGGAGTTGACACCTCACCGATCACCCGGGGCGTGTGGGTATGGGAAAACATTCTCGGGGTGAAACCACCTCCGCCGCCCGATGAAGTGCCGGACATCGATGCGGACACGCGCGGCGCGACGACGATTCGCGAAAAGTTGAAGAAGCATCGCGAAGACAAGGCCTGCGCCGAATGCCATCGCAAGATTGATCCGCTTGGCTTCCCTCTCGAGACCTTCGATCCAATCGGACGATGGCGGGAACGTTATCGGGGAGGCGACGGCAGTGGTCTTAAGGTGGATGCGTCAGGTGAGTTCGCTTCCGGCGAGACGTTCTCGAATTTCAGAGAATTCAAGCAGGTCCTCGTCGATACTCGCAAGGATGCCTTCACTCGTGGACTGATTTCCAAATTGCTCAGCTACTCCACCGGGCGTCTCATGGAACCGGTCGATCGCTATATCATCGATGACATTCACGAGAAGGTGAAAGAAGATGACTATGGGTTTGAAACGCTCGTCGTTGAAGTGATGACGAGCGAAATCATGCGGTCGCGGTGATCCGGGGGATCAAAGGTGTTCCTGAAACCACTGGTCAATATCTTCGACCATGGGCATGAACCAGGGGTGTCGGTTCCAGCAACCGTGTTTACCCCCGGGGTAGTCCGAGAGGACTTCGGTGGAGATCCCGAGGTCCATCAGCTTGGCCATGGACGGGAAGACCTTTGACGGGTCCTCGCTACCGCCATACTGGAAAAGAATGGGTGGGGTATTTTCGTCGATGTGTTGATGGGCGTCAGCGAGGGCATAGAGCCCGGGCTTTTCTTCCACGTTTCCGCCGAAGAGCCAGATCGCGTTGGGCTTGGGATTGTCTTTGAGAAGGGATCGCTCAGCGACGCTTCCGGTGGCGATTTCCATGGGGCCTGACATGACCACAGCTGCTTGGACACGGGAAGAAACATCGGGGTAGCCTCCATCACCGTGAAGTTCTTCCACATCAGCAGTCGTGGCTAGCAAGCCGGCGAGGTGGGCCCCGGCTGATCCTCCGACAACACCGATGCGGTCTGGATCGACGCTGTAGAGATTGGCATTGGCACGAAGAAAGCGGACTGAACCGTGGCAGTCGTGGATGTTGGCGGGAAATTTCGCCTCTTCACTGAGCCGATAAGCGACTGCCATGGTGACATAGCCGCGCTTGGCGAGCTCAAGACCCATCGCCCGGAATTTCATCTTGTCGCCGCTGTGCCAGCCGCCGCCATGAAGAATGATGGCAGCGGGGAAGGGGCCGTCGCCGGGCGGTACGAATACGTCCGCCAGCATCCGGCGATTGCCGTATTCTGCGTAGGTCTGGTCATAGTGAGGGGTGACGCCCGCGGGGATCGTCACGCTTGGTTTGACCTTGGCCTCCTGCGACGACCAGGCCGCGGGTGGTTGAGGCGAGACGCCGGAGATTCGCATGCGCTGATGGTAAAGGCCCCCGAAGCCGGTGATGTAAAGATCACGCAAGTCGGTCCCTCCGAAAGTGAGATTCACCGGGCGCTCGGGGCAGGCGATCTTTTCAATCAGTTCGCCATCTGGATCCCATACCCAGATGTCCGTTGGCCCGGCACAATAGACATTGCCGGCGCGATCGATAGTCATGCCGTCAGCGGCCCTGGATTCTGACGGCTCACCTTCCATTGTGGCAAAGAGGCGGCGGTTGGTGAGTTTGCCCCCGGCTGCGACATCGAAGGCGACAACCCGCTTGGGTGCTGCTTCGGATGCGTAGAGAACGGTTTCATCGGGGCTGAGAATGATGCCGTTGGCGGTCTCGATTCCCTCCGCGGCAATGGAGGATTCACCGTCGGGGGAGATGTAGGCGATCTGACCGGCACGCGTCAGCGTGAAGTAAACGCCACCTGAACGGTCCACGACGAGGTCGTTCGGCTTTCGGGTCTTGTCAGCCTCGAGGTCTTCCTGGTGAATCACTTCGAATTCCTTGGTGAGGTAGTCCCGCTTCACAATGGCTCCGTTGCCATTGTCAGCGAAGTAGTGATGTCCATGATTGCAATAGGAGGCACTGAAGCGCTTGCCTTTGAATTGATCCTGCCACTCCCCTTTGGACACGGTGAGTCGCTTGGTTTGTTCGGCGAGAGGATCCGGGATGGTTAACGACCATCCATCCCAGGAAGGACCGTCGGCGAGTTCAAACTCGTCGGAAATCAAGGTGAGTTCCACTCCCGGTTTGAGGGGGGATTCGGCAAGGAGGGGGAGGGTGGTGGCGAGAAGAGCTGAGGTCAGAAAGCGGGTCATGATGAAGCAGAAAAAGAAAAAGATTATGACTTCGAAGATTTCGGGAAACTAAATCTGGAGATCGTGCAAGTGCTAGCGAGCAGGATTTTAAAAGAAAACGAGTTATCACTTCATGCGCGGCGTCACCACAATGTTGCGATACCTCACTGAGGTGTGGTCGCCTTGCAGGTAGATCGGGCCCGGCGCCATGGGGTTGGTATTGACGGCTCCCGGGGTCGGGCCGGAGACGGGGTGATTGTCGACAGTGGTGACTCCGTTGAGAACTACGGTCATGTGGCGGTCGACGAGCGTGATGTCGTAGGTCTGCCACTTGCCTCCTTCGTAGGCGGGATTTTCGGTGCGTTCGACCAGTCCAAAAATGGATCCAACGCCCTGTAAACCTTGCATGCGGCTGTCGCGATCCACCACCTGGGCTTCGTAGAGACCACGGACGTAGATGCCGCTGTTGCGGTCTTTGCCGATATTGAATTCGATGTGCAGTTTGAAGTCTTCAAACTTGGGCACCGTCATGAGATTCGCGTAGGCTCCCGTCGCGCTGAAGTCGGTTTTGGGGGTGGTGTTGACGAGACAGCCATCCTGGGCCGACCAGCCATTGATCTTTTCAGGACGGCGAACTTCCCAGCCCGTGAGGTCTTTTCCGTTAAAGAGATTGATCGGTTGGCCCCATTTGATCTTCGAAAGATCGGGAGCGGGTGGCATTGGTGGAATTGCGATTCCAGTGAAAGGATCTTCGACGTGTCGGTCCTCCTGAGGAAAGTGGGTGAAAATCATTCCCGTGAGCTTTCCGTTTTCAGACCAGATCTCGGCGCGATTGGTGGAAAGAATGGCTCCCTCTTTGCCTTTTTCACGATAGGTTTTGAGTGGGACATGGATCTTTCCGTCCTTCACCTCGACGCTTCTGAGCGGCCTGATCGATCCCACATTGACCATCATGGAGACTTCAAGTTCGCCGTTGTTGTCAGCCATTCGGAGCCAGCCCGCTTCGCCGGATTCGATATCCAATGACCAGTCGCCGTAGAGTTCATCGGGAACGGACCCAGCAAAAGACGAAATGGCAGCGAGAAGTAAGAGGCCGGTCAGCAGGTGTTTCATGGTTGTCGGATGAGCAGGAAAGCAAATCCAACCCGGTTGGGTCAATCATTCAACCCGGTTTGGTAGGCAGGCGCGATGGTTTCTGGGTGCCGGCCGAAGATCCCGATGCGCCGGTGATGGTCCACTTGCTCGCGGTCCGGATGACCGATGGTTGCTGTGCCAAAGCTGCAGGCGATTCAGGCTGATGATGAGAATCGAGGTTCTTCGGCCTCAGACCCCGAAAAAGGCTCAGAAGTAGTTAATATCGGTCTAGTTTTGCTCCGAAACGCGTGAGTTGCGGTCCAATGGAGCGGTGCGAACATGCCCACATGACCGGAATTCGCATTAGTAAGGGGTGGATCGCCGTGGTGCTGTGCTCCCTTACCGCGGCCTCCTCCGCCGGCTCTGATGTGTTTACCGACGTTCTCAAACCGGCGTTCGAGGCCAAGTGCATCCAGTGTCACGGGCAGGACGGCAAGGTGAAAGGTAAGGTCAACCTGCTTGAGATCGAAAGCCTCGAAGACCTGATGGCGGATACTGAGTTGCTCTCCGATATCGTTGCGGTGATCGATTATGAGGAGATGCCACCGGAGGACGAGCCTCAGTTTACCGATGAGAAGCGCAGTGATGTGGTAGCGAAGTTGGACGGTTTGATAGCAGCCGCGATGGACGAGAAAAAGGTTTATGCCCACGCGCCCATCCGTCGCATGAACCGCTTTCAGTACAACAATGCGGTCATCGATCTCTTCGGCCTCAAGTGCAACGTGTTCACGCTGCCTGAGCGCATGATGCGGGTGCATCAGGATTCCTTCAAACCGGAGACCGGCATGATGGCTGATCACGTCCAGGTAGGAAACCGTCCGCTCGGCAAATCGCAGATGATCGAGCCGCGTCTCGCCGGAGTCGCGGCGTTCCCCCAGGACCTGCGAGCCGAGCATGGCTACGATGTGCAGGCCGATCACCTGTCGCTCTCACCGCTCCTGATGGAGCAGTTTCTCAAGTTGAGCCAGTCGATCACCGGTAGTCATGATTTCAATCCAAAGTATGTGGGGGCGTGGGACGATCTCTTCGCCGAGCCGACAGGCGACTACGATGGGGATGCCGAAGTGCGGGCTCGCCTGCTGCCATTCCTGAGCCGGGCCTTTCGTGCTCCGGTGGAGAACGAGGTGATCGAGCGTTACGCCTCTTATGCCGAACTTCAACTGGAGCAGGGCGTTGCGTTCACTGAGGTGATGAAGTCTTTAGCCGCGGCGGCGCTGGCGTCACCGAAGTTCCTCTACCTCTATGATGAAGCTTCCGAGAGCGGGGGCGTGGAAGCACTCAGTGACTTCGAACTGGCCTCACGTCTTTCCTTTTTCTTCTGGGGCAGCATTCCTGATCAGGAGTTGCTCGATCTCGCGGCCGCGGGAGAATTGAATGAGTCCGCGACGCTGGAAGCGCAGGTCGATCGCATGCTGAAGGACCGAAAGCTGAAGCGTTTCTGCGACAGTTTTCCGACGCAGTGGTTGCAGTTGGATCGCATCATTTCTGCCATTCCTGACCCAAAGAAATATTCTGATTTCTACTACTCCAAGTATCGCAAGAGCATGCACATGGCGATGGAGCCCTTGTTGATTTTTGAAACAGTCCTGATTGAAGATCTGCCTGTGAGCCAGTTGATTGACTCTGACTTTACCTACCGGTCGACCCTGTTGCAGGAGTCCTACGAGGAGGACTGGCCGGAAGAGGTGGAGTTGCCCAGGGGTAAAAATGGAAAACCGGTCGGCAAAGGAGGGGTGACTGTTCTTCACTTCAATCGCATGCCGGTGACGGATCGCCGTCATGGTGGGGTCATCACCAACGCCGCCGTGATGACCATGACCTCCGGGCCGGAGCGCACTCAGCCGATCACGCGAGGTGCCTGGATGGCGTCTGTCATCTTTAATAACCCGCCTCCGCCTCCGCCCGCTGACGTGCCTCCACTCGACGAAGATGAGAAGCCGGGTGACGAGCATCTGACTCTCCGCGAAAGACTTGCCGCTCATCGCGAACGTTCTGACTGCAAAGGCTGCCACGAGAAGATCGATCCGCTCGGTTTTGCCCTGGAGAACTACGACCCGGTTGGTGTGTGGCGGGAGGACTACGAGAACGGACGCGAGGTCGACATGGCCGGTACGCTCTTCCGCAAGCACGAGTTCAATGATGTGATTGGCTTCAAAGACGCCATCCTTGCTGAGAAAGATCGCTTCACCCGCGGCTTTGCCGGTCACCTGCTTTCATTTGCACTTGCCCGCGAATTGGGCGCTGCCGACCAGTTGGCTCTCGATACTATCGCCGAGTCCACCGCCAAAAGTGATTACCGCATGCAGGCACTGCTGAAGCAAATTGTCTTAAGCGAGCCGTTCCGCAGCAAGTCCAACCCTCGAACCGATCTTTCCCTCGCCAAAACCGAATGACATTTCTACGCTCAATCGGGTAAGGTCTTCCATCATACCCTGTTGGACTGTAAGAATCTCCTGACGTTCCTTTCTCCATGAATACCTCACGACGAAATTTCCTTCGTGGCCTAAGTGGCACCGCTCTTTCGCTGCCGTTTTTGGAAAGCGCCGGCATAGCAGCTTCCTCCAAAACAGTGGCCAAGCGCATGGCTCACTTTTATGTCCCGATCGGCGTGGTCCGGCGAGGGTTTTTCCCCGGTGAGGCGAACGATGTGATTCCTAAAGGCAACCTCGGTAATGTGATGAAGTCTCTCGGGGAGCAGGACCCTGAACTGAGCGTGAAGACGCTTGATCATCTCACACCGACGATGGAGCCATTGCAGGGACTGAAGGACAAGGTCACACTCATCACCGGGATGGACCGCACCTTTCAGCAGGGCACTGATGCGCACGCTCAGTGTGCTTCCTGTTACCTGAGTAGTGCGGTAGCCTACGAAATCAAGGGCACCGCCTGGCCGCTCAACCGGACGCTCGATCACCTCGTGGCTGACCAGATCGGCGGTGAGACCCCTTTCCGGACGCTTGAGTTCAGCTGCAATCCTCACAACGATAACAAAGAGTCGATCTACTTCGATAACATTTCCTGGTATGGCACCGGACACCTCGCTCCGTCGATCCGCGATCCACGCAAGATGTATGACCGCCTTTTCAGTACCAAGGAAGCGAAAGTGTATCGGGACATCACTGACCTCGTCCTTGAGGATGCCAATGCGCTGAAGCGCAAGCTGAGCTATCACGACGGGCAGAAGTTTTCCGAATACTACGATTCGATTCGTACTATCGAGCTACAGATGGACCGGCTGGAGAAGATGCGAGCTGAGTTGGCCAACGTGAAATTCGACGCGCCAACGGATGCCTACCTGCCGCGTGGCGAGTTCATTCGCCTGATGGGCGATCTCATGGTCGTGGCGCTGCAGGCAGGCTTGACGAACGTGGCCACCTTCATGGTCGGGCCGGAGCGCTGGGACACGCCTTACATGTTCGATGGTTTGTTCGACAAACCCAAGAGCCATCACCAGATGTCTCACAATCAGACCAAGATGATTGATGACCTGATGCGGGTGGACAAGTTTCACATGGAGCAATATGCCTACCTGCTTGAGCGAATGGATTCGATTGAGGAGGCAAACGGCACCACCTTGCTCGATAATACACTGTTCACTTATGGCTCCGGTCTCGGTGACGGATCGACTCACCAGTATAACGACCTTCCCATCATCGTCGGAGGCGGTGGCAAGGAGACGAAGTCCGGGTTGCATATCAACCTTCCTGAAGGCACGCCGCTGGCCAACCTCTGGCTGACCCAGGCGGAGATGGTCGGTGCGAAGATGGATCGCTTTGCCGACAGTAGCGGCAAGGTGACGCAGTTGATGGCGTGAACCAGCCTGGTGCAGTTTTTGTGACAGACTTGCGTGCTTGAATTGGAAGGGGCGCTGAGAGAGACTACGAACTCCGGTTCAAGGTGATCCGGGTTGGACTTATGAAGCGACTTCTCTTTATTGCCACTGTTTTGTTCACCGGGTTTTCGGCCTTGGCCAACGATCGCCCGAATATCGTCTGGATCATCCCGGACGACATGTCAGCTAACTTCGGCTGCTACGGAGAAAAAGCCATCGAGACGCCTCATGTGGATGCGCTTGCTGCAGGCGGGCTCAAGTTCACCAATGCTTACGTGACGGCTCCAGTTTGCTCGACTTGTCGTTCTGCTTTTATCACCGGTATGTATCAGACCAGTATTGGAGCTCATCACCACCGCAGTGGTCGCGGTGAACTCAAGATTCACTTGCCCGAGCCTATCAAGCTGGTCCCGAAGTTGTTCCAGGAAGCCGGTTATCACACCTCAATCTCCGGTTGGCCCGGGGCGAAGGGCAAATTCGGCAAGACCGACTACAACTTTGAGTGGGACAAGGAGGTTTACGACAGTTCGCTGTGGCAGGACCGCGAAGAAGGGCAGCCGTTCTTTCACCAGGTTCAGACACCGGGTGGTAAGCTGCGAGGTAAGGACGAAGAGGGCTGGGAGAAGGCTCAACGTCGCGCTGAGGAGGTGCTTGGCAGTCGCACACCGGACTCCGCTGTTGAGTTGCCACCGTATTATCCGGATCACCCTGATATCGTTCGTGACTGGGCTGCCTATCTCGACTCGGCCCGGATGACTGATCACATGGTTGGCGAAGTGGTGGCCAAGCTGAAAGAGGAGGGGCTCCTCGAAAACACGCTGGTGATTTTTATGACTGATCATGGCATCAGCCATGCCCGTGGAAAACAGTTCATGTACGACGAGGGACTGCATGTGCCGCTCGTGATCGCAGGCCCAGGTATCGAAGCGGGAGCGGTTCGCAACGACGTCGTTGAGCACATCGACATTGCGGCGCTTTCTCTCGGAGCCGCCG
The DNA here is from genome assembly GCA_049594415.1 of Verrucomicrobiales bacterium. Classification (GTDB taxonomy): domain Bacteria; phylum Verrucomicrobiota; class Verrucomicrobiia; order Verrucomicrobiales; family DEV007; genus Arctic95D-9. Next base: position 427,576 of record JBMYJM010000002.1, on the reverse strand, counting down.
GCATCGACGTGCCGGAGTGGATGCAGGCTCGTGATATCCTTGCGAAGGACTATGAGCCCCGCGAGGCTGCCTTTTCGGCTCGAGATCGCTGCGACGAAACCGTCGATCACATGCGTGCGGTGCGGACGAAGGACTTCAAATACATACGCAACTTCCTGCCGAATCGTCCTTATCTCCAGCCTTGTGCTTATAAGGATGCGAAAGACATTCTTATCACCTTGCGTCAGGCCTACAAAGATGAAGCACTCAACAAGACCCAGCGCCTGTTGTTCCGTGAAACTCGTCCGGCTGAAGAGCTCTACGACGTGAACGCTGATCCCTACGAGATCAACAATCTCGCGGAGGACCCCGCCTATGCTGACGAGTTGGCCAAGATGCGCGAGCGTCTCGCAACCTGGATGGTTGAGACTAACGACAAAGGCCGTGAGCCGGAGTCAGCCGAAATGTTCGACAGCGACATGGCGGTCTACGTCGGTGGCCTCAAGGCGAAGAAGCGCGATCCCGAACATTTGCAAAACATCATCGACAATATCGAGTTGATGAAGAAGTGGGCCGCGGAAGGGAAGTGATATCAAGGAGCGGCGATTTTCGATCGGGCTAGCGGAATGATTGGACCAAGAGGTATCTGTCGCTAAGGTGCCGCTGATGAGCGACAATTGGACGGAAAAAACTGTGATCGTCACCGGCGGTGGCGGCGGGATGGGGCAGGCAGCAGCAAAGAAGTTTGCCGAGGCCGGAGCCAAAACTTTTGTCCTCGGTCGAACGGTTGAATCACTTCAGGGGACGGCCGCCCTGTCCGATAAGATCGTTCCCGTGGCGTGTGATGTTGCTGACTCGGCCAGCATCGCAGCAGCAATGGGAACAATTGGAACGCCAGATTTGCTTATTCACACGGCAGGGATCAATACCGCTGACCGGTTTATCACTCACGAGGATCCAACCAAGGTGGCCAGCGAGGAAACCTGGAAAACGATGATGGATATCAACGTGCTCGGGGTGGTCAACATGATCAACGCCGTCTCGGGGCCAATGGCCAGGAACGGAGGGGGTAAAATCGTCGTCGTGACTTCGACGGCAGGGCATGGCTTTGACTCTTTTGCCGGAGTTCCCTACACCGCAAGCAAGTGGGCCGTGCACGGCATGCTCTTCACGGCGCGTGCCCAGCTTATCGCTCATAATATCGTGCTGTCGGAATATGCGCCAGGAGAAGCCAACACGCCGCTCGTGGCCAAACGACCAGTTCAACCGCAACCGGAGCATCGTGAGGCCATGATTCAATCTGAGGATTGCGGGGACGCCTTGTTCTTCATCGCAAACCAGTCTCACAGCATGAGCGTGATCCAGTTGCCGAAATATCAGCCCTTTGGCGGAATGCCGCCCCAGATCTCGGTGCCCTGGCTGGATGGGTTGGAGATTGGACCGAAGTGATATTGGCCCAGCCGTTTTGAGCGACTCCTTTGTGGGTTGCAAAATGGCGAGGCATCGTTAAGGAGGGGCAACTTCCTGCATCTCCTTTTTATGAAAGCTGAAATCGTTTCCAAAACACTCTCCAAGTGGGGAGAGAGTCCGCTCTGGTTTGATGGTCGCGTTTACTACGTTGATATCGAGGGTCACTCGGTTCGCAGCTATGATCCAACGACGGGCGGCGAGGAGTCTTGGAGTGTCGGTGAGCGGGTTGGTTTTGTGGTTCCAAGAGCGAGTGGCGGTTTCCTCATGGGAGGAGACAACGGGCTCGCTTTCTTTGATCCGGAGAACGGAGAGAAAACGCTCATCGTCGACCCCGAACCGGATAAGAAACCCGATAATCGCTTCAATGACGGAAAATGCGATCCGAAAGGTCGCCTCTGGGCCGGCACGATCAGCACGGTGAAGAAAGAAGGCGATGCGACCTTGTATCGCCTTGATACAGCGTTGGAACTGACCGCCCAATTTCCCAACGTGACCAACTCCAATGGTCTTTGCTGGACGAAGGATGGCGGAACGTTTTACTACATCGATACACCGAGCAAGAAGGTGCGTGCGTTCGACTATGACGTTGAGAGTGGGGATATTTCCAACGAGCGAATTGCGATCGATACGTCCGAGTTGGAGGGCTCGCCGGACGGTATGACGATTGATGAGAACGACCACGTCTGGATAGCCTTCTGCCGTGGTGGTTGTGTGAGATGTATCAATCCCGCGTCCGGGGATATTCTCAAGACGGTGGAATTGCCTGTCTCAGGGGTAACATCCTGTGCTTTTGGTGGTGAAGATTTTGAAACGCTTTACATCACAACCGGGAGTTTCGGTAGTCCGGAAGAATGCGAGGCAGGGCATCTCTTCGCGGTAAAGCCCGGGGTAAAGGGGCTCCCGACCGTTGCTTTTGCCGGATAGGGCAAGCGGGAGAAATGATCCGTCTCCCGAGGGCCACATTTTATTCTCAATAGGACACGTCATTGGGGGATTTGCACGATCCGCCGCTGTGGGTGATGATTGTGGATGAACGTGTCCCGGAAGATTCCTTCCCGTCGTTATTTTCTCAAGTCCGTCGGGGCGACCCTTTCGTTGCCGACCTTGCACTCGCTGTTGCCAGATACCCTGGGGGCAGGGAGCGCCTTGGGAGCGACGATCTCTGAAGCGACGACGCCGAATCGGATGGTGGCAATTGGCAACCTCCTGGGATACCAGCTGCCCTACTTTTTCCCAAAAACGCCAGGTAACAATTGGGAGCCTACCCGCCTGCTGCAGCCGCTCGAAGGTCTGCGTGATGATCTCACTATCTACCGTGGTCTTGATCACGGAGTGAAGGGTGGACACTTTGCTGTTCACGCCTACATGACGGGGGTGCTCTCGATGGATGCCAAGGGACGGCCGGATGGAAACATCAGTCTCGATCAGCTCGCAGCGGAATCTGTCGCGGGACGGACAAGGTTTCCTTCACTGACGATCGGTTCCGAGACGGGGATTCACGGTGGTTGTCAGATGTCCTGGACCCGCAGTGGCGTGCGCGTACCCCCGATTCCCGGGCCAAAACAGCTTTTTGAAAAGCTCTTCGTGGGTGAACCCATGGATCAGTTGGCTCAGGTCAAAGACATGAACGCTCTCCAGGGATCGATTCTCGATGCCGTTAGTGGCGATGCCAAAACCTTGCAGAAACGCATCGATTCAGAGGACCGGGAAAAGCTCGACGAATACCTCACTTCGGTTCGCGAAGTGGAGCAGCAACTTCAGCTAAAAGAACAGTGGGTAGAGGTGCCCAAGCCGGAGGCGCCGTTTGAGCAGCCGACTAATAAGAATATGGTCGAAGATTTGCCTCTCCTCTATGATCTGATGGTTCTGGCCCTTCAAACCGATTCGACACGCATTGCGACTTTAGAGATCGGTGGGGATTTCGAACCGAAACACCTCGGAATTTCCAAGGGTTATCACTCGCTGTCCCACCACGGCAAGAAGCAGGAGAATATTGATCAGCTCCTCGTGCTAGAAGATTACCAGATGCAGCAATTCGCTCGTTTCCTGAAGAAGCTCAAGGGCATTCAGGATGGTGAGGGAACCCTGCTCGATCACACTTCAGTCCTGTTTGGCAGCGGCATGAGCAACGCCAACTCTCACTCCAACAGCAACTTGCCTATGATTCTCGCTGGCGGTGGGTTTGAGCACGGTGAGTTCAAGGATGTGCTGATGGATCATCACAAGGTGCCGCTGTGTAACCTCTATCTCAGCGTGCTGAATCAATTCGGCGTGGAGCGCGACAACTTTGGTACTAGCACTGGCACCTTCGCCTGATCTTTTCTCGATGAAAATTCGATTAGCAGCAGCAGCGCTCATGGCGCTGAGCGGCTCTGCGCTGGCCGGGGAGGAACATGCCAAGGTGGCGTTGAACTTCATTGATAGCTATTGCCTGGAGTGCCACGATGACATCCTTCAGAAAGGAGAGCGAAATTTCTACGACCTCGATTTTCCGATCACGGATGAGAAGGGCATTATTGCTGTCCAAGAAATCATCGATGCGCTCAATCTCGGCAACATGCCGCCTCAGGAGGCAGATCAGCCGAGTGACGAAGAACGACTCGAGGCGGTCGCGGCCTTGACCGAGCAGGTGGCTGACGTCTACGCGAGTCTGCAGAGCACGGGTGGTCAGACGGTTTTGCGCCGTCTCAATGAGCGTGAGTATCTCAATACGGTGGAAGATCTTTTCGGGCGCCGCGTCGATACCTTCGCTCCGACGGGATCGTTTCCCACTGACCAGACGGCTGAGCATGTGGACACGCTGGGAGATGTGCTGGTGACCTCGGGGTTTCTGCTCGATAACTACTTCAAAGCCGCAGATCAAATTGTCGAAAAAGCGCTCGGAACGATCGAGAAACCTGAAGTGAAAAAGTGGACTTTCAAAGACTCTTTCAAACCGGGTGATGAGATGAGTTTCTCCCACAAGCAGGTCTTCAATAACAAATATCTCTGCATCTACGAGGTGACCAATTCATCGAATCATGAGGGTGGTTATGCCGGGATCAACGAATTTCCCGAAGGGGTTCACGCCGACGGCTATTACGAAGTGAAGGTCCTGGCGCAGGAAATGCACCGGGACTCGCATTACGACCGCAGTATTCTCAAGATGAACCTGGAGGAGCCCTATCGCATGGGGATCGTGACCGGGACCGGAAGCGTGGGGAAACTTCATCACCCTCAGCCGATTGAGCCGCAGTTGGCTGAAGTGACGATCAAGCCGGGAAAACCTCGGTGGTACACGATGAAAGTCTGGCTCGAGAAAGGTCAGCAGCCTCGATTCACTTTCCCCAACGGCATGGAAAACTGTCGTCAGGCTTTCGGCAAAATTGCCCGGGTATACAACGATGACTGGCCCGAGGATGACAAGCACGATGGTAGCATCGTTCATGCCCGGCGCCGGGTGCTCCAATACGGCAAGATGCCCCACATCCGCATCAGCGAAGTACAGATCGAAGGTCCGCTCTACGAAGAGTGGCCGCCGGCTCCTCAGCAGCAGGTCTTTGGTAACGAAGGTTTCAAAGAGAAGAATACGGAGAAGATTCTGACGAACTTTGCCGAGCAGGCATTTCGTCGTCCTGTCAAAGCAGACGAGATCAAACGGTTCACCGATCTGGTTGAGCTGCGCGTTGCTGCCGGACACTCTCCACGTCAGGCAACGCTCGATGCGATCAAGGGGATCCTTTGCGCCCCTTCCTTCCTCTACATGAACGAAGCCAGTGCCAATGAGGAGGGGCGCCTCAAGGTTCACGACCTAGCAACACGACTTTCCTATTTTCTGACCGGAACGATGCCGGATCACGAACTGCGCCGTCTCGCTGATAACGGCAATCTACTCGACCGGAACGTGCTCCTGGCCCAGACCGAACGTCTACTGAACGATCCACGATCGGAGGCTTTCCTGGATGGCTTTCTCGACAGTTGGCTGAATTTGCGGGCGCTCGGTGATATGCCGCCGGATCGAGGTGTCTCGGGGGCTTACTTCTATAATGATCTTGAAACGGCGATGAAGGATGAGGCAAAGCATTACACTCGCAATCTCATCGAGACGAACGGCCCGATTACAGATTACCTTGAGAGTGATTATGTCTACGTGAATTATCCGTTGGCGGAATTATACGGAATTCAGAATCGTTTTCCGAACGACGATCGCTACGTCTTTCAACGGGTCAGTCTTGAAGGTTCCAATCGTGGCGGCCTGTTAGGAATGGCGGGCGTCTTAACCGTGAGCGCCAACGGCATTGAGACCTCTCCGGTCGTTCGCGGTATTTACATCATGGAAAACATTCTTGGCACACCCCCACCCAAGCCGCCGGATGAGGTGCCTGAGTTGGAGCCGGACATTCGTGGCGCCACATCGATTCGTGATCAGCTGGCCAAGCATAGCGAGATCAAGACCTGTGCGGAGTGCCACCGCAATATCGATCCTCCCGGTTTTGCCTTGGAGAACTTCGATCCTATTGGTCGCTGGCGCACCAACTACCCCGATAACAAGGGACGCCAGGGGCAGGGGGGCAAGATCGATGCCTCAGGCGAAATGCCGGATGGCACACCTTTCGCTGGCCCGGCTGAGTTCAAAGGCTACCTGATGAAACGTAAGGATATGTTCGCGAAGCACTTGGCTGAACGTCTCTTGACTTATAGCTCGGGCCGACGAGTCGAAGCATTGGATCGACCCGCGGTGGATCAGATTGTCAAAGCGACTAAAGAGGATGGCTACGGTCTCCGCGCCATGATCCGCGAGGTGGTGGTGAGTGACTACTTCCTGTCGCGTTAGCGGCTGAGCAATGAGCGAGCCGTATCACCGACTTCGGACCGCTCTTCAGCGGTGAGCCCGGAAAGGAGTGGTAAAATTGGCCCAGTCTCAGCAATGCCCGCCTCCGCAACGGCTTCGTGCAGCACACGAATAGGATTGATGTTGTTCCGATAATCTTCGAGTGGTCTGAAGATTTCGCGGATCTCTTCCGCCCGATCGTAGTTGCCGGCCTTGATTGCCCCCAACATGGCCTGGCTCAAGTCGGGACGCACGCAGACGCAGCCCGACGTGAAGCCATTGATGCCGAAGTCGCGCAGGTGCACAATAGCAGGCTGCTCACCAATGCCGGATACGATAATGCCGGGGTCGACAAGATTGGTGAGCTGGCTGAGATAGGCATCTTCGGACGGATCGTCGCGGACGATGGCATACTTGATCCAGGAAACGAGGCCGTCGTCGACGAGAGATTTCACTGCCTTGGGCTCGATATAGCCTTCGAACTTGATGTAGACCACGGCGGGCTTGCCGGTAGCTTCGACAAAGTGACGGATCGAAGTAGCCACGCCTTCGTCAGTGGTGAGTCCCTGGTGAGGCAGGATCATTGCAGTCGGGAAATCGGTCTGCTTGAGAATCTCAGCCTGGTCCATCATCGGTCCGTAGGCCGGGCCGGCTGAAGGCACAATGAGAGTATCCTTCCCGGCCGCCTGGGAAAGATAGCTGAGCAGGCTTTCGAATTCACTGGGGCGAATGTTGTAGAAATTGGCGTTGCCACCATAGAGCAGAATGTTCACTCCTCCCGACTCAATGTGGTGAATGAGTTGGGTGCTTGCTTCGGCATTTAAAGAATAGTCCTTGTGTCGCGCCAGTGGGGGAACGGCGATGACACTTGAGGCAAGGCGTTGGGGGGTGATGGTCTCAGTATCCATTTTGAGAGGAGAAAAGGAGTGATGGGGAGACGGGGTTAGTAAATCTCGGGCTCCGGATTCTCGGGGCCATCGTGGAGAAAGCGGAAGTCGCAGCCCTCATGAGCTTGTGTGATCTGTTCGGCGTAGAGTTGTCCGTAGCCCCGTTTGATCTTGGTCTCTGGCGCTTTCCATTCCGACCGGCGGTGCTCCAGTTCTTTGTCGCTGACGTCGAGATGAAGTTTTCGGCCTGCAACGTCGAGTTCAATCATGTCGCCGTCGCGTACAAGAGCGAGTGGGCCGCCCACAGCCGACTCGGGTGAAACATGAAGCACGCAGGTGCCGTAGCTGGTGCCGCTCATGCGGGCGTCGGAGATGCGAACCATGTCTCGAACGCCTTCTTTGAGCAGTTTGTCAGGAATGGGAAGCATGCCCCATTCAGGAATACCCGGAGCGCCGATGGGACCGGCGTTCTGGAGAATGATGACGTGGTCACGAGTCAGGCCGAGCGACTCATCGTTGAGCCGTGCCTTCATGTCCGGGTAGTCCTTGAAGACGACGGCCGGACCGCGGTGTTTGAGGAGATCGGGCTCAGCCGCGGTCGGTTTGATGACACACCCATTGGGCGCGAGATTACCACGCAGGACAAACGTGCCGCCAGCCTTGGCGATGGGTTGATCGACGGGGCGGATGACGTCGTCATCGAAGACTTCAGCGTCGCCGATGTTCTCACCGAGGGTTTGACCTGAGACTGTCGGGCAATCTAGGTGAAGATGCTCTCGGATCCGGCTGAACATACCGAGCAAGCCGCCGGCATCGTAAAAGTCTTCCATCACGTAGTCGCCGGACGGGCGAATATTGGCGATGACCGGGGTGCGGTGAGAAATTTCGTCGAAACGATCAATGCCCAGTTTTACTCCGGCTCGGCCGGCCATGGCGATGAGGTGAATGATCGCGTTGGTCGATCCCCCAAGGGCCATGTCGGTGACGATCGCATTATCGAAGGCTTCCGGCGTGAGCAGGTCGCGTGGCTTCAGTTGATCCCAGGCGATCTCGACCGCGCGTCGTCCACAGTGCGTGGCCATGCGGGAATGGGCCGAGTGAACCGCAGGAATGGAGGAGGAACCCGGCAGGCTGATCCCGAGTGCCTCAGCCATCGACGTCATGGTGGAAGCGGTGCCCATGGTCATGCAGTGACCGGGGGAGCGGGCGATCCCGTCTTCCAGCTCACACCAGGCATCGCAGCCGAGGTTGCCGGCGCGGCGCTCAGCCCAGAACTTCCAGACGTCGGAACCGGATCCCAGGGTTTCGCCGCGCCAGTTGCCTTTCAGCATAGGGCCGGCAGGTAAAAAGATGCTGGGGATGTTGGCCGAGGTGGCGCCCATGATGAGAGCCGGAACGGTCTTGTCGCAACCACCCATGAGCACCGCGGCATCAATCGGATAGCAGCGGAGCGTTTCCTCCACCTCCATCGCGACGAGGTTGCGATAGTACATGGAAGTGGGCTTCATGTAGGTCTCGCTCAGCGACATAATGGGAACCTCGACGGGAAATCCTCCGGCCTGCCAGACGCCGCGTTTCACTTCCTCGGCTCGCTGCCGGAAATGGGTGTGGCAGGTGTTGAGATCGCTCCAGGTGTTGAGGATGGCGACGATGGGTTTGTCTTTGAAATCCTCGGTATCGTAACCCATCTGTTTGGCGCGGGAGCGGTGGCCGAAGGAGCGCAAGTCGTCCGGTGCAAACCAGCGGGCGGAGCGCAGCTGGCCGGGGTCACGACTGTGGTTAGGATTCTTGGAGGGCATTAACCAAGATCTTAGGTAGGGGCAATCCTGAGGCGAGTCCTTTTTCACGGTGTGCGCGGAGGTTGATCTGCGCATTTTGGATTGATTGAATGACGGACACTGATTCGCTTATGAACCCCCTCGTGATATTACTGATCGGGATGATCGTCGTGATTGGCGGCATCCTTGGCTTGCGTCTCCATGCTTTCCTGGCCCTTCTCCTGGGGGCAATCGTCGTGTCTATCCTGACGCCGTCAGATGCGATTCGCGAATTCTGGCTCAGCAGCGGAAAGGAAGCCGCGGAAGCCGATGCTCTCGCCGGCAAGACCTTCATGGAGCATGTCGTGTTCGGGTTTGGAGATGGTTGTCGGAAGGTGGGGATCCTGATTGCTTTGGCGGCCGTGATTGGAAAGTGCCTGCTCGACAGTGGGGCGGCCGAACGCATCGTCCTGACATTGCGACGCAGATTCGGAGAAAAAGGGACGCCCTATGCCTTTGCGGGGAGTAGTTTCATTGTGGGGATCCCGGTTTTCTTCGACACGGTATTCTATCTCATGATGCCCTTGGCCAAGGCGCTTCGGGTGAAAACGGGAGCGAATTATCTGCTCTATATTCTCTGTATCGTCGCCGGGGCGACGATGGCCCACTCGCTGGTCCCTCCGACCCCGGGACCGCTGCTGGTTGCCAGCGAGCTCAACGTTTCGATTGGAGAGATGATGATCGGTGGCCTGATCGTCGGGATTATCACAGTGAGCTCAGGGATTCTCTATGCGCGCTGGGCGAATACGAAGTGGGAGATTCCACTCCGGGAGGGGTCTGCGCTCACGAAGGAGGAGTTGGAGCAGATCGAAAATCGCGATGAGAGCGATCTGCCGGGATTCTTTGTTTCTTTGCTGCCCATCCTGATCCCCATCGTCTTGCTGGCAGGTTACGCGATCCTTTCGGTCAGGCTGGGGGAGGAACATTCGATCGTTCAGTCGCTCGCGGTATTCGGTGACAAGAACGTGGCGCTGTCCCTGGCCACGGTGGCGGCGCTGCTGCTCCTGGTGCTCTCATCGAAAGACGGAGCGAAGGGATTGAAGGACAAGATGCAGAGCGCGCTGGCCAGTGGCGGTGTCATTATCCTGATCACGGCAGCGGGTGCGGCTTTCGGCTATGTGTTGAAGCAAACCGGCATCACGCTCGAGCTGAAAGCTATGTTTGGCGGTAAGGACCTGCTCATCCTGCCGGTCGCCTTTTTCCTGACGACGGCGGTGCGCATTGCGCAGGGATCGGCAACGGTCGCCATGATTACGGCGGTCAGCGTGGTCGCTCCGTTGGCGGCGGCGGGGTTGGCCTTTCATCCTGTTTACCTTGCGCTCGCCATTGGCTGTGGTTCCAAGCCGATTCCGTGGATGAATGACAGTGGTTTCTGGATCATTGGCCGCATGAGCGGGATGACCGAAGGGGAAACCTTCAAGACCGCGTCCATTATGATGTCCCTGATGGGGGTAGTGGGATTCGTGGTGGTGGTGATCGGAGCGTGGTGGTTTCCGATGGCTGGCTAGCAGCATCAGAGGATGCGTCAGTTAAGTTTTACCATCTTGCCGTTCAGGTTCAGTAGGGAGGTATGCCCTTTATGCCTTGGCTGAATGCAATGCCGGATAGTTTCTTGCTAAGGGAATAGTTTTCTCTGAACCAACAGTCAGAAAGACCTTGAGAAAGTGAAGTTGCTTGAGATTGTCATGGGCAGCAGGCGATGTTGAAATCCTTCGACCTCAGAGCCCGGTATAAAAATGCTGACCATTAACGGAAACCCGGAAGGCGCGTTGTAAATCCTATCCTGAGCTTTGCTATGAAACTCCTGACAATCATCTACACCCTCGGCGTTCTGTTGACGCTGCCGCTCTCCGCGGCTGAGAAGCCTAACTTCGTGATTATCTTCACCGACGATCAGGGCTACGGGGACCTCAGTTGTTACGGGGGTGATCATGTCAGCACGCCGCGAATCGATCGGATGGCGGCGGAAGGCGCCCGGCTCACCAGCTTCTACGTGGCGGCGTCGGTGTGCACCCCTTCGAGGGCGGCGCTGATGACGGGGTGTTATCCCAAGCGCATCGACATGGCGCGGGGGTCCACTTTCGGGGTGCTGCTGGCTGGGGACTCTAAGGGATTGAACCCTGAGGAATTCACCATCGCTGAAGTGTTGAAGAGCGCGGGTTACAAGACCGGAATGTTCGGTAAGTGGCATCTTGGCGATCAACCCGAATTCCTGCCGACGCGCCAGGGCTTCGATGAATACTTTGGAATTCCCTTCAGTCATGACATTCATCCGTTCCATCCCCAGGAGAAATGGGACTTCCCACCGCTGGCCTTGCTCGATCAGGAAGAAGTCATCGAGATGGATCCCGATGCCGACTATCTGACCAAGCGATTTACCGAGCGAGCCGTGGAGTTCATCAAGAAGAACAGCGATGAGCCATTCTTCGTTTACTTGCCGCATCCGATTCCCCATAAGCCGCTTCACGTGTCTCCGCCGTTCATGGAGGGAGTCGATCCGGCGATCATCGAAGCGCTTGATCAGGAAGGGGATCGCATCGATTACAAGACGCGCGACAAGCTCTTCCGCCAGGCGATCAATGAAATTGACTGGTCAGTCGGGCGGATCCTCGACACCTTGAAAGAGGAGGGGGTCGACGATAACACTCTCGTGATCTTTTTCTCTGACAATGGTCCTGCCATCGGAAATGCGGGGCCTCTCAAGGGACGGAAGGGGAGCACCTTCGAGGGCGGGATGCGCGAGCCGACTGTGATTCGCTGGCCTGGAAAAATTCCAGCCGGTCAGGACAACGATCAACTCATGACGGCGATGGACCTGCTCCCGACCTTTGCGAAGCTGGCCGGCGCCGAAGTGCCATCCGACCGCACCATTGACGGGAGGGATGTCTGGCCGGTGCTGACCGGCGAGGCGGAGACGCCGCACGAGCAGTTTTTCTATCACGGTGGTGACGTCCTCAAGGCGGTGCGCTCAGGGAAGTGGAAGTTGCATTGGAACAAGGGCGAGCCGACCCAGCTCTACAATTTGGAAAGCGACATCGGGGAACAGACCAACCTTTTGAAAGAAGAGCCGCAAGTGACCGAGAGACTTCTTGGATTGCTGAAAGCTTTCGAGAAGGATATCGCGACGAATCATCGTCCCGCCGCGTTTGTCGAGAACCCCCAACCATTGTCGCTGACCAAATAGCAGGCGAAGGGGAAGACCTCCGCAGCGAAGCCACATAGAGCCGGACGTATCTCAAGAATACGCAGGGCTAATCAAAAAACCATCGGGCTCAGCTACCTCAGAAACGAAAAGGAACCAAGAGCCGTGAACGAATATTTCTCAAAGGAACCCTAGAATGCTTTCAAACAAAACCATGCAATCACCTATCGCTCTCTTTTCTGTCTGTATGATCGCTGTCGCATCGGTCGTGAGTGCAGCAGAACCCCCGGTCTCGGTCTTGGACGAGATGCAGCCCAAGACGGCGAGTTCAGAACATCCCAACATTGTGCTGATCTATGCTGACGATTTGGGCTACGGAGATCTGAGTTGCTACGGTGCCAACAAAATCAGCACGCCGAACATTGATCGACTGGCCACAGAGGGGCGCCTTTTCACGGATGCTCACTCGACCTCGGCGGTCTGCACGCCCTCTCGCTATGCGCTTTTGACGGGTGAGTATCCCTACCGCATCAACAACTACGGGCCGGTTTTCTGTGAAGAGCGTCTGATTATCGATACGAATCAAACCACGCTCGCCAGCCTGCTGAAACGAAAGGGCTACGCGACCGCTTGCGTTGGGAAGTGGCATCTCGGGTTTGGTGAAGAACGGAAACCTGATTGGAACCAGGATTTGAAGCCGGGACCGCTCGAAGTCGGCTTCGACTATTTTTATGGCATCCCGGTTGTCAACTCGCATCCGCCTTTTGTCTACGCCGAAAACCACCGCGTCGTGGGACTCGATCCGGCAGATCCGCTGGTTTACGAGCGCGGCGGAAAAACGCATGGAAAACCGTATCCTGAAAAACATGCGGCACCGCCGGGACGTATGCCGAGTGTTGTCGGTGGCAAGGCAGCCCACGATTTCTACGTCGATGAAGAAAGCGCCGTGCACCTGACCGGAAAGGCACTCAACTGGATGAATCAGCAAGAAGAACCTTTCTTCCTCTTCTATGCCAGCCACAACATTCATCATCCTTTTACGCCGCATCCGTATTTTCAGGGCAACAGCGAATGCGGGCTCTACGGCGATTTTGTGGAAGAGCTCGACTGGTCGGTTGGGCAGATTCTTGAGGCCTTGGAAACTTTTGGCGTGGCCGACAATACGCTCGTCATCTTTACCAGTGACAACGGCGGCATGTTTAACGGCGGTGGTAAAGAAGCCATCCGTCAAGGCCACACTCCGAACGGTGAGTTAAAGGGGCAAAAGTTTGATGCCTGGGAAGCCGGGCACCGCGTGCCGTTCCTTGTTCGCTGGCCCGGGAAGACTCCCGTTGGAAGCACCTCCGACGAACTCATTGCCAACCTTGATCTGCTCGAAACCTTTGCCGCGATTACTGACCAGAAACTGAATCCCGGACAAGGAGTGGACAGCATTAACGCGCTTCCGCTGCTGACCGAAACGGAAGCAAAATCGGCGCGCGATGAGCTGGTGATCCAGCCGCATAAAAAAGCCTACACTTCGATTCGGCTCGGCGATTGGGTCTATATCCCCGGTCCCGGCTCGGGCGGGATGACGAAGTTCACACCGGAGCAGCTCGAAAAAATGCCGCCCCAACAGCTCTACAACCTCAAAGAGGATCCGGGGCAGACACAAAACCTGATCAAGGCGCATCCGGAGAAGGCAGCCGCCATGGAGAAGGTGTTGAGGAACAAGCTGGATGAGGTTCCTGCAGACTTGCCCAAAGTCGGTACTTTTTAATGGGAAGGTGATTCAGAAGTTGTCCGTGAGTACTATGACAAACCCGTTCATTCACCCGTCATGATTTGGCAATTTGCTGATCCTTTGAAACCCGGTGGGATGTGCGCTAGTAGTATCTTTGTGGACCAAATATGACCCGATACCTTTTTATTTTCGTGCTCTCGCTTGTGCTCCTTCCGGGACGGGCGTCGATTGTGGAGGCCCGGTCGCTCCCCAATGTCATCTTTCTGCTGACCGATGATCTCGGCTATTCAGACATCAGCTGCTACGGGGCGAAGAAGGTGAAAACGCCTCACCTTGATCGCCTCGCGGCCGAAGGGATGATGTTCAAGGACTTCCACACGGCTGCCTCGATTTGTTCGCCTTCGCGTGCGGCGTTTTTGACGGGAGCTTATCCCCAGCGCGCCGGGCTCTACATGGGAATCAATCCGAAGCGACGAGCCCACTGGTATCTGGGGCTCCACCCTGACGAGATCACCATCACGGAACTGTTCAAGCAGCAGGGCTACGCGACTCACATGGTGGGCAAGTGGCACCTTGGAACCGAGCCGGAGTTTCTGCCGCGCAAGCAGGGGTTCGACACCTACTACGGGATGCCCTGTAACTTCAGTCACTCGCCGAAGTTCTTTGATGGTGATGACGAGATCTTTGCCAAGACACCGCTCGATCATTTGACCAGGCTCTACACCGAACGGGTGACGAAGATCATCAAAGAGTCGGGGGACGAGCCGTTCTTTCTCTACTACTCTCACAATTTTCCTCACACACCGATTGCCGCGAGTGACGACTTCAAAGGATCTTCCGAAGACGGGCTCCGGGGTGACATGATTCAGGAAATGGACTGGGGGGTTGGGGAGATGATGAAAGCGCTTGATAAAGCGGGGATCGCTGACAACACCATCGTTATTTTTACTTCGGACAACGGCCCAACCGAGAACGAGTATGCGGAGCCCTATCGGGGTACTAAGTATGTGACGTTTGAAGGAGGGCATCGCGTTCCTTTTATCCTGCATTGGCCGGCAAGAATTCAAGAGGGCAGCGTTTCTGAGGCGAACATCAATGCGATGGATCTTTTCCCGACGCTTTCGGAGATTATCGAAGCGCCGATGCCGACGGATCGCACCTATGATGGTGAGAGCTTGATGCCATTGTTGGCGGGAGGAGATCTGAAGCGAGAAGTCTCCGAGCCGTTCTATTTCTACAACTGTGAAAACCTGCAAGCTGTACGTTCGGGCGAGTGGAAGCTTCACCTGCCGCGCAGCAAAGAGCAGTTACCGTTCTGGCAGGGGAAAAAAGGAATCTCTGACTTGAAACAGCCGGTGCTCTTCCACTTGGGGAATGATCGAGGCGAGACCACTGATGTGGCAGCGGCCAATCCGGAAGTCGTGGAGGAGTTGCTGGAACTGGCGGGTGAAGCAAGGAGCGAGCTCGGTGAGTTCATGCAACGCGGCAGTGGTCAGCGACCGACCGGTTCCTTGTTTCCTGAATATCCCGTGATCAGCCATGAGAAAGACTGGGGCATTCTGCCGGAAGGAGCGGCCGCTGAGATCGCGGCCGAAAAACAGAATCGTTATCCGGTTCATTCACCGCAAAAGCGGTAGAAAAATTGATCAGCGCAGCAGGGGCTGGCTGAGGTCGAATGTCCTCGGCCCGGAGAACTCTCCTGACGGGCCGAGGAATAATTCATTCAAATTGGTTTCGCCGCTTACCAACCATCGACGCTATTTGGCACGTGGTCGTTAGAGCTGGCCAGTGAGCAGGTCAGATAAACCGTTCCAACGGATGGAACGTTGCCAGCCGCCGAGTAAGTTCCTCCACTTGGGCATACCGGCGTGGTTTCGATGAGCTTACCGCTACCGACGAGATCGGTGAGGGCAAGGGAATCTCCTTCGTTTTTCTCGTAGAGATTCTGGTAGGCTCGAACTGCTTTTTGCACGTTCGACATGTTCAGGATACACTTGGCTCGGTTTGAGCCTTCTCTGTAGGCGGACACCCCGATGAACAGCACGCTGATGAGGCCGAGAAGAACGGCAATCACCAGAGTGATCTCAATCAGGGTAAGCCCTGCTTGCTTGTTAGTTTTAGTCAGTTTCATTATTTCCTATTTATCTATTTTATGGGTTAGGAGGAGATTGGTTGGCCTCAGGTGATTGAGGGGATGACCTCAGTCTTGCAGACCTGCCGGCCAGGGGATCGGGGGTTGGTGGGACTCAAAGTCCATGGGTCGATAAGTAGGTGCAGAACCGAAGGTCACGGCATCCAATGGGGGAGGGGGTGGTGGGCTTGCGTCTAACTTTCTTCAAAACTTCAACCTTTTCGGTGCCGCTCTCCGCCTCAGATTAAGTGAGTAAATTTGGAGGGCGGACTGGTATGGGTCGTGTGTTTTTTGAAAATGGGGTAAAAGACGGGGGTAGGGGCTGTTCTCAAGGTTAATATAACAGTTTACGATTGTTGAACAAGGTTAAGATGGGTGAATCGGAAGTCAGAAGACCCGGTCTAGGCTTTTACCACAGTTCCGCGCTCAAAATCAACGAAATTTTAAAAATATTATAATTTCAATATTTTTATCCCTGCGCGCTCAAGCATTTATTCCCAGAATGGGCAGAAATTTTTATCGAAATTTAAAAGATTTTAGTTAAAGATTGATTAATATTCTATATCTATTTAGTAAATTGTCGCCTTTTACCCAGCAAACAAGGTGAGTGTGACAAAAAAATTGTGAGCATGAGTTGGTCGAAAGTTAGAGAAATCAGCTTGGTTTTTGGAAGAACGAAGATGGGTGGGAAAGGTCAGTTTTTGTCCTTGCTTGTCTGCCTCTTGGTCCTTTGTCTTTCTCCGACTTCTAAGGCGCAGCAGTTCACGGTTGGTGACGGCAACTCCCAGATTAATAATTCCTTCTTCGGGAACTTGAATCCCGGGAGTTCGATCACCTTTCAGGGAAACTTGACTGTGACTGGCGCTGGTCTGAGCGGTGCTGCGGTTGACATTGATCCTGAAGTATCCGGATTGACGTTGAGTTTTGAGTCTAGCTCCAGCACGACATCGACCGATTCCTCCGCAGTGTTTACAGCTGCTTTAGACGGTCTGCTCGAGAATGAAGGAATAATCTCTGGAACTTTAGCCGGGGTAGAGATTGAAGGAAGCTTGGATGGAACAATCCGCAATAATGGAACCATCTCTGGAGCCTCAGAGGGAATTTTTATTGATGATGTCGCAGGCAATATCGTGAACAACGGGTCGATCACTAGCCGCGGCATTGGTGTTTATGTCTTGACGGAGTTGACGGGTGATATTTTCAACTGCGGTATTATAGAAGGCACTGATATCGCGGGAATTGATGCGGTTAGTTCCTCGGGAACGATCAGGAATCATGGCGGTCGCATAACGGGAGAGAGTTTTTCGATTCGTCTTCTTGGTGCCCCATCAACTGTAATTCTCTCTGGGCCCTCTCATATTCAAGGCCTTATTAGTTTTGCCCGTGGGCCTGAAGGGGCAGTGTTTGACGGCCAAATACTTCGCTTTGAAAACATGCGAGGTATCAACGCAGCTAAACAAGCAGAATTGGCAACTTTGGCTTCGGAAGATCCCGCAACGGGGTCGATTACCCTCTTTGGTGAAACTATCTCGTGGGAAAATGTAAGCGACCTTCAAGCTGATGCTGCGAGTTTGGATTCCTACGAAAGTTTGATATCGGGCGCTGGCCTTGGGGGTTACGCGATCGCTCTCGACAATGTTCAGGGACTTAGTGACGAGTTTCGGGAATTCTCGAAAGCTCTCAATGATGCCGATGCTTCGAGCCTCAACGAAATCGCCGCTAATTCGTCCGGACAGAATCTGACCAATTCCGTGCGAGATTTCGCGAGACAGCAGGATGTTAATTTTTTCCATCTCTTTTCGAATCAGTTCTCCTCACTGCGTGGGAAAGTTGCTGGGCAGTTGCCTTCGAACCAGAGCGCGATTCAGCGTGCCGGATTCCTTACCCGCGAGGTTCAGGCTGGTATGGTAGTTGCCGAAACCTCCGAAGAAGAGAACCTCTGGATGACCAGCTATTTCGGTGAATCTGAACAGAACGCCAACGGGTTGCGCGCTGATTCGGAGTCAACTAATGTATCCCTGCTGTTTGGCGGAGGGAGCGATCTGAGTAATGGTTGGTACCTTGGAGGGTTTGGTGGCTATGCTCGCAGTGATGGTAGAGTCGACGGTTTTGGTAGTGCTTTGGAGACGAATGGAGGGTGGATTGGTCTGAATGCTCAGCGTCGCAGTGGCGATGTTTTTGCCAATGTGGTTGGTGCGCTAGGTATCCAAGACTTTGATTCGATTCGACGAGATGCTTTCGGTAATGAAATGCGGGGAGATACTGAATCTTTCGGTGGATTTATCTATGGCCAGGCTGGACGCGACTATTTTATTGGAGCGGACGAAAGAGGAGCCCGCATCACGCCATATCTTGGATTCACGATGACTTTCCAGTCGTTGAGTGAGTTCGTTGAAGAGGGCTCAGCAGGAACGGCACTGCGTTTCGATGATGAATCAATCACGGAATTTCAAACTGTCCTCGGCGTTAGCCTTACGGGTTATCGCCAACTGCCCAGTGGCTGGATCCGACCCCGTGCAGAGCTCGCTTGGTGGCATTCTTTTGCAGGCAGTAGTAGTAGTTCTCTTGGGGGATTGGCGACAACTGGAATCCTTCCTGAATTTTCCGTAACGTCACCAACTGCTAGTGATGACCGTGCGGTTGTTCAGGTAGGCCTTGAGTTTGGAAACGATCGCCTCGCAGGCTGGACCTTTGAAGCGGGTTACTTTGGAGTTTTTGGTTCCGACGACTACACTTCTCATGGCGCTACCCTTGGCGCGCGCTTCAACTTTTAGATCGTTTCTTGAGTGCGCAACTCTCCAGAACCTCTTAAGTTGAATATGGTTTGGTCCCTTTTGGTGAGGTGAGTCATGACAGGATGGCGTGACGTTTACCTGTCGTATTTTTCCTAAAAGGAATCGGGTCGATACAATACGTGGGAGGCGGCCGGAAACAGAGTGTGATTCGTCATGAAATTGATCTTCGCTTCTACTCAGGTTTTCCTCCTCATATTTGGCCTGCTTCCTCGAAGTACGCACGCGGAGGATCCCGTCAATCTAGTGGTGTTTTTATCGGATGACCTGGGCAGGTTGGATACTTCGATTCATGGTTCAGTTGATGCGAGAACTCCGACCATGGAACGCCTCGCTGCCGACGGGATGGTCTTTGAAAACGCCTATGTGGCCTCACCTTCCTGCTGCCCCAATCGCTATTCTTTTCTCACCGGTTTGATGCCGGCGCGGCACGGAGCGCATCCGAATCACACCAAGCCGAAAGAAGGAACGAAATATCTCACGACTCTCCTCAAAGAGATGGGCTATCGTGTCGCATCCTTTGGCAAGGTGGGTCACGGGAGAATGCATTTCCCGGGCGGCGATCACTTCTCTTTTCAGCCGGAAGATATGCATGAGAATGTGATTCCTTACTTTGAGAAGAACGATATCGAAGGGCCCGTTTGCCTGTTGGTAGGTGATCGGCGCCCGCATGTCTCCTGGAGCGTTGAGTCTACCTACGATCCTGATGAAGTTACCTTGCCGTCCTTCCTGATTGATACGCCGGAGACTCGTGAGCACTGGGCGCGTTACTTGACGGACGTTAGCGGGATGGACACCGAGATGGGGCGGATCTATGATTTCGCAAAGGAGAAGTTCGGAAGCAATTTTATCTTCCTTTTTACCAGTGATCACGGTGGCCAGTGGCCGCGTGGAAAGTGGAACCTCTACGACTACGGTGCCCGTGTGCCCATGATCGTGGTTTGGCCGGGTCATATTGAGCCCGGGACACGGACGGATGCGATGACCAGTTGGGTGGATCTTTTGCCCACGTTGATTGATGCCGCCGGTGGGGACGTGCCGTGGGAAATTGACGGAAAGTCCTTTAAACCGGTTCTGCTCGGTGAGTCTGATCAGCATCGAGATAGAATTTTCACGACTCACACCGGAGATGCCGCTATGAATATTTTCCCGATCCGGAGTGTTCGCATCGGGAAATACAAATACATCCACAATCTCTGTCCGGATGCTTACCACACCAACCACAGCGACCGCCATCGCAAGGACGGCGCTGGAGCCTACTGGGACTCGTGGGACGCAGCAGCGAAGCGGGATCCGGAGGCTGCCGGAATCGTGGAGCGCTATTACAAGCGGGAGGAGTTTGAATTCTTTGACCTGGAGAAGGATCCGTTGGAATTGAACAATCTAGCCGGAAATCCTGAATACGCTGGCAAGATGGAGGAACTGAAGCAGGAGTTGGCAACGTGGGCAAAGGCTCAGGGAGATGAACTCCAGCCTCACCGGGAGCCTTATTCGGTTACTGAGCCGATCCCGGTGTTCGAAAATGGGGGCAAAGCGCCGAAGGGGAAGGGGAAAGGAAGGGTAAAATTAAAAAACAAGGGCGGGAGCGAATAAAGAACTAACATTTGCCCGTAATGAGACTTAGCCCAGAACAGGATTCAGCGAATGCCTGCCTTGAACGGGCTTCGGGTTTGTTAACATGGTTCCGTCGTTGGAGCAGTGAAGTGTCGCTAAAATTTACCAGCTGAGTTCAAAGACGAGCCAGTCGTGTCCGAAAATCCGGACCCCCTCATCAGTCAGGTCCGACATTTCCAGCTTGGCGGTGTAGTCGTTGTCCTCGGACGGTTGTTCGAGAATGAAGACTTTGCCCCGGCCGGAAAGCACTTTGGCCGAGAAGGAGAAGTTGTCTTCATCAAACGGTATCGGGGTCGAAAGATATAGAGGGGCGGTCACCTTGTCTTTCCATGAAGGCATCCAGTCTTTTCGATCAACGGATGTGGGGAAATTTCCTTGGTGCCTTCCTGCGGGGTGGCCATTACCATCGATATGACTCAGCCAGAGTTGATCGGTTTTAAGATACATGAACGAGGTGCCATCGATCTGGACGCGGAAGACCATGTCGCGGTCGCCTTTGTCGCGCACCGGAGCGGTTGCGGCAAGAACCTTGCGTTTTTCGGCGATTTCCTTGCGAAGCGTTTCCAGTTCTTCAGTCCAGGCATCGGCTTTCTCAAATTCTTCAGCGGCGTGATAGTGATCGATCAAGGCCTGCATGGCCCGAGTTGGTGTCACGGGTTCTCGGATCCTCGGATTGCGGTCGAAGCGGACGCGTGAGGTGTTTACGGCTTGGAGAAAAAGTATTTCCGCTTCGTGAGTTCGTCCTGCTTCGTCGTAAGCAGTGGCAAGCGTCAAGGTGGCCTTGGGAACTTCAATATGATCGGGAAGCTGAGTCACCAGCTCGTTAAAGATGGGTTCAAGGGCCTCGACGGTAGCGTCGGTGTTTCCAAGGGCGCCGTGGTAGCGACCGAGGATGCTGCGGGCCAGCAGAGTCTCGGGGTGCTTCTCACCGTGCATTTTCAGAATGGATTCCAGCGCATGTTCCTGCTGAGTCACGGCTGCGTCCCGGCGGTTCATGTGGTCGAAGTAGAGACTGCCAAGATTCTGACGCACCCTTGCGGCTTCGGTATAGTTCTCGCCCTGCGTGTTGATCCAGTGTTTGAGGGTGTCTCGATAAACCTTCTCCGCTTCTTCATATTCCCCGGTTCGGACGAGGACGGTGGCGAGACTGTTCCGCGCATGTAGAGTCGAAGGATTATCGGGTCCAAGCAGGGCGGTGGAAGCTTCCGTCACCGCCCTAAGATTTTCTAATGCTTTCTCGTGCCAGCCGAGATTCCCCAGCACGACAGCAAGTTTTCGTAATGTGTCGAGAGTGCTGTGATGATTGAGGCCGAGAGCGCGTGTGAGTCCGGCCACCGACTCCTCGAGATGCATAACGGCGCGTTCGTTCTCGCCGTTCTCCGAGAGAATCATAGCGAAGCGATTTTTCGTTATGTAAGTCATTTGGTGGTCACCGCCAAATGTGGCCACACATAGGTCGAGGGCTTCCTGAATAAGGGCTTCGGCTTCTTCTTTGCGACCCAATTGCTGATAGGTGTCGGCTAGGTTAGAAAGAACCTCCGGGATGCCAAGATTGCGCTGATCAATATTGGCCCGGAGGGCTTCGAGCACCGATTCATAAATCGGTGCCGCGCTTTCGTATTCAGAGGCGATGAAGTGAGTGTTGGCGAGTTCCTCACGAGCTGAAAGAGCCGATGCCTCGTCGGGGTCATCTTGCTTTTCAATGATGGCGATGACTTTGTTGAGCAAACTTACGGCATCTTCGTATCGACCTGCCGTGGCATAGGCTGAAGCGAGTGATTGTTGGCAGGCCAGGGTTAACTCGTGATTGGTTCCCTTGGTTCGCAGCAGTTCTTTGCTGGTTTTCTCCAGTAATGGAACAGACTCCTGCCAGCGGCCGATTCGAGTGAGAGCCCGACCGTTCAGGTGATCTGCCTTGAGTCTACCTGAAGCCGATGAAAATGAAGCCTCCCTGAGAAGCTCAGCATTTTCGGCGTGGAGTTCGGCGGCTTGTGCATCAAGGCCAAGGCTGGAGTAGGTTCGGCCGATGGTGTCGAGCAGGCGGCTCCGAATCTTGAGGGAATCAGAGAAATCTTCATGCACCTGTGAGGCCGCTTTGTCGAGCATCTCAGCGACGGTGATGCTTTTACCATCACGATAAGGATCAGGACTCTGGAAGGTGGAAACGAGAAAGTCGGTCGCTGCTTCAGCTTCCTGCCGGGCGCGGTCAGCACGAATAGCCTGAGTGACGCTGAGGATGGCTCCCGCGAGCAAGGCAATGAACAGGGCCGCACTGGTCAAGAGAGGAGTCCGGTATTTTCGGGCAAACTTCCGCATCCGGTAGTTGAGTGACGGCGGTGTCGCATTGACGGCATCATGATGCTGGAAGTTCTCAATATCTTCAGCAAGAGCGGCGACGGATTCGTAGCGACGGTCGCGATCATTCTCGAGGGCCTTGAGAATGATCCAGTCAAGCTCACCCCTGACAATACGATGCAGGCGCGAGGGATTGGTCTTCCGGTGCGTTGCGGTTTCCTGACCTACCTTCGTATCTCGCTCATCCCAGATTCGGGAGCTGGGTTTGACGGGTTCGGCTTCGCGAACGTGCTTCAGCATCTCGTCGACGGCCAGCTTGTGAAGAGTTTCGATTTTAAGCGGTGTCGAACCGGTGAGAAGTTCGTAGAGAACGATGCCCAGTGAATACACATCGCTACGGGTGTCGACATTGTTGGGATCAGCGGCAGCCTGCTCTGGGCTCATGTACTGCGGTGTTCCGATGACCATGCCGACACCGGTGTTGAGGGTGCGACTGGTGAGATCCTGGTTCAGGGCCTTGGCAATGCCGAAATCGATCACTTTTGGGACAGGTTTGCCGTCCTGCTCCGCAACGAGGATGTTTGATGGCTTGATGTCGCGATGGATTACGGTCTTCTGATGAGCGTGTTGCACCGCACGGCAAACGGTCAGAAAAAGCTCGAGGCGCTGACTGAGCTTTAAATTGTGCCTGTCGCAATATTGGGTCAACGGGGTTCCATGGCAGAGTTCCATGGCGAAGTAGGGGTGTCCCTTATCGCTTGTTCCGGCTTCGTAAACCCTCGCGATGTTGGGGTGGTCCATCATCGCGAGGGCTTGCCGCTCGGCCTCAAAACGGGCAATGACCTCCTCAGTATCCATGCCCGGTTTGATGATCTTGAGAGCGACGATCCGTTTGACGGGCTCGGTTTGCTTCGCCTCGTAGACAACTCCAAAACCGCCCTGACCGAGAACCCTGACAAGCTTGTAGGGCCCTATTGTCGAGCCAACCTCGTGGCCGACTGGAACGGGGGGTTTATTGAACGATGCCGGCTCGCCGGTATTGGCGTGTTCACCGGCGGCGATTGTTTCGTTGTAAAGCTCCGCGGCAACTTTGAGAACGGCAGGGCGCAGGAAATGATCGCGACCGCAGGTATCGTTCAGAAACCGCTCCTTCTCCTCAGAATCAGAGATCTTGAGATATTCAGTTGCCAGTTCGGCGATGCGCGAGGGATCTGCTTCGTTTTTGGCCACGGCGAGATTGGCAAGGGTGTCAGGGCCTTCGCGAGGGCACGTTAGGCCTCTGACATACAACTAAATCCGACTGAAAGCGTCAAGGTAGCGACGACCCCCTAAATATGATGAGTCACCGTTTCAGGATCAGGACTCGGTATTGATGCGGAGATTACGAAATGCGACCTGGCAGCCTTTGCCGTGATCTTGAAGTGCGATGAAGCCATTTTTGCGGCTCATTTCACTGTCGTAATCGGTGACGGTAGAAAAAACAACACCGTTGATCTTCTGAATGATGGTGTTCCCGTCCGCAACAATCTCCATGGTATTCCACTCGTGGTCCTTGTAGTGGGACTTAATTTCCTCACCGTCGGCGACCTGTTTCACTGATTTCTCGCCTTCTTCGTTGATTGTGACCTCTTCACCTGCCAAGGCCATGAGGTGACGGGCTTCACGCTTGGGGCTCTCCTGTTCGAGCAGAGAGTGATGCCAGAGCCCCATTTTTCTCTGTTCAGCCACTTCCACCTGGTATCCATAAATCATCCAGTCGCCAAGATCATCGCTGCGGATCTGGACTCCGGAATTTCCGTTATCCCAGCGGAACTCGAGTCGAAGTGTGAAGTCTCCAGGTTGTTCCTTTCGCCAAATGAGCCAGTTCTTTCCTTCGGAGACGCCGGTGCACCAGATCTCACCGTCGCGGACTTCCCAGCAACCGGGTTTTACGTCCCAATCCGTGAAGTCTTTACCGTTGAAAATAGGGGTAAAATCTTCCTCAGCGCATAGGAATGAAGAAGTGGAAACGATCAGAATGGAGAGGGCGTAGGCGAGCTGATTCATCGGGAGAATAAAACTGCCTACTATCTCACTGAAACAGGAGAGGAGCAAACTTCGAAAGGTAGTCGCGCCAGACGGGCCAGGAGTGACCTCCGGGGGTAAGGGTCCAGTCATAGCGGATCCCGGCTGCATCAAGAGTTCCCGTGAGGCGCTCGTTCTCTTCGAGAAGGAAATCATTTTCTCCAATTGCAATCCAAAGGAGTTTGAGTTGATCGTTGGTTTTTTCGGGTGAGTCGATTGCAGTAGCGATCGCTTCATTGTCGGGAACCGCGGCACTGAAAGCTCCGATCGTGGCGAAGGTATCCATTTCGTTGAGTCCGATCGTGAGCGCATGAAGTCCACCCATTGACAGGCCGGCGATGGCGCGGTTCATACGTCCCGGTTTTACCCGGTAGAGTTCCTCGACCATGGGAATGGCGGCATCGATGAGGTCGGCACGCAGTTCTTCGGTGTTTTCGTTGGAGCGCCCGTTACCGAAAGATTCCGGAATGGGGTGACCGTCGGCCATGAGGACGATCATGGGACGCGCTTTTCCCTCGGCGATCAGGTTGTCGAGGATCCAGTGGGCCTTACCGTAGGCCGTCCAGGTTTCGCCTTTGTCACTGTGACCATGTTGAAGCACGAGCAGCGGATACTCCTCCTTGCCGGTTTCATAGCCGGGCGGGGTGTAGACTCGAATCTCGCGGTATCGGTTAATCGGCTTGGAGTGATAGCCGTGCAGGTGAACGGTTCCGTGAGGAACGTCCTTGAAGTCGAAGACGCTGTCACCGGGCAGGTGAAGAATGCTCGTCTTAGGAGAGCGCATCGGCTTGTTGGAGGGGTTGCCCGGGTCCAGCATCTTGAGGCCGTCGACATTCATGCTGTAGCCGTAGAGGCCGGGCTCAATTGATTCCACGGTAACCGACCAGATCCCGTCGTCTCCTTTTGTCATTATAGCCGGCTTGCCCTTAATCATTTCTCCAGACACGGTGACTTGCTCAGCATTCGGAGCTTCAATGCGAAAAGTCACGTTTCCGTTGTCGTGGATGGTGGGGGAAATGACAGGGGCTTTTCTCTTTCGTTTCTTTTTCTCCTCGGCATCGAGGCAAGGCAGAGAAAGGAATGAGAGAGCGACCAGGCAGGCGAAAGGACGAATCATACGCTGAGAGTGTTACCGATGTGAGAGTAGAGGGTAACCACGCAATCGGGTGATACGCCAATGGGTATCAGACTAACTGATGGCGCAGGAGAAACAAGGCGATGCCGACGAGCAGAAAAACAGTAGCGGCGATTTCTTTTTTTCCAAAATGTTCGGCCCGGTGATGGAAGCGAACAAACTCGAGCAGTTTGCCAGTAGGGCAGCCGTATTGGCAGTAGCCCATCGGGACAAACGCTGAGAAAATGAGGCTGCTGATGAGGAGGGTGATGGTGACCCATCCCGCAGCTTCCCAGGCATAGCCGTCGAAAGGTTCGAGCGAGGCCACGTCAAAATCGAGGGCCAGCATCCCAACTAGAAAGACCCAGGCGAGAAGGAGAACGGGAATGGGTTTGAGCCATCGCTCTTTCTTAGCAGGGATACTGAATTGCCACTTCTTCGGCACATAGCGTTTCAGCAGTTGTTGAGCAGCGCCATGGGGACAGGTCTGATGGCAATAGACTTGCCGACCGGTAGTGACTGGAATCAGGAGCGACGCGGCAACAAGCAATACTAAACCGGGACTGATGAGCCAGGCAATGCCGGCCTGGCTCCAGCCCAACAGGACGGCCTGGGCGACCATGTCTCCACTGATGAATCCCACGTAGATGACGAGGAACCATTGATAGGCGATTCGAACTTTCTTGAGAGACCGCAGCCGGGTGAATGCCATGAGGCAGGCTAAGATGATAAGGGCAACGAGAAAGATATCCCGGGCTTTGAAGTCGATGGACAGCGATATTCCATTGGTAGCCTCAGAAGCTTCCTCTTCCTGGAGCGTGAGAGCCACTGCTTCAGCGAGAGCATAGCTTGTCATGGTGGCTCCACTGACGCCGTCAATGCCATGCTCGGTGTAGTCTTTACCGAGGAAACTGGTGACTTTGAGGTTTTCGAACTTCCGGAAGAAGTATTTTTCGAAAATGACGTCCTCGACGTAGCGCGCGTTGTCGTAGCTCTTGCGAATCTTGACGCCGACTAGGGTCTTTCGGTCGGGATTGAGGGCAATGAGTACATCAATCGGACCCTGGTATCCCTGGATTCTATTGGCGAGATGGGCGGTGTTGAGTGCCCAGCCGAGATTTGTGCCATCCGATGACTGAACATCATAGACAGGAGGAAAACTCTTTACCTCAACCAGTCCGGCCGCTTCAGGGAAAAAAGTTTGTACTTCTTTCAAACTGACCAGGTCGGGAAATCTCAAGTTGGGACCTTCTCCGGCGAAGCGATAGATAACGCCCTCATTGATGGCAAGGCTGGTCAGGGTGGCCCCACTGACCGCATCAATGTCTTGAAGTTCCGCCATTTCGTCCCACGTTTTGCCCGAGTAGGCTCCGAGGAATTCCGGCTCCTCGATAATCTTTTCGACGTGATCTTCGGTGTCGCCACTTTTGAGAATGCGGGCACCGAGGCAGGTGCTGGAATCGTCAAAGACCAGTAGTGTTGTCGTCGGGCCTGAGTATCCGATGATCCAATCGCTTGTGGGCGACGTCATTGCATAGAAGCCGACGCGTTCGCCGGCTTCGTCGAGAATGAACCGGGTTCCGTCGGCCTGGGGTTTTTCCGCGAAGGCGAAGGCTTCGGGCAACCACTCAGAGACATCACCAATGGTGACTTCGGGAACGGATTCCTGTGAGCGAATCCAGTCGTGTTGGGAACGAATGAGCCATACGATGGCCACGAGGATGGCCACCCGATAGAATTGGATCAATCGTCCCCGCCAGGCTGGTCGAATCATTCAGAGGACTCTAAGGCAAGAACCTGGACAGCGTCAGCGTGAATATTGCCGGTAGACCCTTGATTTGAGAGAATGACGGCAGCGGGGACCGCACCTTCGAACTTATAGATGCCAAGGGAGTGAAACCCTTTCTCCAAGGTGGTGGCCACTTGCTGGTTCACCCGCTGTTCGGCAGTGCCGCTCTTGGCGCCTTCGACCATAACGAGCGCGTTGGGCGAACGATTTTCGTGGGGCTGCCAGGAGATGCGCACCTCATAATTGCCGGATTTGGGCGGTGTGAATTCGTAGCGAGCGGTGGCCGACTGCTTACCGGAGGCGGCGTACTCGTAGTTGCGACCGATAAAATTATTGAGGCCTTCTCCAGTCTTCCAATCGCCAGTCTTTTTGGCTTTTTCGTTGTCTACGACGATGCCGGGTAAAGACTGGGGATAGATGAAGGAATATGCGATTGGAGCCATCTCAGAAAGGGTGGAGTCTGCTTCAAAGTCATGGGACAGATCTACGCGGCGCATGTTGCCGGGCAGTTCGAGCAATTCCACCATTTCAGGCCAGTATTCTTCGTAAACGTCACGAGGACCGCAGTCCTTCTCAATGCAGATCGCAGCGGCTTTGCCAACCACCACACCCATCATGCCGCAGGTCTTCATGACGCGAACGGTGCCGAGCGCTTCGTGGGTGACACTGATGTTACGTCCCGACGTGAAGAGGTTGTTGATGTTGCGTGAGTAAAAGCAGCGGTAGGGCACGGGATAGCCGATGCGTCTATCGATAGCTCGGTTGTGATGGGCCACGGAGATGAAAGGATTGTCCTTGTACTTGCCGAGGTATTCTTCCTTTGGGTAGTGCAGGTCGACGGACCAGGTCGTAAGCACGCAGCCATCAGGGAATTCCTTTTTGGCGACAATGTCAGACTCGCTGAGGACGACATCTCCGATGATTTGTTGGGTTTCTCGAGTGCCACCGATGTAGGCGAGCCACTTGAGTTGAGCGTTGGCGTGACCCTTCTCCAAAGGGTCGTAGTCGGCGAACATTCCTTTGTTTTTGATGCCGTTCCAAGCACCGAAGGAGGCGAGCAGGTTCCAGTCGCGGATTTTCTCTAGATCGTTGAGAGGATCCAGATCGTAGCCGCTCTCCCAGAACCACTCTGCGTGAAACCGACGGGGGTAGGGGAACTCTTCTTCAGTAAGATCATGGGCCCACGGTGTTTCGGGGAAGGATTGCTCCTCGGTGGTGTTTTCCCACATCCACATGTTGCTCATGCCCATGCGGCCTTTCTCGTGCATTTCGATGTCAGCGCCGGCCCACATGCCGATGAAGCCGTGTCCGGTGGTGTCGACGAAGAAGGGCGCTTCAAACTTGCGAATCTTGTTGGTGCGGGTTTCCAGAGCGAGCACGGCACCTATTTCATCCTTGCTGTTCATCTCGACGTCAAAAGCGTGGTGGCCGAGGAAGAGCGAGAGGTTCTTCTCATTGCGAAGGATCTTCTCCTTCTTATCGTCCTCCCACTCATCAAAGGGGGCAGGGGAGGAGGAAGCTGAGTCTTCGAGTTCGCGAATAATGTCCCCGACAGGGTAGAGTCCGCCGGGCGTATTGCCCTTGGCCCAGACGCGGATTTCAGAACTACCGTTGCCGCCGAGGACATCGCGGTTCTGGATCAGCGCGACTTTGATTCCCATTCGGGCAGCGGAAACCGCGGCACCCATGCCGGAGTAACCACCACCCACAACGACGAGGTCGAAGTCGCCGGCATTTTCTGGCTCAGCCTCCAGGCCCAGCATGGTGCGGCGCCAGTCAGGTAGAGGGGTGTTGCCGTTATCGGGAGTGAAATCGGGATTGGTCGTGAGAACGATGGCATCGCAACGTCCACAGAAACCAGTCAGATCTTTCAGCGCTAGCTCGACCTCTCCGGGCTTGAGTTCAACGGTCCCGCCGTTTTGCCAGGCCCATTCCGGGCTTTCGTTGCCGAATTCGGTGTCGAGTGCTTCGCCCCCGATGGCGACCTGAAAGCGTCCCGGGGAGCCTTTCCGTTCAAAGGTAGCCGCCCAGTCCTTGGTGCGAACCCAAACGTGATAGGTGCCGGCTTCTTCGATAGAAATCGTGGTGGAGGCATCTTCGACCGGCTTGCCGAGTCCATGTGCGAGCAGATAAGGGGATCCCATGATTTCGATAAACTGGGTATCGAGCTTCCAGCCGCCGTGGGAGGCAAAGCCTTCGGCTTCAACAAGGATTTCAGCCGAGCTGGCCTGAGTGACTGCCATTAGGTTGAGAGCGGCTGCCAGAGCGCCGAAGAGGGTGGATCTGATCGTCATGATGGGGGGTGTTTTGAGGAGAGTGAGTATTCTTTAAACCGTTCTTTTGAGGAAGCTAAAATTGAAGTGTTTTGGCCTCCACGTTTCACCACATCTTTTTTTGGGAGATCCATTCGGGCAGTTTTACAAACTCGATGCCACTGTCGATATATCGGATACCGGCAGCTACCTGATTCAGTCCCGCATCGAGCGGACAGGTGATTAGCGAAATCGTCACGCCAGCAAGTCTAAAACCGGCTTGTGATGTTCGACGCCGGTGAGCTTGAAGTTGAGGCCATTCATTCGGTAGGTGAGTCGATTGTGGTCCAGTCCGAGGCAGTGGAGAATCGTGGCCTGGAGGTCGTGCACATGAACCGGGTTTTCGACCACGTTGAATCCCAGTTCGTCGGTCTTGCCATATTGAATGCCCGGCTTGATGCCTCCACCCGCCATCCACATGGTGAAGGCCTGGGGATGGTGATCCCGTCCCTGGCTACGTCCGAGAGCGGCGCTAGCTTCCACCATGGGAGTGCGTCCGAATTCGCCACCCCAGACAACGAGGGTGTCTTCGAGCATACCGCGCTGCTTCAGGTCCATAATAAGGGCGGCACAGGCCTGGTCGGTTTGCCGAGCCTGATTGGCGACGCCGTTCTTCACCTGGCTGTGATGATCCCAACCGGAGTGATAGACTTGGATGAATCGACTGCCGCGTTCGGCTAGACGGCGGGCAAGCAGAACATTGTTAGCGAAGGCGTGCTTTTTGTCTCCCGGCTTGGCTCCGTAGAGATCCAGGGTGGCCTGTGACTCGCTGCCGAAGTCCATTAGCTCGGGGGCGCGCGATTGCATTCGGTAGGCCATTTCGTAAGCGTTGATTCGCGTAGTGATCTCAGGATCTCCGGCCAAGCTGGCGTGCTGTTGATTCAGGTTCTTGATCAGATCGATGGAGTCACGCTGGCTCTGCATGTCGAGACCGCCTGGATTCGACGTGTGCAGAATAGCGTCACCACTTTCTCGGAAAGGAACTCCCTGGTGGGTGGAGGGCAGAAAGCCACTGCTCCACATGGAGGCGCCTCCGCTGAGGTTGCCGCCACTCTTTAGCACGACAAAGGAAGGGAGGTCGTTGGCTTCGCTGCCGAGACCGTAGCTGAGCCATGACCCCATCGCGGGACGTCCGGGAATCCCGTTTCCGGTGTTTACGAAGAGCTGGGCTGGGGCGTGGTTGAACTTGTCCGTTGTCATGGAGCGGACGATGGCGATGTCGTCGACGACCTTGGAGAGATGAGGGAGGACTTCAGAGATCTCGGCTCCTGACTGTCCATGCTTGGTGAAAGAGAAACACGGCCCAAGAACGGCAGCATCCGGTTGGATGAAGGCATAGCGTTGGCCGTCGATCACGGAAGGAGGCAGCGGGCTTCCGGCGAGCTCCGCGAGCTTTGGCTTGTAGTCGAACAGTTCGAGCTGGCTCGGTGCGCCGGCCATGAAGAGGTAGATGACCCGCTTGGCCGTGCCTTCAAAGTGGCCCGGCTTCGGCGCAATGGGGCTTTCGGTCAGGGCCGAAGTCACGGGCGCGCCGAAAAGCTTCGAGCCGCTGTCGGCTAGCATGGAAGCGAGAGCGATTTTGCCGACGCCCAAACCACAGTCACGGAAGAAATGGCGGCGGGTGCGTTCGTGGAGAGGATCAGTCATGGGGAGCTGTTTAGGTGTTTAGGATTATAGGGCTCGTGCGGCGAAGCCTCTTTGTCCTTTTCTTAATCGTTTTCTTTTTCCTGCGGACGAACCGTCGTCTCAGCCTTTCGTGATGGTTTCGTCGAGGTTCATGAGGGCTCGTGCCACGAGCGCCCAGGCGGCGAGGTCGGAGGATGAATTGTCTTCTCCGAGCCACTCGGTGGCACTGAGTTCGCCTTTCTCAAATCGTTGCCGTTGGCTTTCGAAATAGCTGAGCAGGGCGCTCTGCTCTTCGCTATTGGGTGGGCGCGTCAGGAAGCGCCGGAAGAGATCAGTGACGATGGCTTCGTTGTCTTCGTGCTTCGCCATGGCTTCGGAGGCGGCTGCTTCTGCCATCTCAACAAACATGGCGTCGTTCAGCAACGTTAGAGCCTGGAGAGGGGAGTTGCTGCGGTCTCGCTTGGCCACGCAGATTTCTCCGGTCGGCGCGTCGAAGACAGTGAAGGCGGCGAAGGGGGCGGTGCGCTTGGACCAGGTGTAGAGGCTGCGTCGATAGCGATCTTCTCCTGTGGAAATCGGCCACTTGGTATTGCCGTAGGCGGCAGCGGCGACGCTGGCGGGTTGGGGCGGGTAGACTCCGGGGCCACCCATCTTGTCGGAAAGTAGACCGGAGGCTTTCAAGATCATGTCGCGCACGACTTCGCCGTCGAGACGGAAACGGGGTCCACGAGCCAGTAGGATATTGTCAGGATCGGCGGCGAGCAGATCCGAGCGGATATCGGAATCCTGACGATAGGTGGCGCTGCTGACAATCAGTCGATGCAACTCCTTCCGAGACCAGCCCTTTTCCATGAATTCAATGGCGAGCCAGTCGAGTAATTCGGGATGCGAAGGTGCTTCGGATTGCGTGCCGAACTCGTCGACAGATTCCATGATGCCGCGACCGAAGAGAGCCTGCCAGGCTCGATTGACGACAACGCGGGCGGCGAGCGGGTTGTTTTCGCTAACCAGCCAGCGGGCGAAGGTGAGTCGGTTGGCGGGTTCACCTTCGGGAAGCTGGGGGAAGACCGCAGGAACGGCGCCGGGCACCTCTTCTTCAGCGTTGAGGTACTCACCGCGGTGATGGCGACGCGTCGTGCGTGGATTGTGGGGCGGGCGTTCTCGCATCACCATGGTGGTGGGAGGAGAGGGGCGCTTTTTTTTGAGCGCTTCGAGAGGGGCCCTGGACTTGGCCATTTCCTTGGCCGAACTGGCATAGGCAATCATCATCTCCTCTTCGGATGCCGTGGCGGGATCAACCTGCGGCCATGTTCGGGCAGCGGCGGTCTTCTCTGAGGTGGTGACCGAGATTCGCAGTTTGCCGAGGGCGGCGACGAAGTGGCGCTCGAACAACAATTCGACTTTCAACTCGCCTTCAGCCAAGAGCGGCGACTTGAGATTCACGACCAACTCGTGAGGTTCGTTTTCTCGGGACGCGGTGGACCAGCCTGAGGAGCCCTTGCCATCAAACACCGCCTGGGCCGGTGCGTCACCCCTGCCAATGTAGATTTTTCCGAAGTCGCGGGTGGCCGCACCGATTTCTACGGGCTTGTCGTTGAGAGAAAGGGTGACTTCGCTGAGAAAGAAGTCGCCGCTTCTGCCTTCGTAGTAAGCAGCCCCGGGACCACCGGCAGGGAGGCGTTCATCAGGTAGGGCTTCGAGGCGAAGCGCAGTGATGGTTTTCCCCTTGAGCTCGTCCGGTAACTGGTAGGTCAGTTCATAGACATCCCGCTTGGTGAAATCGCCGCTGGCGAAAATGATGCCGTCGCCTTCGTGCTCAAGCAGCGGCAGGTTGGCTTTGAGCTTGGTGGGTTCCAGTTTATGCCAGGGCACGACCTTCGCTTTCTCCGCTTTCTTCCATGCCTCGTATTGGGCGGGATCGATCTTGGTGAGCAATTCGGCTTCGGCTTCCCGGATCTGTTGATCGATCAGGGCCTGCTGTGCTTCGATATCCGCATCGGGCACGTGGATGGCGACTTCGTCCGCATTATCTAACAGGGCCATCAGGCTGAAGTAGTCGGTGTGAGTGATCGGGTCGTATTTGTGGGTGTGGCACTGGGCACAGCCGGTGGACAAGCCCATCCAAACGGTGCCGGTCGTGGCGACGCGATCGACCATGGCGTAGTAGCGATACTCAAGGGGATCGATACCGCCTTCTTCGTTGAGCATGGTGTTACGATGAAAGCCGGTCGCGATGAGTTGCTCGAGAGTCGGGTTGGGAAGCATGTCGCCGGCAAGCTGTTCGATCGTGAATTGATCAAAGGGCATGTCCGCGTTGATGGCGTCGACGACCCAGTCGCGATAGGGCCAGATGGATCTCGGGCGGTCCTTCTCGTAGCCGTTTGTATCAGAATAGCGGGCAAGGTCCAGCCAGGGGCGGGCCCAGCGTTCACCGTAGCGGGGGGAAGCCAGCAGCTCGTCGACCAGTTTGTCGTAGGCCTTCGGATCGGTGCTGTTGACGAAGGCGTCGGCTTGTTCGGGGGTTGGCGGGATCCCGATGAGATCGAGATAGAGTCGGCGGACCAGGGTGTGGCGATCCGCTTCGGGCGAGGGCTTGAGGTTTTCTTCCTCGAGACGCTGTCGGATGAAATGATCGATCGGGTTGATCGCGGTCTCGGAACTTTGAATTTCCGGCACGACAGCTTTTTCCGGAGCAACAAATGCCCAGTGAGTTTCGTAGGGGGCGCCCTGTTCCAGCCAGAGGCGAATGGTTTCAATCTGGTCCTCGGTGAGATGCCGGTGAGAGTCTGGCGGTGGCATCAGGTCAATGTCGTCATCGGTTGTGATCCGGTAAAAAAGTTCACCGTCGACACCGAGGACTTCTTCAGCGGCTTCACGTGAATCGAGGCGCAGATCTCCCTCGATAGTTTCTTCGTCCGGTCCGTGGCAGTCGTAGCAATTGCCAGCAAGAATCGGTCGGACATCGCGGTTGAAGGATAGCTTTTCTTCGGCGCCAACTGAACCGATAGTAAAGCCTCCGACGGTCAGGGCCAGGACGGTGAAAAACATCGGCACTCGGAAGACGGCAGTCATACCAGAAACATGACCGACCGGATCGAAATTGTCTTGAGCGTGATCGTGTGAAATTTGTAAAATCACGCCACACGATCACGGGGCCTCAAATTTGACGATCAGCTTTTCGTAGCCGGAACGACGCTCGTAGTCGGCCTCTGTCTCCACATTGTCGACTGAATCAATCAGCTTCAGCTTTGGAGAAATATCCCGGATCTTCTCAAGTAGAGTCCGAATGATGAGACGGGCGTGAGGGGCTCCGAGGCAGGTGTGAGGCCCACTGCCGTAAGCAATGTGCGGATTGGGTTTTCGATCGAGTTTTACCTCATGCGGTTCGTCGAAAACGGTCTCGTCGAAGTTGGCGGATGCCCAGCAGAGCCCGACGCGCTCACCGGCTTCAACCCTGGTGCCGTGGACATCAGTAGATGCCGGGCAGACGCGGCCGATCTGCGTCAGCGGCGTAACGACACGAACGAATTCCTCAGCTGCGGTCATGACGAGTTTGGGGTTCTCTTTCAGTTTGACGATCGCTTCGGGATGCTCGGCGAAGTAGGCGATGATGAATGAGATGGTGTGGATAATCGTGTCGCGACCGCCGGCAAAAGTGAGGTTGGCGAAACCGACCTTCTCGTCGCGAGTGAGTGGCCGACCTTGGTAGTTGGCTTCTCCAAGGACGGAAAAGAAGTCTTCTCCGGGATCCGCCTCAGCCCGGTCGAATTGCGCGTGGATGTATTTTTCCAATGTCATACCGCGGGCTTCGCCGTCTTCGCCGTCGCGAAAGACATGAGTGCCCCAGCTCGTCCAGAGTTCCGCTTCGGATTCCGGCATCTTGAGCAGGTGAGTCAGGGCGAGGGATTGCATCGGCAGGGAAAACTCACGAACCACTTCGACTTCGCCGGTCTCGCAAGCTTCCCGGATCATGCGTTCGATCATGTCAGCGATCGTTTTCTTGAACTCGGATGTGTTGGGCAGTTTGAAAAACGGTTCCGCAATCTTTCGGTATTCGGTGTGCTCGGGAGGGTTCACTTCGATGGGAAGTTGGCGAACACGACGAAGGTTCTCCTCTGAGGGGATCGGAACACGAAAGGGGGCATCAGAACTGTAGGTGTCGTAGTCGCGAGTCGCATCCCGCACGTTCTTGTGTCCGAGGATCATAGCGATTTTTTCGCCTCCGAATTTGGAGACGTGAACGGGACCGTTGGCGCGGAACTTTTTGAAAGGGTCGTGGGGGCAGGAAGAGTTCATGAGCTTATTGAGGAGACTATCGTGTCGCACCGCCTTATGTTAAGTCGATTCTTCGGTCAGCATCTTGGATTGAGCTTCCAGGAATACCTGCTCCAGTTGAGGGTCAGTCACGCGCCCCGGCTCCTGATCGAAACAAATCGCACGGTTTCGGACATCGCTTTCTCATGTGGTTTAAATAATTTATCGAACTTCAACGCCCAGTTCAAACGCATCAACGGGCGGCCTCCCCGCAACTGGCGTAAGCAGGGCACGGCCTGATCTTCAGGTCATGGATCCGAACTGTTTTCGGTAAGCGGAGGGAGTCATTCCTCGCAGCCTTTTGAACTGATTGGAGAAATGCGACTGATCGTGAAATCCGCATTCGGACGCGATCGTGCTGAGGTCGTCCTTTGTTTCAACTAATCTGGCGGCAGCATGACGGATGCGAACGCGCAGAAGGTGTTCGATGGCAGAAGTCTTGAAAATTTGTTTAAAGACCCGCTGGAAATGCCGCGTCGAACATCCTGCCACTTCGGCCAGCTCTTCCAGGGTGAGCTTTTCATCAAAGTGCGTCTCCATGTGGGCTGCGACGGCAGTCATGTGACGGTGATCAGCAGTCAGTTCATCGATGCTTTCGATCGGGCGCATGATTCCTGCAATGCCAATGACGCGACCGTCCCCGGAACGCAGGCAGATCTTGGAGGAATTGTACCAGTGAATATCACCGGTTCGAACATTGGGAACCCACCAGGTTTGATTGAGAACCGGTTCTCCGCTTTCCATGACATTCATGTCTTCCTTGCGATAGCAATCGGCGAGGTCACGATCGAAAAAATCGTAGTCAGTGGCCCCGAGTATCTCTTCCCCTGAGATACCAATCATGCCTAGTAACGGGCTGTTGATGGCGGTGAATCTTCCCTGCAGATCCTTGGCAAAGAAAAAAACACTTGGGAGGACGTCGAACAGCGGCGCGAGCTGGGAAGGATCACCGATGCTGGAAAAAAAATCTGCGTCCCACTTTTTGCCGTCCATCACCCAAAAAGCGTTAGATCTCCCGTCGATGCAAGTTTTGAGATTACTCGATCTTCTCTGGCGGATTTCGGTTTGGGCCTAATAGCTGAATGTTGCGATATTTGAAGCCTTTGTTTTTTGAGGTTGTGCTTAAGGCTGGAAACGATCTTGTCTCTCTTCAAAAAAATGAAAAATGTTGGTCTGGATACGAAAAGAGACTGTATAGTTTTCCTCATGAAGTCGTTAGTTACTATCCTCGTCATTCTCGCCCTTGTTTCGGTCTCGATTCTCTCCTCTTCATGTGCGACGGCAGTCGGTATGGGCAAGGATCTGCAATCCTTGGGACAGGCACTCGAAAACGCTGCACGTTAACGTTGTTCGGTTTGTCTCGGTTTCGATCAGAGGCGATCAATAAGTATAGCAAGCTTCACGCCTTCATTTTTAAGACGGCTAATTCAGGGCGGCAGAGAAACCGGGTCGGGATAGTCATCGTTCCGATTCCTCGAGTGACAAAGAGAGAGCTGTCTCCCTGGCGATAGTGTCCGTGGGGATACTTGCGACCATATTGTGGCAGTAGAATAGGTCCGATCGCCGGGGCACAAACCTGGCCTCCGTGAGTGTGCCCGGACATCTGGAGAATGATACGAGGATCGTTGTAAGTATCAAACGTGTCCGGTTCGTGCCAGCCTGTGATGACGGGTTTGTCAGGATGAGTTGGCTTGAGGGTGGCTTCGAGGTTTGGTCGCCCACCCCAGCAGCTGTCGATACCGGAGATGATGAAGCTGTCGTATTCGACCGCTTCGTTAATGAGAATACGAACTCCGGCATCTTCGGCTAAAGTAAAGAGGCTGTTGTGGAGATGCCAGCGATCGTGGTTGCCGAGAACAGCGAAGGTGCTGATGCCGGGGCGTAGATTGCGCAGTTCGTTGAAAAGCGGTTTTAGAGCGGTGTGGTCGTCGGAGAT
Source organism: Verrucomicrobiales bacterium (assembly GCA_049594415.1). Classification (GTDB taxonomy): domain Bacteria; phylum Verrucomicrobiota; class Verrucomicrobiia; order Verrucomicrobiales; family DEV007; genus Arctic95D-9. The sequence goes on along the minus strand of JBMYJM010000002.1, from coordinate 389,761 downwards.
GTAGTCTCCGGCGAGCATGACAAGATCAACCCGCTCATAGTTGATCGTCTGGACCGCCCGCGCGATGAAAGCATTGTCCCCGAAGTCGTCGTGGTGAAAGTCAGACATCAGGGCAATCTTGAGACCATCGAGAGAGGCAAATTCGGGTTTGAGAGGGATGTCGGCCCGGGTCACATCGATGAGACGCTTCTCGATGAGGCTACCGTATCCAAAACAGGACAGGGGAGTGCTGAAGAATAGCGATCGCAGGATCCAGTCTCTGCGTGAGAGTTTTTTCATGATCTCACCTTTTCTCACCAATGTGAAAAAAATATGAAGAGAGCAGGAACTCTTCGTGAATTGTGCCGGCAAAGCGAGAAATAGTTCCCGGGCTGTTCAACGCTCAACTTCAAAACCCACTTCGTCGCAGATGGCCCGCATGCGTTCGAGTCCGACTTTTGCCGTTTCCAGTGGGTCCTTGGACCACCATTCAGCATTGAAGAGTTCGAGGCTGATCCACTTGTCGTAGCCTTTGTCCTTGAGGACGGTGAGCTCAGCTTTGAGATCAATGATGCCGTCACCGACCATGACCCTGTGACTGTCGTTTTGCTCGCCGCTGGGAATTCCGGCGGGAGCATCGTTGATATGATAATGACTGATGGCCTCGAGTGGAATGTCGCGGATATCGTCGAGGGTAGTCTTGTTGTTCCAGTTGTGGAAGGCGTCGAGAATAGTCACGGGGTGACAATCAGGTGCGTTGGTTCGATCCAGAACAGTGACAGCATCGGGAAGGTTGTTGAGGCTCTTGAAGAAACTGATGTATTCCATCACGGCGTGAACCCCGGTTTCCCGGCCGATCTGAAGCAGTTCGCCGTAGCCTTCGTGGAGATGGTCGAATCCCGTTTGAGCCACCGGCGGGGTGCAGATCATTAAGGGAGCACCGAACCTGGCCGCCAGTTCAAAGCGGCGGCGCGCTTCTTCCATCGCGACCTTGTAGTCAAGCCCGCTGACGTCACCCCACCCTCGAATCGCGATAAATGCCGGGATAGCGAGCCCGTGATCAGCGAGCGCTTTCTCGACGTCACGCACTTCACCACCGCGACCGATGTATTCGTAAATTTCAACGGCCCAGAGTTCAATGCCGCTGTAACCAGCTTCACCGGCGACGCGAATTTTTTCGAGAAGCGGAGTCGGCTTAATCGTTGAAGCGTTGAGCGCGAGACGCATCACCCGAGGATTTCATTAACTCGTTCCATTGGCAGGAAATGCCCAACCAGCGGCTGGCAAAGATCAGGCTGACTCTGTTGCCAGTTGGCGAAGATGCCTTCACCGGTGACGAGCGTAGCGATGTAGCGCGAACAGCCGGTTCCGTGCGGAGAAACAAAAAGAGGGGCTTCAATGGAAATACTTTCGATCTGCGTCAGGTCACTATCAACCCCGACGGCGATGCCACCGATCTCTTCACAAGACCAGCCGCGCGGCCGGGATACGGCGGTGGGGTTTTCGTCGAGCTGACGCAGGCTTTCGCAGCTGTCGTAGAAGTAGAGGGAAAGGTCAGGACCTCCAGCAAACGCTCCGGCTTTGGGGATCGCGAGACGCTCAGTGGCGCGGGCTGCCGCAATGTCCCAGACGGGGCCGCGCTGGAGCAGACTGTCAGTAACCTTTTCATAGGTGTCGGATCCTGCCCTGCGGAGCAACATGGCTGTTCCGCTGCTGGACCAGGTGAAGGGATGAGTGCAATAGCCGAGAGCGAGGTCTCCGTTGGGGAGGTCAAAGACCCAAGGATCCTTGCAATGGAGGCGTTCGGGATTATCGGAGCCGAAGGGAATGATCTCTTCGATGTTTTCAGGACTCAGGTTCTCCACTTTATCGGCGTGGATTCGATCGATGCTCCAGACACCGGCGCCGGGTTTTTGATAGCTGGCAAGGCGCTCGGGATACTTGGCGTCTTTTTCCGTCGAGATGAACAGTTCAATACCATCATCGGCGAGGTGTAGGGCGACACCCTCGATCGAAACAATCCCCATGCCGCTGTGGGCTAGGTCGGCCTTGGTAAAAGAAACGATCTTCTCAAACTTGCTGTGCACATCCGGCGCGCGGAAGATTGCGAGTTCAAGTCCGCGAGCTCCGGCGCCGACCCCGGTGCGGGAATCGCCATAGTTGCGGTAGCGTCCTGCGATGAGAATCGATCCGTCGCGGTCCTGAATCACGTTGCCACCTCCAAACCAGAAGCCGGTGTTCCGGTCCTGGGGTTCCACGAGGGTGCGGGCATTTTTCTGGTCGATGAGCTCGGCGGCGAGTTGAGTGAGTTTTTGTTTCTGATCGTCGGTTATCATGCTGCGAAATCAGCGGGGGTTAGTGAGTCGTAAAAAGTGATTCGGCTAGGCGCCTCTTCGTGAAACAAAGTCAAAGAGGACCCGTTCCAGCGGTTCATCTGTTGGAACTAACTGATGGTTGACTCCGTGGCGTCCTGCAAGCCGTATGACAGACTCCTGGTGAGCATTGAACCTCTCGAGATAGCTGTCGCGGGCGATGTCCGGATCGATGAACAGATCCTTCCCGGTCTCGGTATCCCGGTAGTGGGTGGCTTTGTCGAAATTGAAATCCAGCTCGCGTCGGTCCATGATCTGGAAAATGGCGAGGTCGTGACCGCCGGCGGCGAGATATCCGATCTGGCGCTCCAGCTCTTCGAGCGGCGCGAGCAGGTCGGACATCAAAATGATGAGGCTGCGCTTGCGAATGAGTTCGTGCAGACCTTTCATCGCGGCACCAAGATTGGTGCCTTCTCCAGCCGGTGCTTTTTCCAACTGCAGCATCAGCCTCCGCAGCTGACCGGGGCGATTGCGGGCGGGGATATGCTGATCGACTTTCTGGTCGAAGGTGGTCAGGCCTACCGCATCGTTCTGCCCCATGAGAAAATAGGCAAGCGTAGCGGCGAATGTGGCGGCGTATTCCTGTTTCGTGTAGCCGACTGAGCCGTAGATCATGGACTGGCTGCGATCGAGCAGGAGGTGGGCGCGCAGGTTGGTCTCGTCTTCGAATTTCTTGATAAAGGCGCGATCACTGCGCGCCATCACTTTCCAGTCAAGGAAGCGCGGATCATCGCCGCGGGCGTAGGGACGGTATTCGCTGAACTCCACCGAGAATCCGTGGAAGGGGGAGCGATGGAGCCCCTTCCAGAATCCTTCCATGACCATGCGGGCCCGAAGCTCCAGCGACTTCACCCGCATCAAGGCGGCGGGATCGATGTAGTTGGCGGTCATCTCGGTAGTCAGTGATTGGTGTTCGGCAGTCAGTGGGACTGAATGCTGACCAGTGATAGCTGAAAACTGCAGCGGGCTATGCCCGCTCGGGGGTCATATCGATCAGCTTCTCGATGACCTGATCAATCGTGATTCCCTCGGCTTCGGCGCGATAGTTAGTCAGGATGCGGTGACGAAGCACCGGGCCTGCCATCGAGCGGATATCGTCATAGGTGACATGGGCACGCCCGTCGAGAAGAGCCTTGGTCTTGGCGCCGAGGACGAGGTTTTGCCCGGCTCGGGTACCGGCTCCCCAGTTGACCCATTCGTTGATGTAGTCGCTGGTGTTGCCTTGGCCGGGACGGGAATTGGCGGCAATGCGAACGGCGTAGCGGATGACCTCTTCGGCGATGGGAACGCGTCGAACGACGTCGTGGCATTTCTGGAGGTCGTCGCCGCTGAAGATCGATTCGACTTCTTCGCCGCCGGAACCGGTAGTCTGGGAAACCACGGCAACTTCCTCGTCCTCTGAAAGGTAGTCGATCACGATGTTGAACATGAAACGGTCAAGCTGCGCTTCCGGCAGGGGATAGGTGCCTTCCATTTCGATGGGGTTCTGCGTCGCGAGGACGAAGAACGGCTTCTCCAGTTCCATGGTCTGGCCGGCAGCGGAGACCTGCTTCTCCTGCATGGCTTCGAGCAGGGCCGCCTGAGTCTTGGGCGGGGTCCGGTTGATCTCATCAGCCAGAATGAGGTTGGCAAAGATTGGCCCGCGATTGAAAACGAGCTCCCGGTGACCTTCGGAGGTTTCTTCGAGGATCTCCGTCCCGGTAATGTCGGACGGCATGAGGTCCGGAGTGAACTGAATCCGGTTGAAAGAGAGATCAAAGACCTTGGCGAGGGTGCTGACGAGAAGGGTTTTCGCCAAACCCGGAGCCCCGGTGATGAGGCAGTGGCCGCCGGAAAGCAGGGCAATTAGCATCTGGTCGACCACATCGTCCTGGCCGATGATGACCTTGCGCAGTTCCTTGCCGATGGTGATGCGGGCCTGACCGAGTTTTTCGACGATTTCCTGCTCCAGATCCCCTGATTTCGGGGGCGGTGAGGCTTCGGTTTCGGAGGGGGATTCGGTTTCGGCGGCGTCGGGGGAGGAGTCTTCGCTCATATCTGAAGGGCGAATGTAGCGGGTAGCGTGCCGGGTGTGAACCAAATAAAGTCCGCTGAGAGTCCGGTTTCGCGTCCCGCTTTCTGAGGAGGAATCCTCCTGAAATCCTGCTGGTTTCGGGCCTAGCGACGAAAAAGGATGGCAATTTCCGTTGCATTCGGCTTTTTCGAGCTTAAAGTCCGCCCGCTATGGCACGAGTTGCTGGAAAAGCTAAAACACGAAAAGGCGTCGCCAAAAGATTTAAGGTGACAGGCAGCGGACGTGTTCTCCGTCGGAAACAGGGTAAAAGACACCTGAACCGTCGGAAGAACGCAAAGCGCATGCGTCGCTTGGGTCAAGCTACCCTCGCGGCTAAGTGCGACGAGAAGAACATTAAAGCTGATCTTCCGTTCTCCCATTAATTTGAGAGTCTTATTCCGCTAAGGATCGGCCAAATCGATCCACGACTGAGTTGACTGGTGGCGCGGCAAAATGCCTACCGCCACCTGACGAGAGGGTGAGTCAGCCAGTTGAAGTAAAAACAACAGCCCACTCAGAGGAAAATAGAAAATGCCACGTGCAACAAACGCGCCTGCCAGCCGCAAGCGCAGAAATCGTATCCTGAAGAAAGCGAAGGGTTTCCGCGGTTCACGCTCGAAACTCTACCGTACTGCTAAAGATTCGGTCTACAAAGCTCAGCAGTGGGCTTACCGTGACCGTAAGAATCGCAAGCGTACGTTCCGTCGCCTCTGGATTGCCCGGATCAGCGCAGGTGCCAAGAACAACGGTATGAACTACTCCCGTTTCATGGAGGGTCTCAGCGCCGCAGGTATCGAGCTTGATCGTAAGGTCCTCTCCGACCTTGCTATCCAGGACGAAGCCGCCTTTACCGCTCTCGTAGAGAAGTCCAAGGCAGCCCTGGAGGAAAAAGCCAAGCAGGCTGCCTGATTCACCTCAGGTCATTAAACCTTTACCGAAAAGCCGGTAGGTCCGCCTGGGTGGACCACCGGCTTTTTAGCTTCTTGCTCTTAATCCTGCTCTTGCTCTAGCTCTTGACGAAGGTTGCGGGGAGCAAGATCAAGATTAGGAGCAAGATCAAGAGAAGGCCTTCGGCTTCGCCTCAGGCCTTGAAAAACCACCAAACCCTGTTAGGTCTCGGACTTAACCCTGTTACATCGACATGCTTGCAGAACTGGATGCCATTAAGAGCGACGCGCTGAGCGCGATCGAGGCGATTACTGACGAAGCCGGCCTTGAAGAAGCCCGCGTGGGCTTTCTCGGCAAAAAAGGGCGTCTTACCGCTGCCAGCGCCGGAATGCGTGACGTGCCAAAGGAGCAGAAAAAAGACGTGGGTCAGAAGCTCAACGAGGTTCGCACGGCCATCACCGCGGCTCTTGAGGGGAAGGGGGCAGCTTTAACTGCCGCCAAGGACGCCGCCGCTTTTGCATCCATCGATGCGACCCTCCCGTCTCGGCCGCTTCCCGAGGGAGGGCTTCATCCGCTCACTCACGTTCTCAACGAAGCCGTTTCTATCCTGCGTCGGATGGGTTTTGCCCTCGCTGAAGGTCCCGAGATTGAGACCGAATGGCACTGCTTTGATGCGCTCAACACGCCGGAAGATCACCCGGCCCGCAACGAGAGCGACACTTTCTACTTTGAGAACGGCAAGTTGCTCCGCACTCACACTTCCTCAGTGCAAATTCGCACCATGGAAAAAGAGGTGCCTCCGGTTCGCATCATCGCCCCCGGCAGTGCTTTTCGCCGCGATGAAATCGATGCCACTCACCTGAGTGCGTTCCACCAGCTTGAAGGACTCTACGTTGATAAGAATGTGACTCTCGCTGATCTGAAAGGAACACTGGAGTATTTCTTCCGCGAGCTTTTCGGTTCCAGGACGGAAGTGCGCTTCCGTCCTCACTTCTTCCCGTTTACCGAGCCAAGCTTCGAAGTGGATTTGAAACTGCACGCCACTGGCAAGGCAGTTAAGTGGATCGAGATCGCCGGCTGCGGCATCGTTGATCCCGCGGTCTTCAGCGAAGTTTCCACCAAGCGTGGCGATGCCGCCTACGATCCTTCGGAGATCTCTGGATTTGCTTTTGGTATGGGTCTCGATCGTCTCGCAATGATCATGTATGGCATTCCGGATTTGCGATTGCTGATCGAAAATGACGTTCGATTCCTCAGTCAGTTCGCCAAGTAATAAGGAAGGGATTTAGAAGTTTAGGTATTTTGGCATTTAGGTGAGATGCGAGATCACACACAGTTGGCAGCATTTAAATTGGCTGATGCGCTGGTTGTCGACATTTACCTTGCGACGCAGAATTTTCCGAAAGAAGAGATGTTTGGGCTGAGGTCACAGATCCGTCGTGCCGCGGTTTCAGTTCCTTCGAATATCGTGGAGGGGTGTGCGAGAAACACTGCGACCGAATATCTTCGATTCCTCGATATTGCATTCGGTTCGCTGAGAGAACTCTCCTACCAATTTGATTTGTCTAAACGCCTTGGCTTCGTGAATTTGGATCGATGCACGGATTGTGGCCAAAAGATCTTAGAAACAGAAAAAGTATTAGCTGCACTCATTCGCGCTCTTAGAGAGCCTAAATAGCCAAACGCCTAAATCCCTAAATAGCTTTTCATATGAACGTTTCTCTTAAGTGGCTTTCTGATCACGTTGACTTCTCAGAGTATTCGATGGCAGAACTCGACGATCTGCTCACCTTCACCGGTATCGAAGTGGAGGGCATCCAAAGCCTTCCCGACAACCTGGTGGTCGCTGAAGTTCTCTCTTCGGACAAACACCCTGACGCAGATAAACTCTCCGTTTGCCAGGTTGATGATGGTTCCGGCACGCCTCGCCAGATCGTTTGCGGCGCCAAGAACTACAAGGTGGGCGATAAAGTGCCATTGGCGCTGCCCGGTTGTGTGCTTGATGCCGGTGACGGCAAGACCTTTGAAATCAAGGAAGGCAAGCTTCGCGGAGTGGAGTCTCTCGGCATGATGTGTGCCGCTTCCGAGATCGGCCTGACCGATGATGCTGACGGGCTCATGATCCTTTCGTCGGATCTCAAATCCGGAACGCCGCTCTCAGAAGTATACCCGGCAGTGTTCGAATTGGAGATCACGCCGAACCGCCCCGACTGCCTCAGTCATCTCGGCGTGGCTCGCGAGTTGGCGGCCCTGGCGAAGAAAGAACTGGCCGGTGCTTCGCACCACGGCGAATCTTCAACGCTGACGCGCGAAGCGAAGGATGAGGAGATCAAGATTTCAACGGAGTCCTGCCCCTATTACACCGCTCGCATTATCCGCGACGTGAAGGTGAGTGAGTCGCCTGCGTGGCTGAAGGAGAAGCTGGAGTCCATTGGACTTCGTCCGATCAATAACATCGTGGACATCACCAATTATGTGCTCATGGAAATGGGGCAGCCGCTCCATGCTTTCGATATGGCCAAGCTCGATGGCGGCATTCACGTGCGTCAGGCCGCGGAAGGCGAAGAGTTCCTCGCCCTCGATGGAGAAACCTATCCGCTGACGGAAGAGGACATGGTCATTGCTGACAGCTCCAAGGCGGTCGCGATTGGCGGTGTTATGGGTGGAGAAGACTCCGGTGTGACCGAGACGACGACCGATGTTCTGCTCGAGTCTGCCTACTTCGTGACTTCCAAGATTCGCCGCACGGCGCGCCGCCTCAACCTGCACTCGGATTCCAGCTACCGCTTCGAGCGGGGAGTCGATCCCTACCAGGTGAATGGCGCGTCCGACCTGGCCATCAAGCTGATCCTTGATTTGGCTGGTGGAACGGCTGAAGAAGAAATGGTGACCTGCGGCGAAATTCCGGCGGCCCCTGCATCGGTGGCTCTGGATAATGACTACTGCCGTTCCGTGATCGGTGCGGAAGTGCCTGACGAAACGATCGAGGCGATTCTCACTTCACTCGGTTTGATCAAAGGCGCTGATGCCTGGGACATTCCGACCTACCGTCTCGACTTGATTCGTCCAATTGATCTCGTCGAGGAAGTGGCTCGCGTTTACGGGCTCGATAATGTGCCTTCCAACCAGGGCGCGTGGTTCTCGCCAGCTTCCAAGGCGGACCAGTCTTTTGACTTTGCTTCCGGTATTCAAAACACCCTGAGCAGCCTCGGCTTTTTTGAAGCCCGCAATCTGAAGCTCATCTCTGATCAACAGCTCACTGACGATCTGGCGACCTCGCACAGCGGCATGAGCCCGATTCGCCTGAAGAATCCGCTCAATGACGAACAGGATTACCTGCGCCCGGGACTGGTGCCGGGCCTTCTCGCAACAGCGTCCCGCAACCAGCGTTTCGGTAATGCTGATGTGCGCTTCTTTGAAATGGGGCGGGTCTTCACCGCGACACCGAAGGGCGGGGAAGTGGAGCATGAGCATCTTGCTTTGCTCATAACTGGTGGACGCACGGCTCGCAGCTGGGCCGATGGCAAGCCGTCCAATCTCGATATTCACGATCTCCGTGCTGCCCTCGAAGAGGTTTGCCCGAAGGGATTGAACCTTGTTCCGGTCGATGACGATCGAATGCTTTGCGCCTGCAGTATCGAGATCGGGCGAGGCAAGAAAGCCACCAAGCTTGGGCTGGCGGGTATTGTGCCTCCGGCTCGTGCCCGTGAACTGGATCTTGAAGCTCCGGTGATGGTGGCTGAGATCAATCTCAAGAAGCTGGCTTCAGCGGCCGGTGCCGATCTGAAATATGAAGAGCTTCCTAAGTTCCCCGGTAGCGCGCGTGACGTCGCCATGCTGGTTTCAGCTGATCTGGCGGCAGGAACAGTGGCGGACTTCTTTGCCAATCACGAGGAGCCTTTGCTCGAATCTGTTGAGTTATTCGATGTTTTTCAGGACCCAAGTGGAGAAAAACTGCCCGCCGATAAAAAATCGCTGGCCTACTCTATTTCCTATCGTAGCGGGGATCGTACGCTCGAAGCAGCCGAGGTTGAGACTGCCCACGCCAAACTTTTAGATTCCCTAAAATCAGGTTTGGACGTAGAGTTCAGGTAAGTGACAAACAGAGAGAATTTACTGATTTTCCTGCTGTGCACGCCCCTGACCGATCATAATAAGTCCGGACCGTTAATACGTTAATGGGAGCTCAGCGAATCTTCGGCTGTCAGGCCTTCACTGGAAGGCAAAAGTCGATGAGCGGCACCCAACCTGTTGAGAGACGGGAACGTGACTTCACCATCGGCGACGGCACAAGTGGGTCTCCAAAGCGCTCCGATCCTGCCAATAGAGATTCGGGGCGCTTTTTTGTTTCGCAATTGAAACATCTTCAGCGATGGTCTACAAATTTGGCCGCGCATCATGTCTGAAATCTTACCAGGGAAAGTCGCTAACATCTCCGGTGGAACCCGTGGAATCGGACCTGCCATGGATATGAGGCTGGAGCACTTTCCCAACCGTGAATACCTGCTTGAGAAATATAAGGAGAGAACTCCCCTCGCGCCAACGTTCTCGCCTGAGCGGGTTGTGGATGCGATCTACCTCCTGTGCCTCTCCGAGTCGAGCACGGTAGCGAGACACACTTTGTTTGTTGACGGCGGTTTAGCTATTTCCGGATGAGTGATTCCATTTCCCAACCTGATCCTGGCCTGGCCGGGAAGAATGCTATCGTCACGGGCGGAAGCCGCGGCATAGGGCGGGCTATTGTCGAGCGCCTCGCTGCATCCGGCATGGATGTGACCTTCACATACGTGAGCAACGAAACCGCTGCACAAGGGGTGGTTGATGAGAACCCGGGGTTGGCGATCACACCGATGAGAGTGGATGTCCGCGATTCGGCAGCGGCCCGGGCTTGTGTCGAGGCAATGGTGGAACGGGTTGGGTCAATCGATGTGCTGGTGAATAACGCCGGTGTGATTCGCGACAATCTATTGCCGATGCTTGAGGACGACGATCTTTCGACCGTTTTTGAGACCAATATCGAAGGAGTCTTTAATTTTTGCCGTGCGGCCGTGCCCTACATGATGTCGAAGCGCTCCGGGCGGATCATCAACATCAGTTCAGTATCCGGAGAGAAAGGGGGTCGGGGACAGACGAACTACGCAGCCAGCAAGGGTGCGGTAAATGCCTTCACCAAGTCTCTGGCCGTCGAGGTGGGGCGTCGTAAGATTCTTGTCAATGCGGTCGCTCCGGGAGTCATTGAGACAGAAATGTCTGAACAGGTGCGTGACCTGGCGGGTGATGAAATCACTTCCAATATCGTTCTGAAACGCTATGGTCTACCCTCTGAAATTGCGAACGTTGTTTGGTTTCTCAGTTCCGACCTGGCATCATACATCACGGGTCAGGTAGTGAGCGTTGACGGCGGCTTCAAGTTTTAAAAATATGAGCACAGAAATTAGTCAGGAAGATATCGATGCGATCTACCCACAGGTAGCAGAAATTGTCGCAGATGCCCTCGGTTGTGACGAGGAAGAGGTGAAGCCCAATTCCTCTCTTATTAAGGATTTAGATGCTGAGTCGATCGACTTTCTTGATATCGTTTTTCGTTTGGAGCAGGAGTTCAAAGTCAAGATTCCTCGTGGAAAAGCGATGGAGGAAGCTCGCGGTGAGCTGAGCGAAGAGGAGTTCGAACAGGGGGGAGTTGTGACCCAGGCTGGACTCGAGAAAATCAAAGCCTACTTAACCGAGGTGCCTGTTGAAAGAATCTCGGATCCTCTCAAATCAGCTGAAATCCCCAAACTTTTCACGACTGAAACCTTCTGCAAGATGGTGCTTCGTGAAACTAAGGGGTGATCACTTTTTTGCGCTCGGTTGGGTAATCGCGGAGATCTGGCTCCTGGTGTGTTGTCTGAATGAGTGAGCACTTCCGAGCCTTCTCCTTCGTCGATCGCATTGTCAGCGATAACCCGGGCAAGGAAATTGTCGGGGAGTATCATATCCCTGATACACTGGAGAATTTTTCTCCCTCTCTTGTAGCTGAGTCGATCGGGCAGTGCGCCGCTATGTCTTCGATGGCGGCAGTGGATTTTTGCTTTCGTCCTGTGGCGGGGATTGCAGGAGAGGTGAGATTCTGTGGTGGAGTCAGTCCCGGTGACACCTTGCAGTTGCATGCTGAGTTGGTAAAGTCCGACCAAGAAGCTGTTGGCTACCATGGAAAAGCCCTTGTTGATGGGGAGCCGGTCGTGAAGCTTTTAAATTGTCTCGGGCCAATGGTTCCGATGGATGACTTCGATGATTCGGAAGCGGTACGGGCGCGTTATAAACTGCTCCTGGAAAGGGGAGCAGACCCGGATGCATTCACCGGGGTGCCGGTGATCGACTTCAAAACCTCTCGATTGGTATCGGGAAGTGAACTGGAGGGGCGGTTCGTAATTCCTGTTGAGGCTGCCTTTTTTGGAGATCATTTTGCAAGACGCCCCGTATTTCCCGGAACCCTCTTGATGGACTTAAACCTCCGCTTTCTCTCCGGCCTGATCGATACGCTGGATGGTGGCCCGTGGGGAGTCGAGGGCATGCGGGACGTCAAGTTGCGCTCCTTCATGCCGCCGGGAGAAGAGCTGAGCCTGTCTGGTAAACTGGAGAATATTGAAGGCGACCGAGCCACGATTCTCGTGCAGAGTCGTCGTGGAAAGCGATTGAACAGCAGTGCTCGGGTGCAGCTGATTCGGACACCGAGATGAGTTTGACTGATAAACGCCGCATTGCGGTAACCGGAATTGGATTAGTGACTCCGGTGGGGAATGATCGAGAATCGACCTGGGAAGCCCTCCTGGCCGGAAGGAGCGGTGGAGCTCAGATCGAGAACTTTGATGCCAGCGGTTTTTCGACTACGATCGGCGCCGAAGTAAAAAACTTCGATCGTGAAAACGCCGGGCCCTGTCGGAAGTTGTTGAAGGGTGCATCTCGGGCTCATGGATTTGCGCTGGCAGCAGCGGACGAAGCCCTTTCTGATGCCGGGATCGCTCCCAGTGATGAGGACTCACACCGATGGGGGGTGGCAGTCGGAGCCGGCATGATGTCAGTCGACTACGACGATCTCAAGGTGGTCTACGATTACGCGACCGAGGAAGGAGAGTTTCAACCGGATGGATTATTGAGGCAGGATTATCCGGCTGACCCGATCAGCTTCTGCCGCTGGCAATCCAACTCCGGATTGAGCTTGTTAACAAAAGCATTTGGGATTCGAGGATACGCTACCTCAGTTCACACTGCTTGCGCTTCTGGCGGTCAGGCGATTGGATCCGCCTTAAAGGCCTTGAGACGAGGGCAGTGTGACAAGGTTCTCGCTGGCGGTTTCGATTCCATGTTGAATCCGGTCGGGATTGCCGGATTCTGCCTGCTTGGAGCTCTCTCTACCGACAATGATAACCCTGCTGGCGCAAGCCGGCCGTTTGATGAGACTCGAAATGGATTCTTGTTAGGAGAAGGTGCTGGATTTCTGGTTCTGGAGGACTGGGATGCTGCACTAGAGCGTGGAGCAAAAATATATGCGGAGCTGGGCGGCGATGGTAACTCACTTAGTTGCTATCGCATCACTGATTCTCCACCAGATGGCAATGGCCCTATCCAGGCGATCGAGCAAGCCCTCGCAGATGCCGGGATCAGCGCTGGTGAGATCGATTATGTGAATGCTCATGGCACGTCTACCCAGATGAATGACCGCAGCGAATGTGCCGCGTTAAAAACTGTTTTCGGGAATCGAGTTGGTGACGTGAGTGTGAGTTCTACTAAGAGTTGTATGGGGCACTTAATTGCTGCCGCAGGAGCTGTAGAAGCGGCTGTCTGTTGCCTTGCGATTCGCGACAGCATTGCACCGGTTAATGCTAATCATCAGAATCCAGATCCCGACTGTGATGTGAATCTGGTCACCGGGGAATCGAGGGCAATTGAAATTCGCGCGGCCCTCTCGAATTCACTCGGCTTTGGAGGATCAAACAGTTCGCTGGTATTTCTTAATCCGGAAAGGGGACAACTATGAAGAACGCCCCAGGTAAAATTGTCTTCACAGGAAGCGGGATTGTTTGTGGATCCGGTTCAAGCGTCACAGAGGTCTGGGAAAATCTCTCTGCTGGGGAAACTTCAATCGCAGAGTTTCACTGGGAGCGCGGCCGAATTCGCCGATATGAATGGGGCAATGAGGGGTGGCCTTGCAGGGTGGCTTCCGAGGTAAGGGAAGATAATCGGACGCTGGTTCCAGATCGTAAGCTGCACAAGACGATTTCACGTAAGGACATGTATGGGATCTACGCGGCTGAGCAGGCAATCGAAGATTCGGGTGTCTTGAAGTGTCGAGACAACATGGATGCGGCAGGTCGAGAGGCATTCAATGATCGCACAGGACTGATAGTTGGGTCAGGCGGTGGGAACTACCAGGACAACTACGACTTCTTTCCCTTGATATATGAGGCGAACGAGGAAATGCCGGGATTTGGAAGGGAATTGAATAACCGCGTTACTCCAATGTGGTTGTTGCGCAATCTCCCAAACAATGTGTTGTGTCACGTTGGTATCCGGGGGCAACTCAAAGGAACAAATGCCTGCATCACGAATCAATGTGCGAGCAGTCCGATGGCGGTGGCAGAAGCCGCCTCGGCGATCTGGAATCAAGAGGCTGACCGTATCGTGGCAGTGGGTCATGATTCCGTTTTGGAGCCTGAGCATATTCTGTATTACGACAAGCTTGGCCTTCTTTCCAATGAGGTACCGAAGCCTTTTGATGCTGCACGCTCCGGAACCGTTTTTGGAGAAGGAGGTGGTGCTGTAGTTATGGAAAGAGAAGAAGAGGCCGTTCGCCGCGGAGCCTCAATTCTTGGAGAGTTTCTTGGATTCGGTTCTACCTGTGAAGCAAGAGGGACAACGGACCTTGATCCAACTGGTGACGGAGTGATGCGGGCAATCGAGCAGGCTCTCGATGATGCTGAGTTGAAACCGGAGGATGTGGGGATGATCTGCGCCCATGGCAACGGGACAAGAGCGTCTGATTTGACTGAGGGGCTTGGGATTCAGTCAGTTTTCGGTAGTGATATCCCTCCGGTGACTGCTTTCAAGTGGGCATACGGTCACTTGATTGGAGCTGCAGGTATTGTTGATTTGGTAATGACGCTGGAAGCATTGAAACAAGGTAGGGTCCCCGCTATCTCATCCTTGAATAAAGTTGATGATCAGTTGGCGGATTTCCCGGCGCAGCTCAAGTCATTGGCTCCGAGAACTGACGTAGCCCTCGTGATTTGTCGCGCGTTTGGTGGATTGAACATCGTCCTGGCAGTTCGTGGTCTTTCGGGTTAGCGGGGGACTGCACCTGTTCGGTGAAAGGATTTGGTAGAGATGCGTCAGGGAATTGATACCGTTGAGATCTCCAGGATTGAGAAACTTTTAAGTGATCTCGACGATGAAGGGCTTCGCCGTTTCTTTTCCGAGTCCGAACTTTCGGAAGCCGGCAGCGGGAAAGGGCGAGCCCGGGGCCTCGCGGCAAGGTTTGCGGCCAAGGAAGCCTGTTGCAAATTGTTTCCAAAGGAGATTTGTTTCGGGAAAATCGAGCCGGTCGATTTTGCTGTTGAGCGAAGCGGATATGGCGATCCGAAAGTGATTCCCAGCGAAGAAGCGCGTGCGGTCATGAATCATCATCGAGTAGGAGATATCCAGCTTTCGATGACTCACACAGATACAAGTGCGACTGCAATTGCTTCGGTCGTTCCTGCTCCGATTACGGTCCCATGGTATGGGAGGTTAGCTTACCGGATAATTCCACTTCGTCGCTCTGTGGTGATGCACAATCTGAAGCTCGTATTCGGAAAGACGCTTGCGCCAGATCAGATTGAAGACATGGCCAAGGCGTTTTATGGCCATCACTTAAAGAGCATTGGTGAGTTGATGAAGCTGCCGTTCCTAACAGAAAAACAGAAGTCGCAAATGGTGGAGGTGCGAGGCGGCGAGAACCTGACCAGTGCTCTCGAGGAGGGAAACGGGGTTCTCCTGCTTACGGGGCATTTCGGGAACTGGGAGCTTTCCACAGTCGTGGGATTGAAACAGTTCAGTGAGTTCTCCGGGCGCTTTCACTTCATTCGTCGACCATTGAAACCGAAGTGGGTGAATAACTGGGTTATGGGACGTTTTCGGAAGGCGGGCTTCGGAACGCTGGAAAAGGAGGGGTCACTTGATGAGATCCTGGATCTCCTAGACCAGAATCACATCGTCGTCTCGATCTTTGATCAGTATTCAATCTTGAAATACGGGGTTGTTTCTGAGTTTTTCGGCAGGGCTGCGAGAACGTTCAAGAGTCTGGCGATGTTGGCTCAATGCACAAATGCCGTCGTGGTTCCTGCCTCCAGTTGGCGCGAACCGAACGGAACCCATGTGGTAGAGTTTGAACCACGGATAGAGGTCGTTAAGAAAGGGCGAAGTCGCGACAATGTTTTGACCAACACTCGACGATTTAATGAAGCCTTGGAGCGAATTATTTTGCGGCATCCTGAGCAGTGGATCTGGCTGCACAAGCGTTGGAAGAACGAAGGGGATGACCTGACCGCCGACAGGAAGAGGGCAACACGGGACTCCTCAGCTGCCTGATCTACGTTCGACTATCTGCTGAGACTGGCGTGTTTTTACGATGGACCCGGATTTTAACACGCCCTGCCAGCTGGTAGAGGGGTAGACGATGGAATCACGCCCGAGGATTGATCCGGGGCTCAGGACGCTGTTGCAACCAACCTCGGTGTGGTCGCCGACAATAGCGCCGAACTTTCGAAGCCCGGTATCGATTAAGCCACCTTCGCCGTCGCGGACGACGACATTGTTCCGGTCGAGGCGGACGTTGGAACAGATCACGCCGGCGCCAAGGTGGGCTTTGTGACCCAAAATGGAGTCACCCACATAGTTGAAGTGGGGGACCTCGCAGTGGTTGAAAAGAAGGCAGTTTTTAAACTCGCAGGAATTGCCGAGCACGCAGCCGTCGCCGGCGATGACGTTGGCACGGATGTAAGCTCCGCTGCGGACGGTGCACCCTGAATCGATCCAGGCGGGGCCTTTGATGACCGCGTTGGCCTCGACGGTAGCGCCGGGTGCGATGTAGACCCGATCACCGACGACGGCGCGTTCGTGAATGGTGCCTTGGATAAGGTCACTGTCGACGGAATCGAGAAGCTGCTCGAGGTAGCTGCCAATCCTTCCCAGTGCCAACCAGACGGGCTCGTCTTCAGAAAAGATCGACGCGTGGTCGGTCTGGCTGAAATCGAGGTAGTCAGTTGATGTGAACATAATCGCCGCTGGTTTCGGGACTTTGCCAAGTTCCGCTACGGAATCCTGCGGAGGCTTCGCAGGAAAAAGAAAAAGAGGTGTGTTTTACACGGTCATCACGTCTTCCTCCTTCGCGGCGAGGTGCTCGTCGATGGATTTGACGTGCTTATCGGTGAGGTCCTGAACTTCTTTCTCCATATCATGGAAAGAGTCTTCGGTAATGGAGCTGTCCTTGAGGGCAGTCTTAAGTTTATCCATGCCGTCCTTTCGGGAGGAGCGAATCCTGACACGACCTTGCTCGGCCATGTCCTTGATGATCTTGACGAGATCTTTGCGGCGCTCCTCGGAGAGTTCAGGGATAGGCAGGCGGATGAGGCGCCCATCGGCTGCCGGATTGATGCCGAGCTTGGATTCGCGGAGAGCCCGCTCGACGTCGGCCATGATGGACGGATCGTGAGGCTGGACGGTGAGAAGGCGTGGCTCGGGTGCGGAAACGAGGGCAAGCTGCTTGATCGGCATACTGGATCCGTAGGCCTCGACGTGAACGTTGATATTGTCGAGTAGGGCGGGACTTGCCTTGCCGGTGCGGATGCTCGACATTTCAGACGACACGAAGTCAGCTGCTTTCTGCATTGCTTCGTCCAGTTCGAGGAGGAAAGTTTCGGTATCCATAGGTCTCAGGTGAGTAGTCGATAAAATCTTAGAGGGAGATTGCGGTGAAATCAACCGGACCGAACGAAAGAGCCGGGTCGATCTAAAGAGTCATTCAGCCGCTGACGATGGTGCCGATGTCTTCACCGCTGAGAGCGCGGCGAATGTTGTCACCTTCGTTCATATTGAAGACAACGATGGGAATGTTGTTGTCCTGGCAAAGTGTAAAAGCGGTGCCGTCCATGACCTTGAGGTTGCGTGACAGGGCCTCGTTGTAGGTGATAGTGTCGAAGCGTGCGGCATCGTCATGCTGACGCGGATCCTTGTCGTAGACTCCGTCAACGTTGGTTGCTTTGAAAATGATGTCTGCTCCGATTTCGCTGGCGCGAAGGGCAGCGGTGGTATCGGTGGTGAAGAAGGGATTGCCGGTTCCGCCGCCGAGAATGAGCACACGACCTTTTTCAAGGTGGCGAATGGCGAGGCGGCGAATGAAGGATTCGGCCACGTTCTTCATTTCGATCGCGGTCTGGACGCGAGAAGGGACTCCTACCGCTTCCAGCATGCTCTGGACGGCGAGAGCATTCATGACGGTGGCCAGCATTCCGACATAGTCGGCCGTGGCGCGATCCATGCCGCGGCCCGCCGCCGCAGCCCCGCGCCAGAAGTTTCCACCGCCCACGACGATGGCGATTTCCATGCCGGTCTGGTGAGCGGCTTTGATCTGGTTGGCAATGCCTTCTACGATCTCGGGTGAGATATTGTCCTGACTGCCCGATTCCCGGAGGGCTTCTCCGCTGAGCTTGAGGATGACGCGCTTGAATTCTCTCGACATAACTGGGCAGGAATAAACTATCTCATCCTCCACTAACTGAGCCGAATTTCAAAGATCATTATCAGTCTGAGCTGAGAATCGTTCCAGCCGGGATTTCGACGCCGCGAAGCAGGTCGCCGGCACTCATTCGCTTGCGACCTTCGAGTTGAAGGTCTCCCTTGAGAATCAGGCTGCCGTCGCCGCATGAAACGGTCAGGTCGTGATCCAATCCGATCACGGTGCCCGGAGGTTCATCAGAGTCCGGTCCGACTTCCACGTAGGGATAAATCTTCAATTTTCGCCTTTCACCGCCGAGGTCAACTGCCGTGTAAGTTCCGGGCCAGGGATCGTAGGCACGAATAAGCCGTGCGAGCGTGTCCGCTGATTGACTCCAGTCGATCTTGCCGTGGTCGCGTTCGAGCTTGCCGGAGTAAGTCACGAGAGATTCGTCCTGGGCTTCGGCGGCGATGGTATCACTTTCGAGCACCGTTAGAGATTTTTCGAGCAGGAGGGGACCAATATCAGCAAGTCGATCGTGGAGGATTCCGCCGGTGTCCTCTGCGGCGATCGGTGTGCGTTCTTTCAGGATCATGTCGCCGGAATCAAGCTTCGAAGCAATATGCATCAGGGTGATACCGGTTTCACTGTCTCCGTCGCGAATGGCAGCCTGGATTGGCGAAGCTCCGCGGTGGCGGGGGAGAAGCGAGGCATGCAGATTGATGCACGCTTTCTTTGGCGCTTCAATCACAGCGCGAGGTAGAATCTGTCCGTAAGCCATCACGATGGCAATGTCGCAGTCGAGACCGCGGAGTTCCTCGATCGCGCTTTCGTTGTTGCGAAAGGTCTCGGGCTGAAAAACGGGAACCCCGGCCTCTTCGGCCACCACTTTCACAGCGGGTGGTGTCAGAACCTGCTTTCGACCAATCTTTTTATCGGGCTGCGTGTAGATGCCAACCACCTCATGGTCGGCCAGTTCCAGCATCCAGCGAAGGGAAGGAAGGCCGATTTCTCCGGCACCCATGAAAACGAATCGCATATGGGGTAATCACCGCTGAAAGAGCACGGCGTCAAAAGAAATGTGAGGCTGTGACGTGGCTTGCATTTGAGCGCTGAAGGTTATATGGCTTTGCTTCACTTCTTCCCCAATACCATGAGAGGTTTCTTTTTGACTGTTTTGATTCTCGGCGGCCTTGGCGCTGCCGGCTATTTTCTTTGGGAGCCCTACATCCAGCCGATGCTGGAAGGCGACAAGCCCAGTTTGAGCGATAATTCCGCCATCGGAACCAGTGAGGAGACGAAGAAGCCCGCTTCCTCGACGTCAAAGGCGCCGTCCGCTAAGCCGAAAACTTCCGGGAGTAACACGACAACTTCAGCGAAATCAAAGGCCCCGTCAGCAAAGCCGAAGTCGGAAATTGACCTGCTCCTGGAGAAGCGTTACCCGATGCCGGAGATCAAGCCTCTTATGGAAATCGTGAACAACTGGGCCAGCGTGCCGGTGAATGCTTTTCCTCCCCAGGTTTTCTGCGCAGAACCGGTATCATTCGAACTGGTCGTGAACGGCCAGGTTCTTGGGTCTTCAAACGTGGCTCCGGGAACCCCATTAAAGCCGGTCGGACTGGTTGGTGATCAACTTCAGATCGCTAACGTCAGCAATCCGAATCAGAGCAAGCAGGTTCACGTTGACAAAACCGATTTCAAGCAACGTATTACTAAGCGCTACGATGACTTCGTGCAGATGAAGACGTCGCAGATCCAGGAAATGCGGGCCAAGGTGAAGAAGGTGGTTGAGAATGATCCCGCTAAGCTGGCGCTTCTGAAAGGTGAGAAACCTCCGGCGGTCGCGGCCTCCTCTGCTAACGATCCACGATTTGGACCGGTTAAGCAGAGCCTTCTCAACGGGGATGTTGCAAGTGTGAAGCCGGAAGAGGCAGAGTCATTTGCCTGGAATGGATCGGAGACGGTGGGTGGTGCTTTTTCCGGTACTTATGACACCGTGACGGTGGCTTTCGTGGTTGAGACGATTTTTGGCCGTTTCCCTGTCGAATACAAAGCTCTGCTCAAGGGTAACCGGGTCGTTGGCTGGATCGATCCAATTACCGAAGACCGCGTCTGATGAAATTCCGCCCGGCCACCCTTGCTCTCCTGGTGGTGGCTTCAGGCATCACCTGCCTCGGGCAGCACGAAGTCGCGCTGCCGGAGATTGCTCCGATCGAGCGTCGCATCCCGCCGTTGGGAGGTGTCGAGCTTGATGCCGCTCTTGAGGCAGAGTTGAAGGAGCGGGCCGGGAAGCTCGGCGAACGAATCTGGGAGATTGATTTCAAGGATCATATCGCCGATGCCGGCGTGCTGGTGAAGGCGGTTGAGTTTGCCCTGAAGCACGGAGAGTTTTATTCGGAAAAAGAGATTCCTGTCGCCAAGGAGATGCTCGATCTCGCGGAGGCTCGTATCGCTGCGCTGGATGCCGGAGAGGAACTGACCTGGTTGTCGGAGCGCGGCAACATCATCAGGGGTTACCGATCTTCGATCGATGATTCTTATCAGCCCTACGGTCTGTTCGTGCCGGAGAATCTCGACCTGTCGAAGCCAGTGCCTTTGCTGGTCTGGTTGCATGGACGAGGTGACAAGATCACCGACCTCCACTTTCTCAAACGTTGCCTGACAAAGAGCCAGGCTTTTGGAGGATTTGTTGAAGACCAGCGGGATGCCATCATTCTCTACCCCTTCGGCCGCCAGTGCGTTGGTTGGAAGCATGCCGGCGAGATTGATGTTTTCGAAGCTATCGATTCCGTGAAGAACGACTATCCGCTCGATGAGGATCGCATTGCCCTGGCAGGATTTTCGATGGGAGGAGCCGGGGCCTGGCATATTGGGGCTCACTACCGCGATCACTTCTGCGCCGTTCATGCCGGAGCCGGGTTTGCCGAAACGAAGGAATACCAGAGACTCCAACCGGAAGACTATCCGCCGGAGATTGAGCAAACCCTTTGGCAAGTCTACGACACGCCATCCTATGTTCGCAACTTGCTCAATGGCCCGGTGCTTGCCTACTCAGGAGGAGAGGACAAGCAGAAGCAAGCGGCGGACCTGATGGAGAGAGAGCTGAAAAGAGTTGGGTATGGCCTGCGTCACGTGGTTGGGGAAGGAATGGGCCACAAATACAACCAGGAGTCGGTCGATGAAATCTGGGCCTGGTTGCGGAAAGCCTGGGAGCGCGGTCGCAATCCTCGCCCTTCCCGGGTGATTTGGGAGACGCCAACACTTCGTTATCCCGGATACTCCTGGCTGCAGATCCTCGGCCTGGAACAGCATTGGGACAGGGCGCTTGTGGATGGGCGATGGGACAAGGACGAAAAGGTCATTGAGCTCGATCTCAAAAGCGTCTCCGCGGTCGCGGTGAAAGGCAGTGAGTCTGAGAGTTTGTCCGGTTATCAACTCAAACTTGGTGAGCAGACGATTGATGTGACGGATCCGGGCTTTCCAGTTGAAGGTGTCAGGCTGATTCGGAAGGATAGCACGTGGGAACTGGGAGAACCCGGTGAGAACAGGAAGCACCCGGGAATGCAGGGGCCTATCGACGACGCCTTCATGAGTCGTTTTGTGGTCGTGCCGCCGACAAAGGCCCCGTCGAATGTCAGGCTGGCTCGCTGGGTGGATTTTGAACTCGATCATTTTCGGGATCGCTGGTCATCCCTTCTGCGTGGTGAGGTGATTCAACGCCGGGCCAGTTCGCTGAATTCAGAAGATGTTGCCGAATCCAACCTGATCCTCTGGGGAGATCCTGATTCGAATCCGGTAATCGCTGAAATGGTGGGAGGGTTGCCGGTGAAGTGGGGAGACGGAGAATTTACTTTCAGGGGCAAGACCTATGATTCCGGTGAATTTGTTTCGGCTTTCATCTTTCCGAATCCACTGAATCCAGAGCGTTACGTTGTCATTAACAGTGGTCTGACATTTCGCGAAGGGCATGATCGGACTAATTCACTTCAAAATCCGAAGTTAGGTGACTGGGTTATCATTGGACTCGATGAAGATCCGAATGACCTGGCTCCGGGGCGCATCGAGGCTTCGGGATTCTTTGATGAGGAGTGGCGGTAACTGATGGCCGTGCGGGGACATTCAGGTCATGACTACGGTCAACTCAAGGCGCGCTGGGAGGACCTCGCTAATCGCGCCGGCTGGAGGCTGACCATCCTGTCTGAGGAGAGCGGGTATCCTGTACTTGCCCTCGAGAATGCTGCGGCTGTCGAAAAGGTTGGCGGTGGCTGTTACCTGTCTGCCGGGGTGCACGGCGATGAATGCGCTCCTGTATGGGGACTGCTCGACTGGGCCGAGGAAAGGCTCTCAAAACTGGATAAAACCCCCGTCGTAATCTTTCCCTGCCTCAACCCCTACGGATTGATTGAGAATACAAGACGGGATGGTAACGGCATCGACCTGAATCGTCACTTCCAGGATAAAAGTGTTCCACTGATCGCGGCCTGGCAGAGATTTCTCGAGGGGCGTTGCTTTGATGTTGCCGTTAACCTGCACGAGGACTTTGATGCGGGTGGTATTTACCTTTACGAGTTGGCGAGGAGCAAGAGCCCAGGCCACCGCCTTTTGGCAGCATGCGAGGATCTGATTCCCCGTGAAACGGCGGCCGTCGTAGACGGATCTGATTTCGAGAACGGCTTGCTGCGACGGGAAGCCAGCGAAGAGGAGATTCGCCGGGTGGTCGATGAAGATCTCGATGGTTGGCCTGAAGCAATTTATCTTTATCTCGAGCGAGCTAAGGATTCGTTCACCTTTGAGACTCCCAGCGAAATGGATCTCGATAAACGCATTGCCACGCACCGGAGATTCCTCGAGGCGGTGATTGGCTGATTTCGGTTCAGGGGCACCAGGCTGCAGCTTCGTTACCGTTTGTTTCCGTCGGAATGACGTGATTGACCGAAATCTCAATCGTTGGTTCGATCAGCGGAATGAAATCCACTTTCGCAATCTCGTTTGTTTTTCTGTTCAACCTGCTGATCCCCACGGTCGATGCCGGCGACGGGAAGAAGCATCTCTTTATTCTCTCGGGCCAGTCCAATATGGCGGGACACAAGCCGGATGAAGCGTTCATTCCAGCCGTGGAGGAAGCCTTCGGCAAGGAGAGCGTTATCGTGGTCCAGGACGCGTTGGGAGGACAGCCCATCCAGCGCTGGTACAGGAAATGGAAAGACCCTCAGGGCGCCGCTCCCGAAACAACCGGTGATCTTTACGATCGGCTCATGAGCAAGGTGAAACCCGCGATCGAAGGGGAGGAGTTGGCATCGGTCAGCTTCTTCTGGATGCAGGGAGAACGCGATGCCAAGATGGAGTGGGCGGCAGTTTACGAGAAGAGCTTGCTGGGTTTGTACCAACAACTCAGCGCGGACCTGGGGCGTGATGATATGATCTTTGTGATCGGCCGTCTCAGTGACTGGGGTAATGGCAAAGAGCAGTGGGACCAGATCCGGGCGATCCAGGTCAAGGTGGCCGATTCCGACGAAAAGTTTGCCTGGGTCGACACCGACGACCTGAATGACGGCAGGAACCGCAAGGGCAAAGAGATCAAGGACGACCTCCACTACAGCGGGGAAGGCTACAAGGTCTTCGGCGAGCGAATGGCGGCCGAAGCTATCAAGCGCATCAAAGGCGAGTGAAGAAAAAGAGCGTGGTCCCGGCATCGACGAACACGACATTCATGCGGAGGTTCGATGAGTATTCGTGGAAACATGGTGTCCCAAACCGTTTTTTCAGGACTCGTTGAAGAAGATCGTGAGATTCTTTGTTTGGCGGGCTGCTGCTACGATTTCCGGTTTTCCGTCTCCGTTGAGGTCGCCGGCCTTGATATCTTCGACGGCGATTTCGGCGCCTGAGAGTTGTTGATCGGTCCATTCGGACCCGTCTGCATTGGGGATAAAAAGCTTGATGCCAGGGTCTCCGGGAATGTCCTTTGGATGCATTGCCCGCCAGCCGACCACGACTTGGTCCGAGCCGATTCCGAGGAAGTCATCAATCGCTACGGCGTGACCGTCCTTGATGGCCCCGTCGAGGACCTTGAGTTGTGGCCAGAGACCTTGTCCGCCGTCAGGTTCGACGTAGGCAGCGGCAGTATTGCCGTGCATGGGCTCGACGCAGGCGATGAATCGTTTGCCGTTGGGTAGCTTGCCGTCCCGAATTTCGCCGGAGAAGTTTTTGGTCAGCTGAGTGGCTTCCCAGGGCTGTCCTTTCTCCCTGCGGTCGAAATGCCACGATCCTTCTTTCGCGGCAATGATCAGTTCCTCCTCTGAATCGTCGTCCCAATTAACGGGGTGAAAATTGTGGGATTGGTGCAGGTCCTGATTGATCACGGAAAGCGTCCATTCGTCGGTTGGATCCCGCGGCATGAGGTATTCCAATACGCGCAGACCGGGGCCGATTCCGTTGATAGTTCCCTTACCGCGAAGCGGTTTCACAACGAGGGAATAGCTCCCTTCGGGACCGAGGATCCAGTGCATGCGATGAACGCTCGGGTCGTTGGGCAGTTGGACCGGTGACCAGGCTTGGCTCCTGTCTTTCGGGGGCACCAGATAGAAGACTGCTCCGTCCTTGGTTGTCTCGAGAAAGTTCCATTGTCCACCAACCGCAATCTCGGCTTTGCCGTCGCCGTTGATATCACGGGCTGCAATGCAGACATTGTCGCGCTCGGTCAGGTCACTGGCGATGACGTGTTTCTCCCAGGAGGGATTTTCGTACCACTGGATCGTTTTCTTGTCGGCTAAAAGAATGTCGGTTCTGCCGTCGCCATTAATGTCGGTCAACTGAAGGCCGTAGCCGATGGTGATCTGGTCGATTTCTCGGGTGCTCCATTTGAATTCGGGAGCTGCCTGGAGAGAAGTAGTGACAAAGCTGAGAAGGAGCAGAGTGTTGAGTTTCATGTCAGGCAAAAGGGATCAATCGACGAGGGTAGAGACCTCCTTTTGCCTGGTCAATCGTGAAACCCTACAGCATCGGGGAGCATTCCATGACTCGACTGGATTCGCAGTTACTAGCGAAGGCCGAGCTTGGAATACTTCCCTGAAAATGAAACAGCTTCTGTGCCAGACTAGGCTGGAAACGGCTCGATTTATTCGGATCAGTCTTTCGAGCTCTTCGGGTCCAGCGCATCGCGGAGGCCGTCGCCGAGGAAGTTGAGGCTGAACAGCGTCAGGCCAAAGATGATGGCTGGATAGACAAGCAGGCTGGGATCACTGGCCATGCGGTCAGCGCCCTCCTTGATGAGGGAGCCCCAACTGGCATCTGGTGGCTGAACTCCGAGTCCGAGAAAGGAGAGGATCGCCTCGAGTCGCATCACGGCAGGAACAGTCAGAGTTGTGTATACAATGACCGGTCCGATCGTATTGGGGATAAGGTGACGGAACACAATTCGCCATTGTGACAGTCCGAGGCTTCGGGCTGCTTCGACGAACTCCTGGTTTTTCAGCGATATGACCTGACCGCGAACGATCCGAGCCATGGTTAGCCATTCGACCGCTCCGATACAGACGAAAAGTAACCAGAGATCGTTACCGAAGTAGGTCGTGAGAATGATCACGATGATCATGAACGGCAGTGCGTAGAGGATATCGACGACACGCATCATGGCGGCGTCAGTTTTGCCGCCAACGTAGCCTGAGAGCGCGCCATAAATCACTCCAATGGTTAGTGAAACTGCGGTTGCAAGGAAGCCGACGGCGAGCGAAACGCGTCCCCCGTAGAGAATGCGTGAGAAGATGTCGCGTCCGAGGTGATCACTGCCAAGCAGGTAGTAGACTTCGTCTCCACCTACGGAGGTGGCCTTGGAAAAGGCAGGTTGTGATTGCAGTTCGGGGAAGGTGGCGTTGGGATCGGAAACGAAGGAAAAGAGTGGCAGCAGGAAGCAGGTCAAAACGACTGTGACGAAGAACCAGAGACTCGTCATGGCGAGGTGATTCTTGCGCAGGCGCAGCCACGCATCACGACCGAGAGAAGATCCCTTCTCAATGGCGTTTGATTCGCGCTGATGGATGCCTGAAATCATGGGGTGGGATTAATTCCGTGTCTTGGTCCGCGGATCGAGCCACGCCTGGAGGACGTCGACGAGGAAATTCATGACGAGAATGAGGATGGCGAACACGGTCACCGTTCCGTTAATGAGCGTGTAGTCGCGGTTGGAAGCGGCCTTGATGAAGTGTTGTCCGAGGCCGGGGATTCCGAAGACAGTTTCAACGACGAAGGAACCACCAATGAGTCCGGCGAGGGCCGGGCCGAGGTAGGCGACCACCGGGGTGATGCCGCCGCGGAAAGCGTGTTTGAAGAGGATCTTGCCGGGAGCAACTCCCTTGGCCCTGGCGGTGCGGATAAAATCCTGGCTCAGCACATCGAGCATGCTGCCGCGGGTGAGTCGGGCGATGTAGGCCGAGTAGTAGAGCCCGAGGGTCATAGCGCCAAGGAACCAGGCCGTGCTGTTTTCCCATCCGGCGACATCGAACCAGCCTAATTTCAGGGCAAAGATTTCTCCCAGCAGCGGGGCGATGACGAAAGTCGGTAAACAGATGCCAATCATGGCCACGGTCATGAGGCCGTAGTCGACTGAAGTGTTCCGCTTCGCCGCGGCGAAGACCCCGATGGGAACTCCGATGATGAGCGCAATGATGAGACCGATAAAGCCAAGAATAAACGAGACGGGCAGGCCTTCAGAAATCACTTCGTTGACTGTGAAGCCCTTGTTGCCGAGTGAGGGGCCGAGGTCGCCCTGAATCAGTTGACCGAGGTAGAGTCCGTATTGCACCACGAGCGGCTTATCAAATCCGTATTTTTTGTTCATCTGCTCGAGCAGGTGTTCTGGAACCGCCTTCTCATCGAGGAATGGCCCCCCCGGAGCGAGTCGGGCAAGGAAGAACGTCAACGTGATGATACAGAGCAGGGCGAAGAGCGACTGCAGGAAACGGTAAAAGACGAAGCGGGCAGTTTCCATCAGGGCGCTGCCTCCTTGTCTGCTTCAGCGATCAGGTCGATGTGCTTGTAGGGATGGTTATCCAGCAGGAGCGGATGCCAGTTTTTCACGTCGGGATGAATCAGGTAGGTTCGCGTGTACCAATAGATGGGGAGGATCGGCACTTCGTCGAGTAGGACCATCTCAGCTTCCCGAAGCTTTTCGTAGCGTTTCTTCGGATCGCTGATCAATCCGCTTTCGGCCATGAGCCGATCATATTCTGCATTCGACCAGCCGGTATTGTTGTTGGAGTCACCACTGACCCACATGCTGAGAAAAGTATTCGGATCGACGTAGTCCCCGATCCAACCGGCCCGGGAAACTTCGTAGTTAATGTCGTGAACGGTCTGCTGGAAAACTTTCCATTCCTGGTTTTCGATCTTCACCTTCTCAATGCCGAGATGCTTTTTCCACATGTCCTGGATTGCGACGGCTATGGACTTGTGCGCTTCGGACGTGTTGATAATCACGGTGAACTCCGGAACTTCGGCCCCGGTCTCGTACCCGGCTTCTTTCAAATATTGGCGCGCCTTTTCGGGATCGAAAGCGATGACGTGGGGAGGGTCGTAACCCGCTTCCGAAGGCGGGGTGAATCCGTAAGCGGGTTGCTGACCGCCGCGTGTGACGAAATTCACGATGGTTTCCTGGTCGATCGAATAGGCGAGCGCACGACGGAAATTCACGTTGTCAGTAGGCGCCTGCTTAACATTGCAGCGGTAGAAGTAGGAGCCGGCATAGGTCTCAGTGCGGAGCCGCGGATCCCCGGATTCTTTGTACTTAGCGATGAGATTCTCCGGGAGAACGTAGGTGTAGTGAAGGAGTCCGTTGCGGAAGGCTTTCTCTTCTGTGAAGACATTGTCGATCGGCATGAAGTCGATGCCGTTGGGCTTTACATTGTCGGCGTCCCAGTAATGGGGGTTGCGGCGCACTTTCACGTAAGCATTGATCCGCCAGGCTGCGAGTTGGAAGGCTCCATTGCTGACATGATTACCGGGTTTCTGCCACTCGGTGTAGGGATCAGTGATTTTGCCGAATTTCTCGATAGTGGGGCCGTGAACCGGCAGCCAGGTGGTATGCTTGACGACATCAGGGAAATACGGGGTTGGTCCCTTCAAGGTGCAGATTAACTTGTAGTCCCCCTCTGCTCGCACACCGACTTCGCTGAAGTCTTCGATTTCGCCACGGTTAAAAGCTTCTGCATTCTTCAGGAAATAAAGCATCGACGAATATGGCGCGGCCATTTCGGGATGAAGGATGCGGTTGTAGGAATAGACAAAGTCATGGGCCGTGACGGGATCCCCGTTTGACCAACGCGCGTTTTTCCTGAGGAAGAAGGTCCATTCGGAGAAATCCTCATTGGGCTCCCAGCGTTCCGCCACGCCGGGTTCGTGGAGCATGTCGTTTGTAGGGTGATAGGCCACCAGGCCTTCAAACAAGGCGCGGAGTATGTTGGAATCACCCACCGAGGACACGATGTGCGGGTCGAGAGCCTTAGGTTCGGCCCCATTGCCCATAATGAGAATTTTCTCGCGGGTCGCAATGTCGACCTTGGACTCCCTGACGCATCCACCAGCGGTTAAAAGAAGCGTGAGGCCGAAAGCAGAACCTAGCAGGGTCAGGTGCTTGGGGTAACCCTGTTGGGTTTTGTCCTTCGATTGGCGAATCATACGGCACGCTAGTGTTTGCCAGAGCGGCTCGCCTTGCAATGCAGAAATGGGCGTGAAAGAGGGGAGGGCCCGATTAGCGAAGGGATGCGAATTTGTAATTCTTCATGCGTGGACCTCCATCCTATTCTCCAAAGCCTCCAGTGATATCCCCATGAACAACTGGCATTGCGCAAATTCCGCTGATAATCAGAACCAGCCACCGCAATATTGGCGAGTTTGTTGGGGAAAAGTTAGTTTCCACCGCCGGCGGAAATGGTAACGCCGGTGCGGCCGTCTCCTCCGGCCGCGGTGATACCTTCCTGGATCGCCACAGCCTGGCCGGCGGTGACGAGAACGCCTTCGGTATATTCCTTGAGCTTGGTCCACACGGTGCGTGGTACCCAGACGATGTCGCCGCCTTCAAGCAACAAGTCAGGTTCCCTGCCTCTCATGACGGCATCGATATTGACGACAGCGACCTGTGGGTCGCGGGTACCGCCCCGCAGAATGAGTGCCTTGGATTTGACAGCATCCTTATCAACACCGCCGGCAGAAGCCACAGCGGTCAGCAGAGTAGTGCCTTCCTCATAAAAAACCGGCCCCGGAGTGATGACCTCGCCAAGCACGTAGATGGAGCGTGAGGTGAGGGAGGGGATAAAGAGGTAATCTCCCGGCTGGATGTAGACATTCTGAGACATGTCTCCCTTCCGAATGAGGGCGTCGAAATCAACTGGGACAAGGTCGCCGTTGCGAATCAGAATGGAACGTTTCAGGTCGGCTGCCTCGGGGTTGCCGACTTCGTTGTTCTGATCGTAGGAGAGCAGACCTCCACCTTGGGAGATTGCATCAATCACGGTGGTCGGTTTCCGGATGGGGAAAGCACCCGGGGTGCGGACCTGGCCCAGCAGCCAGAAGCGCTGGCTGTCGGCGTTTGCCACATTTACCGAGACGACCGGATTGACGTAGTCATTGACGAGCCGTTCGGAGAGAGCATTGGAAATTTCTGTGATCGTCATGCCCTTCACGTTGACGCCGTCAGCAACGTCATAGTAGAGCATACCGTCGGGGAGGACCCGGGTGGTTCTGCGTGTGTCAGCGAGTTCGGCCACTTCAATATCAAGGGTGTCGCCAGGGCCCACCTGATAGAATCCGGAGGGTTTTCGGAGGAAGGCCGGGTCGATCTTCTTATCGAAGTGAAGTTGCTGGAAATCTGGCTCAGCCGGGATGCGGTTGATTGCTTCGTCAACGGTCAGGGTTTCATCGATGGTTTCCTGATCCTCGTCATAAAGTGCGGGATGGGTTTGAAACTCACGATCAGCCGGCCAGGTCTGGACGCAGCTGGTCGTGCCTGCAGAAAGCAGTAGCAGGCCAAGTTGGAATAAAACGCCAAAACGAAATTTCATGAGAAACGAAACCGAAAAAAACGGCGCGTTAGTTAGTTAATGGCACGCAGTTGTTCACGATGCTCTCGGTGGTAACGGTCTGTAGAAAGGCAAAGATGGCACTGTCGAGGGCGCGCTCGACCAGTTCGAAAGGACGCTCGTTAATGAAGACGATATCGCGATTCTCAAGAGTGATGTCCTTGGTGCGTCCGGCGAGAATGTCCTTGATGTTGACGATGTGAGTTTCGGGCTCATGGATGCTGCCACGAATCACGAGCACTTTGATCCGATAGGCGTGGCGGTCAAAGCCGCCGGCCTCGGCAATGGCCTGAGCTACCGTGAGGCGCACAGGCATCTTGAAACGACCGGGGCGGGCCACAGCTCCAAGAACGTAGATCTCGTTTTTCAGGTTCGAGGCAACGTAGATGTAGTCGTCGGGTTCCAGATAAGCGTTCTGGCTGAGGTCGCCACGATAATAGAGGCTGGCAAGGTCGACATCCAGCTTTCGGCCGTTTCGGGCGACGAAAGAACGTTCTAAGTCGGCAAGTTCGAACGCGGAGCCACGGACGTTGTTGGTTTCGATACCCTTGGCCAGAGAGATCGCTTCGAGGATGGAGGTGGGCCGATCGAGGGTATAGCTCCCTGGACTGCGAACGCGGCCAATGATGGAAAACTCCTTACTCGCCACGTCGAAGGGGGAAATGATGACTTTGGCGTTTTTGTGGAAGATAGAGAGTTCCTGCTCTATTAGGTCGCGAAGTTCATCCGGGGTAAGACCGTCCGCCTCTACGGCCACTGCCTGAAGAAAGCTGACGGTTCCGTCCGGAGCGATCTGAACGTTTTCGCGGCTCAAGTCAGGGCGATCATAGACCGAAAAATTTAAGGTATCCCCAGGCCCGAGAGTATAGCGGGTTTGCCAGGCGGGAATGCCGGTTCCGGAGATGCGCGGGCGATCGACTCTCGACGGGATTGTCGCCGGAACAGGGGAGGCTGAAGGGTCCTCAACAGGAGAAAGTTCCTCCCAATAATCAGAAGCCTGATTGGTGAGGGTTCTACCACGCAAACGCTGGTCCTGAGCCTGCAGATTCAGGCACAGAAACACTGCGAACATGGAGATTGAAATGCAGCGGAACATCGCGTGATATTTCACTATTCTTAATTATCAACTGTTCGATCTTATTATAAAAATTATAATAATCAAGTGTATTGGTTTTGAATTTCGGCAATAGATATATGGGACTGCGAGGATCGCTTGTGCGTGAAAGCGAGAGCAGGAAACGAAAATCTGTTAGTTTTTTTAAAAAAGTCGAAACGAGTGGCTCGAAACATGCTAAGGTCGGCCAGTATCCCCCCCGTAAGCCGGGTCACCTAGCATGGCCGAACAGCGATTTGACCAGTTTCAGTCTCTTCAGCAGCAGCAGACCATTGCGCCGCAGATGCAGCAAAGTCTGCAATTGCTGCAAACTCCGACTCTCGAACTTCGCCACCTGGTTCAACAGGAGATGGTGGAAAACCCCACTCTGGAGGATGAATCGACAGAGGTTTCGCTCGAAGAGGCCAGTTCTCCATCGGAGGACGATGATTTTGAAAAGGAATTCGCTGAACTGTCCCAGCTTGACGAGGAGTGGCGTGAGTATATGGCCCAGTCCCGCATGTCGGCGCCTCGCCGTGACGATGCTGATGCAAAGCATCAGTTCGTCATGGATTCGATCGTCGAGCCGATCACGCTTCAGGAGCACCTCCTCAACCAGCTCAGCACTTCGGACGCTTCCGGCGATGAACGGGAGCTAACAGCGACGCTGATCGGTAATATCGACGAGAACGGATTTCTCCAGGTCGACCTCGAAGACATGAGCTTCGACATGGGTATTCCCTACGGTGATCTAACTGATGCCCGTAAAATCATTCAGGGGTTTGATCCGGTTGGAGTCGGGGCAGTGGATCTTCGGGAATGCCTGCTGATCCAGTTGGAGCGTCTTGGAAAACATCACAGCCTCGAATATCGCGTGGTGGATCATCACCTCGACGATCTGGCCCGAAAGCGATATCCGCAGATTGCGAAGCGCCTTAGCGTGGCGCCTGAGCAGATCACCAAAGCGGCGGGATTTATCGCGACTTTGGATCCGCGCCCGGGAAGCAAGTTTGGCGGAGATACCAATACCTATGTCAGTCCGGATGTGACTGTGGAACTAATCGGTGGCGAATGGATCGTGACAATGAACAATGAGCAGGTTCCGCGCCTGCGAATCAGCAACGCCTACAAAGATCTCATGGCAAGTGGTGATGGACGCGAAGCTCGTTCCTACATTCGGGAAAAGATCCGGGCTGGAAAGTTTCTCATCAAGAGTATCCATCAGCGTCAGCAGACCATCCAGTCGATCGCGACGGAAATCGTGAAGCGACAGCAGGAGTTTCTCGAATACGGTCCCTCCAAGCTCAAGCCGATGAACATGGCCCAAGTGGCCGAGGAGGTTGGCGTCCACGAAACGACAGTGAGTCGCGCCGTCTCAGGCAAATATATGTCGACGCCTCACGGGGTATTCGAAATGAAGTATTTCTTCACCACCGGATACGAAACGGAAGATGGAGAGTCGATGAGTAATACCAGTGTCAAGCGATCGCTGGCTGACCTCGTGGCGGATGAGGACCCGAAGAAGCCCTTCAGTGATCAGAAGATCGTAGAAGAGTTGGGCAAAAAGGGAATCAAGATTGCGCGACGCACCGTGGCAAAATATCGCGAGGAGCTCAATATCCTGCCCAGTCACATGCGCCGGAGTTACTGAGTAAAGCTCGGCTGTGGCGGAATCGGGCATTTGTTAAATGGCGCGATTGTTGCAGGTTGGGTGATTGAAAAGGGGGGAGCCCTTTGGCAGATTTCATCCGTATGAAATTTCGAATCGCTTTTTTCTCCCTCACCGTAGTTCTCGGAGCTAACCTCCAAGCCGACGACTGGCCCAATTTCCAGGGGCCCTCTCGAACCGGTGTCTCCTCTGAAACTGGGCTCAATCTTTCGGGCTGGGATAAGAAAGCACCCGAGATCCTCTGGGAAAAGGAGCTCAACGAAGGTTTTGGCGGTGCGGCTATTGCGGGCGATGAGGTTTTCCTGGTTGATCGTGACCTCGGCGAGCGGGACCATGTCCTCTGCCTTTCTCTCGAAGACGGTTCAGAGAAGTGGCGCTTCACTTTCGACTACGCCGGCAAGCTCTCTTTCCACGGCAGCCGCGGCACTCCTCTGGTTGAGGACGATGCCGTCTACTATGTGAGTGGTTTTGGCCAGGTGTTCCGCATCAATCGCGAAACACAGCAGCAGGACTGGATGGTTTCGATCCAGGATGAATACGGGTCACCTCCGCCGAAGTGGGGCTGGGCTCAAAGTGTGGTTTCGATAGGGAATGTCCTCGTTGTTCCGGCCATGAGCGAAGAAGTTGGTCTTATCGGTCTCGACAAGAAGACTGGTAAGGAGCTCTGGAAGACCGAAGGTTTTGGTGATTCTCACTCTACGCCCACTGTTTTGAATCTCCACGGAGTGGAGCAGGTCGTTTTTGTGGCAACGCTGCGCGACGGCGATGACGGAACCGGCACGACCCTGAGTGTGCTTCCCGAAACAGGTGAGGTGCTCTGGAAGACGGATATCTACTTCAACAAAATCCCTATTCCGTTTGCGACCAAGGTCACTGAAGAGCTTGTCTGGCTGACCGGTGGCTACGATTGCGGCAGTTGCATGGTTAAAGTTCGAAACGATGGCGGTGACTGGACCGTGGAGAAAGTTTTCGACAAGATTGAGGGAACTCAGATTCATCCGCCCTTCGTGATCGGGGAGCACATCTATTTCCTCGCCAACGAAAACAGCAATCATAAAGGCGAAGCTCGCCAAAAGGGTGGACTGGCTTGCATGGATTTTAATGGCAAAATTCTCTGGCACACCGGCGAGGAACCATTCATGGGGCGCGGTAACATGATCCACGTCGACGGACATCTTCTCATCCAGGATGGTGAAGTTGGCTATCTTCGTTCCGTGGCGCCTTCTCCGTATGGTTACCAGGAAGTAGGCATGTTGGATGTTTTCGGCAAGAAAGCCGAAGTCGACGAGCAGATCGCCAAACAGGAAGGTCGTGCTGTCATCAAGATGCCCGAATTCAAGTTCTGGAGTCCCATGGCCCTCAGCAACGGTCATCTCATTATGCGTGGGCAAACTGCGCTGAAGTGTGTCGATCTTCGCTGAGCCGCTGCTCGAGGTGAATTGTCGATCAGGCTCTTCCCCTCCGGATGGCGGGTGTCCTCTCTTTGTCGCCGAAAGCGGGCTGGCTCTCCGGGGAGCGGTATATTAAGGCGAGGGGAATTCCGGGTTTGGAATTCCTCATTTCATCGATATAAACTGAAGCCATGTTCTGGCTCCGTGCGCTTCTCTTTACCGCACCTCTTGCGGTGACTTTTTGCGCTGTAGTGCTCTTTCGACAGGTCAGTCAATTGGAGTTGCCCGAGGAGGTGCAGGAGATGAACTGTGTGATTCGCGAGCCTGTCGGCTTGCTTAATCCTTTGCTGCCGCTAAATGGAACGACGCGCGAGGTGACGGATCTTGTTTTTGAGCCCCTCTTGCTTCGTGATGATGAGTTGAACCTCATCCCGAATATCGTCTCGGGCACCCGGGCCCGGACCCATGTGACGATTCGCTGTGAAAGTGAAGAAGCGGCGGGTGACTCGGAGGCAAAGTTGCTTTCCGGTGAGTATGTTGCTGACGGTCTTAAGTTACTTCGAATTGAGCGCGACGGCAGCGTAATTACCGCAATACTCGAAGGTTATGATCCTAAGATTCCGGATCAACTCGTGGATGGGTTTGACCCGGAGAACCTGGGCAACTTTCTGCTGATCAAGCTTTCGGTTTCGAACTCGGTGAGGGAGTCCTTTGAAACGTTTCTCCAGAGCTCGGTCGAAAAGTCGCAGATCAAGATGATGGAGTATGAGAGCGACCAGGTAGTGAACCTTTTTGCCAAGGGTGACATCGACCTCCTGCTCCGGGAGTTGGAGCTCTACTATGAATCGAATCGAACGTTGGATCCCCGGATAGAGGAAGTGGGAATTCGCAGTCACACCAGTTTTCGCGAAGCGACGGTGGACTTCCGTCGAGGCGTCACTTGGCACGACGGGCAACGGCTCACGGCAGATGATGTGTTGTTTACCTATCGACTGCTCACAGGGCCGGGATCGCCGTTACCAATGGCGGGAGCATTCTGGTTCGCTGAAGAAATTGAAAGGGTCGACGACTACCAGGTGCGAATGATCCTGCGGGATTCGCCGACCATCCTGATGGAAAGTCTCGAAAAGCTGCCAGTCCTTCCGGAGCATGTCCTTGGTGGGGCAGAGACTTCCGAAGAATGGATGGCCTTCTTCAAGAACCCTGTGGGTAACGGACCCTACCGGATTGTCAGCCGCAGGGATGACGGCGGCATTGTCCTGGCTGCGAATGAGCAATTCTTCCGCGGTGCGCCAAAGCAGAAGGCCATTGTGTATCGTCAGGTGGAGTCGTTTGAGTCAAAATTGCTGGCCCTTCGGTCAGGGCAAATTGACACGATTGATCCGGATTCCCGGTTCCGTGAGTGGACTAAGAGAAATCCCGGTATGGTTAAGCAACTGAAGTGTCGTCCCCGGTTTCAGCACTTTGTGGCCTGGAACATGGACCGGGCTCCGTTCGATAGCAAAGAAGTCCGACTCGCTCTGGCCCGGGCGGTGGATCTGGAGGCGATCCTCACCAACAGCGCGACGGAGTTCCAGGTCCTGACGAAGAGTCTCTTTTTTCCGGGAATGAACTATTCGGAGGAGCCAATGGCATTGCCGCTTTTTGATCCTAGATCGGCTGAAAATCTGCTCGAAAAAAACGGATATTTGTTCGACGAATCGAAGGGAAATCGAGTGGGACCGAATGGAAAGCCTTTCCTTTTTGAGTTGCTGGTAAATGAGACCAATGAAACTCAGGTCGAGCTGGCAAACGCTCTCGCTGAGCACTGGTCGGCGGTGGGTGTCACTGTCGAGGTTCGAGAGATGCCGTGGTTGGAAATGCTGGCCGAGCATCTCGCGACTAGAGAGTTCAGCGCCATGATGTTGAGCTGGGAGATTCCGTTGGAGCGGGACCGCTACGAATCCTGGCATTCCCAGCAAGTTGAGCTTGGAGGAGGCAACATGTGGGGCTTGCGAAACCATGTGGTCGATGAGTTGCTGCTGGATCTTCGTTACGCTGAAAATGAAGAAGAGGTTAGACAAGCCGCTACTGAGTTGGAGGCAGAAATTGCCGCCCTTCAGCCCTGCCTCTTCGTTTGCGATACCGGGCGAATTATCTGGCACCGGGAGGATGCGATAGAGGTAGCAAAGCCGGATAAAATTGGTGAATACACAGCGGCTTCCATGACAGTCGGAAGGGCGGGGCTTGAGCGGGACCGGCCATGGTGGGTCAGGATTGAAAAAGCAAAGCAGGAGGACAGCGGTAGCGACGGCTGATCATGGTGAAGTTTCTGCTCCAGCGAATCCTGGCTTTCCTCGCGCGCGTGGTCGGTGCGGGAGTCATTGTGCTGCTCTTGTTAGAACTGTCCTACTGTGTTTTCGGTGGTTCGGATCAACATATTTGGCAGCCGGAAGCGTATCAGGATGAAGCCTCCGTGATTGCATATGATGCGACCGATTGGCGGGGCCTGGTGTCTGAGAGGGTGGTGAGTTCTGCCAGGGTCTGGCTGATTGCCTACGGCAGCGTATTGTTGGTTGGTTATGGTTGGGGGATTCTCGCGGCAAGATTGCGACGAGTGAAACTTGGTGCCTTGCTCGCGCTTCCGTTCAGCCTTTTTGCCTGTGTGCCAGGGTTCTGGTTCGTTGTGGCCGTTGCGATCTACTCCTATTTTGTCTGGCAGCGCCCGGGATTTGCTGACGAAGTGGTGGTCCAGTCAGGGCCTGACCTGATGAGTTGGTGGTATGCTTCTATCATTGCGCTTCCGGTCCTTGCTCCTGCTGCGGCGTGGCAGTTGAGGGCGGTGTCATCGCTGATTGAGAAAGAGGCGGGACGCCCCTTCGTGAAGGGACTCTATACGGTAGGTCATCGGGACGACACGATCTTTTACGGCAATGTCTACCGTCAGGCACGGCCGGCGGTGCTTGGGCTGCTGGATCAGGCTTTGCCTTTTATTCTTGGGGGGCTCGTCGTGGTGGAGTGGGGGTTTCGATATGACGGACTGGGTAGCTTGTTCGTGGATTGCGTGAAAGGCGGCTACTACACGGGCATCTTGATGTGCAGTGTGGTGGTTGCGGTGGTGATCGGACTGGTGACCTTTGGTCGTGAGCTCCTGGTGAAGCTGACGAGTGTTGAGTGATGGGAAATCGCAGAAGCAGCAAGACTCTCGGAGTAGGTCTGGAAATTCTAGCCAAGATCTGGCGTCTTCGTCTTGTCCTTTTACTCGTGATTCCCTACCTGGTTCTGTCAGGCTGGTTGTTTACCGCGACCCGCCATGATGATGTGCGACCCGGCGAGGTCTTTACAGTGCCGGATCATCCCCTGTGGGAGAAACCCAGTGAGGAACATCGTTTCGGGACAACGGGGACCGGAGCGGACCTTTACAAACTCTCCCGTATCGCGATGGCGAATTCGGTATCGGTTGCCGTGGTCTCAAGTGGAGTCGGCGTAGCCCTGACCTTACTCGTTGTGATGCTGTTTGCTTTTAATGCTGGCGCAAATCGATTCCGCCTATTGAAAATAATATCCCGGGCGGGCTTTCTGCTTCCATCGTTCATGGTGATCGTGATCCTCGCGGGAGGAGCTGGAGGCAGTCTCATGCTGGCAATGATTGCAATGACGCTGGTGATAGCCCTGGCTCTGGCGCCAGTGACAGCGCGGTGGTTCGAGGAAGGAGAGGAGGGTCCTGATATCCTGGCCGGGTATGCGCTCGGCTTGACGCGTCAGGAGATTGTCCGGAGCCGAATTGTGCCCGTAGTGATTCGCCGCTTGCTGGGAGTGTTTGCCAGGATGATTCCGGTGCTGGTGATGGCGGAGATGTCTCTTTCTTTCCTTGGCTTTACCGGAGAGCACATCAGTGTGGGCGCGATGGTAGCCTACGGGCGGGATCTGATCATCGAGGCTCCGTGGATGGCTCTTTATCCGGGAATGATGGCGACCATCGTTGTTGCTGTTTTGTCCCTTCTCGGGACGCTTACGGCTGGGGTGTTGAGAACGGGGAGATATCCTAGATTTCTGTGAGAGACATGTCAGGGCAAGTCAAAGAACAGCCGGTAATCGAAGTCGAAGCGCTGAGCGTGGAGCTTTCCGGTCGTGGTGTTGACCACGGGATTGGATTGAGAAATGTCTCCCTCCAGTTG
Source organism: Verrucomicrobiales bacterium (assembly GCA_049594415.1). Taxonomy (GTDB): domain Bacteria; phylum Verrucomicrobiota; class Verrucomicrobiia; order Verrucomicrobiales; family DEV007; genus Arctic95D-9. The sequence continues at coordinate 351,361 of JBMYJM010000002.1, read as the reverse complement.
AAGCGAGGTGAGGTCATGGTCCTCGCCGGGGAGCATGGTTGCGGGACTTCCTTACTGGGGAGCCTTATCCTTGGTGTGGCCATGCCGGGAACTCGAGTGATGAGTGGATCGATTCTTTTCGAGGGAGAGGAAGTCATCAAGGCACGCCGTTCCCGAAAGCGGCAACTCAGATGCGAGGAAATTAGCTTTTTGCCCCGAAACATTGAGGAACAGTTCAATCCAAACCAAACCGTTCGCCAGTGTCTGCGTGAAACAGGGAAACTGATGGGGCGCAATAAGCCGGCTCTCCCGGAGTCGGAGTGGAGCGACCTATTTTATCGCGTTGGAATTGTTGAACCGGAGCGAGTGCTGCTCCGTCGGATCAGCGAGTTGTCTCACCTGATGATCCGAAAGCTGGGACTGATGCGCACCCTGTTGACCCAATCAAAACTGCTGATCTGCGATCACGCCCTCGGCAGCCTCGACAGGGTGGCGGCTTATCAGTTCGTCGAGTTGTTGCATCAGTTAGGTAAAGAGTCGGAGATGGCGGTGCTGATGATGTCGGGTAGTTTGCGCTCCTTGGAGCGGTTTGCGGACCGGGTGGCTGTCTTTTACGAGGGAGGAGTTCTCGAAGCAGGAACCACCAGTGATATCATCAGAGCCCCTGAGCACCTCTACACGAAAGAGTTTCTCAAATGCGTTCCGGACTTGTCCACCTATCCGGAGGAATTGCCGGTTATCAGTCGTGAGGCGATCCGCGAGGCAGAGAATTCGATTCACGGTCGCGAAGCCGCTGATGCCGCGATACAGGCAGCGGATTGAGGGGTGGATGGGCGGAAAATCGACCTGAGGGTGAATTGCGATGCCTCAAAATTGGACTTCTGTCCGTAATAGCCTATCGAGACGGTTTGTAGAACTTACACATAATGACAGAAGACCTCATTCGCGAAAAACTTGGAGAAGTCAGCTATCCGGGCTTCAGCCGGGATATTGTGTCATTCGGATTGGTTAAAGGTGTCGTCATCGACGGGGATGACGTGACGGTTCAGATCAGTCTCGCCACGCGCGATCCTAACATCCCGCGTGGGATCCATGAAGGGATCGAATCTGTGCTCAACTCAGTCGAGGGTGTCGGCAAGGTGTCGATCGACTTTGACATCCAGGATCCGCCCGAGCCTGTGACGGGTGGTGATCCGTCGGCCGGTCAGTCCAGTATTCCCGGCGTGAAAAAGATTATCGCCGTAGCCAGCGGAAAAGGGGGTGTTGGAAAATCAACAGTGTCCACCAACCTGGCCATCGCGTTGAGTAAAACCGGGGCCAAAGTGGGGCTCTGCGATTGTGACCTTTACGGGCCTTCCGTGGCTTTGATGTTAGGTGCCGCAGACAAGCAGCCCATGGCCACGGAACAGAATGAGATCATTCCCATCGAGGCTCATGGGATTAAGGCGATCTCAATGGGTTTTCTCCTCAGTGATGACTCTCCGGTGATTGTGCGTGGACCGCTTGCGACTCGTTACACTCAGCAGTTTCTCCGCCAGTGTGTCTGGGGTGAACTGGACTATCTCATTCTCGACCTTCCTCCCGGGACTGGTGATATCCAGCTAACCATTTCCCAGACTGTGGCGGTGGATGCAGCAGTAGTGGTGACCACGCCCCAAGAGGTTGCTTTGATCGATGCCCGAAAGGCTGCCAGCATGTTTGAGAAGGTTAATGTGCCTATTGCCGGAATTGTCGAAAACATGGCCTGGTTTGAGTGCGATCTAGGAACCCGTTACTACATTTTCGGCGAAGGTGGAGGCACCCGTGAAGCAGAGCGTCTAGGTGTACCGCTTCTCGGGCAGATTCCCCTCGATCCGCCTACACGCCAGCACGCCGATGAAGGACAACCTGTTGCGACTCTCGACCCGAAAGAGAGTCCGATTTCGGCCGCGTTCGCCGATCTAGCCGGGATGGTGAAGACATTGGCGAACTAGGAGAGTGAGATTTACCCCCCCCTATGCTTGTTCGATTTCTTCATAGATTTGTCGCTGAGACTTCGTAAAACCCTTTCAATCCTACAGTCATGATAAATAAGCCCATTCTTATTGCGACAGCCACAGCCATGCTGATCGGCGGCCTCCAGACGCAGGCGCAGCAGGGTCCCAAGGCCGCTGCCTCTCAACCCATTTCTTTATCGCCCGAGGAAGTCGCCGCTCGGGTTCCGGAAGTGGAGCGCCAGATCGAGGAGCGTGAGATTCGTGCCTCTGAATTGACACAGGACATTGTCCAACTCGACCAACGTATTGAGGGGCGCATCGATCGCATTCTCGAACAACTTGAGAGCATGAAAGATTCGAAAGAGTCCGGCACTCGTGTCGTTCGAATGAAAGAGGAAGCCATTGAAGGACTTCGCGAGTCGATCCGTCTCTACGGTTCCAAGCGTCGTGAACTGAAGCTTGAAGCCTATTCCCAAGACCCTTCAATCGACCGGGATACCTTGTTCTCGGCAATGGATAAGTATGATGCCCGTATCGAGAAGCGTATTGATCAAATCGTCGAACTGGCCCAGACCTTTGCCGCTCACAAGGATTTACCCAAGTACGAGTACTCGCGTTCCAGCGGATGGCGCGGCTGGAGCTGGGAGACCACGCGAGATAACCCCGAATACGAGCAGAACCGAAAGCAGACCATTCATACCGATCAAACCCGTCAGGAGTTGATCGATGCACTGGACAAAAGCATCGAGGGTCTCGACAGGCGCAACCGCGAGATTGGAGAGATCATGAAAAAGGAGATCACCTCCCAGTATCGCGAGCTCCTGCAGCACGAACTTGATCAGAATAACAACCTTATCGTGATGCGTGAGGAGCAGGTTGGCCTGATGCGGAATCCACCCGAAGACAGTGGAACCATTACCTCAACCGATTCTGCGATGAAAGTGGGCCACTGGATCAAAGAACTTGTTGGCGATATCCAGGCTGACATGGACGAAATGTTTGCTGACATCAACGAATTGAAGCAAGAGAAGGAAGCCCTGACCTACCTTCGAGAACGGCTTAAGGTCGCTAAGGGGGAAGCCGCTGCGGCTGGCATCAAGGTGGAATAGAACCGGGGTGCCCGGTTATTCTTTCATTTTTCCAGTAGGGGAGAGGGTAATCTCCAGCTCCCCCAGGTTTTGTCTTCGAGGACCTTTTGAACCCCGTCGATGTCGTAGAGCCGACCCACTGACTTTGCATCGGGGTGAAGAAAGATGGTGAAGTAGTAGCTCCGGTTTTCGTGGCGGAAGGTGGAGAGTGAAAATTTGAGGGTTGTGTTCCGACCTGATTTGAGGTTGATGTTGATCTCAACATGCTCATCGACGAGGGTGCAGACAACATCGGCCAGGCGTGGGTCGCAGGTGAAGAGACGGCGTTGGTTTCGGAGCCCCTAGAGGAGCATTTCGCGTATAACAAGGAGTAACGGGCTCGGCGAGACTTGCGTCTCGCCCATTGAGTTTCATTAATCGGATGATTTCAAACCAGGTGAAACGCTTTCATGACTTCGATGCCCTTCGGGGCTACGCCATGTTGTTGGGTATCGTCCTGCATGGATTAATGTCGTTCATGGTCATCCCGTTCTGGCCGGCCCAGGACCGCAACCAGAATACGGAAGTTTGTGGAACGATCCTCCGCTTCATTCACGGCTTCCGGCTGCCCTTGTTCTTTCTCATTAGCGGATTTTTCACGGCGATGCTGTGGAGGAAGCGGGGTCTCAAGGGGTTGCTCAAGCAAAGAGCCACTCGAATTCTGATTCCCCTGGTGGTGGGAACGATCGTGACCTGGGCGCTGGTGCTCCCTCTGACTTTCTGGGGGAATGCCAAGAAGGCGGTAGTGGCGGAGCAGCGCGAGACGGGCCAAGTGAGCGACGGAGAATTGGCAAACGCGGAAAATAAAGAGGCTTTGTCGCAGCTGGTTAGAAGTGGCGACGGCGATCAAGTCCGCGCTTTGGTGGCGGAGGGTGCAGACGTTAATGCGAAAGACTCAGGGTTTCAATTGTCTCCACTGGCCTGGGCGGTGATAGAGGGTAAGCCGGAACTGGTTTCCCTCCTGATCGAAGCCGGGGCTAATGTGAACGCTCGCGATGGCGAAGGTTCATCAGCCTTGCATGCGGCCTCGTTTTTTGGCCGGGGAGAAGAGGGGGCGCTCCTTATCGCAGCGGGAGCCGATGTGACGGCGAGGAATAACAATGGCGAGACCCCTTTGGATTCTCAGCGCCACGGGATGGGCACGGTGAATTGGGTCAGCGAGATACTCGGGATCGAGATTAAGAGAGTCGAGCTCAACCGGGGGAGAAAGCAGATCAAAGAGCTCTTGATTGAAAATGGGGGTGAATCCGGGATTCTGAACCCCTTGTTGCAGCAGTTCCTTGATCTCTGGAAGCTGGGTGCCCAATTGCCTCTGTTTCAGCACCTCTGGTTTCTCTATTATCTCTGCTGGCTGGTGGTGATGTTCGCGTCGGTTGTGTGGATTCGAAAATTGATCCCGTTCCAAATTCCTAAATGGATGAGCGCTTCCCCCCGAAGCTGGCTCTGGGTCCTGCCTGCCACCTTGTTGTGCCAATTGTTCATGGGGGAACGCGTTGGAGCCGATACCGCCCCGGGGATCCTGCCATGGCCCCCTAAGCTGCTTTACTACGCGGTTTTCTTTGCCTTCGGCGCTCTGAGTTATGGAAATGAGTCATTTGAAACGAACGCCGGTCGTTTCTGGATTTTCTGGGCTCTGCTGGGTGTTCCTGCTTTTGTTGCCGCCTCGACCTGGCTGGGTAGCGGTGGCGAGCGGTTCGGAGGGCAGCATTGGGCCGGCAGCTTGAGTGCCGCGGTTTTCACCTGGTTGATGATTTACGCGCATCTTGGATTTTTCCGGCGTTTCTTCAGCGGGGAAAGCCGATGGGTGAGATATCTTTCCGACTCCGCCTATTGGCTTTATCTCGCGCACTTGCCTGTGGTGATGGGACTGCAGATCTGGATCAGTGATCTGGACTGGCCCATCGTCGTGAAGTTTACTCTCGTCTGCACAGTGACGACGGGGGTCTTACTGGTAGTCTACGAATGGCTGGTGCGTTACACCTTCATCGGAGCCATTTTGAACGGTCGAAAGAAAAGGACGGGTTAGCGCCCGGCAATTTTCATCGTCAGCATTTCAAGATTGCTGTCGTAGGTGGCAATGTAGGGCTTGTGATCCTCGAGATCGTAGGTGCTCCAGGTCGATTGGTCTTTATCGAGTTGTGTCAGCACCCAGCTGGTGTGCCCGAAGTTGTCCCGCATGAAGAAGGTGATGTCATCGCGGGGAATTGCCTTCTGGATCGGATCATCGGGAACGAGCCGGGTCACCACCATAATGATGCACTTGTTGTCTTCAAATCCGCAGGTGATGGAATACTCGCCGCGATGAAATCCGACTCCGTTGGGGAGCAGGCCGGGAATATTGATCGAACCCGTCGGGGTGCCATAGCGTTTGGCGCATTTTTCGAATGATTCACCTAGGCGCGCCTCAGCGGAGGTTGCGAACAGGGTGATGAGGGGAAGCAGCAGCAGGGCTGTCAGGACACGGAACGGTCGGGATATGGCCGGGGCCACTTCAGAGGTATACCTGTATAATTTGGTGTTGTTGTTCATCAGGATTTCCTAAGTGTTTGGTAACCAATGCCCCACTGGATGAGCTTTTCCTCGGATTCAGAAGTTTCTTTGGAAACGGTTTAAACAAGGCCGTGCCGGGCCTCGGGAATGGCGGGTATGGGATTCGAACGAAAAGTTCGAAGGATGCTCATCGCATGTTGGTTGGCCTTTCATGGATGGGTGGAATGAATCCAACTGCCCTCAATGTGACAGATTTGTTTCATAAAGCGAAGCTGATACCGGGCCAAGCGCATACGTGAATCGGTGCAAAAGTTCACAAAAGTTCGCTGCGTAGCCGGCGATGCCCTTGGGCCTTTCCTTATCAGGCGGGGCGTAAATACCAACGGAGATCGTTGAAAACAGGTCGAGACCAATGAGGGGAGGAATGACCGGCAACGCGTAAATGACAAGCGTCTTTCAGATCGGAAATCGCTCTGAGAAGAATTCGGACATGGGTTGGCGCAAGTTTACCACAGGCCCCACCACTGAGTGAAAATAATGAAAAGTCCAAGACTGAGGTTGGCGACAGCGTGCATGATGACGGCGGCCCACATGTTTCCCGTTTTGATGGATACCCATCCGGTGATTGCCCCGTAAACCAGCGAGACGGCGAAATCAGGTCCAAGGTGGACTAGTGCGAAGGCCAACGCAGTCATCGCAACGGCTTGAGGGGTGCATTCACTGAGAAGACGCTCTTTCCAGTCTCCATCCGGATCGCTGAGGAAGGGCATGAGAAAGCCGCGCCAAAAGATCTCTTCGACGAGAGAGACGGCGATGATGAGACGCAGAAAACGCAGGCAAAGAATCAGACTGAGTTGGAGCGCGGTCGTTTCTTCTCCGAACAGGTAGGGGTTGAAGCCATCGAGGCGGGACTGAAATCCCAGCCACTTCAACCAGGGCAGTGAGCCTCCTTCGCCAATTCCGGTAGCAGCATGAATTAACGGGGGGAGAAGCCAGACAGCAATGCCGACAATGCCCATGAGAACCGCAAGTCCACTGCCATTCCATGAAAATCTGGGATAGTGCTTTCGCCAGAGAATGACGAGCCCAATGCAGAGAATCGCCTGAAGGGGATACCCCCAATGTTCGGGATGTTGGCGCCACCACGGAGCAGAGGCGTCCTCTGTCCCAAGTTGTTGGACGAGCGTGAGGATGACAAGGAAGGCGACGAATGGACCGATAAAAGCTGCGGCAGCGGTCTGATACCAGGGGGTTGGAGATGAAACTGGAGCGTCGGATTCGTTAGCCATCAGAGAAGAGCTGTGGAGAGAAGAGCTTGTCCATGACTTCCTTCAATAGCAACCCGTAAGGTGAGAGGAATGGGACGGCGATACGCGGTGAAGTGTCTTGAAATGGTGAGGGAATGTCCGTAAACACGTTTCACTATGAAACCCCTTCTGTCGCCTTTGTCTGCTCGGTTGAATATTATGTCTGGCTTGCCGCTTCAAGCTGACGGGAGAGAACAGGTGCCTGAGGAGGGTTTTGAATTGATGGGTAAACAGGTGGCGCAACGCATTGAAGCTGCGCCGAAGCAATAGACGGGAGACTGGATGGCAATGAAATTGATTCTGCTTATTATTTCTTTTCTGGCGCTTCTTTCAGGGGCCAGGGCTGATGATCGCCCGAACATCCTGTTGGTGATGGCGGATGACCAGGGCTGGGGGGATGCTGGATTCATGGGGCATCCCTTTGTCCAGACTCCGGGTATGGATGAAATGGCCGGAAACAGCGTCGTCTTCGAACGGTTCTATGCTTCCGCTCCGGTGTGCTCGCCGACGAGAGCCAGCGTGATGACGGGACGCCATCCTTTTCGAACCAATGTGCCCAATCATGGGCACTACATGCGCCCGAATGAAGTCACTATCGCAGAGGTGCTTCGTGACTCCGGGTATGTGACCGGCCATTTCGGAAAGTGGCATATCGGCTCGGTTCAGCCTGACAGTCCTACCAACCCAGGCGGTGCCGGTTTTGATGAATGGTTTTCGGCGCTCAACTTCTTCGATGTTGATCCCTACTTGAGCCGAAACGGGAACTACGAGAATCCGAAGGGGCAGGGCTCTGTCATCTCGATGGATGCGACGATTGAGTTTCTCGAGAAGCACAAGGATGGCGACAAGCCAATGTTTACGGTGACGTGGTTCCCGGCACCCCATGTCCCTTTTGCTGAAGTGCCAGTCGATTTTCCAGGTGGAGACGAGCTCTATGCGGGTGAGAAGAGCAAGGGTTACTTCCTCGAGATCACCTTGATTGATCAGCAGATTGCCCGGTTGCGGGCGAGTCTCCGTCAGATGGGGATCGAGGACAACACCATCCTTTGGTACACCAGTGACAACGGGGGGCTGGTCGAGGCCTCTTCCGGCGGACGGAAAAAAAAGGGGAGTATTTACGAAGGGGGATTGCGGGTAGTTTCGATCGTTGAGTGGCCGGTGAAATTGAAACCTGCCAGAATCTCGTTGCCATCCTCGTCCTCGGATATCTATCCCACTCTCGTCAGCATCGCCGGCGCTGTGGTGTCCCATCAGCCACCACTGGACGGGGTCGACTTGTCACCGGCTCTTTTCGGTAGGGGGCAGAAACATCCGCCGATGGGCTTCTGGCATGATCACACGGTAGGTCAGTCGACGCACAGTGATCGGATTATCAAGGCCCTGATGGAAGCTCAGCAGGCAGGGCAACCGACGCCGCACCCGGAAAGAATTCTCAAGAATGTGAAGGAATTTCCGACGTTTGATCGCGGAGATTACAAAGGGCATGCCGCCTGGAACGACTGGCCCTGGAAGTTGCACCGCATTCAGAAAGGGGATGAGGTCAGGGTAGAACTCTACAACCTGGAGTCAGATCCCATGGAGGCGACCGATCTCGCTGGAAGCGAAAAAGGGCGTGCTTCGGAAATGCTTAAAGAACTCGAGGAATGGCAGAGTTCGGTTTACGATAGCTGGGAAGGTAAAGACTACACAAACTGAAAAATGCGCATCGACAGTCATCATCACTTCTGGAACTACGATCCTGTTGAGTACGGGTGGATTGGCGAGGGAATGGACGTTCTTAAGCGGGACTTTGGTCCGGCTGACCTGGGTAAGGTTGCGAAAGCGACAAAGATGGACGGATTCGTTTCCGTTCAGGCGAGGCAGACGATTGAGGAGACTGAATGGCTTTGTGGGTTCGCAGAGAAGAGCCCGTTGATCAGAGGGGTGGTTGGATGGGTGCCCCTGGCTGACCTTGAGGTGGAGAAGATCCTTGATTCTGTCTTAACGCCCTCGCTGAAAGGGATTCGCCATGTGGTGCAGGGCGAACCGGATCCGGAGTTCATTCTTGGTGAAGAGTTTAACCGAGGAGTCAGTCTACTAGGGCGCTTCGGGCTGGTATACGACGTTCTAATTTTCAGCAAGCAGCTTCCGGCATCGATTCGGTTTGTCGATCAACACCCGGATTTGCCGATGGTCCTGGATCACATTGCCAAACCCGTGATCAGTGAGGCAGCGTTTGATCAGCAGTGGGAGAAGGATTTTCGCGAAATCGCGAAGCGCGAGAACCTGGTTTGCAAATTTTCCGGCGTCGTCACTGAGGTTCGTGATAAAGGCTGGTCGGACGATTTGATTCGCCCCTACTGGGAGGTGGCCCTGGAATCGTTTGGTCCACGGCGTCTGATGTTTGGCAGTGACTGGCCGGTGTGCCTATTGAAAACCGATTACGAAGCCTGGGTTGCTGCGGTCGGGTCATTGATGAGTGAGCTGTCGGCCGACGAGCAGGCTGATATTATGGGGCGGAATGCGATGAGAGTTTATGCCTTGTAGAGTGCCATGCTGAAACACCAATTGATTCATCCGAAGATCAACGAAGTGCTGGGCCGGGCAGGTCACGGCAGCAAAGTTCTTATTGCTGACGGCAACTACCCGGCTTCGTCAACGTTGGGACCCAGAGCGGAACTGGTCAGTTTGAACCTTTCACCGGGGATTCCGACCTGCAGCCAGGTCCTGACGGCCCTGGTTACCGCTGTCCCGATCGAGGCGGCGGACTTGATGATGTATCAGACGACCGGACCGTATGCGCTTACCGAAGAGCCGCCAGTGTGGGAAGAGTATCGCCAGGTATTTCGCGATTCGAACCTCGAAATCGATTTCGGAACGATCGAGCGCTTCACGTTTTATGAAGCGGCGGGCCAACCCGATCAGGTTTTGACCATCCAGACGGCGGACCAGCAGAAATTTGCCAACATCCTCCTGACTATTGGCGTTCGGGGAGTCGATTGAGTGACCAAATTGGCGCTTTGAATTCACCTTGAGGTGTTCCATAATGAGACATCCTTCGCAGCGTTGCTGGAAGGAGTGCTCTTGGCAGACTGTGGCTGGTATGCACGACCGTTACGAGAAGATCCCCGTTCAGGTGTATCCGGAGGCTGGAGAAGCGGCCCGCCGGGTCGCTGCTGAAATAGCCTGTTTGATTCGATCCCGCCAGGAGGAAGGCCGTGATGCTGTTCTCGGGCTGGCCACCGGTTCGACCCCGATTCCGGTGTATCGGGAATTGATCCGTTTGCACCGGGAGGAGGGGCTCAGTTTTTGTAACGTCACCACCTTTAACCTCGACGAATACAGCGGGCTCGATACGAATCACCCCGAGAGTTACACGCGATTCATGCGTGAGCAGTTGTTTGATCACGTCGACATCGGCGAAGGGCGGACCAATATCCCCAATGCCTCCGGTGATTCGGCAGAGGAACTAGAGAACAAGTGTGCAGCCTACGAGCAGAAGATTCGTGAAGCAGGAGGTATTGATATCCAGTTGCTTGGTATCGGTCGAAGCGGGCACATCGGTTTTAACGAACCCGGTTCCCCAGTGACCTCACGGACTCGCGTGGTGACTTTAGATCGTGTCACGCGACTCGATGCGTCGGCCGACTTCCAGGGATTCCACAACGTCCCGCGAACGGCGGTGACAATGGGTGTCGGGACTATCCTCGAAGCAGACAAGGTCTTCCTGCTCGCCTGGGGCAAGGGCAAGGCTGACGTGGTTCGCATCGCGGTTGAAGAGCCGGAAAGTGAGGTGGTGACGGCCAGTTTCCTGCAACGTCATTCCAACGCGGAGTTTGTCCTTGATAAGGCGGCTGCCGGTGATTTGACCCGACTGCGATACCCGTGGCTGGTGGATTCGATTTCCTGGACGCGGCGGATGAAGCGTCGGGCAATTTCGTGGGCTTCCGGCAAGACGGAGAAGCCCATCCTCAAGCTGGTGGACGATGATTACAACGAATCCGGCCTCGGTGACCTGATCGCCGAAGGGGAGAACTCCTATTCGCTCAATATCGCGACGTTTAATGATTTCCAGCACACCATCACCGGTTGGCCTGGAGGTAAGCCGGATGCGAATGAAGAGACCCGACCGGAGAAGTCGACCCCCCATCCCAAGCACGCAGTAATCTTTTCGGCGGAACCGCAGGACGCCCTCGTGGGGATGGGAGCGACTATCAATCGCCTCAAGGAGCAGGGCCATCACGTTACCCTCGTTGCACTGACGTCAGGGAATTTGCGGGTGCGCGACCAGGAAGCTCTCAAGTTGATTCGCTGCCTTAAGACAGTGGGGCAGTCGGAGCAAGTTTCTCACCAACTGGGTGATCACGTGGAGCGTCTCCAGGTCAGTGATGCCGAAGCGGCTTTAAATCCGGAGGTGAGGAAACTGAAATCCGCGATTCTTCGGGCCGAAGTGGTCGACAGTGCTTCCGCGCTGGGGGTTGATGAAGAAGCGCTTCAATTTCTCGACCTGCCATTTTACGAATCAGGTAGGTTTCGCCAGTTTCATGTCACCGGTGCTGACCATGAAGCGGTCGCAAAGTTGCTGGAAACGTTGAATCCGAATCTCGTTTTTGTCGCCGGCTCGGTTGCCGATCCGATGAGTCCGCAGGGAATCGCTTTTCAATTGGTGGCTGCTGCTATCCGGAAGTTTCCGATCACAACGGATCACATCTGGTGTTACCGCCATCGTGAAGAGGCACTGAAGCCCTATGAAATCGACATGTCTGTTCCGATCAGTCCGGTTCAGCATGAGTTGAAGGGGAATGCCCTGCAGCGTCTGCGTGCGGTCGTTGACCTTCGCAATGAGGAGTCGCTCAACGATGATCGTTCCGTTGCTGCCGCCTACGATAAACTGGGGCTTGCGGAATACGAGGCCATGGAAGTCTTTCAACGTGTGAAGGTGGAGAATTTATGATCGCTCTTGAAGATTTCTCCCTGTCGAATGCCGGCGCTGATATTTTTGTGCCGGACGGTGTCACACTCCGGGAAGCGATGGCGCGGACAACGCATCTTGCTATCGGGGCTCATCACGACGACCTCGAGATTGCAGCTTACCCCGCGATCGAGACTTGCTTTGAAAACCCGGATGCCTGGTTTGCCGGTGTCGTCGTCACTGATGGGCGAGGCAGTTCAAGAACCGGTCCTTACGAAAACTATTCCGATGAAGAGATGCGTGAAATTCGAAGGCGCGAACAGATTCGTGCAGCGATGTTGGGGGATTACAGCGTGGTGATTCAACTCGATTACCAGAGCAGCGAAATCAAAGCAGGTATCAATGACGGTCTGGTTGCTGACTTGGAAGCCGTCCTAGTTGCAGCCGGAGCAGGGGAGGTGACATCTCACCAGCCGCTGGATCGTCACGCGACCCATATCGCTGTGTTTTATCATGTTCTTGAGGCACTCCGGCAACTTCCCAAGGAACAAAAGCCGGAGACCTTTCTCGGGGCTGAAGTCTGGGGCAAGCTCGACTGGTTGTCATCGACTCAGAAGCTAACCCTGGACAGCGGTCGGCGCGAGCATCTCGCTCAGGCTCTAATTGGAGTGTTCGACTCCCAGATTGCAGGGGGAAAGCGATACGACTTGGGAGAAATCGGTCATCGCCATGCTAACGCCACCTACGGCGAATCCCACTCCAGTGATGAGTTTTCTCAGGCATCCCTGGCGGTGGACTTGTCAGGATTGCTGGATGATCCTGCGAGATCTGCGAGGCAGTTTGCATTGAATGCCGTTGAGCGTTTTCGCGATGAAACTGAGCAGCGACTTGCGGTCTGGGAGAAGTGATTTCACAAACCTATGGAAAAGAATCAACCCGTAAGAGTTCTCGTAGTCGGTTGCGGCCACATGGGAAAATCCCACGCCAAGGCCTACCAGAAACTGGATGGATTTGAAATTGTCGGCGTCGTTAGTCGAACCAGTGTCAGTCGTGACGCGATGTTCGCAGAACTTGGAGAGACCTGGCCCGGCTTCGACAGCTACGAACAAGCTCTCGAAGAACTGAAGCCTGATGCTGTTTCGATCAATACCTTCCCGGATACGCATGCCGATTACGCGATCAAAGCCATGAAAGCGGGGGCGCATGTCTTTCTTGAGAAGCCGATCGCTGAGACGGTGGCTGAGGCTGAAGAGGTGGTTCGCGTGGCAAAAGAAACGGGCAGAGCGATCACGATCGGTTACATCCTGCGGGTTCATCCTTCCTGGATGGAATTCGTGAATCAGGCTCAGCAACTTGGGAAGCCACTTGTGATGCGGATGAACTTGAACCAGCAGAGTCACGGGGATAACTGGCAAACCCACAAGAATATCATGTCATCTCTTCCGCCGATGGTAGACTGCGGCGTCCATTACGTTGATGTGATGTGCCAGATGACCGAATCGAAGCCAATACGTGTCAGTGCGATTCAGGCTCACCTTTCTGATGAGGTAGGTGACCAGTGCAACTACGGACAGATGCAGATCACTTTCGAAGACGGTTCCGTCGGCTGGTATGAGGCAGGCTGGGGGCCGATGATGAGCACAACGGCGCACTTTGTGAAAGACGTGGTTGGGCCGAAAGGTTGTGTCAGCATCGCTGCCAAGGAGGGCGATGGGAAGGAAAGTGATAACGTGGATTCTCACACACGTACCGAAAGCCTGCTGGTGCATCGTGGAGCTCTCGATGGAAAAGGCGCCTTCATCGAGCCAGACCGTTACATCGATCTTGAAGACGAGCCTGGGCACGATGATCTTTGCGAACGTGAACAGGATTTGTTTCTCAGGGCGATTCGGGGTGAGGTTGATATGACCCGCCACATTGAAGACGCACTGAACAGCCTGCGAATTGTTCTGGCAGCGCAGGAAGCCGCCGAGCAGGGCAAATGTATTGAATTGTGAGCGCGGCCAACCACACTATCTCGCGCCAGCCGCTTTGGAGAAAGGTGGCCGATGCGATCGAAGCTGACATTGCCAGCGGGCAGTGGGCCGGCACCTTACCTGGTGAACATCAGCTGACCAACCACTATGGTGTGGGGCGCCGTTCCATTCGTTCCGCCCTGCAGAGGCTGGAGGAATACGGCGTCATCGGAACCAGTCCCGGAAAGCCTCGTCAGATTCTTGCGAAAGCCGAAGGAGTAACAGCAGCCTCCGTGGTCCCTGATCATGTGATGCTGATCAGTCCTTACGCCGAAGAACAGGGAATCCCGAGGTCACGTATTCTTTTTAATCGGACTTTTCAAGAGTTGAGTAAACGAGGTATTCAGCTGGTGCCGAGGCGGGTTGAAGTCAAAACAGCCAAGGCGCTCAATCGCAATCTGGGCCAGTTGAAAGAACAGTTTCCCCGTTCAGTCTGGCTTTTACACGATTGCTCAGGAGCGGTTCAGCGATGGTGCTACGATAACGGTGAGCGGGCTCTCGTCCTCGGCGGGCGCGATCCGAAAGTGTCATTCACTTCGGTAGACATGGATGCTGAGGCGGTCATTGATCAGGCCATCCAACGCTTTGAAGCTGCCGGGCATGATGCTTCGAATATCATGATGCTGATGCGCCGTGACCCGGGCAAACTGAACCAGCGGGCCTGCGACCTCTTTGTGGAGGCTCTCAAACAGCGAACGCTCGAGAAAGCATCAGATGTGAAGAGACGGATTCTGCTTCATGACAAGGCTAACCTGATCGATCTACTGCGAGACCGTCTTGGTCGCAGTGATCCACCCACGGCCCTGCTTTGCTGGCGAACCCATGATGCGATTCGCACGGTGACCTTCCTGACTCACCAGGGGGTCTCGATTCCAGAGAATCTCTCTGTGATCAGCTGCGGCAGTTCTCCCACTATGGAGTTTATTCATCCGGCTATCACCCGTTTCCTGAGCCCGACCGGAGACTACGAACGCTGCTTTCTTCGCCAGTTGATCGGGCTGCTGGAAGGGGATGGCGCAAGCGAACGGGATTATCGGTTCATTCCAGAGTTTCTCGACGGGATGACAGTAACTCGCCCTCAGTTGTTGAAGTGATTTGCGGTGGGGTGTGCCAAAGAGGGACAAGTGCAGGCGTGTTGTGATTTGGCGGTCAACGCGGTTTCATTTTCGGCAGCAATTAAGCCTGAAGTCATATGATCACGCCTGTCCTTGATCCCGGATTTGTTCCTGCAGCTTTATGGAATCGAGACTTTCTCAATAAAGTGAAAGAAGATCCTGACTCCGTGGAACTGGCAATATCAATTTCGCGCCCGAACGGAGTGACGTTTCGCTACGAGACGAAAATCCTCAGCTCGGTGAAAGATAATGTGGCGCTCAACTTTCGTTATGTTGAGCGCCTGTTGAAGTTTCTGCTGTGGGCCAAGGGAGGTAGTCGCGTCTTGATCCACGGTGATGATGCACTGACCACTCGCCTGGCGGGATCCTACTCCGGCAACGGAGCCCGGCAGTTTGATAATGATACTCTCGGGCACAAGGTCTTCGGTGAGGCGATCACCATATTACCTGCCAGGAAAGAAGATCTGCCGGATGAGAGCCAGAGCGCGGTAGCCCTGGGCCGAAATCTGGATGGCTGCCGGATCGGGTTTGATCTCGGCGGATCGGATCGTAAGTGTGCGGCTTTGATTGATGGTGAGGTGGTGTATTCAGAAGAAGTGGAGTGGGATCCATATTTCCAGAAGGACCCCAGTTATCACTACCGCGGCGTGTTGGATTCGCTAATGACTGCGGCGGGACACCTCCCGAAGGTTGATGCGATCGGTGGGTCAGCCGCCGGTGTCTATATAAATAACCAGGTTCGGCTGGCGTCGCTGTTTCGCGGGGTGACCGATCACGATACCTTCAAGTCCAGTGTCGAGCCGATGTTCACTGACCTGATCGGTAAGCACTTTCCAGGGACACCGTTTGAAATTGTGAATGATGGAGATGTCACGGCTCTCGCAGGGGCTATGAGTCTCGAAACCAACGGCGTCATGGGAATTGCCATGGGTACGTCCGAGGCGGTGGGTTATGTCGATTTGAACGGCCAGGTCACCCCCCGGTTGAACGAGTTGGCCTTCGCACCGGTGGATTATCGTGACGGTGGTCCCGTTGACGAATGGTCAGGAGATGAAGGATGCGGCGCCCAGTTCTGCTCGCAGCAGGCGGTGGCCCGGCTCACAGGGGCGGCCGGATTTGACTATGGAGAGCTTTCGTTTCCTGAGCAATTGATCGAAGTGCAGAGAGCGATGGAAGTCGGTGATGAGCGGGCGGTGAAAATCTACGAAACGCTCGGGACCTGCTTCGGATACAATTTGGCGCACTACGCGGAGTTCTACGACATCAACACGCTTATCATCATGGGACGGGTGACTTCCGGCTCGGGAGGTGATTTGCTGATCGACCGGGCTCGCGAAGTGTTGCAGTCTGAGTTTCCTGAATTGGCTGAGACGATCCGGCTCACTATTCCTAATGAAAAAATGAAACGGCATGGTCAGGCCATTGCAGCGGCGTCCCTGCCGGCATTGAATCCCAACTGATTTTATGAATTTTCGATTTCGAATCTTTCTGAGCCTCGGCGTCGCCTTGTCGCTTCATGTTCCCGCCGGTGCTGAAGATGTTCCGGAAGGATTTACGCCTCTATTTAATGGAAAGGATCTCTCCGGCTGGTTTGGTCGCAAGACTGAAGATCCAGTGAAGCTCAAGGAGATGACTGCCGAGGAACTCAAGGCACACAAAAAATCCACGCTTGAGGATATCCACGCTCATTGGACTGTCGTCGACGGAGTGCTTCACAACGACGGCAAAGGCCTTTATTTGACCACTGAAAAGGACTATGCCGACTTCGAGCTTCGGCTTGAGTACAAGACGGTGCCGTTGGCGGACAGCGGGATCTACCTGCGGGGAGTGCCCCAGGTCCAGATCTGGGATTCAACGGAGGAAAAGAAATTCAAACTTGGTGCCGACAAGGGTTCCGGTGGGCTTTGGAATAATAAAGATTTGCCGGGCAAGGATCCACTGATTCTCGCTGACAAGCCCTTTGGAGAGTGGAACCAGATGAGTATCACCATGGTGGGCGAGTATGTGACTGTCTACCTGAATGGCAAGTTGGTCGTCGATCATGCCAAGATGCGGAATTACTTCAAGCCGAGGGAGCCGATCTACGAGTCGGGTCCTATCCAACTGCAAACCCACGGCGGTGAGATTTCGTGGCGGAATATCTATATTCGTGAGTATTCGGAGATGGAAGCGAAGGCTTACCTCGCATTGAAGGGCGAGTGAGCGGCAAGGATGCGAAGAGGTTCCTTCGATCTAAACGGGAGTTCAATCCACTGGCACGCTGACTTCAGTGTGCTCGCCGTCCGAGAGCCGTTTAACGCTCACGTGCACCTGCATACCGCTGCGACCGATACCATTATAAACGCCGGTGACAGGTGCAACATCCCTGTAGTCCCGTCCCCTCGCTAAAATAATGTATGTCTCATCGGTTACTTTGTTGTTGGTGGGGTCCAGGCCAATCCAGCCGACACCGTCGATAAAGACCTCGACCCAGGCATGTGAGGCTTCCGAGCCGCGCATGCTGTTATCGCGGGTGGCATCGAAAAAGTAGCCACTCACATAGCGGGCAGGGATGCCAATGGCGCGGCAGAAAGAAACCATCGCGTGAGCGAAATCCTGACAAACACCTTGCTGATTTCTGATGACTTCGGAAGCGTGGGTCGAAACAGTGGTGGCACCTGACTGGTATTCGTAGTTCTCAAAGATGTACTCCATGATGCAATAACTTGTCTGGAAGACATCTTCGGAGAAGCCTTGGATATCGAGCGCCTCTTTCCAGATCTCCGGTGTTCGTTCCACGTAGGCGCTGTTCTGAATGTAGGTATGGCACTCTTCCATCGAGCGGCATTTACCGAGGTGGCCGTGGTGAAAACCAAAGGGTAGGTTGTCAAAGTTGACCTTGTTGCGCGTGGTGACAACGGCGCGACTTTCAATCGTGAGACGGCTGTGAGGCTCAGGTATCTCAAAATGATTCACCTTGTTGCCATTGAGGTCGATGTAGTGGGTCAGCTTTCCTGTCGGGACGACTGAGATAAAACTCGAATTACAGGTTTGAAAGCTGTTGTCCGGTGGGCAGAGGCGAACCTCATTCACGCTGTCGATGACAGGTGCCGTGTAGATGTATTCAGTTCGGTGGTGTACGCGAAGGCGCATCTGCAATTCCTGGGGTAAGCCTCCGCACTTATTGCTGTTGTTGCTGCCATTGCAACTGCCAGTTTTCCGTTCCTGCAATGTTCTGCACCTCGGAAGGAAGGAGTACGTAAGTCTCAAAAACCCGCTGACCGATTTCATTAACCTGACTTTGCAGATCGTCGATGTACTGATGCAGGCCGATACTGAGAACGTTCTCGACGTTGGAGAAATTCATCTGGGCGAGGACACTTCCAGTGACTCGCTCGGCTTCGTTGGCAAACGACCCGCCCGGCACGCCGGAAATAGCATGGAGAAGTTTGTCCGTCTGCCTCAAGCAGAACCTGACTGAGCGGGGGAATGAGTTTGAGAAGAGGAGAAAAGCAAAAACGTTTTCCAGCGTGACATCGCCTCGAAATTCACTGCGGAAGGCAGCGAGGCCCGAGCAGGACCTGAGAACAGAGATGAGCATGGCCCGGTCGTTTTCGGACTCATAGGTCAACATGTCGAGGATTCGGCTGGTCTTGTCAGCTCGTTCGAGAAACTTGCCAACCTGGATAAAGTGCCGGCCTTCATCGTGGAGGATAGTGCCTTCAATGAGCCCTTCAAAAAGCAGGCAGAATTTTACGACTTCGCGGTAGAGAGAGCCTGGATCCTGCAGCCAGAGCGTTTCGGCCTGCTCCGACTTCATAAAAAGATGCGCGCTGTTGAGTTCCAGCCACATTTCCTCTGAAATCTGGTCGCGGACCATGCGTGCGTTTTCGCGGGCGAGCGCGAAACAACGTCGAATTGAGTCGGGGTTTGAGGACGAAAAGGTGATGAAACGCCCCACATCAAGGTCGTCGCCCTCAATACCCGTTGCCTCTTCGTAGGTCTCGCTCGAGCAGATCGCATAGAGAGCGGACTGCCAGGCTTCGGCGTTATTGCTGAGACCCGTTTCGAGGGCACGGTCGTTCGCGACATCGACGAGGCGGGTCAGGTTTTCCGCCCGTTCCACGTAACGGCTGAGCCAGTATAAGCTGTTGGCAACTCGGGAAAGCATGGAGTTTGATCAGGTTTTCAGGACCCACGTGTCTTTACTGCCGCCACCTTGCGAGGAATTTACCACCAGGGAACCCTTCTTGAGGGCGACACGAGTGAGTCCACCCGGAATGATTTCGATGTCATCGCCGTAGAGAATGAAAGGGCGCAAATCGACGTGGCGGCCCTCGATCTGGTGCTCATCGCAGATGGTGGGGTGGCGGGAAAGCGATACCACAGGTTGTCCGATGAAGTTTCTCGGGCACTCCTTGATTTTCTTGGCGAATTCTTCGCGTTCCTTCTTCGTGGAGGTCGGCCCCATCAGCATGCCGTAACCGCCTGACTCGTTGGCAGCCTTGACGACGAGTGATTCCAGATTTTCGAGCATGAACTTCATGTCATCCTCGCGCCAGGCGAGGTAGGTGGGAACATTTTCAAGGATGGGGTCCTGGTCGAGATAGTAACGGATCATGTCCGGAACGTAAGCGTAGGTCACCTTATCGTCTGCCACTCCCGTACCGACGGCATTGGCAAGGGCCACGTTTCCGCGAAGATAGCAGTCCATGAGTCCCGGGACACCAAGGACGGAGTCCTTTCGGAAAACAGTGGGGTCGAGAAAGTCATCGTCGAGTCGCCGGTAGATCACGTCGACCTGGACCAGCCCCTTGGTGGTTCGCATGTAAACGAATCCATCGACCGTGATAAGATCGCGGC
This sequence comes from Verrucomicrobiales bacterium, assembly GCA_049594415.1. Taxonomy (GTDB): domain Bacteria; phylum Verrucomicrobiota; class Verrucomicrobiia; order Verrucomicrobiales; family DEV007; genus Arctic95D-9. The sequence goes on along the minus strand of JBMYJM010000002.1, from coordinate 331,619 downwards.
CTTCCACGATTTCGATCCCCATTTTGTGGGCGAGAAAAGTGTGTTCGAAGTAGGCGCTGTTGTAAACGCCAGGTGTGAGCAGAACGCAGACGGGCGTCTGGCCCGGGCGGGGGGAAAGGTGTTGAAGCGTTTTAAGCAGTAATTCGGGATACTGGTCCACAGGGCGCACGGCGCTGTTCCGGTAAAGAGTCGGGAACGCGCGTTTCATCGCTTCCCGATTTTCCAGTAAGTAAGACACGCCTGAGGGGCATCGACCGTTATCCTCGAGGACGAGATACTTTCCGTCGCCATCTCTAATCAGATCGGAGCCACAGATATGAACGTAGATGTCCTTCGCCACATCTACGCCAACCATTTCGGGGCGATAGTGGGCGGCCGTTTTGACGACATCCCCGGGTATGATGCCGTCTTTGATGATCTTCTCTTCGTGGTAGATGTCATGCAGGAAGAGGTTGAGCGCGAGAATGCGTTGAGTCAGTCCCCGCTCCAGTAGCTGCCATTCGGAATCCGGAATAATTCTGGGGATCAGGTCAAAGGGAAAAATGCGTTCGGTGCCTTCTTCATCCCCATAGACGGTGAAGGTGATGCCTTGCTCAAGAAATCCGTGGTCGACACGGCGCTGTTTTTTTTCCAACTCATCGACTGAAAGGTTCTCGAACCGGGTCTGCAGATTCTGGTAATGAGAGAACACCGAACCTTTAGATTCGGCGAACATTTCATCGAAGAAATTATCCTTCTGGTAGTGTTGAAACATCTTAAACGGGAGTAGAGGTTAATGTTAGCAGGGGGCGTGCCAACCTCCCGGACAAGCCGATCAAACGGGGTTGGGTCGGTGAGGTAACCCTGCTGAATGTGAAGAACCCGCCTCCCGGCTGCGGCAGTCGTGATCGTGTCGTCCGAGCGCATTGACGGTATCGTCGAAACTCGGTAAGTGGGAGGGTATGAAGCGAATTCTCACTCTGCTCCTTCTGGCCTTGTTGGCTGGCTCTGCCAACGCTGAAGACCGTCCCAATGTCCTTTTTATCGCGATTGATGATCTCAATCACTGGGTGGGTCATCTAGGACGCAACGCCCAGGCCAAGACGCCGAATATCGACCGCCTTGCCGAGATGGGAGTCGCCTTTACCAATGCTCACACCGCGGTCCCGGCTTGCGAGCCCTCACGCTGTGCCCTGATGGGGGGGCGCCGTCCGTGGACGAGTGGCTGTTATTACAACGGTCACAAGTGGAAGGAGCACCAGGCGCCCGGTGAAGGCTTGAGCGCTCAGTTTTTAAAGGCTGGATATTACGTGGCCGGTGCCGGAAAGATCTATCACAGCATGGCGGCCTATCCGGAAGAGTGGAGCGAATACATGGACAACAAGGGCATGCACAGCAACGGCCCCGGAGTCGACAAGTATGACGGCTACCACGTCGAGAAAACCTTTCCTGACCTGAAAGATGAAGACATCGTCGACTGGCACTCGGCGGATTATTGCATCGAGCGGTTGGAGAAAGACAGCGACGAACCGTTCTTTCTCGCCTGCGGCCTCTACAAGCCCCACCTCGCCTTTGTCGCTCCGCGGAAATATTACGAAGACTTTCCGCTCGCAGAGATCGAATTGCCGCCGCACCGTGAGGATGATCTTGATGACATTCCCAAGGCCGGAGTAAAAATGGCCGGGCCGGACAAAGATCACGCCAAGTTTCTCAAGAGCGGGCGCTGGAAGGCGGCGATTCAATCCTACCTCGCGACCTGTGCCTACACCGATATGAACGTCGGCCGCGTGCTCGACGCACTGGAGAACGGCCCTCACAAGGACAACACCATCATCGTTCTGTGGACCGACCACGGGTGGTCATTGGGAGAAAAGCAGCACTGGCGCAAGTTTGCTCTCTGGGAAGAAACGACCCGGACTCCTTTGATCTGGGTCGTGCCCGGCATGACTGAGGCGGGAAGTAAGTCCGCTCGCCCGGTAGACTTGATGAGTATCTATCCAACCCTTTGTGAGTTGGCAGGGCTAGAGATCCCTTCGCACGTTGAGGGCACCAGCATCGTACCGCTGCTGAAGGATCCCGCGGCGAAATGGAATCTCCCGGCAATCACAACTCATGGTCGCGGGAACCATGCGGTGCGAACAGAAACCCATCGTTACATTCGCTATGCCGACGGCAGCGAAGAACTCTATCATAATACCGAGGATCCCTACGAATGGACCAACCTGGCTTTGAACCCCGAGTATGCTGCGGTAAAGGCGAAGATGGTGGAATGGTTGCCGAAGGAAGAAGTTCCGCAGAAGAAGGCTAAGTAAATCCGACCCTGATTTAAGCTGCGACTGAGACTAAACCGGTGTCGCCCGCCTGTCGAACGGCAGCTATTCGCTGATGATCTTGATGTAGCTCCAGTAGCCGAATTCGTTCTTCCAGTCATTGGCGCCGTTTTCAATACTGAGCTCGGCGTGCTGACCCGCGTATTTGGTGAGGTCATATTCAAGTTCCAGCCATTCGTCACTCACGTTGGCATAGCTGATGACGCGATCATCGAGAACTTCGTCACCGACGAGAATCCTGAGCTGCCAATCACCATGAGGATGATAGCTGACTCGAATCTTGAGCTTGGTGGTTTTACCCCTTGGAACGTCGAGGTGTTGAGAGAAAACCGCGGGCGCCTCTTTGTTCAGCGGGTGAGTCTGAAGAACCGTTTCATTTCGAAACCCCTCCTGTAAGCGAGGTTGAAGCTGAGTCATGGTGGAAACGTTGGAAAGACGGAAACCGGGAGCGATTTTTTGCACGTCCTTGAGCCACGGTTGGATGACACCGCCTCTTTTCGGTCCGGCCGGGGCGACTGATCCGCTCACAAGGCGGCGGGTGGTATGAGTCAGGAGTTGAGGGATTTTCCCCGCCATTGCCACCTCCAACGCTTTCTCGGGGTGCTTCGGTACCATCGGTTCGAGAGCAAACCAGAGCATTCTCGGAATGTTGTTGTCCTCAGCGTCTTCCTCGTGCATGGCCAGAGATGAGAGAATATCCCAGCGTTTCTCGAAAGGAATTCGCTGAAGAGCAGATGCCAGGTAAAGCCGAACGACGGGGGAAGGATCATTCTCTGCCAGCTCCGCGAACCAGGCTAACGCTTCGTCATGCGGATTTCGATCTTCGCAGAGAAATTGAATGGCCCATGCCCGGACGTATTCGTCGTCGTGGGTCAGCAAGCTGGTCAGGTTTGCTTTGTTTTGCCCGCCCGTAACGTGGAGGGCCCAGAGGGCACGGAGTCGTTTGCCTGAAGTGGCGGCAGAGTCAAGTTGCTGGAGAAGTTCTCCGTAGACAGCGGCCCGATCGAGATCTCCGGAATGAGCGCGGTATTGCAACTCGGTTCGGGCCTGACGCACATACCAATCGTTGCGGTGGGTTTGTAGCCTTGCGAGTTCGATGTCGGAGAGCGAAGGAATGTCAGGCCGTTCAATGGGTTTCGCCCCCTTGGGCATGATCTGATAGATTCGACCGCTGTCTGGAAAGTTAATGGCGTTGCCGCAGATATCAGTGTCATGCCAGTCGAGAATGTAGACACCACCCTCGGGCCCCGTCAGCACACTGAAACCGACCCAGGCCAGATCATTGGTGGTGACAAAATCAAATCCGTGGCTGCCGATGAAACTGGAGCCCTTCCGCGGCATGTAATCCGTCAGGACCTGGTGCTGGTGGATGTTACACATGAACAGGTGATTGTGATATTCCTCGGGAAACGTGTCGGCGAGGTAGAAGCGGGCACCCCCGTGTGCTGACCGGTGAGTGTGATCTCGTATCGTGGTGATGTAATCATACACGTAAGGGTTGATGTGAGGTTTGCTTTGCTTGTGGTAGTATCCGCCTTGAACCACGTGAAAGAGGTGGGGAATGACACAGCAGGTCGCAAAGCCCTGACCTTCGTCGTTGAAGTCGAAACCCCAGGGGTTGGAGAGGCCTCGCGCAAACACCTCGAATTCGTCCTTGGTCGGATGATAGCGCCAGATGCCGCCATCGATAAATTGTCGGTCGTCTTCCTTGTCACCCGGCTTGCCGACCATTGAAGTGGTGAAGACACCGTGGCATCCGTAAAGCCAGCCGTCGGGTCCCCAGATGAAACTGTTAAGGGTTTCGTGGCGATCCTGGATGCCCCAACCGTCGAGTAAAACTTCAGGCGGGCCATCCGGCTTGTCATCACCATCAGCGTCGGGAATGAAAGCGAGGTAAGGGGGCATGCCGACGTAGACGCCGTCGAAGCCGATCGCGATGCCTGAGCTGAAGGTGAGTTGGTCTGTGAACAGTTTCTTGGTGTCATGGACACCGTCTCCGTCGGTATCTTCGAAGATCTGGATACGAGTCAGTTCCTCGCCCTCCTTATGGCTGCGGCGGTCAACGTAGTTGTAGTTTTCCACCACCCAGATCCGTCCCTTCCCGTCGAAAGTGAAAGCAATCGGCTCACCGATGTCCGGCTCGGCGGCGTAGATGGAGATGTCGAATTTGTCGTCGACTTCCATTTTTGCGACGGCTTCTTCCGGAGTGAGAAAGGGCGCATTGCTCGTCTTCAGTTCCTTGCCGAAAACAAAGGTCGTCGTCAGCGAGAGACAGGACAGCAGGAATTTAGCAGCGGTGAGCTTCATGGCTTTGCGGCAACGGGTTGAGTAGTGCGGAGATATCTGACAAGGTCGATGACGTCTTTGTCAGGAAGGGCCAGTAGCAGTCCTTCCGGCATCATCGAGTAGGGGCTGGTTGCTCGTTCCTTGATGTCGGATTTAAGCACGGTGTTCTGCAGGCCGATGCTGTTGAGAATGAGCCTCTGGTCATCTTCGTCGGAGACGGTTCCAGCAATGACCTGGCCATCGTTCTTGGTGACTGTGACCAGTTGATACGCTTCCGGAATATCGCCGCTGGGGTCGAGCATATTGAGCAGAATATAATCGAGGTCTGCGCGATTGGATCCGGTTAGGTCAGGACCAATCTTGCCACCTTTGCCGTAGAGGATGTGACAGGCGGAGCAGGTGCGGTCATAGACTGCCTTGCCGGCGTGAATGTCTCCTTTTGAAACGGCTTCGCTGGTGAGCAGAGTTTTATATTTGGCGATGAGCTGTTCCTTGTCGGAAGACAAGTCGTTCATGTCACCGTAAACGTCGGTGAACGGTTGCCCCAGCATCTCGCTTAGTGATCGGGCGGTGTAGGTGGGTATCGCTTTCTTGTCGATTTGCCCTTCCCGGAGCGCGGTGAGAAGCGGTTCGGCATATTCCTTTCTGCTGGCGAGGGTTTCGACGATGGCCCGTTGCAGGTTGGGTTCGAGATCCGGATAAGCCGTGAGAAGTTGGTGGGCTCCTTGATCAACCCGAATGCCGGCATAGGCGCGAATGGCATCAAGTTGCATGGCGGGGTGAGTCAGCAATTGAGGGAGGATGCGGGAAAGCTCCGGGTTTTGCTGCGCAACCAGCGAGCGCAGGGCGGCTCGTCGTTCCGGTCCCGGAACTGATCTGTCTTGAAGCCTCTTGAGAGCCAATTGAGTGGCAGTCTCGTCTCCAAAAATCTGGCCGAGCTCTCGGGTTAAAGCGGAAATATCCTGGCTGGGATTCTGTGAAAGCTTCCGGCTGATTTCGGACCAGCCTTCCGGGGCGTCCACATTGCGCTGGCCCTCAAGTCCGGATTTCATTCCCCGCAGCAGAGAGGCCCGGGTTTCGTTGGAGTCGGCTTTAGCCAGTGCCCCTGTTACCAGGTTGAGCGACTGGTTGGCATTGAGCGGCTCGAGTTGCCCATTGCGCAAGCGTTGGAATAAGGCCGCTGCTTCGTTCCGGTCAGAGGCTGCTTTTGGAAACGATGGCTCCTGCGATTGAACAGTTGTCGATATCCCGAAGAAAACGACGATAACGGTGAGGATTAGGGGCTTCATTTCCAAAGTTGTTACCGATACGAGAGTTCTCGGTATGAATATAGACTGTCGCGGACGGTTTTTGTCATGTTCCGGCCTGCTTTGATTTTGCGCTTCCCGCAGTTGCGCCATCGAGAGGCGGCGATTCAGGCAGCCGCAGTCTGATTGGACCCGCGACAGCCGGATCAGAGCCAATGGCTTCGCCCTTCTGGCAAATTTCGATCGTGCCGTTACGGTGCAGCTTGATGGCGGTCTCTCGCGTCACAGCCATGTAGTCCCGCCAGTCTTCAGGAAAAAGCTTTCGAGGCACTTCGCTGGGGCAGATTGACGCTCCTTCCCGGCGCTTGGACAGCAGCTCGAGAATCGCTGCCTCGATCTCTCTCTCGATATTGGCTGGCGGCATTTGAATACCTTTCCGCTACGCGAGCTTACTCACTCAACGCAAAAGAGATGGTTCTCTCCGCGAAGTAGCAGCTTGCCGTCGAATGGAACGGGGGAGGCGAGAATCTGCTCCCCCATTTGATTTTCACCGAGGAGTTTAAACTGATCACCAATCTTGGCGGCGAACACGGCTCCGTCTTCCCGGGCAGCGTAGAGAATGCCACCGGCGACGACGGGTGAAGCATAGTAGGCATCAGCGGCGCGTGGGAAGGCTTCTTCCCAATACGCTTTGCCGGTGCCTGGGTCGATCGCTACGAGGCCGCCTTTGTGTCGAAGAAGGTAAACTTTGCCGTCGTAGGCGACAGGGCTGGCGACGTAAACGCCGAAGTCGTCTGTATCCCAGAGTTGGTGGGTCTTAGTTACGTCTCCACTGCCTCCAAGGCGGAGCGCATGAACAGAGGCTTGTTTGCGATCGTCGCGGCCAACGGGGATGACGGCGATATCATCGACGACAACCGGGGTGGCGATGTGGGGCCACAGCTTCATGCCTTCGGGATTGAAGCCGCCGCTGGACCAGAGAAGTTCACCGGTATCTGCCGCGTAGGTGGTGACATGATCCGAACACCAGACAAGAACGGCGTCCCGATCGCCGTGACGAATCGGGACGGGTGTGGTGTAACCATTGTCGTTCTCCGCGGGAACCTCGTAGTTGCGTTCGGTTTGCCAGATGATTTCACCGGAAGTAACATCGAATCCGGCTACCCAGGAGTTACCGGCATGGAGGCGTGGCAGAATGAGGAGGTCTTCGACGATTACGGGCGAACTGCCCTGATCCCAGTATAATTCCTGTTGGCCAAATTCTTCAGCGAGATTTCTTTTCCATCGGATCGTGCCATCCATCTCGAGTCCTGCGAGGGTGCCGCTCTTAAAATAGACAAAGAGACCCTTTCCATCCGTGACTGGAGATGAGTTGCTGCTCGTGCCGAGGGTTTTGTGTTTGCCGGGGCGTTCCTTACCAAACCTGGTTTCCCAGATTTTTTTGCCCTCGAGATCAAAGGCAATGACAGAGTCGATGCCCTCGTTAGGCGTGGTGACATATATCCTGTCGTCGTAAACTGCAGGCACCGAAGCTCCCTTCCCGGGAAGAGGAACTTTCCACTTCACTGTATCCGGCGTCCATTGAGTCGGATAGCTTTCACCGGCGCGGCTTCCGGAGTAATCCGGACCCCGCCAATTGGGCCAGTCTTCGGCGTTGAGGCTGTTTGCTGTGAGCGAGATCAGGGCAGAAGTGATAAAAGACGCGGCGAAGGGGAAAGTTTTCATGATTCAGGAGATTAGCACAGTAGGGGAAATACCCAACCTACGTCTGCGCGCCTCGATCGGGTATATCTCCACTCCGCGATGAATCTGCCGCAGTTTAGGGCGCGCAAAACAGGGAGACGAAAAGGATTGATCCTCAAGCTCGTTAGACTGTAACTTTCCGACCATACCTTTATCAAAAGCAATATGAAGACCCCATCAAATCGTCGTAAATTCCTCAAGCAGGCAGCCCTTTTTGGCGGTGCCCCCATGATCGTACCTTCCTCGGTCCTCGGACTGGGGGATAAAGTGGCACCAAGCAATCGGATTACGGTTGGTGGTATTGGCCTCGGACCTCGCGGGCGAAAAGTGCTTTCCGGATTCCTGGCCCAATCGGACTGTCAGTTTGTTGGTATTGCCGATCCTCAAAAAGAGCGTAGAGAGATCATCAAGCGACTCACAGATCGCGAGTATGAAAATTCGGACTGTGTGACTTATGACGATATGGCGGGCGTTCTCGAGCGCGACGATATCGATGCCGTTATTATCGCCACTGGTGATCGATGGCATACCACTGCTTCGGTCTATGCGGCCCGCGCTGGCAAGGATATTTACTGCGAAAAACCCTGCGCCATGAACATGCAGGAGTGCCGTGAGCTGGACGAAGAGGTGACCAAGCATGGCCGCGTTTTCCAGGCTGGAACTCAGCGTCGTAACGTCGGGAATTTCGGATTGGCAAGAGACCTTGCGAAAACCGGCAAACTTGGCAACGTGACTGCCGTGCATGCCGGGATTCTCGCACTTCAGGATTATCTCGAGCCACTGCCTGAGCAACCCCTTCCGGACCCGGCTGAAATCAATTGGGATAAATGGGTGGGGCCGGCGCCGATGAAGCCCTTCAATGAAGAATACTGCAAAGGGCGGTGGCGTAATCACTCCGGATTCTACGCTGCCTGGCGTTTGCCTGAGTGGGGAGCCCACACGATCGACCTGTGTCAATGGGCGGCAGGTGCTGATGATACCGCTCCGATCGAATATGAGGCGGTTGATGACAACACGATTCACGCCACTTACGAAAACGGAGTCAAGTTGGTGATGCGCCTCTCCGGATTCAAAGATGAAGGCGAGTGGACACCCGGACTTGGTTCATGCCCGGTGAAGTTCGAAGGTGATGAAGGTTGGGTCGAAGCGGGTGATTTCGAAGTGTTGGCGGTTAGCGATGATAAGCTTCTCGAAGGACGGGACTATGAGAAAATGGCCGGAACCGATCCGATCAATCATGTGCGTGATTTCCTCGATTCCGTGAAGACCCGCGAGCAACCGAAGTGCAACTCCAAGGTGACTCGAAATGGACACCTTGCCTGCTTTGCAGCGGCTACCAGCTGGAAGCTGGGACGGAAGGTGACGTTCGATCCGGTCAAAGAGGAATTCGTCAACGATGACGAAGCCAACAAGTATCGTAGCTACGAGCGCCGCGAAGGTTACACGATCTAGCACCCCATAGTTGGCACCCTTCGCGGCTGCCAATGCCTGCCAATGGCTGGGCAATGGCTGGGAGGCCGGCCGGCTCTACTTCTTGACGCAGTAGAGATGACTGCGGCTGCGGAGATACAGTGTGTCTCCGCTGACCGCAGGCGAGGCCATGAATCCGTCACCGATCGTGTTCTCGGCAAGCACTTTGTATTCATTGGGGTTCGCCTCGATCACTGTGGTTTTACCTTCCTCGCTGCAGAAGTAGATTTTGCCGTCGGCGTAAATGGGAGAAGAGGAATAGTTGCCCCCGACGCGGGCGATCCATTTTTCTTCTCCGGTTTTGGCGTCCCAGCAGCTTCCGATGCCGCTATCGCTCACGGCGTAGATGTAGTCGCCGACCAGTTGCAGAGAGGGCTTCTTGGGGGTTCCCTTGTTGAGCGTCAGTTTCCATTGAAGGTCGGAATCTTCGAGTACGCCTTTTTTGTTGCCCGGCAGAGCCAAAAGGGAAGGTTTTGGAAATCCTGTCGGGACGTAAACGGTCTCTCCGAGAATGACAGGTCGGGTGCTGGCGGAGTGGTTGTCATGCTCATCGTAGCGCCAGAGTTCTTTGCCCGTTGCTGGATTATACGCATAGGTCGCCATGGCGCCCTGGCTGATCAACACAGGCGTGCCGCCGAGAATGGCGATGTGAGGGGTAGCAAACGCTTTACGGAAATCGCCTTCAGCTTTGGGTTGGCCGTTTTCGTCGAGGTCTTTGAAGTCGACAGAGCGGTCCGTCTTCCACTTTGTTTCGCCCGTTTTTTTGTCCATGGCGAGGATGTATTGATAGTCCGCGCCATCGTAGGGCAGGATCAAATAATCTTCGTACATAATCGGAGAAGAGCCGGCTCCTCGAAAGTGATCGCAAATGAGGTCATCTCTCGTCCAGAGGACATCAAAAGTCCTGGTATCGAGGCAGGCCGTGCCGGGAGATCCCCAGGTGACATAGACACGTCCCTCTTCGATTACCGGAGTTGGTGAGGCGTAGCTGTTGAATTTGTGGGCGAACTGAGGCTCAGCAATATCGAAAAGCTTCTCGTCGAGGAGAATTTTCCCGGAATTCTTGTTGAGGCAGAGAACAGAAAGCTCGGTTCCATCTTGAGTGGCAGTGGTCAGCCAGATCTGCTCTCCGTAAATGACAGGAGAAGACCAGCCGATTCCGTGTATCTCGGTTCTCCAGTTTACGTTCTCGTCTTCGCTCCAGGTCACCGGGAGGTTGCTACTGGCAGCAACGCCGTCTCCGGCGGGGCCACGGAACTGGGGCCAGTTTTCATCAGCAAAGGAGGCGAAGTTAAAGGTAATCAGGAAGGCAGAGATGACAGGGAACTTCATAGCAGCTGTTCTACAATAATGAGGACACCTAATAGTGTGCTCAAAACGGAAAAACCAACCTAGCGCAATCAGGGTTGCATTCCCGTGGGAGAAAGTTCTCAATTTTGCATCACCTGAAACCCTGCCTCAAAGTCACGCGAGCAGATCCTTCACGACGTGACCGTGGACATCGGTAAGTCGGAAATCGCGTCCCTGGAAGCGATAGATCAGCTTCTCGTGATCAAATCCGAGCTGGTGCAGAATGGTGGCCTGCAGATCGTGAACATGAACGCCGTTCTCAGCCACGCTGAAGCCGAGTTCGTCAGTCTGACCGTAGTCGAAGCCACCTTTCACGCCGCCGCCGGCCATCCACATGGTGAAGCAGTCAGGGTAGTGGTCCCGGCCGAGGATCTGGCTCTTTGAGGTTCGGCCCTCACGGAAAGGGGTCCGTCCGAATTCACCGCCCCAGACGATGAGGGTTTCGTCAAGCAGGCCTCGGTCCTTGAGGTCGTTGATGAGTGCGGCGACAGGCTTGTCCATCGTGGCGCACTTCTTGGTGAGACCCGTGGTGATGCCGTTATCTTCGCGAGTGCCGTGATAGTCCCATCCCCAGTCGAAAAGCTGAACGAAACGGGTGCCGGCTTCAACAAGGCGTCGTGCGAGCAGGCAGTTGTTGGCGAGGCTGGCTTCACCGGGGGTGGCACCGTAGGCCTCGAGTGTTTTCGAACTCTCCTTGGAGATGTCCATCACTTCGGGCACTGCCGTCTGCATACGGAAAGCGAGTTCGTATTGAGAGATGCGGGTGAGAGTTTCTGGGTCACCCATTTCCTCAGCCTGGATCTGGTTAAGATCGGCGAGCGCATCGAGACTCTTGCGGCGAAGTTCGCGGCTCATGCCGGCCGGGTCGGAAGAATAGAGCACCGGGTCCCCCTTGGAACGGCATTGCACGCCCTGGTAGACGCTGGGGAGAAAGCCTGAGCCAAACGAGTTTTTGCCACCGTTAGGTTGGGTTCCGCTTGAGATGAGGACAACAAAGCCTGGCAAGTTCTCGTTTTCGGATCCGAGTCCGTAGGTCACCCATGAGCCCATTGAGGGGCGGCCACCGCGCGGTGATCCGGTATAAACAAGCAGTTCGGCTGGAGCGTGGTTGAACTGGTCTGTGTAGAGGGAGTGGACCATGCACATGTCGTCGGCAACACCGTGAAGGTGAGGGATGGCGTCGGACATCCAGGTGCCGTTCTGGCCAACTTGAGTCCACTCGCGGGGAGATCCCATGAGTTTCGGGACGCCCGTGGTGAAGGCAAATTCCCGGCCCTTGAGGAATTCATCGGGGCAGTCCTGTTCGCTGTGTTCGATGAGTTTGGGCTTGTAGTCGAACATGTCCAGGTTCGGAGGAGACCCCGTCATGTGCAGGTAAATGACGCGCTTGGCTTTACCTGGAAAATGACCTTGCTTCGGCGCCAGTGGATTTGGCGCGTTGTTGGCTCCGAAACCGTCCTGCGCGAGGAGTGAATTCAGCGCAATGCCACCGAGACCTGCTGTGGAGTGCTTGAGGAAATGGCGGCGGGTGCCGAGTTGGATCTTTTCAAGAAGGGGATTCATAGGACGCGAGAGGCGAATTGAAATAGGCGATCTGCGATTAGCGTTTCAAGAAGATTTCGTCGAGGTTAAGGATCACGTTGCCGACGAGGGTGAGGGCCGCGAGTTCGGCTGCGTTGGCTCCTTCGGGGAGAGGCCCAATCGGATTGGTGGCAAAGGTTTCAGCAGCCTCGGGTTGGTTTGAGAATTCGACACGGCTCTCTTCATAGAGTTCTGCGAGACGTTCCACTTCATCGTCTTTAGGATAGCGAAGCAGGGCCTTTTGCATGGCGTGCTTGATTCGGGTTTCGACCGTGTCGCCGCCTTGTTCGATGGACTGGCGCGCCAGGGCTTGGGCGGCTTCGACGTAGACCGGGTCGTTGAGGGTCACGAGCGCTTGCAATGGTGTGTTGGTTCGAATGCGTCGTGAAGTGCAGATTTCGCGGTTAGGCGCATCGAAGGTGGCCATGCTGGGGTAGGGACTGGATCGTCTCCAACTAGTGTAGATGCCGCGGCGATAGCGGTCTTCCCCCTGGCTGGTAATCCAGTCGGTCTTCGATCCGAAGGCGGCCTTGAGACCGAGGTCAGGCTGTGGAGGATTGACGGGTTCACCGTGCATCTTGTCACTGATCAGTCCGCTCACGAAGAGGGCCTGGTCGCGGATCATTTCTGCAGGAATCCGGAAGCGGGGAGCGCGGGCGTAGAAGCGGTTGAAGGGATCGATCTCCTCCAGTTCCGGGGTGAGTTCAGAAACCTGACGGTAGGTCGCGGAGGTGACCATGAGTTTGAGCAGTGCTTTAACATCCCAGCCGGACTCCTGGAATTCGATAGCGAGCCAGTCGAGCAGTTCGGGGTGAGTGGGCTGATCGCCCTGGGAGCCGAATTCCTCGCTGGTGGCCACAATGCCGGTGCCGAAGATTTGCTCCCAGAAACGATTTACGACGACGCGAGCGGTGAGTGGATTGTCAGGATCGATAAGCCAGTAAGCAAGTTGAAGTCGGTTCGCGGGAAGGCTTTCATCAACCGGATGGAAAACGGCCGGTGTGCCGCGGTGGACCCGGTCGCCTGAATTCTTGTAGTTTCCCCGGATGTGGATGAAAGACTCGCGCTCCTGATCAGCGGGAAGATCCTGCATGATGGGAACGGTGACAGGTTTCATGGCATTGAGTTGTTTCTCAAGTTTCGCCAATTGATTGCGCTGCGGAGCCAGTTCCTCTGCGATCGTGCGATGATAGCCGGCGAGTTGTTTTTCCTCCTTGGCGCTGCGCTTCTGCTTGAAGATCAGGGTGCGCATGTTTTCGGGGATGCCTGCCCAGGCCTGGAGTTGCTCGTTGCCGGAAGTCGCGAGGCTGAAGTGGGTAAGGATGTGGCGCTTGTGTTCGGACTGTTGAAGGAGCTCTATCTTGAGATTGCCATCGCCGAGCGTGAGAGGCGTGTTCAGCACCAGGGTCAGTTCGTGGGGTTGATTCAGACCGCCGCCGATTGCCCAGCCCTTTTTGGGATCAACTGTTGCGCCGATAACACTCCTGGCAGGGAATCCGTTCTGCTCGTAGTCGGCGAATGCCGCGCGGAACTCAAGGGGGCGGGCGCCATTGAGACTGAAGGTGGTGCTCGGCTCCGGGAAATCTTCCGGGGACTTCTCCCAGACGACGTTGCGGTCTTCGTCGAGAACGGTGATGTGGTAGCCCTGAAGGCGGTTCTCTGTGCCCTTGTCCATGCGATTCCAGATGGCGATGCTGTCGATGGGGCGGGTCGACTTGAGATCCACTTCAAACCACGGGTCCTTGCCCACAGCGGTGTGGCTGACGGAGCCGTTCTGGTAAAAGCCGTTGGTGTCTCCGTCGATGGCGAGTTTGGCCGGTCCGCCGAAGCCGGTGGAGTTCTGACTGGCCACTCCTTCGGAGGCGATGTTGCTGCCGTTACTGAAGATCTCGACCTCTGCGAGGTGAATCATTTTCTTGTCACCTTTCAGAGAGATCCTGACAAAGCGCCCGTCGATAGGGGTGGGGGCTGAAGGCGTCCAGCTCGCATTGATTTTCGAAAGGACGAAGTTGGTGGCTTGTTCCTTGTGCACCTTCAGCCGCAAGCCGGTGACTTTCCGGCCTTCGCCGGGGAACTGGACGGTGTAGTGAGATGTTTCGGGGCGGTCGCCTTGCTGGATGATTCGGTCAGGATGATTCTGGTCCCTGAGCAGGGTGGTGTTGTTAGCTTCGCTATGATCTGGAACGAGCGGTTCCCAGGTGGGTGGTTGATGGAAAGTCTTCAGCCATGCCTGACGGGCCCGCACCAGTTCCGGTGTGTCCGTTTCCAGGGTTTCGTCGAGTGAATCGATCTGCTGCGTGAGCGACTGCCTGGTTTTGAGTTGCTTGTCGGTCCAGATCTCGTGAAGCGGGCTTTCGTCGCGTTTATCGGTGTCCGCGCTTTGATTGAAGTAGTCAAAAATCTGAAAGTACTCGTGATGGGTGATAGGGTCATACTTGTGGGTGTGGCACTGGGCGCAGGCCATGGTGGTGCCCATCCACACTTCGAAAGTGGTATTGACCCGGTCCACCACGGCGACGTTGCGAAATTCTTCGTCGTTGGTGCCGCCTTCGTTATTGGTGGGGGTGTTGCGATGAAAAGCGGTCGCCACGAGTTGCTCACTGGTAGGGTTTGCAACGAGGTCTCCGGCAATCTGGTCGATCGTGAATTGATCGAAGGGTTGGTTCTGGTTGAAGGCATCGATGACCCAGTCCCGGTAGGACCAGATGGTGCGTGCCCGGTCGTCGGCATATCCAGCCGAGTCGGCGTAGCGCGCCAGGTCGAGCCACATGGCTGCCCAGCGCTCGCCGTAGGTCGGCTTAGCGAGCTGGGCGTCGACGAAGTGTTCGTAGGCGTCTCGTCGATGATCCTGGACGAAGTCTCTGACTTCTTCCCAGGTAGGGGGAACGCCAGTCAGATCAAGAGCGACCCGGCGGGCAATGGTATAGCGATTTGCGTCCGCTGAAGGTCCCAGTCCTTCACTCTTGAGGCGCTGGTGGATAAAATGGTCGATTGGATTGCGAGTGGGCCAGCCGGTAGTCGATTTTTCAGGGACTTCCGGGCGCACAGGCTTCTCGTAAGCCCAATGGGTGGCGTATTCGCCACCCTGCTCGATCCAGCGCTTGAGCAGAGCAACTTCCTCTTTCGTCAACGGAGCGCCTTTATCAGAAGGTGGCATGACGTCGTTGTCATCATCGGTCAGCACGCGATAGATGAGTTCGCTATCGTCGGGGTCACCGGGGGCAACAGCAGCGTAGCCTCCTAGGTCTTCGCGAGAGCCCTCTTGAGTGTCGAGGCGGAGGTCGCCTCCGCGTTCCTCTTCGTCCGGTCCGTGACAGGCGAAGCATTTGCCGGAGAGAATGGGACGAATGTCTTTGTTGAAGTCGATCGGTTCTTCCTCGCCGGTAGCTATGGCGAAAAGAGGAAACTGCATCAGGATGAGGAGACGCAACATAGCGAGGAAAATAAACGGTAGTGTTACTCAAAAAGAAGCGGCGTGATCATGCGGTTGATGAGCCGTATCCCCCTAGGAGGGCGGGCAGCAGGAGGAAAACCATGCTTCCATAAGGTATATTTTCATCGTGGGGAAAATAATTCAAGCTGCCTCAGGTGGCAGCTTTGCCCTGCGTGCATGAGCCACTACGGCAACATCGACATTTCGTTGTCAGACTGTTAGCTTAACTTGGCTCGAATCATTGAGCCATCAATTAACCATGAAAAAAGCACTCCTCTTTGCGGGGGTTCTCTTAGGAATGACCGCATTCAATTCAAACGCCCGGGCCGATCTTGCTGTCGGCGATGCCGCGCCGGACTTCTCCATGATGGGAAGCGATGGCAAGACCTATCAGCTTTCGGATTTTAAAGACAAGCAGGCTGTGGTGGTTGCCTGGTATCCCAAGGCCTTTACCGGAGGATGAACCGCCGAATGCACGTCACTCCGTGAGAGTGGTGAGGAAATTCGGAAGTTCGACGTGGCTTATTTCACTGCCAGCTGCGACGACGTGGAAACCAATACGAAATTTGCAGAGTCCCTTGAACTCGATTACCCGATCCTGAGTGATCCGGAGCGTGAAGTGGCGGAAGCCTACGGCATCCTCAAGGGAAAGAATGCTTCCCGGGTGACGTTCTTCATCGGCAAGGATGGCAAAATTCTTCACATCGATAACAAGGTCAGTGCCAGATCTCACGGCGCTGATGTTGCCGCCAAGCTGAAAGAGCTGGGCGTTGACGAGAAGTGAAAGTTCGGGGCGATGTCACGATAGTCGGAGAGCGGGTGAGAATGGTCTGCCACATGGCGGGCCATGAGCCCGTGGAGTTAGAGCATTCTGCCTCGAATTTGGCCTTGAAGCTCGTCCCGGTTTCACATCTTTTGAAGGATTGGCGCGTGAAGGCTACCTGATCATCATCTTGATGATCCCGTCGAAAGCGCGGTCACTGAGCCAGCGACGCATGAAGAGAAGTTGCTTAGCCCACTTGCCGTCGGCATAGCGGGTTTTTGGATTGCTGGATTCAGTGGCCTTCACCATCAGGTCAGTGATGACTCCGGGAGGTGAACCGCCACCGTTGTCCATTTCTCGCTCCAGGGTGTTGGCCATCTTCTGAGCCATCGAAGCGTAGGGTCCTTTGCCGGAGCGTTCCAGCATGGGGGCGCCCATGACATCTCCGAACTCCGTGACGATCGCACCGGGTTCGATGATGACCACGTCGATGCCAAATGGTGCGACTTCGAGTCGCAGGCAGTCCGACCAGCCTTCGAGCGCATGCTTTGTTGCGTGATACCACGAGCCGAGCGGTGTGTAGATTTTTCCGCCGACGGAAGAGGTGTTGATGATGCGACCGAAGTTCTGTTCGCGCATGTGAGGGAGGACCAGTTGAGTGAGGCGGGCGAGGCCGAAGAGATTGACCTCAAACTGGTAGCGGGCGTCCTCAAGGGACGTGTCTTCCATGGCGCCGTAAAGCCCAAAGCCGGCGTTGTTGATCAGAACATCCACGCCTTGGTGCGATTCATGGATCGTTTCGAGGGCGTTCTGAATATCCTCTTCTTTGGTGACGTCGAGCTGGATCGGGATAACGCCATCGGCCTTGAGGGCTTCCATCTTTTCGACTCGACGGGCGGCGGCGTAAACCGCGTGGCCGCGTTGGGCGAGAGTGCGTGCTGCGTCAAAGCCGATGCCCGACGAAGCGCCAGTGATGAGGATGGTGTGTTCCCGGCTCATGTTTCGGAGGCTATCGATATTCAAATATTCTGTTCTATCCAGTCCACGAGGAGGCGAACGCCGACGCCTGTCCCGGTTTCGCCGTTTTGATAATCACGATCGGCCACGCCCCAGGCACTGCCGGCGATGTCGAGATGGACCCAGGGAATGTCACCCACGAAGTTTTCGAGGAAGGCCCCGCCGGTCGAGGATCCAGCTCCGATGCCGGGGCCACTGATGTTCTTGAGATCACCGACGTTGCCCTTCATTGAATCAGTGTGTTTCTCGTGAATAGGAAGAGGCCAGACGAGCTCGCCGGTATGCTGGCCGGACTTCACGAATTCCTGAATGAGTGACTCATCGTTGCCCATGGCTCCACTGTATTCATGGCCAAGCGCGTGTAGAACCGCCCCGGTCAGGGTGGCGAGGTCGACCATGGCATCGGGTTTGATCTTTTTTCCGGCGTAGACGAGAGCGTCAGCGAGGATGAGTCGGCCTTCGGCATCGGTATTAAGCACTTCAATCGTGAGTCCGTTCATCGCGGTGACGAGATCCCCGGGTTTGTTGGCTTTTCCGTCAGGAAGATTCTCCGAGGCCGGAACGAGTCCATGGACCTCGATGTCGGGTTTGAGCTCGGCAATGGCGGCCATGGCTCCGAGCACCGCGGCCCCACCTGACATGTCGTATTTCATCTCATCCATTTTGGCCGAGGGCTTCAGGCTGATGCCGCCGGCGTCAAAGGTGAGACCCTTTCCGATGAGGCACAACTTCTTGCCGGCTTTCTTTTTGGGTTTGTAGTTGAGATGGATGAGGTAGGCCGGTTCGCTCGAGCCGCGTGAAACTGAAAGCAATGAACCCATCCCGAACTTGGCCATGGCCTTTTCATCGATAATGCGGGAGGTCACCAGTTCGTTTCCTGAAGCAATTTTCCTGGCCTCAGAAACGAGATCGCACGGCCGCATCAAGTTGGCTGGAGTGTCTTGAAGGCGTCGTGCCAGACAGTTGGCTTCGCCAATGATCTGGCCTCTTTTGGCCCCCGCATTGAACTCCTTGGTCGCGTGGATTGTGATTCGTTTCAGCGAGGTAGGTTTGCTCTTAGATTTGAAGTCGCTCAATCGATAAGACCCCATGACGATGCCCTCAGCGAAGGCCTGTCCGAGATCTTTGGCCGCCTTTCCGGTAGTTTGCTCAATCCAGACCGTGGCCGATTTTGCCTCGATCTTCCCGGCTTTTTTTGCGGCTAAAGCACCACATCGTCTCAGGGTTTCGTTGATAGTCTTTCCGGATCCGAGTCCAATGAAGAGCACTCGCGCGGCAGCCCCTGAGATTGCGTCCGTCAGGCGCATCTCTCTGGGCTTGCCCTCGAAGGACCGGGTGGCCTGTTCCGGAATCTTCACTCCGGCCGGTAGTTTGAGGCGGGCGTTTTCGCGGGCCGGGACGATAAGGAGATCAGTTTTGACCAGGTTCTGGTCGAGGGTTTTGAGCGTGAGTTTCATGGAAGAAGAGTCGTCTGAATGTAAAGAGTTTATAATCATGACAGAATTCGTCTACAGGCGCATCTTTCGAAAAAAAGTCGTTCTGTCATAAGCCGGTTGACCGACGTAGCGACGGCGGCGAATGGGGAGAATTCGGATGAAGATGGATTGGGGAGAAATGCTGGCGCTCGCTGGAGGAATTGCCTTCAGTCCGATCCCGATTGCGGCGGTGATTCTCATTCTGATGACACCGCAGGGTAGGCGTAATTCTCTCGCCTTTGTGGTTGGGTGGCTCCTGGGTTTATCGGCGCTGCTCTTGTCTGTGATGCTGGTGGTCGGCCGGATCGATGCCGCAGGCGGTCCGAGGTTCCCCTGGATCGGGCCTTCCCTCCAGGTGCTGTTTGGATTGCTCCTGTGGAGTCTCGCTTTTCGAATCTGGCGGAGCCGGCCTCGGGGTGAGGAGAGGGAGAAGACGCCGGTCTGGATGGAAAAACTCGATCAATTCGGATGGGCGAAGTCTCTGAGCCTCGCGGTGGTCCTTGGAGTGGCCAATTTGAAGAACCTTCCGATCACGGTTCAGGCAGGAATCCTGGTTTCCCGCGGTCCAGAATGGGGCGAGGGGCGATGGTGGTTGATCCTGCTTTTCCTGGCCGTAGGATTGCTTGGTGTCGGAGCCCCCCTCGTGGTAGCAGCTCTTTTCCCGCGCCGTTCGGACCAGGTGCTTCGGGCCTGGAGGCGCTGGCTTTGCCGCCACAACGCGCTGGTCCTCACCTGTTTATTCGCCGGAATCGGCGCCATGTTGCTGTTTAAAGGGGGAATCGCGCTCTGGCCCGAGTGAGTCATAATTCTCGTTCGCTCTGTGAGAAATTTCTGCGATGTTTGACGCCGGCTCGTTCTTGAGTCACAGAGTCACTTTTTCCAACTCATCATAATGGCGACGACCCAGGAAACTCATGTTGAAGTGCTGGCCCCGGCCGGTTGTTATGCCTCCTTGCAGGCGGCAATCGATGCGGGGGCTGATGCCGTGTATTTCGGCCTCGCCCAGCTGAATATGCGGGCACGCTCGCGGCGCTCGTTTCATCTCGTGGACCTTCCTGAAATCATGGATCGCTGCCGGGCGGGCGGCATTCGCGGCTATCTCACGCTGAATACACTTCTCTACGATCACGATATCAAGCTCTGCTACAAGCTGCTCGAGGCAGCGGCGAAGAATGGAGTGAACGCGGTCATTGCCTCCGATATGGCCTGCATCATGAAGGCGCGTGAACTCGGGCTCGAAGTTCATCTATCGACTCAGCTCTCGGTTTCGAACTACGAATCGTTCAAGTTCTATGCTCAATACTGCGATCGCATTGTCCTCGCTCGTGAGTTGAATCTTTCCATGATCCGCAAGTTGCGCGAGCAGGTCGTCGCAGACGATTTACGCGGTCCGTCCGGTCGCGTGGTCGAAATTGAGGCTTTCGCCCACGGAGCCCTTTGCATCGCTGTTTCCGGTCGCTGCGGAATGTCACTGTTCACAGACAATGCGTCCGCCAACCGGGGAGCCTGTATTCAGAACTGTCGTAAGGAATACATTGTGAAGGATCCGGAAACCGGCAAGGAGCTGAAGGTCGACAACAATTTCGTGATGTCTCCCAACGACATTTCCACGATCGAGTTTCTCGATCAGGTTCTCGAGGCCGGCGTGCACACTCTCAAACTGGAAGGTCGAGGCCGTGCGCCGGAGTACGTGAAGCTGGTCACTCGCGCCTATCGTGAAGCAGTGGATGCGGTTCAGAACGGCACCTACTCCGAAGAGTTTGTGGCAACGCTTCTGACTGATATCGAAAAGGTCTACAATCGCGGTCTCTCCGATGGCTATTACCTCGGCCGGGAGCAGGGTTGGTCCGGGTCCTACGGATCCAAGGCCACTCATCAGAAGACTTTGAAAGGGCATGTGACCCACTATTACTCCAAGCTCGGAGTGGCCGAAGTTCGGGCCACCGCCGACGTTAAGGTGGGTGATGAGTTTGTCATCATCGGTGAAACCACCGGAGTGATCGAAGGCACCGTGGAGGAGTTGCGACTCGACGCAGGCGTTGTCGAGGAAGTCAAAGCCCAGGAAGTTTTTTCCGTGAAGGTCAGTGACAAGGTTCGTAAGAACGATAAGTTTTTCACCATGGAGCCGGTGGCTACGGCTGCCAGCTAAAAGAAGTCATGTTTCTCAGTATTGCCCATAAGAAGCCAGAGTGCATCGGGTGTATGCTCTGCGCCGAGGTGGCGCCGGAGTACTGGGTGATGGACGAAGACGGGGAGGCTCAGCTCATCAATGTGAGCCGGGAAGATAAAGCGTTTCAGTACGGAGAGGGACTCGAGTCAGATCGCAAGATCCTCAAGGAAGCCGAGGCGGGTTGTCCGGTGAATATTATCAGGATTGGGTGAATCGAGCTTGGCGGGTTTCGGTATGGAGAATGCATAATTTCGCAGAAAGAGCTGCGCCCTCCCGTATCCTTTTCAGCTGGCGAACACGGGTGGAAGTCGGTTTTGTGGTGTAGACTATTCCCCCTTATGAAAACTGTTACCTTTGTCTTTTGCCTTGTCCTGGCTGCTTCCAATGGTTTTGCCGGTGAAATTGCACAATCCCAGAAGAAGTGGATCGAAGTTTATGAGAAGCAACCCAATGTCCCCAAGCCGGGTGACATGCTGGTGAATGAGGACAAGGAGCCGGAACTCGACAAGGGTTTCGTAGATCTCTACAACGGCAAGGACCTGAGTAACTGGGAACCCAAGGGCGGGACGTGCACTTTCGAAGCTAAAGAGGGATACATTGAAGGCACCTGTGTTCCGGGATCCCCGAGTACGTATCTCTCCACGAAGAAGAATGACTACGCGGATTTTGTCTTCACCGCCGAGCTGAAATATATCGTCGACGGGAACACAGGTATTATGTTTCGAGCCGATGCGAAGCCCGGCAAGAAAGGGGAAACGGTCTTTGGACCCCAGGCAGAAATGGAAGCCTTTTCGAAAGAGCGTTACTGGTCCGGGGGCATCTACGGTCAGGGCGCTGGAGGATGGATCTACCCGATGTGGCTCAAGGCTCATAAGGAAGCCCGCAACTCAATGAAACGCGAGGGCTGGAATCGGATCACCGTGAAAGCCGAAGGGGATACGATTAAGACATGGATCAACGGAAAGCCGGCAGCACACTGGAAGACTGATGAATACACCAAGGGATATTTTGGTCTTCAGATCCATTCTGGAAAAGAAGGCCAGATTCAGTTCCGAAACATTAAGGTTAAGGAACTGAACTAGTCGTTGGCGGAAGGTAGGCCGTTAAGCTTAGCGATAATGAGAAAGATTTGGGTAGGTGTTGCTGCGCTCGCTTTGACGACGCTGACCTTGGCAGAGGACCGGCCGAATGTCCTATTCATTTCGGTTGATGATCTCAATGACTGGATTGGTTGCCTCGGTGGACATCCTCAGGCGCTGACACCGAATATCGATGAGATCGCTTCGCGGGGGGTGTTGTTCACCAATGCTCATTGTGCTGCGCCTGCATGCAAACCTTCGCGAGCGGCCGTGTTCAGTGGTCGGATGCCTCACCGGACCGAGGTCTGGTCGAACAAGAGTGGTTCCATTGAAAAACTGGCACCCGATGCGGTTCAGATTCCCGCAGTCTTTAATGATGCGGGATACCGCACTCGAGGAACTGGCAAGCTCTCTCACAGCAGCAAGCAGAGAGACTTTCAGGAATACTTCTCGGTCGAGCAACGATGGAGTCCGTTGCCCGGCGAAAAGGTAAAATATACCGATGAGAGTCTTCCGACAAAGGGGACCGATAACCCTCGTCACGTTGTCGAGCACGGTGGCGAGACCTATGTGCTGCCCTTGAATCGGATGCCTTCGGATCGGCGTCCGGACACGAAGGACGGGGAGTCCCACGACTGGGGAGCCTGGGAGGTGCCGGATTCCGAGTTCGGCGATACTCAAATTACCGATTGGGCGATTCAACAAATCGGCGAGGATTCGGACCAGCCGTTCTTTATCGGAGTGGGGTATTATCGTCCACACATTCCGCTCTGGGCACCGGCTCGATTTTTCGAACGATTCGACGAGGAGCCTGGAAAGTTGCCGCCGGTTCTGGAGAACGATCTCGATGACTTGAGCGAAGTCGGTCGGCGATGGGCGCTCGAACCAATCACTTCAGGAAGTCATGAAACGACGGTGAAGTTTGGTCAATGGCAGCCAGCTGTGGAGGCTTACCTGGCCTGCGTCACCTATGTGGATCACGAAGTGGGGCGACTCCTGGCGGCCTTGGAAGAATCCGGCCATTCGGACAACACCATTATTGTTCTATGGTCTGATCACGGTTGGCATCTCGGGGAGAAAGAGCACTGGGGTAAGTGGACGGGGTGGGAACGTTCCACCAGGGTGCCGATGATGATTGCCCCGGCCAGGACACGACCGGATTTGTGCGCTAATGCCGGAACACGTTGTGATCAGCCTGTGGGGCTCATCGATTTGTATCCGACCCTGACAGATCTTTGCGGATTGAAAGCGCCGGGAGGACTTGATGGCGAATCGTTGGTGTCGCTGCTGAAAGATCCGGGAAGAGAAACGGGGCGGCACCTCTTTACTTTATTTGATCCCGGCAATGTTTCGGTGCGCGATACTCGTTGGCGCTACATCCAGTATGCGGATCAGTCGGAAGAGCTCTACGACTTGAAGAAGGACCCCAACGAATGGGAGAACCTGGTTGATTCACCCGAGCACACTGCTGTTTTAGAACAGTTCAAAGCGAGTGTGAGCGGCTATTTCGCTGAATAGAGTCAATCCTGATTTCGATTGTAGATAATCTGAGTCGTTGATCTTCGGCTTCAGTGGTTCGCTGAAATCGATCAGGGTCGAGGGCGGGGAGGGCGCCGAGGTTATCTGTTTACGAAACAACGATGGTCTGTGACTGGGAGTTTTTTCCGTCGAATGCTGTCACGATCAATTGAGTGCCCGGAGCCACATCGGTGAGCCCTCTGATCGGAATCGATCCGTCATCGAGGCTTCGAACCCCTCGTACTGGACGCCCGTCGGTGTGGACAAAGCGTACGTCTGCGTTGGGCAGGGTCTTAATCTCGGGGAGTTGGCAGGTGAGCGGGCGGCCACTCTGTGATGCCGTTTCTTCGAGGGAACTGCCACCACGCGGGGGCTCATCCGGCGCATCGATCATATTCCTGACACGAAGCCCGATTCCAGGATCGGGTTGGCTGGTGTCGAATTCCATCTCGAGGAAATTCCAATAGAACGGTTCGCCCGGAGCGTGGGTATTGAGCTTCGGGTCGGCGTGCTCCTTATGATAGAGAGCGGTGACCTTGAGGGGACGACCGTCCCAGTCTTTCATTTCGGGACCGAAGTCAGGGATCACACGACGTCCGCCGCTCCGACCGATGGGGCCGAAGCTGCATTCGATGAGGTTGTGCTCCTGGTTCTTCATGATGCAGCCGTTGTGAACATCGCCATAGACCGTGACGACGCCGTCGCGCTCGGCGAGCAGTTCGAGGACTCGATCTGCTCCGGCTTTGACCCAGCCGGCGTAGTCGGCGGCCACCCGGTCACGTTGATCGAGGGCAATTTCCTTCCTTTTGTCTCCTCCCCAGATCGTGTGAAGACCGTTAAGCCCGGTCATCGCTATGACACGGGCGGCGTCGGTGCGGATGACTTGCTGAAGCCAGGCATACTGTTCTTCCCCTAGCAGAGCGCGAGTCGGGTCGGTCCGGTCATACGCGTTTTCAATGTGTCCCCAGCCCCACTTCTGCCAGATATCGGTGTCTTGCGAGGTTCTCCAGAGGCGGGAATCAAGCACGAGAAAGGTGAAGTCGCGATTAGGCATCTTCCAGGCTCTCCACTTCTTGGGGTTTTCGTAAGGGTCAACTTCTTCGGCTCCGGTGATGAGGTGATGCACAATCTGGAAGTTGCGTCGGATGTAGGACGGATCCTGGCCGAGTCCTTCACGGTGGCGAATGGCAAGTTGCTCAGGGCCCTTGATGTCATCCATCCCGTAGTCGTGGTCGCCGGGGTTGATGACATTCCAGTGGCGCATCATCTGCCAGCGGCTGGTCGGGCCGAAAATGGAATTTGCTACCACCTTGTAGGCGTCATCGGTGCTGGGCGGGTAGAGAACCAGTTCCATGTACCAGACATCGTCCTCCCAGACCATCACCTGAAAGTTGTAATCCTCGAGGTGCTTGTAAGCCTCTACGGTCGGCTGATCGCGAACCTGCCAGTCATCACTCCCGCCAAGAATTTGAAGACCGTTTTGAGTGCGCTGCTGGAGCCCGCTGGTAATGGCATGGCAACTGAGGCCGCAAAGCTTGTAGGGTGCTTTGAGCTGAGGGAGGCGGCCGACATAGGAGCCCGATGACGGCACGTCACCTACCATGCCGGTGCCGGGTCCACAGGCGTCGGTGCCGATGCGTCCATCAGCAGTAACGTCTTTGCCGTCTTTCCAAATGGTATAATAGAGCGTGGTTTCAGCCGGATTCTTCGGAAGCGTGACGAGGATCGACGCCGTATTACGGCGCCACGCGTTATTGATAATCTTGGCGGATCCGGCCACGGCTGCATTTTTCCAGCCACCTTCCGGGTTTTCGGAATCGGAAACCCGAACCTCCGCTTTTTCTCCATCCGAAGCGAAGAGCCCGACAAAGCGAACCTGCCATTCGCCGTCGACTTTCTTGAGCGAATCGCCAAGCGGATAACAGGCGCAGCAGTCGGCGAAGCCGATATTGAGCGGCTTGTTTTCTTTGGCATCGATGGAGACACCACTGATGGCGAAGTCAACGAGCCCGCGACCAACCATGCCAAAGTAGCCATCCGTGAAACGCTGGGGAATACCGGTCCGGGTCAGTTTGGTGGTGTTGCCGTTGCAATCCAGGGTGGCCTCAAGGGCCGTAAAACCGCGGCCTTCCTTCGAGACCTGCAAGGTGAAAGTGAACGCATCGCCGGGATTCAAAGCGAGGGCTTCGACCGACTTGGGGCCCTGGCGGGACTTTCCTGTCCAGGTGCCGTTGCCTTTCCCGGATGCCGGTTCTTTGACGATGGCGAGAGTCTTATTGTCCTGCCAACCGATCAATGTGGCCTGGCGTTCTTTGCCGTAGCTTTCGAAGAGGCTCTTACCGCCGATGGCGATTCCGATGACGCCATTACCGGGTTGATACATTTTCCAGTCGGCGTTGTCGCCTTCTGCGACATCCGGACGGTCGGCGTGATAGATACCCTGAATGGTGATGGTGTAGGCACCGGAAAGCTTCCAGTCACGTCTCCAGAGAACGCCCTGGGGAAGTGAGGGGTCGTAGTCGGTCTCGAGCGCTTTGCCGGTGTTTGTTTCTGAGTGGAAAGGAAAGCCGGTGCGGCGGGCGCGGTCGCCGTAATTCTTAAGTCGCCGACGAAGAGTGCCGTTGTCGATCTTCCAATATCCAGGATTGAGGGATTCCCAGCCGCTGCCATGGAAAAGCGAATCGGCGCGGGAGAAATCATCGACGAGCGTGCCGGGCAGGGCAGCGGCCCGGGCAGTTTGTTTGAGAGAATGGGAAGAAATGGCGGCAGCTCCAGCACTGGCGGTGGAGGTCTTGATGAAATGGCGGCGTTCCATGGATTGAAGAGGGGTGGGTTGGAATTGGGTGGAAACTAAAGAATGAGGGGAATGCCTGCAGTTAATTCATCGACCAGAAGGACGCTGGCTGCGATGCGGAAGGGGGCAACCCAGCGAGCCCTTGAGGGCAATGATAGGTCACTGGTAATCAATCTCTCTTGATCGTCAAAAAGCGCAGGTTGTCTCCTCGTTTCAGCTCACCGTCGATTTCGACGTGAAATTCAGAATCTCCGGTCGCCAGTTTCAGGCCGGGAAATGCAATTTCGCTATCGCTTTCGTTCAGGGTTCCGCTAGCGGAGACATCGCCAAGGTGGACGGTTACCTGTCGTGGGCCAATCGGATGATCCCATTTCACAATGGCGGTGTAGGGGCCTTCATCGGCCACATTGACAAGCCACCTGCCGCTGGATCCCCATCCATCCGCCATGCCGACCCGCCAGTCCTGGATGGAAAGGTCGGTTTCTAGTTCGTGTTCAGTGCCGACAATGATGCGCGGAGGTGCGTAGTTGTCAGGGCGGGTGGAGGAGACTTCAGTGAACCAGCTCTCGTAGAAGGATTTCAGTTCCGCCATTTTCTCCGGCATTTTTTCGGCCAGATTTTCGGCTTCGCCTAGGTCCTCGCCAATCCGGTAGAGTTCGAAAGGGACGCCTTCCTTCATGGTTTCAGAACCGAAGCCGGTGGGGTGGACC
Organism: Verrucomicrobiales bacterium; assembly: GCA_049594415.1. Lineage (GTDB taxonomy): Bacteria > Verrucomicrobiota > Verrucomicrobiia > Verrucomicrobiales > DEV007 > Arctic95D-9. The sequence continues at coordinate 304,674 of JBMYJM010000002.1, read as the reverse complement.
AGTTTCCAGTCCTGGGTGCGAACGGCCATGTGATGGAAAGGGATGGGAGCATCGCCCCGATGGGTCTGCAGGACGAGGGTGCGGTCCGGCCAGTCAGAAGGCGTGCCTTCCAGCAGGGGAAGCAGGTTGGTGCCGTCGATCTTGACTCCTTCCGGCAGGGGCGCCCCGCTGGCGGCGGCAAGAGTTGGAAGCATGTCGATGTGTGCCGAAATGCGGTCGTTCACGTGTCCTGCTTTGAATCTCTCCGGCCAGCGAGCATAAAACATGGTATGAATGCCTCCGTCATGGACATGAGATTTCATGGCTCGGAAATCCCCGACGTAGCGCATCGTATTGGGACCGTTGTCAGTGAAAAACATCATGAGGGTGTTGTCCTTCTGGCCGCTTTCTTCGAGGTAAGCCTCCAGCTTGCCGACGTTCTGATCGATGTTCTCAATCATGGCGAAGACGCGGGCGACGGTGTCCTTATGTTTGTCACTTTCATTCCCATTGAGGATGGGCGTGAGGTCAATGGACTGATAGTAAGCGAGTAGGTCCTCGGGTACATCATGGTAAGGACCGTGGGGTGCGTTAGGGGGGAGGTAGGCCAGGAAGGGTTTGCTCTCGGCCCGGCACTTTTTCATCCACTCGATCGCGCTATCGAAGTAAACGTCGGTGCAATAGCCTTCGCTCTGAATCTGCTCACCATTGTGGAAAAGGATGGCGTCGGTGTAGCGGCGCTCATTCTCGATGGGTTCTGAAGGCTGAGCGAGACCGCCGCCTCGATGAATCAGCACTTCATCAAAACCCTGCTCCTGGGGACGGAGCGGGTAGTTGTCGCCTAGGTGCCACTTGCCGAAAATGCCCGTCGCATAGCCAGCCTCCTTTAGCATCTCCGCAATGGTGACCTCATCAGGTGCCATCATGGAGCGACCCTTGAACGTGTCGATGCAGCGCGTGCGTTGATTGTAGCGGCCTGTCATCAGGCTGGCGCGTGTCGGCGAGCAGACGGGTGAAACGTAGAAATTGGTCAACTCAGCGCTTTCACCGGCGAACCTATCGAGATGGGGGGTGCGAATAACGGGATTCCCCGTGACGCCTAGGTCACCATAGCCCATGTCGTCCGGCATTATGATAATGATATTCGGCTGATCGGAGGCTCCATAGAAAGGGAGTGCCAACAGGGAAATGAAAAGGAGCAATCGTTGCTTCATGTTTGGAATGCTGCCTGAGGAATCAGCCTCTGTCGCTGGCGGGGTTGCGGGTGATTGCCGCCTCTTTAGCGTAGAGTAGGTGGCTTGTGGTTGGCGCGGAGATTACGGATGACGGTGGAGGCAATACTTATGAGTAAAACTCAGCATTGGGGTTCGTTTAAGCGGGAATCTATAAAAGTGTGGTCTCAGTGTTTGCCCGCGAAATGATTCATAACACCTTTTACTATTCTCAAAAGGATGCTGATTGTCCCTGATATGAACTTGAGGATTCCGGCTATAATCCACCAGATGATACAGAAGCACAGTTGGATGAGTTTGAGAGGGGCTTTCAGAATCGGGACGAAAATCTGGTAAAACAGGAACTGCCCGAAACTTAACGGGTTATTTGGATCGACGTTCCATTGTTCCTGTGGTTGGTAGAACCAGTTTAGCTTTCGGCCGGAGATCTTGACAGCTTCTTTGCCGGCTTCGATCGCTTCATCCAGTTCCACATCGAAAAACTCCCGCTTTGGATTGGTTCGATAGGGAGAGAGCGACTGATGCACGAGTCGCTCGGCTTTCTTGCAGTCCTCGGTTCGTCCATACCACGCGACAGTGAACGGAGTTGGGATACCTGTAGCCTGAGAGAGTTCTTCTGCTCTTAGCTTGGGGTGGTGGTGAGTGCGACCAATCTTGAGTCGATCGGGCTCAAGCGATTCGTTTTGGAGGATATAAATGTAGCCGGCGTCGGGGGAGGAACGCATGGGTGGCAAGATACGCGCATCGAATGAGGATTGCTAATGTGTTTTAGGAGTCGGGTAGCTCAGGGAGCTATCTTTCACCTTTCTTCATCAGCGGTGCGCTTAGATATCGCTATTCGAGAAACCCGGGAACAACACGTTCCGGAAGAGTCTTCAGCATCTTGCCCATGCCTTTGTTATGCGCGGTGACGATCGCGATGAAATCGATTTCAGGGAACATGAGAATGAATTGTCCTCCGGCCCCGCGGCCACTGATACAATCAAAGGTTTGGTCGCCGACCGAGGCATCATGTCTCCACCAGAAGAAGCCGTAGGAAGTGCCTTGAGGATTGGTGTGAATTCGTGATGTCGCCAGTTCGACGAATTCGGCGGGAACGAGTTGCTCATCGTTCCACTGTCCGTCATTCATCACGAGCAGGCCCCACTTGAGCATGTCTCGGGACCGCATGCTGCTGCCGGCGGCTGATTTGGGCAGGCCGCTGACATCCTCCTGCCAGGCGAAGTTTCGAATGCCCATTTTGCCGAGCAGTTCTTTCTCGAGAAACTTCCATGACGTGTCGGGAGTGATGACTTCAACCACTTGCATGGTGATGGACGGATCAGAACCCTGGTATTTGTAATCGCGTGGGGAGGAAGGGATGGGCTGGCTGTGAGTGAGATAAGCCTGGATCTGTCCCTGGCCTTTAAGCACCTTGGGATTTCTCATCAGCCCGGCGGCTTTCAGTTTGTTGATGCGAATGCCGGAGTGCATGTTCATGGCTTCGGCGAGAGTGATCTGCTCTGCTCCTTCAACCAGCTGGTTGCGATCCATTTTTTTCAGGAAATCCACAACCGGTTTTTCAAGGTCCTCCATGGTGAGGTGTCCCAGTTGAATGGCCCGTCCTACCGCCATGGCGGTGTAGGACTTCGTGATGGACATTTGATAGTGCGGATAGTTCACCCGGCCCCTGCGGAAGTAGGATTCGAAGATGAGTTTGCCGTCTTTGCAGAGCAGTAAGCTGTCCACCTCGCCGTGGTCACCGGCAGCGATCTCTTCAGCAAATGTGAGAACGGCATCTTTGTCACCTCCGTCCGCACCCAGTCTGCCGACCGGGATTCCGTCTTTCCGGTCACCCGGAGAAGGATTAATGAATGGCTTCCTGAGATAGGGGAGGTCCTTCTCGAGTTGAAATGATACGTCTTCGGAATTGAGGTCGGTGACTTCAGGTGCCAGTCCATTAGCGGGTGCTTCCTCGGCATAGGCCGTTGGCAGGCAGGCAAGAAACAAAAGGGCAGTGGTCGGTCGGAGGATCTCAACAAAGGTCATTGTCACTGGGTAGGGATGGGTCTGCCACTTTGTCACAAAGCATTGGTTTTCGACAGGTTGAGGCTTCCCTGTATACGTGAGGTTTCTGCTTTTCATAAAGGGGTTGCCCCGCTCATTCTCATTGAGCTTCCTCTGGTGATCCTACCTCAACCCGAAATTCTTAGAACTATGAAATCCCCTGCGACTTCTTTATTGTCCCGCCGTCGCTTTCTTCAGACAACCGGTGCTGGAGTCAGCTTTGCTTCCCCCAATTTGATTACCACCCGAAAAGGATGGTCGGCTGACCAGAAGATGGTGATTGGTTCTGGTGAGCACACTTATGAATGCGAACACTTCTGGGGCACTCTTCCTGACGGCACCACCTATGGCAACGCCTCCCACGGAGTTGCCTTTGATGATAACGGATTGATCTATGTTACCCACACCGGCGGTCCGGATTCTGTTTTTGTCTTTGATGCCGACGGGAAATTCGTGAAGTCGCTGGTGCCGGACCATTCCAAAGGGGAAGGCAGAGCCAGCGGTCACGGTATTGATATCCGCAAGGAATCTGACGGTAAGGAATACCTCTACTTGTCGCCGGCCGATCCAGCCATGGCTTTCACCAAGGCGACGATGGACGGTGAGGTGATCTGGACCCGGGGAAAAGCCGAGCTCGAAAAAGATTCAGGCCAGAAGCTCGCAAAGTATCGCCCCACCAATGCCAGCTTCGCTCCGAACGGAGATGTCTACCTTGGAGACGGCTATGGTTCCGGAGTTATTTTCCGATACACTGGTGATGGTGAATTCGTGACTTGCTTTGGAGGAATCGGAACTGAAGACGGGAAATTCAAAACGCCCCATGGTCAATGGCTTGATGCTCGTGACGGCACGCCCAAAATAGTGATCTGCGACCGTGCCAATATGCGATTGCAGTGGTTCGACATGGACAACAATCACCTCAAGACGATGGACGGTTTCCTTTTCCCGGCGGACATCGATATTCAGGGTGAGTTGTTGCTGGTTCCCGACCTGCATTCTCGACTCACCATTCTGGACAAAGAGGACAAAGTGATTGCCCAGCTCGGCGATGATGAAGCGTGGCGGAATCGCTGTCTCGACAAGTCTGAAAAAATGCGGGCCAGTCCTGACAAATGGCAGGCCGGTAAGTTTGTTCACCCGCACGATGCTGCTTTCGACAAGGAAGGGAACATCTTTGTGGCTGAATGGGTCGTCGGTGGCCGCGTGACTAAACTGCGAAAGGTGTCGTAAACTTTTCGCGAATGGTATCGCTTCTACTTGTGTTGGAGTGATGGTTAGGATTGTCGGAGAATTCCGGCGATCTGCCTTTTCTTGTGATGAAGACTGTCTGTTTCTCATTTGTCCTAGGTGTCGCTGCAAGTTGGTCGGCGGGAGTGAAAGCTGAGCCGGAGACGGTTAGGGAATGGGAAGTGACACCGGCGGGGAAAACCGCTCACGGAATCCGGCAGGGGAAGAATGGCTATGTGGTTTCTGTGGAGTTTGAAGTGCCGCAAGCCGCGAAAACCTCAGCCGAACTGGAGCGGATCAACCCCAACCTGACGACCCTTCTTCCGGGGCTGAAGGGCATGATCAACAACGGCAGCGTTTCTGACTGCTACCAGATGGTCTATGATCGCAAGGTTCGCCAGGTCAAGGCGGGTTACTTTCCTACGGATCACAATTTCCTCGATTGCGAAACCGCGCTGAACCTGATTCACAGCGAGTCAGGTCGGAAGGTGTTCCTGCTGCAGGCGGACATGGATGTGGTGACCGACGGTGTCGATGCAGCACGTGCTCCGAACGTGGAGGACTATGACTTTGCGAGGGGATCCAATTCGTTCCTGCCGATTACCAAGTATGGCTGGTACAAAGGCGATGCTCCTCCCAATCCGTTCATCGAATATTATCCGGAAGCCCTCAAGGAGCTCGAGGAAGTTCGGGCTGACTTGTTGAAGCGGGCCGAATCAGACAAGGGGGCCATCTGGCGCCGCATGCTCGAAACCTGTGACGAGCAGATCCGCGTGGTGAAGGGGAGAGGGAACGGGTCGAGTATTCAAAGCTGGATGAAGAGCAGTCGTTACCTGATGGCTACCGAAGACCCCTTCGTCGTTCTGCCGATGAGTTGGTACAAGGTGAAGGGAACTCCGGGGACAGGAGACCTCTGCGCGGTGATTTACGGGAACCGGATTTATCCCGCCATCCTTGGCGACTCCGGTCCGGATACGAAAGTGGGCGAGGCGTCGATCAAGCTGGCGAAACAACTAAATTCCAAAGCGTCCGGGACTCAGCGGGCGATCAGCAACGTGGGGGTGACCTATCTCTTCTTCCCCGGAACCAAGTTAAACAGCGGCAACCTTGACTACGCGCAATGGCGCGAGCGGATCATCGAGTTGCTTGGAGAGATCGGTGGCGTGTCCTCTGAAGATGCGGTTCACACCTGGTGAATTTCAGCTGGAAAATTAAGCAATCAGGTGATTGGGGAAGTCTTCCACCCGTTCACACGCGACTTGTTCCATCACTTGCTGCAGCTGTCGTTTCAGCATCGTCAGGGTGTGATGCCCGCCAAACTGACCAAGAGCACAGACACCATACATCGGGGTGCGGCCGAGGAAAGTGAAGTCGGCTCCGGTGGCGAGAGTCGCGGCGATGTCAGGGCCAGTGCGAATGCCGCTGTCCATCATCAGGGTGGTTTTGCCTTTGAACTCTTTGACCAATTCCGCGAGCGGTCTGATCGTGGACTGGCCCGGGTCGAGCTGACGCCCGCCGTGGTTGGAAACGATCATCCCATCGACGCCCAGCCTGAGGGCGCGTTCGGCGTCCTCGCTGTTGACGATGCCTTTCACCACCAGTTTTCCTTTCCACTTGTCACGGAGAGGCTTGATGCGTTCTTCACTGAGGCGGCCCGAGAACGTCTTATTCATGAAAAGGCCGAGATGCTTCATGCTGAGCCCCTCGGGAATGTAGGGCTTCATCGTTTTGAACTCCGGTGCTCCCGCAGCGAGCTGGCTGAAGGACCAGGTCGGATGCGTCATCATTTGAAAGACATTCCTCGCGTTCATCTGTGGAGGGATGGAGAGCCCGTTGCGAATCTCCTTGGGGCGGTACGCGAAGGTAGGGGTGTCGGCGAGGATGACCAGCACCTCACAGCCGGCGGCTTCGGCGCGTTCGAGCAGTTTGTCGCGCAGGTCGTCTTCAGCGGGGTGGTAGAGCTGGAACCAGAATTTGCCCTCGGTGATTTCGGAAATGGTCTCGATACTGGCGGTGCCGACCGTGCTGAGAATAAAGGGAACATTGTGCGCCTGGGCGGCCTCGGCGAGGAATTCGCAGGCCTTGGGCCACATCAGGCCCTGGAGGCCGATCGGGGCGATTCCAAACGGGGAAGACCAGGTCTGACCAAAGAGTTCTGTCTCCTGCGAGGCGCCAGGGTAATCGCGAAGGTAGTAGGGTTTGAGCTGGATTTCCCGGATGTCCGCCGTGTTTCGCTCCAGGTTGACGTTGGAGAAACAACCGTTGTCGAGGTAGTCGAAAGCAAAGCCGGGCATACGACGCCGGGCTCGCTCGCGCAGGGCTTCGACAGAGGGGAAGCGGGAGTCAAAATGATCGTCCATCAATATCTCGGGTAACGTAGGTGAAATACGCCAAGTTTTGAAATGAGATTTTGACGTGAATCGGTCCGCAGTTTATCCGGCCCCTGGTGGAAAAGCGGTCCGAATAATTTGATCTTTCCGAAATTCGAAAGGCTTTTCCCTGCATTTTTTACCTGAGATCTCGGCGGATTTGGGTGACACCCTAATCGATTATGGCTGGAATGGGCGGGCAATGACGCTTTGCGTCCCCTTGGGTTGAGGATCACTGCTTGATAGAGCGCTTCACGACTCCCGGTAATTAGTATGACGCGATGAACCTCGAATTCAGGGTGGTGAGATTTCATAGCTGAAATATGATGCGGTGATGAATCGTGTGATCCCCCGGTTACTGCTGACCTGTCTCGTCAGCGCGAGTGCTTTTGATGCTGCAGCCGATGAGGTGCTGAAGGCGCGCCAGGATGCCATGGTGCGGCAGGCGACCTCGATTCTTGATACTTATCACGGTGGGAATCGAAACGCAGGGCGAAAGCTTCGGGTGATTTGCTGGAGACCAAACGATCGCGAGTATCCTGCAGATAATACGGAGCGGCTTACCCGGATCATGAAACACATCCAGGCATTCTATGCCGATGAGATGGAGCGACTTGGTTTTGGGCGCCGATCGATTGCCCTGGATCTCGATAAAAAAGATCAGCTGATCATTTATCACGCCGTCGGCTCGGCTCCGTATGCTGATTACAAGAAGCCGGAAGGGAACCGGGTCAAAGATGATTGTTGGCCGGTCTTAAAAGAAGCTGGTCTCGATCCTGACCGGGAGACGGTATTGATTTTCACTAACCTCTCAGACTGGGATCCTGACAAGCTCACTTTCTTCCACAAGAGTCCCTACTACGCGAGCGGTAGTAACCGGGGAGGTGTGGCATGGCAACTGGCGTCCCCGGAGCTGGACACGAAAAACCTGCCGCTCAAGAAACCCTTGATTCGGGATGGCGAATACGGCCGGATTTCATTGGGGAAACATAACTCTATCTTCATTGGCGGAATCGCTCACGAATTGGGGCATGCTCTTGGTCTTCCTCACTGCTGGGGACACGAGGAAGAGGTGGCTGCCCATGGAACCGCATTGATGGGGTCGGGTAACCGCACTTATTTTGATGAACTTCGCGGTGATGGGAAAGGATCGTTCCTTGCGTTGGCCAGCGCTTTGAGGCTCGCTTCACATCCACAGTTTTCCGGGTCGGTGAAAGGATTAAACCTCCCGGCCAGGGCCACGTTTTCGGGAATAAACGCCAGGAGTCAGTCGAGGGGATTTGAGCTCTCTGGGAAAGTCACCTCTGCGGTTCCTGTGTATGCCGTGCTTGGATACCTGGACCCTGAAGGTGGAGGAGATTACAACTCGCGCACGGTTTGTGCAGTTCCTGACCCGGAAGGAAATTTCACGCTGAACTGCGATCAGATGGTCACTGGGAAGCCTGCCGAGATTCGTGTCTTTGCCCTACTGGCGAACGGAGCGGTGAATCGGTGGCAGTCCAGCTTTGGGGTGGATGCCAAGGGAGCGGCGGACTTGTCGATGATGCAGGCGATCCTGGAACTTGGTGATTTTGTGGCGGCGGTGAACCGCAAAGACACGACTGCTGCCCGGAAACTGGCAGAGGCACTTCCTGACGATGGGCAACCTCATACGGTGGCTCAAATGATTCTTGCGGGACGCGCCCCGGGGCGCCTGACGATCTCCCTGCACGACTATGAGAAACAAGCGGACAGCTCGATGCTTTCACTGTCTATGGTCGAGCCAACGGAAGTCAAGGTGGGTTGGGGGCAGCCTGTTTATGACTACCTGCCTAGAGACGAAGTGCTGTTGACGTCGGGAACACGACTTTTTACGACCGGGATATACGCGCACGCGCCGGCAAGGCATGCCTATGAGTTGCCGGAGGGGCACGGATGGAAAAAGTTCTCCGGTTTTTGCGGCCTGCCGAACCAGAGGGGCGGGAGCGTGGCTTTCAGGATTGTTGTCGACGGCAAGGAGGTGTTTGCTTCCCCTGTTCTCGAAGGTGGCCAGTCGGAGCACTTTGAGGTGGGTCTCAGTGAGGCCGGGAAAGTCGAGTTGATCGTCGACAATGGAGGTGACGATAATGCGGTCGACTGGGGGTATTGGTTCGATCCGATTCTGAGTAGGTAAGGTCTCCTGTGTTTGTTTGGATTCACCCGCGCTTCGGGCCTTGACGAAATTCCGTTTTCCCCTTCGACTGTGGACATGGTGTGGAGAATTTCTGTGATCCTCTTGCTGACGGTTTCGATTGCTTGCGGGCAGGGGGCACAGGGCGTCCTTCGAAAGGGTGAGGCGCTCGGTTTGAGCGACTTGCAGGAGCAACAGATTCGAAAGATTCTCAACAACACGGTCAAAGAATACAACGATCTAAGAACCCGGGAACAGGGGAGCCCGGGATTGTCCGAGAAACTTAATGCGCTCCGTAGAGGAGCCGAGAATAAATCCCTCGATTTACTGACTTCGGAACAACGCAAGAAGTGGGATGAGTTGGCAGGTAATTCGACAAGGCCTCCAGATCAGGGTTCTTCAACAAGCCAACCTGCGACGGATGGTTCCCTTCTGATCCCCACGATCGAGGAACTTAGGAATCCGCCCCGTCCCGGAGCCTATGGCCCCAGCACCACGCTTGCGAAAACAGTGCCACATCCGGTTTCATCACAGGGCTATCTTATCCTGACTGATCACACAGACCCCGCCGCTGGACTCGCGCTGAAGGAACTGGCGAGAGTGCGCGGGGGGGATTTAATGGTCGTGAAAGACCTGGGCACGCTTTATGAGAATCCCCAAAGTTCGAAGCAGGTTCGGGATGCCATCCGCAAGGTGAACCCCCGGTTCGTGGCGATTGCCCCTCGCATGAAGAGCTTCCGGGAAAACATGCACCTTTGCCTGCTGAAAATTCTCTCCAGTCTCGATGACGATCCGGAGCTGGATGTTTTTCCCGGATACCTCGTTGCCAGCAGTCCTCAAGAGCTGGCCGCGCTTGTGAATCGTTCAATTCAGTTTCGCTCACTCGATGCCAGAGAGATAGCGCCCGCCTCCATTGGTGCGATCGAGGACTCCGATGCCAGACGATACCGGAGTTATCAAAAAGCGAAAGTGATGCAGAAGATGTTTGCTGATGAGGGCAAAGAGTCTCCCGCCATCATTGTCACGACGAAGAAATCGCACACGGAGCGGGATGACTATCCCGAGTTGCCGGCCGGCGAAGGGAACATTGTGATGTCACCGACTTCAGAGCGACATACCTTCGAGAGTCTCCCACTTTCTGCCGAACTGGCGATCGATGAAAGCAACATGCTCTTTATGTTCGGACACGGAACGACGAGTCGCATCTGTGGGATCAATATTGATGCTTTTGCTAAAACCGACTTCACCGATGGGATCATTTTTTGTGGTTCCTGCATGTCGGCCGCTCCCTACGAGGCGGATCGTGTCGACCTGGCCTCCAAGCGCGATGAAAAGAGATTTGCGTTCTATGCGATGGATAACGGCGCAGTGATGATGTTAGGCCACATGGGCCTTTGTGGAGGCTTTCCCAAGGTCTTTCCGATGGCTGAGCAAGTGCTCGAAGGAACCTCGACCGGGGAAGCTTATCAGCAACTGATGAATTCCATCATCGGGGAGAATCCCATATGCGACTATTATGAAGATTACTCCGATTCAAAAGGTCGGGCGAACGCCTATCTATACGTTTTGCTGGGAGATCCGGCACTGGTGCCGGTGAAGAAGTAATCAATTGTCATGCAGAAACCACGGTTCGAAGAACTGGATTTCCGGGAGACGGAACTGGGCGACTTGATCCTTCGTCGCCGGACGCTTTTGTCACTCGGGAATGAGGAGATCTATGAGGTCATCCTTGGAGACGGTTACCTCATGTCGAGCTTGTTCACGGTGGTGGAGCAGGAACTGTCCAACTTGGGGTTGGCGGCTGCGTCAGAATCAACCGGGGCCGGGAAGCTGGATGTGGTCGTGGGAGGGCTTGGATTGGGCTACACGGCAGTTGAGGCGCTGAAGTGCGATTCGGTTGAATCATTAATCGTGGTGGATTTTATGCAGCCCGTTATCGAATGGCATGAGAAAGAAATGGTGCCGCTTGGTGCCAGTTTAAACGCCGATCCGAGGTGCCGGTTCGTCCATGGGGATTTCTTTCGCCTCGCGTTGCCGGGGGGAGGTGAGCCGGGTTTTGATCCTGAGGCTCCGGGGAGAAAGTTTCATGCGGTGTTGCTCGATATCGATCATTCACCGGCAAAATTGCTCCATGAGAGGCATGGTGATTTTTACAGTGCCAAGGGACTCGCGAAAATGACAGAGCAGCTGCATCCCGGCGGAGTTTTCGCGCTCTGGTCCGATGACCCGCCGGAAGAAACGTTCATGGCAGCGCTGGGGGAGGTGTTTGACTCCTGCGAATCCCACATCGTGAGCTTTTTTAATCCGCTCCAGGACAGGGATTCGAAGAGCACGGTTTATGTTGCCAGGTTGAAAGAACCCGGCCGGGGCAGTTGAGGCTTTTTGGAGAGGAATTTGGGAAAAATCCCGTCCAATTACACAGCCATGTGTTGCGAGAATGCCGGCGGGCTTTTGTGTGGATGAGACAAGTTTTATCGCGAGTTCCTAGGTAAAAGTTTCGAATTCTTTCTGTTGCAGACCGGCAGCCTTTTTGGTCGGACGACTAACGAAGCTACTGTCGAGGGCGTTGGAAATAGCGCAAAAGAAACAACAGTATTGTCGTCCGTCGGAGTTAGGTTTTCTTCGAGCTTGCGAAGCAGGTGGATCACCGCTTGAATCAGAGCCTTATGCGACTCCTACCCCTGATTGTTCTCTGCTGTATTCCGGTTGTGGCTCTATCTGTCGATCCAGCCGGTTCCCGACCGAATATTGTCTTTATTCTCAGCGACGATATGGGTTGGGCCCAGCCCGGCTTTAACGGGGGAAAAGCCGAGCTGACTCCGAACCTGGACACCCTCGCGTCCGAGGGGCTTCAACTGACCTCTCACTACACCCACTCGGTATGTGCCCCCACCCGCGGAGCGTTTCTGACGGGGCGTTATGCTTTCCGTAACTGGATGGACTGGCGGTCCGAGGATTTCGGCAAGCCTAGCTACCTTGCGAAACTGGGACTGACCCTGGCTCACACCGAAGACGGGGAAGAAACCCGTCGCATTCACGCCCTGGAAAGCTCTGAGCGCACCATTGCTGAGGCGCTCAAGGATGCCGGCTATTTCACTTCCCTTTGCGGCAAGTGGCATTGTGGTGAGTGGTTGCCGGAACACCTCCCGATGGGGCAGGGCTTCATGCACCAGTATGGCTTCTATGCCTGGGGCATTGACTACTACAACAAGTCCATCGTTCACAACGCGCCAGCCCGGTTTGCTGTTTATGACTGGCACCGCAACCAGGAGCCGGTGTGGGAAGAGGGGTATGCGACAGACCTGCTCGCCGACGAAGCCGTTCGAGTGATCGAGGATTCCACCGGCGATCAGCCGCTCTTCATTTATGTGGCTTTCAACGCGGTGCACGGCCCGCTCAACCCGCCTCCCGGTTTCGAAGGGAACGCCGACGAGCCGCTCGAGATTCGTGATGCCATGCTGGAGAACATGGATATGAACGTTGGCAAGATCATGAAGGCGATCGACGACAGGGGTATTCGCGATAACACGCTGCTGATTTTTGCGAATGACAATGGTCCAGTACTCGAGGAGATGAGCGCGCCCTACCGCGGCACCAAGAACACGACCTTCGAGGGTGGAGTTCGCACGCCCTGCCTGGTCCGCTGGCCTGGACACACTGAGGCGGGCAGTACGAGCGATGAGATGCTTTTTATTGCAGACTGGTATACCACCTTTATCACCCTGGCTGGCGGCAGCCATGAGCAGGAGACTTCCGTAGATGGACTCGACCAGACCAACACGGTGTTCGGTGACGACCCCAGCCCGCGGACCGAGATCATCTTTGACGTCGATGGCAGCGTTCGCGTTCCCACCATTCGAAGCGGGGATTACAAGCTGATGGGGGAATTGCTCTTCAACGTGGCCGAGGATCCGTCCGAGACGACAGACGTCGCCTCAGCCAATCCAGAAATTGTTTCCAAGCTTTCAGCCCGTCTCCAGCAAGCCGCCAGTGAGCGCCCGCCGCTCGGTGACAAGCCTCTCCTGATGGAGCCGCCGCTTCCTTATGTCTACGGTCTCGAGGAAAATATGAATGTTCCCCAGTGGCTCAAGGATCATGTCGATGCGATTCGCGCGACCCAGCCGAAGGAGTGGGCTCCCGGCGAGACGCCGTGGCCGCAGGCTCCCAAGGGCGTGAATGCCAGTAAGATGACTGGGGGGCTTGACGAGCAGGGCGGCGGGGAGAAAAAGTAGTTAGTCGTTGGTTATTAGTTGTTAGTTAACAGGGTTGGGTCGTTGACCTAACCCTGTTGTGTTTTGTGGTGGTTTTTTCTTTTCCCTTGGCAGGGATGATACACACTCATGGGTAGGCAGTGCCCATGAGTAAGTCGGCTATTTCGAAAGAGAATTTTGTCAGTGCTCTGGCAGAGCGGGTGGAGAAGGAGCAGAGCCACATTCCCAGGGAGGTGGCGGAGCACTTCGGGCAGCGGTTTTTCCAGTTTGTGCCTTACGCCGAGGCCGCTGAAGAGCGAAGGGATTCGTTGATTGATTCTGCCGTCCTGATGCTGGGGCATCTCGACTGCTACTGCCCTCCGGATTCCAAGGTGGCGGTCTTCGATATCGGTGCATCCGAGAAGCGAACGATGATTGCGGTGTTGTTGCCGGATCTTCCGTTTATCGTCGATTCGATCCGGATGGAGTTGCGGCGCCAGGGGAGGCCCATCCGGTCGATTCTCAGTGTCCTGTTGGAAGTGGAAAGGGACGGCGAGGGAAAGTTGCTCGATGTGACGGGTGAGGGCGCTTCGAATACGAGCCATCGTGAGGCAGCAATCTGCGTCGAGACCGATTGGCTTGATTCGTCGGACGACCGCCAACGAATCCAGTCAGGTGTCGAAGAGAGTCTTCAGCATGTGCGTCATGCGGTGGAGGACTTTTCCGCGATGAAGGAGCGTGCCCTCGTCGAAGCGGAATACCTTTCAGAGCATCATGCGTTGTTGGAAGGTGAGGACTGGGAAGAGGCGCAGGCCTTTCTGAGATGGCTGGCTGACAGCAATTTCGTTTTTCTCGGATTCGACGAACACCGCTTTCTGGAAAAGGATGGCACTCGAGTTCTTGAACCGGTTGAGGGATCGGTCCTGGGGACAATGAAATTTCACGCCCAACGCAAGTCATGGGTCATTGATTCGCTACCGAACGAAGCTCGTGGATTCGTTGAGGCCAAGACAATCCTGACCTTTGTTAACTCGACGCATCGTTCGCGGGTCCATCGCGCTGTCTATCCTGATTATGTCACGGTGAAGCGTTTTGGCGAAGACGGGGAGATCGTGAGTGTCTGCCGTTTCCTCGGCTTGTTTACTTCATCGGTTTATCACCAGGAGCCGTCCGAGATTCCGTTGGTCCGGACCAAGGTGGCAATGGTGAAAGCCAAGTCCGAGTTTTCCGAGGGCAGTCACTATGGTAAAGCCCTCAATGGGGTGCTCAATATCTATCCTCGCGACGAATTGTTTCAGGCTTCGGTGGACTCGATCTTCATGACGTCGATGGCGATTGTGCAACTGCAGGAAGCGCCACGGGTCAGGGTGTTTTTGAGGCGTAATCCATATGGTCGCTTTTACTATTGCCAGGTTTTTGTGCCTAAGGAAATCTACGACACGGAGTTGCGTTACAAGATTCAGCGCCTTCTGTGCGACCGTCTCAATGCCGATGATGTCGAGTTCTCCACGACCATGGGCGAAACCGATCTGGCCCGAGTGCGCTTTGTGCTGCACGTGCCGAGCTCAGTCGATGAGGGGGTGGACATTAAGCAGTTGGAGCAGGATGTGGTTGAGGTGTCGCGTTCCTGGGATGAAACCTTTGCCGCAGAGGTTTGCGATAGAGGACGGGATGATCTCGCCGAATTGATTCCCATCTATCGAGGGGCATTTCCGGCCAGCTACCGTGAAGACAACGCTCCCGCTGCAGCGATTACTGATCTGGATTCCATCGGAGAAATGGATGCGGGTGCCAACCTTGCTCTTCGTTTTGGAGCGCACCGAACCAATCACATGCGACTGGCTCTGCGCTTGTTTCACATGGATGAGCCAGTACCGCTTTCGGACGTTTTGCCAATCCTCGAGAATATGGGGCTGCGAGTCGATAACGAGCACCCTTATCTGGTCCAGCGACGTGATGGCGTTCCGATTTGGATTCACGAATTTGAATTGATCCCCTTGTTTCCGGTAAGAGTGAATGACGAAGCAGTAGCAAACCAGTTTCGGGAAGCGTTTGTCAGGATTTGGAGCGAACGGGTGGTGAACGATGAGTTCAACGCGCTGGTGCTCGGTGCCGGGCTCAGTTGGCGTGAAGTGGTGGTGTTTCGCGCCTATGCCAAATACAATCACCAGGTCCAGTTCGGCTTCGGGACGACCTACACGGCGGAGACCTTAGCTCGCCATGTCCACATCGTTTCTCTCTTGGCTGCCTATTTCCGGACCCGGTTTGGATTGGAGATCGAGAACCGTCAAGGAGAGCTTGCAAGAATCGAGCGAGAGATTCTCGCGGCCTTGGATCAAGTTCCCAGTTTGAACGAAGACCGGGTGTTGCGCCGATTCCTCGAATTGATGAAGGCGACGCTGCGGACGAATTACTTCCAAGGTGCTGAACAAGACGCGAAATCTTATCTCTCTTTTAAATTTGATCCGGCAAAGATCACAGCAATGCCATTACCCCGTCCGGCATACGAAATATTCGTTTATTCACCGAGGATGGAAGGCGTTCACCTGAGGGGAGGAAAAATTGCACGTGGCGGCTTGCGCTGGTCGGACCGCCCTGAGGATTTTCGAGTCGAGGTGCTAGGACTCGTGAAGGCACAGCAGGTGAAGAATGCGGTGATTGTTCCGGTAGGTGCGAAAGGAGGCTTTGTGGCGCATCAGCTTCCCGTGGGCGATCGCGAAGGAATGCTGCGTGAGGGGCGGGCCTGTTATCGAACCTTGCTGAGGGGTATGCTCGATGTGACGGACAATATTGTGGAAGGCAGGGTTGTGCCGCCGAGGGAGGTCGTCAGATACGACCCGGACGATCCTTACCTCGTGGTTGCCGCGGATAAAGGCACGGCGACGTTTTCTGATATCGGAAATTCCATTTCGGAAGAATACGGATTCTGGATGGGTGACGCTTTTGCCTCGGGAGGCAGCGAAGGATACGACCATAAGAAGATGGGCATCACAGCCAAAGGTGCGTGGGTGTCAGTTCAGCGGCATTTTGTTGAGAAGGGTGTTGATGTCCAGAGCGAAGCAATCTCCGTCGTTGGGATTGGCGACATGGCGGGAGATGTTTTCGGGAACGGTATGCTTTGCTCAGAGCACATCTGCCTCGTCGCGGCGTTTAATCATCTTCACATCTTTATCGATCCTCACCCTGATCCGAAAGTCGGTTTCGGTGAGCGGAAGCGACTCTTTGAAGAGGTGGCCGGTTGGGGGCAATACGACACTGGGTTGATCTCCGAAGGTGGTGGTATTTTTTCCCGCGATCAGAAAGAGATTCCACTCTCTCCCCAGATTCGGGAACGTTTTGAGATTGAGGCCGAGAGCCTGACACCGGGTG
Source organism: Verrucomicrobiales bacterium (assembly GCA_049594415.1). Classification (GTDB taxonomy): domain Bacteria; phylum Verrucomicrobiota; class Verrucomicrobiia; order Verrucomicrobiales; family DEV007; genus Arctic95D-9. Next base: position 288,113 of record JBMYJM010000002.1, on the reverse strand, counting down.
AGTTGATCACGGTTCTGTTGAAGGCGCAGGTGGACCTGCTTTGGAACGGAGGGATTGGTACCTTCGTGAAAGCTGGTTCAGAATCTCACGAGGATGTCGGGGACAAGACCAACGACGGCTTGAGAATTGATGCCGGCGAGTTGAGATGCCGGGTCGTGGGTGAGGGCGGCAATCTCGGAATGACCCAGTTGGCCCGGGTAGAGTTTTGCCTGAACGGCGGAGCCTGTAACACAGACTTCATCGACAACTCCGCCGGGGTGGATTGCTCGGACCACGAAGTGAACCTGAAGATCCTGCTCAATGCATTTGAGCGGGAAGGGGAACTGCAACGTGAAGAAAGGAATGAATTGCTCGTTGGAATGACTGATGCGGTTTCTAGCCTGGTCCTGCACAATAACTATCGTCAGGCCCGGGCCATCAGCCTGGCACAGGCACAGTCCCGCAAGCGGACGGTGGAGTATCTCCGCATGCTGGATTGCTGGGAGCGGGACGATGCGATTGATCGCGACCTCGAGTTTCTTCCAAGTGACGAAGCACTGCAGGAACGTGCCGCCCGCGGTGCGGGCCTGACTCGCCCGGAGTTGTCCGTTTTGATCGCCTATTCCAAAGGAATCCTTAAGGAGGCTCTGGTCAGTTCAGACGTGACCAGTGATCCTTTGTTGTCGGGTTCACTCGCTAAGGCTTTTCCGGATGAGTTTGTAGACCGTTACCGTGATGAGTTGTCAGGCCATGCCTTGCGACGTGAAATCGTGGCGACGCAATGGGCCAACGATCTCGTTAATCACATGGGGCCGAGCTATCTTTACAGGCTCGAGGAAGCTTCGGGAGCTTCAGTAAAAGAAGTGGTGCGTGCCTATGCGGCGGCGCGTGATATTTTTTCGCTGGCGGAGTTGTGGGAGAAAATAGAAGCGTTGGATTACGACGTCTCTCCCGAGGTGCAGCACGGCATGATGTATGACCTCAGTCGATTGGTGAGGCGGGGAAGTCGGTGGTTACTGAGAAATTGTCGCGAAGAACTAAGCGATTTGCCAAAACTGGTGGCACGCTTCAAAAGCGGAGTTCAGGAGGTTTCCTATCTCCTCCACGATCTTCTGCAGGAAGCTGCTCTCGGTCACTGGGAAGAGCGAAAGTGCTACTTTGTCAGCGAAAATGTTCCTGAAGATCTTGCCGGACGAATCGCCAATTCAAGCGGGTTGTATTCTTCGTTCGGGGTTATCTATGCCAGCGAGCTGACTGGTGAATCGATTGCGACCGCGGCGAAGATCCACTTTTCTGCCAGTGATCACCTCGAATTACATTGGCTTTCCTATCGCATTCGTGGCCTGGTTGTGGAAGATCACTGGCAGGCGAGAGCTAGAGAGTCATTCCGGGATGAACTACATATTCTGCAGCGCAAGCTTACGGTTCAGATTCTGCGCATGGACGGGGCTGGCGAGGTGGGAAATCATATTGACGACTGGATGGCGCGGCGCTCCCGTCAGGTGAAGCGCTGGCAGGTCGTGCTCGAAGAGCTTCGTGCGGCGGGAACTCAGGACTATTCGATGTATCCGGTAGTACTGTGGGAGCTGGGTGTGCTTGTGGATAAGGGATAGGTTTCAAACGGTCATTCAGATCGACTGGGGATCCTCAGGCTCAGAACCTGAACGGTAGGACTGTCAGTATTAGCCGCCGGATCAGCCTGGCTCCACCGCGGTGAGACGTGCGTGAAGGGTGAACTGGGGGGAGGTAAGGCGCTTTAAATCTACTGCGCCATGACAACCAAAATTGTTTACACATAAATTATAAATAAAACCCCATAAACTTATCTTGGAAATTTTACAAATATATATGTGACTATATAGAATTAATGTGCTATTTTCGCAATCCTTGTGTCATAGAATAAAGCCGGTTGGGTAATCAGCTGGGGGTCGAATGGATTACTTATCTCTTTTTGAAGAAAGAACTACTGATGCGGAAACATTCTGGTGGGATACCGCGAAGCTCCCACCTGAAGTTCGAATCAAGAGTGAATGAAAATGGTTTCAATTACCTCCCAGTCTGAAGCTGTCCCTGAGGTGGCGCAGGGGGCCGTAGGTCGGTTGCGTATTCTGTGTTTTGAACACAGTGAGGGGGATTTTGTCCTGCTTCGCGAATACCTCAGAAGCGCTGATTTTAAGGCGTCTCTCGAACTAGTCAGAGCTGAAACAATGTCCGCTGCGAAGGACGTTCTGCTGGGAGCCAGCGAGAATGGCACCTTCGATGCAGTTCTTCTCGATTTGTCCCTTCCGGATTCCTCTGGTGCTGAGAGCCTGGTGGCTTTGCAAGAGTTGGCCCCGACCACTCCAATCATCATCTTGAGTGACAACGCCGATCGTGAGGTGGCGGTGCGGATGGTGAAGGAAGGAGCACTGGAGTATCTCCCTAAGGATTCTCTCAACGCGGAATTATTAACTCGGTCCATTCTCTACGCAGCCGAACGTCAGCGAAGTCAAACAGAGATGGCTGAACTGAACATTCGGCTAAAAAAAGCGACTGAAGATTTGATGACAGCCCAGACGCAGTTGATCCAGGCTGAAAAGATGGATTCGCTAGGGCGTCTAGCGGCTGGCGTTGCCCATGAGGTGAAAAATCCACTGGGGACTTTGCAGATGGGTGTGAGCTACTTCGAACGCCGAACTGAGAAAATGGGAGAAGGCAGTGAGGCGATGATTTCGCACATGCAAGATGCTATCGCCCGAGCAGACCGCATCATCTGCGGAATGCTTGATTTCTCTCGATCCGATAATTTGAGCCTTGAGGTAAAGGGGATAAATGAGGTCCTCGAAGGTGCGATTGAAAAGATGCAGCACCTGATCGTTAGAGCGAATCTAGAATTGGTCAAGGACTTGGCAGCAGGGTCGCCCAAGGTACGGGTTGACCAGAGCAAAATGGAACAAGTTCTCATTAACTTGATCCTGAATGCTGTTCAGGCCATGTCTGAGAATGCTACTGGCGAAGATGGAAAGCATCAAATTCTGGAAATCAGTTCCTATCTGGCCGAGGTGGATGAAATCAACCGGGATGAAGGAATTCGTCATTCCGAGAGAATTCGGGCACGCGACTCGGTTGTTGTCGCTGAAGTTCGCGACTATGGCCCCGGCATACCGAAAGAGAAGCTGAACCGTATTCTCGAACCTTTCTACACGACCAAGCCGGCTGGAGAGGGCACTGGGCTGGGTTTGTCGGTCGCCAAGAATATCGTCGATCTTCACCGGGGAGTGATGCAGGTGGAAAATGTAGATTTCGGTAAAGGTGTGGTGGCAAGGGTTATGTTGAAGAGCTTGGAATAGACTAATGAAAGAAGTTTGCCCTTTTTTAGGGCAGAATGTTAGGAAACTAAATTAACGAAAGACAACATGAGAAAAAAGAAAATACTTGTGGTGGATGATGACGTGCCACTTGCAGATAGCATGAAACTGGTGCTGGAAGATACTGGGAATTTTGATGTCTGTGTTGAGACGGATTCTGTCTCGGCACTGGCCACGGCGAGAAATTTTCAGCCCGACGTGGTTCTGTTAGATATCGTAATGCCGGGCCTGGATGGGGGTGACGTTTCAGCGCAGCTCAAGCAGGATCCGTTTCTGAGCAGTGTGCCAATCATTATTGTCACCGCCCTTGTTGCGAACAGTGAAGCCGGTCGGGACGATGGGATCGACAGTGGTGGTCAAATGATGATCGCCAAACCAGTTCGGTTCCGAAAGCTCCTGCACGCCATCGAAACGACGCTGGTTGCTTCGGTCCACTGAGTGGTTAGGCAATACTTTTACTTATAGCATTTTAGGCACGGAGTTGATGTGACGGGGCTGGGCATGGGGCCCTCTGGATCGGCAGGGTAATGTGGTCGATTATGAACCCCGCAGCCCATGCGATTGTGATTAGGTTTCTGACTTATCCAATATTGCGCAATTCTCGAAGCGGTATTGGGGGACCCGAATTGAGGCGCGGTCGACCCCCTTTGTGCTAGGATTAATCTATGAAGTTGTTCTTCGCTTTGGCGCTTTCTACTTGGACGATTGGAGTGATGGGTTACTCCCAAGACTCTCCAAAAGGGCATCTTGTTTTTGTTCTTGGCGAACGGGAGTATGGAACGCTTGAAAGCGTTCCGAAGTGGTTTGATAAGCATCTCAAGCCGGAAGGCTACAAGGGAACATTTATTGTCGCTCAGCCGGAAGATGAGGTGCGCAATCACTTTGAAGGGATGGCGGAGGCAGTGGCTGATGCCGACCTGGTTTTTGTCAGTGTGAGAAGGAGAGCGCCGGAAAAGGAGGGAATAGATGCGCTGAAAGCCCACGTCGCTGCCGGGAAGCCGATCATTGCGATTCGTACTTCAAGCCATGCATTTCACATCAAGGGTGCTCCAGTTCCGGAAGGGCACGATATTTGGGAGGAATTTGATCCCGAAATCCTTGGTGGAAACTACAGCGGCCACTACAAGGCGGAAATGGCTACTGTCAGCGCGGCAGAGGGCGTAGAAGGTCACCCCGTCCTGAAAGGGCTTGGCGAGCTGCCGAAATCAGACAAACTCTATCGTGCCAATCCTCTGGCTGACACCACGACGCTCCTGCTCAGTGGTAAGATTGAGGGACATGACGCTGAGCCGATGGCCTGGCTCAATGAGGTCGGCGAGCATGGAGCGAAGGTTTTCTACACCTCGATGGGCCAACGCTCTGATTTTGAGAGCGCTGTGTTTCAACAATTGCTCAAGCAAGCGGTTGAATGGGCCCTGAATTGACCTGGGCCAGTTAGTTGAAGTGCTTCTTCGCAAAGGCGATGTATTGCTCCCAGTCGTAGTCCGTGACGTCGTGCTTGCCGTTGCGAATGTGGTAGCCGATGCGCCCGTGGACAGGCTCGTTCACCCCGGGCATCTCCGATGCGGGCATGCCTTCGGTTCCAAGTAATTTGTAGACGGGAGAGGCGTGGACACAGGAGAGGAATTCGCCCTTGGGATCCGCCCAGCGGTCCTCTTCGGCGCTGGCAACGTAGAGCGGGCGGGGAGCTATGAGGGCCAGAAGCGTGTGATTGTCGAAAGGCATCGCGCCTTCGTTGTTGCCGTATTGATCAAAATTGTCGCAGAACCAATGGGGGAAGGCGGTCGTGATCTTCCAGACGGTCTCCCCGATAGCACGGCGCGAAAGGGCGGCTCCACCGCAACCTGAGTTGTTGGAGATCGTGAGGGCGAAGCGCTCGTCGCTGGCCCCGGCCCAGAGAGAGGTTTTCCCGAGACGTGAGTGCCCGAAAACTGCGACCTTATCGGAATCAATCTCGGTGACATCGGATTCGATCACATCGAGCAGGCGGCTGAGCGCCCAAGCCCATGTTGCGATGGAGGCGGCTTCTTCGGGGCAAGGCTGGCCGAGCTGAGCATGAACGCCGTTTTGGAAATTATCATCTGTGTCCGGGTCAACATCCCCGTAGTAGACCGTGGCGAGGGCAAAACCATTGTCGAGCATTCGCTCGATGGACCAGCGGCTCGCGCTTGCGCCCCTGTCGTCGGCGCTGGCTTTCCCATCGTCTTTTTTCCTCATCCAGCTTTCGGTGAGAACGATTTCAGGATCTGGAAAAACCGTATGATTGCCTGAGAAATTGTAGCCGAGAAACGCCGGAGCGGGATGTTCGGTGGTAGCGGATGAGGGCAGGAAGAGGGCCAGATTCAAGTCACAACCAGCAAGAGTGACCGTGAGTTGGCGAAGTTTGCCCTTGCCCCCGAGAATTGATTTGTCGGTAGAGACGGGTTCAGCGGTGCCGGTCACGTCTTCGAATGAGGCCGGCAGAACGCCGAACATTTGCGTCCCGATCAGGTTGAGCCATTCGGTGCGCTTGGCAGGCCAGTCTTCGGCGGAAGAGACATCGTCGAGAACATTAGGCAGGGTGTAGTCCGGGATCAAGCTCTCGTCGTAGTTGGGTTCGAATTTGAATTCTTCTGACATGAGGAGAACGGGAGACAAGGCGGCAAGTGTGGCGAGCCAGATTATTCTCATAGCTGTCAGCTTACTGGGCTCACGAGATCGTCACAATTCTATGGTTCGCCGGATTACGCCATGCGTAAACTTTCAGGGGAACAGACGGCTAAGGTTATTGCCTGTTGGTTCGTCGTAACACTGATCGATGAAATTTTTATTAAAGCACTCATTTTGGCTGGCTCCGGTTCTCGCCTTTGTTGGATTTGTCACCTACTTCATTTTCTTTGTTCGTTTCCCCGTCCTGCGCGATGTGCCGTGGGTGAATCTTCCGATCGTTATCTTAGCCGCTGTGCTTGCGGTCGGGGGAGGGTGCCATGCCTGGAAAGGAAGTCATGCCGTAAAACGCAGATTACACGTGGGTGGGGCCCTGTTCTCCGTGGTGGTAGCCGGCTTACTTATCTTTTATGTCTTCTCAATGTCATACCAGATGCCGGGTTTGAGTGACACGACCGAACAATTAGAGAAAGCGCCGAACTTCACGCTGAGTGATGCCAACGGAAAAATGGTTTCGCTTTCCGATTTTCGCGGCAAAAAAGTCATTATTTCATTTTACCGTGGTTTCTGGTGACCCTTTTGCGTTTCAGAGCTGCAAGGTTTGCAGACAGAAATTGATCGATTTAAGGAAAAGGGGGCTGTCCTAATCGGGATCAGTACTAGCACGGTAGGAGAGGTAAAGACTAAGATGTTGCCGAAAGGATTCACTTTTCCGCTGTTGGCGGACCCCGAGTTAGAGGCGATTGATGCCTTTGGCCTCAGGCATGTTGCCGGCTATCCAACCGGTGGTGACATTGCGAGGCCGGCTGTCATCATCATCAATGAAACAGGCACAATTCAGGAGAAACTGCTGACCAATAACTGGCGGGTTCGCCCCACAGCCGAGGAATTGCTCTCTCGTCTCTGAGCTCCCATTTTATAATTTCTGATTTAAGACACAGGATTCGTTCGCCGGTTTGAAATTAGGAGCCGGAATAAATTCGAACTGAAGTCGAAGGGTTAGCTTTTTAGCTGTTAAAGTGAGAGGCTCAAGACTCACGTTAATAGGCAGTGAATTGGAACACAAAGAGGGCTGAATTATTTTGACCATTCCGGCAGGAATGGTGAGGCTCTGATACCATGAAGTTCCCAATACTAATTGCTGGCGTTCTGATGCTTAGTGCTGCTCCGGCCCAGGCTGATTCCAGACCCAATATCGTTTTCGTCTTTTCTGATGATCACGCCACCCAAGCGATCAGTTCTTATGGTGGCCGATTGGCCGAGGTAGCTCCAACTCCAAATCTCGATCGCATTGCTGAGGAAGGGATGAGGTTCACAAGGTGCCTTGTCACAAACTCGATCTGTGGGCCAAGCCGCGCCACGATTTTGACAGGGAAATACAGCCACTTGAACGGATTCTACAAAAATGAAGCGACGAGATTTGACGGTTCACAGCAGACTTTTCCGAAGCTGTTGCAGAAAGCTGGGTATCAAACCGCCATTATTGGAAAGTGGCACCTCGCAAGCGACCCGACCGGCTTTGATCACTGGGAGATTCTGCCGGGTCAAGGAAGCTACTACAACCCGGATTTCCTGACTCCCGAGGGCAAGCATCGTGAGATCGGTTACTGCAGCGAGATCATTACGGAGAAGGCGAAGACATGGCTCGCAGAGCAACGGGACAAGGATAAGCCTTTTATCCTGATGGTGCAGCATAAGGCTCCTCACCGGGCCTGGGATCCGGCGCCGAAATACCTGACCTTGTTCGATGATGTGGAGATTCCTGAACCGACTACTCTATTCGACGACTACGAGAATCGGGGCACGGCGGCGAGAGAGCAGGATATGTCGATCGAGATCACTATGACGCTCGGTCGGGACCTCAAGGTTAAAGAGCGCGACGAAACCGGGCAATTCATGATGACGGCCTACAATCGAATGACTCCGGAGCAGCAGGCTCAATGGGACGCTGCCTATCAGCCAAAGAATGATGCTTTTGTGAAGGCCAACCCCAAGGGGAAGGATCTCATTCAGTGGAAATACCAGCGCTACCTGAAGGATTACCTGAGATGCGTGCGTTCCGTGGATGACAGCATCGGGGAAGTGCAGGGGAAGTTGGAGGAGCTTGGACTCGCCGAGAATACGGTTTTCATTTACTCCAGCGATCAGGGTTTCTACCTGGGCGAGCATGGCTGGTTCGACAAGCGCTTTATGTTCGATGAGTCCTACCGGACGCCCTTGCTGATCCGTTGGCCTGGCGTGGTGAAACCTGGCAGTGTCAACAGCGATCTGGTTTCCAACCTTGACTTCGCGGAGACTTTTCTCGACATCGCCGGTGCTGATTTGCCGGATGACATGCAGGGCGCGAGCCTCGTTCCGATTCTGAAAGGAACGACGCCGGATGACTGGCGTGAAACCCATTACTATCACTACTACGAATTTCCCGGGTGGCATATGGTGCAGCGCCACGAAGGGGTCTATGACGGCCGTTACAAGTTGATGAACTACTACGACGTTGAAGAGTGGGAACTCTATGACCTTGAGACTGATCCGAAGGAAATGGTGAATCAGTACGAAAACCCGGAGTATGCGGACGTGATCAAGGAACTCCACGCCAGGCTTCAAGAACGTCGCGAGGAATTTCAAGTGCCTGAGAATGTGAAGCAGGACCTGACGAATATTGATCGGAAGTATCACTCCGAAGAGATTCGTAAGCGAGGTCTCGAGCGAAAAAAGGCGATGGAGGAAAAGGCGGCTAAAGCCAAGGCAAAAGGGAAAGAGTGACGGCTATGTTCGCGAGGCGGATGACAGGACTGGGTGCTATCCTGGTTTTCTCAAGCGTCGGAAGTGACGAGGTTGCAACGGACAGTAGTATCCCTCGGCGAGCAAAACCTCGAGCATCTTGAAGACGGGCCGTGTCGGGCCACGGTTCCGTATCCAGTGGCCGTGGATAAACGCAGGATGAACTGGGACGCATATGAGGGAAAGTCCTACCCTGACTATTTCCTGATTGATCGCAAAGGTGTCCTGCTTTCTGCCGACCTCGAAGCGACAGCGATCAGCGATGCGCCCGTATTGCTCTTAAAAAAGAGGTGGAATAGGAGTCAGGCTCCGGACGACTTGCGGTATTGCGAGGGAGGCATTCCGGTGAGGCGTTTGAAGACAACGGCCATGCGTTCCGGATCGTGAAAACCGCAGAGTTCCGAGATGAGGGACACGGGATGGTTCGAGTTGGCGAGCAGCTGCTTGGCCTGGTTGACACGCAGCTGGCAGAGCATTTCCCATGGGGTGCTGCGGTAGTGCTCCTTGAACTTGCGTTCGAGGGTGCGGCGGGCAACACGGAGGTCACGGCACATTGTGCCGACGCTGATGGGATCCTGCATTCGGTCCGACAAGTAGGACATGGCCCGTCGAAGCATGGGGTCATCGACCGCGAAGTGGTTGGCGGAGTGGCGAAGCACGACCCCGCTTGGAGGAACCAGTCTCGCTTCGCTGGATTCAGAGATGTCGCCGTTGATTAATCGTTGCATGGCTTCCCCGGCGGCTTCGCCGATCGAATCCCACGGGATCGCAACGCTGGAAAGCATGGGGTGGGTGAGCCCGCAGACGAGGTCATCGTTGTTGGCGCCAATCACTGAAACGTCCTCCGGGATCTTCAGATCCATCTGTTGGCAGGCACCGCAGAGAAAACGCCCGAGTGGATCGTGAACGGCAAATATGCCGACGGGCTTGGGCAGTTCGGTTAGCCATTTTCGGAGGGCGGGATTGGCCCGAATGAAAGACTCGCTGTAGCGGGCGTCTTCGAAGCCGGTCACGGTGTGGCTTGCGAATTCGGCCTCGTCTCCAATCGCTTCGCGAAAACCTTCGGCACGCTGATCGGAATAGGGTTGGCCGTTGCCGAGACAGGCGAAGCTCTTGAGGCCGGACTGTCGAAACGCCTGCGCCGCCTCGCGACCGACGGCGTAGTCGTCGACATCCACGCTCACCACTCCGGGGTAACAGAAATCGGTGTCGACAATAACGGTGGGGACACCGAGTTTGAGCTCGAGTAGGGCCTCGGTTTTGTTATCGAGCCACTCGGTGATGAGCCCGTCCGGCTCGAGATCACGAAGCAATTTTTCCAGCTCCCGCATGGGGCGGTGAATGCTGACAATCCGGTAGTCGAGTTCGCGGCGCACAAAGGGCATCAGCGACGGAGTGAGGCGTCGCAGAAAGACCTCGGACATGACGATGGCGACTTGGTGGCCCATGATTTATTTTGGCGCAATTTAACAGAATATACACGCAATATGCGGTTTTTCTTTCAGAGAAGTCCGGTAGGGTCAGAGCCGTCATAGAAAAAGAAACCCGAAAACTAACCCTTTACTCTGATGCAATATTTCGACTGCGATAAGATTCAATACGAAGGCCCCGATTCCAAAAACCCGCTAGCTTTCAAACACTACAATGCCGACGAGGTCATCGCCGGTAAGACCATGAAGGAGCACCTTCGTTTCGCTGGAGCCTACTGGCACGTGATGCGCAACGATCTCTCCGATCCCTTCGGTGCCGGCACTGCGCTGATGCCCTGGGATGACGGATCTGACTCCGTCGAAAATGCCCTGACCCGTGTTGATGTCTTCTTCGAGTTTCTCGACAAGATGGGCATCGAGTACTACTGCTGGCACGACCGCGACATCGCTCCTGAGCTGAATGACCTGTCCGCCTCCAACGACGCGCTCGACCAGGTCGTCGCCAAGCTCAAGGAAAAGCAGGCCGAAACCGGAGTGAAGCTTCTCTGGGGCACGGCGTGTCTTTTCTCTCACCCGCGTTATGCGCAGGGTGCGGCAACTTCTCCTGATGCCAACGTCTATGCTTACGCCGGCGCCCAGGTGAAGAAGGCACTAGAAGCGACCAAGGAACTCGATGGTCTCGGTTACACCTTCTGGGGTGGTCGTGAAGGTTATGCGACGCTTCTCAACACGAACATGAAGCGTGAGCTGGATCACCTCGCTGCCTTCCTGCACATGGCAGTGGATCACGCCAACAAGATCGGCTTCGACGGTCCGTTCTACATCGAGCCGAAGCCGCGCGAGCCCTCCACTCACCAATACGACAGCGACGCTGCGGCTTGCTTGAACTTTCTTCGTGAGTACGACCTGATGGACAAGTTCCGTCTCAACATCGAGACCAACCACGCCACCCTAGCCGGACACACGATGGAGCACGAGCTGACCGTTGCTGCCAATGCCGGCATGCTGGGTAGCATCGACGCCAACCGTGGTGACGAACTCATTGGTTGGGACACCGACCAGTTCCCGACTGATATCAAGCTCGCCACTGAAGTGATGCTTGTGGTGCTCGAGATGGGCGGCTTCACCACCGGTGGTCTTAACTTTGACGCGAAGCGTCGTCGTGAATCTCACGACCCGATTGATCTCATTCACGCTCACCTCGGTGGCATGGATGCCTTCGCCCGCGGTCTCAAGATAGCTGACGCCATTCGCCAGGATGGCCGTTTGGCTGAGTTCGTTCAGAACCGCTACAGCAGCTTCGACAGCGGCATTGGTGCCAAGGTTGAGTCCGGTGCCTGCAGTTTCGAAGAGCTTGAGCAGTTTGCCATGGGCAACGGTGAGCCGACCATCGCAAGCGGTCGCCAGGAAATGCTCGAAAACATGATGAACGAGTTTCTCTAAGAGACTCGTTTCCCACTTTCGCCCGATGACTCAACAGGGTTGGGTCATCGAGGCAACAGGGTTAAATGCCTTCCCGGAAACGGGAGGGCATTTTTATTTAGCGAATTCGGTAGCCGATCCCTCTGACCGTTTCGATGATTTCGGGATTGGCGGGGTCGGCTTCGATGCGCTTGCGAATCTTGACGATGTGCTGGTCGAGTGTTCGTGATTCGGGCCGGACAGCCCTATGACTTAGCGGCTGATCCACAGGAAACGAACAATCTTTACGAAACGTCCCCTGAGACGGTAGAGAAGTTGAGGCAGGTCCTGCAGATGGCGAAAATCGAAGGCGTCGCCTTGAAGTGAATTGGCGCAATGAGGGGGCTGACCGCTCGGGAGTGATCGTCTTCAATGACGATTATTCTATGAATCGACGTCATCTTCTCAAGTCAGCCGCCATTGGAGCGGGCCTTTCCTCGTTGCCCTGGAAATCTTCTGCTCAAAAGGCGGGAGACGACTGGCTCACGTTCGCCGTGCAGCAGTACACTTTTAACAAGCAACTGCGCTCGGGTGAGCTGTCCATGCTTGATTATCCGTCGACTGTCGTGGGGGGAACCGGAATCAAGGCCCTCGAGTATTTCAACGGGCACATGGAAGAAAAGGCGGGCGATAAGACTTTCTTCAATGAAGTGCGGAAGCGCTGTGATGATCTTGGGGTGGTGAACACGATGATGCTTTGCCGGAGCAAACCGGCGCTTGATGCGGCGGACTCTGCTGAGCGCCAGGCTGCGATCGAAGGATACCGTCCCTGGATGGAGGCCATGAAGATTCTCGGTGGCGACTACATTCGTGTCGACGTGCGCTCAGGGGGAGATCCGGAGGAACAGAAGAAATACGCCGTCGATGGTTTGAAGGCGCTGTGCGCTGTGGCGGCTTCCGATTACGAAATGGGTATCGTGGTGGAAAATCACGGTGGTCACTCCGGCAACGGTAAGTGGGTTGCCGAGGTCATGAAGGCCGTTGATCTTGAGAACTGCGGAACGCTTCCGGATTTTCAGAATTTCAAAGACTACGACCCCTACCTCGGGGTGGAGGAAATGATGCCGTGGGCAAAGATTGTCTGCGCGAAGTCCAAGGCCTTTGATGATGAGGGCAACGAAGTGAACGTCGATTACGGTCGTATGCTCAAGATTGTGAAGGACTCCGGTTTTACCGGTTACATCGGAATCGAATTTGAGGGGCACGACGTCGATCCGATCACGGGGATCAACCTTACCAAAGTTCTCATCGCGAGAGTCATGGCCGAGCTGGCGTAACGCTGGCTCAGCGGATGTCGGCGTGTTTACCTATGGCGGATTCGTAGACCTGGTGGAGCTGGAAGGTTTGCTGTGCTAGGGGGTCGGTAAACTTTGTCAATTCCCCGGTCGCTTAGGGTGGCAGGCCCCGCTCTCGACCGCCTCTATGCATTGACTTATTCCATAGTCTTTAATCTGATAGCCAAGCTGGGGTATTAATCACGTCTTTGACCCCGCGGTATTCAAAAGGTAATTTGATATCATGAAAATTGTAATCTCCACCCTCTTTGTCCTGGTTGCGACCCTCGGAATCGTGAACCTCATCGCCGAAGACAAAGAGAAAATCATTGAAGTGATGAAAGAGATACCGGTTCAGCCGGTTGGCAAAGTTGAAATGACCGACGCGGAATGGAAAGAGAAGCTCACACCCGAGCAATACCGGATTCTTCGCGAGGAGGGGACCGAGCGGGCCAACGGAAAGGTTTATGATGAATTCAAGAAGCAGGGTGCCGGTACTTACTACTGCGCCGGCTGTGATGCTGAGCTCTTTACTTCCGACGAGAAGTTTGATTCCCGATGCGGCTGGCCGTCATTTTATGACCCCTCGAAAGCCAAGAACGTGAAATACAACACTGACTTCCACCTCGGCTATGCGCGCACTGAAGTGCGATGTGCCGTTTGCGACGGTCACCTGGGTCATGTTTTCGAAGGCGAAGGTTTCGATACTCCCACTGACAAGCGCTACTGCATCAACGGCACGGTCCTGAAGTTTGTGCCGGCTGGTGAATCACCGAAGGAGAAAACGGAAGAAGAGAAGGCGAAACAGTCTGATTGATTCAGACACTCATTTTCTGGGGCCCTGCCTCGCCCTCCCGGAAAAGGCTGGAGGAGTATCAATGGCGGCCCCTGAACTGGTATTGAACCGGGCCTGGGCTGCCTGAATCGTTTCTTGCGAATTGAAGCGTTCGGAGTGAGTTTCATTGGTGACGCGCCATAAGTTTGTATGTCAAGATTTCGCACCATCATAAGGCTAATGAACCCCAATGCTCGAATTCTCCTAGCTGCCGTTACCCTGCTCGGCATAGTTGCCGTTACCGCTGAGGCTGAGGACGCAACGAAGCCGAATATCCTGTTCATCTTTGCTGACGACTGGGGATGGGGAGACTTGAGTTGTCACGGGCATCCTTATGTGAAGACGCCGAACATCGACCGGTTGGCGAAAGAAGGTACGGATTTCACTCGTTTTACTGTTGCCAGTGGGGTCTGTTCGCCGAGCCGGACTGCCGTGATGACCGGTCAGTTTCCAGCCCGTTATGCGATTGATGGGCATTTCGCGTGGGTCCCAAGTAATGCGAAGCGCGGCATGCCGGATTGGCTGGACACGAATGCACCAAGCCTTCCGCGTTATCTCCAGTCAGCTGGTTACGCCACGGCGCACTTTGGCAAGTGGCACCTCGCCAACAACATGATTCCTGACTCACCGACGCCGGCCGAATACGGGTATGATGAATACGGAGCCTTCAATTGTTCCGGCGAGCAGATGCCGGTTCACGAAGATGCGATGCATACCAACGCGTTTATTGAAAAAGCGGTCGCTGACGGGAAGCCCTTTTTTGTTAATCTCTGGGTCCACGAGCCGCATACGCCGTTTCACACAGTGCCGAAGTATGAATGGCGTTTTCGTGAGATGGAGGAGGAGAGCCGGCCGGATCAAATCTATGCTTCCGTTCTTTCCCATGCCGATGATCGCATTGGAGAGGTTCTTGACACCCTGGATCGGCTCGGAGTGGCTGAAAATACCCTGGTGATCTTCAGTTCCGATAACGGCCCAGCCCGCGCTTCCAAGCCGGGAGATTTGGCGCTCAGCTATGATACTGCCACCGGCGCAGGTTGGGGGATCAATGCGGCGAAAGGAATCACCTCAGGTCGGAAAGGTTATAAGGCTTCGCTGTTCGAGGGTGGAATTAACGTCCCGTTCCTCGCGCGATGGCCAGGCAAGATTGCGGCAGGTGCGACGGATGACGACTCGCTCATTTCAGCGGTCGATCTTCTTCCGACATTTTGCGAACTCGCCGGAGTTAATCTGCCCGATGATTATAAGAGCGATGGAGTCAGTCAGGTGGCTGTCTTGAAGGGCGAGGCGATTCAAACCCGCGAGAAACCACTTTTCTGGAAATCACTTTCACCCTGGCCGGCTCAGGAAGCCAAGCCGGATCACTGGGTGTCTTTTGCCGTGGTGCATCAGAACTGGAAGCTCGTCATGAGCCGTGAAGGCGAGCATGTCGAGCTCTACGACATCGTGGCGGATCCCTACGAGAAGGCCGATCTGAAAGACGATAAGCCGGAGGCAGTGGCCGAGTTGTCGAAGTTAATCGAGGACTGGAAAGCAACCCTGCCGGATAAGCCAACGGGTGATGTGTTTTCTGCGGAGCGGAAGCAGTAGTTTTTTCAGTTAGATGTGTCCTTGAGAAACTGCCGATACAGTTGAGCGTGCGTGATTGCTGGATCTTCCGGAGTATCTATGACGCGCAGACGTATTCGAGCTGTGACCGTTTCCCCTCCAGCCACATCGCGACCGAATAGGCTGAAGTAGAGCGCGCTGTGCTGGCCGACGGAATTCCACTCCGCCGGATCCCTCGACTCAGGTTTAGGGGTGGCGCAGACGGCACTAACCGATTCTGGATTGGTAAACTGGATCACCTGGATCTGATCGTTGCCTGCGAACACGATGGGGATTGCTGCGTAGCCATCGGGCAGGATCGTCTTCCACGCCCATGACGATGTGATACGGCCGGACTGTTCCTGGGCGATGCGGTCTGTTTCGGACATAGGGTAGAAGGGATACTTGATGTCGTCTTCTTTATTGCCGGGCGGACGCAGCAAAGTGAGGGAAGGGGAGTCGCCGTTCTGGAGGTAAACGTATTTTTCCCACTCCACGGGAAGGTAAGTGGCAGGTAGAATTTCAAAATTCTTGATGTCACGTGTTGGAGTGGCCTCCAGGATAACATCAATCTGAGATTGTCCTGTCAGGGTGTAGGTGGCCGTGATGTCGGCAGGTCGGGCTTCGCTGGCGGGCCAGGTAAGGCGGGCACCGTTTTCCTGGGGGTGGACCTGAGCTTCATCGTCCCTCAGCGAACCAAACGTCTCCCCGACTCCGTAGACGCGGTAGAGATTTAGCAACCCCTGGTGCCGACGTTTGGCTCCGATCGGTCCCTCGGGCGCGTTTAGATCAATGCCCTTGTAGGTTATGTTGCGAAACCCGTGTCGCCCGAAGCCCTTACCGAGTTCGCGCTTGTCATGGGCAATGAACGTTCCCTTGAGGGTGGCGGTTTCGAAATGAAGCGCGTCGTAGGAGTCATCGTGTTTCCACTGGGCGTTCCACGACGCTTGAGAGGATTTGCCTTTGCTGAAGCGAACGCATACCGGGCTCTCGATTGAGGATGAGTGACCGGTGTAGGTCAAAGCTCCCGTCGTTGCATCAATCGAGAACACAGCGGCAGTGTTCGATTTTTGTCCCGCGGCGATGAGCCAATTTCCGTCCGGGCTGATCGAAAAGTTCCGCGGGGTTTCTCCCCGGATGGGTTCGTTCTCAACGTAAGTTAGTTCTCCTGAGACTGCATCGATCTCATAGACGACGATGGAGTCATGGCCGCGGTTGGAGCCGTAAAGAAACTTGCCGCTCGGGTGGCAGACCACCTCGGCAGTCGAACCGATCGGATCTGTTCCTTCCGGAAGAGTGCTAATCGTCTGGATGGGTTCCAGCTCGCCGGAGTCGGTGGCGACGGCAAAAGCGGCCACGGTGAGAGAGAGCTCGTTGATGACGTAGGCAAACTTTCCTTCCGGGCAAAACGTGAAGTGCCTCGGGCCTCCGCCGGGAGCGATCACCGTCTCCCCAGTCGGGGTCAGTTCTCCGCTCTTACTGTTGACGGCATAGCAGTAGATCCGGTCGGTGCCAAGATCAGCAGCGTAGGCGAAACGGCCGTCTGGTGAGAAGTTGATCGAGTGGGCATGGGGTTCTTTCTGGCGCTTCGGATCGATACTGTTCCCGTGGTGTTGGATCACGCTGACGGGAGGCGACAGGGATCCGTCATCGAGGATGCGGAAGCTGGCGACGTTTCCACCCGTGTAGTTGGCGACAGAGACCACCTTTCCGTTGGGAGAGAGAGACAAATGACAAGCGGCACCACCGCGGGTTGGCTGAATATTGATCTGCTCAAGGGTTCCATCCTTGAGGACACGAAAAGAATGGATCGCGCCGCCGCCCTCGTAATTGCCGACTTCGGATACAGCATAGAGGTAATGGCCGTCATCGCTTAGTTCGAGGAAAGAGGGGTTCGCCATCGTGGCGGCAAGACTGGGTTCCGAAAGTGTCCCGTCGAGGCGGTTCCAATTCGAAACGTAGATCCCTTCGGAATCACCTCGCGTGTAGGTGCCAAAGTAAACTCTGTCTGGTGTCTGGCTCAACAGGGTTGGATTCAGGCATGCGAAAAGAAGGAGTGAAAGGCAAAGGATGGGAATGCGCATGCCTCAAGGTTCTCAAAAATTGACCAACGTGAAGAGCGAATTATGGCGGAAATAGGACGTAAATCTGACGAACTTGGATCTCGCCAAAATAATAGCGAAAACCACGTAATTTCGCAGGTCAGACCATCGAGCCTTTAAGTTGCACTAAACAGTCCGTGAAAGAGTGTCCAAAAAGTTTGGGCAATTCCCTGAGGTTGAGGAGTTTTACGGTATGCTATTGCTTCGCATTGCAGTTTTTCTGTCCCTTATCATTTTGAACGGGCTATTGGTGGCCCAGGAGGAGTGGGAGTCGCTTCCGCCTGTAAAACTGAGTCCTGAGCTCGATCAAAGCGTCGAGTCTCATCTTGATCTGACTTTTGCGAAGATAGATGATTGCGAGTTAAAGTTGCACCTCTATCGACCCACGGACGGCGAAGGGAAGCTCCCTGCAATCGTTTGCATTCACGGCGGAGGCTGGGGTAAGGGAGACCGCAGACACCATGCCACGATCGCCAAGGCCATGGCGGCTCGTGGCTATGTGACGGTGACGATTGACTACCGGCTTTCGGGTGAGGCCATTTTCCCGGCTCACATCCAAGACTGCAAAGCGGCGGTGCGCTGGTTGCGGGCCCACGCGGAAAAGTGGGGTGTCGATCCTGACTGGATCGGGGCGACAGGTGCTTCAGCGGGTGGCCATCTTGCGGCTTTGTTGGCTACCTCGGGCGGTGTCGCAGAGTTAGAAGGCGAGAGCGGCAATCCAGGCTTTTCCAGCGATATTCAGGCTGCGGTTCCGATGGGCGGGCAGTCGGATTTCATGTCGGAGCGCAATCGTCAGATTTCAGCAGACCGGGAAATCTGGCAGGCTTTTCTCGGAGGGTCGCAGGACGAAGTGCCGGACACGTATCGGCTGGCCTCTCCCCGGGCTCACCTCGATGCAGGGGATCCTCCGATTTTTTTCATCGCGGGCGAATTCGATGATCCCAGCACTCACGGCGACGAAGTGCGTCGTGATGCCTTGGCGCTAGGGGTTCCTACCGGGCTGAACGTGGTGGCTGGTGCGCCGCATCCACTTTTGAACAAGCAGAAGTTCTTCGACATCGTCGTGGATCGACTGGACAAATTCTTCACGCTGCATTTGAAGAACCAAGGCATGCCTGAGATCGCCTCCTCAGGGAATGTTCCTGAGGTCAAGAGGGACTGGATCCAATTGGGCGGTGGCTACGATGGCTGTGAAGGGCCGCAATGGATCACCGAGGATGGCGAACCCACTCTTATCTACGCGGCGCATCACGATCACCTGGTGTTTCGCTGGTCACCCCAAGCGGGACTCCGCGTGTGGCGCCATGATTCTCCTGAAGCCACTTCGTTTCGTCCCGACGGCAAAGGCGGCTACTATGTGGTCGAGCAAACCACTCGTCAGGTCACCCGCTGGAACGAACAGGGCGAACGTAGTGAAACTCTGGCGGATCGCTTCAAAGGCAAACGGCTAAATCGCCCCAACGACCTGCGCGTGCACCCCGACGGGAGCCTCTGGTTTACGGATCCGGATTTCCTGTTTCGCCTGCGTCCCGATGAAGTCAAAGAGCTTGAGGGGCAATACATCTTCCGGCTCGATCCAGAGAGCCTCGAACTGCGGGCCGTGGTGGAGGATGTTAACAAGCCTAACGGCATTGCGATCAGCGAAGATGGCAACACTCTACTTTTCACCGACAGCATGTCGAAGGACATCTATCGCGCTGCCATTCACGAAGACGGCAGCGTGGGGGAACGCGAGATCTTCGCGACGAGCCCATTGGGCGGTCTTGATGGCCTTACCTTAGATTCCGAAGGTCGCCTTTGGAATGCGGCCAAGACAGATGTGAAGGTGTATCAGGCCGATGGAAACCTTCTGGGCAGCTATACCTTTCCCTCCAAACCTACGGCGATTGCCTTTCATCCGGACGGATGGATCTGCGTGACCACCCGCGACGCCGCCTACGTTGCTCAATTTAAATAATACTAACAAACGCCTACTCGATCATGAGCCAACTCACTGACTTCACTTCATCATTCTCCCGTCGCCAATTCACTCACGGCGGTATCGCCACCGCACTCGCTGCCGGCGTGGCTCCTTCCTTTCAACAAGCTCTTGCTCAAGGCGGCGGCAAAAAGCTTGGCCTCGCCATCGTCGGTCTGGGCGGTTACGCCAGCGGGTGCATTGCCCCGGAAGTGGCGGCTTGTGAACACGTCACCTTAGCCGGTGTCGTGACCGGCAATCCGGATACGAAGGGCAAAGAGTGGGCTGCTCAATATGGCTTTCCTGAAGATGCGATCTACACCTACGACACGGTGGAGAAAATCGCTGAAGACGATCGCATTGACATGGTTCACATCGCGCTACCGAATTCGATGCACGCCGAGTATGCAATCAAGTGCGCCAAGAGAGGCAAGCACGTCATGGTGGAGAAGCCGATGGCGATCTCCAGCGAAGAATGTGAAGCGATGATTGCCGCCGCGAAAGAAGCCGGTGTGTTGTTGGGGGTAAACTACCGCCTCCATTGGGAGCCTCATCACGTCAAAGCGATTGAGCTGGTCAACAAGGGCGTGATCGGAGACATGGCCTGTGGCAACTACGAATTCTCCTGGGGATACTCCAGAGGGTTGGTGGGCCCGAATAAGGATAAAGTCAAGAAGTGGCTGCTCGATCCCAAGATGGCGGGTGGAGGCGCACTCTTCGACACCGGCGTGTATCCGATCCAGGCGGCTTGTTACCTCACCGGGAAGGAGCCGGTTTCCGTGCGTGGATTTGCTTCCAAGGTGCACCCTGAGTTGTTCCCGGATGGAGTGGAGGAAACGATGAGCTTCGAGATGCTTTTTGACGACGGCTTCCAGGCGCTTTGCCGGGCCAGTTACAGCCAGAGCTACCACCAGTGCACCACGCTGGGTAACGGTGGCTTCATTGAGATTCGCGGAGGACTCGGGGAAAATGGTCGTCCCGGTAGTGCCTTCACCCAGTCCAATGGCACGCCCAATCCGAAGGCCCTGTTCCACAACCTTCGCGAGATCCCGGCAGATCAAACTTTGCAGCAGGCGGTCCTGCTTGATGCTTTCGCGACTGCCATCAAAAATGGTGACGAGACCTTCAAGACTTCCGGTGAGATGGGCCTGCGAGATATCCGCATCGCGGAGAAAGTCTACGAGTCTGCGGCCAAGGGCGGCTTGAGCGTCGAGGTCTGATTCTGCGGGGACAGTTCGATCTTTCGACCCAACAGGGTTTGGTCATCGATCTCATGGTCGCCGACCTGACCCTGTTGGGTTTTCTGTTGTCGGGCAGCTCATCTGGACTTGAGATTTCCCCAATTCTGCGCCACATACGGCTCATGAGAACTCCAGCCCATACGCCAGCCGCCAATGCCGAACTCCTTGAGGAGTTGGCAGCGAAATACGGCACGCCTTTCTGGATCTGGGATGCTGAGGTGCTTCGTGCGCGGATTGATGCCGTGGTTTCCACGACCAGCGCCGAATGCGTTCAGGCCCGCTATGCGATGAAAGCTTCTCCGGCGACACGGATTCTCAAGGAGATGCAGAAGGCGGGTGTCTGGATTGATGCGGTGTCCGGAAACGAAGTGCTGCGAGCTCGGCGGGCCGGTTACGCGGAGGGTAACCATCCTCCTGAGATTTGCCTGACCGCGGATGTTTTTCGCGACAACGCGATGGACGCCGTTTTGACCGAGGGCGTGCTGCCCAATGCGGGTTCTCCAGGAATGGTCGCGGATCTTGAGAAAGCCGGATACACCGGGCCGATTTCTTTGCGCGTGAATCCTGGTTTTGGCCATGGCCACGTCAACGAGTGCGATACCGGTGGGCCGAGTTCCAAGCATGGTGTCTGGATCACCGAGGCTAATCGTGTTCGCGAAGCGGCGGAGGCAGCGGGCATGAAAGTGGTGATGCTGCACGCGCACATCGGCAGCGGCCCGCAGTTCGAGGAGCTTTACGAAAACCTGACCCACCTTGCCAACGAGTTTGCCAAGATCATACCGACTTTTGAGGATCTTGAAGGCGTTTCTCTGGGGGGCGGGATTCCTCATGACTATCGCAATGCCGATGCCGACATTCCGGTGGAGCGCCTGCGCGAAGTGTTTGAGTCCGCCCAAAAGAAGTTGAGTGAAGTGGCCGGTCGCGAACTGCGTCTGGAGATTGAGCCGGGCCGTTTCTATGTGGCTCCGGCTGCTTGCCTGGTGACGCGTGTCACTGATGTGAAGGACACCCAGACCAATGCCAAGGGAGAAGGTGTGACCTTCGCCATGGTGGATGCCGGTTTTGTCGACCTCGTTCGCCCGGCGATGTATGGCTCTTATCACCGCATCACTCTGCCGGCAGCCGAGGGGAGGGAAGAGTCTCCCGTCGTCGTCGCAGGGCCACTTTGCGAAAGTGGCGATGTCTTCACTCGCGATGATTCCGAGATGCTGCAGCCGCGCGAATTGCCGACTCCGCAAACCGGCGATCTCATGGTGATGCATGACGGCGGTGCTTACGGCTACTCCATGGCTTCCAACTACAACTCCGTGGGCCGCGCTCCGCAGCTCTGGTGGGAGCCCGATGGCAGTGTGGTGCCGATCACGCGTCGGGAGACAATCGACGACATCCTGCGCCTGGAGGAGGGGTAGGCCTCGCTTTTTCTACAAGGCGGACTTCTTCTTGCTGCCGTCTGCGGCTGAGATGACTCCGTCGCCATTCACATCATTGTTGGGGAACTGGCTGCGGAAGATACCGAGGTGCTCCTCGGGAGTGAGCTTGCCGTCTCCGTCTTTGTCTCCACCCTTGAGAGCTCCGGGGCTGCGAAATTCGGTGCTGTCGAGCAGTCCGTCGTTGTTATGATCGACAGGGGCGAACTGGGCGGAGCGGTAGGCGAGGAATTCCTCGAGGGTGATGGTGGCATCAGCGTTCTTGTCCATGTCCTGGACCATTTTTGCCGGGAGGATGGTGATAGGGGCCGTGGTTGGAACTTTTGACGGCCCGGCTTCGATGAAGTTCTCCGGGGTCGTTCCGAAGTGGGCGCGGAAGTCAGTGAGCGACTTGTCGTAGTCCACATCGGGGATGATCCAGGCATTGCGGAAGGCGACTTCGGTTCCCTTGTGATCCTGCAGTACGAGCGGACGTTTGCCGTGGGCCTGGTAGGCGCGACCAACTTCGCCATAGACCCAGATATCGTCGTGAATGAGCACGCCATTGTGGAAGATGGTAGCACGCAGGGGCTCTTCGAGGGAGCCGTCTTCAGCGAAGACAGGCGCATTCATGAGGATGTCGTATGCCTGCCACTCACCCGGAGGTCGACTCGCGTTGACGCGAGGGGGGTGCTGTCCGTAGATCGCGCCACAGGTGCCGTCGGCAAAGGTGGGATTTTCATAGCTGTTGACCACCTGGAGTTCATATCCCGACATCAGAAACACCCCGGAGTTGCCGTAGAGTTGGCCGGTCCATTCGGGATCGTCGGAGGGCTCAAAGCGGAACTCGAGATGGATGCGAGCATTGCCGTAGGCGTCTTTGGTTTCGTTGTTTCGGTCGCCGCGGGACATCACACCTTTTTCGTCGACAAGCCAGGTGTCATTGGTCCACTGGCTGGCGTCGAGCACCGTGGCGCCCTCGGGAGGAGAGAGGGTGAAGTCTTGCTCCGGCAGTGGGTCCACCACGGGTGGGGCGGGACGGCGCTTATCATTTCGATGCCAGCCCGATCCGGCGAGGCTCCAGCCGACATTGCGTCCTGTGCCGGGTTCTTTGGCGGGCCTCAGTTGATTGGCGGTGTAGTAGATGGTGTCAAAGGCGAGCGTGTCGCCGTTCGCATTTTCCTGGCCTGGGAACTGAAGAGCATAGACCTTGCCTTCAGTCAGGGGGACGTCGAAAGCCACGGACCTGCGGTCTTTGGAGACGGTGATCTTGGTGACTTCCAGTTCGGTTTCATCGACGGGAGGTGAGCCGTAGGTGCTGTAATAGTGGTAGTGCCACGATTTGACTTGAGGTGAGACCTCCTTGCCGACGGGTTGGGTGAAAGTCACTTCGAAACCAGTCTTGGTGAGCGTGGCGGAATGGATCGCGAAAGGCGTGCTGTTCCCGTCCCATTCGACGTATTGCAGGGCAGTTCGCTTACCGCCGACACTGAACCAGCCACGCCCGACCTGGGCGGACCAAAGGCGCCCCTGGGAGTCAAAGGCCATTTTGACGGGGCCGGACTCCAGTCCTCGAAGAAAGTCGACACACCACCCTTGGTAGTCGCCGTTGACCTTCTCTACGCCGCAACGGAAGTAGTTCGACTGGCGTTGGTCACCGATGAACATCTGGTTCTCAAAGGGGCCAAATTTGCCATCGGTGGTATCCCAGATCGGGCTGCCGGGGGAATTGGCGATGATTTCCCGAGGAAACCACACCGCAGGCGGGGTGCGGAACTCGGCAAAGTCGTCCGCTGTCATGGATAGGACCTTCTCCTTGGTAAAGTCTGGACGAGCCGGCAGGGAGGCGGGGTGACCGTAGAAGTTGCCTTCACGGACATGGTAAAGGCAGCAGTCAGCGACCCAGTCGCCCTGATTGTCAGTGATGAAGAGTTCATCGTCCGGGCTCATGCCGATTCCACAGGGGGACCGAAAGCCACTGGCCAGCGGTTGGAAATGTCCGGGACGATCGGAGCGATAGACCCAGCCGCGCCAGGGCGCATTGTAGGACATGTTGCCGCCGCCTTTTCCGACCGGCTTTCCGTCTGGAACCGTGAACTCGCCTCGTGCAGCGAGGTTGAGCGATGCGTACTTCCGGCCAAGGGAGTCAACCACCGGGCCGTAGTGATACTCATGGTACTCTCCGGAGATGCCGAAGGCATCGGTGATGCATTCGTAAAGGTCGCAGATGCCGTCGCCGTTGGTGTCGGTGAGTCGGGTCAGTTCCGGCTTTTGAGCCACGTAGTAGGCCTCTTCCTTCTCGTCGTAGTAGATGCCGTTGGGTTCCATCAGGTTCTCGGCAAAGCGCGTCCAGGTTTCGTCCCGGTATTCCCAGACTTCGCCCTCCCAGGTGGCGATAGCGAGGGTGCCGTCAGGCTTGTGGCAAAGACCGAGGACAGTGACGGCTCCCTTGGGGAGCGGGACTGTATGAATGCTGTAGCCAGCAGGAGTCTGAGCCGATAGCTGACTGACAAAACCGCCTAATGTCAGGAGAGATAGAAAGGTGAGTGAAAGAGCTTTCATGAATTCAGAATGAAAGGGGATTACTTCAGGGAGAGGGTGAATGACTGGGTTCCCTCGGGCGCGATGGAGATTCTTTTCTTCTCCGCTCCGACGAGGAAGGTGAGGAGGGCAGAATCGCCCTCCGTAGAGTAACTCATGAAACGCGGAGACTCTCCTGCCAGCGGCTCCGGACCGGAGACCGTGATAGGGATACCATTGATCTCGGAGGGCTTCGCACTGCGGTCCGGCAGGGAGGGGGTCTGGTTGATTTCGGCGGTGTGCCAGGCGGCCAGCACGGTGGCGTCGACCGGGTTGAAGGCAACGATGACCTGGTTCGGCAGCAGGCACAGCAGGGCGCGGGGTGGCAGTTCAGCGATCCGCTTGCGGACGACCTGGGCTTCTCCGGGGCGGGCTTTGATGATCTTGGGGATGTTGCCCTGCAGACTGCGTCCATTGAGCACGAACTTCTTGCCCCCGACCCGGTCCAGCGAGCCTCCGAAGCGGTAGCTGTGAGCGGTTTTTTCCTCGTGGAAAATCTCGAGATCGTAAACACCCGGCTCGAGGGAAAAGGTGCGGTTGAAGTGACTGCTCTTTTCCGTCTTTTCGTCGGAATAGTGCACTTCCTCACCGTCGAGGAAGATAGAGGTGCGACCGATCGGACGAATGGAGAAGCGATAGTCTCCTCCTTCTTTGATGTAGAGCTTGGAACTGCCTCGCATGATACCGTCCCCGTTGCGCTCAAAGTAGTAGTGGTTCTCAGGTAGTGAAGTCTGGGAGAGCGATTCGATGGAGTCGAATAACTCCGGGGTGAAGCGTTTCCCCTTGAAGTAGTCGCGGGGGTAAACGGAGCGGACCGTTTCTCGAAGGCCTTCCTGCTCGGAGAGGATGAAATCGCGCAAGGCCAGTCGGTCCGCTTCAGGGAAAACGTTTTCGTAGGGAATCATGGGGGACCCGGGAACCCCTTGATTAATCACCTTGAGAATCGCTTCCGGTGAAGACCCGTGCTGCCAGTAGCTGTCAACCAGTGCGGGGCCCTGGCCACCGTTAAGCTTGGGGCCGTGGCAGTTGAAACAGAGCTGAGAGTAAAGGGTTCTCCCGCGTTCGATTCCGCCGGCAGTCGACGGGGTGGGTGTTTCCGGTTGCTGTGTTGGTACATTCAAGGCTTGGAGAACGAGTGTGGAGATCAGTTGGTTGCCGGCCTCGTTCATGTGAACGCCGTCTGAGGTGAGGATGCCTTGTGTCAGGTTCTCCGGGTTCTTTTGTTTGAGGTTCGAGATGAACGCTTTTCGAAGGTCGAGCAACTGAGAGTCGGTCTCTTTTGCGACCGTTCGGCTGATGTCAGCATACTGATCGAGCCTGGCGTCGTCGGGATTGGTGCCATCAGGTTTTTCGCCGATAACCGTTGGGGTGCACAAAATGACACGGGCCCCGGCGGCATTGATCTGTTCAATCATATCTCGCAAACCGCTTTCGAAGTCTTCCGGGTTCGTTCCCTTTTTGCCTCTGGCAATCACCTTCGGATGGGTCCAGTGCCAGACATCGTTGATACCGATGTAGATGAAAACGATCGTAGGTTTCTGGTCGAGCACATCAGTTTTCAGACGCTTTTGACAGTCCGGGACCTTGTGGCCGCCAATGCCTGCGCCGATTAATTCCACCTTGAGATCGGGATAGGTTTGCTCGATGTGTTCCGCTGCCAGGGTGATGTAGCCGGTCGGGCGGGGGCCCGCAGCTGTAATGGAGTCACCGAGGAAGACAATGCGATCGCCTTTCTTCAGGGCTTCTCCGGCCGTCATTGATGAAGCGAAGGTGGCAACTAAAGCAAACAGGCAGGCGAGGGTTCTCATGTGATTGATTGGATGGTTTCGATGTTGCCGTAAACACTTCGGTTAGTGACGTTATTTGCCATCAATTCGTTTAGACGCAATGGCATGAATCAGTCGTCAGGTTTATGCCGGGGAGTTGCTTTTGCGCGGAAGGCAATGAAGACAGTATTATGTTTGAACGTCGCTGCTAAAACTGACGCAGGTTTTTGTTAGGGTTTATAATGCTCCCATTGAGCGTTATTTAGGGGTTGTCAAAGATT
Organism: Verrucomicrobiales bacterium; assembly: GCA_049594415.1. Taxonomy (GTDB): domain Bacteria; phylum Verrucomicrobiota; class Verrucomicrobiia; order Verrucomicrobiales; family DEV007; genus Arctic95D-9. Next base: position 261,440 of record JBMYJM010000002.1, on the reverse strand, counting down.
GGCAGGGTGACCCTCTGCTTGTTATCGCTGTTCTACGAATACATCGATTTCTCCGTAAAAGGTATTCCCTTTCAGATCCCAAAGCAGATACCGGTAGTGACCGATATTCCCGGTGGCTGAAGTGATGGAGCAGGCTTGTTGGACGGGGCGGTCCAGGCGATCGGTTACCCGGAAAAACTCATCACTGTTGACGCTGGCTATGCGGGTCCAACCGGATTCCTCCATCGGGAGGCTGAGGTCGGGGCGTTCGCTGCCAGAGTAACCATAGAGTGTGAACTCCTGCCGGGCCCGTTCTCGATGTTCCTCGATTTCATTGTGTTGGTGCCACGAGTAACTTTGAATTTTCGAAACAGGGACTACCTGTCCCAGGTCCACGATGAACTGGCCGTGGGTGCCGGTTTCGAAGAAAGCGGACTCAAGAGGGGAGTCTTGATGAGACTGCCCGCTGCCATCGAGAAGCACCGAGACGGGGCCGCTTCTTGCGTTGCCCCCTCGAAGTTCTCCACGCACGGCGCTGATTTTTGCATGGCCGAGGGACTGATCGGCGTAGTCTCTCTGGCTGGGGGGCTCAATAGTGGGGAAGCGAAAGAGTGGCGTGCCGTCGCCCGATTCGATTCGTGTCAGGATCCTGCGTTCCCCGGGTTCGACGTAAATGGTCTCACCTCGCTTGAGGCGTTTGGGGGCGATGCCGTCGAGCAGCACATCGACTTCGCCATCAGATACTTCGAGTCGACTCAGCCCGTCAGGCGATACCGTTGCGGTGAAGGCGGTACTGATGTCGACGAACTTCGAGACAGGCGTTTCGATGGTGAAGCCCTTGGATTCGGGAGTCTCGGCTACCAGATAGGCTTCTCCGAGCGAGAGAAAGCCCCTATTGTGCGAGCTAAGTTCGATGGTGGCGGGGCCGACGAGTGTGAGTTCGGCACCCGTGTGAAACAGCAACTTCGCTGTTCCCGAGGACAATTCGATGAGTTGGCCGGTGCGAATCGCGTCTCCCGGCTGGATCACCGTGCTGGTATCGACCCACTGGCAATTCTCCAGCTCCCCAAATTCAGCAATGATGAGGTTATTCGGATTCTGATTTGATCGATGGTCACTGAACCATATCGAACTGATAACGATGGCTCCCACCATCAGCAGCGCTGCGAGGGGGGCAGGCAGCCATCGTTTTTTTGACGGGAAAGGAACGACAGAAGTTTCGGTGTCTTTGATGGGATTCTGCGGCGTGTTGGCTCCTGTTGCTTGAGGGAGAGAGGCGTCAAGGCGGGCGTAGGCAAGGAAGTCTGCCCGAAGTTGGGGATACTCCAGCATGAGAGCCTCCAGTTGGGCGGTTTCTTCGGGCGATGCCTGACCGTCCAGGTAGCGGGCAATCAGTTCCAAATGAGTGTGGTCAGACTTCATGCAAGTCCTTCCTCTCGTTTGAGTGAGTTTTCGATGCATTCAGCCAGAGCCAGGCGGATACGGTGAAGTGCCTTGTAAAGCGACATGGGTGTGCGTCCCAAACTTTGGGCGAGTTCGTCGATTTGAGTGCCCGGTTCATAGGCCGATTCAACGAGGGTGCGCTGCTTCTGAGGAAGCTTGGTGAGGCATTCTTCGAGAGCCCTTGCCTCCGGAACGCTTTTCTCGCTGTGTTGCTGCGCTTCCTTTTCGAGGAGGCCCATCAATTCTTCGCCAAACACGTGACGATCTCGGGCCTTGTCCCGCCGAAAGGCGAGAGCTTCAAAGCGAGCGACCCCGAATGCCCAGGGGCGAAAATTCTCCGGAGAATTCAGTTGTCCGAATTTCCGCCAGAGCATGGTGGCGACTTCCTGCATCACCTCACGGGCATCGTCCAGGGTCGGGACGAGTGAGCGCACGAATCCGCGCAGCGCCTCTTCGTTGTCCACGTAGAGGCGGAGAAACTGGTCGTGTTTCTGGTGGTCGGAAGGATCCATCCACTAAAAATACTCCACTCGCAGGGATCATTTGCCGAAGTTTTTTCGTTTTATTGACCCAACAGGTTGAATGAGAGGTGGTAGGGGCAGGTCGCCGATTATGGTATCACAGGTGGCTTGATTCCTCACCGTCAAGATCTTGGTATTCTACGCGCTCGCGGGGCGAATAGAGTTTGCCTTCCGCAGCCGAGATGTGTTCGCATCTTGGAATGTGTCTACTGCGTTTCTTCACTCCAGCCATACTCTTGCTGGGCCTGACATTGCCGTTTGCTACCTGCCAGTCTTCCGACCGCCCAAACTTCGTCATCTTCTTCACCGATGACCAGGGTTACAACGATGCCGGCTGCTTCGGGTCCCCACTGATTGCCACGCCACACCTCGACCGGATGGCGGAGGAAGGTCTGAAGCTGACCTCATTTTACACGCAACCCGTCTGCGGCGTGTCGCGCGCCGCGCTTTTAACGGGCAGTTATCCGGTTCGAGTGGGTGAACCGAACAACGTGAAGAACCTGCATACGATTCTGCACCCCGAAGAAATCACGCTGCCGGAAGTGTTGCGCGAAGCAGGCTATGCCACCGGGATGGTCGGCAAGTGGCACCTTGCAGGGGGAGGTCGGGGTGCCTCGTGGAAGCAGGAGTTGCTCCCGAATGCCCAGGGTTTTGACTACTGGTTTGGCGCCCCTTCTCACAACGGCATAACTCGCGTGGTTCCCGAGGGCAGGGGACACACCGAGTTGATGCGCAATGGCGAAATAGTCGACGACATGGTCGACCAGGAAGAAATGGCTTACCTGACCAGACAATACACCGAGGAGGCGATTGAGTTCATTCGGCGCGAAAAGGAAAAGCCATTCTTTCTCTACCTGGCGCACACCATGCCTCATGTGCCGATCAACGCGACCAAGGACTTTCTTGGAAGGAGCAAGCGGGGTCTTTACGGTGATGTTATTGAAGAGCTGGACTGGTCACTTGGACAGGTTTTGGCTGAGCTTAAGGAGTTGGGACTGGATGAAAAGACCATCGTGATTTTCACCTCTGACAACGGGCCGTGGATTGAAGCCTATCTCGAGGGAGAAGGTGGGAATGATTCTCACTGTGGTTCCGCGGACCCGCTGCGTGGTGCCAAGATGATGACCTGGGAGGGCGGAATCCGCGTACCGACTGTGGTGCGCTGGCCGGGAACGATCGAAGCGGGGCGGGTATCGGATGACGTGGTTTGTTCTCTTGATCTCTTCCCGACCTTTGCCAATCTGGGAGGCGCGAGCCTGCCGGATGACCGGACCCTCGACGGAGCGGATCAGTCAGGGTTCTTCAAGGGGAAATCCGACCGGAGCGCCCGTGATCATTTCTTCTACTATGCGGGCACGCACCTGCACGCGGTGCGCTGGAAACACTGGAAACTGGTTCGCCAGCGCGAGGCGAAGCCATCGCATCTCGGTTGGTGGGCGCGGATGGTCGATGCCGTTCCGGAAACAGCGTTGTATGATCTCAGCAAGGACATCGGTGAAACCACCAATATCGCGTCTGACCACGCAGACGTTGTGGAGAAGATGTCAGGCCTGATCGAAGAGGGCCGCCAAGAGATTGGTGACTGGGATCAGGTGGGAAGCGGAGCCCGTTATTTTGACGAAGGGCCGAAGCTTTCCGCCAAAGAGGCGAACGGGTGGCAGCGCAAGAAGGCGCCTGCGAAAAGCAAAGGGGTGAAGGTACCCGCTCCGGAACCATTTAAGCCGTTGGGCTCTCTTCAATTTGGATTCGAGTCCGCCGATGATCCGATGGAAGGCTGGAAGATCGTGGAGGGCTGGCTGGCTCAGCCGGTTTCGAAGGCAGCGTCGCTGCCCAAGTTCAAAGACCGCCCCTTTCAGCGTCAGGGGGAGGCTCACCTTTCAACGGTGGCTACCGTCAATGATGCTGGGGCGACTGACAATCAAAAGGCCGTCATCGAAAGCCCTGCGGTCATTGTGAACGGAGACAAGGTAGCGTTCCTGCTCAGTGGTGGTGGGCCCGACACCGGCGTGGAGTTCGTGGATGCTGAATCAGGAAAGGAATTTCTTTCAACAGGTGGCCCTCGCGGCCCGCAAATGAAGCGCTACGTGCTCGACTTCCCGGAGAAGTTTCGGGGCAAGCCAGTCAAAATTCGGGTGACCGATCAAGCCGGATCCGGTTGGGGGCACGTGTGTTTTGATGATTTCTCGGCGGAGGGAGAATTGGTGGAGTAGGCAAGAGGCAGCAGGCATGAGGCAAGAGTGATCTTTTGGGGCGTTAGTTTTAGATGAAGAGGGAAGTAGTGAGATGATGCGTTTACTGAATCTTTTTTGTGTGTTGGCGACTTTGGCGATTTTCACTCTTGAAACCGGCGTTTCAGAGGACCGTCCCAATGTGCTTTTCATTATTGCTGATGATCTCAATGACATGCCGCTGCACCCCGACGGGAAGCCCTATGTCCCGACGCCGAACTTCGACCGGTTGGCGGCGCGTGGTGTCAGCTTTACCAATGCTCATTGTAACGATCCAATTTGTGCGCCATCACGGTCGAGCATGATGACCGGAATCTATCCCCAAACTTCCAGCCTCTACTGGTTTGAGGATTATCGAAAGAACGCAATCCTCAGCAAGTGCGTGACCCTGACGGAACACTTAGCCACCAATGGTTACGGTGTTTATTCGACGGGTAAGATTTATCACGGCAACCAGGATCCCAAGCAGTTTATCACCGGCTTTGGATCCGGTGGTAGTATCGGACCGTGGCCGTGGGATGGCCGTAAGCAAACCAAGCGTGGATTGATTCCTCATCCTGACCAACTCTACTTTTATGCCGATGATGCGGATCCCGACATGGATTACCAGTGGGAGCATACCTTTGGACCTCTTACTATGATTCCGCACTACCCGGCAGACCCCGCCAACGGAATTCCCGGCTACAGGGGATGGACACTTTCCGGGGAGCCTTGGCGCTACGTTTCTGATGACGATCGCGATCCCATGCCCGATGAAACCCATGCAGAGTGGACGGCGGGAATTCTCAAGGAACAACACGACAAGCCGTTTGCCCTGTTCACCGGATTCAGCCGAACCCACACGCCGCTTTACGCGCCTCAAAAGTATTTTGATAGGTTTCCTCTCGACCAAATTGAGATTCCCAAGGCTTATCTCGAAGGGGACCTTGAGGACTGCGCGCCCACCCTGGCCAATACCAGCCTCTATGCCTTTCGTCGCTACCAGATGCTCTTCAATCACGAAGACCAGCCTCAATTGTTTAAGGAGTATCTCCAGGCCTACATGGCTTGTGTTGCCTTCGTCGATGACCAGGTCGGCACGGTTCTCGATGCGCTTGATGTGAGCCCTCACGCGGACAACACCGTTGTCATCCTGACCAGTGACCACGGTTTTCACGTGGGCGGCAAGGAGTCGATCTACAAGCAGACCCTGTGGGACAGCGGCACGCGCATTCCGTTCATCGTGGCCGGCCTCGAAGGCATGCCCCAGGGCGCGACCTGTCATCAACCGATTTCGCTGATCGATGTTTATCCGACCTTTGTCGACATCTGCGGTCTCCCTGAGAACCCCAACGCGGCGGAGGGGCGCTCTGGCTACGAGTTGGAAGGGCACAGCATCAAGCCCTTGATGCTGGATCCGGAAGGAGATTGGTCCGGGCCGGATGTTGCGATCATGGCATTACCGGGTAAGGACCACAGCCAGCATCGTGAGCATATTGGCACGCTGTATCCTCACTTCTCAGTTCGGGCTGAGGATTGGCGCTACAGCCTGACTTCGGACGGTCAGGAAGAGCTCTATCACTACCCCAGCGATCCCAACGAGTTTACCAACCTGGCCGACAATCCAGAGCATGCCGAAATGAAAGCTCAGTTGCGTGAGAAACTGGCCGCCCTGCGCGACGGGGAGAAGTGGGAGGATTTTGAAAGTCTGCCTGACGAAGAGATGCCTGCCTTTGAATTGCTCGCTGAGGTGAGCGGTGCCGCGGAGTTTAAGCTAGGCGATGCGGTTGTCGCGAACGTGGAGTCCATGGAATGGGCCCCCCTCCGGATTCGCGTGGCCGGCAATCGCAGCCAGGTGTGGGTAGACAACAAGGTCTATTCGGATGAGACCCGACCGAGTGACATCGCCGCGGGCGTTTTGACCGCCGCCGGTGGAGAACTTCGCAAGATTCGCATCCGCGAGCTGTAGGTTATTGCTGACACTCAACAGGGTTGAGTCAGTGACCAAACAGGGTTAGTTCACCGGAATGAATCGCAATCCGGTCTTTCAGATTATCGGCCTTGCCTGCCTGCTTGCTGCTGTCTCTTTGGCAATCTGGTATATCCCGCGAAGCACCTACGTGCCGCTGGCCTCAAAGGGGAAGGTTCTGCATGAAGAAACGTCGGAGTTCTCGAAGATCCGGATTCGGGGCGATGAAGAAAAACGCCACATGCTCTTTGTTTCTGACGGTGGGGTCGAGCAGGTTCAGTCGACCATTGATCTCAACAACCCCGGGGAGTTGCAGGTCGCCTACACCAAGACCCTGTTTGCCTCACTCTTGCTGAAACACCCCCAGCATCGCGTTTTGCTGATCGGACTTGGTGGTGGGGGGATGGTTCGATTCGTGGAAACCCACCTTCCTGACACGTCGATCGAAGTGGTGGAGATCGACCCTGTTGTGGTGCGCCTCGCGGATGAGTTTTTCGAGACGCGGGAAAGCCCAAGGGTGAAGATTCATACCGAGGATGCGTTCGAGTTCCTGGCGAGAGAGCACAAACCTTTTGATGCGATCTACCTCGATGCTTTCCTGCGGCCTTCGGTTGATGGCGATCCTGAAGGTAAGACAGCCCGACTCAAGACGGTTGCTTTTCTTGAGACGATGCGGGATCAGTTGGTCGACGACGGGGTGGTCTGCTGCAATTTGATTTCCTATCGTAAAACAACCCCGGGTGATATCGAAGCTTTGCGTGAGGTATTTCCAGCAGTGGAGTTGTTCGAGGTTCCGGGGACAGGGAATCTCGTGGTAATCGGCTCAAAGCAGGCTGGTCCACGAAGTAAAAAGGAGTGGGCGAAGAAAGGCGAGCTCGTTGAGAAAGAGTTGCCTGTCTTACCATTCCGCGAATTCATCAAGAATCGAGAGCCCTAGCCTCGCTCGCCTTCGGCACCACTCACTCAACCTTGTGCTGAACGATCTGAAGGTGCTTGCCATACTCTTCGCCGACGAAGGCGGCGACGCTGAGTGCTGCCGTGGCGTGATCGTCCGGGATGGTGAAGGTCACCTCAGACTTGCCGTTCTTCTTGATCGGTAGAATTTGGCGTTCAACGCGCTTTTTGTTGGCCTTGAGGGTGACGTGCACTTTTTGCTCTCCGAGATCGGCAGGGAGCTTGTGGGGAATGCTCACCTTAAGCTGGTTGCCTTCCCTCGTTGATCTGACCTGAATGAGCTTGAGCTGTTTCGGGGTGCCGGACGCTTTGCGCTTTTTCGCGCGGCGTTCGTTGGCCTCAGCCTGGACGCGGTCGATGTAAGCTTTGAGAACACCCGGGTCGCTGCGTCCTTCGAAAGCCTCCAGGGCGTGGTCGTCAGTTTCCTTCATCCATTCAAGAAGTCGGTTCTGCATGCCGGCGAGCGCCTCGCGGTGTTTCTTGGAATCGACCAGGTTGACCAGGCAGTCGGGGTCCTTCTGAACGTCGTAGAGCTCCTCGACGACGCGGTGGTCGAAGAACTCGAGTCGATCGCCGATCGTTTTCACCTCGGGGGCGAGTTCTTTCATGCGGCGATAGGTCGCGGTGCCGGTGGTGGCAGTTTTCATGACGTTCTCGCCGTCAGACCAGGGGTTAAAGAGGTAGAGATACTGCGCGGTTTGAACCCCGCGAATAGGGTGGCGTCCGGCACCGCTGTTCTCGTTGTACTCCTTAAATACCGCGTCGCGCCCTTCCTGTTCCCCGCCTTTGAGAAGAGCGACAAAGGAAGTGCCCTGGACTCCGTCGGGAATGGGGGCACCGACCATTTCACAAAAGGTGGAAAGGAAATCGATCGCGGAAACCATGTGGGCATCATCCACCGATCCGGGGTCGACGACGCCGGGCCAGCGAACCATCAGAGGCGTGTGCGTACTGTGATGATAGAGTTGAGTTTTGGCGTAGGGCAGGGGCATACCGTGGTCGGAAAGAAAGACGACGATTGTATTGTCGCTCTTTCCGGAGGCGTCGAGTGCGTCGAGGATGGAGCCAACGGCGTCGTCGGCCCGACGCACGGAGGTGTAGTAGAGAGCGAGTTCTTCACGAACGGCGTGATCGTTGAACAGGAAACCAGGGACCGTGATATCGTCCGCGGTGTATTCCTTGGAAACCTTGTGAGGGTCACCGGGGAACCAGAACGGTTTGTGAGGATCCGAGATGTTGATATTGATCGCGAAGGGTTTGCCGGCAGCCTCGGCCATTTCGATGCCGCGGGTCAGGCAGAGTCCGTAGGACGGTACGTCTTTCATGTGCAGCTTGGAGCCGTCTTCGTTGACTGTCAGGTCGGCATCCCAGTGATAGGGATTGTAAGGGGTAGAGTGAGACACCTTGCCGCGGATACCGGCGAAGTAACCGGCGTCCTGCATGACGTCGCAGAAGACGGGAAAGTCGTTCTCGATCTTGTAGAAGCCTTCGATTCCAGAGGTGTGTGGATAGAGGCCGGAGAACATCACGTTTCGAGAGGGGTAGCAGTTGCCCACCTGCACGTGAGCCATGTCAAAGCGCATCCCTTCGGCGGCGATGCGGTCCATGTTGGGCGTGAGGTCCGGGATTACGCAGCCGTAAGCACCGACCGAGTCACAGCTCATGTCATCGACAGTGATGATGAGCAGGTTGGGGGACTCGGCTTTCGCCGTGGTCAGGGCGAAAAAAGCCAGAAGGACAATGAGTAGATGTTTCATGTGGTAAAAGGTTGGAGACGAAAATTGGCAAACCGCAGCCGGAGCGAAGCGGAGACAGCCGAAGGCAAATGGTCGCTCATAGTCGCTGATTTATCTATTTTTGATAAGCGGATATCAGCGTCGATGAGCGGTTTAATTCTCACTCTCTATCGAGAGAGAAAGACTTCGCTCTGAATCAGGGCGATGAGGAGATCTTCGAAACGGTTGCCGTTTTCGACGTTTTTTTCGACAATGGCTTCGAGTTGTTTCTTTTCGCGGTAGTTCATTTCCCGCCCGGTGCCATAGAGCATGAGCTTTTCGGCGAGGCAGTTAGCAAAGTATTCGGGATTTGTCACAAGCCACTTTTTAAGGTCGGTGACGTCGTTTAGCGGGGTGCCTTCGGGCAGCACGCCGGTGGCATCGACGGGCAGAGGCTTGACCTTTTTGGCGGCTGTGGGGTATTCCGTTCGCCAGCGGCCGACGGCATCGAAGTTCTCAAAGACAAAGCCGACGGGATCGATATCCTCGTGGCAGCTGGCGCAGGAAGCGTCGGCCATGTGAGCGGCGAGGCGTTTCTTGAGCGTGGTGGCACCAGCGAGATCGGGGCTGAGAGCGGGGACGGATTTGGGCGGTTCGGGTGGCGGGCGGCCGATGATATTCTCAAGCATCCAGACACCGCGAATAATGGGTTGAGTGTCAACGCCGTTGGCGGTCGCGAGCATGATGGCGGGCATGCCGAGTAGACCGCCATAGCGGGTGTCACGGGGGATCTCAATGCGCTTGAGCTTGGCCTGGTTGCGTTTCTTTTCCTCGATCTTTTCCACCGCGCTGAACTGCTCCAGTTCGTAGAGTTCCCAGCCGATGGTGGGATTGGTGTAGAGGAAGTCGGGGTTGATGAATTGGTCGAGTGATTCGTTCTTGGTCAGGATTTCCCGGAAGTTGAGAATGACCTCCTCCTTGAGTGAACGGCGATAGTTGTCGGTGTAGTAACGCAACAACTGCGGGTCGGGCATGATGGTGTCGAGCAGGTGCGTGTCTAGCCAGAGGGAGGTGAAGTCAGTGGCGAAGGTGCGGCTGCTGTCTTTGAGGAGACGTTTGGTTTGAGCAAGCAACTCTTCGGGTTCATTGAGTGTGCCCGCCGAGGCGGCGGCAAGCAGCTTGAAATCGGGGGGATGGCTGGTCAGGAAGTAGGAGAGACGGGATGCCAGTTCGTAGGGTTCCAGCTGGGTGGAGTGACCGCTTTCCTTGTAGAGAAAATTGGAGGACAGCAGGGAGGTGCGGATGGCGAGGTGAAGACCTTCGTCGAGGGTGTAGCCAGCTTCTTGTTCGGCTTTCACGATGGTGACATATTGGCTCACTTCTTCCTCGGTCGCGGGGCGGCGGAAGAGCTTGCTCAGGTAAGCTTTGAAAAAAGCATTCAGATGGAAGTCCTTGCCCTTGGCGTATTTGTCGAAAAAGCGTTTCTTCGCCTGCGCTTGTTCACGCATGGCGTCATCTTCGATGAGGGCGAAGGGACCTTCGATGGAGGCTGAATGAATGCCAATGTTAGGGCCTTCTTCGAAGAACTTGTAGACGATGGTTTCGCCGGTGTCGATGTTGCGGCTGCCGGCTTTTTTAGAGAGCTCCTCAATGGCTTCCGGAGAAACAGTGGCATTGGGGTTGGCGGCAATTTGCTTTTTGAGCCGTTCCCATCCCGTTCCGCCGCGAGGCACGCCGCCTCGAACGCCATCGGTTGGTGCGGCTTCGTTGAGTTTAATCCACGCGGCAGCGAGGGCTTGCTCTTTGGTGAAGAGCTCTTGCAGAAATCGAGTGTATTCCGGTTTGCTGCCGTGGTTGTAGGGGGCATTCTTGTAGACAAAGACCAGAGTTTCTCCCTGGGAAAGTTCCACGTCGGCAGTGAAGGTCTGTGGCTTCCCGGGTTGCACGGTGAAGGTAGCAAGCGAGCGCGTTGGATTCTTTGCGGTCAGATTATTGGCCTGCAAGTGCAGCTCGGGCGGGTTCCCTTGAGGCGGATTTTTGGAGGAAAGTTCAACGGTAACCTGGTAGGTGCCGGATTCCTCCGCTTCGAAGCGTGACAGCCAGGTACCGTTGCGATTGAGGGCACCGGTGGAGGCCAGACGCATCGCCCCGTCGACGACGGAGGCCGAGGAATAGCTGATGGCGAAGTCGCCGGTATCAAAACCGATTTTCTTCTTCTCTGGCAGGGCTTTGGGCTGGGGAAAGAGGTAATCGGCGATGAGTGTGGCGGTGTCGCGGTAGGCTTCGAGATGGGAGGCTGAAATCACAAGTGCTTCGCTGACGGTGTCAAAGCCGTGGATGGTATTGTCAGGCGGGAAGCCGGGAGGCAGTTCGAAGCCGGGAATGGGGAAAATTGTGGTGAGCGAGTTTCCAATCTCACGACGATTGAGGCGACGCATTGGGGCGCCTCCAATGGGATTGTTCGCTGTGAGTTCCTGATCGAGCCAGGTGAGCAGTTGTTCTCTCTCACTTGTGCTGGGTTGGGGTTCCTCTTTCGGTGGCATCTTGCCGCGATCGATACGGGAATACACTTCGGTCCAGTGTTCGCGAGCATGTTCATCGCTCCAGTCGACGTCGAAGACATCGAGGTTGAGATCGCCTTTGGCGGTCAGTTCGTCGTGACACTCGATGCAGTAGTTGTAGATGATATCGAGCGGGACGTCTGGAATCGGGGTGGCCGTATTCGAGGATGGCTGGGTGATAGCCAAAGTCGGAAGCATCCCGGCTGCCAGAGTGAGAAATAGGGAGCGCATGGAGGAGCGTATCCAGTGTTAGATCGCCATGGGGCGATCTGCCTCAGCGAAGGAGGCTGTCTCGAGTCCCAGCTGGTGTAGCAGGGTGAGGTGAAGATCTCCCATGCGGTGAGCGTTGTCGGCCTGCTTGTCGGTCGCGATGTGCTGGCCGTGTTTGAAACCACCTCCGGCCACGAGGGTCGGCAGATTGCTATTGGAGTGGCGGTTCGCATCGCCCATGCCGGTTCCAAAAAGCACGATGGTGCTGTCGAGCAATGGCTTGCCTTCGGCGTCGGTCTTGGTTTTGAGTTGGGTCAGAAAGCGGTTCAGGCTCTTGAGATGTTCGGCTTCAACGCGGATAAGATCACGGATCATCTCCGGATCGTTGCCGTGGTGAGACAGGGCATGGTATCCGGCCCGAAGAGTTTCCCCATCAATAGTGAAGACCTGGCCTAAGCCGGCCAGAAACATCGAGGCGATTCGTGTCGCGTCCGTCTGAAAGGCGAGCGCGACGAGGTCATACATCAGTTCCTCAGCTTCGAGCATGAGCCCGGGAGAAATGGGGTCGTAGGGCGGTAGCTGGTAGTCGACTTTTTGCTGCGGCTTTTTGAGATGTTTGCGCTGGCGGGACATGCGCTGCTCCATCTCGCGAAGCGACGTGAAATACTCATCGAGCTTGTCCTTGTCGCTGACGCTGGCGTTTTGCTGAAGGCGTTTGGCTTCGTCGAGCACGGTGTCGAGAGCGCTCTGACCGCTTCGCAACAGGTAGTCGGTGCGCTTGCGATCATCCGCAGAGGAGAAGAGCTGTTTGTAAATCACGCTGGGTCTCTCGATCAGGGGAAGCGGAACACCCTGCCGATTGTAGCTCAACTTCTGACTGCCACGTCCCCCGGCGCAGAGCTGGAACGAGGGGATGCGGGTGAGAGGGGCGATTTGTTCTGCAGCAATCTGGTCCAGGGAGATCGAGCCGATTTTGGGACCGCAGAGAAAGTTGTCCCAGTTGTTGTGGCCATTGCCGGCGCGATGGTCGAGCCCGGAGAAAACGGTGAAGTCGTTTCGGTGATCCGCGAGATGCTGCAGATGCTCGGACATCTCGTAGCCGCGTCCGGTGGCGTTTGGGTAAAAGGCGGGGCGGTAGAAGCCGAGATTAGCTCCCACGCAGAAGAGACGCTTGGCGGGTGCGTTGGGGGAAACTGCAGTGGCGGCTTCGGCGACGAAAGATTCTCCTCGAACAGATTCCAGGGCCGGAAGGGCCAGGGTGATGCCGGTGGCACGCAGAAAGTGGCGTCGGGATCGATTGGATGAGCCTTTCATAGGTTTTCGGAGGAAAGGTTCCGCAGTTTCCGGGCAGGTTCAAGGGGCTTAAATGAGCGTGGCGGGATTGCGCTGATTGGCAGAAACCAAACAGGGTAGGGGATGGAGGCTCATCTAGGATGCGCTATTGCCATGGCTCCGAATCTTTCGTGAAATAGTGGGGAATAGGCCCCGCTCAGGGAGTCTTGTTTAGATCATGAATGACGAGGCGAACGATTCAGAAGAGCTTTTTGTGCAGTTGTTTGCTCAGAACGAGCGGCACATTCGGGCCTTTGTGCGCTCCATGGGGCTGGATTGGACGTCAGTCGACGATGTTGTTCAGACCGTCAGCCTGGTGATGTGGCGAAAGTGGGACCAGTTTGATCCGGACACGGATTTCATGAAGTGGGCTCGGGTGATCGCCCGTTTCGAAGTGCTCAAGTTTCGCCGCACCATGGCAAGGGATCGACACGTGTTTCACAATGAATTAATGGACCTCCTCGCCGATGCCAGCGAAGAGAGGGAGGCAAAGGTTTCCAGCGATCGGTATGTGGAATGCTTGCATGCCTGTATCGATAATCTGCCTGATAAGTCTCGGGATCTCATCCGTGCCGCCTACGAAGGGGATAAGAGTATCAAGGAGGTCGCTGCGGATGTTGGAAAGTCAGCCACTGCTCTCTACAAGGCGCTGGATCGCATTCGCAAGCAGCTGCAGGGTTGTATCGAGGCGCGCCTCGCTGCCGGATAAAAGTATCGACCGCCTAATCCGCTTGGGATTGGGAATCGCTACTGCTTTTTCAACAATCGTTTTGCTTCGTCGAGGAGCAGCCTTGGTTTTTCAAAGGTGGAATGACTGACATGACTCCACAGGATGCGTCCGTCGGGACTGATGATGAAAGTGCCGTGCATGCCCCCATCTTCAAAGTCATCGTAGACCCGGTAGGATCGAAACAGGTTCTGGTCCGGATCGGCCAGAACGGGATAGGGAAAACTTGCTTTGAGCCTCTGTGTATCAGGAGTGCGATCACTGAAAAGTTCGGCGAGACTGTCGACTGAGTCAGTGGTGATGACGACTGTCTTGATACCGGCAGCTTCATAGGCTCCTGCGTAGTTTCGGAACTCATCGAGTTGGCGGGTGCAGAACGGGCAGGTCACCCCGAGGACAAACTGCAGGAGAATGGCTTCACCCCGAAACGAAGCGAGGGAGTGTTCCGTTCCCGTGTAGTCGGACAAGGAAAAGTCAGGGGCGTTGGGAATCTCCCAATTGAGTGGGCCCAGCGAATCCGGGTTAGCTGGAATATCTGTCTTTGTTTCCTCCCGTGGCGTGATGGTCCAGCGGGGTGGCAGCTGCATGTGCTGAGCAAGAGCGTTCAAATTTTCGATGGCGGGCAAGCCGGAATCGACACTGGAAGCGTCGGTGCGAAATTGACGATTGAAAGCAGACATGGCGGGGAGGACTTCGCCGGCAGCGAAGCTTAGTTCGCAGAAGGTGGCCGTGGGCAACCATTGTCCCGGGAGTTCTTCCACGGTCTTACGAGCCAGTTCCAGTCCTGCACCGGAAAGGCCGCGACGGTCCAGTTCCCGGGCCCAGACCCATGAAGGTAGATAGGGCGGCACTTCGCCAGCTTCAGTGAGGTCACCTCTCGACAGGTCCTGCCAAGCAGCCAGACCATCGAGCAGTTTGGAGATCAGTTCTCCGGCAGTCGCACTTTCGACGCGGTTGGACCAGGCTTCAATTTTCTTCCGACACTCGAGGGCCTCCTCCGGGCGGTCCAGGAGGCACATGGCTACCGCCTTCCAGTAGAGCCAGCGGGAGTTTTCGAGTGAGTCGGTGCCAGTTGGCCGAAGGAGGGGTTCAGACTCAAGTTCCTCAAGCAGAAGGTCCGCCATGCCAGCGCCTAAGCGAGCTTCCACCCAGACTCGTTTGCCCTGAGTGTGGAGGTTCTGCTGGAATTCTGAACCTGGGGCCAAACTGCGAGGCATCGAGATCATACGACGTGCCCATTCGACGGCCTCATCGATCCGTCCCATTGAACCCAAAGTTTCGACTAGAGACGTGTAGTTCGATGAAAGACCATCGAGTTTCGCAGGCATCAAGAGTTGTTCCTGCAGTTGGGCATGGCCCACCCTCAGTGAAGCCTCAAGCAGCGGTATCGCTGTGTTGTTGAGGCCATTTGCTTTCCATGCCTCGGCGGAGTATCTCCATGAGTTTGGTATCCCCGGTGCCAGCGTTGGACTCACTTCCGCGGGTGCCAATGCGATTTCGGGACGTTCCTCCATCCACAGGAAAATCTGGTAGTGACGGCTGGGGTGATTCGGATCGGCTTCGATGATTGTCTGAGCCAACGTATTCACCGCAACATGGCTGGTGATTGGTGACCCTGATCGGTATTTGTCCAAGGTCAGCTGGCGCAAGAGGAAGGCCTTGGCGTTGATATCTTCAGGCCATCGCAGGACGATTTCTTCGATGTCTTGAATGCGTTGACGAACCCGGTCCGTTGACTCTTCGATACTGAGCTCAGGCGGTGGTGGCAGTTTGTCAGGGCTGTCTGAACGGACTCCAAAGTAGCGTGCTACGGATTGAATCCAGAGTTTCTCCTGTTCCGAAGTCTCATTGTTGATTCGCTTGATGGAACGGTGAGCAAAGAGTTGGGCTCGTCCGGGCCTTTGTTCGTTAGCCAGCGCGAGACCCCAGAAGACCATGGGGTGATCCGGTTCGAAATTCAGGGCCTGGCGAAAGCTGCGTTCTGCCGCAGGAGAGTCGAGGCCAAAGAACAAGGCCACTCCCTGGTTGAAGAATGCCTGCGCCTCAGTCGAATTTGTGGAAATGGGGAAGTCAATCGTCCCCACGTCTGTCCGTAGCTCCGGCGCACGGGTTGGTCCGCGGAGGAAGGCAACTTCCAAGGTGGCAGGAGCCTCGGAATCCACCTGGTCCAGCAAAGGGGCGAGACAGGTGAGGTTGAAATTGCGATAACCTTGTCCTCGCAGAATCCCAATCGCGAGGCATCCAAAAAGAATGAGAGACGCCAACCGTTGAATGTGATGTTTGAGCACTGTCACGAGAATATCCTTGGCTAGGAGGAAAGATTACCGGGCAATAAGAAACCGAAACCAGTCAAAGGCGCAACCAACGTCATTGATTGCTTTCGTCGAAGTTCTCGGAGCTCCCGAACTCGAATGGTTCCTCGATCATAATGTCGTCTCCAGTTCCAAACTGTTGGTCGACTCCGGCTGAGCGAATCTCCATATGATCTCGGGAAACAGGGTGAAACTCGTAAGGGATGTTCCATCGATCCACTAATTGGTTGTCTGAATTGATCGCAGGGTGCGTAGGATCGATAAACATCATTCGATAGGGGTTGTTACCGGTAAGGGCTTCGACGACTTCCCGGTTTTCACCAGCAATAGGGTTTTCTCGAAAGATCTGCCGATATGAGGCGACTGCAGAGGTCAGGATTTGAATGTCCTCAACAGGCTCCTTTTCAGGGTCGTTGAGGTCGTTGAGTTGTTCGGCAACGTCCGTCTTGAGAACTCGCCCATCGTCCTGTTGCTTAAATACCGGGGCTTCCAAGTCCAGGGCCAGAGGTTTCAATCCGAAGAATTCTGAGCGTATGACTCCCGTGGTTTCCGGTGGAAGATTCGGTAACGGTGGCCGGGGCGCCGCAGTGGGAAGAGCGCTTGCCGGGGACGACTCCGGATCCATTCCTTGCGCAGGTCCTGAGGCTTGAACAGGTGCAGGATTCGCGTCTTTTGAAGGACCAAACCGGACCGCCAGCACGATCACTTCGACCGCAATCAGCAGGGCAAGTGCGATGAAGATAAACTTCTTCAACTACTGGAGAGGGGAGTTTAGATACCAGTGATCCAATCCATGTTCGCGTTCGCGAGAATTGAATCAAAATTGGTCGGGTCATAACCGGCCGTAAAGGGATCGGCAAATCGTTCCAGGTTTGGAAAGATGGTCCCGATTTCTGTATCGGCGATCCCAAGCCACTTGGCAATGGGGGCTGAGAATTGTTCTACCGCGCTTGTGGGAACCCAGCGACCACGGCTGCTGCCCGGCGTTGTCCACGTCCCGGTGGGGTTGAGATCAGGATAGTAGCCGAACACGTTCTTACCTTTTACGTCACCACCCATCATGTAGACGTTGGTGCCCCACGCGTGGTCGGAGCCCGAGGAGCCTGGAACTGTTCCATTCGGGGTAAAGGTGCGATTAAAGTCGGAATGGGAAGCGAGGATGAAATCATTGTAGTTGAAATCACCACCCAGAGTCGGCTCTGAAGCCAGCGCTTTCATGACATCATTGAAGGCCTTGAGGGCGTTATTCAACGTTGCCATGTTTTCGTCGAGATCTCCTGGGACGTAGCCAGCCCCGACATTGTAACCGCCTTGATCCTGGTGAGTGTCGTGCCCTCCGTAGGAGCAGAAGAAAAGCTGTCGGCTGTTTCCAAGGCTGTTTCGGCCAGCGATCATCTTGGCGATTGAAATCAGCTGACGGGAAAGACTTGGGAGATTGTTCAGGGCATTACCTGAGGTGGGGTTAATCCCACTCTGCAGAATGAAAGTTCCCTCGATGAAGCCCCACGGATTGCCGTTATTGTCGACTGCCGAAGGGTGGAGCCAACCGTTGGCTGTTGAGAAAGCGTTTCCGATAAAGCCTTCATTCTGTCGGGCTCGGCGCACGACCACATTGTAGTTCTCTTCGAAGAGATGGTCGTGAGTGTAATTCATGATATCCTGGAACGCCTTGAGCCTGCGGCCGTTTGCGTTCCGGATATAGCTGGTCGGGTTGCTGGCGTCGCTGAGGGCGTTGGCGTAGTTCGTGCCGTAGCCATTCAAACTGATCGCGCCGTTATTGGTGACGGAGTATTGAGAGACGTCGCCGAGAAGACTCACCTGGTTATCGTTGATTCCAGAAAGGGATACTGACATGGAGATTTTCCCATCAGGAATGTTCCACGCAGGATTAAGAAGATCGGCAATACGACCACTCCAGCCACTTTGAAACGGCTTGTCAGGGATAGAGCTCTGCCACTGATTCTGCTGATCGCTATGTGAGAAAAGTTGGGGAGGAAGCGGCACGGTGTTGTAGGTGGCCGCCGTGGTGGGTACGACAAGCGTGCCGACATTTGCTGCGAATGCCAACTCACCGTCATCAAACAGGGTCTTGAGGTCTCCGAGTTCGGGGTGGAGCGCGAAATTTTCAGCTCCCGCGGCTGCCGCTGGGTCTGTCGCCAGGTTGTCTGCCACAATGGGGTGTGGATCATTCGTCCCTCCAGGAGAGCTGAGGGGGAGAGCAAGAACACCACGATTATTTTCGTAATTGGATCGAGCGGGATGACCGCTCCCCGGCATCAACATGTTGTTGCTGTCAGTCGCTCCGAAATGGAAGAGAACGATAGCCGCTTTGTAGTCACTGATGTTTGTCACTGTATTGGCTAAAGCACCTTCCATCAGGCGCATGTGAGCGAGGGTATTGACAACACCTCCAACTCCCATGGAAGCGCAGGCAGAGCGGGCCAGGAAGCCTCGGCGGCTCATCTCAATTTTTTTGTTCGGATTTCTCATGGGAGAGCTTTTAAATTTAGATGTGGTTTGACCTTCGTTACTTCTGGATGAGAAATTCAGGGGTGGCAGTCATCATGTAAAGAGCAGCGCGAACTTTGCCCCATTGTCCGGTCTTGTCGGCGCTGTCGTTGTAGGTATCGGTGATGTAGTAGAGCAGCGTTTCCCGTGGGTTCCGGTTGGGAAAATGGGTGATGTTATTGCCCTGAGTCGTTTGAGCGCCGTCATCAGATGGGTCGATCGGGTAGAGGAGCTTGTAGCGCCCCGCAAAAAGAAGCGCGTCAAGATCGTCGATGAGTTGCAGGGCCTTGTCCTGCTCGAGGTTAAGGCCGTTGTCAGCAATTTCGGGGTAATTATCGTGGCGGTTGATCCAGGCCCAGTAGTCGACAATGACATTGTCGTCGCTGTGATTCGTGCCCGAGTTTCCAAGGAGGGTCGTGTAACCGGCGGCGGTGGAATTTCCGTTGTTGCCGCCCATCGCGGTTCCTCCGAAACCATTGGTGCCCCAGTGCGACGCCCAGAACACATTGATGTTCTGGAAAACGGAACTTTCGGTGGCAAGTTGGAATTCAGGCGCCACGAGACCGTAGCTGGCGATGAGACCAGCGGGCTGGTAGTCAGGCAGGAACCAGTTAAAGACAGTGGGGGCTTTCAGTGGAGTCTGGTTGAGCGAACTGGTGCCACCGCCATCCATCGCATTGATTCTCATCAGGGTGGCGGGGAGGCGAGTGAAGGTCCCGGTGCCATTTGGAATCAATTGCCCCGTGCTGTCGTAGGCCACCGCCCCGACAAATTTGTCTACCTCAGATTGAGGATAGCCAAAGTTACGGAGGTCTCCGTTAGAGGTTGGATTCAGCGGATTGCGATGAGTTTGATTTGGAAAATCAACCGGATCACCCGCAATGACGCTGGCATCAAATGTGACACGTGAACGGCCTGAAATGGCGCGAACCGCCTGGATCCAGGCAAGAATCGGCTCTTTTTTCTTGCCGAATTCAGGATTAAGCTCGGTAGTTGCAAGGTTGCGAGCCTCGGGATCGAGGAGGATGGCGCGAACCACTTCATCCAGCTGACCGTTGGTGTTTCGCCACACCTGGGCGACACGATAAATGTAAGGACCGGAGGGGTTACTCGTCACGAGTCGCTGGATCAATCTCCGCGAAACGAAGGCTGGCGTGCTCTGGTGGTTCACCATCGGGTCAGTTGACCAAGTGGCCGAAAATGACTTCGGTGAGAGTTGGTTCGTTTGAGTGCCGGCGAAATAGTTGAGGACGTCTCGGATGTCCTTGTCGCCCTCACTGGTGTATCTACCGCTTCCGTTGCCGTTGTTACTGATCACTTTTCCGCCGGCAATCGTCTTGTCCCCGTTGTCGTGGCGATTGTTATAAAACGCCATGGGGTAGTTGAAACGGGAGGAATACCAAAGATTGCCCGGGGCTTGTCCATACCAACCGCTGTTTGGGTTGGTGCGATCAAGGGAAGGAGTGTCCCAATTCGTATTGCTGGCGCTGTTAGTCGACCAACTCATTCCGGTGAAGACGCGAGCCAGTTCCTTGATGTCGTTGTTGGTGTAGGTCGGGAGAAGATTAAATTCGGTCTGGTCCAGTTTGACAAAGCCGTCGTCCCACAGTTCGAGCAACCCGATGGTGAAGAGTTGCATGACTTCGCGAGCGTAGTTCTCGTCAGGTGGAACTCCAGAGGAGGACTGACTGCTATTCTGGAGGTGGCTGAGATATTTGCCCATGAGAGGATTGTATGTGACATCCTCAATCAACTCCCGGTAGTGATCGTCTGCGTTCTCCGCCAGCATATCGATCCAGCGCGCTGCCGCGATGTGATGCTGGCGGATGTTGTTGAGTTCTTCAGAGATCACGGTGATTTCTGAGAGCGCAAAACCGACTCGCTGTCTCAGCTGATCCTGAGCGCTGGTCATCACGGTCCACTGAGCCCGCCGGCGATTGTTGTGGTTGGGTGTCCCCAAAATATTATTGGCGTCCAAAGCGTTTTCCTGCGCACCAGTGAGCGGGAAATTTGCCGTTGGTTTCTGCCAGGTGGCAATATTCAAAGAATCGAAATTGGAAATGTCTTGTGAGGACCACCCAGGCCAGTTGTTGGGGGCAACCGGGGGTGGAGAAGCAGCTCCATTGCGAGAGGAATCAAAGTAGCCGCGGAGGGTGAACTCCTGCATGTCGAGAGCGTGAAGTAAATCTCGCACCAGGGTTTGCGGCAAGGCCCACTGAGCCGTGATCCACGCATCATAGGCGGCAATGCGATCCCCTCCGTGAACGTTCTCGATCTGGTAGACTAACTCTTCAATGTCCGCCTCGGTCGGACCGAAGGTGGCCTGGGTGAGGAAGCGAGCCACATCTCGACGAAGTTTGTCGGGTTCGGTAGCCGGGTCGATTGGCTCAATTGGGGGAGTGGCCGGAATCCGATCTTCGCCACCAGCTTCTGGAGAGACCGCCGAGGCTGACTGACGTCGGTAGATCGCCCAGATTTCGCCGCTACCATTCATCATGGTGTGCTTGTTACTGTAAAGTGGGGTGGTCCCGGTCGGATTGCCCTGTTTCGGGTTGTCGAATTCCAGCGAGTTGATGAGATCCTGCTGAGTGAAACCAGCTCGAGGTTCGATCAAATAATTGTAATCGGTGACCGGTCCAATCAGGGCGTTTCCGTCCTCCTCTCCGGTATCCGTCACTGACTCGACAACAGGTCCGCTACCAAAGGTGATTCCGTCCGGGTTCAGGGTGGCACGGTGGAGGTGGCTGTTGGTTTGAGTTGAGGTTAGATTTTCGAAGAAATCATCAACAATGGCGACTCGATTGCTGCCGTTGAGAACCAGCACTGAGGCTCCGGAGGCTGAGGTAGCAGTGACGGCTGCAGCGTCTTTTGAAAAGGTTGCGATATAGTATTTGTTAAATTCCGGGTCATCCCTCGCATCGTGGATATCCGCGGTCGCGATACTGGGCGTCCCAACTTGGTAGTCTGCGCTTCCGGTAATCGTGACCGTGAGTTGTTCGGGGAATTCAACCAACTCATCGAGCAAGGGGCGGACTTCGAAACTGAACTCGCTACTGCCAAAGGGCAGAGTGATCGCATAGCTTCCGCCACTTCCTTGCAAGGGAGTGCCCGTTGCAGTTTCGAGGACGAAGTCATCTCCTGTCGCACTTCCGGCAGTATTGGGATCTGATGAGCCCGAGACGCTGAAAAAAACCGTCTGAGCTTCAAGTGAGCCGGTCCGTTCGATACTAAACCTTGCGACCTCTTTGATTCTTGGAATTCCGGAACTCACCAGTCCATTGTCTTCGCGGGCAAGGGCATCGGTAGTAGTGACGGTGATGATATCGTCGGTTGGGTCGGTAACACTGGCGGCATTGGTCAGGGTTTCCCCGTCCGATTGCCCCTCATTCACACTGCTGGAAAGAAAGGGGTTAAAGCCGTCCAAAAGTTTTTCGGTGGCGTCATCGATACCGTCTCCGTCGCTGTCGATCGGACCGGCTGCGTCGTTGCTATCACCAAGCGGGCTGTAGGTGACTACCCGCGCAAAGCAGGTGGGGTTGCTGATGAAAGACGCAACATTGTTGTCTGCGAAGTCCACATTTGGGGATAAGCATTCTCCTGGAATGACTTCGATCGTTCCGTTCCCGTCGAGTTCCCAGCCGACGGCGAGGTGGTCCCATTGACCGGAGTGGGTGTGCCAGATTTCGAAGAAGTATTTCTGGCCGGCAGTGAGCGCAATCGCCCGGGATTTCTGGGTATCTGTGAGTCCTTGAGAAGCGAGGTAATTCCATTTTTTCTCTTCGGCGAGATTATTGTCGTTGAGATAGGATTCCCGGGCGATGTCGACCCCGTCAGAAGTGTCTCCTGTCGTGTCGAGCCAGAAATCGCACTGGTGTCTGCCGGCGATGTAGAAATGGTAGCTTCCTGTTGTCTTGGGGACGATGTAGCCACGAATTCTGTCACCGTAGTTGGAGCCGTATTCCGAGGGTGTCTGAGCGCTGGGCAACCATTCGCTTCCGTTTGGTGCTACGGGCGTGCCGCCGTTTTCAACAAAGGTTTTGAAATTGTTGAGGTTACCGCTGATGCCTGCATCAAACCAGACTTCGCGGGTGGCTGCGCCGACAATCATTGGATTGGCTGGATCAGCAAAATTGGCTGTGATGGTCGTGCCCGTGCCGATGAAGTCGTGGGGGGTAGTGCCAGTGCTGTCCCCGACTTTGGTCCAAGAGGACAGATCAGTCGAAACTTCGATGTGATATTTTTTTCCCGGAACGGTTGGCCAGCGGATTTCAAAACCATCGGGGTCAAATTCGGAACTTACCGTGGTAAACAGGCAGCAATTGGGATCTAAAGGATTCGTCGAAGAGTCGCACTCAAACTGGTTATCCCTTCCGTCGCCATCCGGGTCGTCAGTTGGGTCTCCATCGGGGTCGCTCAGGGATCCAAAGTGCATGATCTCCCAGGAATCGAGCAAATTATCCGAGTCTGAATCCAGGTTGACCTGAGCCTGTGATATCCCCGCGATCCCTAGCAGCGCAGCCAAGAGGAATTTTAACGTAGAGACAAAAATGAAAGAGCCAATAGGTGATAGATTGAAGTCAGTAGAGTGGTGGCCGAACTTCATAGCAGGTGGAGCACTTAGAGGGTATGATCAATCCCGGCCTGTGAACCGGAAGGGAGTTTAAGCAATCAGGAGGTTATTCTGGGTCGCCCGTGTGAATCGAAAATTCCACACGTGTTGGAATTTTCGTACGATTCGGGCTCGATGTTGGGCTAAATCTGGATTTTTGGCAAGCCTTGAAATTGAGTGGTTTGAGGCCGCCATTATGAGGCTTTCTACTCTACTATCGGGAGTCAGAACAATTCTCTTAGAAATTTGCGTCAAAAATCTTGGGCAATTTTCGGGAAATTTGGAGTTTAGAGGGTGATGAAGATTGATTCCGACAGACTGAGGCAGCTCATCCAGGCTCACCTGGACCAATGCCTGACGGATGACGAGTTTGAGGCCTTGCAGGTGCATCTCGAGGGAAATCCGGACGCTCGACGTAAATACGTGGAATTGTCCCAACTGGATGCCGGTCTGCGTGATGCCGGATTAGTGGAATCACCTAATGTGGCCTCGTTTCCTTCGGTTGCGGAGGAATCAGAAGTGAACTGGTGGGCCGTGGCCGCGGTGGCGATGGCTTTTATTCTCCCGCTGACCATGCTGTTTCGGGTTCGTTCGGTGGAGGATTCCGGTCCCCAGCTCGCTGCAGTTCGTGGCGTGGCTGTGATTACGGCGGAGGCCGAGGCGGAGTGGGGGAGGGGTGATCTCTCAACCGGCGTGGCGTTGGAACCGGGGCTGCTCGTGCTTGAAGAGGGGCTCGCCCAGATTGACTTTTTCGGAGGCGCTTCCGTCAGCTTGTCGGGACCGGCGGAGCTGGAATTGATCAACGGCGATGCTGCGGTGTTGCATCGCGGAACACTCAAGGCGGACGTCCCGCCTGCTGCCCGGGGATTCGAAGTCCGGACGGCGGACGTGTTGCTGGAGGACCTCGGTACGAGCTTTGGTCTTTCGGTGGGCGATGATAACAAGGCTGATTTGATCGTGTTTGATGGTGAGGTGCGGGCGACCGGGATAAATGGAAACCCGAAGCTGTTTTTCGGTTCGGACTCTGCGCTGTTTGATTCCGGCGAAGTTATTCCGCAAAGTGGCGAGGACCTGGGCGAATTCCCCGATATCACGGATGTGATTGCCGGATCCGGAAGTCGGGAGGAATCTCGCTACGCCGCCTGGAGAGAAGACAGTCTCGACCGTCGCCGGGATCCCCGCCTGATTGCCTATTACGATTTTGAGAACCTCACCGAGGCGACGCGTCGTCTGCGGAACCAGGCGCTCCATGGAGAGGGCTCTGAATTGGATGGCGGTATTGTCGGGGCCCGCGTTGCCGAAGGCCGATGGGGGCGCAAGACTGCTCTCGATTTTCGGGCGGAAGGGGACCGGGTTCGTTTTGATATCCCCGGTGAGTGGGAGGCTCTCACGCTCTACGCCTGGGTGAGGATTGATGCCCTGGATCGCCACCTCAATTCACTTTTCCTGACCGACTATTTTGACGAGAACGAAATCCACTGGCAGATGTCTCGGTCGGGGCATCTGCATTTCGCCAGCAGTCCCATGGGCGTCATTGATATTTCCGAACACAATCGCCGCTTTTTTTCTGACGATTTTTGGGATCCTTCCATGAGTGGCCAGTGGATGTTGCTGGCAGTGACGGCTGAAAAGGGAATTGGCAAAGTGAGGCACTACGTTAACGGGGAGCTCATCAAGATTGCCGATGGCACCCAGATGGACAAACCGCTCGAAGCGATGCGGATCGGAGAGGCTGATCTGGCCAACTGGAATGATCCGATCTGGGAGGACTCGATTCGGACGCTCAATGGGCGGATCGATGAGTTTGCGATTTACGCGGCGGCACTGTCTCCGTCAGAGATTGCCGAGATCTACGAGAGTGGCCGTCCCTGACGGCAGCAGTTGGTGACCGGTTTTTAGTTGTTAGTATTCATGAATCGAGAGTTTTTGAGTGGAGTGATTGCCCTGAGTGTTGCCGGGGGGCTTTGTGCTGAAGAGGTGACAGAAGGCGAGAAGCTTTTTGCCCTAAAGGTGAAGCCGCTCCTGGCCGAGAAGTGTAATGCCTGTCATGGAGATGAACCGGATAAGATCAAGGGTGGATTCGACATGCGGACTCGTGAGTCGATTCTCAAGGGTGGTGACTACTTTGCCGAGGATGTCATGATTCCCGGGAAGGGGGAAGAGAGCTTCCTCTATCTCACTACGACCCGGACGGAAGAGGACTTTGAAATGCCTCCTAAGGAAGCGGATCAGCTGACTGAAGAACAGCAGTGGTGGATCCGGGACTGGATTAACGAGGGGGCTCCGTGGCCGAATGACGCGAGGGTTGCCATGATCCAGGATCAGTATGCCGATGGAATCCAGGTCGCGACGACAAAAGCGCTTTCTGACGACTGGCAGAACCGCCGCTACGAAGGGGACAAGCTCTGGGCCTATTATCCGCTCAATGTCGTCGACGTTCCGGAAGGGGAGAACCCGGTCGACTGGTTCATTGGCCAGAAGTTGGAGGAAGCCAAGCTGGAGGGCGCACCTGACGCTGACGCAAAGGAGTTGATCCGCCGCATGAGTTTCAACCTGACAGGCTTACCTCCGGCACCCAACAGGGTTCAGTCTTTCGATAAAGCCTACGCTGAGGATCCCGGTGCAGCCGTCCAGGCTCTGGCAAAGGAGTTAATGTCGAAGCCGCAGTATGGAGAGCAGTTTGCCCGTCACTGGCTTGATGTGGCGCGCTATGCCGATTCGGCCGGCTTTGCCAACGACTACACCCGACCGAACGCGTGGCGCTACCGTGACTATGTGATTCGTTCCTTCAACGATGACAAGCCCTACAATGAGTTTGTCAGGGAGCAGATCGCGGGTGATGAAATCGATCCGAAGGATTCTGAACTGCTCGTCGCAACGGGATTCCTTCGCATGGGGCCGTGGGAGCATACCAGTATGAGCGTTTTCAAAGAGACGCGCCAGATGTGGCTCGACGATGTTACGGATTCGGTCGGTCAGGCCTTTCTGGCTCACGCCATGCAGTGCGCTAAGTGTCACGACCACAAGTTCGATCCAGTGCCGACGCGGGACTACTACAAGATGATGGCTGTGTTCTCGACCACGCAGTTCGCCGAGCGTGATGCCGCCTTCCTTCCTGCAGAAAACAAGAAAGGGTTTCAGGCGTCAACCGAGTGGGTAAATGCCAAGATCGGGGGTTACCAGAAGCAGCAGAAAAAGCTCCAGGAAAAGATCAAGGCACAGAGAAGGCAGGAGACAGGGGACGCCAAGGTCGGGGACAACGGCCTGGACCCCGGCGACGAAGCTTCGCAGGCGCGGATCAACAAAAATATCAGTCGTCACAAGTGGGAACTCGATCGGACTCGTCCAATCGCCTTCGCCGTTTACACGGGGAACACGGTGCCGGTCAAAGGCGTTCAAAAGCGGGTTTTGCTGCCTCAGAATCCCTGGGCGAAAGGAGCCATGGAAATGGATTCCATCCTCGCCGGTGGCAGCGCCTATTCACCAACCGACCCGGTGACGCCGGGAGCGCTCAGCGCGGCTGAGTCACTCGGTGAAATGGATGCGCACGAGTTTCCCCGAGATAAGGGCAAGCGCCGCCTTGCCCTCGCGGACTGGATCGTCGATGAGAAAAATCCGCTGACCGCTCGCGTGATGGTGAATCGGGTTTGGTCCTGGCATTTCGGCAAAGGTCTCGCCGGAAATCCAAGCAATTTCGGAGGCACCGGCGCCCGGCCGACCCACCCCGAGTTGCTCGATTATCTCGCGCACTGGTTCATGGAAAACGACTGGTCGGTGAAGAAGCTGAATGAGTTGATTGCCGGCTCTGAAGTTTATCGCCGGAGTTCACGACACCCCGATGCCTCCCTCGTTCGCGAGAGTGATCCAAAGGGGGAACTCTATGCCACCTTCATGACGAGGCGTCTCACTGCCGAGGAACTTCGCGACGCCATGCTGTGGTCCAGCGGGGAACTGAATCCCGAGGTCGGAGGTATTCCCTCACGCCCTGACGTGAATCCTGAGGTCGCTGTGCAACCCCGCCAGATCATGGGAGGAACGGCGTCGGTCTACGAGCCGGATTCAAAGGCCGCGCAACGCAATCGTCGAACCTTATACGCTGAAAAGGTGAGGGGACTTCGCGATCCATTCCTCGAGACTTTCAACCAGCCGGGCCCCGATAACTCCTGTGAAATTCGAGAGACTTCCACTGTGGCTCCCCAGGCTCTGACATTGTTCAACGCAGAAGAGGTTCAGGATCGTTCAATCGCCCTGGCGGCCCGACTCATTAAGGAGTCTGACAGCAACGAAGCTACCATCACCAAGGCTTTTCAACTGACGCTGGGTCGGGAACCTTCGGAGTCTGAGTTGTCCGCCTGCCTCAAGCATTGGGAAGCGGCCAGCGGGGAAGAGTCCGGTAAGACCTACGAGCCCAAGGAATACGTCAATTGGGTCAAGCGCACCGTCATGGCCGAGAAGACGGGCGAGCCCTACGACTTCATCGAATTTATGCCGGCCTACAGGACCTATGAACCTGACCTGCAAATGGCCGATGTCGACGCCGAGACTCGTGGTTTGAGCCAGGTTTGCCTCGTGCTCTTCAACTTGAACGAATTTGCCTACCTCGACTAAGCCGCTGAGCCGCGAGCCTAATTTCTAATCGCTAATTTCTAAATCCCATGAACCCCATTGCCTCACTCAGTCGTCGCGAAGCCCTTTACGGAATCGGCGCCGGTCTTGGAACCGTGGCGCTCAACTCCATGCTCAAAGGCATGGATGCCGGTAGCGGCTTTCAAGTTGCTCACCATCCTGCGAAAGCGAAGCGCTGCATTTTCCTGATGATGGAGGGCGGGCCGTCTCACATCGATACGTTTGATCCGAAGCCGATGCTGACCAAGCAGCATCTCAAGAAATTCAATCGTGGCGGTGATATGGAGAGTGCGATGTCTTCGGGGGATCGCTACTACGTGAAGAGCCCGTTTGAATTTATCAAGGCCGGCGAAAGCGGAGCCGATATTTGCACGGAGTGGAAGCACTTCAAGGACGTGGTTGATGACGTATGTTTCTATCGCGGTGCCCAGGTTGAGTCGGTCAACCATCCAACGGCTTGTTACCAGTTGAACACCGGAAACCGTTTTGGTGGAGACCCCGGTGTTGGCGCTTGGGTCAACTATGGACTCGGAACCCTGAACGATAACCTGCCCGGCTTCGTGGTGTTGCCGAGAACGAGTTATCCCCAAGGCGGCGCCGCTAACTGGTCGAATGGTTTTCTTCCTGCTGACTACCAGGGCACGCCCTTGCGTCCGACCGGTAGCCCGATTCTCGATTTGAATCCGCCCGAGGGAGTAACGCGCGAGCGGCAGCGGGCAAATCTTGACCTGATGTCTCAGCTCAACAACGAGCACCTCGGTAAGCGTCCGGATCGGAGTGAGTTGGGAGCGCGAATCAATTCTTATGAACTGGCCTACCGCATGCAGATGGAAGTGCCCGAAGTGCTCGATCTGGCTGGTGAGAAGAAGAGCACGCTCGAAGCCTACGGTATTGGCGACTCCAAGACGGATTCGTTTGGTCGCAAATGTCTCATGGCTCGCCGCCTGGTGGAGCAGGGGGTTCGTTTTGTCCAGGCCTACGCCGGCAACTGGGACAGTCACGACTACATTGCTAGAGCTCACGGTTCGCTGATCCAATCAGTCGACAAGCCGATTGCGGCATTGATCAAAGATCTCAAGGAACGCGGCATGCTGGAAGACACCCTCGTCGTCTGGTGTGGTGAGTTTGGCAGGACCCCGGACAACGGGCTTCGTGGCGGAAGCACTTCCTATGGTCGCGACCACAACGCCAAGGCCATGACGATGTGGTTTGCCGGCGGTGGGAGCAAGGCCGGCCATACCATTGGCGCGACCGACGAGATCGGTGCTGAAGCGGTCGATTGTGTTCATCACATTCGTGATGTGCATGTGACCCTGCTTCACCTCATGGGGCTCGATGATAATAAGCTGACCTACTATCACGCGGGACGTCACAAGCAGTTGTCCCAGTTTGGTGGTACGGTAATCGAGGAACTTCTTGCGTAGAAACGGGGCACGCGATTCGGATTCGAATGAGACTTCGCCGCGATGGTGAAGTCGTTAGGCTTTGTCATCATGAGATCACTTTCCAGAAGAAGCTTTGCCGCTGGTATCGGAACCCTTGCCCTGGGCGGGACCGTTGCTTCAGCTATTGAAATTCCTCAGCGGATTAATCCAAAGATCAGGGGCCTTTCGCTGGCTGCCTACTCGCTTCGCACCGAGCTGCGATGGATGAAGGGCAAGGACACGGGTGCAGAGATGGAAATTCTCGACGTGCTCGATTATGCGGCCGAGCAGGGTTTCGATGGCGTCGAGCTGACGGCCTACTTCTTTGATCCTGACGTGACCACCGCTGATCTGAATGAGATCAAGCGCCGGGCACATGTCCTCGGGCTCGACATCACGGGTGGAGCGATCGGCAACAACTTCAGCTTTCCGGCGGATGATCCGTTTACCGCAGAGCAGATCGCCTACACCAAGACGTGGATCGATCATTATTCCACCCTGGGGGCTCCCGTGATTCGCATCTTCGCCGGAGGCAAGAACCCTCCGGGTGCCACGACCGAACAGGTGATTGAGAACGTGGTCACGAATCTGAATGCGATTTTGCCCTATGCCGCGGAGAAAGGGGTGATCCTTGGGATCGAGAACCACGATTCCATGACGAATATGGACAATCTGCTCGAATTGATCGGGCGGATTGATTCTCCCTGGCTCGGGGTGACCTGGGACTCTGCCAATGTGGCGCCGACCGAGGATCCCTATGCGGAACTGGCACGCATCGCACCCTATGCGGTCAATGCGCAGCTCAAGGTCATGACCAAAGTGAACGGTGAGAAAGTGGAAGCTGACCTGGGCCGACTCATTCAGATTCTTCGCGATGCGGACTACAGCGGACACATCGTGCTCGAATACGAGGAAAAGGAAGATCCGTTCACGGGTATCCCCAAGTTCAAGGCGGCTGTTGAGTCTGCCCTCAGCGAATAGACTCGTGGCAGGTGGTCGAATGAGCGGTCCCTGAAATGCGCTAGTGGGATTTCTCGCAGCGGTTCTGTTAGATTCGTAGCCAAAAAGATGAAGCCCACCTCCTTGTTGTCGATAGGAATCCTGGCGGGAATCTCGCTATCTGCGTTTTCTGAAGATTGGCCCTTCTGGCGCGGGCCGGATCATAACGGCATCACCCGGGAAGATCTGCCGGCTGATCTTCCCGATGAGTTGCCCGTCCTCTGGACGAAGGAGGTAGGGATCGGGTTCTCCTCTTTCGCCGTTGTCGGGGATCGCGTTCTGACGATGGGGAACGAGGAAGAGAAGGATTCCGTCTGGTGCCTCGATACTGAGACCGGCGAGACGATCTGGCAGCATACCTACGACTGTGAGCTTGATCCGCTGTATTACGAAGGTGGTCCCGGCGGAACTCCAACCGTGGATGGGGATGCGGTTTATAGCCTAAGCAAGAAGGGGCATGTCTTCCGGCTCGACCTCGAAACCGGTGAGGTCGTTTGGTCCAGGGATTTGCTGGCCGATCACGAACTGGCTTTGCCGGAGTGGAGCTTCGCGGCTTCTCCGTTTGTGGATGGAGACCGGCTCATCCTGAATGCGGGGCGCGGAGGGATCGCGCTTTCAAAGGAGACCGGGGAAACCCTGTGGCTGCCGAGCCAGCAGACTTCCGGGTATTCGACCGTGGTTCCGTTTCCGGTCGGGGCGACGACCCGCCATTTGCTCTTTTCGGCCAAGTCGCTCAGCGCGATCAATTCAGCAGACGGTTCGGTCTATTGGGATTTTCCGTGGAAGAGCAGTCGCGATGTTAATGCCGCGGATCCCGTCGTGATGGGGGAACGGCTCGTCGTGTCTTCGAGTGCCGGCACCAAGATGCTGCAAACCTTTCCTGACGATCGAGTTCCTGAAATTATCTGGGAGCAGCACGACATGAAGTGGTACTTCAATCCCGGCGTCCTTATCGATGCCCATCTTTATTCACTGCATGGAACGACGCATCGACCCACGGAACTGATGTGCACAAATGTCGAGACCGGCGAGATCGTGTGGGCAGAGGAAGGCTTCGGGAGCGGAGGCCTGGTCGCGACAAAGGATCACGTGATTGTTTTTGATCTTGGGAAGCTGACGATCTTCCCGGCAACGTCGGAGGGTTTTGAACCGCTGGTGCAGCAGCAGATCATGGAAGGGAAGTGCTGGACCGCCCCCGTCTTCGCCCACGGACGGATTTTCTGTCGTAATGCGGACGGTAAAGTTACTGCAGTTGGAACGACAAAGTGATTTCAGGTGGTGTTCCCGAGTGCTTTAAGTAGCGACTCAGGCAGCCAGTTTTTTGCCGAAGCAAGGCTTTTGTATTCAGCCACTTCAGTTGGCATCGTCCTAAGTTGACCCGCGAGGCGGCGCGCGGTTTCCGGGGCTTTTTCGATCACTTCCGGAATGGGAACCGGTTCAATACGAATTCCCATGAGAATCCCGCTGGGCAAACGAATAAAGGCCTGATGTTCGATTCTAAGAAAAACTTCATCAAGTGAGGTGGGCCCCTCAATCCGGAGGCGACACAGCGTGGGGTGATAATTTAGTTCGTCAGTTCTCGTCAGCCCCCAATTCTCACGGAGGTAGGCTTGTCCCTCTGGCACGCGTTTCAGAAAGCGAACGATCTTCTTGCCAATTTGCTCGTTGAGTTTGGGAACAATCCCGTGAACCTCGTTGAGAGTTTTGCCGGTCGCCTCCTGCAGGTTCCAGGAGGAAGGAAAGCACACGCAGCCGCCTGCAACGACGAATGATTCAGCATGGAGGAGGAGTATGTCAGCTTCCCACTGTCGTCCAATTTCTCCCAAGTGGGGATTAGTCCGTTTATCAAGCAACTCCCACTTGTGACCCATTGTAACGATCTCTTTAAGGAGTATTTCACATTCTTCTGAACGACTAAGACAAAGTTCCGGAGACTTATCCAACCACATTTGACGTTGTTTGAGGAGATCTCCTGATAGATCGTGTTGCGCAAAAAATGACTCCGGTTCATCGCGTCTCATGCGGATGCTCCAGGCAAAATCGGGAGAAGAAAAAAGGTCGTCCACGTTCTCACGATATCACATCAGGGCGTATCGTCGACATCTCGCCTTTCTGAGGTAAAATTGCCGATCCGATGATGAAATTCCGGTTTGTTTTTACCGTGGCAGTGGTGGCGTTTTCGCTCTCTGCGGCCTCTGCTCAATTTGAATCCCACGAAGGCACTTATCAAAAGAACCTGACTTACAAGGGCTCCATTACGGGCAACGAAATCCTATACACGCTCTACCTGCCGCCCGGCCACAGCAAAGATGCAGGCCCTTATCCTCTCGTCATCTTTCTCCATGGGGCCGGGGGAGGGAATTCTTCATTCGAAGTCATGCAGAGCTATGAGGCCGCGAGAAAGGCAGGCTTGATTGGAGATGCCATTTTTATGTTCCCGGAAAAGTATGGCGGCACGGTGTGGCGAGACGGGGCCAAGGACAAGAATGCCGAAACGAACGTGCTAAAGGAATTGCTGCCTCATCTGGAACAGGCATACGGCGCGACCACGGACCGGGAGCAACGCACCATCATGGGGTTTTCCATGGGAGCGGCCGGGTCGATTTTCTGGGGCGGCAAATACCCGAACTTTTTTGCACAGTGGTGGCGTTGGACGCAGGTGGCGGAAACAGCGTGTCGGATCCGACGATGAGGAATTACATCCCCGAGTATCTTAAGAATACGGAAGCGATACGCTCATCTGTCAAAATTCGGCTGGTACAGGGGGGGCTCAACACGAAGAACTTTCAGGAGACGCTAAAGGAGTTGGCAATACCTTTCGACCTTGAGTATTTGCCCAGCGCGGCCAGTGATTATCCCGAAAGCTCATGCTGCCTGAATAAAAAAGACCGCAGTAAGAAGTTTCTCCATAACCCCAAATGCATGATTGAGGGTGAGTGGGGCAAAAAAACTTGGGAATTTATTGACGCAAATACAAGGTGGGACTGACGAGGAGACCCTATTCCCCGCTGAGCAGCACGTAGCTCCAGTTTAAGGCAAGGAGAAGAAAGAAGAGAATCAGGCCGGAGCGATTGGAAAGATGGCTCTTCAATCTGTAGCCAAAGCCAAGCCAAAGAATAGCCCAGAGTGCAAAGATCAGCAAAGCGCTCGTGACAAGGGGGTTGAGGGCCAGAGCCTGTGTCAGGTCGCCCCGAAACAACGCGACGGATGCTGTGGTACCGCGACATAGCGGGCACTGGACACCAGTGAGTTGCCAGATCAGGCAGGGTTTAAGGTTTATTCCCGAGCGCTGACTCTCAAAGTAGATGAAGAGAACAGCGCCGATATAAAAAATGACCCCGAGGACCAGCCCTGGGGTCATTCCCTTGAAAAAAGCGAGGCGCTTGGTGCGCTCGAGCCGGAGCATCTTACATTTGCTCAAAGGCACCTTGTGAGGCTGCTGCGCCAACACCGACTACGATCATGATACCGTAGACGACGAGGACAACAGCGAGAAGAACGACGGAAATAATTCCGCAGATCTTTCCTGCCTTGGTTTGTCCCAAGCCTTCGGCATCCATGGTTCCGGCTTCCATTTTTGGAATATCCTTGTTTGCCATGACCCAGGCAATGATTCCGCAGATCTGACAGACGACGAGGCCGAGAATGCCCAAAACGAGAACGGTTGTACCGCGATGTTGTTCCACTTGCTGTTCCATATCTGGAATCTTTCGTTTCAAAACACTCCAGTCAATTCAAAACCGTTAAAAGTTGGGGCAGATCGACTTGATTTGAACTTTTGTCACGCCTCAAGAAGTTTCAATGATGCGAGTAGAATTCTCCGGTGGCCTTGCGATCAAACAGTATTCGAATTCCGTGCCAAAGTGGTCTTCGGTTGATCCAGATTTAGTTGAAGAGGGGCGGCTTCATTTCTTCGAGCCTTTACCCTTGCCTCGGGTAGACTTCGGAGGGGCAGGGGCTGACATGGGAGGCGTTTCGTAGAACTCGCCGTCGTTGATGAGGCGCGGGTCGCCGGTGGCCTCAAGCTCAGCCATCAACTCGGCTTCCATCTTTTTGAGAACGGCAGCATACTCTGGATCACCGGCCACGTTAGTGGATTCGTGAGGATCTTTCTTGAGATCGTAGAGCTCGAGGCGTGGGCGCTGTCCATATACCCATTCGAAGTGATCCTTCCAGGTATCCTGCTTTCGTGCCGTCACCAGCCAGGCCTTGGTGGGACCTGCGTCTTCGTCAGGCAGAGTAACGCGGGTATTGCCTTCGAGCTCCTCGACTGATGGCGGATTTTCTCCTTCGCCGAGGCGATAGGGGTCTCCCATCGGCCAGCGCTCGGGACGGAAGTTGACGATCAAGGCAAAGTCATGAGTGCGAAGGCACCGCTGCGGATAGGGTTTGAAATCGGCACGCGCATTGTCGACAT
The DNA here is from genome assembly GCA_049594415.1 of Verrucomicrobiales bacterium. GTDB lineage: Bacteria > Verrucomicrobiota > Verrucomicrobiia > Verrucomicrobiales > DEV007 > Arctic95D-9. The sequence continues at coordinate 226,927 of JBMYJM010000002.1, read as the reverse complement.
GGCGCTCCCGTCCGGTGAAAACCCGGGTTCGCTTTTCGTCGACAAGGCCGGATTTGTCCGATTCAAGAACCGGCCATAGACTGCGCCCGGTCATGACCTCGGGAACGTCGAGGCCGGCAGCGGCGAGGAAGGTCGGTGCGATGTCAGTGAGTGAGGTTAAGTCATCGACGACTCGGCCCCCGTTCACACCGGGGCCGGCAATAGCGAGTGGAACCCCAGTGCCGAAATCGTAGAGATTGCATTTGCCGTAGGGAAAGCCGGGCGCGCCGTGATCGCCGCTGATGACGATGAGAGTGTTCTCCAGTTGGCCGGTTGCTTTGAGTTCTTCAATAATCAGGGCCATGGCTTCATCCCACGCTTTGATCTCTCCGAAGTAGTCAGCAAGGTCCTGCCGGACTTCGTGAACATCGGGAAGGAAAGGGGGCATCCTGCCCTTCAAATTATCCGGATCAATTCCCCAGAGCGCTTTGCCACTGCCTTTGGTCCACTTACGGTGGACGTTCGTGGGGCCGAACCAGTAGCAGAAAGGTTGCCCCTTCTCCTGATCGGCGAGGAATGCCCGGAAGTTTGTCCGAACTTCATCGAAGAGGACTTCTTTGGCTTCCTCCATGGTGGCTCCAGCGGCCATGGCCCTGGATGTGTTCTGCGAAAATTGATTGAACTTGGAGCCCGCCTTTGCGTAGGCCTCGTCTCTAGTGAAAGGGGAGTTGGCCGGTGTGCCCGGTCCCCACACCTTGTAGGTGTAGCCGATGTGGTAGCCGGCGTTTCGGAGTAGCGCCGGAAAAGAAGGCAGGTCGGCAGGGTAGGTCGCACCCAGCAGGATAGATCCAGTTCCCGTCCTCCAGAAGTGTTGTCCGGTCAGCAGGGCGGAACGGCAGGGGGTGCAGGATGGCGCGCTGACATGATTACTATTGAAAAGGACTCCCTGCCTGGCGATGCGATCGAAGGTCGGGGTCTGGACGACATCATTGATTCCGCCCGGAGTCGCTTCGCCATAGATGGAGGCATACCGTCCCCAGTCATCGGCAAAAAGAAACAAAATATTGGGACGATCCTTGCCGAGGGACACTCCGAGGAGGCAGCAAGCTAGGGTGATCGTGGCAAAGAATAGGCGCATGATTCAAGGGTGAAGATACTTGCTCTAACCGCAAGAACCTGATGACGCTATCAACAAACCGGAACCGCGAATCTCTCGAGAATGACAGGAGGGGTGAGACGGAACGCTGCCAGCCCCTGATTGGTGAACGGCAAAAAAGGGCGCCACATTCCATGACAGCCTTTCTTCTAGTCGCTGCCTTCCAGAATGTAGCTCACTAGGTCCCTGATCTCCTCGCTTGTCATCGGCATCAACAGGCCTGGCGGCATCAGGGAGATAGACACTTCTTCGCGGGCGGTAACGTCGGTTTTGAGCACGGAGAAAGTCTTTCCATCCGGCTCGATGTAGCTTTGAGCCTTTCCTTCTCTGCCTAGAATGAACCCCATGCGGGTCTGGCCGTCCTTGGTCGTGATCATCTGTGGGCGGAAGTAGGGAGCTACCTCGGCGTTGGGATCGAGGACGTGGGTGAGTAGCCATTTCCTTCCTCCGCCGGCTTGACGACTGATAGTGGTGAGGTCAGGACCAACCTTAAGACCACGGCCATTCATGGCATGACAGTTGGAACAAGTGGCGAGACGCTGATGAAAGAAGAGGCGACGGCCGGCTTCGAGATCAGGCTGACCGGGGACATCATCGAGCAATTTCTCCCAGGCGGGTATGTCAGTGAAGGCAGGCTTGTTTTCGAGATTGCGTTGAATCAAGCCGGCGGAAGCAAGAGTTCGCTTAGCCTCTTTGGCAATATTCTCATCGGAAGATTCGGCCAATTGCAGGAGAAAGACCTGCTGGGTTTCAGCAAAAGCGGCGAGGCCGGCGATGGCATCAGCTCGTACCCCGGAGTCGTTATTTTCATCTGCGGCGACATGGGCGAGGACGAGGGCTCTTCTGGGATCAGCATGACTGGCGAGGGTGCGGACAGCCTCGATTTGCAGCCTGGTTTTGTCGGATTGGGCCAACTCCCCGAGGGTAGTAATCTTAAGTTGGGCGTGATCAATAGGTATACCGCGCAGAGCAAGGGTGCGAAGAAAAGGAGGCTTGGATTCGTCGAGGACGATCTTGAGCAAAGCAGACCCGGGGGAGAATTCTTCTTTTGATCCACCGCTGACTTCTGCGAGTGCCGCAACTACGGCGAGTAGATCTCGTCGCTTGAGATCATTGCGATCGAGCTGCCCCGAGAGCTGATCTCGATATTGAGTCAGTACCTCGTCGGCGATCCATTTAATGCCCACATAGCGAACGTCGGCATCAGGGTCTTCTAGGAGCTGCGGGATAATGCCGGCTTCTCCGACCGGGTCAAGACGCTTTAAAGCGATGGCGTAGTGGGCCCTGGCGACCGCGTCGTTATCGGTTTTCCAATCGTGTCCTCTCAGGATTTCCGGATGGAGTCGCAGAGTCTCAATGGCGGCGGTTCGTGCGTAGGGATCGGGATCGCCGAGTTTAGATAGTGAAAATTCCGGTGCCGCGGCCTCGATCAGTTTTCTCGGGCGGGCTGCCGATTCGACGGGGTTCTTGAGTGTCACTTTCCAGATCCGACCCTGGCCGTGGACAGGATAGGAAAGGTCAACCCAGTCAGTAATGTAGAGCGCCTCTCCGTCAGGGGAGTATGAGAAGTGAACCGGCCGAAAGTTGTCGGGGCCGCTGATGAAAGGAGTTCGCCCGGCTTTGAAGGAAGCTCCATTGGGTGTGAGCGGGTGGACATCGACGCGATTGTCAGTCCAGGAAGCCGTGAGAAGTTTTCGGTGCCCGAATGGGATGATACCGCAAGCAGCTTCGCCAAGTGATCCGATCATTCCGATGGTGCCGGGAATGCGACCATACCAGTCGACGAGAGGGTGACGCCCGGAACGGCCGTAGCGGTATTCGTAGCCAAAATCAGCACCGGGGATAACGTGGAGAAGCCGGTTGGGTGGTGTGCTGTTAGGATCGTTGTCGGTCGAATAAAGGTTTCCCTCCAGATCATAACACATACCGAACGCGTTCCAGTGTCCTGTGGAAAGTCGTCGGAGTTGAGTGCCGTCGGTTTTGCAACGGTAGGTGGAGCCGCCTTCGCCCCCGCCTGAGAGTTCGATGCCGTCGCTCCCGACAAACGTGTAATCAGCTCCCAGGTTTTCCCCGAATCCAAAAGCGATGAAATCCGGATTGGCCGGATCAATGGCAAGGCCACCAACGCCATTGTGAGGATAGTCGCCATCGGTCTGGCACTCGATAATGATTTCAGGATCTCCCGCGGATTTTTCTAATCCGGCGGCATCCGGGAAGCGCCCAATGAACCAGCGCGTTGCGACATAGAGGTGACCGTCGGGACCGAACAGGAGATCAGTGGTGAAGGTGAGACCGTCATGAAAAACAGAGCGCTGGTCGGCAATCCCGTCGCCGTTGGTATCTTCGAAGATAAGGATGCGGTCTTTTTCGGGACCCTCATAATCCTTGGTTCGCTTGTGGGTGTGGTTCTCCTGCACGAAGACGCGGCCATCCGGTGCGACAGCGACACCGACCGGAGTGACGATATCCGGGGAGTCGGCGAAGAGGGTGATCGCCTCAATCGCTGCGTGGTGGGGCTCCAGCTCAGGCGTCTCACTGGCAAAGGTCGGGCATGCAGTAATGATGGGAAAAGCAAGGGCCGGGAATGAGCGGCTCAATCGGGTCGACATCATGTGTATACAGCATTCCCGATTTGTCGCTGCGTAGCAATGGCATGATGTTGCCAGCGAGGGTTAGGGAAGCGGTATTTACCTACGTCATCAAGGAGCCTAGGTGACGTAAATGGGCTGGAAAACCAGTCGGAATGAAACGAAGTTCGCTCCATCGGAGCGGTGTCTCCGCAATTTACGCGATTGAAAAAGATTTTATTCCTCGGGTTGGCGCCAAGCTTGTTGTTTTTGGCGAATGTAGGCGTGGCGCAGTCGAATTCGCCAGTCATAATAGCTGCCAACAATCCTGTTCCATCTCAGCTGAACTATGAACAGGATATCCTCGGAGAGGGTTTGGGAGCGATCACCATGGGGGGCGATGTGATCACGATAGGGAGTGGCTTATCGGATTTAAAGAATGAGGACCGGGTGCCGCTCAGACCCAAACAGGTCTATCAGCTTTCGGAAGGCCCGTGGGGAAATTTGGAGTATTACGTTACCTATCTGCAGGTGCCCCGGCATTATGCTGAGCTCTTGCCGATGCCCTCTGATGTCACTACTTGGCATTTTAATGGTGAAGACCCAGAAAATGCGATCCGGGCGATGGCTTCCCATGGCATTCTCACGTTGAATGGAAAAAACTGGTATGAGCTGGGCCAGTGGCGCGGTGTGCCAAATTCTGGGGATATTGCTTTCATGCCCGATGAAGAGTTGCTTCTAAGCTTGTCGAAAGGTCAGCGGGAGGGGCTTCACAAACTGCTCGCCGAAAATCCTAATAACAATGATTCAGTCAATCCTGTCGTGGTAGAGTCGGGTGATCCCGTAACATGGTATCGCGAGGCAGGATTGAAGGAAGAAACAGTTCAGCAAATTGCGGCGCTCTGCTATCGGAATCAGAAAGCGGTGGTGTTTTCTGACTCCTCATTTGTCCTCTCTAAATTAGCTACCTTGGATGAACGTCGTAAATACCTCAGGGCATTGACCCGCACCCGCACTTTAATGTTGCGACTCAACGTGGAGGAGAGTCACGATTTTGATTCTGTCGTCGACTATTGGACAAATGGTCATAAGAGGAAGGCCATTCTCCCGATTCTAGAGTCCATCGCCGAGACTCCGGGTGTCGAGCGAATCGACGTAGCTCACTTGTTGCCACCGACTCCTCGGAAGCACCTGTTTACCTACCCAGGCTTGAGTGACTACTTGATCCACGGAGACGTGGATTGTCATTGGACCTCGCTGAACTTTTTTCGTTCTAACCCCAATGAATTGTTGCCGAATAATATTGCCTCAGAAATATTCGCACAGTCTTACGAGAGTGTAGTTGGAGCGCTCCAATTTGGAGATGTGATACTGATGCTCGACCCAGAAACGCAGGAGTTAAAGCACTCTTCGGTATTTATCGCAGGAGATATAGTATACACGAAGAATGGTTTTGGTAGGACCAACCCTTGGGTTTTCATGCGTTACGGGGACATGGTGACGCGATACTTTGAAGAAACATGGACCAGTCACGCAATCAGGTTGAAGGAGGTTTCAGACTGAATTGTTTCTATTCGGAGTCGGAATTCGTGGGAAAATAGCGAATGAAGTTCGGGCTCTCAAACTCCGTTACTGTTAACCCCTTTTTTGTAATCAGGAGCGCAGGAAGTTGCATCCTTCTGGTAACCTCAGTTCCGGGGGCGGGACCGAGGATCATGAGAGCAGTCGCCCAGGCATCAGCAGTCATGCAATTACCCGCCATCACGCTGGCTGAAACGAGGTCGTGCTCAATGGGGTAACCCGTGCGCGGGTCGATTTCGTGAGAGTAGCGTTTGCCTTCGAACTCGAGGTAGTTGCGGTAGTCACCGGACGTCGCGAGGGCCCGGTTGTCCAGAGGCAAGGTGCGTTGGATGGCTTCTTCGTCAGGATTCGGGGATTCGATGCCAACCATCCACGGGTTGTTGCCCGGCTTACGTCCAAGGGCCCGGATCTCACCACCAATGTCGACGAGACAGTTATCGATGCCGCTTTGCTCCAACATTATTGTGATTTGATCGACGGCGAAACCCTTGGCAATTGCTGAGAGGTCAATTTGCAATTTTGGATCGCTCTTCCTGAGTGACGGCGGATCGAGTTGAACTTCAAGGTGGTCTGAGCCGACGTGTCGCATAGCAGCTTCAATTTCCAAAGCAGTAGGAGGGGCTGGGCGGCCCTTCGCCCTTCCGAAGCCCCAGAGTTCAATCAGGGGTGCCACTGTGATGTCGAACGCACCGTCCGATTGATGAAAAATCTTCAGCGCATTGTCGACGACGAAGGCAGTATCGTCAGAGACGGGAAACCAGTCGGTTTGATTGGATTGATTGAATTGTGAAATCTCCGAATCTGGGAGGTAGGTCGACATGAGTCGATTGATATGATTCAGGGTCTTCTGAATTGAATTGTGGAGTTCCTCCTTGGAGGGATCGTCAGGATTCACGACCGCATTAACGCGATAGTAGGTCCCCATGGCCCCTCCGGAAATTACAACAAGTGACGGCTGGTCATCGGCGTTTCGCTTGCACCCGGTGAGGAGGGTAGCGAGCAGGAATAATGGAAGAACCAACAGGAAACGTGACATCGAGATCGGTGGCCGGAAGTTAGTGTGGATTCACCGGCTGGAACAGGGAGAGTTTTACGTTGCTGTTGAGAACTTGAGCAGGAGAAGAGACGGTGGTAACGGGAGAAGGTCCGGACTCCGCGTGACTCTGCAAGTGCTGATCAAGAAGTCATGGAGTTGCCATGGTTGAGATAATTACTTCAGCTTTCGAAATTCGAATTCAGAAACCTTTCCGGCAAATGGAAAGGGGGAGGGGTAGTCGCCGACGGTGGTGTCCGGGTCGGCATTAAGAGAAAAGCCTTCACGGGGAGTTGAGGGTAGAAGTTTCCCGGCATTCGCCCGGGCAATTTCGTCTCGGTTAAGGAAGAGTTTCATTTCTCCGGAGGGAAGCAGCGAAGCGCGCGCTTCAAAGGCTTGCTCGGAAACAGGGGCATCGGAGGCAGCGAGGTGAATCTCTCCGTTCCTTCGAACGGCGAATGTAAGCTTTCCGTTACGCAGATAGACTGAGTATCCATTGATGCTACCGCCCTGGGAAACGAGGACGCCACTACTGGAGGGAGAGGCTTTGTCTACCTTGAAGTTGATTTCAAAGGCGTGGTTTCCGATTGGGTCGCCTGGTTTGAATGCCGCCCGGGACCCGGGCTTACCGAGGTTGTAGGGTGATTCAGGCGCTCTGCCAGCAGAAGGTGCTGAAGTTTTTGGTAACTGGGCAGCCAGCTCTTTTCGTGCTGCAGCATGGGCCGGATCATTAATAACATTAGTGAACTCGTTAGGGTCATTCTTGAGGTCGTAGAGTTCCTCGAATCCGTTGTCGTAGTGAATGTAGCGATACCAGTCGCTTGAGATGCCGTGGGACGGTCCCAGGTCTCCCCGGAAGTGATAGGAGGTCAATGAAAACCTGTCGCCGGTGGCACCGGGATTCTTCAATTGGTCGACGAGTGAAGAGCCGTCGCATTGATCCGGAATCGGCAGGCCGGCGAGTTCACAGAGCGTCGGGTAGAGGTCGGTCAAGGTGACTGGCTCGCGAGTGACTTTGCCGTCCTGACTCACGCCGGGCGCATGAATGAAACAGGGGACGCGTGTGGTCTGCTCCCAAAGTGCAAACTTTTCCCAATTTCCCTTCTCGCCAATGTGAAATCCGTGATCGGTCCAGAGAACGACAATGGTATTGTTCTTCATCGAAGAAGCATCTAAGCCATCAAGGAGGCGACCAAGCTCATGGTCGACATAGCTGATACTGGCGAGATAGCCCTGCATCAGCGTTTTCCATTGCTTGTTTTCCGTGACCCAGGGATGCCAGTCCATTCGTTCGTGGGGACGGGCGTCGTCAAAGTCATCCTCGCGATAGGGCGGCAGTTCGACTTCTTCGATGGGATAGAGATCGAACCATTTCCGGGGGACTTCGAAGGGGATGTGAGGGCGGAACAAACCGACGGCCAGGAAGAGTGGCTGATCGGTTTCGGATTGCATCTGGTCCACCGCCCAGTCGACGACAGCGCCATCTCCCTGGTCTTTGGTCAACTCCACCGGTGCGGCTCCAAAGTAGAAATTATTGAGCGGGCGTTTACCGACGAAGCCTTCATTCTGGTCGCGGGTGCCCACAAAGTCAGGTCGCGGCCAGTCTGCGGAAATCGGATCGAGGGGATCAGCCCGGTAGTCGTCCCACGCATTGGGATCATTTTGTGAATCGCCCGGAGTCCACTGCAGCGTGTGGAAGATTTTTCCGCCACCGACAGCGCGGTAGCCGTGATTGCGAAAATGTTGGGAGAGGACAACGGCATCTTCCAGCATGGGAGACTCGTGACGCCAGCGAGGACCGTGGGCGCGGAAGGCGTTTCGGTAGATCCCGGAGCTGACGGGATGGACACCGGTCATGACGGCAACCCGGGACGGGTGACAGGCCGGAGCAGGGCAATGGGCATTCGCGAAAGTGACGGACCGCTTTGCGAGTCGCTCGAAGTTCGGGGTCCGAACGTTTGAGTGATTGTCTAAAACAGAGATGTAGTCGTTCAAATCATCGATAGCGATGAAGAGAATATTCGGCTTCGACTCGTCGGCGAACGAGAAAGAAGTTACGAGGGAGGCAGTTCCTAACAGAAAGAGAAGAATCGATTTCATCAGGTTTCGACCAAACAGGGTCAGGTGTTGGACCGTAGCCTGTTGACCTCGGGAAAGGGATCAGGAACTCAGGCTCCACTCAGGCAGGCGAACAATCTCGCCGCCTTTCTGGGCACTCTCGTGCGCGAGAATGCCGCAGAGTGTGATGTTGGCGGATTGGACTGCATTCGGGTAGCCCTCACCATTACCGCGAAGGAGCTCGACGAATTGATGAACGAGATGCGGGTGGGAGCCGCCATGGCCCGCGCCCTGGGTAAAGCTGAGATGCTCTTCGCCTTCTTCTCCACCGTAGACACCGCCCTGAGTGAAGGGGGCAATCTCGTCGGGAAGGAGATGTGCATAGTCCGGGCATTCTGTCTCTTCGGGAATTTCGGGCTCGGGCTTCTTGGCAGTGTGAACCACAAGCGGATTTCCTTCGATGAGTGGCCATTCAACCGCTTTCTTTGAACCGTAGACTTCAAAGCTCTCGCGATACTGGCGCGCCACATCAAACAGGGAACGATAAACCTGGGCACTGAGGTCGCTCTGGTGAAACTTAATGTGCGTCGTTTCGATAGCGTAGGGAGAGCCGTAGCAGTCATGCATCTCTTCGCGAATGGTTCCGCTGGGAAAACAACTGACATACTCAGCTTCGTGGCGGCCGAGGCCCAAGACGGGTCCGACGCAGTGGGTCGCGTAATGCATTGGCGGGAGTCCGGGCCAGTAGCCGGGCCATCCATCCATATCCTGTTGGTGGCTGGCTTTGAGAAACTGGAGTTTGCCGAGTTCGCCATTGTCATAGAGTTCCTTCATGTAAAGGAACTCCCGGGCGTAGACGACCGTTTCCATCATCATGTAGTGGAGGCCGGTTTCAGCGCACAGTTCGACGATGGTCTTGCAGTCTTCCTCCGAGGTCGCCATCGGGACGGTGCAAGCGACGTGCTTGCCGGCTTTGAGAGCGGCGATGGTTTGTTCGGCGTGGTTCGGAATCGGAGAATTGATGTGGACCGCATCAATCTCGGAGTCTGTGAGAAGCTCTTCGTAGTCAGTGTAACGTTTTTTGACTCCAAACTTGTCGCCGATTTCATTGAGGGAGGATTCAGTGCGTTGGCAGATCGCCGCCATTTCGGCGTTCGCGTGGCGCTGGTAAATGGGAATGAATTCGGCACCAAATCCGAGGCCTACGATAGCGATACGGGGATTTTCGATGGGAGTGTTCATGCGGCAATCAAGAGATTCAATAAAGGAGTCCGATGGTAGATCGCGTAACAGATTCGATCTTGATAGCGATGGACTAACTTTGTGTCGTTTTGGCCATCGAGTGTTATTTGGCGGGCTTTCAGTCAATCGAGTAGGCGCTGATGGCGTCGGGGAATACTTTCCGGAGTTCGTCCTGACGAACCATGGTCAGCCTTTTGAAAGGAGATTGAGCGGGGTTATCTCGGTCACTTTGCTCCCGAGCTTACTCCGTTCGCAGGTGCTTACAGCGAGTCGAACCGTATTCAAATCCGATCCCCGAAATCAAAGGGCCGGCCCCGCTGCGCAGGACCGACTCTTTGATGGCAGAGGGGGTGGGATTATCTCAGTCGCTTTGCTCCCGAGATCTCTCCGTTCGCTGGCGCTCTCTGCGAGTCGAACCGTATTCAAATCCGATCCCCGAAATCAAAGGGCCGGCCCCGCTGCGCAGGACCGGCCCTTTGATGGCAGAGGGGGTGGGATTCGAACCCACGAGACCTTGCGGCCTGCTGGTTTTCAAGACCAGTGCATTCAACCACTCTGCCACCCCTCCAGGTTTTTCGAGAATGGAATTTCGAAGATCGGGACCATAGGGGAAGCTCGCGATTCTTTCAACCCGGTTTTGAGCCCTTCGACATCTTTGTGTCAGACCCGCGAATCCAGTTGGAAGACCTGGCCTGAAATGTTCTCGGTCGAACAGATGAAACTGACGAATCGAGCCGCCTCTTCCACGGTGTTGAACCGACCCAGCTGATGTCGTTTCAGCGCCGTCTCAATGGCTTCCGGGGCCATATTTGCTGTCATTTTGGTTTTGAGAAAACCAGGGAGGATGCAATTGATTCGCACATTGCGCTTCCCGAACTCCTTGGCGTAACTTTTGGTCAATCCAATCAGTCCGGCCTTGGCGGCGGCGTAAGCGGTCTGGCCGACGGGAGGGTGAATCGCGGAATAGGAGCCTACATTAAGAATGTGGCCGGAGCGTTTCTTGATCATGATTCCAGCCGCGAGCTGAGAACAGAGCTGGGCCCCTTTAAGGTTGGTATCAATGATCGAATTTCGATCCTTCTCGGACTGCTTGGCAAATAAAGCGTCACCAGTGATGCCCGCGTTGTTGATGAGCACATCGAGCCTGCTGAGACCAGCGAAATATTCTTTCACGGAACCCGGCTCGAGCACATTGAGCTCATTGCGTCCCGGCGACAGGACTTCGAAACCCGAGCTGATGAGATGTCGGCTCAGAGCTTCTGCGAGGTCACCCTGACCTCCGGTGATTAGGGCAAGTTGTTGGCTCAAGGCCGTTCAGGAATAAAGGAAAGCTACGAGTTAAGAAAGCGGGAAGCTTATCAATCAAACAGATTGGCTCCGTTCACGTTCGATTTGGCAGGCTGGCCAAAGACGGGATCAGTCTGACTTGGACCCGCCGCAGCCTTTTCCAGAGCCGGGTGGGTCTGGGCACGGTAATCGGGATCAGCGACGATAGCGTGCTCCTCATATTTGATGTGGGTTCCGCTGAGCTGGCCAACATAGCGGATGGCCTCCGTCATGGGCACATTGCGAAGCGACAGAGTCACAAGTGTGTCGCGGCGCTGCTCCGGTGTGCCTTTGTAGATAAAGTTGGGGCGCACTTTTCCTCCCGAGAGTTCTTCGGCCCGCTGGGCGAAATAGTCGAGGATGTCACCGATTGGAGCATCGGAAAAATTGAGCTCGGGAATTGTGATCTGGGCTAGCTGACCTTGAATGTTATTGGTCGGGCGTCGATCGCTGGCTATGGCCGTCTTGCATTTGGCCATGTAACTGCGGGCGTGAACAATGCGAGGATTCGCTTGGAGCACGGCAGCAAACTTCATCATCGCTTCCTCGTATTTCCCCTCGTTGTAGAGTTGGACGCCCTGGTTGTAGACCGTCTTAACGTCATTCTGCGCAAACGTTGTGCTGGTATGACTGAGGCAGAAAAGCAGAAGCGAAAGCAGCAGTGGGATTCGATGTTTCATCATGAGTGTCAGTTACGAAGTTGCGCCAATAAACAATCACGATGCTATCAAATTTGGCGAAGCGTGTAAACGGAAATGCCTTTGGGCGATTCCGGGAGAAACGGCTCAACCACCAAATCCTGGTGCTTTAAGTTTTATAAAAACCAGAACAAAAGTTTAGTGCGGAGGTGGACGGGTTGCTCAAATCGGGTTAAAGTTTTGAAATTATTTTCACCTTCGACTCTCATGGTTGATAGACTCCGTACCATTGCGGGCTTCCCCCAGCACCAGGCCCGCGTGGCTTCACTTTCTCTAGTTGCAATGGCAACGGCAGCTTTCGGCATCATCGGAACAACGTCCAGCCGGGCTCAGACGTCTTCGGCCCCTTCGTATCCGTCAACCAGCCCTACTGCGGCTGCCGGCATGACAAGCGGCATTCCCGGCACCTCCGGCTACGGGCAGGCGCAGATGGCACAGGTTCGGACAGCGGCTCAGAATGCGCAGGGGCAGGCTGTAGCAGCATCAATGGCTCGTTCAGCAGATCAGGCCTTGGAAAATCAATACAACAATCGGTCCCTTCAGGAAGCTCGAGAAATTAAGTTTATGAAGCGTGATATGGCGGAGCGGATGAAGTGGGAGCGAAGCAATCAGGCTCAAATCAACAAAGTATCTTCCGATGACATGTCTTCATGGCAGACCCCAACCGGCAATGTGAAAGTCGAGCGTGATGTCCCTGACCCGTTTCTTCAGGCGATGATCGCGATGGAGGGTCAGGAGAAGCCGAAGCAAAAAGAGCGTAAGGGATTCAGTGGCTTGAATCCCTTCAAGAAGAGGGAGCCGGACCCAATGGACGGGCTCGAAATGTTGAACCAGCCGCTCCCCGGTCTAACGACCCCGGCTCCGGCTGCTCCGTCGAGGAGTTTGTCTCCTCCGAGCAACTCTTCTAACACCGCGTCAGGAAACGAGTTTCAGGGTGGGGGATTCCTTGGTGGTTTCAAGATGCCCAAGATCGGTAACAAAAACAATTCGACTGATGCGGCGCAGGTCTATGACGCTGAACCTGAGTTTGTTGGCAATTCACGTTCGGCTTCGAGTCCGCCGCCAGCCTCGCCGAATACGATGGTTCCGGCTCGCTCAGGTCAGTCCCTGATCGATGGCTCCGCCGAGAGCGTCGGAACAGTTTCTTTCAACGATAAGGAACTTGCTGAAAAGAAAGGATTTTTCTCAGGCTTCAAGAAGTCCGGGGGGCAGGTGACGGGCGCTTCCACCGCGTCCAGTTCGACGCTCTCCACACCATCAACCAGGGGTGGTGGAGGATTCCTTGGATTTGGAAAGAAAAAGACAGACGCCAGTATCGACGCCGGTCTTTTCCCGGAGAATGCGGTGAGCCAGACTCCGACCGGAGGGAGCTTGGTTGGGAGCTACTCGGTTGAGGATGTGGCAGAGGACGCGTCCTTTGCGCCTTCGACGACGGGAGATATCGTTATGCCGGGAGAGACTTCCAAGCGCGGTGGCGGCGGGTTCAATTTTTCGATGCCCAGTGTTTCTCTGGCTGGTATAAACAAGTCTGGAAGCAACGGCGGTGGCGATGCTAATGTTCCAAGCCTGACAACTATCAATAGTGCGGGGACGGATTACTACATGGTTACCTCGACGGCGCAGTTCATGGTTTATGGAACAGACCAGATGAGCTCGGAAGTTCGGGCTCTTCAATCGGGCTCGCTGGTAAAGATGACCAAACCTGGCGAACAATGGGCCGCGGTTCGACTTCCGGATGGCTCTGAAGGCGTGGTTCAAAACAAGTTTCTGCGGGCAGCAACAGATGCTGAAGCCGGTGGACAATTCGCAGCTCCCGGGGGGGAATAGGAATCGGGGTATACCCGCAGGGAATTCTGGTGTTTTTTACCCGCGACCGATCAATTCGGACGTGGTTGGATTAGCGAGCCAATGGGGCGGATTTTTGCTCCCGCTCACAGCCAGCCTGTGCTAAGTTGAATTTTAGTAGAAATTTCCCCGACAAAACTGATGCCAAGAAGAGCCAGCTCCGGAGCTAACGTAGGACAAATAGCCGGTATTGCGGCTGCGATTCTAGGATTCCTCTTGATCGCGGCTCTTCTTTTCAGGCTCATTGCCGGAGACATGCTGGGAGGCGCTGTATCCAATGGCGGATCAGGTAAAAGCACTGCCAATGCAGCGACGTTGAACTTGATAACCTATCGAGATAACGGCAACAGCCTGCGCGGCAATGTCTACAAGGTAGAGGGCAAGGTTGAGGAAACGCTTCGCTGGACGGCTGACCGTGGCCGACTCATCAGCTTTGAGGCCAGCGACAGCACGATGACCATTCCTGTGCCCGTGCTCGTCCCCGAGGATTTCAGTAACATCAATATCGAACGCGGCTCCCAACTTGTCATGGTCGTGCGCGTAGATCGTGACGGCACCCTCGTGGCTGAAGCGATCGACGAATGATTTCAGTTTTACTGCCCAAACTCCCAAATCAGCCAACTCAAACCCTCCCCGAAATGAATACTGCGAAGCTTTTCTTCTGGATCAGTGCTTTTGTCTCCTCGGTCGGCCTGGTTCAAGCGCAGGTCTACACGCCCCCGACAAACAATGGCGGTGGTAGCAGTTCAGCCAATCAGCCTAACAATACTACTATTGTAAACCAAGGCGGGGGATCGAGAGGTAATCAACAGGTGGTCGGAAATGATGTTCCCTATTTCGATCCAACGACGGACGTATTCACCTTTGACGGGAAAAGCTTCAACGTGAACGATAATCGCGTCTTCAAAGCCCGCTTTGAGAAATACCTCAACGCCGAGGAAGCCAGCTCCGCTGAGGATCTGGCTTATCGCTCAGCGATTCGCGGTATCCTTGATACCTTATCTCCCCACAACCGCGATGTTTCCAAATTCCCGAGGGCCGTGGCTCAGCTGCAGCATGCTTCTCAGTTCAAGCAGGACGCTCGACTCTGTGAATCACTCGCCAATGCAGTTTACCGCGTCTACCTGGCTCAGAAGTCGAGGGGGCAACTCGATATGCTGAACCGTGAACTCGACAGAGAGCGCCGCCAACTGGATTGGAATTTTGATCAATGGAGCGATAACAACACTGAAGATCGTGAGCGTAAGCTGAGTGAAAGCCCGAAGCAGAAAAGTTCCAAGGCGACTGACCCCGCGAACGCCGGGCACATTCAGCGCTACATTCAACGAATTGCCGAAGTGGAGGCTGAGCGTGTTGCCAACCGCACTAAAATGGAGCTTTCGGAAGTTGAGGCAAAGCTCGAGTTCCAGGCATTGGTGGTGCAGTTTTTTCTTCAGCGTCGTTTCGAGCATGTCGTTATGGCAGCCCGCTTTTACACGGAGTTTTTTAAAGACGGGGCCGGGCGCCTCGAATTCCAGGAGGGCTCTGAAGTGGAGCAGTCTTTTAGTAAGACGATCGGATTCAATCCCACCATCACAACACTCGACGCTTTTGCCAATGAGGCCATCCGTGATGTGGATCAGTCGGTCGAGTCGTTCACTTTCCTCCTCGAACAGGACGAGATCGATGCCGCGATGCGTCAGCTCCAGCAGGCTTTCGTCACCGGTGAGTATCTGCCTTCGGTTCAGAGTGTTCCCCGCGATCAGAAGCGCCGGGTGCTGGGATACACTCAGAACGCATTCCAGCTCGTCAATGCTCTTGAGGTTCGAGACTACACGCTTGCCGAAGAACTGGTCACCGAAATGAGAGTTCAGGCGGATGACTTCGATTACTCCAAGCCGACTGCGGCGATCGAAGCAGCCCGACTCAGCAGCAACATGCGAATTCGCACGGCAAAGAACGCGGCTCTCAAAGGTGACGAGAAGTCCTACGAAGATAACATAAAGGCCGCTGCGGAGATCTGGCCAACGAATCCGATGCTGAAAGAGCAATTCGATCTCCTTGCCGATTCGGCTGATCTGCAGCAGCAGGCCAAGCTGGAGTTTGATCGCCTCCTGGGAACCCAGAGCTACCGCCAGATCTACAACAACAAGGCACGATTCATTGCCGCGACTGTCGATGATCCGGAGCGTCAGGATGCCCTGAACCAGATTGTCGGGAATATTCTCGAGATCGAGACGGTGATGAAGCAGGCGGATACACTTAACAAGGCTGGCAATAATCACGCAGCCTGGGAAATCGTGGAGAAGACCTTCAAGCAGTTTCCCGATGATGTTGCGCTCTCCGCGAAGCGGTCGGATCTCTCGACCGATGTGGCTCCTTTTGTAAAGGCGTTGAAGACTGCTGAGAATCTCGAAAAGCGTAAGCAATATGGCTCCAGCCTGGCCTGGTTCCTTTCCGCTCGTCAGATCTATCCTCAGAGCGAATACGCCAGTGATGGAATTCAGCGGCTTTCGGACGAGATTCTGCCTGAGGAGCTGAGCAGTTCAGGGGAATTCGGTCTCGAAGATGATGCGGGTGTGCCCGCCTATCCGTTGGATTGATTGTCCGGTCGGAAAAACTTTCCCTTGAAGTCGTCGGGAGGGGCTATCCCCGCCTGAAGGCTGGAGGGTCACGTCTGTGCGTATGGCTTATTAGTAAAAATCCATACATTCGCGTTGACTGATGCTTGAAAGTGAAGATTTTCCTAATCCCTTCTTTGACCTCCCATCAATGAACCACCCTTCATTTCGTACTCTCGTTCTCGGGAGCCTGGCATTGTTTGCGGCCGTAAGTTTCTCTGCCTGCACGGTGGATGAAAATGCCGCTTTACTGACCAGAAATTCCGCATCAGGAAGCAGGGCCAAGTCTCAATCTTCATCGGTTAAAACTGAAGATAAAGACCTTCCAAGCTGGTCGGAAAGGATGGCGGAAGCCAGGGCTGAGCGTGAGAGGGTCAGGGCCGAGGAACTGGCTAAGAAGAAGCCGGAGGAAGAGAAACGCCGGGAGGCGAGGATTGCTGCCCGCAAGAAAGCCGAGAGGGAGCGTGCCGCTCGGGAGCGTGCTGAGGAGTTGGCCCAAAGTGCAGAGCGGAGCCAGAACGGTGGTTTTTTCTCCCGCCTCGCCACAAGCCAGTATAAAAGCAAGGGTCACAATGTCTATGTGAACCGCATGGCTCTCTCCGGTCTTTCCCCGTCGAACGCCAGGATTGAGGTGGATTTGAGTGAGCAGAAGGCCCGCGTTTATAAAACCGGAGGTGGCAAAAAGCATCTCGTGATTGAGACGCAGGTTTCTACCGGGAAATCAGGGTATTCTACCCCGACAGGTTCTTATCGAATTCAGGAAAAAAAAGTGGAAAAGCGTTCGACTCTCTACGGCAGCTGGCACGATTCATCCGGCGCCGAAGTCCGCAGCAGTGGTGAAGCCTGGAATCCCCCGGCCGGTGGGTCCCGTTTTGTCGGTTCTGAAATGCCCTACTGGATGCGTTTTAACGGCGGAATTGGGATGCACGTTGGTTACGTTCCAGATTATCCGGCCAGCCATGGGTGTATCCGCGTCCCGAGTGGCGTCCAGCCGCTGATTTTTTCCAAGGTGGGTGTGGGGACTCAGGTCACGGTCACTTACTGATCGACTTCTCTTTTCCGATGGCACAAGAGCGGCTTTCCGAACGGAGGTCGCTTTTTTTGTGGACGGAATCCATCAACAGTTGACTTTAAGCCATGAACGAATCGCCAAATCGCGTATTGAAACTCGGGGTGAACATTGACCATGTTGCTACTTTGAGGCAGGCGCGCTATGCCCTCATGCCGGAGGCTCACAATTCTGAGCCTTCGCTGCTTGCCGCCGCTCACGAGGTGGAGGCGGTCGGCGCCGATTCCATTACGATTCACCTGCGACAAGATCGACGTCATATCCAGGATCGAGACGTTTACGAATTGCGCGAGAAAATCCATACGAAGTTGAACCTTGAGATGGGGAATACCCGCGAGATCCTCGATATCGCTCTGGAGGTGAAGCCCCATTTTGTTTGCCTCGTTCCGGAAAACCGTCAGGAGATAACCACGGAAGGCGGGCTCAATGTCCTTGGTGCTGATGCTTCTCTCGGCGAAGCGATTCAGGCGCTTCAGGAGAACGGCACGAAAGTCAGTCTTTTCGTTGACCCTGAACCGGACCAGATTGCGGCCTCAATTGAACTCGCTACGGACATGATTGAACTTCACACCGGGGCGTTTGCAAACGCGGCGCCGGAAGGCGGTGAAGAGGAATTCCTTCTTCTTCAGAAAGCCGCCCTCCAGGCTCACGAAGCTGGAATCCAAGTGAATGCCGGTCATGGAATTACGCTGATCAATCTGCCCAAGTTGATGCGGATCCCGTGTCTGGCTGAACTGAATGTTGGCCATCACCTCGTCGCTCGAGCCCTGTTTGGTGGTCTTGCAGCTTCTGTCAGGGAAATGCTGACGCTGATAGAGTCGTACTCTCCAGACTGAGCCACCTGAAGGCAAGCTTTGAACCCGATTCTCGAGCACGGCAGGCTTGACCGGGTTTGGTTATCAAGTGTTCACTGTGGGGGATCTTGAAGACGGAGTTCGACAATTACACTCGTGTCGCAAAAGGCGGCTTCGGCATGTCCAGCCTTTGGCTGGGTGAGGATCACCTTGTGTATGTGCGCGGTAGTGGTCTGCTGACGCCGTTCAGCGAGGAATACAAGCGTTACCGTTACCGTGACATCCAGGCCGTCTCGATTGCAAAAACCTCCAGGGTGGTCGGAATCGTTCTATTTATACTTGGATTGAGCAGTTGTGCCGGATTGATGGCACTGGTGCTGTGGCAAATTGGTGACGAGGGAGTGACGGCACTCAAATCGGTTTTCCTGTCCGTGCTGAGTTTTGGTGCATTGGCATTCGCTGCAGGCCTTGTCAGCCATCTGATTCTGGGGCCAACCTGTGTCTGTGACATCCAGACCAGCTTGAGCCGGGATCGTTTGCGGCCACTGAGCCGTTATTTGAGGGCACAACAAGTAGTAGATCGCCTCAAGGAATTGGTAAGAGATTCTCAGGAGGAACTTGTTGGCCATAGAGGCGGTGGAAGAGGCAGTGATGGAAATTCACGGGCTGCGACTGCAGAAGTGGAAGCTTTTCAGGTGCCCCGCTCGGCATCGATCAATTTCGGAATTTTCACAGGGATTGGTGTGATACTGATTCTTGCTCTGATGCTCGAAAGTATTTTTCTGACTGGGACAACCCTGGCCCTCTTGATGGGGGGCAGCCTGATCCTGTCCCTGTCGCTGATCGCCTCAATGAAAAGAGCCACACCGGATTCGATCAGGTTGATGCTCTGGATTCAATTGGGGCTCCTTTTTTTGCTGACAGCCAGCGGCACAGTTTACTACCTGCTGGTTGCGATTCAAAATCCCGAATACACGATTGGTATTACCGGGCCGCTCGAAGCATTTACGGCCATTGCTGCCGAAGGTGGATTGTTAGGTTATTTGACCTTTGCGGTTCTTTCCGCGGGAATCCTCGTTTTGGGAATTTCGGGTAGTGTTATGGCGACCCGATGGAAGGCGAAAATTGCGCAAGTGAAGTCAGGATCAGACACGGTAGATTCGGAGAGTGTGAATGGCTAGCCTACTCGGAGACACTACCTGCGCTATCCATCCCGACCGCCAGTCGGTGGCGCGTTGCCCGTCCTGTCAGCAGTTTTTCTGTAGTGAATGTATCACGGAGTATAAGGGGGAACTCACGTGTGCCAATTGTCTCAAGAGTAGCGTAGAAGAAGTCATCGCTGCCCCGAAAGCGAAGCGGGTGGTTCATCTGATGCCATTTCTCCAAATCGGTGTGGCCCTCTTTCTTGGCTGGCTCTTATTTTATCTCGTGGCGGGGACACTGGCGGATATCCCCGATGAATTTCACGACGGAACGATTTGGGAATAGAAATTGAATGAGTGTTCCTCGTCGCAGAAATCGGCGCGTGCGCAAGGAAAGGTCTTCGTTGCAGATTCTTGAAGAATCGTTCCACTTGCTTAGAAGCGTTGACGTGAGGTATTTCTGGATCTATTTCCTCGGCAGTGCGCCCTTTGTTGCCGGGTTGCTCTACTTTGTGGCAGATATGAGCCGGAGCAGCCTGGCGCAGGAGACGGTGATTCCAGCCTCCCTTGCCATGGCGGGATTGTATTTCTGGATGCGTTATTGCCAGGCCCGGTTCTGCGAAGGAGTCTGGGATGCTATCAACCCGGGAAGTCCGGCGGCGATCCGGGGGTGGGATCGATTTGGCAATTTGAGCGCCTTGTTCATTGTGCAGGCACTGCAGGTTCCTCTGCTGCTGGCCGGAGCGTTGTTTGTCGTTCCGGTTGGTTGGGTGATTGCCATGTTACAGAATGCCACGGTCCTTACATTCACAAAGAACTTCCAGCGCCGGTCTCTGCGTGGCCTGGTGAAGTCCAGCTTGGCGCATTCTCACTATGAGTGGGGACAGAATCACGGAATCCTGATTGTGCTGCTTTTTGTTTCGGCTTTTGTCTGGTTCAACGTGGTGGGTTCCTGCCTGGCTTTGGCCACTTTTGCGAAAGCCTTTTTCGGGGTTGAGTCTGCTTTCACTCTTAGCCCGTTGGTGGCGTTGTTTAATTCTACTTTTTTTCTGGGAAGCCTTCTGCTGACTTATCTGGTCATTTCCCCAATGATGAAGGCGGTTTATGTCCTTCGTTGCTTTTATGCCGAGTCATTTCATACGGGCGAAGATCTCCTGAGCCGACTGGCTTCCTGCAAGAGCGGACGAGGGGAATCTTCGATAGAGTCTGCGCCTGCTGAACGCACCGGAAGGGCTGTCGTGATAGTTCTTTCTTTTTTATTTTTCTGGTTTGGCAGCTCCCCGCTACACGCGGAGGGTGGAACGAGCTCAGTCGCATTTGAAGGCGCTCTGTCTGAAACGATGGAGCAGAAGAAATACCAATGGCAGCTGTCTCGCCATGCAGATGCTGAAGATCTCGAAGGGGATCAAAGCTGGATGGCACGTCGAATGAAGGAGCTGGCCGAAGCCACCCAGGAGTCCCTCAGGGCGCTTGAGGAATGGTTCGATAAAATGTTAAAAAGGGCTGAAAGGGATACTCTTGGCGATGCAGGAGGCAGCGCAGGTTCCGGGATCGCTGGAATAGCAGGACTGCAGTCTACCTTTTCCCTGGCGCTCGTCGCTATCGTTGTCGGGTTGGTGGTATGGTTGGCATTCCTGATTTATCGCAAATATCGCGTCACAGCGGCGAGGGATGATGTCGAAAAAATCACTGCCGATACGGTGGATTTGCAGAGCGAGGATATCGTAGCCTCCCAACTACCAGAAGGAGAATGGATGCGATTAGCGCGGGAGCAAATTTCCAGAGGCGACGGTCGATTGGCAATTCGGGCCCTTTTCCTCGCCACTCTCGCTAATCTTGGAGAAGAGGGTGTCATTAAAATTGCTCGCTTCAAATCGAATCGTGACTATCGAAAAGAGCTGGAACTTAAGGTTAGGAAGAGGTCTGTGCTGCGTCGCGCCTTTGATGAGAATACCACCTTGTTTGAGGAAGCCTGGTATGGTTGGCATCCTGTGAGCGAGGAAACGGTGGATGACTTCTTGAAAAATCACGGAACGATCGCGAGGGAATCGGGCGCGGTGATGCCCTCGCCCAGGCTGTTGCAGGAAGGAACCGTTACATGAGGGGCCGCCGTAGAATGCTGACGTGGGGCGCCTTGATCACGATGGGCGTTGCCTTGATCGTGATTTTCACGGCGGTGATGGAGCGACGTTTTGTTGAGGGTGACATTTATCCCTACTACGCCAGCTTCAGGAGCGATCCTTTAGGAACCAGCGCGTTCTATGAAACCCTGAATGAATTGCCGGATTATGAGGTTTCCCGCAATGTGAGTCATCTCAACAACATCTCCGGTCTGGATGAGGACACGACCCTGCTTCTGCTTGGGTATCCCAGGGATGATCTTCAGGAGCTTCGAGCGCCTGAGGATTCGCCGGTGATGAAGGCTGTGAAAAATGGCGCTCGGCTCGTGATTACGGTGAACCCGGAACTCGTTCCGGAAAAATTCAGACCGGCGAGATCAGAAGAGGAGGATGACTGGTTGGAGCGCCGTCGCAAGCTTCGCGAGGACCGGCTCAGAGAAGAGAAAGACTCCCGTATCGAGGACCCCACATCTGAAGGCGGCTCAAGTGATAAGAGCGTCCCCGGCAATGAGGTCGGCGAGGAAGAAGAAGAGTTTGAGTCCCGCATGATTGGTAGGTTCGGGGCCCGTATGACTTCGCGTCTTGGCTTTAACCTCACAGGGCTCGAAGAATATGAGCGTCCTGAGGATGGTTGGGAAACAGAGGTTGGTAAGTCATTTTCGGCGAAGCGATCTGAACTTGTGGTGCCAACGTGGTATTCGCAGTACCGGCTTCAAATACCGGATAAGTCCTGGCTTGCCGTCGCTGCAGTTGATGGAAAGGCTGTGGTGATTGAGCGCCGCTGGGGCAAGGGATCAGTCGTGGTAGCGACGGACAGCTTTTTTGTCAGCAATGAGGCGCTTCATCGGGAAGCTGTTCCTGAGTTTCTTATCTGGCTAGTTGGTGAAAAGTCGAAGGTCGTTTTTGACGAAACGATTCACGGAACTGTGGAGACGGGCGGGACGATGAAGCTGATTCGCCACTACCGGCTTCATGGAATATTTATCGGGATGATTGTTTTCGTGGCCCTCTGGGCCTGGAGAAGCAGTTCCAGCCTGGCGCCTGGATCGGGGGAACTGGAGGGAGGTCTTGTAGCCCCCGGCGGAGCAATAACGGGTCAGCAAATGGATGGAGGTTTGATCCATCTTCTAAAAAAGAGCATTCCGCGTAAAGACCTGCTCGAGCACTGCGTGGAAATCTGGCATTCCTCCCGCCAGCGGGAGGTTCCTGAAGAAAATGAAAAGCAAGTCCGCGAGATACTCGCCCGTCATCAATCCGACCCTAAGAAATTTGGGGTGGTTGAAGCATTTCGGAGCATTTCCGAGGCACTTCGAAGGCGTTGACATTTGAGGTGGAATCCACGAAAAAGAACCATGATTCGCAGATTTATCCTGTCATTGCTCCTCGTTGCTTGTGTCGTTTCTTTTACCAGTTGTGGCCTTGTTGCCCACCAGGTTCACCGTGCCACGAGCCTCATCACGGCGCCACTTCGCTGAGCCCCCTTTTGGCCCTAGCCTACTCCCGCCTCAACGTCCGAGGTTTCGTTGCTATGAACTTCTGGTATTTTATCGGCCACCGCTTGTCGAAGTTGGTAGCGAAAGTCTATTGCTCTTTCAGGGTTCAAAATGGAGAGAAACTGGACGGCTACGAAGGCGGCCTAATCATCGCCTCGAATCACGTCAGTTTTCTTGATCCGCCTTTCATCGGCGGGGCATTTAAGAATCCTATATTCTACTTTGCCCGGAAAACTCTCTTTGACCATCCGGTGGCCAACTTCATCCTGACTCGCGTCAATGCTTTGCCGGTGAATCAGGAAAAGCCCGAGTTGTCTGTTCTCAAGAAAATTATCTCGCTCCTGAAAGAAGAGGAGAAGGTGCTCATTTTTCCGGAAGGGGAGCGTTCCTTTGACGGCAAGATGAAATCCGAGGGGCAACCCGGTATCGGAATGATCGTGACCAAAGCCGCTGTTCCAGTGCTTCCGGTGAGACTCTTTGGTCCAGAGAAAGCGCTTCCTCGCGGAGGAAAGAAGTTGAAGAAGCATCCCGTGACCCTCGTTGTGGGTGAACCAGTTAACTTGACTGATCTCATTGAAGACACGGCCCTCACTACGAAGGAACGTTACGAAAAGATTTCCATCCGCATCATGGAGGAGATCACCAATCTCAAACTGACCGACAGTCGCGGCGAGTAAGACAAGTAAGACGAAAGTATGGGTCGCGCTGACTGGAATGCAGATCAGTCGAGGATCAGCTTTGTTCCGCCTGCAGGAGCCTTAGGCTTCGCGGGCGGTTGAGGCTGGTTGGGATCAGGCTTTGGCTTCGGCGCTGCCGGAAGGTTGGCAGGTTGGAAAATCCGAATGTGTGGAATTTCGGGAGGCCGGATTTCAAAACGGACCTCTTCATCACCGCGCACTTTGGCTACCGCCAGTGTGGTATTGAACGGGTTAATGGAGTATCCCTGGGCGGCTCTGGAAATGAATTCGATCCTCTCATCGCGAAGGCGCTTGAGGTAGTCCGCTTTTTGACCCTGTGGGAGGTCTGCCGGAACGGCCTCGTTGAGTTGCTGGTCGAAGGTCGTGTTCATTTTGTTGACCTCGCTCACTAGAAAAGGGCCAATAGCATCTGCAAGCTTGCGGTATTCGGCCGCAGGAAGGGTTTCTAGGTCGTAGCGAATTGATTCCCTGGCAGGGATAGCCCGGGGCTCAAATTTCTCACCGGACCAGATATTCCACCCGGCGGGCACGCGGAATGTTTCCGACTTTGCCCGTGCCTGAAGGTAGGCGTCGAAACTGTCAGGAGCGACAAAGTAGTAGAACAGAGTGCCGCGGTTAACTGAGGCTGATTTGCAGAGAGTTTCGAATTCCGATCCCGGGGCAAGGAACTGTTCCGGAGTCCAGCCGGCCTCCTCCCTCGGTGCGAGTGAAAACTTGACCCGGTCGCCTCCACCCTTGGCGATGTGATATTTAAAATCCTTGGGACCAAATTTGCCGTCACCGAAAAAGGCTGACAGTTTCTTCATGTCATAACGGAATTTGTGAACCTGAAACTCCCTTCGGTCTTCATTACCAAACATGCGCTTGAGCAATGACCTGTCTTCTTGAAGTTCACCGTCCTGGTTGATGAACTTGGTATTAATCGATGCCCAACTGGCCAGTTCTTTTTCGGCAGTTCGGGTAAGGTTGAAGTCCTCGGTGAGGGGATCAAAACCGCCGCGATCGTTTTTCCTCATTCCACGAAGTGGGTAGGTGTAGGAGCCAAATGCCTGCCCGGTGAACGCGAGATCGGTAAAGTTTTGATCAATCACGTCTCGAATTTTTAACGCGTGATCGTAGGGGTCACCGACAAAGTAAAGTTTGTTATATTTGACCACGATATAAAGAGCTCGCGAATTATCGTCGGCTAGGCGCGGGTTGGGCATGAGGACCTCCTTGGCGGCTTTGACTTCCACTTCCGGGGTCTGGGCGAGAATAGCAGCAAGTTCCTGGTTGCGAAGGTCGGCTACTTTGACCTTTTCGTCATTCTCCACCTTTTTCTCCTCTTCCTCTTCCACCTTTCGTTTCCACTCCTCAATGTCTGCGGTTTTGTCAGCGAGATCCTGATTGTTTTCCTCGATCTCCTCGAGTTCAGCGGTAATAAGTGCCTTCTCCTCCTCGGTAGGAAGGTTTTCTTCGGTGTTCGCTTTAGTGATTTGAAGTTCCTGCAGGTTCTTCAGCGTTTTGTCGCGGCTGACTTTCATCGCCTCCAGCTCTTCCTGGGTCACCTCTGGCAGATTCTCGACGATCTTTTTAACTGCAGCGCTAATTCCGAGGCTACTGACAATGAGAATAAGAAGAAGGATGCCGACCACATTGGTCAGAGCATCCATCAGCGAGTCCATGCTGCGTTCTTCTTCCGCTCTTCGTCTACGTGCCATGGAAGTATGCTTAGAAAGTCAGGTTCAGGGTTCGAGAAACTTGGCGAACATATTCAGGTCCACTTTGCCTTCTCCGGGGAGGGGGAGGCGGCCGGGAATAATCTCACTACCGTTGGACTGGTTGAAAGCATTAACCACTGCCCTGGCCCGGTTCAGCGTATTGACGGAGCCGTCAGTTCCACGGACCAGGAAGATCAGTCTGTGGTTGTTGGCTGAAGCAATCTCCTTGAGCAGCTTGATGAAGTTCTCGTCCTGGTTCAATGAAGCGACTGGAATCACAGCAGGATCTTCGGAAAGGCTGCGGTGAATGTAGACGCTGGTATCGGAAACTTCTGCGAAGAAGGGTTTGGTGCTGGAACTGGATCCGCTTGGCCGCACTCGAAGAGCAGCTGGCTCCGGCGGAAGTTTGCGCTTGGCGATCTCCTCTTCCTTTTTCTTGATTTCCTCCTGAAGAACGATCTCGTCGCTTACCAGTTGCTTGTTGGTGCGGGAGAGAAGATTGAACTTGGCGATGAGTTCTTCTCGGCTCTGGTCGATCTCTTCCTGATTGTCCAACATCTCCTTGAGCAGGACGAGTTTGTCCCGGTCTTGAATGATGTTCTTGTTCTCCTGAATCAAATTCTCAATATCGATTCGGAGCTTATCGAGTTCCTTTTGCTGGTCTTCTTTTTGTTTCTTTACCAGCATGTATTCTCGGGCACGCTCGACTTCCTCAGGTGTCTTACCCTCGCCCTTGCTCATCGCGATGAGGTTGATCACCACGATAATGAGGGTCAAACACCCGATGATACAAATCAGAATGCTGAGGAAGGGGAATAGGTTGACTGAAGCGCCTTCGTCCTGTCCGCGTCTAGCCATTCGAGAAGTTGACTTTTAGAGAAAGCGTCAGCCGCGGCTAAACAAGCCTTTCTTTTTTACCACGACCTGTTTGCCGTTCAGTTCCTTGAGGACGGTATTAAGATTCTGGATGCCTTCTGAAAGTGGCTTAACCTGGGTCTCAATAACTTGTGTTGAGTCTTTGCGCAGACGCTCGAGGCTGGCGAAAAATTCGTCGTCCAGCTTCTTCTCGTAGTTCTCGGCGCGGTTGCCGATGGCTTCGAGCTGCTTCTCCACAGCTGAGGCAACTTTCTCGTACTGCTTGGATTGGTTCTCCAGACTTTCGGACATTCCTTTTTGGACCCCTTCGAAGCGCGACATGATGTCTTTCTGGTTATTCGCCATCGCTTCTCCCACTGCCTGGAGTAATCCAGCATCAGAACCGAAGTCCTGACTCGGACCGGCGTCTTTTAGACGCTTGAGGAGGTGGTCAATGCAGTATTCATCGACGTCAGTGACGAGATCGTCTTCCTGATTCTGAAGGGCAGCTGCCGGGAAGCTGAGAAGGATGCTGAAAACAAGCGCGAGTAGCGTGGTGTCGAAAGCCACACCCATAGACTCAAGAACCGTCAGGAGAGGACCTTTAATTTCACTCATATCGCCGCCCTCGCCGGCGTTGAAAACTTCACCGAATCCACCGATCGCGGCACCAATACCAAGCACGGTTCCGATGAAACCCATAATCGGGATCGCCCAGAGGAAGACCTTCACCATAGCGTAGCTGCCTCCAACCTTTGCGGCGTCGATCTCGGACTGAGACGTGATCATCTGGGAAACGTCTTCAGTGTTCTGGCGCACATAGAAGAATTCGAGCGCTTTGCGGATCCGGTTCACGATGTAGGTGTTTCGCAACGGAATCGGAAAGTTCACGATGTGCTCGTGAAACTCCTTGAGATTCGAAGAATTGATTTCCTCGGAAATTTCAGTTGGAAGGGCCTGGATGAGCATGGCACGCCGCTGCTTCTGAAGGTTGATAACCTTGAGAATCAGAATGCCGAGACACCAGAACATTAGCAGTGTGGTGACATACTGAGGCCACCCGCGGTTGGTGAAGAGCTCTTTCATGTAGGCTCCGATCCCCATGGTGGTTTCAGGGTCTGTTGGTGGATCAGGAAGCAGCCACATGACGACGAACCAAAGGAATGTCGCGCCGACGCCGATCCCACCGCCAATCCAGATGTTTACTGCGGACGGATGCGGACCGTGAGGAGTGGAGGAAACGTCGAGCTCGTCATGATGCATGGGCATCTCGGCGGAGGTATCTTCCGTCGCATTGTGATCGCCCTCGGTAGGCGGCGGGCCGAAATCTTCCGGGATCTGGATACGGCTCGAGCAACCGGGGCATTTTACCGTCTTACCTGCCAGGTCGGCTTCGGCCTGGAGCGTGATGCTGCAAGTGGGGCAAACAAAATTCATAGGTGTCAATGAATTGGAAGGAGGAGCGAAACGGGCAGTTCTGATCCCGAAAATCGCCGTGGGGTTGCGATGATAGGCGAGGAAGTGAGAAATTTCCGAGAAAAATTTCGAAAAATAAGTGGTGGGGGTGATAGCATTTCAGTGTCACGAAAGTAGGAATACTCATGAGGGGATCCATATCACGGTTTACATGGCAATCGGTATTCATCGCACTACTGGTTTCCAACATGAGCTGTGCCCTGCGGGTCAAGGTCCGGGAGAATTGGGATGGCTCCAGGCAGACTGAGATTCCCCTCGAAGGTGCGGCTGTGACCTGGCGGCAAATCAGAAAGGGTCAGATGCCCGATCCGCAGCGGATGAGGGAGTACAACACCGCTGTCCGTAATTCGGTCGTTCAGATCGGGTTGAATTGGGCGGGGGACCGACCCCTGTCCGTCGTGACTACAGCCGATGGGAATGTGAAGATTGAGGTGCGAGCAGATGAGTTGCTGTCCCATCAACGCATTGACCAGGTGGTGCCTGCGGAATTCCTGCGTGTGAAACGCGGATTTGATTCCGATGTGTTTGTTGAAGGTGTGGGAACTCCACTGATCGTGCGCCAACCCAGAACCGACCAAAACCCAATGATCCCGGAATCCGGGCTCTGGTTTCCGGTAACGGCGGTATTGAATCTGGATGAGCCGTCACGCCCTGTCCTCGAACTGATCGATCCAACCCGGCAACGGGTACTCCCCTACGGAAATCCCCGCTTGGCCTTATCGGCGGACTACACGGCATCGTTTGCACGGGACTTTTACGACCGCCAGCACCTCATTCCTGACCTGGGGGCACTTTTGAGATTCGAAAAATATGCTGATCGGATGGGGCTCCACCGGGTGTCTTCATTTGATCCTGACAAACAGGTCTGCATTCTCATCCACGGCATCTACTCAAGTCCTTCAACCTGGGAGATTACGATCAACGAATTTTACAAGGACCCGGAATTAAGGGAGAAATACGAGTTCTGGACCTTTGGATATCCAACCGGTGCCTCGATTCCCTACCTCTCCGCTGAGCTGCGGGATGAAATTCACCAGTTGAAGGCTTTTCGTGCGAGTGAGGGAGCGAGAGACAACTCGATGATTATCGTCGGGCACAGTATGGGAGGGTTGCTAGCGAAATCGATAACCCAAAGTGGTGGTGATTCTGACTGGAATAAACTCTTCAAGGTTCCGATTGAAGACCTCAGGGTTTCCCCGGACTACCGTGAGACCCTAAGGAGAATGATCTACTATGAGCCCATGCCTGAAATAGAGAAGGTGATTTTCTGCTCAACTCCACACCGAGGCAGTCGCATCGCCGCGAAACCCTTTGGCCAGTTGGCGGCTAATCTCATTCAGGTACCGATCAATCTTGCCTTGGTAGGATCGGAGATCCTGAATGATGCCGAGCGCTCGCTGACTCCGCTCGGCTGGCAGATCGCCAAAGGGAACGTCACCTCGATCAAGCAGCTGCAACCGGGCTCCCCGCTGACAGAAGAATTTCTGGGTAAACCACTCAATTCCTCGGTGAGATATTATTCTGTCATTGGGAGCAAGTTTTCGCCCGATAAAGAAGTCCCCCTCGACAAGGTCACTGACGGGGTTGTTGATTACTCGAGTGCTCATATTGAAGGCGTTGAAGAGGAAGTCCTCGTCTATGGCGTCCCTCACGGCATGCATCGGGAAGCCGCAGGAATCATGGAGCTTGTTCGCCTCATGAAACTTCCTTGAGATTATTCCTCCGGCGCAATTATGCGATTTCGAATCTGCGGCAATCCTTTAGTGTCTGGTAATGAAATTGATTTCGACTTTCTTCGTCGCCGTCGTCTTCGCCGGCCTCATCCTCGCACTGAGCGTTAAATCTGAGGCCAATACCAACGGTAAGATCGCTGTCCTTCTCGTAGACGGGCAAAATAATCACGCCTGGGTGGACACCAGTCCTGTGCTCAAGGAAATACTCGAAGACACCGGCAAGTTCGAAGTGACGGTCAGCACCAGCCCGGCGGGCCTTCCTCGTGCGCCGCGCCCGCCGAAGGAAAAGACGCCCGAGGCCAAGGCAAAGTTCGCCGAGGCAATGAAGGCCTGGGAAACCAAGGTAGCTGAGATCAAGAAGACCAGCGCGGCTGAGTGGGAGAAGTGGAATCCTGACTTTGCTTCCTACGACGTTATTGTTTCGAACTACAACGGTCAGCTCTGGCCCGAAGAAGTTCAGCAGTCTTTCGAATCCTACGTCAAAGGTGGCGGCGGATTTGTTTCCGTGCACGCGGCCAATAATTCTTTTCCGGAATGGAAAGCCTACAATGAAATGATTGCGGTTGGCGGCTGGGGCGGTCGTAGTGAGCTTTCCGGGCCTTACCTGCGACTTCGCGAAGGCGAATGGACCAAGGACATGACTCCCGGTAAAGGAGGCGCACACGGCAAGAAGCACGAATTCGTGATCGAAACCCAAATGGCCGATCACCCGATCACTGCCGGACTTCCCAGCGAATGGATGCATGCTACCGATGAGCTCTACGACCGACTGCGTGGGCCCGCAAACAACGTGACGGTTCTCGCTTCCGCATTCGCCGACGAAGGCACCGGCGGCTCTGGTGAGAACGAGCCTATCCTTCTGGTGATCGATTACGGTGATGGCCGTGTATTTCACACGACCTTGGGGCATGACACCACTTCCATGTCTGGAGTTGGTTTTGCAGAGTCGCTCAAGCGTGGAACCGAATGGGCGGCTACCGGTGAGGTGACTTTCGAACCTGTTTCCGCTGACGATCTTCCGGCTGATAAAGTGGCAACCTGGCAGTGAGCGAAGCAGACCGCAGATTAAACAGGGTAAGGTTTTAGACCTTACCCTGTCTTAAGTTTCGGCGGGACTAAACAAGTCCTGAGATTTAAGTCATCGCGGGATCAGGATCGCCCGGTGTGGCATCACCGGGATCGGAGGACTCACCAGCGGCCTTCCGGCGTTCGGCTCTGTCTTTGCGATCACGGATGATCGTCTCTGCAGCCTTGCGGCCAGCGTCAGTTCCTTCTTTAAACCCGTCACAAAGGGTGTCCGGCGTCAGTTCCTTGAGGAGGGAACTACCGAAAGCTGAAGCATAGGCCACGGCGTATGCCACCTCGTGAACGCCCTGAGCAAGATCCTCTTTAGCTTTGGGGATTGCTTCTTTGAAAGCCTTTCGGGCGTCTTCGCTGCCGGTTCTGAATGCATTTTGGACAGACTTGCCGAAGTCTTCGAAGGGGCGGCTGGTATCTTCTGATACTTTCTCGGCCTCCGAATCTTCATCGGAAGGCTCGTTTATGGGAGGGGGAGTTTGGGAATCGTCGTTCATGAGAGTGGTGATGTTTTGACGGTGACAGTTTTAACCGGATTACCGGCCATGACGATTACAAAGCCCTCATTGGATTGTAACCCCTCACTCAGCGCGAGGCGAGGGAGGTGGAGTCGCTGAGGGCTCTCCGGTGACTGCTTCGACCAAGGTGCTCTTAAAGTTATCCCAATGGGGGGAAACAGATTTGAACGCCCCGAATTCAGAGGCCAACCAGAGCGCCGCCACAGCCAGGATGCCGATCCAGAGCTTCTTCTTGCCGGACTTCTTGAGCGATTCGATCTGAGATTCCAACTCGGAAAGGCGGGCTTCGTTGTTCGCCGCGATCACCTCCATTTGAGTGATGCGTTGATCCGAATGAGTCTCGGTAGAGGGTTCGGGAAGATTGTCAAAGAATCGGGGCTCCTCCCCATCGGGGTTGTCCTGTTT
This sequence comes from Verrucomicrobiales bacterium, assembly GCA_049594415.1. Classification (GTDB taxonomy): domain Bacteria; phylum Verrucomicrobiota; class Verrucomicrobiia; order Verrucomicrobiales; family DEV007; genus Arctic95D-9. The sequence continues at coordinate 195,762 of JBMYJM010000002.1, read as the reverse complement.
CGTTTTTGCCTTCTCCAGTTCGTCGTAAGCGGCAAGCATGAGGGGCTCCAGCATCTCAAGCTCGACCGGTTTACTGAGAAACTTATTGGTCAACAGGGTCGGTGAACGAAAGCTGTAGAATTCCTCTTCCAGTTCATCGGAAGGATAGCCTGTCACCATCATGACACTGATTGGTCGAGGGCAACGGCTGCGGAGTTCTCGCAGAACTTCAATTCCGTCCATTTCCGGCAATTGATAGTCCAGCGTGACGAGCTCAATAGAATCGTCTGCTTCAATAAGGTCGAGGCCTTCCCTGCCGTTGGTGGCTGTGTAGACTTTTTCAAAGCCTACGTATTCTCGGAGAAAGGTCTTAAAGCCGAGCTGGAAAGCAGGGTCTTCGTCGACAACGAGAATTCCGGAAAGGCTGAGACTTGGAGGTGTCTGGTTGCAATCTGAAATGACGTCATCTGCATCCAGAATTCGCCCTGGGGAAGGGAGACCAATGCTCATGTTGAGTTAGGGGTTATGCGAAAAGTGTCGTTAGAGTAGGCATCGAAGTCCAGCCCTGAATCCGCGAAGGTGCGGGGTCCTTTACCTTGCGGGGAATGGGGCTTTGCGCTTCTCTTTCTGGCTAATGCGTCTGAAGCACAATATAGATCTCGGCTACTGCACAAATATTCATCGCGGGGAAACTTGGGAGGAGACTTTTGATGGTCTGCAGCGCTACACCGATGAAGTAAGAAAACGCGTTAGTCCGGATCAACCCTACGGAATAGGTCTGCGACTTGGGCACGATGCGTGCCGCGAACTGGCTTCGGATGCAGCGGCAAAAGACAGTTTTCGCAGGTGGCTCGACGAGCGAAATGCCTATGTCTTTACGATTAACGGGTTTCCTTACGGCAAATTTCATGGAAGCCGGGTCAAGGAGCAGGTATATGCGCCTGACTGGACAACCATGGAACGCCTCGATTACACGAAGCACTTGTTCGACTTGATGACGGAGTTATCTCCCGAGGGACAGGCGATCAGTGTCAGTACCGTTCCGGGGTCATTTAAGGGTTTCATCAAACCGGGAACCAGGCAGGAACAACTCGAGGCAATCTACCACAACCTGACAGCATGCGCGGATCACATTGAGTCTCTGAGAGAGAAGACCGGGCGTGACATACATCTTGGGCTCGAACCGGAGCCTCTTTGCCTGTTCGAGACAAGTGAGGAGACGATTGAGTTTTTTGATGGCTATCTGTCAGGGCGGGAAAGCGATGAGCGATCACGAATCCTATCCAATATCGGGGTGAACTATGACACCTGTCATCTCGCCATTGAATATGAGGATCCCGGGGCATCAGTTGAAGTCCTCCTCGATGCGGGTATCAGAATCAGTAAGATTCACCTTAGTTCGGCACTGAAGCTGACACCCAACCCAGATTCCGTGAAGCGCCTCGCAGCCTTTCAGGATGAGGTTTATCTCCATCAGGTCGTCGTTCGGTCAGGAGATTCGGTGACGCATCGATTCGAGGACCTGCCGGATGCTTTCTCGTGGTTTGAGGAGAATTCTGCGAATGCCGGTGACGAGTGGCGGGTTCATTTCCACGTGCCACTGCATGCACGGGCAGTGGAGTATTTTGACGATACCCGGGATCAGATCTCCGGGGTGTTCCAATTGCTGAAGGAAGCTGCCTCGAGGGATGGAAAGTTGTTCTGCCAGCATTTTGAAATGGAAACCTACACGTGGGAAGTGCTACCCGAGGAGATTCGCGACCGGGATGTGGTGGACCAACTCGAGGCAGAATACGGGTGGACCCTCAGCGAATTCCGTCGTTACGGGTTGGCCTGATCGTCGTTTCGACAGGATCAACCATGGATTTTCTAGAAACGCCAACTCGGAAGGGGTGAAAATTGGGGAAAAGAAAACCCGGTCCGGAGTAGCTGGTTTCGTCCGGAGCGGGTCTTTAAGAGTTATGTGAGATGGGTTATTCCGCAACTTTCATTACACCGTTCATGATGGCCCAGTGGCCGGGATAGGTGCAGATGTAAGGATAGTCTCCAGGTTCGGAAGGTGCGGTGAACTCCAGCACGTCTTCGGCATCCGGTTGGACCAACTTCGAAGCGAAGAGCACATCCTCTGAATCCGGCACAGCGTGTTTGGTGGTGAGAAATTCAGGATCGGAGAGGCCGGCATTGGAAGCCATACCAACAGCATCCTTGGTGCCGGGCTTGCAGATCAGAATGTTGTGAGGCTGGCGGGTAACACTATCGCCGGGGTTGATCAGGGTGATCTTGACCTTCTGACCGGCCTTTACGGTGAATTCCTTCACATCGTAGAGGAACTGAACCTTGTCGGCAGTAATCGTAATTTCAAAATCCTCAGCCACCACGGTCAGGGAGGATGAGAGGGAGGCCAGTAGAGCAAGGGCGAGCAGAGTCTTTTTCATAGGTATGTAGATGCTTTTCTATCAGAAGGAGCGGGCTTTTCGCAGCCCGATATCCCAAGGGCGGGATAATTTATGTTACGAACGCTAGCTCGCAATGAGCATGTATTGCTGAATCGCGACTATGAATAATCCTAAAATTTTAAAAAATGATTTGGAAAAACTTTAATAAACTGTAATTTTATGGTAATTTGACTAATTACCGTTAATTTAATTCGATTTTATTAGTTTCCGATGGACCGGGTATTGATTGTTGCAGGAGAACCCACAATAGGTGAGCGATTTCAAGAGGCGCTTGGCCAAAGAGGTTACCAGACCGCTGTGGTTTGTAACCCCATGCAAATGGTGGAATTCTGCCGTCAACATACCCCAGACACCATCGTGATCGATCTGGATCTCGCAGAACACGGCCTCTGGACCTCAATTCAGGTGGTAAAAGGGATGGGTGCTCTGGCGAACATTCCGCTTTTTGGACTTTCATCTGCTGATCTCCCTAAGTCGCTAGAAAAAGCAGGGACCGCTGGATTCTCAGCGGTTTACCCGACTCACGAGGGCACTCAATCGGTGCTCGCAGCTCTGGAAAGTTATATGGAAAAGGAAAGTGGACTCGAAGAAGAGCCCGAAGTTGAGGTGATCAGTCGCGACCCCTCATTGAATCGCTTACGCGAATTGACGCGCGACGTCATAGATACAACGATTCGACTCAAAGTTCACATGGCAGAGTATGGTGCCGATGGCCCGGAACTATTCGGATACATCGAGAGTGCTGGAATCGCGATTCGCGAGAAACTGAGCACGGTTAAAGACTTTTCTCTCCACGACAAGGATCTCCGTCACGACTTTCGCAATATGATTGGCTCAGTGACTGGATTCGCTGAGCTTATCCTGATGGAGCCAGGTATTTCTCCTGCGCCTGCCCAGGGGATGACAAAGCTTCGCGAGTGGTCCAAGGAGTTCGTCAACATTCTCGACGAACAAAAAGCAGATGCCATCCTCTGAGCGGCTACGCCTGTCCGCTCTTTTTGGATAGGAGCCCTTCGCGCCACGCGATATCGTTTGGCAGTGCTTAGGTTCAGTCCTAACCTTTGACGGGGATCCGAGATGGAGGCAAAAGTCGAATGAGAATAGGTATCACCGGGGCTCGAGGTTTTCTTGGGACGGCAATCACGGCGGAGGCTAAAAAACGCCACTGGGAGGTCGTTGGTTACACCCGCTTTGAGGGACAGGAAGTGGAGGGGGTAGATGAAGTTCGATCCATCCAGGATACTGAGGCACTCGACTTTTCGGATATAGATGCACTAATCCACCTGGCGGGCGAACCCATTGTCGGCCTTTGGACGAAAGAGAAACTCCGACGCGTCCGTGACAGTCGCGTTGATCTCACCAACGATCTTGTTGAAGCGCTAGGGAGGCTCTCTGAAGAAAACCGGCCGAAGGTCCTGATCTCAGCTTCAGCGATTGGATTTTATGGCAACCGTGGTGACGAGACTCTCGATGAAGACGCCGATGTGGGTTTTGGGTTCGTATCGGAATTGTGCCGAGATTGGGAAGTGGCAGCGGGTGGCGCGAAGCGTCTCGGAATTCGGGTGGTGACCCCTCGTGTCGGTTTGGTGATGGGGGAACGGGGTTTGCTGCAGAAGATCCGGTTACTTTTCAAACTTGGCCTCGGCGGTAAACTGGGATCCGGTAGCCAGTGGATGTCCTGGATCCACATAGATGACATCGCCGGAATCTTTGCGGAGTGTGTGGTCCAAACCGGGCTCCATGGGGCGGTTAACGCGGTCGGGCCCAATCCCGTGACGAATCGAGAATTTACGAGGACCTATGCGAGAGTCCTGAAACGCCTTGCTCCGTTTCCGGTACCGAAATTTGTCTTCAATCTGATGCCGGGGGGCATGGGCTGCCTCTTTTTGGACAGCCAGAGAGTTGAACCTGTCGTGATGAATGCGTTCAGTTATGACTGGAAGTTTCCGGATCTAGAGAGTGCTTTGCGGAATGTGGAAGGGAGAGAGGTCGTCGTCCAAGATGAGGCTGAAATTGATCCTGAGGAACCGGTGGACGATGATTCCTGCGAAGAAGATGTTTTGGATTCGTGACTGAGTGGTGAGATACTCGGCTGCAATTCGACGGCTTTCGTGTTAGATTGCTCTCATTCGAAGACTATGGCGTCACCGCAAAATACCATTGGGATCGTTTACGACTACGACCAGACTCTGAGCCCGACCTATATGCAGGACGAAGTTTTGTTTCCTCACTTCGGGATCAATCCTTCGGAGTTTTGGAAGCGTTGCAGGAAACTGGTCGACGAGGACGGATACGAGAACGAGCTCGCTTATCTCAAGGCGATGATTGACTACCTCGAGATGGACGGTCCCAGCAACGCGGATCTCGAAGAACTCGGAAAGGGATTGAAGTTTTTCCCGGGACTTCCCGGTATGTTCGATGAACTGGACACGCTCTTAACCGATGAGCATCGAGCCATGGGTGTGAACATTGAACACTACATTGTATCCAGTGGTATCAAGGCATTGATTGACGGAAGCGAATTGAAGCCTCACTTCAAAGAGGTCTTCGGATGTGAATTCGCGGAAAACAGTTCAGGCCGGATTTCATTTCCTCGGCGTGTGATCTCCCACACGGCGAAGACCCAGTATCTTTTTCGGATCAATAAGGGGATGCTCGATCCGAACGAGGATGTGAATGATCATATGCCTGATGAGTTGCGCCCTATTCCTTTTCCCAATATGATTTACCTTGGTGACGGGCCGACTGATGTGCCGTGTTTTACCGTGATGAATCGGTTTGGCGGCCACAGTGTAGCGGTTTACAACCCTAACGATGAATCGCGCACCAGTTTCCGAAAAGCGTTTCAGCTATCGGGTGTTTCCGGGCGGATCAAGTATATTGCTCCGGCGGACTATCGTCCCGGCAGCCATCTTCGATTGATTCTGGAAGAGACCGTGTTGGAGATTGCCTCCCGTATCGTGGAAACGCGTCGGCGTGAATTGAGCGAAGCTACCGTAGCAGCACCGACTCACTGAGTTTCTGTCACTGATGCCGCCATTGGCGTCACAAGTCCGAGATCAGCCTGGTGAGATCCTCGGCTGACCACTGGCCCGGAGCGTTCGGTGTTTTGAGATAGCCGTAGTTGAGGCATGAGCCTGCTTTTGCAAGAACGAGGCGTGAGAGTTTACCCAGCGGCCCCATCCCCATCGCAGAAATCAGACGCCCTTCACTCCGGTGGTGTGAGACAAGTTCCGCGAGGTCGAAGAGATCCGACATTTCCTCGATAACGATGGCGACTTTGGGCACTGCAGCTCCAAGTTCGTAGGCTCGGTCGACTTTGGCACGGATCGTCTCTAATCCGGGCCAGCCACTGAAGTCATGGAAGGAGGCGACAAGAATAGAATTATTCTCTTCAACTTTCGAGACGAAGCCGGAGAAGGCCTCGGATTCCAGCGAAGTGATTTCCGTATCGATCACTTCAGTGCCGCTCATGTGATTGGAGTAGAGGTCGAGTCTAGCCTCATCGTCGAGCTCATTGGAGCCACCCTCGTCGTGGCGACGGACTGTCAAAAGCGTTGGGCGTTCGACAGTACGCATCACTTTGGTCGATTGCTCGGCCAGTTCAACGAGGTTGTCGAGACGAAATTCGAGGATGTTCGAAGGAACGGCATAACCCGCAGCGAGGAACTCGAGGTCCCCTGGCTGCGTGATTGTTGCGACGCTAAGCGGTTTTTCTGTAAGTGAAAAATTCAACTCGATATAGAAAACGATGATTTCGGGAGGAAATCAATTCACATCTCCATCTTTAAAAACAAAAGAGCCCCGTCGCAAAGACAAGACCCTCCCCAAGAGAAAGCGGGGTAATTTCACCCATCAGGCATCCGCGAATGCAGTGTCCTGGGTCTCTGCAACACCTGGAATTCGCATAGGGCGAATGGCTAGTTCAGCCGTCATATCTATATTATCGGGAACGAGTTTTTGTTCCGCTTTCCACATGTCATCCCAGGTGATCCGCTTCCCCGAGTAGCAGGCCGTGCGTCCGAGAATAGCCATCACGGTGGAATGGCCGATCCATTCGGCATCATCCTTGCGATCGCCGGATCGAATTGCAGCAAAGAATTCTTCGTGTTCGATGTCGTACATGCTCTTCGGCGTGCGCGGCTTGCGGTAGGTCCAGGGATTCTCCCCGGTGATACTGGCTTTGCCCGGGGCAAATTTCGCTATCCCCTTGGTGCCGACGATAGTGTCAGCGACCGTGTTGTATGACTTCACGAACTGGCGCCACTCGCAATGAGCTTTGACGTCGTTGGGGTATTCGTAGGTGATGCTGAAATGGTCGTAAATATTGCCTTCGAAATTCGGACGGACACGACCGCCGCTGCCGAAAGCGGCGACAGGATTAGCATCATTAAAGAGCCAACCGATCCGGTCGATGTTGTGGCAGCCTTGCTCGACGATTCCGTCTCCTCCAAGCCAGGTGAAGTTGTACCAGTTCTTGATCTGCCACTCGGTATCACTCATCCCGTCAGGGCGGGTTGAAGGATCGGGCATTGGTTTGACCGGACCTGCGTTGTAGTACGAATGAATGCTCTGAATATCACCGATGGCGCCATCGTGAATTCGCTCGAACAGGGCGCGACCAAGCTGGCTGTAACGATAGCAAAAACCACACAGAACAGAGAGATCCTTCTCGGCTGCGATCTCTGCGGTTGCGAGGAAGTCCTTCACACCGGCCATGTCTGTGGCGCAGGGTTTCTCGACGAAAGCGTGAACACCGGCATCGACGGCTGCCTGGAAATGCTGTGGGCGAAACCCGGGAGGCGTTGTCAGGAGCGCAACGTCGACGCCGGAATCGAGAACCTTTTTATAGGAATCGATGCCGCCGAAGATGCGGCTGTCGATGCTGTCAGATACTTTCCCCCGCGCCTCGGGAGATTTGCGGATGGAATTCAACTTATTTTCTGCAGCCTCCAGGTAAAGATCACCTGCTGCCCAGATCTCAACGTTGTCGTCGGCTTTGAGCGCATTCAACATGGCGCCGCCACCTCGTCCACCGGTTCCGATGACCCCGATCTTCAATTTTTTATCGTTTGGGGCGCCGAGAATAACAGACGGAAAGCTAATTGCGGTGCCAGCGGCGGCAGCTGTGCCGGTAGTTTTGACAAAGCTGCGTCGTGAACCGTCGTTCGGAGAGTGGGTGTTAGTGTCGTTCATGGTAAAACAGGTAGAAGAAACCGATGTTGGCCGCATTTTAAAACCTGTCTCGGGACACCGGTCGAGTCAAAACGGTGGGTAGGATAACTTCCTGTTCCCGCAGGTGACAGGTTGGTAAGATTCTGGGCTATAGATGGGGAAGGACTTCTCTAAGAAACGCCTCGTGTTTATTCATGTCGTAAGTGATCGAAGTGAAACCCGCCGCGATTCCCGCCGCGATATTCTCGGGTTTGTCGTCAATGTAAATCGTGTTAGCCGGGTCGAGATTCAGCGTTTCGATCGTGTGGGTAAAAATCTTCGGATCGGGTTTCATGAGGCGGGCCTCATGGGAGTAGACTCGTCCATCAAAGAGACCGAACACGGGATAGTTAGCCTCAAAGAAAGGCACATGGATTCCGTTTGTGTTGGACAACAGGAACAGAGGGGCGCCGGCCGTTTTCCGTTCTTCGATGAACCGGACAATGGGCGTGTTCAGTTCGAAGATATCGGCAATAGAGTCACGGAAGAATTCTGGAGTGCCAGAGAAGCCGATCATTTTTGAGGCCTCACTGATGAACTCATCGGTGGTCAGATCTCCAAGTTCGAGTGGGATCGAGAGTTCGGTAACGCGCCGCAGGGCTTCATCAGCAGAAACTTCGATGTGAGGAGCTAACTTGCGGGCGGCGATACCAAAGTCGAAAGCGATGATGACGTTGCCAATATCGAAGAGGAAAGCGCGAGACATGGATAGGAGGCCCTCGATCAAATCAGATAGGCAAAAAGAAGTCAATTGGCCTGAAATTGTGTCATTATGTCCCCAGTGATTGTCTCGGATATGCTGTCGATTGTGCCAATATGACTCTACCTGTATCTTTGTTGTTTTGGCGGATATTTTTACAAATAATTGAAGGTCAATGGGTTGAGATTCTTGTTCGGGAAGTTGGCATGAAGGCTGCATGAAAAATTGCTGAGAGTAATCAGAACTCAAACCCCATATATCTATCCATGAAAATAGTTCGATATCCCCATTTGAATTCCCTCTTCAGTGATTTTGACTCGCTGTTTGCGGATCATTTCCGGGCTTTCGCCCCGTTGCTGCGATCAACTCTTGGTTCCTCCACATCGGCACCGTATTCCGGAGTCGAGTGGTATGAAAACGAAGAGAGCTACGTTGCCCGTGTGGAACTCCCCGGAGTGAAGAAAGAGAAGCTCAAGCTTGAGCTCGACGAGGGCTTGTTGCGGCTCGCCTGTGAGCGGCGGAGGAGTCTGGACGCACCCGGAAGTTTTGACAGGAGCGAGCAAATCCTCCGTGTCCCTGAGGATGCTGATCCGGATGGAATCTCTGCAAGCCTCGAAAACGGCATTCTCGAGCTTAACCTGGCAAAAGCTGACGAAGCCAAGCCGGTCCGAATTGAAATCAAATAAAACGATCCCCATCACGAAAGGAGAATTAACCATGAGTGAAAAACAAGATTCATGCTGCGGCGGGAGCTGCCACACCAGTGAAGTTGCGAAGACCGCGACTGAAAAACACAGCGGAGTCACGATCCGTCCCCATTACACTTCCCGCTACGACGACGAAGCCTGGGAAGTCGCTGTAAGGCTTCCCGGCGTTGCCAAGAACCAGGTCGATGTATCCATCGAGAACGAAATTCTCGAAGTAATGGCTTCCCGGAGTAATCCTGTTCCCGAGGGCTGGCAGGCCCTGGGTGACTATCCAACTGAGAGGCATTACCAACTTCGACTCGATGTCGGCCCTGAGGTCGATCCCGAGGGAATCTCCGCTCTCCAGGAGGACGGAGTCTTAACCCTCCGACTTCCGTTGAAGGAAGCCTCCAAGCCAAGGACGATCGCAGTCAGCTGACGTTTTCGGTTTCATTATCTCATTAGCAAAGCCGGGCCGGGTATCTCTCGCAGATACCCGGCCTTTTTTTGAGCCCGGTTTGAAGAAAGGCAGGCGGGTTGCGCGAAGGAATCGGTTTTGCTAGGTTCGACCAATGCGGTGGATGCTACCAGCATGTCCGATTTGGGGTTTCGTGGCTTGTTTGGCCACGGGGCTCCTTTGTGTTTCGGGCGCTCCTGCCCAGAATGCCCCCGGTGAGGGCGGGACTTCAGCGGGGCTGCAAACTGCCCGCTCCTCAGTCGACGATGTGGGGCGCGCCACCGAATGGGGCGAGTCATACCAGATCCGGGCTTTTGGACAGAATCCCCAGGCCCGGGTCATGTTCAGCACGTTTGCCAACGACCTCAGGGATTCATTCCGTTCCTCGATTTACCGGATCCGGCCCAACGGTCCCATCGTCAGGGGGGGCTGGACCATTCCGATCGCGGTTGAGCTGTGGGGAGATGCTCGCGATGTCTACATCGGCGAGGATGTGATCACTTCCCTCGAGCTTCGCGCAGACAATCGAGTCATCGCGAAGATATCGGTTCGGCTGCACGATGAGTTCACTGAGCGCCGGTTTCGCCTGGCCGTTATTGAGGCCCTGCTGGCTGACCTGATGCTGGCTCCATACGGAAAGGATCCGTCACTTCTTGAGGGCAAGGATCTCGAAGTTCCGGAATGGTTGGTTCACGGTTTCGACCTCTACATTGAGCACCGCGACGGCGGGCGACCCAGTGCGTTCTTCGAAGGTATTCTCAAAAGCGGTCAGATGTTGAAGCCGGACGAGCTCTTTGAAGTGATGGATTCAGCTTCTCTTGATCCCATTAGCTATACCATCTTCCGCAGTTCTGCCGGAGCGATGGTGGCGGCCTTGATCGATCAGCCCGAGGGCGATCACGCTTTAAGGGCTCTCTTAGGCGATCTTCCCGGCACCGGGAAGAGAGCAATGGCACCTCTGCTGCGTCAGCATTTTCCTGCTTTTCGGGAAATGGATGAGGGAATGGAGAAGTGGTGGGCTCTCCAGGTGGCCAATTTCGGCCAGCAGCAGAGTTTCGAGTTCATGGAGTGGGATGAAACAGAGCATTGGTTGAACGAAGCTCTCAAGCTGCGCTGGCGACCACAGGATACGTTGGTTGCGGAAAATCCGAAGCCGGGCTTTTTCAATAAGTTGCAGAAAAAGCCGAAACAGGGCCCGGCGGACCCCGGTTGGGAAGGGTCATTAGGAAACTACGCTGAATTCATGGAGCGTGATGGGGCCGTTGAAAAACTGGACCGTTGCTATTTCCAGTTGCAGGCTCTCAAGCGAACTGGCTTTCCTCTCTACCGGCCAGTGATTGACCGTTACTGCGCGGTCATTCAAAAGGTCGCCAATAACAAGATCGAGGGGGTTGATGCAGAGTTGGCCAATCTTCAGGAATTGAGAGGAAAGATTCGTAATACCCTGGTTCAGACATCCGACTATCTTAACTTCTTCGAAGCGACCCGTGCTCCCGAACGCAGTAAAGCTTTCGATGAATATTCAAAGATGCGACGGAAACTTGAAGAGAAGCCGCCACCGAGGCGAAACGATCGCATCACGCGCTATCTTGACTACCTTGAACCCGAATTCCGCTAGAAGTCGTCCCCAGTCGTGTTCCCTTTGGTAGACGGATTGTTGTTTTGCTCAAACTGCTCTCGCCAGTGATCGAGGCGTTCTGCAACACGCTGTTCAAGACCATTGCTCGAGGGGTCGTAGTAAACGCGCCCTTCAGGCAGGTAAGCCTGGGGAACATATCCATTTTCGTAGTCGTGGCCGTAGAGGTAGGCAGTTTCGTTATTCTCAACAGCGCCACCCTCGACGCCTAGTTTCTGACTCGTCTTGGTGCGAAGATGAGGAGGGACGGCAAGACTGCGACCTTCAGCAATATCCTTCATCGCTGCGTTAATCCCGGCATAGGCCCGGTTGCTCTTGGGAGCTGTAGCCAGATATACGGCCGCGTGGGCGAGGGGAATGCGTGCTTCGGGCATGCCAATAAACTCAACCGCCTGCTGCGCGGCAACGGCGACGCGGAGGGCGTTGCTGTCCGCCATGCCAACGTCTTCGCTGGCGGCGATGACAATGCGTCGGGCTATAAATCGAATGTCTTCGCCGGCGTAAAGCATCTTGGCGAGCCAGTAGAGGGTCGCGTCCGGGTCACAGCCGCGCATGGATTTGATGAAGGCAGAGATCGTGTCGTAATGACCGTCTCCGTCGGCATCATAGACCACGGTCTTGCGTTGGATGGAGTCTTCCGCGATCGCGAGGTCGATCGAGATTTTTCCAGTGTCTTCGTCTGGTTCGGTGGTGAGGACGGCCAGTTCAAAAGAGGTCAGTAGCTTGCGGGCATCACCGTCACACATGCGGATTAGGTGAGCGGCGGCATCTTCATGCAGATTGAGAGCTTTCTTTCCGAACCCGCGCTCCGGGTCTTCGACCGCGGATCGCAGGAGTCCCGCCAGATCATCTTCGGTGAGAGCTTCCAGTTGGAAAACCTGGCTGCGTGAAGTGAGTGGGCTGTTGACGTAGAAATAAGGATTATGTGTCGTTGCACCGATGAAGCGAACTGTGCCGCGTTCGATGTGGGGAAGAAGAACATCCTGCTGCGATTTATTGAAGCGATGAATCTCGTCGACGAAAAGGGTGGTCACTTCTCCTCGGGTCCGTTGAAACTGCCGGGCCGCTTCAACAGCCTTACGGATCTCAGCGACGTTGCTCTCAACGCCGGACAGGTTAATGAATCGCGATTCGGTCCGCTGGGCGATCAGTTCAGCCAGACTGGTTTTTCCAACGCCGGGAGGTCCGTAGAAGATGAGAGAAGTGAAACGGTCCGCTTCAATGGCCCTGCGCAGAAGTTTGCCGACGCCGAGGATGTGTTTCTGGCCGACGTATTCCTCGAGCACCCGCGGACGCATCCTCGCAGCGAGAGGCATGGTAGGGGAGAGCTTTTGGGGGCCGGAAAGGGGTGGGGAGGCCGTTTCCGCTCCCTCATCTATGAAAAGATCGTCCATGAAACGGGTCAGAAATCAGGGTAGTCAGAATTTGCGCCTTGTAACGAGAATTCCCCTCCACGGCAGGTTTTTCATAAGCCAAGACCAATTCGATTCTTTAAAAACAGGGCTAGAATTTCGGATACTTTAAATATTTATAATAATTTCAATAATTTGTTTGATTATTCGTAATTTGGGCCGTAAAATTTTAAAATAATTAAGAAGCATTAACTGTCTGAGTGCTGAATCGCTTCGAATTACCGCCCCATCACCATTGCAAATCATGAATACCTTGATCCCTGATCTTGATCAGTTCCAGTTGGAAGAACTGGGACAGACCCCTGCGGTCGACAATCCGAAGGCTGAAGTGAGCTTCAAAGTTGATCTCAAGCCTTCCCGCGTGACCCGCCGGGTTGTCGTTGGTATCCTCGATGAGAGTATGAAGCGAGGTATCACCGTAGCGATTTATCCGGCCACGGGTGAAATTTGCGATGTAACTAACCAAGGGGGTGTCATCGGATATCTATCCAGGTCGCCTCTCAATTCGGGTGATCCGGTTCCCTGTGATTTGACTCTCTACCGTTTCGGAAAAAACTTTGTTTGTAGTGTTCGCATTAACGGGGAGATCTTTCTCTATCCGGCTTTCTCCATGGACGGGAATGCTCGTCTCACTGCCTTTGTTGGCCAGGAGAGCGAAGAAGGCAACGAGGCTCTGAGCTGTTCTCACCTTCGCCTCGATGTGCTCGAACCGTCCGTCGCTGCTTAACTTAATAATTCCATTTTTGTCGTTGGATTAAAAAGACGGCGCGGATTTCAATCCGCGCCGTTTGTCATTTTCTGGCGAGTGATGGCAGATTGATTACCTACTGTGTGACAGTGGGTTGAGCTTTTCAGACAAGCGTCAAACGCTAGGCATCTCGTCATGTCGCCGCTAAACAAAAAGGCCGGACGTTTCCGCCCGGCCTCTTTTTAACTGTTTCGGTAAAGACGTTTATTTGTCTTCGTTCGCTTTGGCGATGATTTCTTCAGATACGTTCTTCGGGCACGGAGCGTAGTGTGAGAACTCCATGGAGAACTGACCGCGACCGGAAGTCATGGTTCGAAGGTCACCGATGTAACCGAACATCTCACTCAGGGGAGCGTCGGCTTTCACGCGAACACCTGTCGGAGTGGTGTCCTGAGTTTTGATCATTCCGCGGCGGCGATTGAGGTCACCGATCACATCACCGACGTGGTCTTCAGGAGTGAAGACATCGATTTTCATAATAGGCTCAAGCAACTGCGGGCTGGCCTTCGGGATGGATTGACGATAAGCAGACTTTGCAGCGATTTCGAAAGCAACCGCGGAGGAGTCAACCGCGTGGAAACCACCGTCGATCAGCGTCACTTTAAAGTCGAGCATGGGAAAGCCAGCGAGGACACCCTTGTCCTTGGAAAGCTTGAAGCCTTTCTCAATGGCGGGCCAGTATTCCTTCGGCACGTTACCACCGACAACCTTGGACTCGAATTCGAAACCTTCACCACCGGCCTCGAGAGGCTCGATGATGTAGTCGATCTTACCGAACTGACCGGAACCACCGGACTGCTTCTTGTGAGTGTAGGAGTCTTCGACGGTCTGAGTGATTGTCTCACGGTAGGCCACCTGAGGAGCACCCACGTCAACTTCGACACCGTGCGTGCGCTTGAGGATGTCGACCTTAATGTCGAGGTGAAGCTCACCCATCCCTTTGAGAATGGTCTCACCGGTTTCCGTATCAGACTCAACGTGGAAAGAGGGGTCCTCACGAACCATCTTTGCGATGGCATCACCCAGCTTTTCCGAGGCGCTTTTATCCTTCGGAGAAACAGCCACGGAAATCACCGGATCGGGGAAAACCATGGGTTCAAGAGTCGCAGGATTCCTCGGGTCGCAGAGAGTGTGACCGGTTTGAACGTTCTTGAGCCCCACAAGAGCCACGATGTCACCCGCCTGGGCGCTGTCGAGGTCCTCACGGGAGTCGGCGTGCATCTCAACGATACGGCCAACACGCTCGGTTTTGCCGGTGAAGGTGTTGAGGATAGTATCTCCCTTATTCAGGGTGCCGGAGTAAACGCGGGTGAAGGTCAGAGCGCCATATTGGTCGTCCATGATCTTGAAAGCGAGAGCGCGGAGGTCCTTGTCCGGATCCACGATGGCGTATTCACCTGACTCGTTACCTTCCATGTCCACTTCGGGCTGAGGCGGGACCTCAGTCGGGGAAGGAAGGAAGTCGACCACGGCGTTGAGCACGAGCTGGACACCCTTGTTCTTGAAAGCAGAACCACAATAGGTCGGGAAGAAGTCGAGAGCGATCGTGCCTTTACGGATCAGTTTCATGATCGTGTCGAGGTCCGGCTCTTCTCCTTCGAGGTAAGCTTCCATGACGTCGTCATCCTGTTCGACGACCGTTTCGATGAGCTGTTCGCGATACTCTTCGACCTTGTCGACCATGTCGGCAGGGATGTCCTGAAGCTCGTAGTTCTCCGGCTGGCCGGAATCATCCCAGACCCAGGCCTTGCGGCTGAGCAGATCAACCACGCCAGTGAAATTGTCTTCGATGCCGATCGGAAGCACCATCACAAGCGGCTTGGCAGCGAGCACGTCCTCGACCTGCTTTACGACGCGGTAGAAGTCAGCGCCGATTCGGTCGAGCTTGTTGACGAAAATAATTCGGGAAACGCCGGACTCGTTGGCGTAGCGCCAGTTGGTCTCGGACTGGGGCTCGACACCACCGGATCCGCAGAAAACGCCGACGCCACCGTCGAGCACTTTCAGTGAACGATACACCTCGATGGTGAAGTCCACGTGTCCGGGAGTATCAATGATGTTGAAGCGGTGATCGTCCCAGAAACAGGTGGTAGCAGCAGACTGAATCGTAATGCCGCGCTCCTGCTCCTGTTCCATGAAGTCAGTCGTGGCAGCACCGTCGTGCACCTCTCCGGTCTTGTGGATCTTACCGGTGAGCTTGAGAATACGCTCAGTGGTTGTGGTTTTACCGGCATCAACGTGCGCGAAGATCCCGATATTTCTGTATTTGGAGAGGTCTTTCATCTACCTGTTTAGTTTGGGTTGGAACCGAATTTTCGAAGCGTATAGTTGTTCAAAGCAGCCGTAAGGCAACAGGGAATTCTCGTTTTATGATAATTATTCTCGACGCGCCGAGTGGCTTCATTTACGGGCGCAGGCCTGGAAAATGGTTAAAAATGCTCTTTTAACCCCGGGAAGAGGCGGTGAAAAGCGGCGGTGGAGAGGGATTTGGCGGCTAGTAGGCGCCTGTCGACGGCGTCAAGATCAATCCCGGCGATTTCTTCTCAGGCTAAAGCATCGTCTTCGACGGGAAGGCGTTCGAAGCGGTTTCGGGAATAGGTGAAGGTTTCGCGCCCGTGATTCGAGAAGGAAGAGAGCGCAGGATATTCGAAGGACGTTTTCCGACCACCTTGATAAGATTCTGCGCTATCGATCGAGTCGGTTCTGGATTTTGTCGTTAATGGCCGTGATGAGCTCGTCCGCAGACCTCTGGTCTTTTTTCAGCACGGTGGTGACACGCTCCCGCAGGAAAGCTTGCTCATTCTCTGACGGATCTTTCCCAGAGAGGACGATCACAGGAATCGAGCGCAACTGCTCATCGGACTGGAGCTTCTCGATAAACTCAAAGCCGTCCATGACAGGCATGAGTAGATCGAGGACGATGGCTGCCGGACGGGTTTTCTTCAGCAAATCGAGGGCCTCCGCTCCATCATGGGCTTTGGTGGTTTTCCAGCCGGCTTCATCGAGGATGCGGCTCATGGCCTCAAGGCAGGCTTCATCGTCGTCGACAAGCAGAAGGCTCTGACTGTTCGACTGGTTGGTTGCCCGTGCGATCACTCGGCTGAGTCTTTTCATGTCGACGGGTTTAACGAGATAGTCCTCAACATCAAGCGCGCTGCCGTTTTCCTGCTCGGCCATCACGGACACCATGACCACAGGGATTGACTGGGTATCCTCTGATTCCTTGAGATGGTTGAGAACCTCCCAGCCATCCATGCCACCGGGCATGACCACATCGAGGGTGATGGCATCGGGGTGATGTTCCTTGGCCATTTCCAGTCCACTGTTTCCGTCCACGGCAGCGAGGACGCGGTAACCCTGCACTTCAAGCATGCGGGTGAGCATTTCGCGGACTTTCTGATCGTCATCGATGACCAGAATCGTTGCGTCGCGCGGGATTGGACTTTCGCCATCACTGGACGAGGGGCTGGTGGGGCTGACCATGTTCTCCGCTGCCTCTTTCGATTCGTAGTGTTCGGACACCGGTTCGCGCGGGAGGAAAATGCTGAAGTGCGTGCCTTTGTTCACTTCGCTGACAAATCCGATCCGCCCTCCCATCTGCGAAATCAGCTCCTTACAGATTGAAAGGCCCAGACCGCTGCCACCGGCATTGTCTTTTTTATTCGAGACAAAGGGGACAAACGCTTTGGCCTGCTCTTCCGGGCTCATGCCACGTCCCGTATCCGAGACTGTGAACTCGACCCAGGAGACATCATTGATCTCACGGGCCCGGGCATCGAGCGTCACGGTTCCCTCTTTGGTGAACTTAATAGAGTTTCCAATAAGGTTGCCAAGCACTTGTCTGACCCGGCGATCATCGGCAATGATGGATGGAAGAGTATCGCTCCCGCTTTTGACGAAGGAGAGTCCCTTTTTCTTCGCTTCTGCGGCAAAGGTATTCTGGAGGTCCCTTAGAAGAGAGGAGACATTGATCTCATCCTTGCTGAGGGTCTCAGCTCCCATAATGATTTTCTGGTATTCGAGAATGTCGTTCACCAGGTTCAGCTCGCGGGCGGCATGGGCGTGAATGCGGTCGACGTCCTGGCTTTGCTCTTCATCGAGGTCGGAGAGACGTAAAGCTTCCACCTGAAGAAAAATGGCGTTGAGCGGTTGGCGCAGGTCATGGCTCACTTTCGCGACAAAGGCATCTTTCTCGTGACTCAGGCTCATGAGTTTTTCGTAGGCCTTCTCCAACTCGCTGTTGGCGCGACGAAGTTCGCGGGTGCGATTGTTGACGCGCTGTTCCAGTTCCTCCTGGAAAGCGATAAGTTCTTCGAAGAGGCGTTTAGAAGCGCGGGCAATGTCACCGACTTCATCCTGGCGCTTGATGTCGAGTCCCCGGGCAAGGTCGGCGACCCGTTGATGGAAAGTTTCCCGCTCTGAGTCGGTGATAGCCTGCGCAGTACCGGTCATGCGTTTGAGCGGGCGAATGAAGTGCATGGCAATCAGAAACCCGATGAAACCGAAGCCGGCAGCGACAAAGATGGCGATGGTCTGAAGCGACAGCATCTCGTAGGCTATGGAGGAGGCTAGTTCATCTTCGAGGACGGCGTAGTGGAGCAGATATTCCTGGGGCGCGCGGTATTGGCCAACGAGTGCACGAACGGTCCAGACACTGATCTGGTCGCACTCGACTCGGCCACGCCAGTCGAAGCCGTCGAACTCCTCCCCGAAATTTTCTGACAACGATGAGGTGATGCCCTCTTGAAGCTTTTCCAGCTTTTCCTGCGAAGGCGCGAGTAGCCGGATTTCCCCGGCTTGGTTGGACAAACCGCCGAATGTGCCATGTTGATTAAGCTGGGTTCGAAGCAGTTCAGAAAAGTTTCCAAGCTCGCTTGGGTCGGCCTTGCGAAGCGCATCAGCGAAGCGCTCGTTGGGCAGAGCCTCCTGAAAATAGTAAGCTTGTTTCAGATCAATGACTTCCTGTCTGGCCAGTCGCTCTACCTTGGGTTCGACTTCGTCGGGCTGAGGATTGGCGGTTCTCTCCCGGGCGCGCTCAAGGGCGTCGTGGAGTTTCTCATTGTCGTGAAGGGAAAGGAAAATCTGGTCGTTGTCAGTGGCAGACTCGTCTTCATCGTGGCGAATGATCTGGTTTCCGTGGGCGTCCTCGAGGACAAGGAAGTGGCGGGGAGAAGTGACGGGCGGTATCGCCATCATAATCCGCACATAGGCGGGACTGCCGTCTCTTTCGCCGAGATAAGCCATTGCCCAAACGATCGGTGTCCAGCATATTTCTGAGTCGCGGCCGGGTAGATCAAGCCGCTCCAGCTGGGTGCGCATAATTGGGGACAGGCGGACGCGTGGGCCAGCTTCGGGGCCGGGGAGCCACGGTTCGCTCATGGTCAGCCTGGCTTTCTCAGCCAGAACGATCGATTCAGAACCTTCATCCCCGAAGGTGATGACCTCAACCCGGAGGTGATTTTTCCAGTAGCGTTTACACAGACCTTGAGCCATGACGAGCAGTTTCTCCGGGTCTGCCTTATCGGCGACGCTCTGTTGGAACACTTCGCTGTTTACTATGCTGTTAAGGTCGTCACTCAGGCCGTCGACCTGATCGATCATTTCCCAGGCCCGCAGTTCAGCCTCGTCGCCGAGATCGACCAGTTCGTGATCACGAAGGACGGACTCCGCCTTGGTGGAAAGCACTTTTGCTACTAACAGCGCAGACGCAGCCGTAGCCAGCATGACCAGCAAAGCCACTTTCCCTCGAATTCCAAAATACATCAGCTGTCTGAGATGGACGAGCTCAGTGTTCCATTGATTCAGAAAAATCGGAAGCCCAAATCATTCAGCTTGAGAATTTAGTTAGGCGGGTGGATCAGGAGCGTTCCCAGTTGTCGGAGTTCCTGAGGCGCTTGATACCGAAAAAGTCTTTAAAAACCCGCCGGAAAACCTTCCGTTTAAATTTTGGGACCCCACCGAGATCGAAGTTATGCGGCTTGATCCACTTGAAATCGACGAACTCCTGCACGTGCGCCTTCAGATCGATGTCCTGTTTGGTGCCGTAGTAGTCGCAGAGGAAGTAGGTTTGGGTCTGGCCGCAATACTGCCCTTTCTTGAGATGGCCGTTAGGGAATTTGTAACGATAGTCCGTCCGGCAGGCGATGATTCGGTAGAGATCCGGGCTGATTCCAGTCTCTTCTGCGACTTCCCGGTAGAGCGCTCCGATGAGATCCTCGCCTTTGTCTACGCCTCCCTGGGGAAACTGCCAGCATCCACGATGGTCTTTCCTCTGAAAGACGAGGACCTTGCCGTTCTTCGGCTTACGAAGAATCACAGCGACGTTTGGGCGGTACGTAGCCATTAACGGAAATGGGAGTCAAACAAGGAACTGAGGAAGATTTGCAACACGTTGCTATGTGTGAAGAATAACACCAGTGAAGATGACGAAACGCAATTTTTATTTCGGAAGATTTCGCCTGACATTCGGGCTCATCCTTGCCGGTGCCATCTTCATCGTTTCCTTCGTCGTTTGGCAAACGCGACCGGTTCGTGTTGTCACCAAGAAGCAGGCTGACTTGATTTCGGGCATCGAGAGACGAAATGTCGCGCGAATTCGACGGCTGGTTTCAGATAGCTACCACGACAAATGGGACTTTGATGCCGACGATTTCGCCGAGGCGGTGGTGGATGTCGGGAGCCAGTTCATGACCCTGGTGCTGACGCCGGAAGAGCGGGGGTTGCTGATTGAGGACGGTGAGGCTGTGGTCTCTGTCCGCCTGACGGTAAGCGGCAACGCTGTCGGGCCGGCAGGGGGCGAAGTGACTCGCCGGATCAACCGACTGGAGGAACCCTTTCTGTTCACTTGGAAGAAAGAAACATTTCTGCCGTCGAGTTGGCGGTTGGTGCAGATTCACCAGTCGGAGCTGCCCTCCGAACTATACGGGTATGAACCCGGTGATATTCGCCGGGCCATGAGCGGGGAATGAACGGGGCCTGGTGGGTGGCCTGCCCCTGTTAGGCTAACAAGTCCTTAATCACATGCCGAGTCTCGACGCCGGTGAGGCGGGAGTCGAGACCCTGGTGCTTCACGCTGAAGCGTTCGTGATCGATCCCGAGATTGTGCAGCACGGTGGCGTTGAAGTCATTAATGTGAACCGGGTCCTCGATGATGTTGTAGGCGTAGTCGTCGGTTTTGCCGTAGTCTAGACCGCCTTGGAAACCGCCGCCTGTTACCCAAGTGGTGAAGCAACGTCCGTGGTGGTCACGGCCATGATTGTCTTCGGTAAGTTTACCCTGTCCATAGATGGTTCGACCGAACTCTCCTCCGAAAATAACCATGGTGTCTTCGAGCATGCCGCGCTCTTCGAGGTCCTTGACCAGGGCCGCAGCGGGTTGGTCGACGCTCTGGCAGTTGTGAGCCAGGTCCTTAGGCAGGTTGTTGTGCTGGTCCCAGCCACGGTGGAAAAGTTGAATGAACCGAACGCCCCGTTCCGCCATGCGACGAGCGAGGACACAGTTGGAGGCGAAGCTACCTTTCTCCCGGGCCTGTTCACCATAGAGTTCGAAGGTTCGTTCGGGCTCTTTCGAGGTATCCATTAGGTCGGGAACGGATGACTGCATCCGGAAGGCCATCTCGTATTGAGAAATCCTTGATTCGATTTCCGGGTCCCGCACTTTATCAAAGCGCTGTTGATTGAGGCTGGCGAGTCCATCGAGCATTTTGCGGCGGGTGCCACGATCGAGTCCGGCTGGATCGTTCAGGTAGAGGACGGGATCGTTTCCGCTACGGAACTGAACTCCTTGGTATCGCGACGGGAGGAAGCCGCTCCCCCAGAGCCGGGCGTAGAGAGCCTGTCCGGGTTTCTTGCCCACGGAAATCATGGTGACGTAGGCGGGCAAATCTTCGCTCAGCGAACCAAGTCCATAGGCCAGCCAGGAACCCATGCTGGGGTGCCCGAACTGCTGGGTGCCGGTGTTGATGTAAGTGATGGCCGGATCGTGATTGATGGCCTCCGTGTTCATCGAACGAATAATAGAGATCTTGTCGGCGATGCCCGCGGTGTGGGGTAGCAGGTCGGTGTTCATCCAGGTGCCTCGTTCTCCGACTTTCTCGAAGTTGAACATCGGGGCAACGCAGGGAAAGGACGACTGACCGCTGGTCATGCCGGTGATTCTCTGACCGTTGCGGATGGAATCCGGCAGTTCGGTGCCGTGGAGATCGCGCATCTTCGGTTTGTAATCGAACATGTCGATATGCGACGGGCCACCGGCCATGAACAGATAGATGACGCGCTTTGCCTTAGGTGCAAAATGTGGCAGAAGGTGCCGGGATGCATCGTTCGCTGCTAAGGCGCGCGAACCTAGCAAGCTAGACAGGGCGGCACCACCGACGAGACTGCAGGAGCGGCCGAGAAAGTTTCGGCGAGATTCGAGTTGCTGGTAATTGATCAGAGGATTCATGACTAGTTGCGAGTCAGGACTTCGTCGAGGTTGAGGATGAGGCTGGCCACTACAGTCCAGGCTGCATGTTCGGAGGGCTTCAGCGTTTCGTCTCTCCCGGATTCGCCGGCACTGACAAGCAGTTGGCTTTTCTCGGGAGCGGAATCGTAGGTTGTGAGGCTGTGCTGGTAGACCTCGATGAGAGCGTCGATCTCCGAGGTTTCGGGGGAGCGGGCGGTGGCGAGCTCAAATGCCCACGAGGCCCGGGCGTGATCGGTCGAGCCGCCTTCCTTGAGGATTCGTTCAGCGAGATGGCGGGAGGCTTCGATCATCTGCACATCATTCATCGCCGCGAGGGCCTGGAGCGGTGTGTTGGTGCTCGGTCGCTGGATCACGCAGGTCTCACGATTGGGGGCGTCGAAAATGACCATGGCGGGATGCGGGGCCGAGCGTTTCCAGTAAGTGTAGAGTGATCGACGGTAGAGCTTGTCACCCTTGTCCTGGACGAAGACCGGCTTGCCGCTCAGGCCGACTTCTTTCCACAATCCGGGTGGCTGGTAAGGTTTTACTCCGGGGCCACCGAGTTCGTCGACCAGCAGACCGCTGAGGGCGAGAGCGTTGTCGCGGATCATTTCCGCCTGAAGGCGATGGCGGGAGGAGCGTGCGAGGTGGAAGTTGTCGGGGTCCCTCTCCACATCCTCGGTGCGGAAGTTTGAGGACTGGCGGTAGGTTTCGGACATTGCGAGTTGCTTGATCATCCGCTTGATGTCCCAACCGCTTTCGCGAAAGTCGACGGCGAGCCAGTCGAGCAATTCAAGGTGGGTCGGATAGGCTCCCTGGGCGCCAAAGTCGGCCGGAGTCCGGACAATACCGTTGCCGAACATGAGTTGCCAAAGCTGGTTCGCTGCGACTCGCGGAGTGAGTGGATTGTCATCGGAAAAAATCCAGCGTGCCAGACCAAGACGGTTTGGGGGAGCGTCGTCAGGGAGGGGAGGCAGGGCAGCGGGGGTTCCGGGCGAAATGGCTTCGTCCTCTCTCGGAGCGTCGTAGGCACCACGATCAAGAACGTAGGTCACTCGCATTTCGTCTGGCGCATTGTCCTTCATCACCATCGACGTGGTTTTTCCGGAGAGGAGATTGTTGATTTCGAGGCGGGCATGGAGCTCATCTGTCTTGGCGACGCTCCATGGTTCCACCCGGCTGAGGAAGTGATTCCTGAGAATGCGCTTCTGCTTCGCGTGTCGTTTGGCAGCGATTGTCTCGTTGGCCTCCTTGATCAGGTCCATTTGGGTCCAGGCGATCTCAGCCTGGGTCAAAACCCGGTTGTATATCTGAACCTCGTCGAGATGCGCTTTGGCAGCAGCGCCCCGGGAACGACCCCCGACCCGGAACGGGACAGTTGGTTTGATCGTTCCGGTGAGTTTGTCGGCTTCGACGGTAGCGGGGACTGCCTTCCCGTCGATGTAGATCTTCACGCCAGCCGCCTTACGCGAGCCGTTGTAGGTGACGGCGACATGTTGCCATTGTCCAGGGGTCAGTGCCACTTCAGAGATCACCTTAATGGCATTACCAGGCCACTTGTTGATCAGGTGAATGCCGGGTTTCCCTTGCTGAATCCACAGGTCATAGCCGCGGTGCCCTTGCTGAACATCCATTCGTGCGAATGCGGCTCCGGAGGCATTGATGTCTGCAATTCTCACCCAGCTCGCGAAGGTCATTTGGCTCTTTTCATTGAACTCGGTGATGTCTCCGCTGTCGTAGAAGCGCTCGCCGACCTGGGTGCCCTGGTTGAATTTGCCGTCCGAAATTGATTTGGAGGCCTTCGGTCCAAGTAGGTGTTTGCCGCCCGCGGCATCGACGAGGACCCGGGAACGCACGTCATCGAAGGGGAAGTAGTGCACCAGGTTCTGGAGGCGTTTCTGAAGTGCCCCGGCGGGCTCTTTTTCCCCGGGGGCCTCAGACTTCTTCGCTTTGGAAGCTTCGATCTTTCTCACTTTCGCGATCGCGTTGTCCCGCTTCTTCCCGGCGGCATCAATTTTGTCCTGTTCGGGGGTGGTTAGGATTTCAACAAACGGCATCTGGTTCCCGCGGCGGGTTTGCATGCCGGGGTCAGTCGTGTTGTTGAAGTAAGCGTAGAACTGGTAATACTCTTTTTGGGATACCGGGTCATACTTGTGGTCGTGGCATTGCACGCACTCCATGGAAAGACCAAGCCAGACATTAGAAGTGGTTTTGACTCGGTCGGCGACGTAGCTGACCCGGAGTTCTTCTGCAATAGCCCCGCCTTCGTCGGAGCTCGGGTGGTTGCGATTGAATCCTGAAGCCACCAGTTGGTCATTGGTCGGATCAGGCAGAAGGTCTCCGGCCAGTTGTTCGATGGAGAACTGATCGTAGGGCTGGTTGTTGTTGTAGGCATTAACGACCCAGTCCCGCCATGGCCACATATCGCGGGGACCGTCAGCGTGCATCACGGAGGTGTCACCGTAGCGGGCAGCATCAAGCCACATCAGGGCCATCCGTTCGCCGAAGTGAGGTGAAGCAAGAAGCCGATCCACGACTTTTTCATAGGCGTTGGGTGACTTGTCTTCGATGAAGGCGCGAACGTCTTCCAGAGTTGGGGGCAGTCCGGTCAGGTCAAAAGTGATTCGGCGAATCAGGGTGCGACGATCGGCTTCAGGGGAGGGCTTGATCTTTTCCTGTTTCAGACGCTCAGCGATGAACTGATCGACGGGATGCTTTTTGCTATCCGCTTCAGGAAGCTCCGGCTTCTCCGGATTGACGAATGACCAGTGATCAGTCCATTCGGCACCGCTCTCGATCCAACGTTTGATGAGATTCTTTTCCTGGTCGGTAAGCGGCTTCTTTACCTTGGGTGGAGGCATCACATCATTGTCGTCGTCGGTGATGATGCGATACCACGATTCACTGGCATCAAGATCGCCGGAAACAAATGCGCGAATCCCGTCATTGTCGGCGAAGGCGTCTTCCTTGAGGTCGAGACGGAGGCCGGCTTCTCGATGTTCTTCATCAGGGCCGTGACAGAAGAAGCATTTGTCCGAAAGGATGGGCCGGATGTCGCGGGCGAAGTCTACGGCGCTGCTTTCGGCAAACGCTGAAGAAGAGAATCCGGCCAGGAGGCAAATCTGAAAGATGGGTTTCCTCATACTACGGGAGCAACTTAATCTGGGAAAAGGTGAAGTCCTCAAGATATGGGGTACGCAAATTTGGGACAGTTTTCGAAGTAAGATTACGAATAACAGAGAGAACTTGCCAAGTCGGTAGCGGGACTCGATTCCGCTGGATTCCAGTGAGGACGCGACGAATTGAGGTAGAATGCGGTATGACAACCGATTCTCTTCTCGCTTTCCTCGGCTGGTGCTCTGTGATCAACCTGGGGGTGCTGATCTTTTCTTCCGTGATGCTGATGGCGTGTCGCGGCTGGGTCATGGCGATGCACAGCAAGATGTTCGGCCTCGAGGAAAAAGAGCTTGGGAGCCTCTACTTCCGTTTTCTCGCCTACTACAAGATCGTGGTGATTGCTTTCAACCTCGTGCCATACTTTGCATTGAGGATCATTGTCTAGCGACTCTTCGGCTTGCCCGGTCGGTGTTATCCGGAAAAAGCGAATCACCCTTTCGTTGCGAGGATGTCGGAAGGCGATAAGGTACCGCGATGAAATTACCCTGTCGGGAGAATGTCTACCAGGCAGAACACGTGCAGCTGTTGATTCGCAGCCACGAACGACTCATTGGTCGTCCGCTGATTGAGAATAACGCTCACCCTGGCGGTGTTTCGCAGGCACTGTTTGAAGTACCTTTCTTCGTCGCTTCTCACAACACGGAGAAAGACCCCGTGCTGACCTACGGAAATCAGACGGCTCTCGATCTTTTCGAGATGGAATGGGATGAATTCACCTCGACTCCCTCCCGGTTCACTGCAGAGACTCCCGAGCGAGCCGAGAGAGAGCGGCTGCTGGAAGCGGTCAGGACAAATGGATTTATTGACGACTACTCGGGTATTCGGATCTCAAAAACCGGGAAGCGATTCCTCATCAAGCAGGCCACGGTATGGAACCTGATTGATGAAAGTGGAAGCCGCGTGGGCCAGGCTGCAACTTTTGCCAACTGGGAGCCGCTGGCCTGAAACTTTCCGGTCAGGTAAGGGTTTCATGGATCGTGCATAGACAGCGCGAACCGTTTGCGATACCCTTGGCCGATATGAAAATCCCCTCAGTCCTTGTTGTCCTTTTTGCCCTGACCCTGGGTTCTCTTTCTGCCCAAAACCAGCCCCAGACCCAGGAAGACGGTGCCTATGCCGGTATCGCGGGTTTCTGGGAGGTGGTGACTTCTAACGGACGATTCGTGGCCCGCCTTGATCAGATCGCTTCGGTGAGTCAGCACGAATACCTCATCGACGGAGGCATTCGCGTTTATGAAGTGACGGTCGACACCGATGGTGCTCAGACGGCGCGTTTCTACTACATCGAATCAGTAAACGAAACCTCCTCGATCACGACAGGTAGCGCGACGTTCAATCGTATCAAGGATCTTGCCAACCAGGCGACGGAGAAAGCGGGCATGGGTAATGTGGATTCCATCGTGACCAAGCATTATCCCGACACAACTCACGCGAAGACTTCTGAATACCGCATGAGCAACAAAGCTACCATCAGCCAGATTTACGATCACGTGCATCGAGTCTGGGCAGAGGAGCGTGGCCGTGGAAAACAGAATAAACTTATCATCCGCAACGGCTAGAGGCGGTTCACGCTTTCGTTTCTTTTCTGATAGAGTTCTGAATGGAATATCGCGAGATACCGCGCAGCGACCTCAAGGTCAGCCTGATCGGGCTGGGCACAATGACCTGGGGGGAGCAGAATACTGAGGCCGAAGGCCACGAACAGATGGACTACGCTCTTGAGCAGGGTGTTAACCTCTTCGACGTGGCTGAAATGTATCCGGTCCCGCCGGTGGCGGAGACCTGTCACGAAACTGAAAAGATCATCGGAAACTGGTTTGCAGACCGGGGAAAAAGAGACCAGGTGATTCTTGCCACCAAAGTAGTCGGCCCCGGAACCCATATGACCCACATTCGCGACGGAGCCCGACTGGATCGCCCTAATATCATGGCGGCGGTCGAAGGCAGCCTGAAGCGACTGCAGACTGATTACATAGATCTGTATCAGCTCCACTGGCCCGATCGACCAGTGCCCCTGTTCGGTGGGCGTGATTACAATCCTCCGAAACAGGATGATTCAGTCCCGATTGAGGAGACCTTGAAAGTTCTCGGGGAACTTGTGGAGCAGGGGAAAGTGCGTTACATCGGGCTTTCCAACGAAACCCCGTGGGGTGCGATGAAATTTCTTCAGGCTGCTGAAAGTCTCGGTTTGCCCCGAATCGTCACCATCCAGAACTCTTACAATCTCCTGAATCGAACCTTTGATGCGGGACTTTCGGAGGTGTGTCATTACGAGGACCTTCGTTCCCTGCCGTATTCGCCACTGGCGTTTGGACGCCTTACCGGCAAATATCGTGGTGGGGTTATGCCGGAGGGCGCGCGACTGACCTTATGGGAACGTTTTGCCCGATACAACGGCCCCAGCAGCGATGCGGCGATCGAGGAATATGCCAGAATCGCTAACGAGGCCGGAATGAGTCTTACCCAGATGAGCCTGGCCTGGATCAATCAACGTCACCACGTTGCCAGCAATTTGATCGGAGCGACGTCGATGGAGCAGCTCAAGGAAAACATCGCCAGTGTGGAAGTGAGCTTGCCTGGCGAAGTGAGAAAAGCGATCGATACCGTTCACCACCGCTTCCCAAACCCGTGCCCTTAGGTGCCAAATCGGATCATCCCGTGCTGGCGCATTTTTTGACCGGCCTTTTTCATCAATTTGTCGTATACTGCGTCTAGATGTTTCGCCTGCCTTTCATGACTGCTTCGCTGGGATTCGCCTTTCTTGTGGCTGCGCCCGGTCAGGAGTATCACCAGTTCACGAGTAAGGACGGCAAGCAAATTTCAGCCATGCTGCTCGATGTATCGCCGGATAACCGGCAGGTTAAGATTCGTCGTGAGGACGGTCTCGAATTCCAGTATGAGATCGTCGGACTCAGTCTCGATGATCAGCAGCATATCAAGGACTGGCTCAAGACGCGGGTGATAGAAGTTAAGACTGATTATCGCCTGGAGGTGGATGTGGACTACAACGCGACGAATACCGAGCGCCATCGTCTTAATTCCTACTACACCTACGAGCAGCGTTTCGGTAATTACGATATCGCGATCCGAAACCTTTCTCGGGAAACGCTTCCGGCGGCCACCCTCGAATACGTGGTGGTGTGGAGAGAGCGTCTCAGTGTCTATGAGAGCGCTGAGAGTGGGTGGACTTACTCCTCATCCTACTCATCCACTGAAGATCCCAAGGTCAAGATTTCCGGCTCGAAAGAGCTCGGTGAGATGGTCTACAACCGAGACGTTGAAATTTTTACGAACGAAGTTGAGATCAATCGATATATCTTTGATGGCAAGGTCAGCCGCGAGGATGAACTGGTGGGTGTGAAGATACGGGTCAAAGATGCCTACGGGAATATCCTGCTTGAGGAAGAGTCGGCAGGCACCGATATCGAGAAACTGAGTTGGGACGACGCCAACGCGATTCCAGACTTCGTTCCGAGGACCTGATTACTTTTCGGCTTGCGGCGGGACCGATTCGGTCTTTTGTCTCCGCCATGAGCGAAATTTACAGGATTGCAGTTCTTCCCGGCGACGGAATTGGCCCGGAAGTCATGAGCGAAGCACGCAAGGTGCTCGACCGTGTTGGCGAGAAGGAAGGCCTCACTTTCGAAATTGAAGAGAAACTGGTGGGCGGAGCCGCGATCGACGCCACTGGTTGTCCGCTTCCGGAGGACACTATCGCAGCCTGTGAAGCTGCGGATGCAATTCTTTTCGGCTCGGTCGGAGGTCCCAAGTGGGAAAGCCTTCCGCCTGAGATTCAGCCCGAGCGTGGGGCCTTGCTGCCGCTGCGAAAGCACTTCGGCCTTTTCGCCAACCTTCGTCCTGCAGTTTGTTTTCCGGCGCTGACCCACGCTTCCCCGGTCAAGGAAGATCGTATCGCCGGTGGTTTTGATGTGCTCTGCGTCCGTGAGCTTACTGGTGGCATCTACTTCGGCCAACCCAAGGGCATCGAAGAGCGCGGTGGCGAGCGTACTGCCATCGATACCATGGTTTACTCCAAAAGCGAGATTACCCGTATTGCTCAGGTGGCTTTCTCAGCTGCCCAGAAGCGCGACAAGCGGATCACATCCATCGACAAGGCCAATGTCCTGCAGAATGGTATTCTCTGGCGTGAGACCGTCGAAGAGGTTGCCAAAGATTACCCGGATGTGACCCTTGATCACCTCTACGTGGACAATGCAGCCATGCAGTTGATTGCCCGCCCCCGTGACTTCGACGTGGTCCTCGCTCCGAACCTCTTCGGTGACATTCTCAGTGATGAGATGGCCATGATTGCCGGTTCCCTCGGAATGCTTTCCTCCGCCAGCCTCGGCGAGAGTAAAGGTGAAGGACTCTACTTCGGTATGTATGAGCCGAGTGGCGGTTCCGCTCCCGACATTGCCGGGCAGGGCATCGCCAATCCGATTGCCCAGATTCTCTCCGCGGCCATGATGCTGAAGTTCTCCTTCGGTCTTGGCGAAGCCGCTGACGCCATCGAGGCCGCCGTGAAGGCAGTCATTGATGAAGGCTATCGCACCGGTGACATCTATACCGGCGACGATGACCAGAAGAAGGTCGGCACGGCTGAGATGGGAGACTTGATCACAGCGAAGCTGTGAGGCAAAAGCCGAATGCTATTGCCAGTGATTAGTCGTTAGAAATTAGTGATTAGCTTTTTCATGGAGCGCGGGTTACCCGCACTCCTTTTTGTAGCGGAAGATGCTAATCTTCCGACGGGCACGGAGGACCGTGCTCCTCCACGCCTGCGGCGTTCCGGATCTGGTAGCGAAATTCGTGAGAATTTCGGGCAGAGCCAACCAACGACTAATTACTAAAAACTAATCACCGGCGAGGCCTCGCCTCTCAAACAGGGTTGACTCGGGGTGTTAACCCTGTTGAGTGCCCTTTATCCGCATGACCTACGCCGACAAGCTCTGCCAACGAATCGCCGATACCGGCAGCGCCCTTTGTGTGGGGCTTGATCCTCGGCCGGACCGTCATGAATCGGTTCAGGCGATCGAATCATTTTGTGAGCAGGTGATCGAAGAGACGGCCGAATTTGCGGCCGTTTTCAAACCGAATATCGCTTACTTCGAAGCTCTCGGCGTGGACGGCTACGCGATGATCGAACGTCTCATCGGCAAGATGAAGGCGACGGATGTTCCTATCGTGCTCGACGCCAAGCGCGGGGACATCGGCACGACGCAGGATCATTATGCGAAGGGCTATTTCGAAAGTTGGGACGTCGATGCGGTGACCCTGAGTCCTTACATGGGCTTTGACTCTGTTGAGCCTTTTCTCAAATACCCGGGCAAGGGCGTTTACCTGCTCGGAGTGACTTCCAACGCCGGGGCCGCCGATCTCGAAACGCACGATCTCGCCAGTGGGCGGAAGGTGTTCGAACTGGTCGGTGATATGACGACCCGGGCAGCTGACACCGCAGCAGGTGAGGGGAGTATTGGACTAGTCCTCGGCCTGACCAATGCCTCAGGCGAAGTGTTGGCGCGTATGCCCGATGTGCCGCTCCTGATTCCCGGACTCGGCGCTCAGGGAGGAGACCTCGAAGCACTTCGGGGTGCCGATCGGAGTGCGCCTTCTGTTATTAATGTTTCCCGCGGCATCCTTTATGCCGACTCAGATCAATCCTTCAGCCAACTAGCCAAAGATTATGCGGACCGAATTGCCAGCGTCACAGGATGAGACCATCGAACTGCTCAAGGACTACGGAGCAGTCGAAGAAGGTCACTTTATTCTCGCGAGTGGAAACCACTCCAACTACTACGTCAAAAAGGGCAAGCTCGTACAGCACCCGTTTGAGCTGCAGCAGATGATCGAGCAGCGCGTCGACGAGATGACGGCGCTGGGACAAATTGATGTGGTCCTGAGTCCTGCCATGGGCGGAGTGCCAGTCGGTCAGCAAGTCGGGCTCGCCGTTCATGCCCGCACCATTTACGCCGAGCGAAACGCCGAGACGAACGAACTCGAGCTGAAGCGCGGTTTTGAAATCAAGCCGGGCGAACGACTGCTTCTCGTTGAGGATGTCATCACGACCGGTGGGACTTTGCTTGAGTTGACTGACTTCATTGCTTCGCAAGGTGGCGAAGTGGCCGGAGTGTTTGTCGTGGTGAACCGTTCCGGCAAAGACAAGGTCGGCGATTTTCCCGTCGTATCCTGTATGGAAATCCAGTTTCCCGTTTATGCTCCGGACGAAGTCCCCGAGTGGCTCCAGGAGATTCCTGCGGTGCGCCCGGGAACGAAGAAGGTCGAATAGGGGTTCAGGTATTTTGGTCGGAAGAGGCGCTGGCGCCCTTCCTTTTAGGTAGTTGTGGGAGTTGGTTTCTCTCATTCTCCTAAATTGCTAAACTCCTAAAACCCTAAATACCTCCCAACGCGAAACTTTCGCTTGATCATCCCGCGGTCCCTCCTAAACATTATCTATGGGTGATCTTCCTCTTGGTCTTAGTTTTGACGACGTTCTTCTGGTCCCGCAGCGCAGCGAGGTCCTACCTGCCGAGGTTGATATTTCAACTCGGCTGACCAAAGATATTCCGCTGAATATTCCGGTGATATCATCGGCCATGGACACGGTCACCGAGGACGGGCTTGCTATCGCTCTCGCTCGTGAGGGCGGTATTGGGGTAATTCACCGAAATATGCCGATTGAGGATCAGGCAGACATGGTTGCCAAGGTGAAGCGATCCGAGAACACAGTGATCACCGATCCTTTCACAATGTCGGCGGATCTGAATATTGCTGAGCTTCAGCGGATTATGTTCGAGAAGGGAGTGAACGGATTTCCTGTCGTCGACGATGAAAACGTTTTAATTGGCATCGTGACGAGCCGCGATATTTGGCATATCGAGAACGAAAATGCACCCGTCTCTGAGGTGATGACTCCGCAAGACCGCCTCGTGAGTGCTCCTGAAACCACCGGTCTCGAAGAGGCCCGTCGTATTCTCCAGAAGAACCGCATCGAAAAACTGCCTCTCGTCGACACCGAGGGCAAGCTGGCCGGTCTCATCACGGCTCAGGACATCGAGAAGCGGGACATGTATCTCAATTCTGCCAAGGATGACCACGGCCAGCTTCGCGTTGGCGCGGCCATCGGGGTGGGCGAAGACTATTTTGAGCGCGCCAGGGGCGTGATCGAAGCCGGCGCTGACGCTGTCTTCATCGACGCTGCGACGGGACATACCGAGCGCGTCCTTTCCGTGATTGAGCGGCTTAACAGCGAATTCGGCAAGCCGGTAGTCGCCGGAAACGTTGTCACTGCCGACGGTGCTGCTGACCTCATCGCTGCCGGCGCTGCCGCCGTTAAGGTAGGGGTTGGACCTGGATCTATTTGCACCACCCGCGTTATAGCCGGGGTTGGGACACCGCAGTTTAGCGCGATCAAGAATGCGGCCAAGGTTTGCCGTGACGCCGGAGTGCCTCTCATTGCTGACGGCGGCATTCGCTACTCAGGAGACGTGGTCAAGGCCATGGCGGCCGGAGCTGATCTCGTCATGCTCGGATCGCTCTTGGCTGGTTGCCGCGAGAGTCCCGGTGAGATGGTGAATTACCAGGGACGTGCCTGGAAGGAATACCGCGGCATGGGATCGCTCAAGGCGATGCGCAAAGGTTCCGGTGACCGCTACGGTCAGAACTCTTCCGGCAAGTTGGTGGCCGAGGGCGTTGAGGCCCGGGTGCCTTACCGCGGTCCGCTGGCTGATACGGTTTTCCAGCTTCTTGGGGGGCTTCGCAGCGGTATGGGTTATGTGGGTGCTGAGAACCTCCAGTATCTCCGCGAGCGGGCCAAGTTTGTTCGGATAACGCCAGGTGGCCTCAAGGAAAGCCACGCGCACGACATCACCATTACCGAGGAACCGGTCAACTACCAGACCAGCTAACTTACCGGGCTGCCCGTTAAATGGGGCGGCCAGCCCTTTTCTTTTTCTATTCTGCCATGGAACATCCAATCGCCGTTATCGATTACGGATCTCAGTACACCCAGCTCATTGTGCGTCGCATTCGTGAACTGGGCTACTTCTCCCGCCTTTACCAGCCGACTGAACTTCGCGAGACGGGCTCTCCCGCTGCCGTGATCCTTTCCGGTGGGCCGCGCTCGACGCTGGAGGATAATGCTCCCGATATCGATTTTGAATATCTCCAGGAAATGGGAGTCCCGGTGCTGGGTGTCTGCTACGGCATGCAATTGCTGAACGGGAAGTTCGGCGGCACGGTCGCTCCCGGAAACACTCGTGAGTATGGTCCTGCCACTCTCATAATCGAGGAGGGCGTCGACGGAATCTTCAACGGCCTCAAGGGACATTCCCAGATCTGGATGAGTCACTCCGACACCGTGAGTGAACTCCCAGAAGGGTGTGAAGTGATGGGTCGCAACCTTGATGGCGTGCCGGTGGCACTGCGCTGGAACGAGCGTTTCTTCGGTATCCAGTTTCACCCTGAGGTGTCTCACACCGATGAGGGCACGGACATCCTGAGGAACTTTCTCGACCGCGCCACGGACCTGCCGACCTTCAAGATCGATTCGTTCAAGGACGAGTTGGCCGCCAAGGTTCGCAATGAGGTCGCGGGTCGAAAAGTAGTCTGCGGCGTCTCCGGTGGAGTTGATTCTTCAGTGCTGGCTGCACTGCTGCATGAGTCCCGGGTCGATACCCGTAACATTTTCGTCGATACCGGCCTGCTGAGAAAGGATGAAGCCACCGAGGTAAAGTCTCTCTTTGCCGGTATCGGGATCGAGATCGAGACAATCGACGCGTCCGAGAGGTTTCTCTCAGCGCTCTCCGGAGTGACTGATCCTGAGGAGAAGCGCCGCATCATTGGCCGCCTCTTCGTGGATGTGTTTTTCGATGCCGTGGGTGATGATGTTGAACTGCTTGCGCAGGGCACGCTTTATCCGGATGTGATTGAGAGTGCCACGAGTGGTTCGATTGCTTCGACGATCAAGACCCACCACAACCGTGTCGATCGCATCATGGAACTGAAGGAGCAGGGTCGTGTCATTGAGCCGCTCGACGAACTCTTCAAGGATGAAGTCCGACAACTCGGTCGAGTCCTGGGGCTTCCCGAGCGAGTTGTTGGTCGCCACCCTTTCCCCGGCCCTGGCCTGGCCGTTCGCTGCCCCGGTGAGGTGACTGAAGAAAAACTAAAGATCATACGCGAGGCCGACGATATCTTTATCGGGCTGCTCCGCGAACGTCACTGGTATGATTCCGTGTGGCAGGCCTATGCTGCTCTCATTCCGACCAAGACCGTCGGGGTCAAGGGAGACGAACGCAGCTATGAGTATGCTCTCAGCTTGCGTGCCGTGACCAGTGAAGACGCCATGACCGCCGAGTGGGTGCATCTGCCCTACGAGCTTCTCGGCGAGATCTCCAATCGTATTCTCAATGAGGTGCCCGGCGTGAACCGGGTTCTCTACGATATCTCCACCAAGCCACCTGCGAGCATTGAGTGGGAGTAGGAGCTGCGGTGCAGCTCCGGGATTGAATATAGGGAATGAGGTGCCTTGCATTGCGCCTGCGCCTTCGGCGGCCTCGGTAGTGTGGGATCTCCTGATCTACCGCCCAACGTAAAAAGAGCGCGGGGACCCCGCGATCTCATCAAAAGGCTAATGACTAATCTGTAACCAATGCCCAAAGCCTCCGGCTTTAGGCTTGCGTTCCCACGGCTTCCACCTTTGACATCTCGGCATCAAGAACCTCGCGGCGGAGGTTGGTGCCCGACTTGCGAGCCCACCAAAGAACAATCGGGCAGGCGATGAAGATGGAAGAATAGGTTCCAATCAGCACACCGATAATCAGAGTTTCGGCGAAGTTGCGGAGACCGGGGCCACCGAAAATGAACAGCACCACCACGGTAATCAAGGTAGTCAAACTGGTCAGCAAGGTTCGGGCGAGCGTCCGGTTGAGGGAATCGTTCATGATATCCTTGATGTCTCCCCGCTTCGTGGCGAGACCTTCGCGCACACGGTCGAAGACCACGATGGTATCATTGATGGAGTAACCGGCGATCGTGAGGAAGGCACCCACAGTGATGAGGGTGAACTCCTGCCCGAGCAGGGTCGTGATGCCGGCGACAACGATAAGGTCGTGGAAGAGAGCGGCGATCGCCCCTAGGGCGAAAGCAAACTCAAACCGGAAGGTCACGTAGACGAGAATCGCAGCGATACCAATCAGGAGAGCGATTCCCGAAGAGATCAACATCGACTTACCAACAGCAGAACCGACCGAAGCCACCGTGGTGTCCTCGAGTTTCACACCAAGATCCTTCTGAAGGTGTTCGACGATTTGATCCGCCGTGTTGTCGGCAGAACGAATCAGAAAGAACTCTCCGTCGGCACCGACCGGGCTCTGGGCCTGCACAATGGGTTCCCCACCAAGGTCGAGGCTGGAAAGTGACTCAGAGATCTTTGCCACCGAGAGATCTTCAGCAGATTGAATCGTAATGGAGTCACCGCCTTTGAGCTCAACTCCGCGGGGATCCACGGAGGGAACCACGATGAGCGAGACAACCAGCACGGTCAGTGAAGCGAAGAGGCAGGCCTTGCGCTTGCCGAGGAAGTCGATCGCGTTTTCAGGCACCATGTTCATGAAGCTGAGCTTCTTGAGGAAGTTGGTTTCTGTCGCCCAGTTGAAGCAAACACGAGTCACAAGCAGAGAGGAGAACAGGGTCGCGAAAATACCGATGATCAAGGTGATGGCGAATCCCTTCACCGTTCCGGCTGCCAGCGCGTAAAGGATGATCGCGGTGATCAGTGTGGTGATGTTCGCATCGATAATGGCGGAGAAAGCTTTCTCGTATGCCGTGTCGATCGCTGCCTTGAGTGATTTCCCGGCTGCCATCTCCTCTCGAAGGCGCTCGTAAATGAGCACGTTGGCATCGATGGCCACACCGATCGTGAGGATGATACCGGCGATACCCGGAAGGGTCAGGGTGAACTGGAACATGGCCATCGTTCCGAAGATAATAGCGATACTGATACCAAGGCCGAGCAAGGCGAGGATACCGGCAAAGCGGTAGTAAATGAGAATGAAGATCAGGGTCAGGGCGAGACCTGCGACACCGGCGAGGATACCCTGTTTGATCGTGGCCTCACCCATGGTGGGGCTGATGAAGTTGGAGTATTCGATCTCAATCGGATTTTCAAGCGGGTTTTCCAATGCTGAGGCGAGTGCCTGAGCTTCGTTTCGGGTGAAGTCGCCAGTAATGGAGCAACCCTGGGCAAATGGCTCGCGAATGACGGGAGAGGATAGGATCACGTCATCCATGATAATAGCGAGCGGCTGGTTGGTGTTTTCGCGGGTGAGCGGGCCCATGATCTTGGCGCCATCGCTGGTGAAGGAAACACTGATGGAGTGTCCGGAGTCTCCATAGAAGTAGCCGGCGCGGCTCACGTTTTCACCTTCCATGTCGCGCTTGATCTTGACGAGACCATAACGGGTGATGGGCCCTTCGCTGCCATCGTCGAGCGTGTCAGGTTTGTAAGGAAGGGCTATGTAGCCGGGAACCACCTGGCCACCAGCTGCCACCTGTGCGGCAAGCATGTTGCTCTGCGGATGAAGAATGGAAAACTCGAGCTTCGCCACCTGTTCGAGAATCTCCTCGATCTCTTTTAGTTTTTCCTGACCCACCCCGGGCATTTGCAGGAAGATGCCGTCTTCGCCCTGAGGTGCCAGGATCACTTCGCTGGTGCCGAGTGAGTTGAGTCGCTTATTGAGCACGTCGATGACCTGCTGCTGCTGAGTCGGAGTAATTTCTCCTTCACCGCTCGGGATGATCTTGATCTGCATCGAGACACCACCCTGGAGCTCGATACCTTTTTCCAACCCAATGGAGCTGTAGAGCCAGACGCTGAGACCCGTGATGAACACTGCGAGGGCGGTTCCTGCCATGCGCTTGCGCTTGGAGGACTCGGTAGCGAAGTAGTAGACGAAGAGCGCCAGCAGACCGAGGCCGAGAAGGAACGTCATCTGAGACGAAACGCCAGTAGAAGCGGCCTCCTGAATCGCTTGAGTGGCGGATTCCACGGCCTCGACAGTCTCAACGGCGGCTTCACCGGCTTCCTCAGCGGCGGATGGTGTGTCCTCAATAATCGGAGCGGCTGACTCGACGGCTGCCGGGGCTTCGGCAGCAGCAGTTTCTGTGGCGGGCGCATCGGCAACCGCGGCTGTGGCTGCTTCAGTGGATTCGGTTGCCTCGTCTTCTTGAGCTGGCATGGGTTTTACGGGATTGGATGAATCAATTCAGATTTAAAGGGCGTCGGCCCTTTAGGGGGAGGGGGGATTTTTGGGAGGCGGATCAGCTTTCCGTTTCTACCTCTGCTTCCTCGTCGTCGAAGCCGGTGTCTTTGCCGCCCTTCGGATCGACGGAGGCGATTGCGGAACGATCAAACTTCATACTGATACCGTCAGCCACTTTGACGGACACAGTTTTGTCGGTCATCCCGGTGACGAGACCGTGAATTCCGCCGATTGAGACCACTTTGTCGCCTTTGCCGAGGCTCTTGCGCATTTGTTCTTGTGCTTTCTGCTGTTTACGCTGGGGACGAATCAGGATGAAGTAGAACATGACCATGATGAGAATCATGGGGACGAACATGCCGAGGCCACCACCAGCAGGGGCACCTTCGCCACCAGCGGGTGCGGCAGGTGCGGCTTCCTGGGCGAGAATAAGGAGTTGTGCTATCATTACTTTCTTAAAATTTGGATCTGTTTAGACGAAAAGACGCCTGGCGCTCAGGCGTCGATTCTTTCACCGCGGTATCGGCTTATAAAATCTGCCTTAAAATCGGCAAACGTGCCGGCCTCTATAGCACCGCGAACCCGATTCATCAAGTGGAGATAAAAGGTGACGTTGTGGAGCGTCAGCAGCCTGAGACCGAGGATTTCCTCGTTTTTGATGAGGTGGCGGAGGTATCCCTTCGTAAATCCTTGGCAAAGGGGGTGCGTTTCACCGTCTGGAGCGAGTAATTCCCGGCTTTTTTCCCACTTGGCGTTTTTGAGATTAATCGTCCCCCCGGGCGTGTAGGCCGTGCCGTTGCGGGCGACGCGGGTCGGGAGAACACAATCGAACATGTCGACTCCCCGGGAAACGAGTTCAAGGAGCTGATCGGGCTGGCCGAGGCCCATGGCATAGCGCGGTTTCGTTTCCGGCAGGATCGGCGCGGCGACATCGACGGCCTTGAGCATATCGGGGACCGGTTCGCCGACGGAGAGTCCCCCGATTGCGTATCCATCAAAATCCAGGTCAACGAGGTCCCGGGCGGCCTTTTCCCGAAGTTCGGGATAACAGGCGCCCTGCACGATGCCAAAATATCGCTGGCCGGGCGGCCGGTGTTTCTCGATCCATTCCCGGGCTTTGACGGCCCACTTCTGGGTCAGCGCGAGGGAGTTCTCTGCGTATTCCCGTTCGCAAGGGTAGGGAGGGCATTCGTCGAGAATCATGCAGATGTCGCTGCCAATGGAGCGCTGGATCTCAAGAACTGACTCAGGGGTGAGAAAGAGGGGGCTGCCGTCGATGTGACTCTGAAATCGGACCCCCTCTTCCGTGATCTTGCGGAGCTTGGAGAGAGAAAAGACCTGATAACCACCTGAATCAGTGAGGATGGGGCGGTCCCACTGCATGAGGTTATGCAGGCCGCCAAATTCATCGAGGACCTCAGTTCCCGGTCGGAGGTAGAGGTGATAAGTGTTTCCGAGGATGATTCGACAATCGAGGGCCGGATCGGTTAATTCCTGCGGGTGGACCGATTTGACCGTGCCGCGGGTTCCCACGGGCATAAAGGCCGGGGTCTCGACTTCGCCGTGAGCGAGTTCGAGCCGACCGCGTCGCGCGGCGGTTTTGGTATCGGATTTGAGCAGGGTAAACATTCGCAATCTGAGGCGGGCGGGAGTTTACGACGGATTTGATCAGGGCGCTACCTACTCTTGCTCTTAATCCTGTTCTTGCTCTTAATCTTCTTTTTGGAGCGATTAGAAGAGCAAGATCAAGATTAAGAGCAGGATCAAGTGTCTCCCAAAAACCTAACACGCTGTTTTCTCGACAAGGCTCTCACCCGATCTATCATCATATCATGCCCGATCCTCCCACTTCTCATGCCGGTTTGCTCGAATGGGTCGACAAGCTGGTTGCTCTATGCAGACCGGCCTCGGTAGTATGGTGCGACGGTTCCGATGAAGAGTGGAACCGGCTTTGCGGAGAGCTCGTCGAAGCCGGGACTTTCATTCAGCTAAATCCGGAAAAGCGGCCTAACAGTTATCTTGCCTGGTCGGACCCGAAGGATGTTGCCAGGGTTGAGGATCGCACTTTCATCTGCAGCCGGCGTCAGGTGGACGCAGGTCCGACCAATCGATGGACCGATCCAGAGGAGATGCGCGAGACCTTGAACGGACTCTTCCGCGGCTGTATGAGGGGGCGAACAATGTATGTCATCCCGTTTTGCATGGGCCCCCTGGGCTCAGAGCACTCGATCATCGGGGTTGAAATTTCCGATTCCGCCTACGTGGCGGTGAACATGAAGATTATGACCCGAATGGGGAATGCCGTGCTGGATCAGCTTGGCGAAGATGGTGATTTTGTTCCGTGCGTTCATTCCGTCGGTGCTCCGCTCGAACCGGACCAGAAGGATGTCCCCTGGCCATGCCATGAAACAAAATTCATTGTCCATTACCCGGAAGACCGGGAGATTTGGTCATTCGGCAGCGGGTACGGTGGCAACGCCCTGCTCGGCAAGAAATGTCTCGCTTTACGCATCGCCAGTGTGATGGCCCGTGACGAAGGCTGGATGGCCGAGCACATGCTGATCAGCGGCGTTGAAGACCCGGACGGGGAAAAACGCTATGTCGCGGCAGCTTTTCCAAGCGCCTGTGGGAAAACGAACTTTGCGATGCTGATTCCACCGGAAAATTACCGGGAACAGGGCTGGAAAGTGACAACGGTGGGTGATGACATTGCGTGGCTTCGCCCGGGGGAAGACGGCAAGCTTCGAGCGATCAATCCTGAGGCCGGTTATTTTGGAGTGGCACCCGGCACCTCGGAGAAATCGAATCCCAATGCGATGGCTTCGCTGAGTGCGAATACCATTTTCACCAATGTTGCCCTGACTGAAGACGGGGATGTCTGGTGGGAAGAGATGACGGACGAACCTCCGGCCAAACTGACGGATTGGCGCGGCAATCCGTGGACTCCCGATTCAGAGACGCCCGCAGCTCATCCGAACTCGAGATTTACGGCTCCGGCCTCACAGTGCCCGGCGATTGACCCGGACTGGGAGAACCCTGCCGGAGTTCCCATCGATGCCATCATTTTCGGAGGTCGTCGTGCGACGACGATGCCGCTAGTCTTTCAGGCCTTCAACTGGGTCCATGGCGTTTACCTGGGAGCTAATCTTGGTTCTGAGATGACGGCTGCTGCCGAAGGCGCGATCGGCAAAATTCGACACGACCCTTTCGCGATGCTGCCGTTCTGCGGGTATAACATGGGTAACTATTTTGCTCACTGGTTGGAAATGAGGAAAAGCGTGAAGCATCTGCCGCGAATTTTCCATGTGAACTGGTTCAGGAAAGACGAAAACGGCAAATTCCTCTGGCCCGGTTTTCGAGAAAACATGCGGGTTCTTGAATGGATCTTCGATCGCGTTTGTGGTCGAGGGTGTGGACATGAAGCCCAGTTCGGTTGGGTCCCATACTATAACGAACTCAATTTTGACGGTCTCGACTTTACCGAGGAGCAGTTTGATCGTTTGATGGCAGTCAGCCAGGAAGAGTTTCGCCAGGAATTATTGTCGGAAGTGGATCTCTATCTCGATCTTTATGATCATATGCCGAAAGAAATGATCTTTCAGCGTGAATTGTTGGCCGGGCGGATGTGAGGCGATGTGAGGTGGTCTATTTCGATGTGAGTTGGTCGACTGTGGGTTTGACACTGATTTCAGTTGATTCTTTGCTGTGTAAAGATGTTGGAAGAATCACAGGCCCGGCAACGAATTCTTGACCAGTCAGATCCCGGTCCGGTGGTTTGGGTTCCCCCAGAATTGGGACTGGATCAGGTTCTCGCCGAAGATATTGTGGGCCTGGTTGATTCTCCGCCATTCGACAACTCGAGTATGGATGGTTATGCCGTGAAAGCGGCTCAGGCGACAGACGGGAGTGTGCTGGTTGTCGCAGAGGCAATCCAGGCCGCAGGCCTCGACCGGGAACTTGAGCTTTCTTCCGGTGAAGCGATCCGAATTTTCACGGGCGCTCCAGTGCCGGTGGGTGCGGATGCGGTGATCATGCAGGAGGATGTTGTAAGGGAGGGCGGAAAGATCACCATTATTGATGGGGTTGTTGAGGGTGAAAATATCCGTCGTCGCGGTGGAGATGTCTGTGCCGGGCAGCGGTTGCTGGATGCGGGGTCGGTAGTAACTCCGACGCGAATTGGATTGCTGGCATCGCAGGGTATTCCAGAGATTCCGGTGCACTCACGGCCTCTTGTCCAGATTGTCACTACGGGGGACGAGCTGGTCGAGCCAGGAGCCCCTCTGCTGCCCGGTGAAATCTACAACAGCAATGCGCCTCTGCTGCATTCTGCGGTGACAAGAGTGGGAGGGGTCGCAGCGACTTCTCACGCTGTTGATGAAATGGATAAGCTTCGCGAAGTGTTAAGTCATGCGTTGTCGACTGCCGATGTGGTGGTGATCGCCGGCGGCGTCTCTGTTGGGGAGCGTGACTTCGTGAAGGAGGTTCTGACAGATCTCGGAGTGTCGACAGATTTCTGGCGCGTCCGGGTCAAACCAGGAAAGCCTTTTGTATTCGGGCGGCATGAAGATGGAACCATGGTATTTGGTTTGCCGGGAAATCCTGTCTCCGCCTTCGTGACCTTTTTGCTTTTTGTGAAGCCAGTGATCCAGCGATTGCTTGGAAAACCTGTCCAAGGTGCTGACTCCGGGCAAGTGATAGCGGTCGCGAAGGAAGCGATGAACAATCGTGGAGACCGGCCGCATTACTTGCGCGGAATTCTCAGGGGGAATGAGGTTCAACTGTCAGGAACGCAGCAGTCACACGCGATTTTCGGACTCAGCAAA
The DNA here is from genome assembly GCA_049594415.1 of Verrucomicrobiales bacterium. Classification (GTDB taxonomy): domain Bacteria; phylum Verrucomicrobiota; class Verrucomicrobiia; order Verrucomicrobiales; family DEV007; genus Arctic95D-9. Next base: position 153,772 of record JBMYJM010000002.1, on the reverse strand, counting down.
GCGAACTGCCTTGTTCGGCTGGAACCAGAACAGGAAGTTGCTGCCGGAGAGCAGGTCACGGTGCTGCCAATCTGATTGAGTTGTCGTAAAGCGCTTTCTTGACACTGGCACCGTCAACCGCGACTCATTTGATAGTATGACGGCGCAGGTCACAGATTTAAATGTCGCATTCAACGTCCCCCTGCCGGCTCCGGCGTTGTTGACCCATGAGCAACCCCGGTCCGATGCCCAGGCTTCGACGGTGACAGAATCCCGGAAGAGGATAGAAGACATTCTCCAGGGGAATTCAGACCGTTTCATGGTCATTGTGGGGCCGTGTTCGATTCACGACCCCAAGCAGGGCATCGAATATGCCGAAAAACTCGCGGTGTTGAGCGAAGAGGTGAAAGAGCGGATCGAAATTGTGATGCGGGTCTATTTTGAAAAGCCGCGTACCTCGGTTGGCTGGAAAGGGCTCATCATGGATCCGGATCTCGACGGCACGGCCAATCTTGCCGAAGGACTTCGGATCGCCCGCAAGCTGCTGCGTGATGTGGTCGATATTGGTTTGCCGACGGCGACCGAGTTTCTTGATCCGATCACGCCGCAGTACATTGCCGATTTGATCTGCTGGGCTGCGATAGGTGCTCGCACCGTTGAGTCCCAGACTCATCGCCAGATGGCATCAGGATTGTCCATGCCCGTGGGTTTCAAGAACACAACCTATGGAGGTATGAGTGCTGTGGTGAACGCCTTAAAGGCAGCGATTGCTCCTCAAACATTCTTTGGGATCAGCCCTGAGGGAGTGGCTTCCATGGTGAGCACCAAAGGGAATGCCAACTGCCACACTGTGCTGCGTGGGGGAGATGATGGTCCTAACTTCGATGAAGCATCGGTTGAGAAGGCCATCGCTGGTCTGAAAGCGGGTAGTGTTTCCCCAGCCATTGTCACTGATGCCAGTCACGCGAACTGCTCTAAGGACTATGAGAAAATGCCCGGAGTGTTTGATGAGATCGTCCGGCAGAGGGCTGAAGGAAACAGATGGGTCGTCGGCGCAATGCTCGAGAGTAATCTGGTAGAAGGAAATCAAAAAATTCTCGATGACCCTTCACAGATGATCTGGGGACAATCTGTGACTGACCCGTGTATCGGTTGGGAAACGACCGAGCGCATCATCAAGGAAGCGGCGGAGAAGTTGGGTTAGCAGGGACTTTATGCTGACAGCTGATCACAACGAACTGCTCAAGTCGGTTTCGCGTTCGTTTTACCTGAGCATGCGATTTCTTCCCGCAAGTATGCGGGAACCTGTTTCGCTTGGCTACCTTCTTGCCCGCCTCACTGATACAATTGCTGACGCTAAGGGTATTAACAGTGATCGGCGGCGCGAGCTTCTTGATTCGGTTCGCCTGCTGATCCAGGGGCAACTCGATCGCATCGAAGGAATGGGAGATGTCGCCGGCGTCGTAAGCCACGCCGGGGAAGCGGAACTGATCAGGCAAAGCCCGGAATTGTTTCGATGGTATCAGTCAATTGATTCAGCGAATCAGGATCATCTCAGCGAAGTGATCCTGACGATCATTCACGGGCAGCTTTGGGACGTGAACTACTTTGATAGCACTGGAGTGGTGACCTGTGAATCCGATGAAGAACTGCTTCGCTACACGTATTGGGTTGCGGGATGTGTCGGAGAATTCTGGACTAAGGTAGGATTTACGAACCTGGGAGAGAGGTTTGCCTATCGTGATGATGCTTCACGAATGCTGATCTGCGGCCGTAAGCTGGGGCAGGCACTGCAGTTGGTTAATATTTTGCGAGATTTGCATGAAGATCTACCTGAGGGACGTTGTTATCTTCCGGGTGAGGAGCTTAGGCAGGAAGGCTGGGTTCCTTTGGAGGAAATTAAGTTCCGGGAACTGGAGCCGGTATTCAACAAATGGGTGGATATCTGTCAGGAACTTCTTGAAGCGGGTGATGAATATTGCCTCAAGCTTAGAAGTGGGCGAGTTCACCTTTGCACCCGCTTGCCGCAGATCCTTGCCAAGAGAACCCTTGTTGAGCTTCGCGAGGCCGGGCCGAAGCAGGTGATGCAACATCGAATTAAAGTGCCACGGACAGCGGTCTGGCAGTCTCTGGTCAGGGCGCTTCTCTTTTGATGCGTGATCCTGTTTGGGTAGCTGTCATTGGAGCTTACTTCTTCCCCTTACTCTTTGAACTGCGGGGTTTCTTGAGCCAGTCGTTGTCGAAGTATTGTATGCGGCGTTCGCCTTCGCCTTTGACTCCCTCGAAGTCACTCGCTTGGAAAAGGAAGGCGGTTTCAGTGTGCTCATGGAAGTAGGCCGCAGCATTGAGCGCGATAAGCTGCTCGACGGGGTGGTCGGATGAGTTGACCACATCAATGAGTGTGGTTCTCGGGTCGGCTTTGCCAATCCTGCCAAGAAACTCAGCGGCTCGAACCCGGACCATAGGATCTTCGTCGTTGAGAAGTGGGCTCGCGGTATGAGCCAGTTCGCTCGCTTCCTCTCCAAAATAAGCACAAGCTGTGGCAGCCCAGTAACGCTGGTAAGGATCATCTGAGGTCAAAGCAGTGGCCAGGGCAGCGTGAGCATCGGCGAATGGAACTAACATCAGGTTGGCAGTATCAATTAGCTCACTGATTTGCTCGTTATGCTCTTTGCCGTATTTGACGGGATTACCCATGGCAGCGTCGTAGAGCACATTTTCCGGATACATGCTGAGATCAGGCATCGCTTTCAGTCGGTCAGTGAGTTGCTCGCGCATAGCGACGAGCCGGGCTTGGTGGGCGGGGGCGTTCGCCAGGTTTTTGACTTCATGAGGATCAGTAGAGAGATCGAACAGCAACTCTGCTGGCTTGGGTTGAAAGAACTGAACCTGCGCATCGTTTAGCTCTCCCTCGTTGAAGAGCGCGCGCCACTCACGATAGGCAAGTTGAAGGTAGCGATAGTTGTTCTGGAGGCCGTCCGGATAATAGGGTTGGAAGCTCCGCATATACTTCCAGTCCCCGATCCTGAGCGTGCGGACCTGCTCGTATTTTTCATCGAAGCGGTCGGCGTAGCCGAAAACGGTGTCACGCTTGGCAACGTCAGCCAGAGAAATGCCATCACCCAGAAAAGGAGTGCCGTCCATTCCACGGGGGACCTCAATGCCAGCGAGGTTGAGCACGGTGGGGCCGAAGTCGATGAAACTCACGAAGCCGCCGTTACTACTGCCAAGATCGGCATCAACGAGGTGCTTGAAGTTTTCCGGGACGCGGACGACGAGAGGAATGTGAAGCCCGGATTCGTAGGCGTAGCCTTTTCCTCGTGGCATCACACCGCCGTGGTCTCCAAAGTAGAAAACGAAGGTGTCTTCGAGCACGCCGTCTTCTTCCAGTTTTGCGACGGTTGCCCCGACGATATCGTCGATCACCTGGATGCGATCAAGGTAGTGGGCGCGGGTGTAGCGAAAGAGGGGAGTGTCGGGGAAGTAGGGTTGAAGCACAACTTCTTCGGGATCGTGGGAAGTCTTCTCGTTCTGATAGGTCTCTTCGCTGAAATGGAGCCGACCCTCGTGTGAATCCGCATGGCTTTGCATGTGAAAAAAAGGCTGCTCTGCGTCGGGACGGTTTCGCCAAGTAGCTTTAGAAGATGAGGCATCCCAGGTGCCCTCGCTTTCGATAGCATTGTAGTCTTTCTTGGACCGGTTCGTGGTGTAGTAACCGATGTCGCGAAGGTAAGCCTGGAACATGCGCACGCCTTCGGGCATTTCGGCCATTTTGGAACGGCGATGAAACTGGGTGCCGATGCGAGGGCCGTAGCATCCCGTGGCAAGAGTTGTCCTGGCAGTGGAGCAGACGGGAGTGTTCGAAAAGGCGCGGGTGAACTTGATTCCGTTCTCAGCGAGGGAGGCAATGTGTGGAGTTTCAGCTCCGCCTTCGTCGAATAGTTTCAGGTAGTGCTTGGAATTGTCTTCTGAGACAATGAAGACAAAGTTGGGCTTTTCCGCCGCGCCCGCGGGGAGCAGAGTGAAGAACAGGCCCCAAAGAAACAAGCGAAGGATCATGGCGTAGCATTACCACGATCCATTTGCTTGGAAAGCGCGTTTTCGCGCAGGATTTACCGTTTTTCGACATTCTGAGTCAGGTTATTCGATATGGAAATCCGCTCCTGCGGCATTCGGCTGGATTTTTCTTTTCGAAAATTTCAGATGCGCTGGTAGCAGGTTTAGATCTGCATGGTCCATATCGGAGGACTTCTCTGAGGCCCCTATCTGGCCAATTTGCCTCCATCCAGCGATTTTATTGTTGCGAGCGTTTACCTGCCTTAGGGACCGGCTTTCGGGAGTTTAGGGAATGGGGAAGAACCCCTAAATTTCCGCTTGATCGACTGATTTATCGCGACTAATGTCCGCCCCCTCCATTTTTTCCTACGACCATGAAAGCGGAACTTCATCCTGATTACAACGAAGCGACGATCCAGTGCACCTGCGGCCACGTTTTCCAGACGCGTTCAACGGTGAGCGATCTTCACGTGGGTATCTGCTCGGAATGCCACCCATTCTTCACTGGTGAGCAGCGTTTTGTCGACACCGCTGGTCGTGTGGACAAGTTCCAGAAGCGTTTCGGCAATGGCGGTGGCCGCCGCAAGAAGCCTAAGCTTTCCGACGTTTGATCGGAAGTTTGACGGAATTCCGTCATTTTTCAGACGGTGATGACGCCTGCTGGGGCGTTGTCACCGTTTTTTGTTGCCCATTAGCCCGGAAACCTCGAAACGTTACTCCCCGTGGACTATTCTGCCCTTATTGAGAAAAAACGCCTTCGGATCCCCGAACTTGAGTCAGTCATGGCTCAGGAAGGTTTCTTTGACGACCCGCGCCAGGCCGGCGAGCTGACCCGTGAATACAACCGGACCAAGGCTCTGCTCGATGATTGGGAGCTTCTTGGAAAGTCGAAGGAGAACTTGGTCGAGAATCGCGAACTGGCCAAGGGAGACGACCCTGAGATGGCCGAGATGGCGGCTGAGGAAATTCCCGGGCTGGAGAAGCTGATCGAAGATCTTGAGGGGAAGGTGCAATATGCGTTGCTGCCTCACGACCCGACTGAAGATCGCGATGCCATCGTGGAGATTCGCGCCGGCACCGGTGGGGATGAAGCCTCGCTTTTCGCAGGTGACCTGTATCGCATGTATCAGCGCTACGCGGAAACCCGCGGCTGGCGCACGGAGTCGGTCGAAGCGAGCCCTTCGGATGTGGGCGGCTTTAAGGAGGTGGTTTTCAAGGTGACAGGAGAAGAAGTCTTTCGCTTCCTCAAATACGAGAGTGGAGTGCATCGTGTTCAGCGCGTTCCGGACACGGAGACCCAGGGGCGTATTCACACCTCCACGGCTACTGTGGCTGTGCTTCCCGAAGCCGAGGAAGTTGATGTGGAGTTGAAGACGGAAGATCTCCAAATTCAGGCAACCCGTGCCGGCGGACCAGGGGGGCAACACGTCAACACCACTGACTCAGCCGTTCAGGTGACACACCTGCCGACCGGCATCCAGGTGAAGTGCCAGGACGGGCGAAGCCAGGGAAAGAACAAGGAGAAAGCTCTCCAGATTCTGCGAGCCAAGTTGCTCGAGGCAAAAATTCGTGAAGAGCACGAAAAGTATTCGGCGCACCGAAAGAATCTGATCGGTTCCGGAGGTCGCGAAGAGAAAATCAGAACCTACAACTTTCCCCAGAACCGTCTCACTGATCATCGCGTGAATATGACGCTCTACAACCTGGACCAGGTGATTACAGGCGACCTTGAAGAGACGATCGGGACACTGCAAGCGTCCGAGATGGCGGATCGCTTGGCTGAACTTGAGGCGGGCTAGCATTTTGTGCTTGTTTTCAGCGGTCGGCTATTTAAGGGGAGCCAGTGTGAGTGATCGAATGTTTTTCCTCTCTTAGTCTTTTGCTTTTTCCTGCCTTGGGCCATGTTCCCGGTATGACTCACCGATTTACTTATCGACGCCGCGTGGAGTTTGCCGACACGGATGTGGCGGGGATCATGCACTTCTCAAATTTCTTCCGGTTCATGGAAGTGGCTGAGCACGCATTTTACCGCTCGATGGGATTTTCGGTGCACCCATTTAAGGATAAGAATGAGGGAAGCGATCCGCAGGTAGGTTGGCCCCGGGTTCATGCCTCCTCAGATTTTCGATTACCTCTGCAATTTGAAGAAGAGGTCGAAATCGAACTGTTGGTCGAGGAAATACGCGACAAGACCGTGAAGTATTACTTCAATTTCTGGAAGAATCCGGACGACGAAGGAGAGCGTGAAATAGCCGCAACCGGTCGATTCACTGTGGTTTGCGTGCGTTTCGATGCTCAATTGCGCCGCATGAAAGCGGTTGCGATACCCGACGAATGGCGCGAGAAACTTTGCGAGGCACCCGAGGGATCTATTCCCGGGCAGTTGGAGCGATAGGGCTCATCTTCTTTCGAAATCTAGATTCATATGATCATGGGCAGCTACGCTTGGCTTATTTTTGCTCTGGGAACAGTCGTTACCTGGGGCCTCTACGGTATCTTTCTTCACATGGGCCAGGTCGGAATGAGCGATCCCGCCAATGGTCGCTACAAGGCTTTTCTTTTTGTAGGGGTTGCCTACTTCCTCACGGCGGTGCTGGCACCGCTCGCCATTCTCGTGATTCGCGGATCCGATTGGAATTTTCCGGGGAAGGGTCTCTGGCTCTCACTGATTGCCGGAATTCTCGGTGCGATTGGAGCCTTCTTTGTTCTTCTCTCTCTCGGTGCGCTTTTTGCTCAGGGTAACAAAAGTGCGCCGGCCATTGTCATGTCAATTATCTTTGCCGGGGCGCCGATTGTGAACGCGATTGTATCGCTGATACTCCACCCGCCGGCGGGTGGTTGGGCCGGATTGCGCTGGCAGTTTGTAGTTGGTATTCTGATGGCGGCTCTTGGCGGTTATCTCGTGGTCAAGTTCAAGCCTGATCCTGCCCCTGCGGGCCACGCGAAGAAAGAGGTCACGACCGGTGCTGAGTCCAGCGGGAAACAGTCCTGATCTGCGTTTAGCTTTCCCGTTCTGATCACTTGAAAGCAGTGATCATTTTCCCGTAACGTGTCAGGAGATGACTGACCGCCCTGTCACTGAAGCCGCCCAGCTGGAAAAGCTCCGTGCACTCATTAAGCTGTTGCAGAGAGGGAATAATTTTTACCAGCCTCGCATCGAAAAGGCGGGGATTGGCTCTGAATTAGAGTCGCTTGAGGTCTTTGCCCGGGACATGGCGTTCACCACGAAGATGGACTTGGTGTGGGACCACGAGGAATTTCCCCCTTATGGGTCCAACCTGACTTTCTCGATCGATCAGTATTCCCGCTTTTGTCAGAGCAGTGGAACGACTCGAGGACCGTTGCCGTCACTTGACACTGCAGACAGCTGGTCGGCGATGTTGGATTGCTGGGACCAAGTCTACGAGGCGGCGGGAGTGGGAAAGGATGAGGTGGTCTTCTTTGCATTTTCGTTCGGTCCGTTTCTGGGATTTTGGACAGCGTTTGAGTCTGCCACCAGACGTGGCAATCTGGCCATCCCCGGAGGAGGACTGAGCAGTAAGGCGCGTCTCCAGGCCATGGCTGCTCACGATGCGAATGTACTGTGCTGCACACCCACCTATGCACTCAGGCTCGGGGAAGTCTACGCGGCTCACGACCGCGATGAAATTGCCGCTTATCGGCTCAAGAAGATCATTGTGGCCGGAGAACCCGGTGGAAGTTTGCCTGAAGTTCGTGACCGGATCTCGGAACTTTGGAAAGGGGTAGAGGTTTTTGATCACCACGGGATGACAGAGGTCGGTCCGGTGACCTATGAGCATCCTAGCAAACCACTTAGTCTTTGCGTGATTGAAGACGCCTATTTTGTCGAAGTGATTGATCGCGAGACTCATCAGGAAGTTGGCCCCGGAGAAAAGGGAGAACTGGTAATTACGACCCTGACGAGAACGGCTTGTCCCTTGCTGCGTTATCGGACCGGCGATCTCGTCGAAAAGACATTCTTTCGGCCGGAGGGAGCAGAGGAACCGGTTTTCTGCCTTGAGGGGGGCGTGCTGGGACGAGTTGATGACATGGCCGTGATCCGTGGGGTCAATGTTTACCCGACGGCAGTTGAAAAGATCATCCGCGGTTTTCCGGAGGTCGTCGAATTCCAAGTGATTCAAACGACACGACAGTCGATGGCGGAACTTGAAGTAACGATCGAGGCCGATCCTGCTGCCTCACCCAACTTGGCCGACCGGGTCGCCCGTGAATTGGCCGATGCTTTCACCTTGAGGATTCCGGTTCGACTGGTTGAACCGGATTCCCTGCCGCGTTTTGAATTCAAATCCAAGCGCTGGATCAAACAATAACGAATGATGAGCGAAGAGATTCTCAAACTGGAAAACGTGACCAAGTGGTATGAATCTGCGCCGGAGCGAAAGATTCTGGACGGGCTCGACCTGACGGTGAACGCAGGTGAGCGATTTGCGATCATAGGACCGTCAGGATGCGGCAAAAGTACTCTGCTGAATGTGATGGGTACGCTTGATGGTCCTTCGGAGGGAGCGGTGATCGTTGGCGGAAAGTCAGTCGCCGGACTCGATGAAAAGGCGCTCGCAAAGGTTCGCTCAGAGAAGATTGGATTTATCTTCCAGATGCATCACCTGCTCCCGCAATGCACGGCCCTGGAGAACGTGCTGGTTCCTACGCTGGCACACCCCGGGAACGACGCTGCTGCGGCATCGGAGCGGGCCCGTGACCTGCTTGGCCGGGTGGGCCTGGCAGAGAAAGTGGACAGTCAGCCGTCCCAGTTGTCTGGAGGGGAGCGCCAGCGTGTGGCTGTCGTCAGGGCGCTGATCAATTCCCCCAAGCTGCTTCTTGCCGACGAACCTACCGGAGCCCTCGACGAGGACAATGCAGTGAACCTGATTGAGTTGCTGGGTGAGTTGAACGAATCCGAGGATCTCGCCCTCATCGTTGTGACTCACGATCGTGACGTCGCCGAATCTGTAGGCAGTGTCAGGACTCTCAGTCGTGGAAAGATCGAAGCAGTTTTATGAGTGTCTTTAAGCTGGTCGTCGATTCGCTGAAGCATTATCGGGGGATCAACCTCTCGGTGCTGGCGGCTATGGCGTTGACCTCAGCGATCTTGAGCGGTTCGCTCGTGGTGGGGGACTCGGTCAAAGAGAGTCTGCGCCGGAATGCCGACGCACGTTTGTCAGAGGTAAGCCTCGTGTTCACTGGTGGCGAAAGGTTTGTCTCAGCCGAGTTGGCGGACCGCGTTATGGCTTCGGATGGGGTTGATGTGACGGTCGCTCCGCTGCTCCAGGTTGAGGGCACTGCCTCCAACCGATCGAGTGGGATGCGGGTGAACAAGGTCCAGATCGTTGGTGTCGATGACCGGTTTTGGGAGATGTCGAACCGTGGAAGTGCGCCCGAAGGATTTGAGAATGAATCCTGGACTGCAATCAATCAGCCTTTCGCCAACCGGATCGACGCGGGCGAGGGGGATACCCTGATCCTGCGAATTGAGTTGCCGGGAGCGCTTTCCCGGGACGCACCTCTATCGGGTGAATCTGAACAGACAACTCCGTTTACGGCGAAGGTGACAACGGTCTTAAACGCTGATGACTTCGGGCTATTTTCGTTGCGGGCTGAGCAGGTGCCGCCGTCTACTTTGTTTGTTAAGCTTTCGAGACTGCAGGAGATCCTGGAACAACCGGGAAGAGCCAACATTCTCGCGGCTCCCGTGGGAACCGATCCGGCGGCGTTTGCCGGAGGGATTCAATCGAATTGGAACCTCGATGACCTGCAACTCTCCGTCTCCGAAGTGGAGGGCGGAACCAGGCAGCTGGTGAGCTCCCGGGTCTTCTTTGATGATGTGATCGTCGAGTCTCTCGAGTCTAGCGTTGCGGATTCAGCTCCGTTATTGACCTATCTCGCTAACGATATCAAGAGCGGAGACAAGGCAACGCCATACTCGATGGTGACGGGCGTGGCACCGAAGCTGAACGGTATTGTCGGTAGTTCCCTGGCAGACGACGAGATTATCCTCTCCGATTGGGTTGCTGAAGATCTTGGTGCAGGGCCGGGTGATGAAGTGACCCTGGTTTACAATGTGGTCGGACCCGGCCGCGCTCTGATCGAGCAGGAAAAATCTTTCACGGTCAGCAAGGTGGCTCCGCTGGGAGAGTTCGGTTGGGACGATAGCTGGACTCCCGCTTTTCCCGGTATCTTTGATGTTGAAGACCTCGATGACTGGGAGCCGGGTATCCCGATCGATCGCGACAAGATCCGGGACAAGGACGATGAATTCTGGGATCAATACCGAGCCACTCCGAAGGCTTTTGTCAGTCTCGCAGCAGCGAAGGAAATGTGGGCCAACCGCTTTGGCAGCGTGACTGCAGTCAGGTTCCAGGACGATGGTGGTGCTGCCGGCCTCGATGACCGGTTGCGCGAGACTCTTTATCTCGATGATCTTGGCATGGCCTATCGCGACTTGCAGGGCGAGGCCTCGGCGGCGGTGGCAAATTCATTCGATTTTGGATCGCTCTTTGCCAGCATGAGTTTCTTCCTTATTGTTGCCGCATTGGTGCTGGCAGGGCTGGTCTTCGTCTTTGGGATTGAGCAGCGCTCATCGCAGATTGGCTTGTTACTGGCGCTCGGGTTCACCAAGAAAAAGGTAAGGCTGCAGTTCCTCACCGAAGCACTCATTCTTTCGGTGGCTGGAGCGGCATTGGGATTGTTGGGGGGCTATGTCTACACTCGGCTCGCTCTCTACGGCATGTCGGGTGTCTGGCAGGAAGCCGCGGCGGGAATCGAGTTTGTTTATTTTCTCAGGCCTCAATCCCTCATCGCTGCGTTTGGAGTAACGGTGATCATTGCCCTGCTCGTGGTATGGTTTGCGAGCCGGCGCGTCGCGGCGGTTCAACCCGGTCATCTTATTTCCGGGAGCGATGACGTTGAAGCAACCCGTAGTGGGCGATTTTGGGATATGATCTGGTTCGTCGTTTCCCTGTTGGGAGGACTAGGGTGCCTGGTTGCGCCGAAGGAAGCCGGAACGATGGCCGAGCAGGGGCTCTTCTTCGGAGCTGGTTTCCTCTTCACTGCCGCAGGCGTGTCTGCCTGTTCGGTCTTGATTCGTCGATTTCTTAAACCTTCTTCGGTTCTCACCTCGATCAGTTCTCTTGGACGTCAGCACACTATCCGACGCCGTGGCCGAAGTCTTGCCGTGGTGGGCCTGATGGCCGCTGGCGTCTTTATGGTGACAGCGATCAATTCGTTTCGACTGGATGGAGAGCGGGGAGCGGATCGGAGAGGCTCCGGAACGGGAGGGTTTGCTTATGTAGGAGAAGCGACTTTGCCAATCTACGATGATCTCAACGGTGAGGCTGGACGTGAGAAGTTCGGCTTGAATGATCTGGACGTGGAATTTGAAGTCTATCCATTCCGCGTCAGTGACGGGGAGGATGCGAGCTGCTTGAATTTGAATCGTGCCCAGCGGCCACGACTCATAGCGACAGATGAAGCGAAGTTGGCTCAGTTGGCGCCATTCTCGTTCACCAAGAAAGAGTCTGATGGTGAAGGGTGGGCAATGTTATCGGGCGAACCCACCAAGGACGAACTCGGGGTTCCTGTGATACCCGGAATCATTGATCAGAATACCGCGACCTATGCCTTGCAGAAAGGGTTGGGGGACGTGGTTCCTTATGAGACTGTGTCAGGGCAATCTTTTGCCGTGAAGATTGTCGGGTTGCTCGATACTTCGATTCTCCAGGGCAATGTCGTGATCTCGGAGAAAAATTTCATTCGCTTCTTTCCCGATGCGGGTGGCTATCGCTTCTTCCTTGTGGACGGTCAGTCGGCTGAAGTTCTCGAACCGGTCGCCGCTCACATGAGTCGCATGTTCGGGGACCTGGGGCTGGAGATGAGACCGGCAGCGGAGCGACTCAATGAGTTTAACGCAGTGCAGAATACCTACCTGAGTATCTTTTCGACTCTGGGAGGTTTGGGCATCTTCCTCGGAACGGTGGGACTGGCGATTATCGTGGGACGCAATGTGCTTGAACGACGGGGCCAGTTGGGGGTGATGCAGGCAGTCGGATTTACCCGCGAAATGCTGGCACGGATGATACTCGCCGAACACTGGTTCCTGCATCTCTTTGGCGTGGTTCTCGGTTTTGTGGCAGCAATGATTGCAGTATCGCCACAGCTTTCGAAAGGTGCCAGCGGATTGCCATGGGGCCTCCTTGGAGGAATCAACGGAGCGGTGCTGCTTGGCGGATTGATCTTCTGCTGGCTGGCCGCGCGCCTGGTGCTGCGTGGAGAACTACTGGATTCAATTCGCAGAGAATGAATCGACGATTCCTCAGCATCTGCCTTGCTTCCTTGTTGTTTCTCTCTCCTCTGGTTTCACGGGAGGAAACTGAGTCGGAAGAAGTTGAGCCGCCGATACCACCCAAGCCGGTGGCGACGCTGGATATCAAGAACTCCATGCAGGGAGGCACTCCCGGAGGTGCGACTTCGAAAGAGGGTAAGTGGACCGTGGATGCCGAATCGAAAACGCTGCGGATCGGAGTGGAACCTCTCGTGGATGGCTGGCTCGAATTCGGGCCTGAGTTTCGGGAAAAACCCGGAACAATCAGGGGTGCAGGTCAGGCACCCGGGGATACCAGGATTCAATCCCGATTCGGTATCGGTCTTTATGGGCCTAATGGATTTCAGCTTCGACTGATTCCTGCGTGGGATAAAGTGGAGTTGGTAAGGCGTGGGGAGGCTTTCAAGCAAATCGACTTTGAGCTGGATGTCGATACCGTTTACGAAATGGAATTATCGGTCGTGGAAGAGGAGGAGGTGTGGCAACTCAAGGCGAGGATCTGGCCGATCGAGGGGGAACGTCCCGAAGATCCCATCATGAAATTTCGATTTCCCAAGTCCAAGCTTCTCTTTCCCTTAGCGGGGCGGGCCGTTCTGACGGCTACGCCTTTCTCTGGCGAGTCAGTGGAATTTTCCGGTGCTCAGGTTTTCGAGGGGGAATACGTGCCCGTTGCACCCTGACGCTGACTCAACGTGGCGCCACGGTGAAATTGGGCATTGTCGAGATTAGATCGACGAGAGTAACCGTGAAAGTGGATCGGTGATTCGATTGAACGCGAAATGCCGCTTCGCTACCTCGAAATTATGATCAACAGCGGCCGAGATTCTGGCTGGATCTGCCAGCAGTTGGCTGACCTGCTCCACTGTTTCATTGGTGACTTCTCCGTCCATGGTCACGAAATTCAAACCGAGGTGTTCAATGTCGTCGATAAAGACGGGGTAACGGTTTACGAGTGCGGGCTTCCTGAAAAAGACCGTTTCTAGGAGGGCGTTGCCAAAACCTTCATACAAGCTGGGGTAGGTGATAAAGTCGGCTACCTGGTAGAGCTCTTCGAGCGTGAATGAAGGCTTCTTCGACGATTCAACCATGTCTCCGATGAGTCGAAGGTCGACTTGCCGGGCCTTAGCCAGCGCAATAAGAGTGTCTCGGTAGTCATGGCCCTCATCACCTGATTCGTGAGAGATGACGAGCTTTATATGTGGGTCCTCGAGTCGGGCGACCAGCTCGATGGAATGTTCAATGCCCTTTCTCGGAACCACGCGGGTGGGTTGTAGAAAGAGAATATCTTCGTTGGCGAAGCCGAGCTCGCTTTTGATTGCAGGGCTCGCAAATGAGATTTCAGGCGCCGTCTCAAAGTCCATCACATTGGGAACGAGAATGGAGCCCAGCTTGAGGCGATCGTCCAACTGCCGGCCGGCTTCGGAATTGATGACAACATGGGTGATGGCATCCAACGAAGGAGGAAAAGCTTTCTCAAGGTAGGGAAGCACTCCGTTTCCAGTGAACCTTTTCCTCTCCCAGTAGAAGTCATGGTGGTGAGCTACGGTGGGTATGCCAGACGATTCAATGTGGTTGGTCAGTGCGAGCCCAAGAGGCAGGTTCATCGGGATGGTGAGAGCGTTCTGGGAAATCAACAGATCGATTTTAAAGCGCCGGCAAAAATCATTGATGTTTGCTTCGAGATACTTCGAAATTTCTTCGATTGATTCGACAATGGAAGTGGGTATGGCATCCACGTTCCAGACAGCATCATTGATCATTCGGATGGTGGGGTGTTCAAAGAACGCTTCGGGAACGACCATCGAGCATTTGGAAAGTCGATCATTGAGGCCGCTGAACCAAAAGCATTTGTGGCCGAGTCGTTCGAGCGCGTCCGCCCATTTTTGGGACTCGAGGGAAACGCCGTCGGTGCCGGAAAATCGGGTGGATACAAAACCGATGTTCATCGTCCAATGTGGTGAAAGTTAACTATTGCTACCGCACCATTAATGCCGGAATTGTCGGGAAAATCGCTTTTCTCGCAAGGGGATCTCTTTAGGGTGCATTTACTGGTAGATGGCGAAAGAAACCGAATGTGGAGCAACCGAAGCGATCCTCGAGAAACGGGAGGCGCTTGGCAGGTTACGGGAGATTCTCTTTGCCAATATCGTTATGGCAGGAGAAATCCCTTCGCCGACGGGCTCTGAGCGGGAGCTGACCCAGCTCCTCAGCGATCGCTTCACAGAATGCTGGCTCAACGATATTTCACGGGATCAGGCTGGAAATGTGGCAGCGGTGTTGCCCGGTAAGGACTCCAAGCGCAATTTGCTGGTGGCGGCTCATGTCGACAAGATTTGGCCGGAATCCGATGATCATACTGTCAATGTGGAGGTCGGGAAAATGAGCGGGCGTGGCATCGCAGACAACGGCCTTGGTGTGGCTGTTCTCGCAACGTTACCACTTATTCTTAAAGCCCTCGAAATTCGGTTGGAGTCCAACCTGATACTCCTGGGGACGACGCGTAGCTTCGGTCGAGGAAATCTCGCCGGAATGCGGTTCTTCCTTGAGAATACAGATCGGGTAATTGACTCAGCCCTGTGCGTTGAGGGGATGAACCTCGGGCGCTTGAGCTATTCCAGCCTCGGGATGGCTCGCGGAGTTGTCACCGTTGAATGGCAAGGGGAAGGGGGCAGCCCGGATGAGCGCTGTTCGGGTGCGATCGCCCGCCTCAACCAGGTGGTAGAGCGGATCTTGACATTGAACCGTGACGAGTTTCCGGAGACCCGGATCCTGATCGGCTCTTTGGAAGCCGGATCGGGCTATAATGTTCCGCCGGGTAAGGCCAAGGTGAGCTTTGAGATTCGCAGCGAAGATGCTGGGTTGGTGAGGCGTGTTGAAGAGGAGGTCGCTTCCCTCGTTCATCGGGCCGACGCTGCCTATGCCGGTGAAGTGGGGGTCGAGATGATCGCTCACCGCCAACCGGGTGATCTGGGAGGAGATCACCCGTTAGTCAAGCAGGCGAGGTATGCTCTCGACCGCTTGGGGATTCGTCCACGGGTTGAACCCAGTATTTCTGAGCTGGCCGCGCTCTTGGATAAGCGAATCCCGGCGCTGACTCTCGGGATTACAAAAGGGGAAAACAGGCACACCCCCGATGAAATGATTCACCTTGAACCGATCTTTGACGGGCTGGCACAGATTGTTTCAGTGCTGCAATTTATGGATTCAGCGGGATTTGGGTTCGAAGGTTAGGGAAATGTCAGAAGTGGATCAAAAAGTCGCCCACTGGCTTCAGAAAAACACGTTTCATCACAGCGAGTTCTGGGACATGCAGGAGCTTGTCCGGGCAAAGCAGGAAGCTGGAGTGACGATTAGCCTCTGTATTCCAACTTTGAACGAGGAAAAGACGATCGGAAAAGAGATCATCGTTTTCAAGAGCGAGCTGATGGATCGTTATCCTTTCGTCGACGAGATTGCCGTGATCGATTCCGGCTCATCCGACGATACGTTGGAGATCGCAGCTTCCTATGGGGCGGACACCTACCTGTCAGCTGATATTCTGCCTGACCATGGCTTCAAGTCGGGGAAAGGAGAGAATCTGTGGAAAGCGATACACCAGTTGAAGGGGAACGTGATCTGCTATGTGGACGCCGACATCAAGAATATTCACCCGAAGTTCGTGACCGGTTTGGTGGCACCTCTACTTTATCGTCCTGAGATTCAGTATGTGAAGGCATTCTACGACCGCCCGCTGGCTCTTTCGGAGGGAGTGAGACCGTCTGGTGGCGGTCGTGTGACTGAGATTCTGGTAAGGCCTTTATTCTCAGTCTTTTTTCCGGAACTTACCGCCCTGATGCAGCCACTCTCTGGTGAATATGCGGTGCGACGAGAGATTCTCGAGACATTGCCGTTTCCCATAGGCTACGGAGTTGAAACCTCGCATTTGATTGATGTATTTCAGGCTCATGGACTAAATGCCTTTGCCCAGACTGACCTGGACCGAAGAGTCCACCGGAACCAGTCAACCATTGATCTCGGAAAAATGTCGTTCGGTATTCTGCAGAGTTTCTTGAACCGACTGCGGCATTACGACATCGTTTCTGAACTGCCGGAGGTGAATGGGTTGTTCCGACAATTGCAGGCAGAGGGACGTCGATACGAGATGCTGAATCGTGAAATTGTCGAGGAAGAACGCCCCCCGATGATCAGCCTGCCCGAATACCGCAAAAGACATGGCCGGAACTGACCTACCTTTGAGAGTTGCCATCGTGCATTATCACTTGCGTCGGGGCGGGGTGACACGGGTGATCGAGTCTGCGAGGGAGGCGCTCAAAGGGCGGGGTATTGAGTTGTTGATACTTTCGGGAGAAGATCCGAGGCCGGAAGCCGGTAGTCAATCGGTCAGGGTCATTCCGGCTCTCAACTACCGGAGGACTGGGAATGCTGACATTGCAGAAAGCCTTGCCGAAGCCCTCAAGGCAGCGGCAGAGAAATATTTCGGCGGGCAGCCAGATATCTGGCATTTCCACAATCCGACCCTGGCAAAGAATGTGCTCCTTCCAACTGCGATCCTCGAATTGGCCAGTGATGGTGCCAGGATTGTGCTTCAATTGCATGATTTTGCCGAAGACGGCCGGCCCGGTAACTACTCTGCTCAGCGATCATTTTTCGATTCGGAATCGAGTTTCGAAACGACATTGTATCCGATGGCGAGGCAGATTCACTACGCCACAATCAATCACCGTGATCACAATTACCTCAAATCTGCCGGCGTTCCTGAATCGAACTTGCATGTCATCCCGAATGCGATCTCACCTTTGACGGTGATCACAGGGGAGGAGGATCGACCGTTTTCTGAGGGTAAGTTGTTTGCCCTCTATCCGACCCGTGGCATTCGAAGAAAGAATCTTGGAGAATTGCTGCTTTTGGCTTTAATCTTCGGTGATCGAATTGATTTTGCGACCACACTGAGCCCGGAGAACCCGGAGTGGGAAGGAGTGCACGATTTGTGGCGTGCAGCCGTGGAGGAGCTTGAGCTTCCAGTAACTTTGGGCATTGCTGACTCCGGAGAATATGAGTTTCTCGATCTTGTGGGATGGTCCGACTTTATTGTTACGACGAGTATCGCGGAAGGCTTTGGTCTTGCATTCCTTGAGCCATGGATGGCGGACAAGTGTGTGTTTGGCAGGGACCTGCCCGATATCACCAGTGACTTTGAACGTAACGGGCTTAAGATCTCGAACCTTTATTCCCGCATTGGATTTCCGATCGAGTGGCTCGATGAAAAAGTGCTCTACTCCGAAATTGAGTCGATGCTCCGACGAAGCTATCTTTCATACGATTGCCGCATGCCGAGGAACGCGGTGAAACAAACCTGGAAAGAGTGGGTCGGGAACGGCCGAATCGATTTCGGCGTTCTCAATGAAGAACTCCAGTTGACAGTGCTTCGCAAGGTGAAGGAAAACCCTGACTTACTGGAGCAGATGAGAGTTCCTACTTTCTCCCTTTGTTCTGAACCCGAGATCAAGGCGGCGCGCCAGGTGGTTGAAACTGTTTACTCGCTGGAAGGATACGGCCAGCGACTGGAAGAGCTTTACGACCAGGTGGCGAACTCTCCAACTAGTAAGGTCAAACACCTCGCCACAAGCAAAGTGCTAAAACAGTTTCTTAACCCTTCGCGCCTAAACTTGCTGCGCAATTGATCGATGACCATCGCAGCTGAAGCGTGCCGTAGACTCACCCCTATCGACCCTGTCGAGACAGGCGCGTTGCCTCGATTGCCGGAGCTGCCTGATATCGAGGCGGTGGCCTTTGATATCTACGGGACGCTACTTATCTCGGCTGCCGGTGACATCAGTCTTGCCAATGAAACTGTTTCAACAGACGCAATGGAGAGTTTGCTTTGTGATCTTGGTGAGCGTGGCGAGGGAGCCAGCCCTGACCAAATGGCCGAGGCCTACCATGAGAGTATCGAGCGCCGGCTCCAACTGCGCCGGGATGAGGGGATCTCTCACCCCGAGGTCGAAATTCGTGAGGTCTGGCAGGACGTTTTTCAGTCAGTCCGGGTCGAGGGAATATCAGCAAGTGAGCTGGAGCGCCTCTCCATTGCCTATGAATGTATCGTTAACCCTGTCTGGCTGATGCCCGGGGCGCTTGAACTTTTCGCCTCGCTGAGTGAACGCGGGCTTCCGTTGGGGATTGTCTCCAATGCCCAGTTCTACACTCAACCTGTCTTCGAGGAGTTGTCCGGTTTATCGCTGACTGGGCTTGGATTTGAAGAATCCCTGAGCCATTGGTCCTTCGAGGTGGGGGAGGGCAAACCTTCAAGAAAGCTCTACGAGCAGTTGGCGGACTCCTGCCAAGAGCGGAATATCGACGTTGGCAGAGTTCTATATGTGGGGAATGATCTTCAAAAAGACGTTCTTCCAGCACGCGAGGTAGGTTTTTTGACAGGACTATTTGCCGGGGATAAACGGAGTCTGCGTACCGGCGAGGTGCCGCTTAAAGAAGCCAAGTTTTTCGCTGATGCCGTAATAACTGATTTGAAACAAATCAGGGATATGTTGAAGATAAAATAGATGAAAAGCTACAAAGTTAACTTTTCGGCCAATGTTGACTGTGGAGAAGGGGAGGCTCTGACTGATTTCAGCTTTCCGTGGTTGGATCGAGAAAGCCCGGCAACCACCTTTCGGGCAGTGTGGAATCAGAAGTGGCTCGGTTTCCAGTTCATCGTAGCTGACGATGACATCGTGTTGTGTGAAGGGAAGGATCGAGATGATTCCGTGCTTGGATCCGACCGAGTAGAGATTTTCTTTGCGACCGACAAGGAACTCAAGGAATCATACTACGGGCTGGAAATGGATCCGCGAGGATGGGTCTTCGATTTTCGAGCTAGGCATTACCGCGAGATTGATGCAAGCTGGAATGTCCCTGCGCTTCAATTAACAGCCCACTATGGAGATGGTGGATACTTTGTTGAAGGGAAGGTTTCTCTGCAGGTGATGAAAGATCATGACCTCTTGAGCGGGGATAAGATCATTGCGGGAGTTTATCGGGCTGAATTTTCGATGAGTGATGATGGAGTTCAGGAGAATTGGATCAGCTGGGTGGACCCGGGAACCGAAAAGCCTGACTTTCATGTGGCTTCGTCGTTTGGAGAGTTTGTCCTCGTTCAGTGATGAGTAAAACGCTGCCAGCTTGTCCCTACCTTCCGGAAGTCACGGGAGTGCTTCGGGCTTCGGCATTGAAGGAACTGGGTTCAGATCGTGGGCCAGCTTTTTATCAGCGTGCGCTGGAATGCGGACAGTCGCTTTGGCAACAGGGGTTGCCGGCTCAGTCAATGCTCATGATGAACCGGGCATTCGCTGCGAATCTGGTGGGAGATGAGCCGATCCTCAGTGAATTACCGCTTCCCTATCTCGGTATGAAGTGGGTCATGCAGGCCCGCCTCGAAGATCAGTTTATCGGGAATCCACGTCGCCACTTCCAGCACCTCGCCACTCGAATGGTGGAGCCGAGGAAGGATTTGCGTTCCTGGAGAGCCTGGGCCTGCTGGTGGTTGTCCTGCCAGGTCTTTCCGGATTATCCTGCTGATGCAGAGCAGATCGAAAACGAAGGAGTGGTAGAACCTTTGTTCGGAGAAATTGAAGAGAACTTAGCCCGGGTCGGCTTGGATGGGGAAGTTGAGATCTGGCGGCTCGCTACTCGTCCATTTCCTGGATCGTAGATAGGATCTCGTTGTAATTGATTACGTTCGCCTGAACGTCAGGGCGGTAACGAACCTCCGAAGGAAGGCGGCCAATTAGTGTGATTGCCTGTTCTAGATAGAAATTTGCGAGCGAGCGTGAGGACTCATTTTCCAACTCGAGAGCCCGGGCAGCGAGGGAGTAGGCTTCGGCGAGGGCCACCTTGATTTCCGGATCGTAGGGGCGAAGGCTGGAGCGTTCTTCGCGAAGTTTGATCTCTTCCCGGAAGAGAACGAGAGCGGCTTCAGGTTGCTCCTGCTCGAGTTGGATTCGTCCCAGCGAATTCAACGCGGCAATGTAGGAGTCACGACCTTCTTCTGCCACGGAAGGGGAGGCATCCACGAGCGACTGCGCGAGGACCATGAGGCGTTCGAAGGTGGCGGAGGCGGCATCGAGGTCTCCAAATTTGTGTTCAGTTTCACCTTTCTGTCTCAGGGTTTGAATCGCTTCGATGATAAGATTATCGGCATCGATCCCCTCCGAATCAGCGATCTTCTCCTCAAGGATGAGATGGAGTTCTTCGAGTGCTTCAATGGCCGGTTCTTCTTCTCCATTTTTGGAGTAGGCCCGGCTGATGGCACGGTAAGTTTGAGCCAGTTCGCGATCACGCTGTTTGCGCAACGAATTCTGTCCCGATCGGGCGCCTGAATCTTTGAGGCGCCAGTCTCGGGCATTGGTGAAGGCGGCGATGGCATCTACGTAATTCTCTTTAAATTCATAGATCTTGCCGATCTCCATGAGGGCGCGAGCAGTGAGGGCTTGCAAATTAACAGGAAGGGTCTCGAGCGCTTTCCTGTCACCGGCGAGTTCGGAGTGAATTTCGTAGGCTGCGGTGAATTCTTTCAGCGCTCCGTCGAGGTTACCTCGCTTGCGATATCCGATCGCACTGGTGAACGCTGTCTGGGCAGCCAAGTATAGAACCTTCGTGGATTCGGGACTGTTCTTCTTGCGGTTTTCCACGAAAGTGGATGCATTGTCAGCCACGATCTGGTAAAGCTGATCTGCTTCGGCTCCGGAAATTTCCCCGCTGTTCAATTCACGGACAAAGAGGGAAATCAGGTCCATCGCAGCAGCTGCGCTTTCTCTGGACTCGTTCATGGCAGCTTCGGCCTTCTCGGTCGCCGTCTTCGCTTTCTGTGCCTGGACAAATGCAAATCCGGAGGCCCAGATCGCAACGACTAGCAAAGTGGCGAAAATGGTATTGAGGCGGCGGGCTTTCTTCACGACAGCCTGCTGGTCGAGGTGTTGAATTCTGGCCCAGACTTCGCGCATGTCAGCGGGACGTTTTTTGGGGTCTAGTTCAAGACACTGTTCGATCAGTTCCTTCCGATCGCTTGGGACGTAGAAGTCGGCAGGCCAGTTGATCTCCTCGACGGCCTCCATCATTGTGGCGAGTTGATCGCCATCAATGGCATTGCCGGTTTCCGCCATGGTTGCCTCGAGACTGGCTTCGACCAGAGTGGCGTCAGGATCAAAGCTGGTCCGTTCCGCCATCGACAAAATCTGGAGACGGGGAAGTTCTCCGGTGAGGAGCTTGAAAGCGAGAACGCCAAAGCTGTAGACATCCCAACGAAAGCCTTTGCCGTCGGCTGAGTCGCGGGGATCGCGGAGTTGCTCGGGGCTCGCGTAGAGTGGTGTGCCGACCGGTTCGAACCCCTCAGCTGCGAGGCCACGGCTTTGACCGAAGTCACAGATCTTGATGTGATAGGGAATCTCGTCGGTCAGCAGGATATTCGACGGCTTGATGTCGCAGTGAATAATCTGGTGCTGGTGCAAATAGGCGAGAGCATCGGCGATGTCACGAGTGATACGCCAGCCCTCGCGGTGATCGACGTGTCCGACGACGCGCTCAAGCGTTCGTGTTTCCCAGCTTCCTTCGAGATCCTGATCCGCGTGGAGGCCCATCGCGTAATAGGGCGGTTCGTGGAGCAGGTCGAAATCGTGCAGGGTGACGATACCTTGGTGTTCGGCGACCTGAGAGAGCTTCTCAAGCTCTCGTGCCATAGCTGAGAGATCGACGGCGCCCGGCCTGAAGATCTTGAGGGCGCGATCGGAAATCCCACGGTAGGTGGCTCGAAATACCCGCCCATAAGCTCCTTCCCCGAGGGGAGGGGTGTGGACCTGGTAGTCTTTAATTCGGATGTTTTCTTCTTCGGACACGGGAGTGTATTACTTCGAAAGGCTTTGGATTTCTCCGCCCCAGTTGGAGGCCGGAGGATCTTGCCGGAAACTTTCAGTTTTGTCGATCAACCAAGCGGTCGGTGGATCTTCTTCGGGAAGGGTCTTCAGCAGGTCGAGGGCCTCGTCCCATTTTCGCTGGTGGAAAAGCTCGAGAGCGGTTTCGTAGGTCCGGGCATCCTGGTCAGAGATGCCGGACCCTCCCTGTGACTTCGGCAGGATGAGTTCATGGATCGGATAGCTCTCCTCAAAGCCGGCGGGGCGGATCTGGCAGAGGCGGCGGAACCTGCGATTTCCGATGCCTTCAATGCGCAGGTAAGTTTCATCGGAAATGAGAACCGGAATGCGGAACTCCTTGGCGATACGTTCAAGGCGGGCTCCAAGATTGGCAACACTTCCAAACACCGAGATATGCCATTGCTGAGTCGGGCCGGTCTTTCCAACAGCGATTCGGCCGGTACTGATTCCGATTCGAACCGCGGACATGTCGCGGCCGAGTTCCTCCTCGTATTCGACGCGATCCGAAAGGCGCTTGATGATGGCTTCGGCCGCTTCGACGGCTTCGAGAGAGTGTTGAGTCTTCTCTTCTTCGATGTTGGGCCAGCCCCAAAGACCGAGGGCTCCGTCACCGGCGAAGTCGGTCACCACGCCTTTGCTGTTGAATACCTCTTCGGTGATGAGTCCCACCACGCCCTGGTTCTCGTTGAGGCGGTCAAGTATTTCGTGATCGCTACGAGCAAGTTCGAGCATGCGGGAGTGACCACGACGATCGGCAAACATCACGGTGACATCGACCATGGCGGGTTCGAGAACCGTCTGATCGAGCCGTTGCATCAGCTTGCGAAGACCGGGCGAGAAGTAGGTCGCCATCTGGTCCTGAAGCTTCTGGTCGGCCCGTGAGGAAAGCAGGCTGGCTACCAGCGAACTAATGAGGCGAAGAAAAGGAACGAAAGCTGCCGCGGTAGTTTCCGAGGCCTGACGTGTCTCCACATACAGGTAAACCGGTCGACGGCGTTCATCGCGATAGATCTCGGCGGATTCGTCGAGGCTTGCGACCGGTACGATACAGACCCAGTCGATCTGGTCACCGAGACTTTCGGCACTGAAAACTTTGGAGTGTTCCTTGGAGGACCAGATGTGAATGTCAGTTGGCTCGGGGTTCTCAATATTAAGACGCTTCAGCAGGGTTCGGCTGGGGCGGAAGTCGGCTCGCGCGAGGGGATCGGGATTGAGGACTTCGATCTCCAGGTTGCTGTCGCTCGGGTTGAGCGCCACAAAAGTCGCGCTGACTCCCTTTTGTCCGGGCAGCGCGTTTTCAAGAAACACGGAGGCGCGGGTGAAGAGATCAGGTTCGTTGGTCCAGCCGGAGAGCACCTGTTCCGGCAGCTCGCGTTGAAGAAGTTTTAGTTGGAGACGCAGGCTGTATTCATCGAGCTGCTCGACTTCGTCGTAGTCCTGACCGGTGATCGATTCCGCCTCATAGTTCTCCTTGTCAGTTTCGAGCGATTGCTGGTAGCGTTCGATTTCCTTTTCGAGTTCACCGAGGCTTTTGAGGCAGTAAATGGCTGTGTTTCCCTTGGTGCCAATGACAGCAGAGCTTCCATAGTTAAGCGCGACGGGTTCCTGCATCAGTTCGCGGTCACGTGGAGCCATGTTGGAATAGAGTGCATTCGGCTTGCTACGTCCGGGCAGAGCCGGGAGCCGATTGAGTTGGAGAGACTCACCGGTGCGCACGGCTTCGCAGTGATTTCGGCTGACGAGGCGGTCATTCCAGGTGATGCGAAGGACGTCAACAGGTTCCTCGGGCAGGCTCTCAGGCTTGCGACCAATACGTATGATACGGCCATCCTTCGCCTGAGCTACGGCCATTTCACGTGGGTTCTCCAGATTGACGGCGACGAGATACATAGCGGTAAGCTGAGAAGCAGAGATTTGGACCGTTCGTCAGGATGTGCGGAGGGCGTCGAGACCGGACCTGATAAAAGGTTCGATGCGACTGGCTGCTTCTTCGGTGGTTAGGTCCTGGTTCGATTCAGTTTCGAGCGAAGTCATGGTGACATCAGAGATGCCGCAAGGGACGATGGCTTCGTAGCCGTGGAGGTCTCGTGAAATGTTGAGCCCGAATCCGTGCATGGAGATCCATTTGCGGACGCCAACGCCGATCGAGGCGAGTTTTCGGTCGGCGATCCAGACTCCAGTAAGTCCTTTTCTTCGCCGGGAGACAATACCGAATTCTGCGACAAAATCAATCAGGATCGACTCGATTTCACGAAGATAAGTGTGCAGATCTTTGCCGTAGGCATTTAGGTCGAGAATGAGGTAACCAACGAGCTGACCGGGGCCGTGGAAGGTGGCCTGGCCCCCGCGATTAGTCTCGAAAACCGGGTAGGGAAGGTTATCGGGCTTGATAAGCGAGGAACGATCGCGGGTGCGACCGATCGTGTAGACCGGCTCATGCTCCAGCAGCAGGACCGTATCAGGGGAAGTTCCTTCGAGCCGCTTGTCAACGAGCTCATTCTGCAGCTCGAGTCCTTCCTGGTATGATATTCTACCTAACCAACGAAAATCCATTCAGGATAGAGTCCGCCTTCATGGCACTTCGTCAACGGTTTCGTCGCGTTGATAGATCGGGAGTTGCCGGTAGGGGACGGTAAAAGAAAGGATCATCATTGACGTCCCGTAGGTGCCTCCGTTGCGGCCATTGGACCAGGAGCCGTTCGATTGCTGCTTGGGAATGTACTCTCCATACATCCAGTCGGCGTATTGAGCCCAGTAACGACCTCCCAGTTGGAACATGGCCTGGGCATTGTAGTAGTTGGCGTAGTATTCGTGCGCATTCTGTACGATAGCCTGTCGGTGCTTGAGGATAAAATCGCCGGCACGGTAGGTCGACTTGGTGCCGTGATAACCACAGAGCTCGAGGCAAAGGAGACCGCAACCCGTCAGTGTTTCTGAATGGCCCCAAGGATCGGTGTAGCCGAAACGGCCCTCTTCCTTGTCGTGATTGGAAAGCACATAGGCCACCGCATCTTCAATCGCCCGGTCTGGGATGGGAGCGCCGTTGAGCTTGGCTGACCGCAAGGCCATGAGAGCCCAACCGCTACAAGAGAGATCGGCATCGCGGGAGTCGGCCTTGTATCGCCATCCTCCCTGGTGCTTCTCCGCCTTGGGAACGGCCTGGGCTTGGAGAATCAGTTTTGTGGCGCGGGCTAGAACAGGGCTGAGACGGGCCTGTGTCTTTGGGTCGACCATGCCGCTGCACTCAGAGAGAAAAAGTGTAGCGATGGTGTGAGCATACATAAGGCCGTGACCGGAGTCGCCCTTGTCGAGCAGACCGGTGGGCCGTTGGCTATCGAGCACGTAGTCGATGCAGCGTTGCAGGTGGTCAGCGAATTCACCTGAACCGGGAGTGTGACCGGCGGAGAGATAAGCCATTCCAACCAGGGAAACGACCCCGACAGAGCGGCCGTAAGAGTCGTTGAAGGTCCCGTCAGCGGACTGGTTGGAGGCCAGGTAACGCAAAGCACCATCGACAGCCGATTCGACGCCTTCTCGGTGCTTCAGGAAAACGGCATTGGAGAGTGCTTCTCCCTGTCCCACAGCGCTGAAGGCGGGGAGCATTGTGACAAAGGCAAGGATGGTGATCAGGCGGATCATTCTTTACCTGCCTCCTTTGCGATTACCTGGAAATAGCGGCCCACGAGTTCGCGATACTCTGCGGGCAGGTCAGTTTCGATGCTGGCAGCGTTGCCGCCGGAGATCGCCCCCTTGAAACGCGACCAGTCCTCGGCGCTGATGCCCATGGCCTTGAGCTCCGGTGGAATGCCGCTGCCGTCGGCATCGGCGGTCTTCTCTCCTGATTCATTCAAGTTGAGTGATCCGTCGGGTTCCGAGGCTAGCTCAGGATTGGAATTGGGTTGGTCCGAATCGGCCATGCCCTGGTTCTGGCCCTGGGCTCCGAGTTTTTTCATCGCATTCTGAGCGAGTTGCTGAAGCGAGTCGGCGGCTTGCTGGGCCTGCTGAGAAGCCTGTTGGGCATCCTGCGACTGGGCGGATTCGGTGACGTCGTTGAAGCCTTCAGCCATCTCTCCGCTGTCAGCGACCTGACCGCCATCATCGGAAGGTTGGAGCTGTTCCTGGCTCTGGGCCAGCGAGTTGGCGGAGGCTTCGAGTGCTCCGGAAGCCCGATCTAGTGCCTGGGCGGCTTGCTGCTGCTCCTGCGCCGCACGCTGCATGGCTTGCTGGGCAGGTTGAGAAAGCTCTCCGCTCTCGAGCTGACCATTGGACTGGGCCTGGTCCTGCATCTGCTCGGCATTAGCGAGATGCTGCGCGGCGTCCTTAGCTTCGTTAGCGCCCTGGTTCAGGGCCTGTTCGGCGCGGTCGGCAGCGCTCCTGGCGTTGTGTTGATCGAGACTCTGGAGGGTCTCCTCGAGTGAGTTGGTTTCGGCACGAAGCGCCTGGGCATCGGCCTGGAGTTGGGCTTCTATCGCGCTCAAGGCCTGCTGCAAATCCCCGTCCCGAACCATCTCGATCTGTTCGGCGAGAGCATCCTGGCGCTGGGCCAGATCACCGATGGATGGCAGGGGAGAGTTCGGGACTTCAGGCTGATTGCCTTCGGTCGTGGCTGGTTGGTCACCAGCCTCGGCCATTTCCGGCTCGCCGGGGCTGGCTTCCGATGAGGACGGATCAGAGGAACTTGCTTCAGAGTGGGCTGCTGCATCGGAGGCTGCCGCTTCAGCCATGGACTCACTGGCGTCGTTAGCCGAATCGGCGGCCGATTCCAGGTTGTCATCTGCGAGTTGCTCGGCCGTTTCGCTGGCCTGATCGGAGGCTTCCGCCAGTTTTTCGGAAGGTTTATTTTCCTGCCGCTCTGCGGGCGTTGTGTCAGGATCAGAAGCGTTAGGTTTCGGGGACTGCGGCTTATTTGCAGCGGCCTTGGATTGGTCCTGTATTTGGGAAGCGAGTTTTTCCTGCTCTTTCTGCAAGTGATCGATGAGTTGTTCACGGAGTGCCTCCTGCTTGGCCTCGTTACTCTGGGTGGCTTCCTGGTTGAGTGCCTTGAGGTCCTTCTGGTTCTCCGCGAGGGCGTCGGCTGCGGCAGCGAGTTGCTGGGCGCGTTCCTGCTGGACACCGAGGACTTCTTCGAGAGCCTCAGGGTTATCCTGCAGCATTTCACCAAGTTGTTCCTGGACCTGCTCCTGCTGATTGCGGAACTGGTTCATCTGCTGATTGGCCAGTTCTTCCAGCTTCTGCTTAGTGAACTCACGGGTGGCCTGATCGATGGCAGCCTCACGCTGTGCTTTCTCCTGGGACATTTCTTCGGCGCGGTTGGCAAGTTCCTGCTGGCGATTGGCGAGATCGTTGAGCTTGGAGATCATGTCGAACTCTTCGTTCGCTTCCCGCATCGCTTTGGCAATTTCATCGACGCCTTTAATGGCTTCCTCGATTTGCTTGCGGGCCTCCTGAGACTTCTTGATGCGTTCTGACTTGTTGTCCGTCACCGGAATTAGATCCGAAGTTTCGCGAGCCTGAGCGACTTCTTCGTTGGCGATGGATTTGGCTTTGTCGGCCTGCTCCTGGAGAAAGGACTCATCGAGGGAAGCAGCGACCTCGTCGAGTTCCATGCGCGCGTTCTCGGCGTTCTCTGAGAATTGCTTAAGAGGGCGCATGGCGCGTTCGGAGAGGTCGTCAGTGCGCTTCAGCTCCTGCTCAGCACGACGCATTTCGTTGCGGGCTTTCTCGAGCTCCTGCCTGGCCTTACGTAATTGCTCCTCGACCGCTTGCTTTTTCGCCTCCACCGCCTGCCGGGCCAGCGTCTTGGCATTTACGTCCAGGGTGATAAAGAAGGGTTCGCTCAAGCCCACACCGGGTCCGTCATAGGACTCGGGACGGCTGTCGCGAACCATGACCTGAACGCCAAGTCGACGCTGGTTGTCGTTCACTTTAATTTTACTGAGGTCCAGCGTGGCGTTGGAGACATAAGTCTCTGCAATCCGCGTGGTCGTTGGCGGTTCGATTGGGATTTCCTCGGGACGATCGGCACCAATGGGAGTGATGAGAAAGGCGGCATCCTTGAAACCGAAGTCTTCGATAATCTCGCTGATGACCGGAAGCTGTTCGGTGGGGCGGAGGCGTAGCTCCCGCTCAACGGGTCGGGTGACAATTACGGAGGGAGATTTGTCAGGAAGCACTTCGAGGGGATGAGTAAGTGGCTGATTGGCGAAGCCCTCTGCGTCGGTGAGTTCGACTTTCCAATGGCCGTTCATGCCTGTTTCGAGATCGAACTGCCATTGCAAGCTGCCTTCGACCAGCTGCGGTTCACCAAGGTCTGCTCCATCGTTGAGAACGAGTCTGGCCTTTTCGATCTCCTTGGTAGGTGTCGTGGTCAGGGTAACCTTGGTGTTGGCGACCGCCCGAATCTCACCTGTCTCGGTGACGGCTGACTTTGTCTCGAGATTGGTGTAGTCGGGATAATTGTATTCGACTTCGATCTGGCCGATAGCGGGCGGAACTACGGTGGTGACTTCATAATAACGAGTCAGGGCCGATCCGGCGCGCAGGCGATAGGTGAAATCTTCTTCGACCGCAGGAAAGGAGATGGAGAACTGCTTGGTGCCGTCTTCTCCTTCGAAATCAAGAGTCATTCGCTCGACAGATTCACCGCCGTCTTTGAGGAGGCGACGGATCTCGGCGCGCTTCAGCTTTTTATGGTTTGCTGACAGGGATATGGTGACTGTCTCGCCCTTGGCAATCCGAATGTCTCCGGGTTCCACAACGAGAGAGTCAGCATAGGCGTTCCCGATATCGAGAAAGGGCGCTACGGCACGCTGGAGCAGAGTCCAGGATTGCGTCGGCCAGATGATGAGAGCACCGCCGATGACAAGTGTCAGTGCCAGGGCGATGCTGGCAAATTTTGCGGTGCGAGCCGGCTTGAATTCGGTTTTCGGATCCACAGCCTCAACGTCGACGATGGCAGAATCCACCACGGCACCGATCAGTTCCTCGGAACCCTTGATTGACTCGGGGTCATTGGAGGAAAGAAGTTCCACCGCGGTGGAGATACGTTCCTGAAGCTCGGGATGGCGAATCTCGATGATCCTCGCCATCTGGGTGAGAGTGAATCGACGTGAGAGGGGACGAAGCAGGAACCACCATGCCGCGACAAGCGTGATACCGAGACCGCTGATGCTGAGCGCCCAGCGGGAAGTGGAGGAAAAAAGGGTCACGCTCGCATCGATGAGCATGATTGTGAGCAGGCAGGCGAGAGCCACAGCCAGAGTGGCGCAGAGTCCGCGAATGAAGAGTAGGTGCCGAACACGCCGGATCATCGATCCCAGCTTGTCCTGGATCGGAGCTGGCAACTGGCTGAAGGCGGCTTCGAACGTGCTCATGTGGATTCAGTGTTCGGGATTAAACAAGACCGCTGCGTCGGCGCACGATCCATTCTGTGGTTAGAAAGCCCAAAAAGGCGAGCAACATCGGCCAGGTATCCCAGAGCGTGATGTTGCGTTGTTCGGTCAGAATCTCCTTAGGTGCTCCAAAAGAAGTGAGTAGAGATTCAAGGTCGTGGAGCTCAGCGAGGCGGCCTCCGGTGAGCTGGGTGGCGTGATTGAGAAAGTCGCGATCGGCGGTGAGTTCGGCGAGTTCGATCGGGTTCCTTGTCGAGACTACCAGGAGCTCGGTTGAGATCGCGTCGGGGCCGTCAGGATTCGCGGCAAGGGACTGGTCGATCGCTTCTCCGGCGAGGCGCAGCTCGTAGTTGCCTTCGCGAATCAGGTTGGGAAGGCTCGTTTCATAGAGGCCGGAAGAACCGCTGCGATAGCTCATGCGCTGTTGATTGAGACGGACGCCGTCTTTCCAGACTTCGACTTCAATCTCGGCGTCGGTGACAGGGCGGCGTTCGGCGTCGAGAACCTTTGCGGTGACCGTGACCGGATCATCCGGGGTGTAGCTAAGGCGGTCGGAACCCAGGCGGATCAACTCGCCACCGGAGCGCAGGTTGGGGCCGGCACCCCAGCGCATTACCTGTCCCCAGAAGCGGTGATGGTAGGTGTCGCCGACGCCGTAGCGGAAGCGCCAGCTCTGGTCGGAGTTCAGAAAGAGTACCTTGCCGAGACCTGCGCGGATCGTCGAAATGACAGCATTGTTCTGCTCGAGTGTCTTGCGATTGGCGAGTTGCTCAATGGCGGCCTCAACCGATCCGGGGGAGCCGTCCGGTGTGATGTTGCCGTTCAGGCTGACAGATCCGGTGGGGCGGGCAAAGGCGAGCACCTCAGCGGTTTCTTTAACGCCGTCAGCGACAAAGCGCCATTGCATCGGTTGAAATCCATTCCAGCGATCGAGGTTGAGCGCGCGGCTGCTCGACTGCGAAGTGACGGCGTGCGACTGGCCGGCCGATGTGAGTTCGATCTTGAAGGTCGGTTCCGGAGAGTCGAAGCGGGCTTCGCCGTCAGCCGTGTAGTTGATCGGCAGGAGCGTCTGCAGCGTCTCATTGCTGTGGGCGTGGGGCATGTAGCGTGCGCCGGCCACGCAGACGAGCATGGCTCCGCGGCGGGTGACCGCTTCATTGATGGACTGCCAGTCGCGTGAACTGAGCGCATCGGGTTTGATGTCACCTAGAATGATGACGTCGAAGAGTTGCCACTCTTCCGGGGTGCGGGGAAGTTTGGTCGCTTCGGCTTCGCCGAAGGGGCGGGAAGCGCTGGCGTAAACAGGCTCGAGTTCCGGGGCCCGGTAAATCTCGTCCGGATTCATCAGCACATACTGGAGGTGGACGGACTTGTCTCTTCCGTAGAAAAGGTTGCGAAGGTATCGGAATTCCCAGCGGGGGTATCCGTCGACGAGAAGAACGTTGGTGCGGTCGTCAGTCACGGCGACTTTGAAGTCCCAGATGTTGTTGTTCTTAAACAATTCGCTTTCGTCGGGCTTGAGGAAGATCTGGTAATCGAGAATGCCCTTTTTCTCAGGGCGATGAACGAAGCGAAGTTCGGAGCGGAAGTCGACGTCGGAGATTTCCAGAGTCTGGGTTTCCACCACCGCACCGTTGCAGAGCAGTTCGGCTTCGATGGTTTCGCCAAGCAAGCCGTCGGCTTTGATCTCCGCTCCGACGACAACGCGGTCGTCGAGGTAAATGGATTCAGGTGCCTTGAGGTCGAGGATTGAAAGGTCGATGGGACCGAGACGGCTACCGACCGGAACAGCAGATAGAGGGGTGTTCTGCACCGCGAGTTGGCGGAGGCTGTCTTCGGGAAGTGTTTGACTGTTGGAACGGCCGTCCGAGAGAAGAAGGACGCCGGCAAGTGATTCCGGTGCGGTGGTATTGAGAACGTGTTCAAGTGCACTGGTGAGATCAGTCTCGGTGCGGGTGAGGTCAGTGTTGGGCGAGCCAACGAAAGCCGATTCATCGGAGAGATCTTTAAATTGAGCGACGTCCTGAGCGTAGCGGTAGAAACGCAGGTTGTAGTCTTCGCTGAGTCGGCTCAACAGGGTCAGGTCGTTCACCGAACCCTCCTGGGTTTCTTCTTCAGCGGGTGAGACGGTTGACTCGAGAACACGTCGTGCCAGTTCGAGTCGGGTGGTGTTGGCAGCCTGGTCGAGCCGCGAACGGGCGTCCTCGGGCAGGGCGCGGTAGTAGTGGTCGTCAGCCTTGAGGGTGGTTGTCGGCAAGGTGTTGCGCACCGATTCGAGTTCGGTGCGGGCGACTTTGATCTGCTTGAGAAGTTCGGGAGCGTTACTGGACTTGAGAGCCTTCTTTGCCATTCCAAGGATGCGGGTGATGCCGTCGCGACTGCGCTCGTGATAGTCGGTAAGGCGATCCGCGACTTCATCGGGATAGGACTCCTGACGGGTTTGCTCGAGAAGTTCATTCAGCGAAAGATTGGTTTCGGAGAGCAAGTCGATCAGTTCGGTGAGTTGGGCAACCCGGCTTTCGAAAGCGGCTTCGGGACTCGGCGCCGCTTCAAAGGCGCGGACTTCGTCGGCGAGTTGCGAGTCGATGGATTCGACCAGGTTGCTGATCTCGCGAAGCGGAGGTCGCTCAGCGAGCTCGGGAAGATCGGAAAGGGCGGCGCGGTCGAGGCGTTCCGAAGCATTGAGGCGCTGGTCGGCCAGGAGCATGGAGTCGGATTCATCGACCAGAATGGCCACCTCCCGTTCGATCTCGCGAGATTCGAGAAAAGAGCGAACCGGTTGGGCGAGAATCAGCAAAAGAATGATGAGCGCAGCAAAACGCAGGCCAAGGAGAAAGCGGCCCTTGCCCGGCGAAACGAGAGTCCTCTCAAACTGGTAGAGACCCACGATCCATTCGATGGCGATACCTCCGGCGATGGCGAGGCCAAGCAGCGGCCACGAAGTGGCGAGGGCAAGCGTCTGGGCGAGGATCTGAAGGGCGGCCCAGCATCCGGCTCCGGCAAGGGCGGCCCCGGCGATACGCCAGCTGAAGTGAGGAAAGCGTTTCAGTGCTGAGCGGACCGCAAACCACAGGATGATGTTAATCGCCAGCATCGCACCGATGACGCCCACTCCCAGAGCGGTGAGATCGTCTCGACTGTAATCTTCCGGGTTCAAATGGTGGTAGTGTCAGCCTGCTTTCCCCATCTTGACGAGTTGCTCGTGGAACTTGGTCGACGGGGCGTCCTTGGATTCAAATTGGATCGTGATGTCTTCTCCCATCCGTCGGCTGTGGGCGATCCAGCGCGAAAGAGTGACCTCAAGAAGGAGGAAGAGGAAGGCGCCGATCGCGAGGTAGCGCCAGAGTTCCTGGCCGAACTGGTTCCCGTTGAGGAATCCAACCAACTCCTCAAGGGTTTGAGGCTGTGCCAAGGTCACAAAGTTGCCAATGAAAGTGTAGTCAGCTTCGGAGAGTTTCTCCAACTGGCTCTCGTTTTCGTCACGTCGAACGGTGAAAGGGATTTCGGAACCTTCTTCGGCGAGGAAATGGGAGAAGAAAAGGCGCTGATCTTCGGGGACAACAAGGCGATAGAGGCCCGATGAAATTTCGCCCTGAAGCTTGAGGACAGATCCGGTCCCGACCGAAGCAAGTTGGGCGGTGCGGGGTCGGCCTCCGGGGCCCTTGACCTGATAGGAGGTGAGCGATGACTGGCGGCCGGCGTCGTCTTCTTCCCGGGAGAAAGTGCGGAAGGCGCGGGAGGGGATTATCTGCCGGGCCATGGAGTCGGATTCCCACATCAGGGTTGCCTTGGCGTCTCCGCCTTCGTCCTCGAAACTGACGTGGAAGTCATACCATTTGCCGCCTTCGAATTTGAAGCCGATCTGCTTGCGGCTGCCGGGTGACTTGAAATCTCCGATGCGCTTGCTGTCGATCGTGACGTTCAGCCTTCCGTCGAGGTCGGTGATGAAGGCATAGCGATTGGTTTCGGGGAATTGGATGCTGCCTTGCCATTCAACGCGGAACTTGTCGACCGGAATGCCTGCGGCTGGCGTGCCGTTGCGCCAGTTGAACCTGATAGCATCGTCGGTTTTCACCAGGGTAGGTACCTTGGTAGAGCTGTCTTTGTAATATTTGCCGACCAGGCCCTGCCCGATGGCGCGGCCACGGCGTCCCGCGAGATTGATGCTGATCTCCCATCCCGGTTCTAGGTTTAGTTCGTAGGCGGCCGGGTCAGCAAGGTAGTAAACCAGTTCGTGCAGGTAGGGCAAAAACGCCTGGCGGGTGACGAGATTTCCTGATGTGAGGTCGAGCGGTATGCTTGTCAGGATAACCTGACCCCGGCCAAGCTGACGGTTGGAAAGAAGGATGGCGCCATTGTTCAGACGGGCGCCGATCGAGGTGATGCGATTTAGAGATTCCGGAACCTCCTGCCCGCGGTAGTTCGTGATAAACGTCTCGAGAAAATCGCTCTTGCCAGGCTCGGCGATTTTGCGGAGAGCGGGGTGGGTGAGTGAGCCGGGAGAAGGAGTAAAGTGCTCTCCGGTTTTGGCGACGGTGGGTTGGTCGTCGAGCAGGGCGGGAAGCAGGGGAAGGCCGTCTCCAAGTTTCCACTGGTTGTAGAAGTCAGGCTGGGACTTGTGACCGGCAGCCACGAGCAGGCCGCCTCCACTGCGAACGTAGGAAGCGATCGCTCTGGCCGTGGCCTCCGGAAGACGGGGGACGTCTCCGAGGATGACAGCGTCGTAGGGTTCGAATTCCGAAATGGTGGCTATCTCGGGGGCTTTGATGACGACGGGTTCGACCAGGAATTCGATCAGGTCGAGGGTGGGGTCGTAGAACATGTCAAAGTTGTCGGACGATTCATCAGCGACAGCTTCGCTATTGGCTTTGAGAGTAGGGTCGAGAGTGAGGGACGAAGGAGCGAGGGCAACCGCGGCAAAGGTCGATGCCCGGTCAAGAACCCGGGCGGAAGGACGTCCATCGACAATGAGTACCTTGAGACGGTCGGCGACATTCGTGGCGTAGAAGCTCTTGTTGTCGGTAGCGATGTCATCCTGGACTTCGAGTTCAGCCGAGACGTAGTGAGCGCCGGGATTGGAGAACTGGTGGGAAAAGGTGACGGTTTGTTTTTCACCGGGTTGGAGCTGGGCGATGGACTGGTCACGGTAGGGGCGGTTTTCTCCGACAGAAAGAAGCAGGGCACCCGGGGTGACAGCTTCATTGCCGGTATTGCGAACTGTGACGGAGATGTCGACGGGGCGGTCGACCCCGACAATATCGCGTGAAAAATTGACGTCAGTGACGGCGAGGTTTCGAATGTAGTCCGGTAGGGGAAGCTTGCGAAGCAGAATCTGTGGCTCGGTGGTGAGATTCTGGAAGGCGTCGCGCAGAAAACTCCATTGGCCGGCTTTGCCGATTTCCCAGCCGATATTTTGTTCATCGGTCAGGATAACGATTTGTTTCGCCGGATTGTCACCGCGGGCAAGACTGAGTGAGGCCAGCGTGAAAGCCTGGTATGTCGCCATGGCACCATCAATGGGAGTGAGATCATCGAGGGCGGTTTCCAGCTCGGCGCGATCGGTAGTGGGATCGAGAATGATACCGGTCGGTGACGGGCCGCCGAGGATGATGCTGAAGGCATGTCCGCGTGGAGCGCGCTTGATCAGAGTTTGTGCTTCCTGAACTGCTCGTTCGAAATTGGTCTCGCCGTTGGCCATCACGGACATGGAGGTCGAACCATCAATGATCAGTGCCACATCCTGTCGGGCTCCGGGGGTGAAGCGGGAGAGGTTGAGGTATTTCTCAAACGCGATCAGACCGATGCAGGATAGCAGCAGGATAATCGAGGTTCCCCCGATCCATTGTTGCCACTTCTTTTCGCCGTGAAGAACCACCGCAACACCGAGACCGACAACGCCGATCAGCATGACGGGGAGAATGACGATCCAGGGAATGGTGGTGCCCGGCGGGATGAACGGTCTCGCCAGTGCCAGTGCGAGAAGACCGACGAGGAGGCATCGCGTCGCCATAAGAAGCGCTTCCTCGAGTTGGATGCGGCGGTTTCGAATCGCGAGCGAATCAAGCAGAAAGTTCATCGCACCCCAGTCGACGATCTTCTTGGAACGGCGATTGAGCAGGTGAATGATGATCGGAATGGCAACCGCAAGAGCTCCGATCACGAGCGCTGTATTAAGAAACAACAAGGGTCAGGTCTTTCTTTGCGAGAAGTAGGTGAATAACGCCTCCGGCACTCCGGTTTTGGTATTGATCGGGACGTAGTCCGCCTGCATCTGGCCGCAGGCCAGTTCCATGGCCTTGAGGTGCTCGCGGACCCGGTCGAGATAAGAGGCACGGATTGTCGAAGGGTCGATGTTGAGCTTACGGCCCTCGACTTCGAGGCAGCGGAAGTCGTCAAATTTTTCGAAAGGGAAGGTCAATTCCTCTTCCGCCATGAGATGGAAAACGACGAGTTCGTGGTTCTTATAGCGGAAGTGATGGAGCGCGTTCTTGATGGCTTCGGCATTATCGAAAAGGTCACTGATCACAATAACGAGTCCGCGCGGTGGAATTCGTTCGGCGATCTCGTGAAAGGTATTGGCACAACGGGTGTCCTCGGTGGGATTAGTGTTAGACAGCTCTTCAAGAATAGCGCGGACCTGACTTGGTTTTGCTGTGGGGCGCAGGTAGCGCTTAATGCCATCAGCAAAGGTGACAAGGCCGACGGCATCCTGCTGTCGGATCAAGAGGTAGGTCAGTGCGGCGGTGAGATAGCGGCCGTATTCAAACTTGGAGAGGCATTCGCGCCCGCCCAGCGAAGTTGCTTCGTCGCCGGAATAGGCCATAGACCCCGACGCATCCAGTAGTATGGTGACCCGCATGTTGGTCTCCTCGATGAATTGCTTGATGTAGTAACGGTCGCTTTTGCCGTAGACCCGCCAATCGAGATTGCGCAGGTCGTCTCCGCTCACGTATTGGCGGTGTTCTGCGAACTCAACCGAGAACCCCTTGTGGGGGCTGGAGTGGCGGCCGTTAATAGTGCCTTCTTTCGCGCTGCGCGCGAGGAATTCCAACCGGGAGATCATGTTGATGATCTCGCCCGGAAGCAAGTCGGTGAAGGCGGGTGTCGCGCTTTCCGGCATGGAATCAGACGTCGAGGTCAGCACTCGGCTGGAACTGGTCGACCAGCATGGTGACGATGTCGTCGCTGGTGACTCCGGCGGCCTCCGCGTTGAACGTTGTTAGGACGCGGTGACGCAGCACGGGGTGTGCCACGGCGCGTACATCGGCGGTAGTCGTGTGATATCGTCCTTGGAGAATGGCGCGGGCCTTGGCGGCAAGAACGAGGTAAATGCCGGCTCGTGGGCCAGCACCCCAGGAAACCATTTCTTTGACGAAATCAGGAGCTCCCTCCTCTTTGGGCCGGGAGGCTCGAGCGATCTGGGCCGCGTAGGAAACAACGTGGTCAGCAGCAGGCACTCGTCGGACGACGTCCTGGAGTTTTAGAACGGTTTCGCCGGTGAGTTGTTTCTCGATCTGGGCTTGGTAGGTCCCGGTGACGCGCTTGATGATAGATTCTTCCTCTTCGGCGGTGGGATAGTTCACGCGGATATTGAACATGAAACGGTCCAGCTGTGCTTCGGGCAGGGGATAGGTGCCCTCCTGCTCGATTGGGTTCTGCGTGGCGAGAACGAAGAAAGGCTCCGGAAGGGGATAGGTCTCTTCGCCGATGGTGACGTGATGTTCTTGCATCGCCTCCAGCAGGGCAGCCTGGGTTTTCGGCGGGGTCCGGTTGATCTCATCAGCCAGGATCATGTTCGCGAAGACGGGACCTTTGACGAATTTGAAGATACGCTTGCCGGTTCCGTGGTCTTCCTCGAGGACCTCCGTGCCGGTAATGTCGGCGGGCATGAGATCAGGGGTGAACTGGATCCGCTTGAAGCTGAGATCGAGGACCTCTGAGAGGGTGGAGACGAGCAGAGTCTTGGCCAGGCCCGGCACACCGACAAGAAGGGCATGGGATCGACAGAAAATGGAAATCAGCAGCTGCTCGATGACTTCCTCCTGCCCCACGATAACCAGCTCGAGTTGCTGTTTCATGGCCGCGTGAGCCGCTTTGAGTTCTTCGATGACTTCTTTGTCGGAGCTACCGAGTTCTGGTTCAGGAGGGGATGCCGTTGCTGCCATGGTGTAGTGCCTTACCGTTGGGGGCAGAATGGGTGCCAAACTACCCGAAAATACGATGATAAGCGGTTTTGAAAAGTCCTGTCGAATTGGATTTTTGCGCAATAGCGGGGGTGTTGTTGCTCGAAAGGGCCGAGCGTATTTGGGATATGGAAAATAGAGTATGGTGGATTGGCTCCGTTACTGTAAATTTCCCGCAATGATGTCGTCGAGCCGAAGTGACTTTGCCACTGGGGGACGTAGAATGAATGCTGTGAAAACGTTTACCCTCATTGCCGCGGCAACTCTTCTGACGGGCCCATTGTGTGCCCTCGAGTATGAGAAGGACATCATGCCCATCTTCACGAAGAAGTGTGCGGAGTGCCACAGTGATTCGGCCAAGGTAAAAGGGGGCTTCAAGGTGGATGATCCGAAGCACTTCGCTGCCCGCCTCGATAAGAACAATATCGTGGTTCCGGGTGACTGGGATGCCAGTTATCTCTTCGTTACTCTCTTTCGTCCCGCCGGTGACAAGGATGCAATGCCACCCGAAGGCAAGGGCGAGCGTCTCACACCCAAAGAAACTGCTATGGTTCAGCTTTGGATTGCGGAAGGTGCCACTATCGACGGCAAGACCGGCGAGAAGGGTTACATGCCCAAGGAGGGGGAACCGGGTTTCGTTGCCAGCATAGGCGGTGGCAAGATGGATGAGAAACAAAGCGGACTTCCCGAGCCAGCCAAGCCTCGCGAATGGGCCAATACCGAAGGAAAGACGATTACGGCAACTTTGCTCCGTGTTGAAGGTGACGTCGTTCTCTTGAAACTGGCGAATGGTCAGGTTTATCGCTACCCCATCGCGAATCTTTCCGAAGAGAGTCAGGCCGCTCTTTCGGAGCAGGACTAAACGCGTTCCCAGTTTGCGGGGTCGACGCCGTAAAACCCCTCCAGTTCGTTGTAGAGGTCGGGCTGCTTCATTTTGAGCTGCCGGGCTTCTTCGTAAAAAGTTTCGGAAGCGACGGCAAAGAACTCGGCAGGATTGGTGGCTCCGTAGGGATCAATCAGTGATCGTCGTCCTTTGCCACTCTCAACTTCCCCGACGAGTTCGTCATAGTTGCGAAGAAAGACCTTGGCCCAACGCCGATAGGCAGAACGTTGCTGAAGAATCGGAACTCCATCGGCGGCGCCGTCGACCTGGTCGAGTTGATGGGCGAATTCATGAATAACGACATTCATTCCGTCATCAGCATTGCGGGCGCCGGCGAGGATGCTTTCCCACGAGAGAACAACCGACCCAGTCGACCAGGATTCGCCCAGCATGGTCGAGTCGTCTTCCTCCTCGTGAAGGCCGAAACGTCGACGTCCACTGTCCTGAAAGGCGCCGGGATAAACAAGGATGGATTTCAGCTTTCGGTAGAACCCGTGCTGTTTGAGGCGGATCAGCAAAAGGCCTGCCTGTGCACAGATGAGAAGTTTCATTCGCAGACTGACCTCTTCGAGGCCACCGCATGGTTCAAAGTGTTTTTCCGCCATGAGAACCTGGATGTTTCCATCGAGAGAACGGCGCAGTTCTTCGGGAAGTCCCCGGTAGCGGATGAAATCCTGACCGATGATTTCCTGCCACTCGTTGGGTAGCGGCTTGGCGAGGAGATAGGCGCGGCGTTTTTGCTTCTTTCCCCGGACCCAGGCGATACCTCCTCCGATGCTGAGCAGAGCAAGGACGGAAAGGATCGCAGCAGTGATCATGAATCAGTCGTGCATCGGCGAAGGAAACGGAGAGTCGCTGAACTCGAAGGCCTCGTTCCGGTCGTGCAGGATACTCACAAGATACGCCGCCGGAAGCAAAACGATCCACTGGTCTTCTTCGTCACGGGCGAGGGAGCATCCCGACGGCAGGGTGACATCGGGCGCATCGCGAGTGTTGGCGTCGGAAACCGGATCCTTCGGGCGAATCCACTGGGCCACTGACCAGGGAGAACCTTCGAGGCGGCAGTCGACGTTGTATTCGTTCTCGAGGCGTGCTTTGAAGACTTCGAACTGAAGGGGACCGACGGCTCCGAGTAGCGGAACACGCTGGGCACTTCCGTGGACGTCGTAGGCCTGGGCAACGCCCTCCTTGAGCAGCTGCTTGAGACCGGCGCGGTAGCGCTTGATGTTGGCGGTATCGTTGTTGAAGAGATAGGAAAAGCACTCCGGTTTGAATCGCGGCATTTCGTCGTAGATCAGCTCGTTGTTGCTGGTGACGGTGTCGCCAATGAGGAAGTCATAGTTGCCGACAAGGGCGAGGATGTCACCGGCGTAGGCGTGGTCGAGCGTTTCCCGATCCTGACCAAACAACTTCTGGGCGTTACCGAGCCGGACTTTCTTGCCGGTGCGAACGTCGTTGACCTGCATGTCGCGTTCGAAGACACCCGAAACGATACGAATGAACACGGCCCGGTCACGGTGACGCGGGTTCATGTTTGCCTGGATCTTAAATACGAAACCGGAGAAAGCGTCGTGGTGCGGGCTGACGGTGGCGCCTTTGGACTCACGCGCTGCAGGCTTGGGGGCGAGTTCGAGGAAGCGCTGAAGCATCAGCTCCACGCCGAAATTGTTCATCGCACTGCCGAAGAAGATGGGCATCTGCTGGCCTTCCAGCACCTTTGCTATGTCAAGTTCTTCGGTAACGCCATCGAGAAGATCGATTTCCTGCACGGCAGCATCGTAAATCTCGGAATCGACTTCATTTTTGACGGCCTCATCCTCGATGCCGGCCACGGAGAGCGGCGCTTTAAACGCTCCGTGGGGAGTGCGTTCAAAAAGATTCACAGCGTTCTTCTCGCGGTCAAAGATTCCTCTAAAGCGCGGTCCATCACCAAGCGGCCAATTGAGGGGCACGGGCGGGAGTCCAAGGACACGCTCGAGTTCGTCGATCAGTTCAAGCGGCGGGCGGGAAGGACGGTCCATCTTGTTAATGAACACGAAGATCGGAACGCCTCGTTTTCGGCAGACTTCGAAGAGCTTCAGGGTCTGGGCCTCGATACCTTTACCGGCATCAATCACCATGACGGCTGAGTCAACGGCGGAGAGTACGCGGTAGGTGTCTTCGGAGAAATCGTGGTGACCTGGAGTGTCGAGCAGGTTGACGCAGGCTCCGTCATACTCGAACTGGAGCACGGTGGAAGACACGGAGATACCCCGCTCTTTTTCCATCTCCATCCAGTCACTGGCGGTGGAGTTCTGGTTCTTGCGCGCTGTGACGCTTCCCGCCAGGTGAATTGCACCTCCGTAGAGTAGAAGCTTTTCCGTCAGTGTGGTTTTACCGGCATCCGGGTGGGAAATGATTGCGAAAGTGCGGCGCCGATCGATTTCGTCGGCGACGTCGGCTGAAACAGTTTTTTCCTGCGTGCTCAAAGTGAGTGAAGTGACTAAGGATGATGAGAGAGCAGCGTGCTGAGTCGCAGAACTGCCGCGGGATCTGTACCCTTTGCTGATGTGAAGCGCAATGGGGTTTTGTGGCAAGAGAAAGGGAGTCAATCAGGGTGCCTTGTTCTCGATGGACTCAGGCAGAGGTTGCGCCACGGGTGGGGCTGAAGCTTCGGAGATCATTTCCAGGATAGAAGCCGCATCGGCTTTGAACTGTGGGCTGATTTCATCGGATTTGCTGACTACTTCGAGAGCCTCCTTTAAGGCATTGCCCGGATACCTGGCTGCGATGCCGAGAGCATTTTCAAGGTCGCGGGGAGATGCTTTCGGGTTCAGAGCCGAGAGGAGCAATTCCATCCACGCCGGATTCAATGCTGTCTTAGGAGAAAGGTTGATGAGACTGAGAGCGAGAGATCGTTTGTCCGCCTGATCGGATTCGGCCATTGCAGAGATGAAATCATTGATCGGGGGCGAAGCGATCATCCCGGGTATGAGAAGTTCGAGGGTTGCGGTTCGATGCTCATTAAGGGCGTCGGCCCACTCGAAAAAGCGGTTGGCGAGGCCGGCGTCCCAGTTCGGATGGTTTGCGGTGATCGCGACGAGTGATTCCCGTAGTTGGGTGTCCTGAATTTCCAGCAGGGGTAGGACATCAAGAAT
Source organism: Verrucomicrobiales bacterium (assembly GCA_049594415.1). Classification (GTDB taxonomy): domain Bacteria; phylum Verrucomicrobiota; class Verrucomicrobiia; order Verrucomicrobiales; family DEV007; genus Arctic95D-9. The sequence continues at coordinate 111,885 of JBMYJM010000002.1, read as the reverse complement.
CTCGATCTGAGACGAGGGCATTTCCTCAAGTGCCCAGACGACTCCGTTGAGAACTCTCGGGTTTTCTGAGTCGAGCGCTGCGTGAGTGGTCTCGTAGTCGTCGATCTCAATGAGTGCGTAAATGAGCGAATGCTCGAGGAAGCGATCGTTCTCGGTTCTCCCGAGACGACCAAGGATGGCGCCGATCGCGCGGAATTCTCCCATGCGCCCAAGAGCAACCGCGGCATTGCGCGCCACGGCGGGTTCGTCTGAGCGCACAATGTGAGCGAGTGCACCGGAGATGGTTCGGTTTCTTTCCAGTTCAATATTCCGCTCAGCCGGCTGGTTGGCGGCAACCTGCTGCCAGGTGCGGGTGACACTCATGGCATTGCAAGCCGCCTGTCGAACATTGGGGCTGGGGTCGGTGAGGGCGTCGTAGATCAAGTCGATAGATTCGGAAAACTTCATTCGGGCGAGAGCCCAAACCGCGTTTTGGCGAACGCTTTCGGGAACACTGGATCGCATCAGGATGTCGCGAAGTTCCGGAATAGCAGGGGCGCCACGAACCGCGAGTTCAGTGATGGCCTTGGCGCGAACCCAGTGTTCCTTGGCGAAGAGAAGGTTGGCCACGTCCTCGACATTGAGTTGATCCCAGTCAAGGTGGGCTGGCGGATGGTAAGCAATGCCTTCCCTGGAGATACGATGAATCGTTCCGTTTGAGAAAGGCAGCGCCCTTCCCCTGGCAAAATTATCCGCGGTAGCCGGCGTGCCGCTATCAATGACCAGCAGGTCCCCGTTATGATCTTCAATCAGATCGGTGAAGCGGGAGACAGCACTTTCGAGGCGGAAAACGGTCTCCGTTTCTGCAGCTTCATAGGACGAAGCGTTGAGATTCATTCGCGTTCGTGTGACCCTCGGTTCATCAAGATGAGTGGTGAACCAATGGTCGGTCCAGTTGCGCTCGAGTTGGCCGCTACGGTAGCGTAGGAAACCGCTTACCCCGGTGGCCCCGAAGTTATGAATCCCCGGAAGCAAATCGCCGGTGCGGGCGTGTTCGGCGAGGGCCCGTGCCTGGTCCCGACGCGGATAAGCACCGCGATAAATCCAATGGGCGAGCGCATCGCCGCGGGGGCGTCCATAGAAGCCGTTGCTGACTCCGAGTATTTCGCCACGATCAGTGAAGTCGAGTTCCGAGGGAGCATCCATGCCGCCGCCGGCAAAGAAGTCGAGATCACTTCCGGTAATTTGACAGAACCAGATCCGCGCGCCTTCTCCTGAGAACATGATCTGGTCAGTGTCGTTGTCAGGAATTTCGAAACGGGCTCGGGGTTGGGTCCAGTAGATGCGACCGTTCGGGTGAAGAAACGGGCCATGTGCGCCGGTCGCTGCGGAGACTTCCGCGAAACCGGACGCCAGCTCATCGCTTTCTTCGATAATGGCATCGCCGTTGGTGTCGGTAAACTTCCACAGCGAGGGGGGGGAAAGAATGTAGAGAGAATCGTCCACCCATAGAATCCCCTGAGCTTCGGTGAGTTCGTCGGTCACGAGAGTGGAGGTATCGAAGACCCCGTCGAGATTGCTGTCCTCAAGTCTCTTGATTCCCTCGCTGTCGCTAACGAAGAGGTGGCCACGGTGATCAAGGGCGGCAGCAAAGGGGTGAGCCAGCAACCCTTCATCGACAGCCGGGCTTGAGGTCAGACCATGTGCGACCTCGACTTCGGCACGGGGAAGCTGGGTCTGTCCCAGCAGCATGGTGGCGAGGAAAAAGTGCCGAAATCGGAGCATCCGGTAAGGTGCCAGAGACCCAACGTTCCCGCAAGTGGAGAGGTCACGTGTCAAAAGGGTAGCTTGACCCCGAGGGCGCGGAGTGCGCACCAGCCTTTAACGGCTTCAAAGAGAGCAAAGGCACCGAGCGTGCACAGCCCGGTCGACCAGAAAGCGCTGTCGGTCCTGATGAGTAGGTGGATTCCTGATGCCAGGGCAATCATGCCGAGCAGGCCGCGAATGATTCGTCCTCGTGAATCGATGTTACAGCTCCATTTTGTCATGGCAGACAGCGCCTACCAACCGGCGCCTTTGGTCTTAGTTTTAATACGACAGAGATAGGTATCTGCGGTCATGTAAAGGACGGTGCCGTCATTGCCCCAGGCGCAATTCGCGGTTCTTTCTCCAGTGGAGATTCGCCCGAGAAGTTTTCCATTCGGAGCAAAAATATAGACACCACCCGGGCCGGTCGCCCAGAGATTACCTTTCTCATCTAATTTTAATCCATCGGGCAAACCGGGGAGGCCTCCTTTGAAAGCTTCAGTGGCATCGTGAAAGACGGTGCCCTCGCCAATCGTTCCATCCTCCTTCACGGGAAACGACTTCCAGAGAGCGGCCTCAGGATCAGACTGGGCCACATAGAGTGTGTTGAAATCAGGAGAAAAAGCTATTCCGTTAGGACGAGTCATCTCCGTGGTGAGGAGGGTAATTTCTCCGTCGTCACTGAGCCGATAAATACCGCAGAATTCGAGTTCACGACGGGGGTCGTCCCATCGTTTCGGGAGTCCGTAGGGAGGGTCCGTGAAGTAGAGGGTCTTGCCGTCAGAGCCGAGACAGACGTCGTTAGGACTGTTGAGGCGTTTACCACGGTAGTTGTCGACGAGCGTGCGCTTGCCGCCACCCTTGGTCAGAACGGACAGCCTGCGGTCGCCATGTTCACAGGAAATGAGTTGTCCCTCAGCATCGAGGAGGAGGCCGTTGCAGCCTGGTTCTCCTCCGTAAGGTTCTGCTCCGGTATAGCCTGATGGCTTGAGCCAGGTCTCAGCCCCTTTTCCTTCGTCCCAGCGCACCACCCGATTGTTGGGAATGTCGGAAAAAAGAAGATAACCACCATGCGGATGCTCCTTCTCAGGAACCCAGACAGGGCCCTCTGACCAGAGAAAGCCGGAAGAAAGAACTTCGATATCAGCCTCGATATCAATGAGTTGTTCCAACGAATCATCCAACTTTATGATCTCGCCAATTGTCGGAAAATTCACTGAATCCTGTGCCTGTGATAATTCTATGAGTCCAAGTAATGCGGCGATCTGAAAGATTAGGATATGATTGCGTATCATGATGATGCGTTGAAAGTATAAGCGCCCGAATTGTTTAACAGACCAATGAGTGACAAGGCAAGTGGTAACGAAACCGAAGGACGCCGCGACGATGAACGGGATTTGGAGCAGCTTGGTACTCCAGAAGGGGAGGAATTGTCGATAGATTGTGAGGCCGGGGATCAACTCGATATCACGGATCGCTGGTGGGACAATTCTGACTCTGACGAACGCGAAGGAAAGGGAAACCGCAAGGTGACTCCGAACGAGCGTGCCGCAGCCGAAGCGGAAAAGGCTGAGGCCGCGGAAGAGGCCGAAGAAGTCGTAGGCAACGAAAGGGAAACTGATGAGGATTCGGAAGAGGGAGCCAAGGATACAGAAGAGGAAGTTGGAAAACCGGAGAAAAATTCAGAAGAAAAACCGGAGGGTCCGGTTGATGTTGGTGCCCTGATCAAAAAGTCAGAGCCGGTAGATGGTCTCGAGGAGATTCTGGGGGAGAAAGAGGAACGGGAAGAGGCTGAGGATTCTGATGAAGAGGATTCTTCAAAAGAGCTTATGCCCTGGGAGAAGGATGAAGACGAAGAGAAATCTTCTGATAAGAGTTCCGGCGGAGATTCATCCGGTGAAGACGAGGGCAAGAGGCAGAAAGGTGATAAAATCGAAGGAAAGGATGAAGAGCCCTATCATGAACTTGAAGCGACAGATAAAAAAGCTGAGAAGTCATCCGGCAAGAAGAACAAGGATGGAAAAACTCTCAAGCTAGACCTTGAGGGTGTGGCGACCCTGAAAGTTGAGCCGGAGGAAAAGGGCAAAGGCAAAGAGGGCAAAGATGAGTCACCTGATCTGGGTCTTGGTGAGGTGATTGCCAATCCGTCACCGGTTCAGCGAGTTGAAGCGCCGAGGAAAAAGAAGGCCGGCTGCTGGACAATGTTCGCAACTCTCTTTTTTATTCTGACTCTGCCTCTTCTTCTTGCTGTTGCCGTGTTCGGATTCATTGGCTGGACCAAGCTGGGTATACTCGAGTCTGAAATCACAATGAAGGCTCAAGCGGAGTTGGATAAGAGGGGGATCTACGTGGACTATGACAGGTGGAAGTACCAATTTCCGCGTGGTCTCGTCTTGAAAGAAGTGACATTGTTCCAGTCCGAGGCGAGGCAGGTGCCGCAGATGAAGCTCTCTGATCTCGGGATTAATGTTGATATAGTCGGTCTGATCAAAGGCAGGACGAGCTTTGATGCCGCAGAAATTTCGTTTCAGGATTCAACTTTGTCATTCTTTCAGGATGGAATTCAGGTAGCCCAGATTGGAGAGGTCGATGCCGAAGTCTTGGTGTCTCCGGGTAAAGTCGATCTTGAGCGATTTGATGGTCGTTTCGGCGGCCTCTTAGTTCGAGCCTCGGGTGATATCACAAATCCTGTGCGTGACTCCACTGGTGGTCAAAATACCGCTGTCGTCAATGACAGTGAAGCTTTTGTTTTGCCGCTGGATTTTTCGATGATGGAAAAGATCCGGCCTTGGCTGGATGTCCAAGCCAACGGAAAGCCACCGAGGCTGGATGTGAGCTTTTCTTCTGATGGGTCTGCCGAGTCACTGGTGCTCGGCGGTTCACTAAATGGCTCGGATTTCGTCTGGCACGGAGTACCGTTAAAAAGGGCCAGCGCCACGTTCAGTTACGATGCGCCTGCTAATTCACTGGATGTCTATTCTTTCCAGATCGGCCACGGTGAAGGAACCCTCAGCGGAGTGGCTTCTCTGAACCTTGTAAGCAAAGTTCTCGAACTCGAAAATACCGAGTCCAACGTCGACCTGATTGCCCTGTTGTCTTCCTTCGATGCGGGAATGGCTGACAAGCTGAAGTCAGTTGCGATTCGCGATGCCCCCATGATTGAACTGAGTGGATCGATTCCTCTCGAGGATGTGGTGAACTCAGAAGTTGAAGTGAGCTATGATCATCTGCTCGGGATCGTTTACACGAAGGATTCCCGCGAGCTTCCGGTTTCCCGGATCAAGAGCTCCATCAAACTTTCGGGAGGAGTTCTCACGGTTGAGGATACCACTGGTCGTGTGCTCGACGGGGATCTTGCTGTCGGTGGAACCCTGCGACTTGCCGAGGACAATTACCCATTCAGCGTTAGCACGTTCACCCTGACGGACCTTTCACTGAGCTCGGTGGCCAAGTATTTCGAAATGGACAGCCTTGGAATGGACGGCGATGTCGATTTCGAATTCCGCGGTTCCGGAAGTGCCGATCTCGCGAACGTTCGCGGTGGAGGATCCATCTTTGTTAAAGAAGCCAAGTTGACCGCTTTCCCGGTCATTGGAAAGATTCAGGGTTTCCTAGGTAAAGTGATTCCGGCGTTCGGCGTGAGAAAAGGAGATGCACTCTCCGGTTCTTACATTGTTGAGTCGGGGATTCTCCTCACAAACGATCTAACAATCACTCAGGTTGGTGCCAAGGTGGTTGTGAACGGAAGCGTGAAGTTGAAACCCCAGACTACCGATTTCACAGCAACAGCCAGCATGGACCCGGCAGTCGTCACCGGCACAAGCCTGGAAGGTAAGCAGGTCGTTATCACCGGGGAGGGGGCTCTCCGGGACCCCGAGATCAAGCTGAAGAGTTTCCCGCTGGAGTTCGCTACAGCAGAATTGAGGTCTCTGCTGGGAACTTCCCCTGAGACTCTCGATCAACTCAAAGGTCTCATCGAGGGCGAAGAGGATGTGGCAAAGATGATTTCTGAACAGCTCCAGGAAGTCCTTGAAGATGAAAACGCGACTCCTGAAATTCAGGGATTGATCAACGGGATTCTTGGGAACATGCCGTCGCTTCCTGCTCCTGGGGAGGGAGGGGAAAATTCAGGCACAGAGACCTCCGAGAGTCCAGAGGTGCCCGTTGTTCCTGAAGCAGCGCCTGAAATGCCTGCACCACCCGCGGCAGTGCCGTTCCGCGCGACTCCGGTGGAGGAGTAGTTGTTCGGCTCTACAGGGTTAGGTTCCCAAACTGACCCTGTTTAAACCACCCGGTTTAATTCTTCGCCGTTGCGAAAGGCCTCAATGTTTTCCACGATGCTGTTCACGAGTCGCTGTCGCGCTTCGAGAGCACTCCAGGCGGTATGAGGAGTAATGAACAGGTTGTTCAGGTTCGCGGCAATCAAGGGATGATCGGCTGGCGGCGGCTCGGGAGTGAGCACGTCGATGGCGGCCGCGCGGATGGCCCCGCTTTGAAGGGCGGCGACGAGGTCCGGTTCGTTGACGAGGTCACCGCGACCCGTGTTAATGAGGATAGCGGAGTCTTTCATCATCCCGAGTGATTCGGCATTGATGAAGTGATGGGTCTCCGGTGTGAGCGGGCAATGCAGGGTGACGACGTCAGAGACCGCAAAGAATTCCTTCGCCGGTAGGCGGGGGATGGCCCCGGTGCTACCGCCTTTGCGGGCAAAGGCAACGATATTCATCCCGAAGGCCTTCCCGATGCGGGCGACTGCTTTGCCGATCGTCCCGAGGCCGACGATTCCGAGCTTTTTGCCGGACAGTTCGTTGATCGGGTAATCGAGTCGCGTAAAGATGGGGGACTTCGGCCACTCTTCAGGCTCAGCTGCGAAGCGGTTGACATTAGTCTCCAGATTTAGGAGAGAGGCGAACACATGCTGAGCCACCGACTCGGTGCTGTAACCACTGACATTGCACACAGCAAGGTTGCGTTCCCGAGCAGCATCGAGATCCACGTTGTTGACGCCGGTGGCCGCGATCTGGATGAGCTTGAGATTGGGAGCAGCATCCATTTCGGCTCCGCCGATTACTACCTTGTTGGTCAGGACGATGTCAGCTTCGGTGATGCGTTCGCTGGCTTCGCCGGGGGCGGTGATGCCGTGGTAGACCATTTGCCCGAGAGACTCGAGTCCTGAAAGGTCAAGGTCACCGCGGTCGGTCGTATCGCGGTCGAGAAAAACAATGTTGTCGATCATGTCAAAGGACATCGGCCATGACATCAATCATGGCAACTGCCGCTTCAGCCGCTTCGCGGCCGCGGTTGAGTTCGTCGCCAATCGATCGAGCTTCAGCCTGCTCGGCATTTTCGACGAGAAGCACTTCGTGAATCACCGGGATGAGATGGGACACGCCGGTCTCTTGGAGCGACTGGGTGATGGACTGGGCAATGAGGTCAGCGTGAGCGGTGGACCCGCGAATGATAACACCGAGAGCAAGAATGGCGAGGGGCTGGACCTCTTTGCAGGCGACCGCCTCAACCACAACGGGAATCTCGAAAGCACCGGGAACGCGAGTCACCTGGACTTCGAGATCCGGTGCCAGGGCAGCAAAGGTTTCGCTGGCGGACTTCACGAGGGCGTCGGTGTATTTGCTGTTGTAGCGACTCGCGACGATGGCAACGCTACCGGCCTGCTTAGTAGCTTCAGGTGTTTCCGGGGCGGACTTTGACATAGTTAGGTGGGATTTAGAGGATGTGACCAAGTTTGTCCCGCTTCGTCTTTAGATACTCCTCGTTATGAGGGTTGGGGGTGATCTTGATGGGAACTTTTTCTACGATCTCAAGTTGGTGGCCGTCGAGCCCGACCACTTTCCGGGGATTGTTAGTGAGGAGGCGGATCTTGCGCACTCCCAGATCGTAAAGGATCTGGGCACCCATACCATAGTCCCGTAGATCGGAGCCGAAGCCGAGGCGTTCGTTGGCTTCCACTGTGTCGAGGCCTTCCTCCTGGAGCTTGTAGGCCCGAACTTTGTTGGCTAGGCCAATTCCCCGGCCTTCCTGGCGCATGTATACGAGGACACCCTTACCGGCTTCTTCGATTTGGGCCAGGGCGCTGTGAAGTTGGCTGCCGCAATCGCAGCGACGGGAACCAAACACGTCGCCGGTGAGGCATTCGCTGTGGACGCGGACGAGGGTTGGCTCGGCGGGATCAATCTCACCTTTGACCAGGGCAAGGTGCTCTTCGGCCGGATTGATTCGACTGGCATAGTGGACGAGATCGAAGGTGCCGAAGTCGGTCGGCATTTTGATGGTCTCGATTCGCTCAATCAGTTTCTCCTCGCGTCGGCGGAACTCAATCAGGGAGGCGATTGTTCCAATCTTGAGGCCGTGTTTTTCGGCAAATTTGGTGAGCTGGGGAAGACGGGCCATGGTGCCGTCTTCGTTGAGGATCTCGCAAATGACCCCGGCCGGTTGCTGGTCGGCGAGTCGGGCAAGATCGACGGCGGCTTCGGTGTGACCGGCTCGGCGAAGAACGCCTTCCTTCATCGCCTGCAGGGGCAGGATGTGTCCGGGACGAACCAGGTCTGCCGGCTCGGAGAGTGGATTAGCCAGGATTTCCACGGTCTTGGCACGGTCGGCGGAACTGATGCCCGTAGTGATCCCAGAAGCGGCGTCGACGGCCACCGTGAAATTGGTTCCGTGTGACTCGTTATTGCGGCGTACCATGAGAGGCAGGCCAAGTCGCTCGGTAGCCTCTGGCAGAATTGGTGCGCAGATTAGACCGCGCCCGTGGGTGGCCATGAAGTTAATCATGTCCGGGGTGATCTTTTCCGCGGCGCAGATCAGATCGCCTTCGTTTTCGCGATCTTTGTCATCCACAATGATGACAAGTCTGCCGGCCTTGATGTCGGCGATGATTTCCTCGATAGGGCTGAATTCCATGACAATAGGAGGGTAAAGGGTCAGGCGTGGTATTCGTCTGCGGGGTCAAACTTCGGAACGGGGATGTTTAAAATCTTCAAATTTGACCCGACGGCGCGGTGCCGGCAGCCGGGCTTGATCAGGACAGCCGTTCCCGGGGTGAGGGGGTGAACCTCGCCATCGACCTCGATATGGCCTTCGCCTTCGAGAATATAATAGAGTTCCGTCATCTTTTTGTGAAAGTGGAGTTCGCTATCCTGCTTAATTTCAACGAGATGCATAGAGGCTACCGAGTTTTCATCGTTTATGAAAGCACGCCTCGAATGCCCGCAGGGACAGGGAGTAGGATCCAGCTCCGCAAGTTGAGTGATCTGGAAGTTTTTTCCAATGACTTCACCGGTCATGTTATAGTTTACGCACGGTGAAGCCTCTTTGAAAGGGGCACTTTTGGCCGGAAAGCTGAAATCTTCGACGATTGACCGGGCGCTTTTCTTTCAGACAGCGCATCCGGCCTATTCTCCCTTGATCATGTCGATCTTGTCCGTGGTGGGGAGGTAGCGGTAGTAAACCTCGAGCATGAGAATAGCCCAGGTAGTGTTCATGATGCGGTAGTCCTCACGATTCCCATCGCCCATCCACGAGCCGTCTTCGTTCTGAGCGTCGAGAAGCCTGGGTTGGAAGACGGAATTATAAGCTTCCCAGTCCTTACCACCTTCCATGAAGAAGACCTGGGTGTTGTAGTAGGGTTCGTAGAGGCCATGAGAACCCCCGGTTAGCCCCGGATTCTTCAAACGCCCTTTCAGCCAGTTGTATCCCTTGTTGTAGGAATCGCTTTTGTAGCCTTTCCAAATCTGCATGCCGAGAAGGGCGGCAGCAGTGAGAGACTGTCGGCCCTCAGGATGGCTGATGTTGTATTTGAAGGCTCCTTTCGCATCCTGGGTGGCGGGCAGATAATCCTTGGTAGCGCTGTCGAGAGCTCGTTCGATCCCCGGGATACTCACCCCGGTGTTGTAGGCGGCTTTGAGCGCCTGGATATTCCACCCAGACACCGATAGATCGTCCTTTCCGCTTTCCCTGCCCAAGTAGGGCCATCCGCCGTTACCCGTCTGGTAATCGATGATAATTCCGGCTGACTTCTTGATGACGGATGCTAGACGAGGAATTTCGCGCCCACTTTCCTTGGTCATGGTAAAAAGCTCAGAGAGCGCATAGGTGGCGATGGCATGCTCGTAGGCCTCGTGATGGCCGTTTTTGCCATTCGTCATCAAGCCTCGATTATCATTGGCAGTTTCAATCAGAAACATGGCTGCCTTGACCACCGCATCTCCGAATTTCGGAGACTCGGGTGTTTCGCAGTGGCCGAGGTAGGCAAGAAGCGAGAGGCCGGTCATGCCGACAGTGTAGGTCTCGCCGATGGCCCCGGTCTCGCGATCTTGTTGAGAAGTGAGGTAGCGGAGTCCGTCCCTAACCGCTCGCTCTGCGCGATCTTCTCCACCCATTTCGCGGAGCAGCCGCATGCGTTCGGACATGGAGCAGCGGGAACGCATCCCTGCGGGAATTGCGCCCATGTTGGAGGGACCACCGAATCCACTCATTGAGATACCAAAACCGATGTCGTTGTCGGACATGGAGATCATAGAAAGGTCCGCATCCATTTCAAAGTTGTCGGACACAATCACGTTGGAAAACGCTGCGCTCGTGATGATTGGTTGAGTGGCAGCGGCGGCGGTCGCTGTCTTTTGAGTGTTCTGCACCAGCGTTTGATTCTCAATCGTGACTTCCTCGGTGTTGGCGAGAGAAGAGATCGTGATTTGCGGAGGCGTCGGTGGTGGCGTTGCCACGATGACAAACATGAGAATGAGGATCAGAACGACATGGACGATGGCTGCAACCAGCACCGAACCCATTTTTGCCTTGGCTTGTGACTCGCGGTCTGCTGCCTGCACGGCTTCGCCTTCTCCGACGATGAAGGAACGACCATGGTATTGCTCATCTTCGACAACCACCGCGTGAAAGTATTCTCCTTCTTGGGCGGGGATTTCGATCTCGGTATCGAGATCATGGGTGGGATGAGAGGCCGTGATTTCCAGCGCAGGTGGTGGTGTCGGAGCGATTTCGGGAGTTGGTTCCCGATCCTCCTTGACGACGTCCGTCTGCCCCAGTCTCTGGGGCTTCGGCATCACCTTGACCGCGTTGGTCTCGGGAGTGGCTGGAAATTCAGTAGTCTGCCCGCTCTTGAGATCGTTGAGATGCTGCTGCAATTCGTCAATGGCCGGCGAACTTCCGCTGGCGGCCTGATAGCCTTTGAGGATTGCAATACCGGTGAGTGGAGTCTCGACTCCAAGAATAGTGGCAGCAAAAATGATGCTTTCCTCATCCCCCGGAATATCGGGAGCTTCAGACATCAGTAGCGCGGCTTTGGAGTAATCGCCGCACTCATAGAGCCGTTGAGTGACGAGACAACGAAGGTGCCAGTCGCCGGGATTGGCTTTCAGTTGACTAAGGTACCATTCGTCTGCGCTGTCGGTGGGTGCGTGCATTTCCGTTCAACCAGCCTTTTCCTCCGGAGGAGCTTCGGAGAAAGAGGAATGCTAGCAGGGAACGAATTTTAAAGGCAAGTCCTAATGCGTCTTGTTCAGCGACCTGTCCGCAGGTCAACTTTGTCGGTGGTGGGAAGGTAGCGGTAATACACTTCCAGCATCAGCACAGCCCAGGCCGTGTTCATGATGCGATCGTCTCTGCGGGGCCCTGTTCCGAGCCAGGAGCCGTCGGGATTCTGAGCCGCCAACAGCAGGGGCTGAAACTTGGTGTTGTAGTTTTCCCAGGCCTCTCCCCCCTCAAGGAAAAATAGTTGGGTGTTGTAATAGGGCGTGTAGTAGTTGCCTCCCGGCGAAGGATTGAGATAGCGATTGGTCAGGTAGCGTAGACCTCTGTAATACTCGGACTTGTCGCTACCGTTCCACATTTTCATGCCCAGTAAGGCCGCGCTGCTTAGAGAGTCACGTCCCGCCGGATCACCGGGGTTGTATTTGAAAGCGCCCTGGCCGTCCTGAATGCGCGGCAGATAGTCGTTAACGGCTTTATTCAGGGCTTGCTCGACGCCCGGGATTCGTTCGCCGGTATTGTGAGCGGCCTTTAATGCCTGGATCTGCCAACCCGAAACCGAAAGGTCTTCGAGGCCCTCGCCGGTGAATCCGTAGGGCCAACCTCCATCGCGATGTTGGGAATTGACGATAATGCCGACGGCTTTGCGAATGACCGAGCCGAGGCGCGGAATCTCTCGGCCGGAGGCCTTGGTTATGGTGTGAAGTTCACAAAGCGCGTAGGTTGCGATAGCGTGTTCGTAAGTGGCAGGGTCGCCCGGTTCTCCGTTGGTCATCCGACCGTTGTTTTCCATGGCCGTGTTCATCAGGAACAGGGTTGCCTTAACGACCGTATCTCCGAACTTGAGAGATTCCGGAGTTTCGCAATGCCCGAGGAAGGCGAGCAGTGACAGACCGGTCATGCCGACGGTGTATTCGGTGCCAATCGCTCCGGTCTGTTTGTCCTGCTTGCTGGCCAGAAAGATGAGTCCTTTGATGACGGCCTCTTCTGCCTTTTCGTCACCCCCATTTTCCCTGAGCCGGCTCATGCGCTGAGTGGCGGTGCATCGCGAACGCATCGAAGCCGGAACGCCTTTCATACCGCCAAAACCCGGCATCGAATTCGTGAAGTTGGCGTTGTTGTCCGAAATCGCGGACATGTCGATATTGACGTCGATGGTGAGATTGTCAGGAAGCGCGAAGCTAGAGAAGGCTGATGCGGCGATGGTCGGCGTGGCAACTGCCTGCGAATCGGTATTCTTGGCTGCTTTCCTTTCCAGGGTCGTGGCATCGAGTTCCTGTTGTTGTTCGGCAGGCGCGGAAGCCACGATTTGCGGTGGGGTTGGTGGTGGTGAAGTGACTGCCGAAAAAGCGAAGATGATAAGGAAAACAAGGTGCACGACGACGGCGGCGACGAGCGCTTTGATCCTCTCATCGCGGTCGTCCTCCTTGTCAGATGGGTGAACGGCCTCGCCGCCGGAGACAAAAATGTGAACACCCGATTCAGTTTCGACCTCTGAGTCACTCTCTTGCGTTTTGTGAAGCTCAGGCGCATCGGGACGCTCGTGCTCTGCTTCTTCGCTATCGTCTCCTGTCTTGTTGTCCGACTTTACCTCATGGTCCACGTCTTTGGAGTCAGCGGGATCTTCATGTTTTCCGGCCCGGTCAGGCTTTGAATCTTCCGGCTGGCTTTCGGCGATAGGGTCGGCATCGGATTCTGATGTGGGGCCGGCATCGTCTTCGATGGAAGGCTTGACTGGAGTGGTGGGAGGGCGGGGGAGTAGCCCCTTTTTTTTCTTCTCCGGAGATGGGAGTTCTTCTGCTTTTGGTTCGAGCGTCTCTTCCTTTGCCGCGATCTCTTCGGGGGGAACCGGCGTCTTGACTGGACGCTCATCTTCGCGGGCTGGAACAGGCGCGTAAGCAAGATGAGTCTGGTGGTCTGGATCGGCAGGAACGACTTCAATGTTTCGGGTAGCCGGAGGTGCTGTATCATCCTCACGGGGCGGAACCGGGGCGAAGCGTTCGCGATTGGCGGCCGAAGGGAGGGAATTTTCAGGACGGTGATAGTGACTGATTCGTGCCTTCAGTTGTTCGATCTCCACGCTGGTTCCATGAACTGAGCTAAATTTGTCGAGAAGGCTGAGACTGTGAGAGGGATTAGCCTTGGAAAAAACAGTGGCAGCAAACAGAACGGAACTTTCCTCGCTGGGGATCTTCGGTGCTTGGGCGAGAATTTTCGCCGCCATGTCGAAGTCCCTCGCTTCGTAGTATTGCCTGACGATCGAAGTCCGCAGATCCCAGTCGGCCGGGTTGGCGGACAGTCGATTCAAGAGCTCGGTCATTGACGAGGGAGGGGAAATTGGGCTGGCTCCGGATGGATGGAGCTTCAGAGGTGAGTGGTTAAGATCCACCTATATAAAGTAGACAGCAAGCCTGACGTTTTGTGACGCCTTTATTCAAACGCTGCCTCGACGAGCAGGGCGGCCAGGGTCTGAGTGGCTTGGTCAAGGGTGTGGTTCGCCTGCTTGAGAGCGGTCGCGTCGCTAACATCGCCTTCGAGCAGGGTCTTCACTCTCGCCGCGGCCTCACGAATGCTGTCGATTTCGTCGTCAGGAAGCTTGTCGCCAACAAGTTCGAGCGCGCTTTCGACGGCCGGCAGCAACTCCTCGCTTTTCATGTGGGCTTCTGTCCAGATCCGCTCATTCATGTCGTCGAAGGCATGGTCGATCGATTCACTGACCATGCGCTCGACGCTGGTGTCGTCCACATCGATGGCTGAGTTGCGGATTTCAAGAACGTGATCTTCCCTGGTAGCAGTGTTGCGGGAGAGAACTTCGAGGATGCCGTTCTGGTCGATGGAGAATTGTACGCCGACACGAGCGGAGCCCTTCTGACCCGGGGCGAAGGGGATATCAATTTCGCCGAGCAGCCAGTTGTCGCGCGCCATCTCCCGCTCGCCCTGGAGAACGCGAATGGCCATAGATTCCTGGTTGGCGACGGCATTGGTGAACAGCTCTCCAGCCTTGGCCGGAATGGTGGAGTTCCTTGGAATAATAATATTCATCAGCCCTCCGAAGGTTTCAATGCCAAGCGAGAGCGGAGTAACATCGACAAGCAGCACTTCCCGGACTCGACCACAAAGAATGCCTGCCTGGATCGCGGCACCGAGGGCGACCGCTTCATCAGGATGCTGGCTGAGATTTGGTGTGATTTCGAACCACTCTTCGATGCATCTCCGAACGAGGGGAATGCGGGTGCTTCCTCCTACCAGGATAAGATGAGCGATAGAACTGGCTCCCTTGTTCTCAGCTTCAGCAAAAGCGCGTTGGCAGATAGAGCGGGTTCTGTCGATCACGGGCTGCATCAAGGCTTCGACTTCATGTTGAGAGAGTTCGAGCTCAAAGCTTTCGGTATCGCGAAAGAAGGGGAGACGGATGGTATGAGTGTCAACCGAACTGAGAGCCTCCTTGGCCTCGCGGGCGGCAGCACGCAGCCGGGAGGATTCGGCGGTGGAAAGGTTCTCGATACCGAGACGTCCCTGGATGGCTGTTGCGATGGCTAGGTCGAGATCGTCTCCGCCAAGCTGGGTATCCCCGGCTGTGGAGATGACTTCAAAGAGACCCTCCTTCATCTGGAGAATGGAAAGATCAAAGGTTCCACCGCCGAGATCATAAACGGCGACGGTCTGCTCGTCGTCCAGTTTGTCCAGTCCGTAGGCGAGTGCTGCGGCAGTAGGTTCGTTGAGAATGCGCTCAACGGTCAAGCCAACTGCTTCGGCGGCCGCTTTGGTAGTTTCCCGCTGAGAGTTGCTGAAGTAGGCGGGTACAGTAACGACCGCCCGGCTGACTTCATGTCCAAGTGCTGCTTCAGCGACCCGCTTGAGGTGATTGAGAATCTCGGATGAGACTTCAACCGGACTGACGGAATGGTCTTCATTAAAGGCGATTCTAATTCCGCCGGAGGGGCCGGGTTGAACGGTGTAGTCGCTTGCTTCGATTTCTTCGGTCGAGAGATGATCATACGGGCGCCCGATAAATCTTTTGACCGATGAGATGGTTCTTTCCGGTTCCAATTGCTGAAGGCGAACCGCTTCCCGACCAGTAGCAATTGAGCCATTACCGCGATAGGTCACAACGGAAGGTGTGAGTCGTTCCCCGTCTGAATCGGCGAGAATGATAGGGAAACCCGAATCGACTACCCCAACGAGCGAGTTGGTCGTTCCCAGGTCGATTCCGATGATAAGTTCTTCGTTCATTTTAGTTTCAGCAATCCAGCAGGGATAGGAGTCGTGCCTGGCATTGCTGCTCCCACTTGGTCAGAAACTTGAGTTGTCCGAGGTTACGCTTTGCCTCTTCGAAGTCGCCGGATTCTCCTGCTTTTTCAAGTTCTGGAAAACTATTGATGATGGACTGCTTTAAGCTGTGGATCCCTGCCATCCGCTCCTGGATGGCAAGCTGAACGTTGACGGCTTCCTTGGTGAGGAGTGCCTTGGTCAGCGCCGTGGTCGATTTCTGATATCGGGAGATGACAGAATCTGCCGCTTCTAGTGCGGAATGAATAGAGGCAAAAAGGTCCATCAATTCCGGATCGATAGAGCGGTTGGGTTCAAACTCTCCCAGCTTGAGTTGTAGCCAGTGCCCGAGTCTATCCACCGGCACTGACAGGGTAGCGCGAGCCTTATTAAGTGCGGCGGCGCGGTGCTCTTCGGTTCCGGGAGATCTGTCCGGATGCCCCTCTCGTGTGGCAGCCTGCCACGATGCTTCGATATCCCCGGGGTCGAGGATGAGGGATTCGCTGAGTCCAAGGATGGCGAAACAGTTCGTCATTCCCATCCTGCGGTAGGGACCGACTGAAGTCGGTCAGGCGATTACTTCTTCTTCCCGCCGCCGCCGCCAGCGCCGCGACGTGGTGTCGGATTCGGTTTGGCTCGCTTCTTCGGCTGTCCCGGACGTGCCATGGAACGCGGAGAGCGTCGCTTCCCGGGATGCCCTCCCTGGCGGGGGCTTCGGCTGTCGACTCGATACACAATGCGCGCTTTCTCGGTGTCGTAGGGAGACATCTCGATTTTGACACGGTCACCGGCGACCAGACGGATGAATCGCTTCCGCATTTTCCCGGAAATGTGTGCGAGGACGAGGTGGCCATTGTCCAGCTCGACTCGGAACATGGTTCCGGGAAGAACGGTGTGAATCGTTCCTTCCAGCTCTACAGTATCGTTGTCTTTATCCATAACTGTGATGGCGCGGAACATCGCTCAATTCTCAGATTTTAGAAGCGTTTTTTGTAGCGTTTGTGGAGATAAGGGGAAATCACGCCTGTGAAGGGGGGTGTTTCCGGCAGAATACTGTGCCAAAGGCGGCAAGGCTCACTGAAAATCAAAGGACTATGGGAGGGACGATGGAGCGCTAGGAGGGATATGAATTGTTCCATGCACTTCGTGCACGGGACCTGCTTGGAGCGCTTCGCGTATTGGTGATTGAGGCGTTGCTTCAACGGGCAGTCCCGACCGCTGCGGTCGGGGGAATCGTGAAGCAACTGGGATCGGTGTGGACCGATGGAGGGTGAATGGTGCGCGAAGAGGGATTTGAACCCCCGACCGCCTCGGTGTAAACGAGATGCTCTACCGCTGAGCTATTCGCGCATTCAGGAGGAAATCCTCCTTTCGAAAGGGTGGCATTATCGACCTTCCTGGAGGTTTCGCAAGTGGTTAAAGTTGAGGGGCGACAGGAAGGCTCTAAGAGGAAGAACGTTAAATGGATTCAGGGACGGGAGCGTCGTGAGCGATAAGTTCCTCGTTTTGAAGATCTGTCCATAGTTCGGTGGGTATGGGCTTATTGAAGTCGTCAAAATGGCTGGTGACCTCGGATGGTTTAGCTGCTCCAAGAACGACGCTGCTGACAGCTGGGTGACCGAAAACGAACTTCAAGGCGGCAGTGCGCAAGGGTACCTCGTGTCGCAGGCAAACCGATTCGATTTTTTTAACTCGGTCGAGGATTTCAGGAGGTGGCTCGCCATAGTTGTAGCGAGCGTCGGATACCGTGCCGGTGGCGAGAATACCTGAGTTGAAGACGCCGCCGAGAATTATGCCGATATTCCGTTCCTCGGCGAGCGGAAGAAAAGATTTCTGGGCTGGTTGCTCGAGGAGAGAATAGCGGCCCGCGAGAAGGACGGCATCGGGATCGGAGTTTCTGACAAAACGCTCCGCGGCGTCCGCGTCGTTCACTCCGATACCGTATCCCTTGATGACTCCCTGATCACGCAGACGGGTCAGTACGGGCACCGCTTCGTCGATGGCTTGCTTGAACGCTGCTTCGTAGTTGTCCCCGTGAGCTCCGGGTTCAAGGTCGTGGACGAGAACCAGATCGACGTGATCTCTGGCGAGTCGAAGCAGTGACTGTTCAAGGGAGCGCATCACCCCATCACCGCTGTAGTCGAAAGCAACTGCATGTGGGGCACCTCCAAAGTATCCGGTCTCGTCCCGGTTTCGGGGTGAAAAGGGATCAGTGACGCGCCCTATCTTGGTGGAGATAATGAATCCCCGATCCGGAACTTGCCTCAGGGCAGCTCCGATGCGGAGTTCGGACAAACCGTGTCCGTAAAGCGGGGAGGTGTCGAGCAGGTTGACCCCGCCATCCAACGAGGTCCGGATGGTTTCCAGGGCCGTGGACTCATCTATAATCGAATATAGATCCCCAATAACGGCGCCGCCAAAGCCGAGGGCTGACACACGGAGGCCAGTTCGTCCCAGGGTTCGCTGTGGAAGTTGGTTCGCCATGGCGGGAAAAATGATGGAATCGCTACGGTTCGTCAATGGGTAGCCATCGTCTACCAAAACCCTGCAGCCTCGGATACTTCTATCGAAAACGCCGTTCTACTATGAACGGGCATTGGCGAAAATCCTATCATTGGCCATTCGTTTATAAAAGGCGGAGTTTTTTCTTCATCAGTTTCCTTGTTCTACCGTTAGGAGTTGTTTCGATGTCGGCCCCAATGTTGACTGGAATCGCAGTCACGGTTTTGATCGGAGCTAAGAAGTGTGTGAAGAAATAATACGAGGGCTTGCTGGATACGTCCTTTCGGGTGATGAATTGGCATCGTGAGTGAAGCGCTTGGAGTTGAAGAATTGTCGTCCTGGATCGAGGGGCGGCACTGGGAGTCGTGCTTCGAGGCGGGGACTGTTGTCGCTGGTGGCAAAATCGTGGGCGCGCGGTTGGTCAGAAGCGTGGTGGTGGATCTGCTCGACACCGGAGACGTTGAGCTACGCGGTATTGTCGCTGAAAAAAGTGGAGCGACCTTCGAACCGGTCGTGGCTGTTTGGAGAGAAGGTGGGGCAATCATACTGGAAGGAGACTGCCAGTGTCCACGCCGGCTGAACTGTGAGCACGCGGCGGCGTTGTTGGTCTACCTCGCGAAATCGGGCGAACGGCTGGAGCGAGCCATGGGTGGCACTCCTTATGCTGATCGACTGGTGGAGGGTAAAGTGCTCGACCTCGAGCCCGAGCCTCCCGGGGAGCCGGCAACGCCGGCGGATGAGATCGAGCCTTCCTTTCTCTTTCGGGCGAGACGTCGTCCGGAGGGAGAAAGGTCGGAATGGATGCCTGAGATTGTCGCAGAAGCTTTTGCAGTCTACGACGGACATCGGGTCCCCCTGAATCCTGGCGGTCAGCTTCCGCCGGTTGTTCTACCTGACAGAAAGATCAAAAGATCCCGTGCTGCTGAAATAGAAGCACTGAACTGTCTCTACGCGCTGGACCTGAATCCCGGAGCCGAGGAGCCGCCGCAATCTCTCAGGAAACTGAAACGCATTGCAACCGACGGAACTTTGTGGGCCCCTGATTCGAAGGAGTGGCCTCATCCGGAGTTTTACTGGCAGCGATTCCGGCATGAAGCGGCGCCTGCCCTGGAACGGCGGAAGTGGGAGGTGCGCTATGCTCCAGACGTGGGCTACGAGCCGCTGGTGTTTCGATCAGAGACCTGGAGCGCGGAAATTGTCGAGGAAGGCAAGGGTTGGTTTCACTTGTCGGCCGGATTTGAAATCGATGGCGAGACTTTCGAGCTTCAGCCCATCCTCGCGGCCCTGGTGAAAAATCACTTTCTCGAGGTCACCGAGGAGATGCCGGAAGGTCAGGAATTTATGATCTTTCTGCCGGATGGTAGAGGGCTTGCTCTTCCGGTGGGAAGGTTTCGGGGACTGCTCAAGACGCTGGGGGAGTTGCTGGAGTTCAAGTTCGGCGATGGACCAATCAGGTTGAATAAGACTGACGCAGCACTCATGATGACGGGTGGTGTCGCAGAGGTGATTGAAGCGAAGGCTCCGGTCGAATTGATGGAGCTTGGCGAGCGCTTGCTGCATTTTGAAAAAATAAACCGGGTCGAGGTTCCTCCGGGCATCGAGGCAACGCTGCGTGAATACCAGCTCGAGGGATACTACTGGATGCAGTTTCTGGTTGATAGCGGGCTCAACGGAATCCTCGCGGATGACATGGGACTGGGGAAAACGCTTCAGTCATTGACCCACCTTTCGGCTGAAATTGAATCGGGCAGAAACGAGGGGCGTCCTTCGCTTGTGATTGCACCGACGAGTGTGGTGCTCAATTGGGAGCGCGAGGCATCAAAGTTTGCCCCGAATCTCAAAGTGCTGGTTTTGCAGGGGAGCGGAAGAAAATCGGTTTTTCATCGAATCGATCAGGCGGACCTGGTGCTGACTTCCTACGCGCTTCTGCACCGAGATCTGGATGAACTTTCCAGCCATGAGTTCCATCTTCTCATGCTTGATGAGGCCCAGCACATCAAGAACCCCGGGGCGCAGGTTTCGCAGGCGGCAAGACAATTGAATTCGCATCATCGTGTTTGCCTGTCAGGAACCCCTGTTGAGAATCATCTCGGCGAGTTGTGGAGCCTCATGGATTTCCTCATGCCTGGGCTGCTCGGGACCAGGGAGGTATTTCGGGAATCCTATCAAACCCCGATCGAAAAGAACAATAGCGACGCCAAGCGCCAGTCCCTGGCTGACCGGGTGGGACCGTTGATTCTCCGCCGAACCAAGCACGACGTCGCCAAGGAGCTCCCTCCCAAAACCGAGATCGTGCATCCGGTGGAGATGAATGATGATCAAAAGGATCTCTACGAGACGGTGCGCTCCACGATGGATAAACAGGTGCGACAAGCGCTGGCCATTCGAGGCCAGGAAGCTCAGATCGTTTTTCTCGATGCCCTGTTGAAGCTCAGGCAAATCTGCTGTCATCCGAAGTTGCTCAAGGAGGGCACTGCTGAGAACCGTGAGACCGAATCGGCGAAGTTTGAATACCTGGTCGATCTGCTGGAGACGCTCTGGGAAGAGAAGCACCGTGTCCTGTTGTTCTCCCAGTTCACCTCCATGCTGGAGTTGATTGAGGGATACCTGAACGAAAAGGAGATTTCGTATCTGAAGCTCACCGGTGAGACCAAGGACCGGCAGGATCTTGTTGAAAGATTCCAGGGCGGAGAAGGCGAGGTCTTTTTAATTTCCCTGAAGGCCGGTGGCACAGGTCTGACCCTGACGGGTGCTGATATTGTGATTCACTATGACCCGTGGTGGAACCCGGCTGCCGAAAACCAGGCGACGGACCGAGCCTATCGTATCGGCCAGGACAAACCGGTGTTTGTTCATAAATTGATCTGCCGGAACACCGTCGAGGAACGCATCCAGCAGATGCAGGAGAAGAAAGACGACCTCGCAGGCGATCTGCTAGCGGGCGCAACGAGCCAGTTGAACCTGACCGCCGAATCAATGGCGTCGCTGTTAGGTGGGGATGTAGGGTCGAGTTCCACCTCGACCGCTGAAGTGTAGCGCGGCTCAGTTACCGAGGAAAAGATAGTCGTTGGCAAGGTGGTTCAGCGCCTTGCGGGTGTCGTCGAACTTGTCGGCGAGAACCGGGTAGACGTTTTCGAGATCAAACTCGTTGGCTAGTGGGTGCTTGGCTGCCCACTTGAAAGCACAGCGCGCTACCTCCTGGTAGTAGTCGACCTGAGCAGCCCCGCGGTGATTGGCCCGATTTTTGATAAAGCCGGGGAATAATCCTGTCAGGACCATGAAGCTGTTGCCGAATTGCACCTGGAGAAAGAAGCGATCGTAATTGCTGAGGCCTTCCATCTCGTCAATGAAGTCGACGTGATAGGTGAAGTCGAGATCTTCGCGAGTCGGTTGAAGACCTGTCATAGGCGTTCCAGCGGAATGAGAGGCGAGGGTGGCTGCGACGTAGTCGGCAATGTGGAGCTCGGTGATACCCGCTTGGATGAGAGTTCTCCTCACCAGGACAAAAAAGTAGAGCTCCGGTGAGATCGAGAGTGGGTAGGCATTGTCAATGATTGCCTCGAAGAGCTTGTCGTGTTCAACCAGTGCAATCAGTGATTTGCGGTCTTCGAAGAGCGTGTAGAGCGCTTCTGATTGGGATTGATCATCCAGCAGGGCTTTCTGAATGAAGACGAAATCCGTCGGCGTTAGCCGGTCCAGGCAACTGGTGGGGAGATGGTGCATGGCGGAAGGGAGTATTTATTAAATAATATTGATTATCAAGATATGTTAATAATTTGGGATTACAGCAGTGGCTGGCGGTGCTGGCAAGGGAAAATCTCAATAAATCTTGCCACTGAGGTTCCGAGACAAATTCCGACTGCCGATACCGTTTTTTTACGTGGCAACGCCGGCTGTATTGATCTGGTTCATCGGTCCGATGATCCGTCTTATGGGACGAATTCTACAGGTGCCGTTGCCCTTGTAAGCAGAGGTGGGTAAGACCACGTATCTTCTACCACGCCAAGCGTGCGGCGAAGGCAATTGAGACCGAACCTGATATTGATGCCTAGTCGACTACCTTTCCGTTCTTGTAGGTCAGTCCGAGGTCATTGGTCCGAACTTCTTTGAGGCGCTCGGCCATCCGGTTTTTGAACTGTTCGACGACTTGGGCGTATTCCGGGTTTTTGGCGAGGTTGGTGTATTGGCCGGGGTCCTTCTTGATGTCGAAAAGCTCGATTCCTTTCGAGGCATCCTCTTCATACTGAATGTAGGAATAGTCATGGGTGCGAAGGAGGAACCCTCTTCTCATGGGAGCCACGCTGAAAGCCTCTTCTCGCACTTCAAAGGTGGGAAGTTCGATCATGGCAGAGATGTCCTTCCCCTGGAGCCGTTGAGGGACCGGGAGCCCGCAGAGAGATGAGAGCGTGGGGTAGAGATCGATCAGTTCAACGAGCGAGTTGCAGACGGCCGGTTTCTGACCCGGCACTGAAATGATCAGCGGTACTCCTGACGAAACATCACGGAGACTGACCTTAGCCCAGAAGTCATGCTCCCCGAGATGGTAGCCATGGTCGCTGGTGAAGATAATGACAGTTTCATCTTCGAGCCCCGCCTTTTGGAGTGCGTCGAGAACGACGCCGACCTGGGCATCCATGTAGGCCACCGAAGCATAGTAGGCTCCCACCGCCTTCTTCTGTTTGCGGATGTCCATTTGCATGTTTTCGCTGGTGCAGTAGTTGATGCCGGGCTTGGGAATATCATCCCAGTCTCCTTTAATCTTGGGAGGGAGAACCATCTTTTCGTAGGGAAGAAATGGGTCGTAATACTTGCGGGGCGCCACGAAGGGGACGTGAGGGCGCACGAAACCGACGCCGAGCCAGAAACGCTTGTCCTTGTTCGCCTCGATTAATTCTGCAGCCTTTTTTGCCGCCTTGCCGTCGGCGTGAACGAGATCATCTCCGTCGGCTTCCACGACAACAAACGTGTTGCCGCCGACGACTGGAAGTTTTCCGTCAGGGTTCTTCTGGAGTGTTTCCCCATCTCCCTCGGCCTTCCACTCCGGTCCGGGAGTGTTGAAACGTTCCGTCCAGCACGCCGCGTCATCGGCGCCGTTGTAGCTTTCATGTTCCGGGGGGAGATTCTCTTTTTTGTATTCTACGCCGCCGGGAACGCCCATGTGGAAGATCTTGCTGACCCGCGCGGTGTGGTAGCCATGATTCTTGAAGTGCTCGGCCCACATCGCCCGGTCTCCGATGCGGGGTCGGGGATTGCCGTAGCCGAGCGAACCGGTGGCGTGCGGGTAATACCCGGACATGAAGGAGGCACGTGAGGGACCACAGTAGGTGCCCTGGCAGTAGGCTCTTGTAAAGAGAGTTCCCCGGGCGGCGAGGCTGTCGATGTTGGGGGTTTGACAGACTTCGTTGCCGTAGCAGGAGAGTGCTGTGTAGGTGAGATCGTCTGAAATAATGAAAAGCACATTGTAGTCCTTCTCGGCACGGGCCGACGGGAGGAACGAAAGAGCAAACAGGATGGCGGTAAGCGTCTTCATGGCATTTGAGATCACACTAGGACGACGAAGGTGGCGATGACAAACCTTCCACGCATACGCGGTTGCGTGGTCGTATGACGCAGTTTAGGAAAACGTGAGAATGGAACCCCCGATTCTACAGGTCAGAAATCTGACGAAGAAGTTCGGCAATGTCACTTCGGTGAACGGGGTTTCTTTTGATATTGCCGACGGCGAGATTCTTGGATTGTTGGGGGCTAATGGTGCCGGCAAAACCACCGTAATCAATATGGTGCTCGGCATTGTCACGCCCACAGGCGGCCACATCGAGGTGTTCGGTAAGGAACTGATGGCCAACCGGATCGAGGTCCTGCGCAGCATGAATTTCTGCAGCACCTACACCCAGTTACCGGGAAACCTGCGCGTCTGGCAAAACCTGAAAGTCTTCGGGCAAATCTATCGCGTGCCTGACCTGAAGACCCGCATTGACGAGGTTCTTGAGATGCTGGAAATTTCCCATTTGAAGGAACGGGTCAGCGGGGAACTTTCTGCCGGAGAGGGGACTCGCTTGAATCTATGCAAGGCACTCTTGAATCGTCCGCGTCTGCTTCTGCTAGATGAGCCGACCGCAAGTCTCGATCCTGACATCGCAGACAAAGTTCGCAAGGTGGTGAAGCGTACCCGCGATGAGGAAGGCACCACGATTCTCTACACCTCGCATAACATGCGTGATGTCGAAGAGGTCTGTGATCGCGTGGTTTTCATGCACAAGGGGAAGGTCCTCTTTACCGGAACCTCCGAGGAAATCCTGCATCATTTCGAAGAGAAGTCGCTTGAAGATGTTTTCATACGGGTGGCCCGCAGTGGTGATATCGAAAGCAACCGGGAACGAAAGGAGGGCGGTTCATGAGTTTCTATACCATCAAAGCCCTCGTGCTGCGTTACCTCTATCTTTACACCCGGACTCCGGTGCGAATCGTGGAACTCATCTTCTGGCCGCTGGTGCACCTGTTGGTCTGGGGATACCTGACACGATTCCTGCAGCAGAATGTTGGCGACGATTTTCCTCACGAGATTACTTTCCTGATCGGTGCGGTAATTCTCTGGGATATCCTTTTCCGTGCGCAGCAGGGCGTGGCGATCTTCTTTCTTGAGGATGTCTGGTCGCGCAACCTGCTCAACATCTTTGCCGCTCCCGTGACCAATGCGGATTACCTCGGGTCTACCTACGCCGTCGGAATGATGCGGGCCGGGGTCACTTCGGTGATGTTGGGCGGACTCTCAGCACTGTTGTATTCCTTCAACGTGTTCCAGTTGAGCTGGGCGTTGATTCCGTTCGTATTCAACCTGCTTATCTTCGGATGGGCGCTGGGAATGATCTCAACCGCCTTGATTGTTCGCTGGGGGCCGGCCGCAGAAACGCTGGCTTGGGCGGTGCCGTTTTTCATCCAGCCCTTTGCGGCCGTTTATTACCCGGTCGATTATCTGCCGACCGCCCTGCAATGGGTGGCGAAGCTGCTGCCGTGTTCCTACGTGTTTGAAGGCATGCGCGATGTCCTCAAGGACGGGGTAGTCAACTGGGCCGAGCTGGGAATCGCCACCGGGCTCAACGTGGTTTACCTCGCAGCTGCCGGCGTGCTCTTCGTGAGGGTGATGAATACCGCCCGGGAAAAAGGGTTACTCACGAAATTCGCTTCGCAGTAGATCGGCAGTGTCGTGCGGGTGCCGCAATCATGGGAGGGATTGCGTTGTGTGGCGAAAGGGCTTTTTGCAGACTTTCTCGTCCCTATGAAGAAGCTGTTTTTCTTTTTCGCCCTTGTCCTGGCATTTGGAGTGGCCTCACTCCAGGCTGAAGCTCTTCGACCGAACATCATCCTGATCTTCGTTGATGACCTGGGATACGGTGACCTCGGATGCTACGGGAATAAGAAGATCAAGACACCTCACCTGGACCAGTTGGCGGCCGAAGGACAGAAGTGGACCAGCTTCTATTCGTCCGGTTCCACCTGTGTGCCGAGTCGGACTGGATTGATGAGTGGCCGCCATCCGGGGATGCTTGGTAAAGAGAAGCTTCGTAATGATCCTACAGCGCTGATGCCGGCTATGTTGAAGCGTCAGGGTTATGCTACCGCGATCCTTGGGAAGTGGCATCTCGCGGGATACCCGAAAGACTTCACGGTGGACTCGATGCATCCGCTAGAGTGTGGATTTGATTATCACTATGGAACACCGGGGAGTAATGATGTCCCGCCTCCTAAAGGAAAGATCCAAAACCGGCAGACCTTTGATGAATGCGATAAGTTTTCGTTCCCGGTGCCGCTGATTCGAGGGCGTGAGGTCATTGAGTTTCCGGTTGACCAGGAGTTGCTGACGAAGCGGTATACCGAGGAGGCCGTGAAGTGGATTTCAGAAGAGCGCGAGGAACCTTTCTTTCTCTATCTCGCTCACAACATGCCACACGCACCGATCTTTGCGGCGCCCGAATTTCAGGGACGCAGTGAAGGCGGGCGCTATGGCGATGTGATTGAGGAAATTGACTGGTCAGTGGGACAGGTGGTTGAAGCGGTTAGGAATCGTGAGATTGAAAATGAAACCCTGATCATCTTCACTAGCGACAACGGGCCCTGGACCATGTTCGGTCCTCACGGTGGAACGACAGGACCTTTACGGGGGGAAAAGGGGACGACTTGGGAAGGCGGCCTTCGGGTACCCGGCATCTTTCATTGGCCCGGCACGATCAAGCCGGCGGTGATCGAAGGCTTTGCTGCGAACCTGGACCTTTTTGCGACTTTTGCCTCGCTCGCGGGAAGTGAGGAGACCGTCGAGAAGCGCGGCTACTTATCGATCGATCTTTCGGGTGTACTCCTTAAAGCTGAAGCCAGCCCGCGGACGCAATGGCTTTACGGCAATTCGGCGTTTAGGTCAGGCGATTACAAGATTCACCTGTTGACCAAGGATCGTTCGGGCCACCCGGATACGCGGAAGCGCGAACCGATGGCCGAGCATGACCCTCCTTTGCTCTTTGATGTCCAAAACGATATCGGCGAGACCAAAAATGTGGCGGGATCCAACCCGGAGATTGTCACCCGCCTTCTCAATGAGATGAAAGCCTTCCAGTCGGGGAAGGCGAATTGAGTTGAACTGCCGTTAACGGTTGAAGTTCCTACGGAGAACATAGCCGATTCGGTTCCATTCGGTAACGATGACGTTCCCGTCATTAGCGAAGGCGATGCTGTGACGGGAGGTGACAACACTGTCGCGCACCCCTCCGTGGAGGTCGCCGATGTGCTCGAGTCCCTCTTTGTTTTCCTTTTACCCGGCTGCCGCTTATCGCTACAACAGGACAGAGTAAAGGCTGATAAGAGATCGAGTGAGAGGAGTCGGTGGGCCCCATCACTCAGCCTGCAACCTGACACGAGACGCTTGAAGAGCGTGAAACGGCCGGGAGGAAATGGGGATCGGAATGGAGAAGGTGTGGAGAACGCTATTTGCCCGTCCCCGATGAGGAGCCCTGTTTCTCGACGTAATCCATGATGCGGACAAACATTTCGCCCTTCTGGCGATCGCTCATCTTTTGTCCCACTGCTTTCATCTTTTCTCCCATGATGCGGCCGATCTCTTTGCGCTGAGTTTCCGAGAGTTTACTCATACGCTCTTTGATGTATTTGCCCCACTTCTCTTTTTCTTCCTTGGTAGGGGGAAGTCGATTGTCACGAGGTGGCCCACTGTTTTTTCCGCCGGCGCGGTGACGCATGTGCTCGGAATCAAGCCGTTCGGCGTCGAAGCGCAGGTTGACGATTTCACCGCCGGCAATGGCGATATTGGCAAAAGTATTTTCGGATCCGTAATCACCGTCAGAAGACATTTCTACGAGCTTCCAGCCTTCATCATTGATATCACCAGAGACGAGGTGGCTCTTCTTGGATTCGGAATCGCGAAGGGTAATGACAGATTCCTCTCCAATGCGGGCGAATCCGGTCAAGGAGAGAGTTTCGGAAAGATCGAGCGGACGTGAGAAAGGGGAGAGTTCCGACAGGGCTTTGAAATCCTCTTTACCAACGGGAGTTGGCAACTCTACTGCCTGCAAAGAACTGATGAAGTATACACATGCCAGGCAAATGAATGAGCGAAACGATCGCATTATCTAACATCCGCGTTTGGATGAGAGAATAAAGTGACGCAAGAGCGCCACGGTTTCTTCCCGAATTTGAGCCGCTGGAGCGGGGTTATTGGAGAGAGGGGAGGTGAGGCTCGCCACCGTCTTTGGAGAGCGGTAATTGAGCGCCGGTTTCTTCGAGCGCTAACTTCATGGCTTGCATCATTTCTTCGAGTTTTTCAGGGTTGGAGAATGCGAGATTAATGGACTCATTTCGATCTTCGCTCAGATTAAAGAGTTCCACCCTATTGTCGGAAGGCCCTGAAGGTTTGTCGTAGTGATAGATCAGCTTCCAGTCTCCTTTGCGAAAGGCAGTGAAGTAAGAGCTTCGGTGACTGTGAGGGAAGTGCATGAGGAACTCCCGGTTTGAAGTCGAGCCCTTCGCTGAAGAGAAGACAGGAGTGAGATCGATCCCGTCGACGACATGATCGCCGTAGTCTCCGCCGGCGACGTCGAGAACGGTCGTGAAGACGTCGTAAACCACCCCGATGTCCGTGCTGTTGATGACGCCGGAAGGAATGGGGCGCTCTTTTTGAAACGCGTTCTCAGGATCCGGCTTGGCCCACGAGGCGATGAACGGCACTCGCATACCGCCTTCGTAATGAGTGCCTTTCTTGGCGCGGAGCGGCGCGGAACTCGCAATATCGTGAGTTCCACCTGCAGGTGCATCGCTACCGTTGTCGCCGAGGAACATGACGAGGGTGTTCTCAGCCACGCCGAGTTCTTCGAGGTGATCAAGCATGTCGTTGAGTGACTTATCCATCCCTTCAATGAGAGTGGCATAGGCGGCCAGACTCTTCCTTCCGACGTCGCGGTAGTTGCCCGCGAAGCGCTCATCACTCTGAAACGGCGTGTGGACCGCGTAGTGAGACATGTAGGCGAAGAAAGGTTTCTCCTCCTCCACCGCCTCAGTGATGGCCTTGTTGATTTCGAGGGTGAGGGCTTCGGTCAGGAAGATGTCCTCGCCGTGATATTTCTCGAGACCGGGAACGGCCCGCTTTTCACGACCCTTCTTGGCCCAGCCGAAGTGATCAGTGCCGTAATAGCTGCCGGGCTGGCCGTAGGCGCAGCCACCGATGTTGATGTCGAAGCCGAGGTTGGTCGGGTCGCTGGCAAAAGAATCGTTGGGGCCGAAGTGGGCTTTGCCCGCGTGAATGGTGCGGTAACCGGCCTCGCGAAGCAGGGCCGGCAGAGTGATGTCTCCCTCGACGAAGCCTTCCCATTTCCAGGCTTTCGGACCGAGTGTGCCGGTGTTCTTGTTTTCCGGTTTGATGAACTGCGTCGTGGTGTGACGCGCCGAGGTTTGGCCGTTCATGATCGAAGCCCGGGTCGGAGAGCACACGCTCATGGCGTAGAACTGGCTGAAGCGCGTCCCTGTGGCAGCGAGGCGCTCCATGCCAGGGGTGCGGTAGAGTTCGTTGAGTGGGTGGATCTCCAGATTGCCGCCTTCGTCAGTGAGAAACGGCACGGAGGTATCCATCAGGCCCATGTCGTCGACGAGGAAGACGACAATGTTGGGTTTGCCTCCGGCATCTTCGCTTCGGCTGTCGGCCGCCGCAGTGGATAGTGAAAGGGCCGCAAGGATGGCAACGGGAAAGGAACGCATGTCAGGATCTCAGTTTCTCTTCTGGGTCGGGAGAGGAACGTGCGCGTCGGCGATAATTTTCTTCATCTCTTCCACTTTCTCGGGCATGGAAGCGGCGAGATCGTTCTCTTCGAAGGGATCTTTTTCCAGGTCATAGAGTTCGATCGGCTTTTTGACCTGCACGTAGGCTTTCCACTTACCCTGGCGGACGGCCTGGGAGAAGATGTCCTGGTTTTCGCCTTTGCAGAATTCCCAGTAGAGGTATTCGTGGGCGGGCTGCTTTCCTTCGCCGGTGAGGGTGGCGAGGAAGGAAACTCCGTCGATGTCTTCGGGAGCAGGCTGACCCACGATCTCGGCAACAGTTGGCAGGATGTCCTGGAAGCAGCTGAGGTGATTGGTGGTGGTGCCGGCTTCGATGGTGCCGGGCCAACGAGCGAGCATCGGGGTGCGGATGCCGCCTTCGTGCATGTCGCGCTTGTGACCGCGGAGGGAGCCGGTGGAGTTCCAGAAGTTGGGGTCGTGGCCGCCCTCCTTGTGCGCACCGTTGTCACTGGAGAACATGACGAGCGTGTTGTCGTCGATGCCCATTTCCTTGAGCATGTCGAGGATGAGGCCGATCTGGTTGTCGAGGTTTTCCATCATGGCGGCGTAACCGGCGATGGGATTGACGACGTCGGGGCATTCTTCGTCAGGGCCGGCGCCGTATTTGCCGATCTTGTTATCGAACTCGGGAAACTTCTTGCGCCACTTTTCGTGTAGCTCTTCAGGAGCCTGCATCGCGGCGTGCGGAACGCCGGTGGGGATGTAGCAGAAGAAAGGATTGCCGGCTTCACCGTTCTCTTTGATGAAGTCGAAAGCCTTCTGCATGATGAGGTCGTGTACGTAAGTCTTGCCGTCGAGCGGGAGTTCTTCTCCGTCGACGACCCAGGAAGACGGGTAGTAGGTGTGAGCAATCATCTGGCTCTTCCAGCCGGCATAGGTATCGAATCCGTGGCTGAGCGGATTAGGGGCGCCTTCGGCATTGGTGTGTCCGAGGCCCCATTTACCGAAACCTCCCGTGGCGTAGCCGGCGGCTTTGAAGACTTCGGGCAGCACGGTCCACTCGGGCTTGAGGGCGGCGCCGTTTTCGCTTCTGAGATTGCCGCGAACGTAGCAGCGTCCTGAATGCAGACCTGTCATGAGGACAGCACGTGAGGGCGTGCAAACGGTGTTGCCGGAGTAATGGTTGGTGAACTTGAGGCCCTCGGTTGCGAGGCGGTCGATATTAGAGGTGGAGAGCTTTTCCTGGCCGTAGCAGGAGAGGTCGCCATAGCCGAGGTCATCCGCAAGGATGTAGATGACATTGGTCTTTTCGGCGGCCTGAGTGGCGACGAAGGCGAACAGGGAAAGGGCAAAGAGCAAGAGGGCTTTCATGATGGGAGTAAGAGTATGATTCGGAGTAGGAGTAAGATTATTTGCCGATGCAGATCAACTCCTGAATCGTGTGGGCAAAGATTTTTCCATTGGCAAAGGACAGGGAACCACGCTGGTAGGACTTACCGGCAAGGCCGAGATCGTTGATGGCGACGACGGCGTTTTCGTCAAGGGTCTCGGAATTCCAGTCGATGACGTAGACGGTGCCGGTCATGGTGGGGACATAGAGGTGTTTGCCGGCGACGGAGGGAGAAGGAGATCCAATATGTCCCCAGCCGTTTCCGGTGGATCGTTTGTCATCAAAGACGACAAGACCGCGGGAGTTTTTCATCTCGTTCGGCACGATGGTCTGGGCCTCCATCTTGCCCTCGGCATCGGGATCGTGCCAGAGCAGGACGTCTTTCTTCCCTGGGGCACGGGACAACTGAAGAGGCATCTCAAGGTATTCAACCGTGCTGGTGTCGACGTTGACGCGGCCGAGCCAGGGTTTCTTGTAATGACGGAAGTAGTTCCACGGACCCACCAGCAAATTGGACGTCTGTGTGATGTTGCGGCCCTTTCCGCTTTTTCCTGGAGTCTCGGTTGAGGTGATTCGCTCGCCGCTGTTCCAGAGTCGTGTCGGGATGTCCTTAGAGATGGAGACCTCTTTCACGATCTTGCCGCTGAGGCAGTCGACCGAGAGGTGATTGGTCCCGTAGAAAAAATGGACGTGGTCGTTGCGTATCCCGAAAGTCTGAGTGGCATTGAAGTTGTCGAGCGGGAGGGTCCAGAGGGTGGAACCATCCGTGAGATCGACGAGTGAAACGCCGAGTGGCTTTTCGGGAGGGCCGTGACCACCTCCACGTCCCGTCACAATGACATCGCGTCCGTCACTCAGTTTCTGTGGCAACATGGCCATGCCGATATTAACCCCGCATTCTGTCGTCCAGAACACTTCTCCGGTTTGGAGGTCAAGGGCTTGGAGCTGGGTCCACATCTCCTTTGGGGAATCTTTGTATTTGTGAGGAAATTTTCCTGATGGTTCAGGCGGATACTGCTGTCTCGTAAAGATTACCTTGCCGTCGTGGATGAACGGCAGGGTACGACCAACACTGAGAAATTCCTGCCGCCAGACTGGCTCACCCTCGAGGGTGAAGCATTCAACCGCTCCGGAAGCATTCACAAAAACGACATGCTCGCCGTCAGTCGCTGCGGGCGGAGAGGTGCTGTCGCTAAAGCAGCCCGAAAGTCGAAGGTCATACCGCGCAGGGATGCCGCGCTTCCAGATGACTTCACCTGTCGTGGCATTGCAGCACCAGGCGATGATGTCTTTGCCAATGGTGGCATCGGCCTCGAAAGGTGCGTAGGTGGAGAAGAAGACTTTGTCTCCAAAAACAGTTGGCGTGTTCTGACCTGTCTCGGGAAGCGTGATTTTCCAGTGAATGTTCTCGTCGAGCGCGACGCTCCATTCGACGGGCATCTCGTTCGCAATGCTCAGGTTGCCGTTGGGGCCGGCACCCTGGGGCCAGTCCCCGGCCACAGCGAGGCCGGTGCCGGCGAGAAAAGTCAAGAAAGTGGGAATCAGCTTCATAGATGGGAATACTAGGGTAGAACCGGCGTCCCCGACTCTGCCACGAGGGAATATGGCGTGATCGATGTGTGATACCCCGGACTATTCCGGCTCGGCAACAGGCAGCATCTCGTCGTAATACTTGGCGCTGGGCCCCTGCCAGTAGGGGGAAGAGCCCCAGAGCGGGTCGGTTGGCAGCGTCATTTCCCAGTCGCTGAGCTGCTGGAATAGCTTAAGAAACCGTTCGTCGCCGGGAGAGGCGAGGTCCGATAGTTCGCCTGGATCATTGACTGGATTGAAGAGTTGCGCAGGACGATGAGACGGGCGACACAGCTTGTCGTCTCCATCGAGCACCACGGCCTGCCCCTGCAACCGCCAGTAGAGCGCGCGGTGGGGTGGCTCGGATTCTCCCTTGAGCAGGGGGAGGAGGTCGATGCCTTCGTAGTCGCCATACTGCTTTGCATACTTGGTGTAGTTGCCTCTGTCTTCGTGGCTGAGTCTTTCGCGGACAGGAAGTGGTTCACTGCCGGCGGCGGCGAGGAAGGTGGGAAGTAGGTCGAGGGCCGAAGCGGGAGACCGGTAGCGAGTCTTCTCCGGAAGAGTGCCGGGCCAGGACCAGATCATGGGAACGCGGATACCGCCTTCCTTGAGGCAGCCTTTGCCTCCTGACAAAGGACCATTCCAGCTCGCGTTGTTGGCGGGGCCTCCGTTGTCGGAGAAGAAAACGATGATCGTGTTCTCCAGTTCTCCACTCTCTGTGAGCCAATCGCGAATCTGTCCGACTCCACGATCGAGCGCCCACATCATCGCAGCGTAGGTGCGGCGTTTCCCGTCCTTGATATGGGGAAAGAGGGCGAGGTCTTCCTCGGTCGCGTGCATGGGACCGTGGGGAGCGTTGTAAGACATGAAAACGAACCAGGGTTTGTCGGCTTCATTTTGTTCTTTCATCCAGGCGAGTCCTTCGTCGGTGAAGAAGTCAGTCAGGTAGTCGTTGGAGAATTCTTCCACGGGCGTGCCGTTGCGCTCAATGCTGTGTTTGCCCTGAGTCGGGAAGTAGCTGTGGCTTCCTCGGAGCATACCACAGAAGTAATCGAAGCCGCGTTCATTGGGGTGAAAGCCCTCGCCCATGCCCTGGTGCCACTTGCCGATCAGGGCAGTGGCGTATCCCGCGTTCTTGAGATGATCTCCGAGGGTATGTTCGCCGGGAGGGAGGCCGAGCAGCTCGGGTCGTGTCGGGTAGGCGTCGTCGCCCTTGTTAAGGTTGCCCTGGTAGCCAAAGCGGCGCGGGTCGCGACCCGTGAGGAGACCTGCCCGCGAAGGAGAACACACCGGGCTGGAGACGTAGCCCTGTTCGCAGAAAACTCCGGATTCAGCCAGCGCGTCGAGGTGGGGCGTGCGTAGATGCTCTGAGCCGGTAAACCCAAGGTCACCGTAGCCCATGTCATCGGCGAGGATGAGAATGATGTTGGGCTGTTCCGCGCGGAGCGACGCCGTGGCTGCCAGTGCGAGGGAAAGGAATAGAAAGCGCAGGAATGTCATCGGGAGCATCATTCAGGAACTCCTGCATCAGGTCAAGGCGCTGGCTGAGGTAGGGCATCAGAAACAGGAGAGACCAGCGGGCTTTCCTGCAGACAGGGTTGAGTTGTCGCACCGTCCCGCTACATTCGAACCCTGATCCATGGCGAACCCTTCTGTCCAGAATGATGCAATTCTTTCAGCGAAACACCTCGAGCTTTCGTTCGGGAAGGATCCTGTCCTCGACGGAGCGACGCTGGCGGTTTATCCCGGTGAAAAAGTTGGCCTGGTCGGACGCAACGGTTGTGGGAAGTCGAGCTTTCTTCAAATTATTGCCGGGACCGAGGAAGCTGATGCGGGACAGATCTCCCGCAAGCAGGGCCTCGTGACTGGCTACCTTCCTCAGGAGTTTGAACTCAACGACGCAGCAACGGTGGCGGAAAATATCCGCGCTGGAGCGGCCGAGCTGTTGGGGAAAATCGAACGCTTTGAAACGGTGAATAACCTGAGTCCGGTTGAGCAAGAGCAACTGCAGCAGGCCATTGATCATGCCGACGGCTGGAACCTTGAGTCGCGACTCGAGATCCTGATGCGCGAACTCTCGACACCGCCTGCGGATCGACAAGTGAGCTATTTGTCAGGAGGTGAGAAACGACGCGTTGGGCTCTGCCAAGCCTTGATTAGTCAACCTGATCTACTGGTCCTCGACGAACCCACTAACCATCTCGATGCGGAGGCAATTGCCTGGTTGGAGGGATATCTCGCCCAGGAGCAGGGAGCCTGCCTCTTTGTGACTCATGATCGCTACTTTCTCGATCGCATCGCCACGCGGATTGTCGAGCTGGCCGATGGCCGATTCTATTCCTACGAAGGGAACTACAGCGAATACCTGGCTGGCAAAGCTGAGCGCCAGGACCGGGAGCAGCAGGTTGAGAAAAAGCGTCAACGGTTTCTGAAGCGTGAGATCGAGTGGGTCAGATCCGGCGTCAAAGCTCGCGGAACCAAGCAGCGCAGTCGCATCGATAATTTTTATGCAGTGAAAGCGCAGAGGGCGCCTGAGCGGGAGCTCGATATGGAACTCGTGATTCCAATGCCGCCGAAGTTGGCCAACGTCGTTGTTGAACTGAAAGAGGTGGGCCATTTCTACGCAAAAGAACCCGTCTTTCTGGGACTCGATCTTGAGTTTAGGGAAGGCGAATGCGTCGGTATTGTCGGTCCCAACGGAGCCGGTAAGACAACTTTGCTGAGGCTGATCCAGGGCGAGATGGAACCGACTGAGGGGCGGGTCACGATTGGCAAACGAACGGAGTTCAACTATGTCGACCAGACCCGTCTCGAACTTGATGAAGACAAGAGTGTGCTTGAGGAAGTGTCACAGGGAATTGATTTCGTGAAGTTTGGGGACGAGTCGATTTCAGTGCGCGGCTACCTGCAGCGATTTCTTTTCAGTGATGACCGGATTAACGACCGTATCGGTAATCTGTCGGGAGGAGAAAAGAACCGGGTGCTCCTGGCCAAGATCCTGAAGCGGGGCGGGAACTTTCTCGTGCTTGATGAGCCAACCAACGATCTCGACCTGCCGACTTTGCGAGTGCTTGAGGAAGCGCTGATCAACTTCTCCGGAACTTCGTTAGTGGTCAGTCACGACCGCTGGTTTCTCGATCGTGTCTGTGATCGTGTCATTGTTTTTGAGGGTGGTGATCTGGTGACGGTGAACGAGGGGAACTATTCCTACTACCTCCAGAAGCGGAAAGCTTGGGATGCTGCGGCCGCTGCTGCCAAAGCGAAGCCGTCAAAAAAGAAGCGAGTGCGGGATCGATCCAACGAACCCCGTAAATTGAAGTGGAAAGAAGAGAGGGAGCTCGAGGGGATAGAAGACGCCATTCTCGAAATCGAAACCGATATCGAGGAGATAGAAGCCAAACTGAATGATCCCGGTTTTTACGTCGAGAATGCCGCTTCAGCCGGCGAACTCAGCAAGACGCTGGAGAAGAGAAGAGAGGAAGCCGAGGCACTTTACGATCGCTGGGAAGAACTGGAAGAGATTCGCATCGCCTACGAAAGGGCCACGGCGAAGTGATTAGTTTGCACTTATGTTGGAGGTGACCAACAATCCCGACCCTTCGAATAACGGCTGCGAATGCCCGGAAAATGGGGCTAGACTCGGATCGGTAGATTGGGCATAAATCACGACATGAAGTTTCTCGCTATTGGTGGTCTCTCTTTCTTTCTTGTTGCTACGTTTTGTGCGGCTCAGGAAGAGGTGACCTTATCGCAGTTTACGCTGGGTGATCATCTTTCAGGGAGTGAAGTTGATCTTTCAGCCATGGACGGGAAGGTTGTCGTCATTGAAAAATGGGGCACGCGGTGAGGCCCGTGCATTGGTGCAATTCCCCATCTGGTCAAGATGGACAGAAGTCTGAGCAAAAAGGGAATGGTTCTTGTGGCGCCTGAGGTGCAAGGAAGCTCAAATGAAGCGATTGCCGAAATCGTCGAAGAGAACGATATTGAATACACGGTCACAAACGGAATCCGGGGCCCCAGCCTGTCCCGCGGAATTCCTCACATGATGGTCTTTGACGCGTCCGGGAAAATGGTCTTTGCCGGGCATCCTATGGACGCTAAGGCCGAGAGGTCTATCAAGGATGCCCTCCGAGAAGTTGACTCACCCGAGGGAAGTTCAAGCGGCCTCGCTCCGCGCCAGGTCGACTTGATTGCCCTTCGTCAGTGGACAAACAATGAGGGTAAGACAATGGAGGCTTCGCTCACCAAGCTGTCTGGCGAGACTGGCTATTTCAAATTCGCAAACGGGCGGTCTTTTGAATACCCGATTGGCAACCTGACGGAAGAGAATCAGGCGCTGATCAAAGAAGCTGCGGCCAAGGCGGCTCAACAGTAAAGTTCAAGTCGGCGACTGCTTAGCAAGTTTTTCGTCTCTGTGAGATTTTTCGGTCCAGCAACCGGTGATCTGCCGACAGAACTTCACAGAAATGTCATATAATTTCGCAATATGGCGTATGAAACGGCTTCGATTGACAATTGATTTGGCCTTCGCCTACGATTCGACACGATGCCAGAAACCAAACATTGCCTGATCCTGACCCAGCCCGACGGCAGTGTGAAACACTATCTGATCGCTGCGGAGCGGGTAACTGTGGGGCGTAATGACGGAAATGCCATCGTTCTCGACTGGGAGACCGTTTCCGGGAATCATTGTGAGTTCCGAAAGTCGGAGAAAGGTATCGAGATTACTGACCTGGGCTCCACCAACGGCACGCAGTTCAATGGAAAAGAGATTGGGAACGAACCCCGCCTCTTATCTGCGGGCGACGCTGTCGTGATCGGACTGAAGGTGAAAGCTCGCGTTGTGGTGCTCGAGGAACTCGTTAAACCAGCCGAGAAGAAGACCGGATCAGGAGCCACCACTCAGAAACTGAGAAACCCGAAGCCACCCCCGGCGCCCTCAATCAATCCCGTGGCGGCAGCAGTGGCTAAAGCTTCCAAGGGTCTACGGGGCGCGTGATTCCGATAGAAAAACACTTTAGCTCAGCCGTCTGGTGACGCACAATAGCAAAATGGAGAAAGTCACCCGATTTATCTTAGCCCTGGCCGTCGCTGGAAGTGTGGCATCGATGCATGCCGAGGACACTGGAGAGAAGGGTAATTCTCTTGGCGACCTCTTCAACAAGGTGAAGGACATCAAGGTTCCCGATTCCGTCTCCAATCTGCCCTCCCAGATCACGGAGTTGAAGGAGTCTTACCTCGAAACCACTAAGACAGTGGACGCTTTGCGGATCGAAGTGGATCAGCTTCGCGAAGAAGTCTACATGCTGAAAAAGACGAACGAAGAACTCCGCTCGGCCGTAGGGGTGAAGGTGAAAGAAGACAACCTCACCGCCATGCTCAAACCGATCGAGATTAGTGCGACTGATCTGGTCGCCGAGTTTCGTGCTGACAAGGCAGCGGCCGAGAAGAAATATCGTGATCGCTACCTCAAAGTGATCGGATTGATCTCTGCCTTCGAGACTGGGTCCTCTTCCATTGAAATGTTTCTTCGCGCAGAAGGTAGCGATGCCCGGGTTCATTGCCAGTTGATGGCAGGGCCTGATTTTCACGTGGATGTTCTCCCTGCACATGGTCAGTTGATCAGTCGTAACGATCGTCGTCCGCTCCTCAGCGTGGGACAGCCGGTGGCAGTGGTCGGAACCTGTCTCGGGGCGGGCTTGAACGTCGAGATGGGAAATTCCCGGATCGACGGTCTTGTTGAGAAAAGAATCGAGAAGAAGCCGGAACCTAAGAGGAGGTAGCCGGGCCGCCTGCTGCGACATCATTCTTGCTTTACCACAGGAATTTGCTCCGCGAATGCACCGTCCCCGGTGCCTCAATTTTTCTTGTTCGTGAAGCAGGGTGGGAGTTGAATGCTGCTTATGATTCGAAGCCTCTTATTTCTGATTGCTGCAACATCCGCTTTTGTCGGCGGCTTTGTCATTGCCGCCGAATCCAAGCCGAACTTTGTCATCATTTTTACCGATGATCAGGGCTACGGCGACCTCAGTTGTTTCGGGTCCACCAGGATTAAGACACCCCACATCGATCGCATGGCGGAAGAGGGACGCAAGTTCACGAACTTTATGGTGGCTTCACCGGTCTGCACGCCCTCGCGGGCAGCCCTCTTAACCGGGTGTTATCCGAAGCGGATTGGAATGCACCAGGGCGTGTTGTTTCCGGCTTCGACCAAGGGGCTCAATTCGAAGGAGCATACCATCGCGGATCACCTAAGCGGTCAGGGTTATGCAACGGCCTGCTTCGGCAAGTGGCACCTGGGACATCACCCCGAGACGCTGCCGCAACAGCACGGGTTCGATACCTACTGGGGAATTCCCTACAGCAACGACATGAACCATCCAGACAACAAGGGGAAGCCCAGGGTTTCGTCGGACGAGCTCTGGAAAGACCAGGAGAGCACCCTGACTCTCTGGAACACGCCCCTGATGGAGAACGAGAAGATTGTCGAACTTCCTGTCGACCAGCGCACCGTGACCCGCCGCTACACCGATAAGGCGATTGAGTTTATCGAGGAAAACAAGGAGGGCCCGTTCTTCGTCTACCTGCCGCACTCGATGCCCCACATTCCTCTCTATGTTCCGGACGATGTTTACGATTCGGATCCGCAGAACGCCTACACCAATACCATTGAACACATTGATGCAGAGGTCGGACGGCTCATGGACCGAATTCGAGAATTGGGCCTTTCGGAAAATACCTACGTGATCTACACGACGGACAACGGGCCGTGGCTGCGTTTCCTGAACCATGGTGGATCAGCAGGGCCGCTTCGCGAAGGAAAGGGGACGACCTTTGAAGGTGGCCAGCGGGTGCCCTGCGTGATGTGGGGGCCGGGGCGCATCCCTGCGGGGACAGAATGCGATGAACTAGCAGGAACGATTGACCTGCTTCCCACTATTGCGGCCCTGACGGATACACCATTGGCGGCTGATCGGGAGATTGACGGGGTGGATATTTCCGTGCTTCTCACTGAGGACGCTGAGAGCCCGCGCAACGAGTTCATTTACTACTCTTCCCGTGGTGAAATGGAGGGGCTTCGCCAGGGCAAGTGGAAGCTGTTAGTAAAAAAGGGACGTGCTCAGAGAGGAAAAGCGAAGAAGAAAGCGGAACCAGCCGCGGAATACATGCTCTTCGATCTCAGTGTCGATATCGGTGAAGAGACCAATCTCGCTTCCGCTAATCCGGAAGTGGTCGATGCGCTCCAGAAGCGGATGGCCGAACTGGACGCTGAAATCGCCGAAAATGCCCGGGTTGCGTGGGAGAAGGAAGGTTAATTCCTCTTTTACTTGATAAGATCGATACCCTGCGGTTCAGCGGGGTAACCCCACTCATCGAATGCGAAAGCCCAGCGATTCGTAATCGCGGATACCTGGGCTTCCGTGATCTGGTGAGTGTTCTTCTTATAGTCTTTGTTGGCTTCGACGTAATCGGAGACTTTTTCGAGGCCGGCGACTTTTCCAGGTAGATCGAACTGATCGTAGATCTTGTTGAGTTCTTCGATGGGATTTCTGGTGAGATCTTCGAAGCGCGTCTCGATCAGATTCTCTTCCGGAATCAGTTTGCGGTCCTTGAGGTAGGCGGACATGAGTCGCTCGTAGAATTCGAGCACATGATCGTCGATGTCAAAGTCATTGAAGTCCTGCCAGGAAAACGGAGGGATGGCTCCGACGTAGCGGCCGGAGGAGGAGGTGAAGACCTTAAACGGATTACGAATGATATGAACGAATTTCGCGTTGGGGAAGTGCTCCAGCAGGAAGGGGATGCGACCGGTTGACGCTGGATTCTTCATGAGGAGCTGTTTGCCTCCATGCACGTAATCGAGCTTCTTGAGAAGCTTGAGGTAGGCGTTGGTGAACTCCTGTTTGGCTTCCGGAGAAATGCCTTCGAAAAAGACCGATTCGCTGAAGTGGCGTTTTGCTTCGCGAGGAAAGTAGTAGGTTTTGAATTCCGAAATCGGATTTAAGTTTGCCATCGCAAGATCATCCTCCTGCGGAGTATCGAGCCCGATGGAGACGTTGTCGAAACCGCGCGTCTTCGGCATGCTCTGTTTCA
The DNA here is from genome assembly GCA_049594415.1 of Verrucomicrobiales bacterium. Classification (GTDB taxonomy): domain Bacteria; phylum Verrucomicrobiota; class Verrucomicrobiia; order Verrucomicrobiales; family DEV007; genus Arctic95D-9. The sequence goes on along the minus strand of JBMYJM010000002.1, from coordinate 71,501 downwards.
TGACAAAGCGGCCGATGGCCACTTTTTTCCCGAGCATGTTCAGTGGCATATTGGCTTGGTAAAAGCTGAGCCATCCAAATTGAGGATCCTGGCTGAGGAGGTTGTGCAAGTGAGTCGTCCCGCTTCGCCAGTGCCCGAGAATGAACACGGGATCCTTTGAAAGCGTGCGTTCCTCAATCTGCTTGCCCCAACGCATTTGTTCGTAAGCAGTGAAGGGGCGGCGAACCATGATGCCGGCACGGCAGGCGGCCCGCATCTTACTGGTGCGCTCACTGAAGGGGGCGTTCTCCTCACAGTGCCGGTGGAAAGTCTCAAGATCGCAGCCTCCAAGCGGGTGCAGGGGAGGAGCGGGCTGGTTGGCAGCTTCTTTAAGACGTTCAGAGGAGAGCATGCGTGGGAGAGTCGACTGAGAGCCCTCTTTCGTCAACTGTTGCGGGAGACCACTGTTGTGTCACCGCCTGTTTTGACCCGATAACGAATTCCGGCCCAGGTGATTTCATTTTTGAACAGCGCGCCTAGCAGAAAGATCAGCTGCATGCCCATCCAGAGGGGTGTGGCGAGGTGCTCAATCCAGATGGTTTTGTCGAGCGCCCGGATGGTTTCCGGAGAGTTGCGGAATTGATGCGTGTAGATCCTGCGCCGGCAGAAGGCCCTGACTTGGTCCGCTGCGATCACCGTGCCGAGAGGAATCCAGGCAAGCAGGTTGCCGTAACAAGTGATCGCAAGAATAGAGCTGATGAAGCCGACCAGGTAAAAGCCGGTCACTTCGTAGGCGCTTAGGTAAAGTTTGATGGAGTAAAACTTCACCATGAAATACTGACGCCGCCCGAATTCGAAAAGTCCCCTCCAGTTGAAGGAAACCGGACTGGGAACAATCAGGGAACGGACAAATCCAATCTTGCGGCCCGAACGCTTAACCAGGCTGTTGAGCTTGAGGTCGTCGCTCAGCACCCTGTCGAATTCGTCGATAACCTTCAATTCATCGAAGGCCGATCGCTGGATTGCCATCATGCCACCCCAGACTGTGTTGAGAAAGACATGGCCTCCCATCGTGGCACAGGAAGCGTTGATAACGCTGCCGAAAAGAGTGGCTGGGTGCGAGTCGGTCGGAATGAGCCAGCGAAATGTCGTCATGACCTCGAAGTGACCCAGGTTGATCGGGGCGACGAGGCCGGTAAGAGTATTCGGTGGGCAGATGATATCAGCATCTGCGAAAGCGACGATTGCGTCATCGTCGTTGAGTCGTTCCATCGCAGCGAGCTGGTTGTGCACCTTTTGCCCGCGGTCGCTTGATGGACCTGCCACCACGAGAGTGACGTCCTCGAGCCCCGGATTGTTTGAAGCCTTCCAGGATCGTTCTCCTTGGGGAAGCTCGAGATGCTTTCTCATCCAGAGGTAGCCGGAGTCCTCATCACTTTCGAAAGTGAAGATGAGGCGGTAGTTGGAATAAGACTGCGAGACAAGTGATTCGAAAAACGGTTCTGTCAGGTTTTCGTCGTAACCTTTCATGGCGACGATCCAGCAGACCTTTTGCTCATCAATCTCGAGTTCCGGTGAACGCCAACGCTGGTTCTGGCGGTCGCGAAAACGTCCGTAGAGCAGGGCATTTCCCATGGACAGTAAGGTCCCTGTCATCCAAATGATCCAGATGAGCCAAAGCAGCCAGTCCATGGTTGAGGAGCGATGAGAATCCGAGGGGCCTGCTTTCAGCCGATTCTCAGACATCGAACAACAGGCGGCCTTAAAATGGCCGTCGTTGAAGCGCTTTCAAGCGCTGAATTGTCGCAGGCTTTTTTCTCGAGAGCCGAGAAGAGTGACAGCAAATTGGCAGGCCGGCCTTTTTCAGGTCATTGATCCCGGGTCGATGTCAGTCGAACAGATTCGGCCGTTAAAGGTTGCTCTCACCAGAGGCAGAGGGGTCGATTGGCGCGATGTCGTCGTGTTGGAAGGAGATATCGTGGGCTAGCCTTCCTCCCATGAACCAGGTTTTTCTAAGTCTCCTTTTCCTGTTTGCGGGAACGGTTCTTTCTCTTGGCCAGGCTGCTGACGGAAAAATTAAGAATGTGCTGTTCCTCATCTCCGATGATCTCAAGGCGAGTGCGCTGGGGTGTTATGGCAATGAAATCTGCCAGACTCCGCATCTTGATGCGCTGGCGGCACGCGGAACTGTTTTCGAGCGCACCTATTGCCAGGGCACTTCCTGTGGCCCGTCGAGGCGGTCGTTCATGTACAGTCGCTATACTGGTAACGAAGGAGTGACACTGGGCAAACATCTCATCGACGAGGGATTCTACAGCGCCCGGGTCGGCAAGATTTTCCATATGCGGGTGCCCGGCGATGTTATTGCAGGAACTGACGGGCAGGACGTTGAGAATACATGGGTTGAGCGTTTTAACGCTCAGGGCGATGAGGCACACACCGAGGGGCTCTATCGATTGCTGAACCAGAACATCTCCACTCGCGCTCCGGAGAACCGTCAATCGACCAAGATGCCTTATCGCATGTTTGCCAGCGTGGTTTCGGACGGGGACGGATCGGAGCAACCAGACTTCAAAGCAGCGGTCAAAACAGTGGAATTGTTAAGGCAACGCGCAGCGGCGGAAGATCGTTTCTTTCTCGCTACCGGCTTCGTGAGACCTCATTACCCGAGTGTCGCGCCAAAGAAATACTTCGACATGTATCCGCTCGAGTCCATCCCTGCGCCTTATGTGCCGGAGGGCGATCTCGATGATATACCGAAGCTTGGTATCGCCAAGATGACCGATGAGAGCAGCGGTATCGGAAAGTATCCTGACAATATCCGTCAAATGTGGGCCGACTACTACGCGACGGTCACCTTCATGGATGAACAGGTTGGTAGAGTGCTAGCCGAACTCGACGCAAGCGGGCTGCGGGATTCCACGGTCGTCATCTTCACCAGTGATCACGGTTACCATCTCGGCGAGCACCATATGTGGCAGAAGTCGAATTTCCACGAAGAAGCCGCACGCGTACCCCTCATTATTTCGGCTCCGGGATTCGAGCCGGGACGTTCGCTTTCGATGACAGAACTGGTGGATATTTACCCGACCGTCTGTGAGTTGCTGGGAATTGGAATTCCGAAGGAGGTTCAGGGAAACAGCCTCGTCCCGATTCTGAAGGACCCGGAAGCTGAGGTGAAAGAGGCATCCCTGACTCTGGATGGCTCCGGTCGCGGACTGCGTGCCCCTGACTGGGCCTACATGCGGTACAAAGACGGAACCGAGGAACTCTACGACATGATCAATGATCCCGGTCAGTTTACCAATGTGGTTAACCGTGAGGAAGTTCGAGGAAAGAAAGTGGAGATGAGTGAGCTACTCGACAAGATCGAGAAGCAGGTGAAAAAGTGAATTACTCGATCCACAACCATTTGATCATTTCCGGCAGCATCACGGCCATGTGCCGGCTGCCGTGGAAGCCGTCTCCCCACCGGTAGCGGTAATCGTAGTCCTTGTATTTGAGGGCCAACTCCATTTGCTGATTGTCGAGATCTTTGCGTTCGCCTAACAAAGCAGTGCGAATGGGCTTACGGTCATTCTTCCGAACCATGGGCGGATAGTTGTGGGCGCCTCGGATATCGACAAAAGTGCCAACCCAACCGAGGACTTTGCCGAACTGGTCAGGGCGTTCCCAAGCAGCCGTCCACTTCTTATTCTGGGCAGGAGCGAGAGAACCTGCGAGCAGGATCGCGGCAACGAGCGTGTATCGAAATATGCTGTGAGCCTGAGTGAGGTTGCCGTCAGGCTCAACGCAAAAGCCTTACGCAAGGAGGTCCTTCACGACGTGACCGTGCACATCAGTGAGGCGGAAGTGGCGTCCCTGATACTGGAAGGTCAGCTGTTCGTGATCGATGCCAAGCTGGTTCAAAAGCGTGGCGTGGAAGTCATGCACATGAACTCCGCCATCAACGATGTTGTAGCCATACTCATCGGTCTGGCCGTGGGTATGTCCGCCCTTGATGCCACCACCCGCCATCCAGATAGAGTAGCAGCGAGGGTGGTGGTCACGTCCGAAACTCTTGTCGTTCAGTTTGCCCTGGCAGTAGTTGGTCCGGCCGAATTCGCCGCCCCAGATCACCAGCGTGTCATCGAGCAGGCCGCGCTGTTTAAGATCTGTGACGAGAGCCGCAGAAGCTTTGTCCGTTTCGAGACACTGCTTGGGAAGCCTGCCGGGGAGGTTGCCGTGTTGATCCCATCCCTGGTGGTAAAGCTGGATAAACTGGACGCCCTGTTCCGCCATGCGACGGGCGAGCAGGCAGTTCGCTGCATAGGTTCCCGGCTTGCGGGCTTCTTCTCCGTAGAGTTCAAAGGTGGAGTCCGGTTCTTTGGAAAGATCGGTGACGTCGGGGATCGAAGTCTGCATGCGAAAACCCATCTCGTATTGAGCGATGCGGGTTTCGAGTGCGGTATCTCCTGTCTTGGCGAGTTCGATCTGGTGAAGTTCCTCGAGACGGTCCAGCATCATGCGGCGGGACTTCTCGTCGAGGCCGTTGGGATTGTTCAGGTAGAGAACAGCGTCATTGTCAGGACGGAATCGGACACCGTCATGCTTACCGGGAAGGAAGCCGCTGCCCCAGAGCCGGCTGACGAGAGGTTGCCCGCCCTTGTTAGCCGTAACGAGGACGACGAAGTTGGGCAGGTTTTCATTGGTGGACCCAAGTCCGTAGGAAAGCCACGATCCGATACTGGGACGACCGGCAATTTGTGAACCGGTCTGCATGAAGGTGACACCCGGGCCGTGGTTGATGGCTTCAGTGTAGATCGAATTGATCACCGTGATGTCATCGGCAATGCCTGCCGTGTAGGGGAGTAGCTCGCTCATCCAGGTTCCGCCTTGCCCGTGCTGAGCGAATCTATAGGGAGACCCGACGAGCGGCAGGCTCGACTGATTACCGGACATGCCGGTGAGACGCTGACCTTTGCGGACAGAATCCGGGAGTTCCTTGCCGTGTTCCTGCTTGAGACGCGGTTTGTGGTCGAATAAGTCGATTTGAGACGGGCCACCTCCCTGGAAGAGATAAATGACGCGCTTCGCTTTTGGTTCCCCGGTGAGGAAGCGTGACTGGTTTGGCGCGGCCCGGGCCTTGCCGTTGAGAAGATTGCCAAGGGCAAGGCTGCCGAGACCGCCGGCGAAGCTGGCCAGTGAGGCGCGGCGGCTCATGCCGAAGGGGGAGTCGAATCCAGTGCAGCTGTTCATGGAAAAATAGAGTCGGGTTGTCGTTTCGTTATCGTTTTGTGATGCACTCGTCAAAATTCATCACCGTAGACACTAGCGTTGTGACCGCTGCGAGACGTGCGGGGTTTTCGGTTTCAGGAGCCTTAGAGGCACCAACCGAGATCAGCTCTTTGGCTGTGTCAGGGCTGGTTGCGAAGTGTTCTTCCTGTTCCTGGATCAGTTGGCGCAGCACGGGCCACTCCTCTTCGTCGGGTTGGCGACTGGTGAGTCGGCGATAGGTTTCATTGATGATTGCGTCGCTGTCGGAGCCGTATTTGCTGACCAGTTTTTCAGCCAGGGTCCGGGCAGCTTCAACGAACTGGGGTGAATTCAGCAGGACCAGTCCCTGAAGCGGTGAGTCGGTTTTTTCAAGGCTGACCCGGCAGACGTCGCGCTTGGAAGCATTGAGAGTTGTCATCATGGGAGCCGGGCTGGTTTGCCTCCAGTAGGTGTAGAGGCTTCGGCGATAGAGATTCTCTCCGGTGCTGATCTTGGTAGGCTTGAACGAGACGGCAATGTCGTATGGCTTCACCGGGACACCGCCAATGGTGCTGTTGAGAAGGCCGCTGGCAGCGAGGGCACTGTCCCGAATCATTTCGGCAGAAAGGCGGGGGGCTGGGAAGCGGTAAAGAAGGTTGTTTTCCGGATCTAGGGTGGTCAGCTCTCCGGAGCTCACGTTGGAACTCTGTCGGTAGGTGGCGGACAAAGCCATCTGACGGAGCAGATGTTGCACATCCCATCCGCTCTCAATAAAATCCCGGGCAAGCCAGTCGAGCAATTGTGGATGGGTAGGGCTGCGCCCCTGGCTGCCGAAGTCTTCGGGTGTGGAGACAAGTCCGGTGCCGAACATCAGCTGCCAGTAGCGGTTCACGGTAACGCGGGCAGTGAGCGGATTGGTATCTGAGGCGGTCCATCGGGCGAGATCGAGCCGGTTTTGCGGGGCATCATCCTCTCGGAAAGGAAGGAAAGCAGGCGTCGCTGCCGAGACGGTTTCTTCGCGATTCGAGTAGTGTCCTCGGCCAAGCAGGTAAGTGGGCTTGGGTTTCTCCATTTCCTTCATCACCATGATGTCCGGAATGGTGCGGATCAGAGCGATCCGTTCGTGGCGCAGTTGCTTGAGTTTAGCGGTTTCCTCCTGGTAGGGGGAGTGAGCGTTGGCGAGGAACCAGTCAATGCCGGGCTGCCATTCGCTGGGTTCGAAGAATTGTGCCACCTCTGCGGGGACGAGCTCCTTGTCGAAAACCTGGAACTCGTCGACGAGGCCACCGGTGAATCCGTTGTCTCTCATGCGTTCACCGATCACGATGGTATCGCTGCCACCGCCGGTGATGTCGCGGGTGAGGTGGTCGCGAACGATTCGCGTATCGGCGGGCTGACCATCGACGTAAAGCGTCACACCCGAGGCGCGGCTGGAACCATCGTAGCTGACAGCCACGTGCTTCCACTCTCCGACGGGAAGTTTCTCAGTGGTGCGCACGCGGATGGCGTCGCCGGGATAGAAGTGGATGATTCCGAGGCTGAGTTCACCATCTTCGATGAGCAGTTCGTATCCACGGCTCGCGGCATCAGTCCATGCCTTGGAACGGCTGAAGACAACTGCTCGTCTCTTTTCGTTCGGCGTCTTGAGCCAGAGCGAAATGGTGAAGGAATCGTTGCGGGTAAAATTGCCGACAGGCAGGGTGACCTTGTCGTCGCCGGTCAGTTGGATCGCCTTGCCGTTGCGCCCATCAACGAGCCGGTTGTTTCCCGAGGTCGTTGCGGGCTTGGCGCCTTCAACAAGGTTGGGGATCTTGTTCTCTTCGTTCGACTCGAAATCAAAGGAAGCAATCGGAGTGGCCTCGGTGACATTGTCGGGAGAGTTCTTCATCCACTTCTCAAAAGCGGGGGCAGCGCCCTTCTCGAGTTCGATGAGCCGGGCTTCGGAAGCTGCGATTTTTGCATCGAGATCTGCGAGTTTCGCCTCTTGAGCTTCGTCGGGCAGCCAGAGGGTAGGCGGAGGTGTCGCATCTACTTTGGGGAAGTAGGCATACAGACCTGCCTCATCAATGTTGTCGAAGTAGGCGGCGACCTCGTAGTAGTCCAGCATCGTCAGGGGGTCATACTTGTGGTCGTGACAGCGGCTGCATTCGAAGCTGAGTCCGAGGAAGGCGGTGCCGTAGGTGTGAACACGATCAGCGACATACTCGACGCGGAATTCTTCAGGGACACTGCCTCCTTCGTTCTTCTGCGAGTGAAGGCGATTGAAAGTCGTGGCGAGGATTTGATCCCGGGTCGGGTTCGGCAGTAAGTCGCCGGCGAGTTGTTCGATGATGAACTGATCGTAGGGCATATTGCCCTGGAAGGTCTGGATGACCCAGTCACGCCAAGGCCAGACTCGACGATCCCAATCCTGCTGGTATCCGAAGGTGTCTGAGTAGCGAGCCACATTGAGCCATTCAACTGCCATACGTTCACCGTAGGCTGGCGAAGCGAAGAGACGTTCGACGACTTTATTGTAGGCATCGGGAGAAGTGTCAGCGAGAAAGGCATCCAGTTCCGGCAGCGTAGGAGGGAGGCCGGTCAGGTCGAAAGTGATGCGTCGAATCCATTTCTCGCGACTGGTCTCCGGGGAAGGGGCAAACTGCTCCCGGTTAAGACGATCGAGAATAAAGTGATCGATCGGATTGCGGACCCAGTCGGATTGAGTTTCCGGCACTTCAATGGTTTCCGGGATCGCGGTGAAGGACCAGTGCTCCTGGTATTCGGCACCTTGATTGATCCAGCGCTTGATGATGTCGATCTCTTCCTCAGTGAGGGCCATCTTATTCTCCGGCGGCGGCATCAGATCGATCTCGTCATCGGTGATGAGACGGTAGTAGAGTTCACTGTCTTCGGCATTGCCCGGAACGATACCGTAGTAATCACCCAGGTCGGCCGTAGCGTGCTCGAAGGTATCGACGCGGTAGTCGGATTTCTGGTTCTTGGCGTCGGGGCCATGGCATTTGAAGCACTTGTCCGAAAGGATCGGTCGAACGTCGGCATTGAAGTCAACTCGGTCTTCAGCCGACACAGGGCCGATCAGTCCAAGGGCCAGAATGGGTGAAAGGTATCGCATGGGAGAAGCGCCGAACTATTCGATCGACATAGGAATATGCCGTAAAACTGTATAATCTAACGGAAAAAGGCACAAGGCATCTTAACGCAAATGCGGTAAGTTTGGCCGTTACATTCAGGTGGGCTATGTCGGTGATTCGCTTCCAGTTGAGGTCTTATCCTATGTTTTATATAGGTTTCGTCGAATGGTTGGCTGGGGGTGATGCCCCGGCAGACGGTTTTTTTGCCTCGATGAGTTTGTGGGACGAGAGGTATGGACTGTTGTTAGGTTTGGTATATTTTGACGTATATGGCTGTGAGATATGATGAGGCCTTCTACCTGAAGCATCCCCAGGCGAGGCAGGTGATGGAGCTCTTTGAGTTCCTTCCGTCCGCCTATTTCTATGCCAAGGACGCAGAACACCGATATGTGGCCGCGAATTGGCCGGTGCTGACCGAAATATTCGGGATGGAGCAAATCGAAGACTTGTTGGGGAAGTCCGACCTCGAGATCCAGGCACCGGCGATGGCGGAGGCCTATCATGCCGAGGATCGCAGCGTGATGGGCGGCGGCGTCCCTATTCCGAATCAGGTCTGGCTGGTCATGCTGGCGAACGGAGTTCCGCAGTGGTTCGTTTCCACGAAGACGCCGCTGAGAGATACTGAAAAGAAAGTGATCGGTATCGCGGGTGTGATGTATCCGATTGATACGCCGGATGACGAGGCCAAACTCTTTCGTGAGATTAACCCGGTCATCAAGCACATCGAGGAGCACTTCCGCGAGGATGTCTCGATGGAAGCGATGGCGCGCTTGTCAGGACTTTCGACGACACAATTCAATAAGCGGTTTCGGGATCTTCTCCGTATTTCCCCAACCGAGCTTCTCCTGAGGTTGCGAGTGCAGGAAGCCCAGCGACTGCTCATCGAGACTTCAGACGGGATGAGCAAGATTGCTGAGGCAACCGGCTTCTTTGATCAAAGTCACTTCACGAAACGCTTCAAGCGAGCCACCGGATTGACCCCGCTGGGGTATCGAAAGCGTTTTCGTTGAATGCCCATCGACAGGGCTTCAGATCGGGATTAGGGAGATGAGGATGAGTCGGGCGATTGATGCTTTTCCACAATCGAGAGAGTTCCTCGCGGACATGGTTTCAGGAATGCTCCTGGATATTGAAGCGTTGCAGCGACCGCTTGAGCGTTGTGACCTCAGAGCTTGTGGAGGGACGTGTTGCCACGATGGGGTCTATCTTTCATCTGAGGAGGCAAAGGTTATTCGCGAACTGGGTGAGAGCCGTCGGGATGAGATCGAAGGACAAGGTGTTTCTTTGCCGAAACAGCTCGTTGTCTATGGAAAGTGGCGTGACGCGGCTTCAGGGCCGAAGACAGCAACCCGGACGGTGGCGATGAACGAAAAGGTAGCCGACTACCCGGAGCACTTCCCGAATACCAACTGCGTGTTCCTGCTCGACGACGCGCGGTGTGCGCTCCAGTCCCTCGCTGTTGAAGAAGGAAAACATCCCTGGCACTACAAGCCGCTGACCTGTTGGCTGCATCCGCTCTCGATCAGCTCGGGGCCGAATCACAAACCGATGCTGACCTTGTATTCCGAGGAAACTGACCCTCAACGCTACCCGGACTATGACGGATTTGTTTGCCGCACTCACTGCGGGCGCACCTGTGACGGAGGGGAGCCAGCGTGGCGGGTGCTGCGCTGGGAGATCGAAACACTGGGCGAAATAGGCGGGCGCGATCTCATTGCCGAGATCGAAGAACAGATTGGTTAAGCCGAAGCGTCGGCTTCCTTCTCTTCGCTTCCGGCAGTCTCTTCACCGTTTTCCTCAGAGGGCTCTTCAACTTCGAGGCCCATCTTGGAAGCGCGGTTTTTCCAGAGGTTGCGCGCAAATTCCTGCATGTCTTCGCGAGTGTCGGCTTCGTCGACGATCTCGAGGCCGAGCAGGGTTTCGACAACATCCTCCATCGTGACCAGTCCGCTCATGCCTCCGTATTCGTCGAGGACGACGGCCACATGATCGCGATTGGCGACCAGTTGCTGGAACGCATCCGTCATCTTGGTGATCTGCGGCATCGCCGCGATTTCGCGACTGAGATCGCGCAGTTCGAGATCAAACTTGTCCTGGGCAGCGGCAAGAAGGATGTCGTGTTTGAGAACGAATCCTTTGATATCATCGCGGTTTTCGCTGTAGATCGGTATTCGCGAGAAGGGGGATGAATTGTGGCGTTCGAGGTAATGCTGAACCGTGGTGTCTTCGGTCAGGGCAAACACAACAACGCGAGGTGTCATCACTTCGCGCACGGAGATTTCGCTGAGGCGGAGCAGGTTCTCAATGATACGGGATTCGTCTTCTTTGAGCTTGCCCTGTCGGGTGCCGAGTTCGGCCATGACCTTGAGCTCGTCGCGGCTGAAGGTGACTTCGCCGTGTCCGCCCTTGGAAAAGATTTCGATAAACCAGACTACTGGAGTCATCAGCTTGGTCAGCCAGTGAAGGCTCACGGCGACCCAGGGGGCCCAGGCTCGCCAGTGACGGGCGCCAAGGTTTTTCGGGATAATCTCCGATGCGATGAGAATGGCCAGGGTCATCAGGGCCCCAGCGAGGGCATCCCATTTGCCGCCTCCGAGAGCGGAGACTTGCGCGGCGACGCCCATCGCACCCACGGTGTGGGAGATCGTGTTGAGCGTGAGGATCGAAGTCAGGGGGCGACTGATGTGACTCTTGAGATGCTCAAGCAGGGCGCCGGACTTGGGACGCTTGTTTTTCAGGTTCGCGATATAGGGATTGGTCACACTGAGGATGACCGCTTCCCAAACCGAGCAGAAAAAGGAGACGCCGATGGCGACACAGAAGTAAACGACCAGCAGTGTCCACGAGCCGGTGACGTTGGGATCAACGCTTGCCGGGGCGATCGCCGCGACTGTAGAATGAAACATGGTTGAACCAATTTTGCTAAGATTTCGGGGGGCTTCAAGTCGAAACCCAAACAGGATAGGTGAAGATTGGATTACACTAAACAGGGTTAGGTGGTCGTCCTAACCCTGCTGAGTGTGAACTATTCGGGGGGCGGCGAAACTCTCACGGGTTTCGGGATGGATTATTTCTTTTTCACGTAGGCAAAGAAGCAGCCAGTGACTTCGCCGTTTTCTCCCTGGAAGGTAGCAAAGAGCTCGGCCGGGCCGGCTTCGAGAGTGACGTCGAATTTCAGATTGGTCGCGCCTTCGGGGACATCGGCAGAAAGCTTGTTCCCCTGGATTTCGATGCTGGCTGTCTTGGCGGGAACGGCTTTCCCGGGTGTTTCCCGGAAAGCCGGGCCTCCAGATACAGGCGCTCCGCCGGGAATGGCAGAGGTAATTGGTGTATCCGCTACTTTGCCTTCGTTCGGCCAGCGACGGACTTCGATTTCGTAATCGCCGGCTTCCTCGACGGTAAGATACCAGAAACCGAGGTTGCCCGGCTTAGTGACCCCGTCACGAATGTGCTTCTGATTCCACGGGCTGGAACCGGTCGTGATCCAGTCGTGGCTGGTGAGACGGCTGGGATTCTCGGCCGGGTTGCCGATGTGGATTCGAGCAGGATCTCCAAAGGTTGGGGCGATGTCTGCCCACCACTCTTCGTAGAATCCCTTGAGACGTTCGACGACTTCAGGATGATCGGCGAGGACGTCGTTCTCCTGCTTGGGATCTTCCTTGATGGCGTAGAGTTCGTGCTTGGGCACGCCGTTTTTGCCCTCGTTGCTGACGAGACGCCATTCGTTGGTCATGACCGCGGACTTCCTCCACTTGATGGGATCTTTGACGCGCTGGCTGTCAGTTACGAGAATGCGGTCAGGCCAACCGTCGGGGCGCTGGGTCGTCTCGATGAGCGGGCGGATGGAAACGCCGTCGAACTTTATCTCGGTAGGGGCTTCGACTCCAGCGAGGTCGATGAGTGTCGGGACCACGTCGACGTGAGCGGTGATGGTCTCGACCTTGTTTTCCTTGTCGAAACCGCCGCCAGGCCAGTGAAGGAAGAAGGGGACGCGGTGGCCACCGTCGTATTCGCTGCCTTTGGCGCCGCGCATGCCGCCGTCAAAGGTTCCGCGACCTCCTGCCGTGCCGTTGTCGGTAGTGAAGATGAAGATCGTGTTTTCGGTGAGGCCCTTTTCATCGAGCCACTCACGCAGGGCTCCGACGTTATCGTCGATATTGGCGACCATGCCGAAGAAGTTGGCAGGCGCAACGCCAAGGTGGGCGTAGGGAGCCGAACTCTCTTCCGGTGCGTGGTTGGGGCTGTGAGGCGCGTTGGTGGAAATGTAGGCGAGGAAAGGTTTATCCGCAGCGGTGCTGGCTTCGATGAACTTCTTGGCGTAGTCGAAGTAAACGTCGGTGCAGTAGCCCTCGGTCTTGGTCGGGACCTTGTTGTGGAAGTAGGTGTCGTCAAAGTAGGCGTTGTCCCAATAGTCGGGAGTCTGGCCAACGCCGCCTCCACCGTGGCGTAGCACTTCGGTGAAGCCACGGTCCTCGGGGCGGAAGGGATAGTTGTCGCCGAGGTGCCACTTGCCGAACATTCCGGTGTTGTAGCCGTTATCCTTGAAGATTTGCCCGATCGTTACCTCGTTGAAACGCAGCATGGAACGTCCCATGATGGTGTGCCAGACGCCGGTTCGGTTGGTCCAGTGTCCGGTGAGGAGGGCACAACGGGTCGGGGAGCAGGTTGGAGCGACGTGATAGTCCTCTAGACGAACCGACTCACTTGCCAGGGAATCGAGATGAGGAGTTTTTACGACCGGATTGCCATGGCAGGAGAGGTCGCCGTATCCCTGGTCGTCAGTGATGACAATGACGATGTTTGGATTGTCCGCAGCGGTCAGCGATACAGTTAGAAAGGCGCCGAGTAGGAGAGCTAGCAGGGTGGGGATTTTCATAGTATTGGGAAGAGGAGATTAATGGAATTGCCAAGTACCACAAGGCTTAACCCCTTCGAAAAGGGGTTCGCAATAACGCCATGTCATACCCCGTAGTTTCGCGACGCAGTCTTTTCTGAAGGACGTAAAAGGTTTCCGTCTTGACCGCATTTGGCCCAATTTCATACTATACTGAACACGGGTGCATCCAGCAATGAGCATCCGCATCAAAAGACGATCCCCCTTATGAAGTTCTCACTTCCCCCTGAACGGAGAAACCGTAGCGGTTTCACCATGGTTGAAATACTCGTGGTGGTTGCCATTCTAGGCATTCTCATGGCGATCCTCGTGCCTAGCCTCGGTAAGGCGAAGCAGATTGCCGAAGCCATGAAGAACACCACGAATTTGAAGAATATCGCAACGGCGACCTTGGCCTGGGCCGGTGACCACGGTAACAAGCTGCCCTCCCCACAATATCCCGGAGGCGAAGTGGTGCCCGGAACCATGGATCCCGACGATTACTTTCCTGAATTCTGGAATCTTGGAGATTCCGGCCTGTGGATTGACGGTGTTGTGTTCGGCCATATGTATCTTGCTGAGCAGCAGCGACGTGAGAATGACGAAGAAGGCAATTATGGAGATGAAGGCTATGCTTCGACCGGGGGATACGAAATTGATGAAAATGGAACTCACCTGAAGGGAACACTTTTCGAAAACACCCAGGCGGTGAAAGTGGATCCGACAGAGGAGGATTGGCACAAGCACAGCTATGCGATGAACACGAATCTTCAGTATGATCGTAGAAAGGCCGACGTATTGGATCCGTGGCTGACTGAGAAAACCCTCTCCAATTTGCTCTTCATGCCGAACGCTCTTCTCTACATCGAAAACAAGGAATCTAACCTGATCGATTTCGAAGATCGCGACGCCATCATTGAAACGATGAAAGAGCGCTGGGACGGAAAGAAAGCGATCGCGGCCTTTCTCGATGGCCACGCTGAGCGCATCAAAGAAGATCAAATTCCGGAAAACGACATCTACACGGATCGTGAGTCCAGCCGTTTCTGGCGAGGCGTGGATGCAGATCGCAGCGGCAGTGACGACTGATCAATAAGCCATTGTCCATATCGCACGGGCGCCCCGATGGAATCGGGGCGTTTTTGGTTTTGAGATCCAGCCCGGAACGGCGGCAGCCGTCACCGTGATTCCTCATGAAATCTTGTTTGGGAGTGAGGAGCGCCCTTAGAAAAGGGGAGTTGGAAAGATAATTTAAATTGCTTAAATATCTTTAATCCTTAAGTTAAAGGGGTCGGACTACTTTTACCGCACCTAATGAAGCACTGGATGATCATCGGCCTGCTGGCGCTCTCCATCAGCGCCGTCCCAGCCGTCGCCTCGGATTACGCAGCGGCCTCCGACGGAGTAGATGTCCTCTCCTTCTTTGCCAGTGCCGGAGCGGCTGGTAGCGATGAGCCGGTTCTCGGGATGGCGGGCTTCTACGGGCAGCCTCAACCGCCTCAATGGCTTATTCTAACGCCGGTCTTATCGAAGCCGGGCGTGCTGCGGGAGTCGATCTTGTCGGGTGGTGAGGTGGTTGCGGAACGCCAGTTTCGCAGTCTGCCGGGGCAGGATGTTCCCGATATTCCCATTTCGAAGGAGGAACTGAAGTTTTCTTCGCGAGCCGCCTTTAAAGTCGGGGAAGCCGAGGCAAAGCGCCGCAAGGTCTCCTTTAAAAGTGTGCACTTCCAGTTGAGATGCCAAGATGAGCAGAGCGAACCGGTCTGGATGTTGAACCTCATTAACCGGGCACAGGTCTCAGTCGGTGTGGTCTACATTTCAGCCAGATCCGGCAAGATCCTGAGAACGACTTGGCCGGAAACTAAGAAATTTTCGTCGATATCCGGGAGTGCTCAGGTCAGTAACCAACGTCAGGAACCGGTGCCTTCCGAAAAAGGCCCGGTGATCGCCACGGTGATTCCCGGACTTTGAAGATTCACAAAGAGTGTGGAACCGTCAGGACTGAAGCAGGCTCCCGCGAACTCGCTTCCATTGAAGGCATTGCGGGCGAGCGTGAACATGTCTCCTTGCTTAGTGACTCCGCGGATATGATTAGTTCCCTTGGTGTCTTCGCAAATAAAGAGCTCACCTGATGGCGCAATCGTGATGTTGTCGGCATGGGTGAGCAGTTCGGAGTCGTTCGGTTCAAGAAACAATTCCAGTTCGCCTCCTTTTTCGGGATCCTCGTTCGGGAAGTAGCGAAAGATCTGTCCCATCTGGTTTTGACCACCATTGGTGCAGGCCCAGTAAATCGAGGACTCCCCCACGGTGTCTGGACTGCCATACCACATGCCCTCGGCGCGCGAGAAAATGACGGCGCCCTTTTCGATGGCCTTGAAGCGCAGATCGTCGTTTGGCGAGTCGACTTCGTCCACGTCGACCCATTCGACAGGGAGGCGCTCGCGCATCGGGAACGAGGTCTTATTGCCGGGCCAGTTGCGGGTGTCCCAGTTTCCTTCTGCCTTAATGCTGAGCGCCTTGAGTCGCCCGCCTTTGGCTAGCTTCCCGGGTTCGTTGGGGATGAAGCGGGTAATGACACCGTCACCCCGATCCTCGGTTTGATAAACAATCCCGGTGTCAGGGTCGACGGCAACGGCTTCGCGGCGAAAGCGCCCCATTTCCTTGAGTGGAACAGGAGGAGTGATGGTCGGCTTGGCGGTGGCCGGAACTTCAAAGCAGTAACCGTGGAACTGACCCCACTTGGTTGTCATATCGGCCGGTTCTTCGCAGGTCAGCCACGATCCCCAGGGGGTCGGACCGCCGGCGCAGTTGCGGTCAGTGCCAATCAAGCTGAGGAACTCATTCTCAACTTCACGCTTCCGCAAATTGTAAACGATCGTGGAGGTGCCCCCAACGAAGGGTTGGGCGCCATGACGCCCAGCGTCATAGACGAGTGATTTTTCTAGTTTTTCAGGGATGACCGAGTTGTCTGAGAACGGTCCCTTGGTGAAATAGGCGTGTCCGATTTCGTGGTTTCGAATCAGGGCAACGCGGTTTTTACCGACGTCGAAGGCAGCCATGCCATCGGGTTGCCCCGGGACCCTGTAACCATCTCTCATGGTGTCTCCGGTGATAGAAAGAACGCGGTAGCGAAACCCCTTCGGCAGATCAACGAGCCCGCCGGGATCTTCGATTAATTCGCCGTAGGAAAAAGTCTCGTCGGCCTGTAGGGACCCGGAAAGAAACCGGTCGAGTCCGAAGAAGCCGGCAGTAACAGCGGTCGATTGCGTGAGAAAGGTGCGTCGAGTTTTCATCAGGAGGCGTTAAAAATAGCCCAGTGACGATCGGCCGTCTTGATAAAAAAAGTCACCGATTCGTGTCATAATGCTATGGCTTTGGCTTGCAAGCGAATTGTCCTTTTGTCACCCTCCAGACCTCTTAATATGAAAATTGAAACTCTTTGCCTTCATGGTGGCCACGCACCGGACCCCACAACTAATGCCCGCGCGGTCCCTGTTTATCGTTCCAGCTCGTTCGTTTTCGATTCGACAGAACATGCAGCGAACCTGTTTGCCTTGAAAGAACTTGGGAATATTTACACCCGCCTCATGAATCCGACCACCGACGTTCTCGAGAAGCGGGTCGCCCTGCTGGAGGGAGCGCATGAAATGGGTGGACTCGGGTTGGCTTCGGGAACTTCGGCTGTCTTCTACTCTATCATTAACCTTGCCCAGGCAGGGGACAATATTATCTCTGCCCGTAATCTTTATGGCGGCACTTACACGCAGTTTAACGACATTCTGCCGGCTCTCGGTATCACCGTGAAGTTCGTTGATTCTCAGGATCCCCAGGCCTTCGCCGATGCGATTGATGAGAATACTCGGGCGCTCTTCTGTGAGACCGTCTCCAACCCGGCACTCGAAGTTACCGATCTGAAGGCAGTGGCGGATATTGCTCACGCTAACGGTCTGCCGCTGGTGGTGGATTCCACGTTTTCGACGCCTTATCTGACTCGTCCGATCGAACACGGTGCCGACATCGTTATACATTCACTGACGAAGTGGATGGGTGGTCACGGTGCCGGAATCGGTGGCGTCGTGGTGGATGCCGGTAAGTTCAACTGGGCTGGTGGCAAGCATCCGCTATACGACGAGCCCGACAATTCTTATCATGGACTTCGCTGGGGTCACGATCTGCCCGAACCGCTCGCTCCGCTCGCGTTTATCCTTCGCATGAGGACAGTGCCGTTGCGGAACCTCGGGGCGTGTATCTCACCGGACAACTCCTGGTTGATGCTTCAGGGCATCGAAACGCTTCCGTTGCGGATGGAGCGTCATTGCGCCAACTCCCTCGCCGTGGCCAAGCACCTTCAGGCTCACGACAAAGTCGAATGGGTCCGCTTTCCCGGTCTCGAGTCCGATTCCGAGTTCGAAAAAAACAACCAATACCTCGATGGCAAAGGTGGATCGATGGTCGTTTTCGGCATCAAAGGAGGGGCGGAAGCTGGACAGAAATTTATCGAAAGTCTCGAACTGTTTTCCCATCTTGCCAACGTGGGTGATGCCAAATCACTCGCCATTCACCCGGCTACGACAACACACTCACAACTAAACGAGGAACAGCAGGCTGCCGGCGGAATCACCCCTGAACTGGTCCGCCTTTCGGTAGGTATTGAGAGCATCGACGACATCCTCGCCGATCTCGACGCAGCGCTGGCGGCATCATGACAAATTCGGTTGCGCTAGCCTGAGATTCCTCATAGTTTCCCGCAGCACAAACATTCGCGCCCCAAACGCACAATAAAGAAAATGGCAGAATTAGAAGATAGATACGAAGACAACGTCGCCGGAACGTTTTACGTCGACGATCAGTGCATCGATTGCGACCTTTGTCGTGAAACCGCACCTGACAACTTCACTCGAAACGAAGACGGTGGTTATTCCTACGTCTACAAACAGCCCGATAACGACGAAGAACGTGCGCTGGCTGACGAGGCGATGGAAGGTTGTCCCGTCGAAGCGATTGGTAACGATGGCGAAGGCTGATTTCGGTCTTCCAAATAGGGAACTTTCGAAACTGCGTCGCTTTCGGGTGGCGCAGTTTTTTTGTGGAGTAACGGTTCGTGCGGATCTACAATAAAAAGGTCCATGGCTTTTCGAAGGAGACCCCGCCGCACCAACCGCGATCGAGCACTGGCTCAATTGCGAGGATATTGGGAACCCCAGGATGTCTCAAAATACACCCGGGACAGCGAGGCTGTGGTTGAGAAGACCCTGAAGGATCTCGGGCTTGAGGGGCGGTTTAACGAAGACCAGGTATTTGATGCTTGGAATCACATGGTCGACGACTTCATTGCCCAAAACGCGAAACCAGTGGGATTGCAGAGAGGCATCCTCAGCATCCAGGTTTTGCACTCGACCGTGCATTACGAACTGGAGCGAATGAAGGGGCAGTTGCTGGCGAAGATGCAGCGCAGCTTTGGCCGGGACAGCGTAAAAGAAATTCGCTTTCGTCTTGGTTGAGGTTATCGAATTTCTTTCATGAGCGATCATATCAATATCAAGGGGCTTCGCCTGGTTACCCGCGTGGGGGTACCGGAGGAAGAACGGGCCATCCCGCAGAGCGTCGAAGTCAATGTGACGATCACTCTTTCCAAAAC
The DNA here is from genome assembly GCA_049594415.1 of Verrucomicrobiales bacterium. Taxonomy (GTDB): domain Bacteria; phylum Verrucomicrobiota; class Verrucomicrobiia; order Verrucomicrobiales; family DEV007; genus Arctic95D-9. The sequence continues at coordinate 52,642 of JBMYJM010000002.1, read as the reverse complement.
TTTCAAAGGCTTTGATGACAAGCTGGAGCAGACGATCGATTACTACCGGGTTTCGCAGAAGTTGCGCGAAGTGGCGTCGAGAGGTGAGCGCCGGTTGATCGAAACGCTCGCTGAGGAATTGGCTGCCGCGGTGCTGGCTTTTGAAGGGGTTTGTGAGGTAACTCTGGAAGTTGAGAAGTTCATTCTGGCTGACTGTGGTAGCGTCAGTGTGGCGATTACAAGGACGTGGGAGCACGACTGATGTTGAGATCCAACTTGATGCGGCAGGGCGTAACCCCTAACCGATGAAAGCTAAATCCATTGCCCTGTGGTCGATTGGTGTCGTCGTTCTGATCGGTGCGATTTCTGTTGCCGGTCTCAGGGCAGGAACCGAGTCAGCGCGCTATCGTGTTGTCGGGAAAGACGGCAAGATTGAAATCCGTGAATATGCATCTCATGTTGTAGCAACCACCTCGATGACCGGTGCCGGCGAAAACGGTAGTTTCGGGCGCTTGTTTCAATACATCTCCGGCGAAAATGCTGCTGACGAAAAAATTGCGATGACAACGCCGGTGTTCATGCCTGCCACCGTGGACGGGAGAGCAACCGAGATGCAGTTTGTGGTGCCGTCAAGCGTCGCCTCTGCCGGAGCGCCTCAACCGTCCTCCAGTAGGGTATCTCTCAAGACAATGTCAGGAGGGCGCTACGCTGCGATCCGTTACAACGGGAGAAGCAACAGCAAGGTGCAAAAAGCCAAGCTCGGAGAACTTCGAGCTTACCTCAAGGCTGAAGGGCTCAGTGCCCGCGGGAATCCGATCTTTGCCGGATACGACCCCCCGTGGACGCCGGCACCGATGCGGCGAAATGAGGTCCTCCTCAGGATCAACTGATTTCTGTAGGGTCTCGGAATCGTCCATGGTTAAACTCTGGATCCAATTATGAAAAGGATCCAAGAATTTACTGGGCTATGAGTCCGATCCCGTTATTGGCTATGATATCGTTGGGGTCAGCTAAGCTGATCTACCTGCCGGAAAATTGGGTAACTGGGCCGATGGTTGCCTTTGGGAAAGGGACCAAGGCGCCGTGGCCGAAGCCCGGTTAGCTGCCCCTGAGCGAGTTGTTCGTTGAGAATGGCTTCTAGCGATCAGTCTGTTTTGCCTGCTTTACAAGGCTAGTGGGATTGCCAACAATCCACTCCATGTATCGCTTTTTTCTGACACTTTGTATCGGCACTTCGACCTTGGGCATCGGCCTGCTGGCAGGCGAGTTGAAAATCGAAGGACGAGTTGCTTTCGTGGAAGGTCCCGCCTGGCGATCAGACGGGAACGTTTTCTTCACTGATATCGAGAACAACCGTATCATGCGCAAGGATCCGACCGGGAAGGTTCATATTTTCCGCCATCCTTCGGGAAAGGCGAATGGCCTGGTATTCGGCAGTGAAGGCAGACTTCACGCTTGCGAAGGCCATCGCGAGGGCGGAAACCGGCGCGTGACGAGAACAGAATCCGATGGATCGATCACCGTGCTGACAGACCGATACGAAGGAAAGCGCTACAACTCTCCCAATGATCTCGTCATCGACGAAAAGGGAAGAATCTACTTCACCGACCCGCGCTATGGTGGGCATGACGGCCCGCAGCCGGTGGAGCAGTTCGATGAAGACGGAAAGGCGATTGAAGGAGTCTACCGGATTGATACGGATGGATCGGTAACGCGCATTATTGAGCATGAAGCCCAGCGACCTAACGGAATCGCTATTTCAGCTGAGGGGAAATACCTCATTGTTGCCGACAATCACAACGGACCTGAGCCGGGCGGGCAGCGGATGTTGCTCCGTTTCGATCTGGAGAATGATGGAAGTGTCGACCTTGCCAGCCGGAAGGTGCTGTATGATTGGGGGAGAGAGCGTGGACCCGATGGAATCGCCATCGGCCCCGACGGGCACATCTATGCGACTGCCGGGCTGAATTTTGCCAGCTCCCTTGAGACTGCGTCGGAACACTTGTCTGGAGTCTATGTCGTGTCCATCGAAGGTGAACGGCTCGATATGATTCCGGTGCCAGAAGATATGATCACCAACTGCACCTTCGGCGGTGAGGATGGTAAAACATTGTTCATCACCGCGGGTGCCAAGCTGTGGAGCGTCGTGATTGAATAGCTAAAGCAGCGCTACAAACTGGTTCTTGTGTCAAAGGTCTACAAAAAACCCGCTCGCTGTCTGAACGAGCAGGTTTCCGGTAGATTAGAATGAAATCACTTCACCGTGATCGTGATCTTCTCAGATACGAGCGGGGGATCGTGCGGAATGTGGATGTGATCTCCAAGCACCAGTTGGATGGTGTTCTCACCCGGCTCGAGTTCCAAAGTGGCTTCGGTTTGGCCCTTGCCGAAATGGAGATGCTTCTCGTCCATTGGGAACGGAAGCTTCAGATTTGGGAGTTCTGCGTTGAGAACGACGTGGTGATGGCCAGTCGGGCTTTCCGGTCCCATGTAGATTCCGGCGGGTGCAACGCCCATGCCTTTCAATCCAAATACAACCGTCACCGGGCCTTCTACGGTGTCGCCGTCTTTGGGTGAAACGATGTAAACCTTGGCATCTGCAGGGCGGGGAATGGGACTGGCCGGCGGGACAGGCATACCTGAAGCAGCAGTTCCGTGATCTGCGCTAACAGCTTCGTTTTGAGGAATAGTAAAAGCCAACGATGCCGCGATCGCTGCCAGAACAAGAATTCCGATGAATTGTTTCTTCATGATTAGTCTAAATTAGAGGTTCAGTTGAGATACGTCGGCCCGGTAGAGAATGGAGGCACCCGTGCAGGTGTTTTATGTTAGTGTGACCGGTAGGGCCAGCTTAATCATGATCTATAGTTCTCAGCAAGGCGCAAGCGCGCCTGAGACAGGGGGAAATTACGTGGCTGCGTCATTGAGGTGAGGGCTTTTATCGGGCATGATGAACTTCAGACCCTAAAACCCGGATAAACATGAGCCTTCGATTGATACCCGTTTTGATGGCTGCTGCATGGCTTGCCGTCGCAGCAGTTGCCGAAGAGGAACAGTGGCCGCGCTTTCGCGGGTTGAACGGCTCGGGAGTGAATGATGCCAAGCCGATACCGGCTGAGTTGACTGACTCGAATCAACTCTGGTCTACCGAGATTAAGGGGGTGGGTCATGGATCGCCGGTGATTTGGGGAGACAAGATTTTCCTGCTCAGTGCTGTGGCGGAAGAGCAACCTAAGCCGTCTGGCGGAGATGCGGAAAAGAAGAACAAGAAAGGAAAGAAAGGAAAGGCTCCCAACCCCGCCTTGATCTATCAATGGCTGACAATCTGCCTTGATCGCAACACAGGTGAATTGCTGTGGGAAAAGAGTTTCGACCAGCGCTCTTTCAAAGGGCACCGTTTCAACAGCGCCGCTTCATCGACCGCTGCGGTAAACGAGGACATGGTTGTGTTTACCTGGGGGACCGTGGATCAGCTTACGGCAATTGCTCTTGATCATGACGGCAAGGAATTATGGAAAAGTGATCTCGGTCCGGTATCAGGAGGGCACGGCTACGGAGCGTCTCCGATCATCTACAAAGATGTCGTAATTCTGAATAATGATCAGGAAAAAGGCGGAGGAACTCTGCTCGGGCTGAAAGCGGACACCGGCGAAGTTGCGTGGGAGGTCGAGCGAAGGAGCCAGAGAATTTCCTATTCCGTCCCATGTATCTACGAGGTAGCCGGGCGCGATGTGGCCGTCTTTACCAACTGGCAGCACGGTTTTACGGCGGTCCATCCGGAAAGCGGGGAAGTGATTGCGGACAAGTCCGTTTTCAATCTGGAAACCAATGAGCGTGCCATCAGTTCTCCCATTGTGACCATGGGAATGGTCATCGGGACCTGCGGATTTACTGCCAATCCCAAGCACTGTGTCGCCATGAAACTTTCGGGTGGGGAGTGGCACGAAGTGTGGCGGCGGGAGTCCCGCATCAATCACATCCCTTCGACGATCGCCGTTGGTGACTGTACTTTCCTGATCGAAGATTCCGGCATCGCAACTTGTGTCGATACGATTACGGGTGAGGAGAAATGGATGGAACGTGTGCCGGGGGTTGAGGGCTCAATTTTTGGTTCACCTGTCAGCGACGGGAGGAATCTGTATTTCGTCGACGAGAGCGGCAATCTCCATGTGATTGCTGCCGCTTCCGAGTTTGCCCATGTCGCAACGAATCGATTAGGTGAGCTCTGCCGGACGACTCCGGCGATTGTAGACGGTACGATTTTTGTAAGAACTGAGACGAAGCTTTCGGCCTGGAAGTAGCAGTGCTGCGACCTCAAATCCTGAGGATTAAATGCGGTGGTCGAACTTGTGATCGAAATTCCGTGTGGGTGGGGTGGGCCAAGCACGGTTTCCTTGTTGTGGGAGCAGTAGGATGTTTCGCCCTGCAGCGACTTAATCACTGAACAAAATTCTCAACGCAATCGCTCGATCAATTCTTCCCGTTGTTTCGGCAGGTTACCAATCAATTCTCCAACCGATCGTATCGGCTCGATTCCCGTCTCAAGAACTCCGAGAAACTGAGCCAACTGCTTTTCGAAGTGACCCACAGCCCTGAGGTCAGCCACGTTTTCGTCGAGGTAGTCGAGCCCCCGATCAAGGAGATCGGTGATTTCGGGAATAGGAGCTTCGGGCTCGGCGATCCGGTCGATGAGTTTGACGAAGTAGGAGGCCGCGAGGGTTTGCAGATAGTTTCGCCGCAAACCGAAGCGGGCCTTTTCGATGTGGAGATCCTTGAGAATGTGAAGGTCACCCTTCCTGGCAGGATGGATTTCAATCTCGCAGAGATAGAAGAGGTCAAGTTTGCCGGCGAAAGAGCTCTTAGGGCGCCTTGCTCCTTTGGCAACGGATTTGACGATGCCATACTCATGAGTGCACCAGTGCACGATGAGACTGGTCTCGGTGAGGGGAGACCGGCGAATCAGTGTGCCGCGGGCTTTCATGGATTGGTTAATTGGATTGAATTTCCGTTAAACATTACTAAGCGAAAGTTTGAATTTTTCCATATCTGTGAGAACGCTTACGCCCGCATGAAAGAGGAATTGCAAGCGATCGATACGGACTCTTTAAAGGCACGGCTCAATGAGCTGCGCCGGTATCTTTGACTTCGATAAGCTGGAGAAGGAGTTGGAGGCCTTCGAGGTCGAAATGAGCGCCCCGGAATTCTGGGACGACAAGGACAGGGCCCAGGCCAAGGTTGGGGAAGTTGCCGCCCTCAAGAATAAGGTGATCCCGGTGCGCGAGTTGGATTCACGCATCGGAGATTTCTCGGTGCTCGTGGAGTTGGCAGCCGAAGAGGATGATGCCGCAGCGGCTCTCGAGGAAGTCAAAGCTGAGCTCGAAGAGATTGAGACCGAGCTCGACAAGATCGAACTCCAGACGCTTCTCAATGGACCGAATGACAGGGAGAGTGCTTTCCTGACGATTCACGCGGGCGCCGGCGGCACTGAAGCCTGTGACTGGGCTGATATGCTGGTGCGGATGTATCAGCGTTGGGGCCAGCAGCAGGGCTACAAAATCGAGATGATCGACATGCAGGAGGGGGAGGAAGCCGGTGTCCGCGGGGCCACGATTCGCTTCGAAGGCGAGAATGCGTTCGGTTACCTGAACTGTGAACGCGGCGTGCATCGCCTCGTTCGGATTTCCCCGTTTGATTCCCAGGCTCGTCGTCATACTTCTTTTGCCAGCCTCGATGTCGTTCCCGACCTTAAGGAAGAGCCGGATATGGAGATCGATGAGAAAGATATCGAGATCAAGACGGCTCGAAGTGGCGGTAAAGGCGGCCAGAACGTGAACAAGGTTGAAACCGCGGTTCACTTGACCCACTTCCCGTCCGGAATTCAGATCCGATGCACGGTGGAGCGAAGCCAGCACAAGAACCGCCAGATGGCGATGAAGCTGCTTAAGGCCAAGTTGCTTCAGATCGAGGAGGACAAGAAGCGATCCGAAATGGAACGGCAGTATGGTGAAAAAGGTGAAATCGCCTTTGGAAGCCAGATCCGCTCCTATGTGTTTCAACCCTACCAGATGGTCAAAGACCACCGGACGGGTTGTGAGACCGCTAATATCCAGGGCGTCATGGATGGTGACCTTGGTCCCTTTATCGAAGCGAAGCTTCGAGGGCAGGTCGCCGGCGAATCAAGCGACGATGTCTAGAACCGCCTGACCGAACCTCCTCTATTCGCCATGAAAATGTTCCTGCTCTGTTGTCTTGGACTGGCATGGGCAGGGATGGTTAAGGCGGAAGATTTGGCCATTGTTGATCAGCGCGACTATAAAGCGTCTCCCAACGCCTGCACACCGGCCTCGGTTTTGAACCTTCTCAAATTCAGCGGACCGGAATACCAGGCAGTTTACGAAAAAGAACTGGGGATTACGGATGAGCGACGGCTCAACCGTCTTATTGATCGTTACTATCGCCGTCGGAAATCGGTGTTGTACTCCAGCCTCAATCGTTGGGGCGTTCACGGGATCCATAGCGCCGATGCGGTTATGGGAATGAACGAACTGGCCGAGGACTTTGGACTCAAGCCCTTCAGCGCCAGCTATCTCGACCGTAAGGAAGGCGAGCTGGTGCAGGACCATATCGAGCGGTGCTTTGAGATGATCGAACGTTCGCTCAAGCGGAATGTGACTCCGATCCTGAGCATTCGTTCGTATGTGGTGCGTCACCGGGAAGAAAATAATTTCGAGCCATTGTGGGAAATGGGTCGCAGCCACAGCCTGGTGATTCATTCGATCAAATCAGGGCCGGATATGGGCGGCTTCGAGTTGGTGGCTCTCGACCCGTGGGAGGGGAAGGAAGTGGAGCTGTATGTGCACCGCGAAGCCAACGGTCAGCCCTTTAACGCGCTCGTAGGAATCCAGGAAACCGGCACTTGGAAAGTCGGTCGGCCATTCCTTCTCGTGGAGGCTCCGGGGGTTTCCAGCGTGCAACCGCGCAACTTAAAGTGGTCAGACCGGTTTATAATTACTGCAAATTTCCTCATTGGAGACTTTTGAGGGCTTGAACTACCTTTCGATTTTGCGGAAACTTCCCGCGATTTCGGTGGTTTATCTGTATTAAAAAAGGGGCCATTGTGTCCTTGTAAACTATGTCCAGCCAAACGATTGCATTGCCGGCCCCTGAAAAGGGCTGGGTTCTCTATCAGGGAGAAAACGAAATCTCGAGGAGTTCTGACCTGCGGGACCTGATTGGGCATCGGAGCGATGTTGTGATCGGTTATCCGGCCGAGAAAGTGACAACCTTTCCCGTGCTTCTTCCTGATACCGAGGAATCGCTACACGACAGCATGATCTATTCCCAGCTTGAGAAGCGGGGGCTGCTTAGCGGGAGCGAGGGAGAACTGCTCTACGACTATGAAATTGTTGATCGCGGCTCCGAAGGCAATACCTTTGCCGTCTCGGTGGTCTCGGGCGTGTCGAATGAATTGGTCGACCCAAACGCAGCCGGTTATGCGCCTGCAGCGGCTCTGCACTCCGTGCCCGGGAACGCTTGCCTCCTCTGGAAAGAACAGGGTCGTCTCGTCCTAGCTATTTACAAAGAAAATGAACCTGTTCATCTCCAGGTTCTCAGCGGAGGAGACCGCTTGGGCGCGACTATTGCCGGAGAGATCAACCTCATCCTCATGGGGCTGAGAGGAGACTCCTGCACGGAGGACTCCATGCCTGAGATGCTGGTCCTGAAAGTTGATGACTCTTCCGCTGAGGAACGGGAGTCATTTGAGGGAGCGTTGAATCTGAGGGTGCAAGTGACTTCGACTTCCTGCGTTTCACCGGGGCGAATCAGCGACCGGTTACTTCCGGCTGCGGTGACGAGGGCACGTCGCAAGCGCAAGGCGAAGAGCCGAAACAGCGTGATTTTCGCTGTTCTCTTTATCGCCTATGCCGTGGGCCTGAGCGTCATGATCATCAAGAGTCGGAACACGGCCGCGGAGATTTCGTCTTTGAAGCGACAGATTGACATCGTTGAACCGGATGTGGCTCGCGTTCAGCAGGTGGATCAACGCTGGAGAAACCTTGAGCCAGCTTTCGAGAAGTCCTGGTTCCCGGTGGTGCAACTCAGCCGAATTACCTCGGCTCTTCCTGGAAGTGGAGTTGTGATTCGGGAATACCGCACCTCGGGTCGGAATATCCGTCTTCGAGGTCAGGCTCGTGATGTGCAACTGGCCAACCGTCTGCTGGAGGACCTGCAGGCAATGGAAGAATTTAAAGCCTACGACTGGAGCATGCCGAATCCCAAGGTAGAGCGTAACAACACGGCAACTTTTGAAATTGAAGGGAAACCAAAAAATGCGGGAGCTGACAGTTAGAGAAAAAGTGCTTCTGGGCGCCTGTTTTGGGGTGATCTTCATTGTTGCCAACGGATTTGCGGCGAGGTCTATCCTGAAAAACCTCTCGGGCGGTGACAGTGAGATTCGAAATCTTAAGAGCGAACTGGCTGACTACGAGATGTGGCTGGAGGATGCGCCGGCTGCAGAGGCACGTGAAAAGTGGCTCATGGAAATGATGCCCCGGCTTGGAAATTCCACTCTCGGAAAAGAGCAGGGCGATTTGTTGCAGTCCCTGCAGGACGAACTTTTTGAGCGCAAGTTGGCGATCGATCGCCAGAGCCTTCAGGATATCGAGTATAACAACTTTTACACCGAGGTGGCAGTGCGTCTGGAGATTGAAGGTGACGAGGCAGTTGTCACGGAATGGCTCACGACTTTACAGAGCCCGGAAAAATTTCAGGTCATTAAAAATCTCGAAATGGAGCTCGACCTGCGTTCCCGTGAGGCTGAACCGCAGGCGGAATGCGAGATCACAGTGGCGAGGTGGTTTGTGCCGGATTCTGCGAGCTCGTCTCCCTCCAATTAGGAGAGCAAGAAAAACCAAAAAGCATCAGGCGATTAGAGTTAGCCCCCGATACGTAACAGACTTAGATGAGACCGGAATTGAAATTTGGAGTTTTGACCTGCACTGCGGTCATGGTTTCCCTGTTTCACGGTCTTACGGAAGAGGTAGAGATTGCTCCACCAGAAGCTCTCATCGGTGTTCCTGCCAACCCTGAAGCCGGTGACTTTGCTGCGCTGAAGGAGGCGAGCCCGTTCGTTCGCATTCTTAATCCGGCAGAGATTTACACCCTGAAAGGTGTCGCGACGCTCGATGATCAACCGTTGGCCACCCTCTATAATCGAGAGACGAAGAAATCCTTGTTGGTGTCTCCGGATAAGGCCAGCGATGAAGGTATTCAGTTGGTTGAGGTCGCTGGTGGTGAAGGGCTGGAGGGAGTAACGGCGACCGTTTCCTTCGCGGGTGAAGAAGTGGAATTAAAGTATCAGCTGCAAGGTCTCTATCCTCGTCCTCGCGGTTCGGGTGGTCCTCCGCAGCGCAGTGGGGGAAGTGATGATGGCGAAAGGCGCGGTCCTTCCCAGGAGGATATCGAAAGGTATAAAAAACTCAGCGACGAAAACCGCAACCAGCTTCGCCAATATATTGGTCATATCATGAAAACTTACCCGAACATGTCGCGGGAAGAACGCGGTAACATGATTCGTGGAGCCATGACCCGTCTCTCTGACGGGCGTGGGCTGGACATTCCGCAAGGAACCCAAGGCGGTGACCGCGAACCTCAGGGGGGGCAGCGCCCACAACCGCAGCAGCAGCGTCGTTAGTGGTTAGCGGGATCTAAACTCGCGAGGAGTTTCGCGAGTTCCTTAATCACGATTTGATGAATCGAATCTCACCGATATCCATCATCCGGGGAGCAGTGTTGTCTCCGGCCTTGAGAACGATGTTGTAGATCGTGTCCTTCTCGAGCTTTACCTTTCCGTCGAGTTTGATGGGGCGGAAACTGGAAAAGTCACCGGTATCGACCGAGGTGCTTGTGAGTGTTTGGTCAGCTACGTAGACGATAAAATCGACTGCGTCTTCGCCATCGAAGGCCTGTTTTATTTCAAGAGTGTAGTCGCCAGCCTCGGCCATTTTGAAACTCCAGGAAAACCATGTCTCGGGAGAAGTCCACTGGGTAATCGAACCCTGCGAGGAATCAAAAGCGGCTTTTTTGTCTCCGAGGACCCGGCCACGGTTGCCGGGAAGAGCTTCGCCCGGATTGATGGTTTTGACCTGATTGATGAATTTTTCCATCGTCGAGACGGAACTCTTGGCGACGGACTTGAGGTTCTCATCGTCGGCCCATTTGCGAAGAAGTTGGAGTGTCTCGGGATGCGGATACTCAAAGAGCGTTCCAATCAGTCGGCGCTGATCGTTCTGATCGCTGATTCGCCCGGCAGCGCTGTCCCAGACAGCGATCTTCTCTTCGAGAGTTTCGGGGCCGGGCAGGGTAACGAGGCGGGCAAGCGCTTTACCGGCAATCACCTTGAGACTCCGGTCATCGCTCTTGTCGATAATCGCTTCGACGTCGGGGATGACAGAACGGTCTCCCCAGGTCAGATAGGCACTGATGGCGTCACGTTGATACTCGAGATCTTTCTTCTGATTGAAGATGCTGGAAAGACGGGTTTTAACCTCATCTGTGCTGAGTGCCCCCAGAATGCGGAAGAGGCTCTTCCTTTCGTCGGACTGCGCAGCAGAAACCCTGGTTAAAATATCGCCAGCATGTCGAGCCTGGCTGCTGCTGTTTCTGAGGAGGTTCAGCGCGATTCCTTCGATGGAACGCCTTACGGCGGTGCTGGGATTCGATTGGAGAACGGTGAGAATATCAGCCAGATCCTCATCGTCGGCCAGCTTGCCGGCAGCAGTGATGAACTGGAGTTGCTGTTCTTCGCTATTGGCCAAGGAGATGTAGCTGAGGATGGTGGGCAGAGCTTCGGTATAGCTTTTGTCTCCGAGAACAACAGAAAGATAAACTCGGAGTTTATTGGACTTGGCTTCCTTTAGTTCCTCAAAAATAGCTTCGTCAATACCGGGGGCTTCGATTTTGGTCAGGACTTTAAGAGCGTTGGTTCGAAGTGGTCCGGGTGTTTCGGGATCGCTCAGGATTCCAACGGCGATGTCTACATCCTTAACCGTGGCATAAACCTCATCCGCAGCCGCCATCTCCTTGATGCGTGCCTGTTGCTTTTTTACTTCGGCGCTGTTAACGAGGCCGATGACGGCGAGAAGAGCGATGACTCCGGCAATAGCCCCGATGACAATCACTTTAGTCTTCTTGTGTTCAGGAGGCTTGGAGTGTTGGTGGACGTGGGAACGGGGCATGGAACCCCTGGCTACACCGGTAGGTGAATTGGGTGAAGTGCCCACGATGAGAGCCGGGGGGGCAGATGCCTGACTGGCGGCGGTCACTATCCTGATCTGACCAGTAACCCCATCCAGTGGTTCCTCGACCGGGAGCGCTTGAACTGGAACTGAGCCGGTGGATTCCGGGTTCCTGGGCCAGCGCTTGAGCGCGTCTCTGGCATCGGCTGGTCGATGCTCAATGTCACGGTTGATCAGCCACATCACCCACTGGCAGATTGAAGGAGAGAGATCCGGTCGAATCTGGTCGAGAGGAACCACCTTGTGCTGGAGGTGGGAATTCATCACCTGGGGAGCTGTCTCTCCGTTGAAAGGATATTGACCGGTCAGGGCGTTGTAGTAAACGCAACCCATCTGGTAGAGGTCAGTTCGGGCGTCGAGTTCGCCCCGCTCGAACTGTTCCGGCGCCATGAAGAATATGGATCCTAGAACTGATTCCTCCTGGTCCATCGTCTGGACGGAAGGAGTCCTGCTGAATTTGGCGAGTCCAAAGTCGAGAATCTTGGTTTGGAATTTACCGGAGGCTTGCCAGATCACCATGATGTTGGTCGGCTTGATGTCCCGATGTATCACGTCGTTGGCCTGCGCTGCAATCAGAGCTTCCATGGTCTGATAGACCACCTCGGTGAAATCTTCTTGGGTGAGCACTCCTCGTTCGACCGTCTCGTCGAGAGTTTCTCCCTTGAGCAATTCCATCACCACAAAACCGCCTTGGTCGTCCTGACCGACGTCGAAAACGGTGACAATATTGGGGTGATTCAGGCTGGAAAGGGTTTGAGCCTCAGCGATTAACTTTTTTGCCGCCTCGTGAACCTCTCCGTCTGTTGCCTGGCCAGCGGTGAGCACTCGCTTGATAGCGACCTCTCGCTGCAACTGCGTATCAAAAGCTTTGTAAACCGCGCCAAGGCCACCCTTGCCAATTTGCTCGCGGATTTCGTAGCGATTACTCATATGGAAACTTTGCCGGAAAAGCGGTTTAATGAGTTCCCAGCCTTTGCGGGAGTATAAGGGGCATTGTGGGATATTTCACATATAATTGCCTCCACTTTTTCCGCTCAATCACAGAGCTGTCTCAGTGCAGCGAGATCAGGGTGAAGAGGCTGTTCGAATCCAGGTCGGAAAACAGTTGGCGCGTTGCGGTGTTCGTCCTAGTTTGGCTCCATCTATGACACGTGAAAATTTGGCGGAAGTTCTCGAAGAAATCGCCCTGTTGCTCGAATTGAAGGGGGATAATCCATTTAAGATTCGTGCCTACCGAACCGGAGCAGAAACAGTCCGGCAATTTGCCGGAGATATCGTTTCCCTGGCGCGGGACGGAGAATTGAAGGGTATTAAAGGTGTCGGCGATGCCCTGCAACAGAAGCTCCATGAGCTGGTTTCAACAGGGAAACTTGGCTACTACGAGAATTTGAAGGGGGAGTTTCCAGAAACCCTCTTCGAATTGTTTGGGATCCAGGGACTAGGGCCAAAAAAAGTCAAAGCGGTTTATGAGAACCTGGGTGTCGACTCCGTGGCCAGGCTCAAGGAAGTTTGTGAATCAGGTGAGATCGCGGCTTTGAGTGGATTTGGGACCAAGACGGCCGAAAAAATTCTCGAGGCGATCGCCTTCAAGGAGCAGAACGCGGACCGGTTTCGTCTCGGTGACGTGGCTCAGCCTGTGATGATGGTTCTCGATGCACTGAAGTTACATCCAGACTGTCTGCGAGTGGAGGCTGCCGGCAGCTTTCGAAGGGCAAAGGAGACCGTTCACGACGTCGATTTTCTTGCTGCGTCCGCCAATCCCGAGGGATTGATTGAATACTTCGTGAACCAGGATTGGGTCAGTCGCGTCATTGCCCGGGGAGCGACCAAGGCCAGCATTAATCTCGAGAACGGACTTCAGTGTGATCTTCGGGTCGTCAGCAATGATGAATTTGCCTGCGCCCTGGCCTACTTTACCGGGAGCAAAGAGCATAACGTAGCCATCCGTGGGCGTGCTCTTGAGCGGGGCTACACGCTGAATGAATATCGACTTGCGGTCAAAGACGGGAGTGAAGCCAAGGAGCCTCCTGTTTTTGAGACCGAGGAGCAGCTCTACCAGTTTCTTGGTCTCGATTATGTCCCGCCCGAGTTGCGTGAGGATACCGGCGAGGTTGAGGCGGCATCCGAGGGCGATCTCCCCGACTTGATCCAGCTGGAAAACCTCCGGGGAACCTTTCACAATCACACCACGGCAAGTGACGGACAAAATACTCTGCGGGAAATGGCGGAGGCGGCGATGGGCCATGGATTGCAGTATCTTGGTATCGCTGATCATTCGAAGAGTTCCTTCCAGGCAAATGGTCTGGATGCCAAACGTCTCCGTGCCCAGGTGAAAGAAATTGCGGAGTTGAATTCGGAGCTGAAGGGGGAAGGGCACCAGTTTCGGCTCCTCGCCGGGAATGAAGTGGATATTCTTAAAGACGGGGCACTTGATTTTGATGACGAGTTGCTGGGCGAACTCGATTACGTTGTCGCTTCAGTGCACAACGCGATGACCCTGTCCGAAAAAGACATGACCGCCCGGATTATCACGGCGGTAGAAAATCCTGCAGTGACCATGTTGGGGCACCTTACAGGACGTCTCCTCCTGAAGCGGGAGCCCTATGCCGTGGATGTTGCCGCTGTGATTGAAGCTTGCGCCGAAACGAGGACCATCATTGAGCTTAACTGCAACCCATGGCGTCTCGATATGGACTGGCGCTGGTGGAAATACGCCAAAGAGAGGGGCGTCAAGTGCGCCATCAACCCGGACGCCCACCGCACATCGCAACTGGATTATCTCTGGTTTGGAGCGCGTCTCGCCAGAAAAGGATGGTTGACCAGTCGGGATGTGGTTAACACCCTGACTCTGCACGAGGTTGAGGCTTTCCTGGATCTGGATCCTGTCTCATGAAGCGATTTCTATTAAAACAGGACGGCAACGGTGGTTGTGAGGCTGTTGCCGAAGAATGCGAAATTCCAACCCCTGGAGCCGCCGAAGTGCTGGTGAAGATCGAGGCCTGTTCGCTCAACTACCGGGACCTTCTCATGAAGTCGGGCCTTTCTGCGTCAGGTGGTGGTGGTGACGTGGTTCCACTCTCTGATGGCGCCGGGGTGATTGCCCGGGTTGGAGAAGGCGTCAGCGAGTGGCGGGATGGTGATAGCGTAGCCCTGACTTTCTTTAGAGACTGGGAGGACGGGCCTTTTGACACGAGATATCACCAAGCTGCGCGCGGCGGGTCCTGTGATGGAGTTCTCGCCGAATATGTGATGGCGCCGGCTCACAGTGTCGTCCAAGTGCCGGAGCACCTAACCGCTCTGGAAGCTTCGACTTTGCCCTGTGCTGCTTTAACAGCGTGGCACGCCCTCATGGAACGGAGGCGCTCGGTGCAGGAAGGAGATACCGTGCTTTGTCTCGGCACCGGTGGGGTGTCGGTCTTTGCCCTGCAGATAGCCAAGGCCGCAGGAGCCAAGGTCATTGTTACGAGTAGTTCGGATGAAAAACTTGACCGTGCCGGGGAGCTTGGCGTTGATGAAACAATCAACTATCGTGAGCACGAAGCGTGGGATAAGCAGGTCAAGGAATTGACTGGCGGGTGCGGAGCTGATTTTGTGATTGAGGTCGGTGGGCCTGGCACGCTGGAGCGCTCGCTCAAGTCGGTTGCGGCCGGGGGGGTGATCTCCCAGATCGGTGTTTTGACCGGATTTGATCCCCCTCAAGTGAGTCTCTTCCCGCTGGTGACTCACAACGCGGACATCAACGGTATCTATGTTGGCAGCCGTTCAATGTTCGGTCGGATGAATGCGTTCCTGTCAGGTCACGGTATCCGCCCCGTCATCGACGAAGAGTATGGTTTCGATGACGCGCTTAAGGCTTATGCCTCGCTGGAAGGTGCCAGGCACTTCGGAAAGATTGTGGTGAAAGTTTAGCGTCATCCAGTCGGGGATCACCTTAACCGTGTCTTGCTGGGCCTGGGATCAATAATTGAGCTCCAGCTTATTGCCGGAAATCCTTGCGGGAGAACCAAAAGAAAGAGGCTCATTTTCGCGGATGTGACCGGCCGGTAGGTCCTTGAGAATGGGGAAATCGGCGTCGCGAAAATGACTTTCGAAAACGTTTTCGGCGGTGACGCCGTCACTACCGGGATCTCCCTCGGTAAATGCACCGAGAACAAGTCCACGGAGTTCTTCGAACCAGCCTGATTGCTTCAAGGTGGTGAGCATGCGGTCGATTCGATAGGGGCGCTCGCCGACATCTTCGATGAATAGAATTTTCTCAGCAAGGTTGGGGGCGTAAGGAGTTCCGTTGAGTGCCGTAAGGACGGCGAGGTTACCTCCAATGAGGGTGCCTTCGGAATCTCCTGACACGGTTTTGAGACTACTCAGGTTCCACTCGCGAGCGGCATCTGGTTGCTCCAGTGCTTCAATCCAGAGCTGGCGAATGGGCTCGCTAGCGCCGCCAAGGGCTGCCACCATTGGAGCGTGAATGGACCGTAACCCGCGGGAGGCCCAGAGGGTATGCAGGGCCGTGATATCGGAAAAGCCGACAATGAGCTTGTTGGCCTTTTCGACTTGGGACGGATCGATGCCTGGCAAAATTCTGGTAGTACCGTAGCCGCCCCGGGCGCAAAGGATGGCGTCGACGGCTGGGTCGGTAATGGCAGCATTCAGTTCGTCTAGCCGTCGCTGATCACTGCCGGCAAAATAACCTTCAGCCGAAAAGATCTCAGGAGAATGGGTGATGTGGTAACGTCCCCGAAGCCATGAGATGCCGCGATGAAAAGCGTCATGGTCGAAAGGGCCAGCCGGAGCAACAATGGCGAGGTGGGAGCCTTCGGAAACAGGGCGCGGGCTTCGGGAGGACATTGAGAAGTTGGGGTTCCTGAAAATGCTACAGGGCTAAGTCGCTGACCTAACCCTGTTGATTTGCCTTTAAAGTTAGGGTCGAGGTGATTACTCCTCGACCGGAGCTACCATACCGTAGTCACCGTCTTCCCGGCGATAGATGATGGAAAGCTTGTCGGTCTTAGCATCGTGAAAGAGGATAAAGGGTCTCTCATTCATTTCCATGTCCATGATGGCTTCGTCAGAGAAGAGATGCTTGATCTTGTAGTTTTCCTTGTGAACAATGACCGGTTCGTGTTCTTCCTCAGGCTCGACCGGGATATCCGGGGGAAAGATTGCTTCTGAAATTTGACGCATTTCCTTAACCCGCTTTTTGGGACGGTGCGATTTCAGCATCCGGGTTTTGTGCTTGCGCATGCGTCGGGCGATTTTTGAAATTGTCTCATCGATAGACGCATACATGTCGGGGGTGGTGGAGTGTGCCTCGATTACGATGTGGTTGGCGCAAAACAGAATGATTTCGGCAATGTGCCTCTCCTGCTCGACATTGAGAAGCACTTTGGCTTCAATGATCTTGGGGTAATCGAGATGCAAACCGGCCACTTTTTTTTCCGCATATTCTCGCATCGGTTCGGTGACTGATACATGACGTCCGGTGACAGTGATGGGCAGGTTTACGTTTTGTACTTGCATGGTGTGCTCGTTTTGTTGGGTTCAGGTGGTATTTTAAGCAGCAGAAATTGTATCAATCGGGAGGGTTGATTGACAAGGTTTGTCTCCGGCTGCCGTAGTGGTAAGAAAATTAGATTATGAAGACCACGGATTACATGGTGAAACCGTCGCCCAGATAGAGTTTGCGGCTGACCGGGTCGTTAATGAGAAAATCCCGGTGTCCTTCACGAAGAACTTTTCCCTCGTAAATCAGGTAAGCCCGATCAACCAGTTCCAGAGTTTGTCGGGCATTGTGGTCGGTGATAAGAATGGCGAGACCGGATTTTCTAAGATCTTCAACGATGGACTGAATTTCGTTCACAGCGATGGGGTCGACGCCGGAAAAAGGTTCGTCTAACATTAACAACGTTGGGTCGGTTACGAGCGAACGGGCGATGGTAAGACGACGTTTTTCGCCGCCGGAGCAGGTCAACGCCAGATTGTTGCGAATGTGAGTGATGCTGAATCGTTCGAGGAGTTCCTCGGTGCGTGCCTTCCTCTCTTTCTTTGACAGGTCGAGGGTTTCCATCACCGCCATGATGTTCTCTTCTACGGTGAGTTTACGAAAGATGGATTCCTCCTGTGGAAGATAACCCATCCCGAGGCGGGCCCGCTGATACATTGGGAGGTCAGTGACGTCCTCATTGTCAAACTGCACGGTGCCTCCGTTTGGCGGAACGAGGCCGACAATCATGTAGAAGCTGGTCGTCTTTCCGGCACCATTAGGTCCTAACAGGCCCACAATTTCACCCGGGCGCACATTGATCTCAACGCCATCAACCACGGTGCGCCCATCGTAGATTTTTACGAGGCCGTTTGTCTTTAGTAGGAACTCGTTATCGGTCGCAGGGAGCGAAGGTGTTTCCAGATTTGAAAGCAGTTTTTCTTCGACGGAAGCTTTGGCGTCCTGAGGGGCGGTTTCTGCAGAGTCGGCTGCTTTGGCTTCACTCACAGGCTTTGGTGGATTATCTGCAGGAGGGACTGAGTCTTCCTTTGAGACCGGCACCTCCTTCGCCGGAGCTACTGGAGAAGGAACTTTTTTGAATTTTCTCTTCTCGACCGGCGCCTTGTCCCCGGGAGAGGGTTCTGCTGGGATTTCTTCGCTGAAATCGGGAAGCCTCAACTCGACGAAAGGCTCTGGTTCGTCGTCGATTGTTGCACCTTGTGGGGCGGGAGAGATGCCTTTTTCTTCATTTGGAATTCCTGCTTCTGTAGACTGCAACGGGGTATTGCCTGAAATTTGTTTGCCCGGATGCTGCGCGGCCTCCTCAGAGGGTTGACGAGTTCTCTCCTTTGGGTCTGGTAATTCCTCCGAATAGCCGGTTTTGTCCTTTTTTCTGGACCCGAAAAACTCATCGAGTTTATCGCGGTTGTGTGACTGGCTCATGCAGCAGTGGGGAATCCAAAAGAAGCATTAACGGAGGCGATCGATGCTGCCGCCAACACTGTTGCCGATACCGATGGTCTTGGATCCGCCTTCATTCTCAACAGGAAAGCTGATCTTGTGACGAGAGGGAGCTTGCGAATTAGAGCCGTTAATCTTGTATTTTCCGTCTCCCGTCATGACGATCTGAGCATCAGGTTCAGTGCAGCGGACGTGCTTTTCCCCGTCCTGGATGTAGGGAGGGCCGCCTGAAAGAACGATGTCTTTCGTGATACCGTTGTAAGCTGCCATCCGCGAAATAGCAATTTGAGTGTTACCGTCTGGACTGACGCGACGGATTTTTACCGTTCCTCCGGTGGCAACGGCCCGCTTAAAACTGGAGCTGTTTCCTTCTTCACCGGTATCCGCACTGGCGCCTTCGGCCAAAGTGACAACCAGCTTATCGCATTCGAGAATGAACTCGGGATGATTGATCACCACGTTTTCGGTTAAGGTAATAATACCTGCACTGTTGTCCATTTCTGAATCACCGGCGGTGATAATAACTTCGTTCTTTGCGTTGCTTTTGAAGGCTCCCTCTTCGTCGACTTGGTAGATCGGGGCGAGAGGAGTAGGCTCCGGGAAGTCGCGAGGATTCAAGAACGGAGAATCGGGGATGCCTGAGGATGTGGTCGGAGCGGTCGCGATGGGAGTGACTTGATTGTTTTGAAAGATGGGCTGGTCAACCACCGTGGCGGCCGGTTTGGGAAGAGCGGCCGCGTCTGGAGACGAAGGCTGCGCCGCAAGAGGAGTTCCCACGCTTCCGACAGGTCGCGTTGCGGGAGCGTCAGATCCGGTTGGAGCAGCGGTGGGGACCGCTGTTTGGGCGGCGGTCGGAGCCATACGGCCGAATTCCTCTACTGCGGAGTTAGCGGTGGCTTCAATGGAGGATCGGTTTTCCTGGATGGCTTGAGCCGCTTTTTCGATTTCCTGCTGGTTGTCCTGAAAGACTTTGGTTGCTTCACGAACAGCGTCGTCGGCCCTGTTGGAGTTAGCTTTAAGTTCCTGGATGGCGTTGTTAGCGGCTTCTTCGGGATTCTCCTGTATCTGCCGGAACATGTCCTTAAGCTGAGGGTCGTCGAGAAGTTTTGCTCCTTCCTCGATCAGATTTTCGGCAGAGGTATCCTGAGCCGTGAGGGGTGTGAACGTTAGAGCGGTGAGGATTATAAATTGCCACAGATTGATGGTCTTCATGGTGAACGGGGTGGAAGTTAAAGCTTTCAGGATTTTTACTTTGAGAATGGTGTAGCCATGTCAGGCGAAAACTTGTCCGCGTCAGGGATTACGATTTTGACGTTACCCTCCAGTCGGCTGACTTGTGTTTGCTGGTGAAAAGTCATGGTGTCGCCTGTCATGACAAACTTGGGCTGTTCGATCTTCGATGGAGTTTTACTCCTCAGCACGCCTGTTGTCATATCGTAGGCTGCTTCGTCCATGGAAATCGTCGTTTCAGGTTCTTCGCTTCCGTTGTAGACCAACACCACGAGGTCGATGAGATCTAGATAGCTTTTGTCGACGCGGGTGATGGACGATGCGTGCATCACCGACTTGAGATTTTCCCCGGTGTAAGAGGGGATGGCGACACCTTTGAAGACGCGTCCGATGGGGAACATTTCCTTCAGTTCCGGAGGGAAGGCTGTCTGCATTGCGAGAGTTGCTGCACCTGAGGCAGGTTCATCTTGTGACGCCAGGTCAAAAGGCATCAGGCAAAGCCAAAACGTGCCGAGCACGAGGCCAGTTGTCCGGACGGATTGGGTCATGTCTGGGGGATATCCCGAACGAGGCAGTAGAGTGCTTTCAGTTTGGCAAGCACTTCGCCGAGTTGATCGAGAGGGACCTGGTTGGGACCGTCACTTAGAGCCTTTTCCGGGTTGGGGTGGGTTTCCATGAATACTCCATCGCATCCTGCTGCAACAGCGGAACGGGCCAGGACGGGGGCGAGATAACCGTCACCGCCGCTGGATGTCCCCTGACCGCCCGGACGCTGCACGGAGTGGGTCGCATCGAAGACAACGCGATGGCCGTCTTCCTGCATCCAGGGAATAGATCTCATGTCTGCTACGAGTGTGTTGTATCCAAAGCTGGTTCCTCGCTCTGTGAAAAAGAAGTTCTTCGAGCCGTAAGCATGCAGCTTATCAGCTATATTTTTAACGTCCCAGGGAGCGAGAAATTGGCCTTTTTTCACATTAACGACCCTGCCGGTGCGTGCGGCAGCTTCGATTAAATCAGTTTGGCGGCAGAGAAAAGCGGGGATTTGAAGGATATCGATGTATTCGCCGGCAATTGCCGCTTCCCCTACCGTGTGAATATCCGTGGTTACCGGCACTCCGAGTTCCTTGCTCACGCTGGAAAGCAGGCGGCAACCTTCCTCGCAACTGATGCCGCGGAAAGAAGACACCGAACTGCGGTTGGCCTTGTCGTAGCTGGCTTTGAAAACCATATCGACGCCGACCTCATCGGCGATTGACTTGATCTGCGGTGCAACCTTCCGGATGAAGGCCTCCGACTCGATAACACAGGGGCCCAGAATGAAAAGGGGACGATCGCCCCCTAGCTGATAGTCCCCGATTGTGACAGTTCCAATATTGTCTCCCATAAGCACCCCGAAACCTAGCGCGGGGTTCTCGCAGAGGCAACCCGTTGAGAGATATATAGTGACGAACAATAAAATTGAGATATTGAATCATGAATTGTCTGGACCTCGAAATGCGGAGCAGTAGACTTGAGCTCCCACCTCAAACTGGGGACAATTTTCCCGTTGTATGCAAGATTCGCCTGAACAGGGTCCCACCGTCAGCCTGTGCCCCGAATGTGATGGTTCGCTGGATGTTTCGGGGCTTCCACCGTATGCCAGAATAGAGTGCCCACATTGCGGAGCCCCGGTTCGTGTTCGGACGACAATGGGGCAGTATCAAATCACGGGGACGCTGGGTGAGGGGGGAATGAGCCAGGTTTTCAAGGCATTTGATATGCATCTGGGGCGGGAAGTTGCACTCAAGGTGTTGCACCAGTCCCTGAGCCGCGACGGTGCTTTGACCGCGATGTTCGAGCGGGAGGCCAAGCTGACTGCGTCTATTCTTCACCCCAACGTGGTGAAGGTATTTACCGTCGGAAACGAGGACGGCTTTTTCTTCATCGCGATGGAGTTGGTCGATGCGACCAGCCTTGAGCAGGTGATCGCCTCCAGCGGCGAACTTCCCGAAAAGGAAGTCTTGCATGTGGCTCACGATGTGGTGGCAGGGCTTAAGGCTGCTCACGATGAAGGACTGATCCACCGCGATATTAAGCCCGGTAATATGCTCGTGACGGGTGATGGAACTTCCAAACTCGTGGACTTTGGTCTCGCAGTGCAACAAGGTGGCGACGACGAGTCCGAGGATCTCTGGGCGACGCCCTACTACGTGCCGCCGGAGAAGTTGGAGGGTGAGACGGACACCTACCTGGGAGATATCTACAGCCTCGGTGCGACGCTCTATCACGCCATTACCGGTAAACCTCCTTTCGAGGCCAACACCTCATCGATGGAGGAATTGAAGGAGATCAAGAAAGCTGAGATCGATCTCAAAACAGAGGCGCCGGCGGCCTCCAAGCCAACCGTGAAACTCATCGAGCGGATGATGGCCCACGAGCCTGAGAATCGTCCGCAGTCATATGAACTCCTGCTGAATGAGATCATTGATATTGAGAAGAAAGCTTTCGGGTTCGACCGCACATCATCGAGGGCGATCCGCTCAAACCAGAAAAAGCGATGGTTTGTTGTAGGTGCTTTCTTTGCCTTACTTGCGGCTGGAGCCGCCCTCTGGATTTATTTACAAGACGGTGAACCTCCTCCTGAAGGAGGTAGCTTCAGTATAGATGGTGGCGATGGTGGCGTTATCAGTGTCGGTGCTGAATCAAACGCCGCCCAATTCCTTGAGGGCCGGGGGCTTTTCGTGAAGGGTGAATTCAAAAAGGCGGAAGCCATTTTTACCGAGCTCAGTGGTGCGACTTCACTTTCTCCTTCGACGCAGATGTGGAGTCAGTTCTTTGGGGGAACACTTCAGCTTCTCCTCGGAAATGAGCAAGAATCCCGGGAGATGTTCTCCGCGATTTCGTCGATCGATCCTGCGGGGGAGGAGGGGGTGGAGGACCTTGTCGCGTTTCTTCAGAAGGCATCAGAGCCCCTCGCTTCAAATTTACCACTGATAGAAAGCACAGTAGAGTTTCAAGCCAATTCTATCGAATCTGTGGGCATTTTCGCCGCAGGCATTAAGAATTGGCAGCAGGGTGATTTCAAATCCGGCATGAAATTACTCGACCAGTTTGCTGCCAGCCAAACACCAGCGGATTTTGGGTGGATTGATGGACTTAAAAGCATTGTGGAAGTCTACCGACGGGACTACGAGCGCTGGCTGGCTCTTCCCAGTCCGGCTCGCAGGAACGGGCCTGCTTCCTGGATGGCGGATCGCAAGGCGCTCGAAGGGGTGCTGGATGAGATCGAAACGAAGGGCTCGCTGCAACAGCTCATTCAAATAAGGTTGCAACGCATCGAAGACATTCGAAGCCTGATTGCCGAGGAGAAAGAGGAAGCCAATCGCCCACAGGTTGCCGAGGTGACGACTCCGGAACCCGAACCCGGGTTACCAGATATGACACCGGAGGAGCCGGAAAATACGGATCCTTTTGCCAAGGAGCAATTGTCGCCGGAGGAGATTGCGGAGAGAGATAAGCTCAAGGAATTGCTATCGTCATTGGAGTCCTACGGTGCCACTTACCAGTTCTCCGAGGCCATCGCCAAGCTTCAGGCAGAACCTCTAGAGTCCTGGACGATCCAGGAAGTTCGAAACGAACTGGTTCTGGGTTTCGGCCGTGCCGAGGGTTTTCTGCCCATGCTGGCGGGGCAGCTTTCGATCTCTGACTACGAGGGGATCATTCGACGGAAAGAGGGCGTGCCTCTGGAGGCGGCGATAACCTCGGCCAATCCCTCCATGTTTGTGATCGATTTGGGATTCGGCCCCAATGAAGTGGCCGTCACTGAATTTTCGCCGGATTGGCTGGTCGAAGCCGCAGAAGCGGTTCTGCCTCCATTCAGCTCGTCGACGCAGGAGGCCTGGGAGAATGTTCTCTTCTTTTCCCTGGCCACCAATCAGCCGGAACCTGTGAGCCGAATTTCCCAGATGATCCTGGCCGGTTCTCCTGAGTTTGGCGAGCGCTGGAAGAAGCTGATGCTGTTCTCTTCGCCAAATCCGTAAAGCCGTTTACAAAACCGACGCGGGGTTGTAATCGCGTAAGACTTCGGTGAGCTTACCGTCGTAACTGATATCAAACAGAAGTTATGTCAGACAAAGACGACGATACTCCACCTCCGGGATACCCTGATCCCAACGAAATTTCCCGTAAGCTCTCCGATTTCCTGAAATCCAATTTCGGTGACAACGTCTCGTTCTCGGCGATGCCCGGCGGAGCCAACCCTTTCGCTTCTGACGTGGCTACGGATCCGACGGGAGAGGACCATGACCTGCAGGACGATCGTGCGGACATTTTTGATTTTGATCTGCTGCCTCGCCAGATCAAGCAGCATCTCGACCGTTTCGTCATCAAGCAGGACGAAGCTAAAAAAGCTCTCTCGATTGCCGTATGTGATCACTACAACCACGCGCAGTATCTTCGCCGTCTCGAGGAGGATGACCCGCATGCGGCAGAGCGCATCGAATTTGCGAAGCAGAACGTGATCGTCGTGGGACCGACCGGGGTCGGCAAAACTTACCTGGTCAAACATATTGCGGAACTCATTGGTGTGCCTTTCGTGAAAGCTGATGCGACTAAGTTTTCGGAAACCGGTTATGTCGGTGCTGATGTGGATGACCTCGTCAGGGAACTTGTCCGTAAAGCTGATGGCGACGTTGAGTTGGCAGAATACGGCATTGTCTACATCGATGAAATCGACAAGATCGCCACGGCTTCGAACATCGGTGGTCGGGATGTAAGCGGGCGCGGTGTCCAAACGACTTTGCTCAAGCTGATGGAGGAAACCGAGGTTCCAGTGCGGAACCCACAGGACATTCAGTCGCAGATGCAGGCGATGTTTGATCAAAATCGTGGCAAGCCCAGCAAAGAGGCAATCAATACCCGTCACATCCTGTTCATTGTCAGCGGAGCATTCTCAGGTCTCGAAAAGATTGTCGAGAAACGACTGCGTCAGGGAGCGATAGGCTTCGGTGCCGAGCAAACCACGGCAGACGATGCCGCCGCGATCAAGGAAGCCATTGGCACGCAGGACTTTATCGAATTCGGCTTTGAGGCTGAATTTATTGGTCGACTTCCTGTCCGAGTGGTCTGCGATCACCTTGAGAAGGAGGATCTTTTTGAGATAATGAAGAATTCCGAGGGTAGCTTGATTCGCCAATATGAGCGCGAGTTTGAGGCCTTTGGTATTCAGGCGGACTTCCTGGACAGTGCTCTCGAAAAAATTGCAGCTGCAGCTGCGGAAGAAAAGACCGGTGCGAGGGGATTGATGACAGTGTGTGAGCGCTTGCTGCGCAACTTTAAGTTCGAGCTCCCAGGCACGAGTTTGACCGAGTTGACGGTTGACGGGGAGCTGGTCGATCAACCTGCCAAGGTGCTTGATGGATTGCTTGGAGAAGCCGAGACTTTTGCCGATTCTCGGGTTGTTGCTGAGTTGGCGGCCTTCAAGCGAAAGTTCGAGCAGGAGTTCGGCGTGAAGTTGACCTTTGATAGCGATACCGTGACTGGATTAGCTGGCCTCGCGGAAGAGCGTGGCCAGAGTGTCCTTCAGCTGTGCGAAGAACTGTTCCGCGACTACCAGTTTGGTTTGAAGTTGATTAAGAAAAACACCGGTCAGGACTCTTTTCCAATCCCGGCGAGTGCCCTGAAGGATCCTGACGAGTTCCTTAGCGGGCTCGTTGTTGCCAGCTATGGGCACGATAAAAAAACAGCCCAGGAAGAACTGGATCTGGGGGACTCCGAGTCGAAAGAGTCTTCCTAGATTTCTTTGCTTGCCGGTATCTTAGTTCCAGAGTTCGGGGTGCTGCGGCAACTGTCGCGTGCGGTTCGCGGGGCAGCATTTTCGCTGCTGATACTTCCGCTTTCCCGTTTGGCACACGAGTGAAGATACACGGTTACGATTGGGGAACCGTGGAAGATCGTACTGGGGCGATCAGGTGAAACAAGATGGATCTCTTATTTAAGCCCTGCGGGCAGGCGCTTGAATGGGGACGTCAGAGGGTCAGGGCGGAAGTAGTTCTACCCAGCGGCCAGCATCTAAAATCGCGTGATTTTCGTTGCAGGGCATGGTTCTCTGTGAGAATAACCGCGCATGGTTTCATTTGAAGATCGCGTAGTTGTTGTGACCGGTTCTGGTCGCGGGATCGGTAAAGAGATTGCCCGGGCGTTTGTTCAGCGTGGAGCAAAGGTGGCTGTTGCCAGCCGGACCGAGTCTAATTCTCAGGCCGCCGCCGACGAATTGAACGCCGAGGGCCCCGGTTCTGCCAAGGCCTTCACCGTTGACATTGCGGACTACGACAGCACGATCGAGTTTGGCAAGCAGGTCACAGCTGACCTCGGGGCTGCCAGCATCCTGGTGAATAATGCTGGTGTCACTCGTGACGGTCTCGCACTTCGTATGAGCGAAGATGATTGGGACACTGTAGTCGATACGAATCTTAAAGGCGCTTTCAACGCAGTGAAAGCCTTTCAACGCGGTTTGCTGAAGGCGGACAACGCCCGCATCATCAATATCAGTTCCGTGATCGGCCTGATGGGTAACGCGGGGCAGGCTAACTACGCTGCAAGTAAAGCCGGTCTTATCGGCTTCACCAAGGCCCTGGCCAAGGAGTTTGCCGGTCGCCAAGTTTGTGTCAACGCCATCGCTCCCGGATTTATTGTGACAGACATGACCGATGAATTGACTGAAGAAGTCCAGGAGCAGATCAAGAGTGGTATCCCGCTTGGATCTTTTGGCGAAACTGCTGATATCGCCAATGCTGTAACTTTTCTCGCCAGTCCCGCCTCCCGCTACATCACCGGTCAGGTTCTGACGGTGGATGGTGGCATGGTGATGTAGGTAGAAATTTCAAAAAGGTGAAATGCTGAAATTGGGAAATCGCATTTCAGTTTTCTTCATTTCACAATTTCCAAAATAGCCGGTGTCCTTTTGGGGGACAGGCCATTTGCTTCGTGGGCATGTGAAAATGAATTGCAAAGCCTCGGGTGATTTCGTAAACCCGATCCATGTTCTCAGTTCGAATGATGGTGCCGGCTGACTTTGATGAAGTCGCGGAACTAATTTTCCTCTCGACTAACGGCTGGTACGAAAAGCATTTCGGTCATTCTATCTTTCAATGCCTTCCGGAGGACTGCCGTGTTTTTCCGGAAGTCTACGAAGATCTTGATCCAGAGTGCGGGCTCGTTGTTGAGCATCCCCAGACTCAGATGATCGTGGGATCATGTTTTTATCACCCGAGGGAAACACACGTCTCACTGGGGATCATGAATGTGCATCCCAACTATTTCGGGCATGGTATCGCCGGCTTGCTTTTGAGGCACATCATTGAATACACAGACTCCCGCGGTCTGTCGCTTCGTCTCGTTTCGAGTGCGCTTAATCTTGATTCGTATTCTCTTTATAATCGCTTTGGCTTTGTGCCCGCTACGATCTATCAGGACATGGTGGTAACTGTGCCTGCGAAGGGCGTTCCAGAGCACGAAGGCGATGCTTTACCCAGGGTTAGGGAGGCTGGACCTTCTGACATCGTTGCGATGGGTACGCTTGAGTTTGAAATCAGCGGAATCTCTCGTGAGCGGGATTACTGCTACTTCATCGAAAACGGTGATGATATCTGGCACACCGTGGTCTCGGAGGACGAGGAAGGAAACGTGGATGGATTCCTTGTCTCAGTGGATCATCCGGCTTCAAGGATGATCGGCCCGGGAGTTGCCCGCACTCCAGAAGCCGCACTTGCCATGCTGCGGGTCCAATTGCAGCGCTTCAAAGGGAAGTCCGTCGTTTTCCTGGTTCCCGCTTCGTGCCCCGAGCTCGTCACATCCGCCTACAAGCTTGGCGCCCGAAACTGTGAGCTCCACTTCGGACAGGTGAGGGGCGACACCCAGCCGGTGAGCGGCGTGGTCATGCCGACTTTCCTGCCCGAATCGGGCTAGGGACTTGCCCCGAGGATTAAGGAACAGATTTACGGGGTCGCCAGTTTTCTGGCCTGCTCCTGACTGGCCGCGTCAAGGCTGGCGAGGGGGTAGACAAACTCGGAGCCGTCTTCCTTGCGGAGCTTTACGTGGGTCGCATTCACCGCGACGAACGAAGCTTTCAATGAGACTCCCTGCGCGTTGGTCCAACTGAGGAGCTGGGCAGGAGCGTCCGTTGTAGTTGGAGTGGAAGTGCTCGGCGCAGGATCCGGATCGTCGGCAGAGAACTTGGCGCCTTCAGCGATCCACTGCTTCACCAGGTTGAGCTCCACCGAAGTCATACCCTCGGCGCCACGGGCGCGAGCGGGCGGCGGCGGCATGGAATCGCCATCGGTGCGAGGGAGTCCGGCTTTGATAGTAAGAAGGCTGCTGGCTGGATTGCCGGGGATGATGACGGGATCGTTACCGCCGATTCGGTCGGCAAAGCTGTCTGTGCTGTCCATCCTCAACTTACCTTTAGCACGAGGCCCACTGTGGCATTTGTAGCACTTTTTGTTGAGGATTGGCCTGATCTCAGAGGTGTAGTCAACGGCGTTGACGTGGCCCACAGGAATGAAGAGGGCGACTGATAATGAAAGGAGAGTCGGGAGTTTCATTCGCAAGATACAGTCAGTGTTTCGCCTTATATGACTACCGGCAGGACCGTTGGGAAACCTACCAGAATGCCGCGGCGAGTCAATGACGTCAGAACGATTTGCACCGCAGATGCGCCGTGAAGGGGCATGGTTTCCGATTTGATTCGCTGATTCGCGGCGTGTAAATCAGCTGTCATGAAGTTTCTATCCACCACGTTTCTGGTTGTGGCGCTGACCCTGATTTCCGCCGTGGCGCAGGATTCCCGTCCCAACATTGTCTTCATTTTTACTGATGATCACTGCCAGCAGGCACTCAGTGCCTACGACGCCACCCGCATGGCGACTCCGAACATGGATCGCATTGCTGAGGGTGGTATGCTGTTTAACCGCTGTTATGTCACCAACGGTATTTGTGGTCCGAGCCGTGCTGTTATCCAAACTGGCAAGCACAGCCACCTCAACGGTTTTGTCCGGAACGGAAACACCTTCAATGGGGATCAGCAGACTTTCCCGAAACTTCTTCATTCAGCGGGCTACCAGACTGCCGTGATCGGTAAGTGGCACCTGAAATCCACCCCGCAAGGGTACGACTATTTTGACGTCCTTATTGGCCAGGGACCATACTACAACCCTCCAATGCTTTATGGCGGTATTGAAGCGGAAGCCACCAAGCGTGACCACGTTGGCTACACCACTGACATCATCGGTGAGAAGGCTCTTGATTGGCTCAAGAATGACCGTGATCCCGAGAAGCCTTTCATGCTGATGTTTCAGCACAAGGCGCCTCACCGTAACTGGCAGCCCGGGCCGAAATACCTCACGTGGCTTGATGATCAGGAAATTCCTGAGCCGGCAACTCTGTTCGATGACTACTCAAATCGCGCCAGCCCTGCGGCCAACCAGACCATGGAGATCAAGACCCATCTCAACGATAAGGATCTCAAGCTGGTGGCACCGAACAATTTAACGCCTGAGCAACTTGAAGCGTGGAATGCGGCATACGAACCGAAGAACGAAGCCTACCTTGCTAAGCGGGATTCCATGACGGAGAAAGAAATCATCCAATGGAAATACCAGCGTTACGTGAAGGACTACCTTCGTAGTGTGAAATCCGTTGATGATACCATTGGAGATGTTCTTGATTACCTAGAGGCGGAGGGCCTCGATGAGAATACCGTGGTGATCTATTCCAGCGACCAGGGCTGGTATCTCGGGGAGCACGGCTGGTTCGATAAGAGATGGATGTATGAGGAATCCCTTAAAGCGCCGCTGCTCGTGAAATGGCCTGGAGTGGTGGAGCCCGGATCGGTCAGCAACGATATTGTTTCAAACCTCGACTTTGCCGAGACCTTCCTCGACATCGCCGGTGTGGATGCCCCTGAAGACATGCAGGGCGAGAGCTTTGTCCCCATTCTCAAGGGTAAATCCCCGAAAGACTGGCGCACGACCTTCTACTATCACTACTACGAATTCCCCGGTGCTCACAGCGTGGCCCGGCACTACGGGGTCACGGATGGCGACCACAAGCTGATTCAATACTACCACCTCAATGAGGGAGAACTCTTCGACCTTAAAAAAGACCCGAACGAGATGAAATCGGTCTACGATTCGCCGGAATACGCGAGCAAGCGCAAGGAGCTCGAATCTGAACTGGAGCGTCTTCGTGAATATTACCGGGTTCCTGAGGACCCGAAGCCTGAGCCCCGGGAGCCCCGGAAGAAGGGCAAGAGCAAGGGCAAGGGCTGATCTACTTTTCTCCCAGCAAGAAAGATTCCCAAGTTTGAAACGGCCTGTTCCGAAAGGAGCGGGCCGTTCTTTACGGCCGCTTCTCGATAGCGAGGAGGAAAGGTGGCGAGTTTTTTTGGTTCTGAAATTCGTATCGAGCGACTGAAAAATTGTCTTGGTCGAGGGAAGAAGCCCAGTCACTCACTGCATCACCTTCTTCAGGTCCACCTTCATGACCAATATAGGCGACTACCGTAAGCAGGCCGCCGGCCTTGAGAAGAGTGACGGATTTTTGAAGGGCTGTCAGGGTGGATGCTTTGCCGGTGATCAGGTTCTTGTCGCCTCCAGGGAGGTAGCCGAGATTGAACGTGATCGCAGCAACGGGTGCTGCGACGAAATTATCGAGTGTTTCGTGCCCAGCGTGATGAAGAATGACATTAGGTCGATTACCGGTTCTTTCGCGGGTCTTTTCGATAGCGTCGGCCTGGAGATCAAACCCGATAACACAGCCATTTTCGCCCACGCGGTTTGAGAGAAAAAGAGTGTCGTGCCCGTTTCCGACAGTCGCATCAATCACCGTATCTCCTTCCTGGATCCGTTCGCTGAGAAGGCGGTGAGCCATCTCGGTGGGGCGGGGGAGTCTTGGTGAGTTGCCCATGACTACTGTAAAAAGTTGGAACGAATGTCGTTTGTTTCCGGCAGGGCTTTTCCGTCAAGGATGTGAGAGACGAGACGTTGAGCATGCCAGGGCCCATTGAGAACACCCTTCGAACCAAGTCCGTTAAAAAAGAAAACTCGAGGCTCAGTCGGGTGACGTCCCATGAATACCTGGCTCCGGTGAATCACCGGGCGAATGGCTGCGCGATGGCCGGAGACTTCAAAGGAAGCATTGGTCAGGTTTCTAACCTTGCGCAGGATTTCGGCGCGGCCTTCGTCATGGCCATATGGATCGTCGAGATCGTGGCGATAAGTGGATCCAGCGCTAAAGGCGCCGTCACCCTTTGGATTGAGCCAACCGCCGGAATTAATAATATGCGAGACATCAGAGAGTTCGGGGATTGAGAGTTCGAGGATATCTCCCACTGTTGGCTTCAACGGGATCCAATCGAAAAACCGGTTCTGGTTGCCTCGCCAACCCTGGGCAAAGATGATTCCATCAGCTTCAATGTTCTTCCATTTCACTCCGTTTTCAGTCGTCTCCACCTCATCGGGATCAAGGAAACCAATGGCGTAGCTGAGGCGTTCAAGAAGATGAAATCGAGTGGCACCGAGAAAAACGGGGAGGTCCATCCAACCTCCACCTTTCATTTCGAATCCCCCGTTAGCTGCCGCGATCTTGGGATTGTTCAGGGAGAGAGGACCTGAGAACCTTTCGTAGGCCTCGGGATCCGCGGCAACACGTTCTTCCCAGGTGCTTTTCTCCTCGGCAGAGCGAAACAGGCGGGCGATGCGCTGGTGGTGGAAAAACTGTTTCCCCGTCGACTCCTCGGTGTCCCAGTAAAACCGGTGAGCATAGTCGAGGCGCTCTTCCAGCCCATTGGGGATATTGAACCGGTTTCCTGCGAGAGGAGTTACGAGGCCGGCTGCGACCTTGGAAGAGCTGATCTCTTCCTCCGGATCGACTGCGAGGACGCGCTGGTCGCGACGGAGCAGATGCCAGGCAAGAAGGGAACCTGCAAGGCCCTGTCCAACGATGAGGTAGTTCACTTTCACGGATAAAGAAGACGAGGCCCCTTTTGTTATACCACAGGGTTGGAAACCGCCAGATTAATTAATTCATCAAAATAGTTAAGATTTATAAAATAACTGATTGTCATATTTCTGAAATGCCACCAAAATGCGAGTCGGTAAAATCACTAAAGTCATTAGATTCATGAAGGTGACCACTCTTTCGGGGAAATTGTTCTGTGCGTTGGCTCTCTCTGGATTATTCCTGTCGAGTTGCAGCGAGCCACAAAAAGCGGCGCGCAAGGGTCTTGAGGAGAAAGGATACGAGGTGTCCCCCCGGGATCTCCTCCTTGCAGCCGGTGCGGGGGATCTTGAGAGCATTGATCTCTTCATTTTTACCGGGCTTGATATCGACACGGTCGATGGCGCGGGCAACACGGCACTGATCAAGGCGGCCTCTGCCGGTCAGATTCAGGCCGTTGAAAAGATTTTAGGACTTGGAGCCGATCCTCGTCACGCCAACAGTCTTGGTCGTGATGCCCTTCTATCGGCTTCCGCAAAAGGATTCGAAGATATTTCCCGTATGCTGATGAGCCGCGGTTCCAATCTCGACCTTCGTGACTCGGAAGGCTGGAGTGCTCTCTCTATTGCTGCTTACAACGGTCATTCAAACATTGTCAGTCTGCTCGCCGGTCAGGTTACCTCCGAAGCGCTTGACGATGCGCTGCTCGTGGCCAGCTTTAATGGTGACGCCCGTGTGATTACAACTCTTCTGGGACAGGGAGCCAATATCAATGCCCGCAGCCCGGAAAGTAAAACGCCCCTGATGATCTCGGCGAGTGGCGGAAAACTGCAAGCTGTCCGGGTGCTTTTGCAGAATCAGGCAAATCCCTATTCCGAAGACAACTACGGAAATACCGCTGCTAACCTGGCGGAAATGGCGGGCCACGAGAAAGTGCATGAGCTGATCCTGACACCCGATGCCTGGGGAGTGACACCGGATAGTCTTGAGGTGGCGAAAGAAATGGCAGAAGCCAAGGAAGCGCTGGCGGTCCAGGTTGGTATTGAGGAAGTTTTTGAATTCGTTGATGTGGTTGAGAACTCTGCAGAAGGCGGGACTACCGCTACGGAAGAAAACACCGGCGCGCAGGCTGATTTGGCCGATAGCGGCGGAAAGTCGGTAACTCAGTCAGCCGGTGACCGAAAGATGGCTGCCGCGGCTCCGGTCCCTCGCGGCACTCGTAAGCCTCTCCCAAACCGCACGCAGATTCGCGAGAAGGCCAAGTCGAAACCAATCGTGGCGCTCAATGGTTCGAAGATCAGTTCCCGGAGCCCGGAAACAGCGCCGATTCAGACCATGGTCCTCTCATCGTTTCACGAGGAGCCGCTTCCTATTGCTGTCTCTAAAGTTGATGGTAATCGCGCTGAGATTCGCCACCTCGGCAGTGAAGATTCTGCCCCCATTGAAGTAGCTGCCGGGTCTAATATCCCGGGAACTGAATTTCGCGTTGATGAAGTGACCCGAAAGTTCGTTCACTCGAAAGAAGGCCAGGGGCGCATGATGGATGTATCGCGTGTCAAGGTGACCGACACGCGCACCGGTGAAACCCACTTGCTGGTGAAAGATTCAGCCGGCCAGTCGTCCGACACCTACGCCATCTTGACATCCGCGGGAAGCCAGTATCGCTACGCGGTGAAATCGGGCGACATATTCTCCAGTTTCCAAACCGGGATGGGAGAACAAGATTACCAAGTTCTCGATATTCGCGCAGGTGCTGCGGTGATTAAAGACCTCAAAACAGGGAAGGTAATCACAGTGGGGCGCGATGGAGTCATTCCGACACACTGATCCTGCGCAGTCGCCAGGTTCCACGCAGGGATCGCCGCTGATGCAGTATCCCCGTTTTGGTCCTTGGCTACCTTCGCGTTAGACCACAGTCCCGTCGGGAATGTTTTTTCCTTTTGGAACCACGATGATTCCGTCGCGGACGTAGCACCATTCATTGTTCTCATTGATGCGGTCCCCGGGATGGATGACCACGTTTTTCCCAATGCATGCGTTCTTATCGATGATCGCCTTGTGAATCTTGGTGTTCTCTCCAATGAAAAGCGGGGTCTCGGTGACCTTACCTTTACGGCTCACCTCCTGCTTATTGTAATAGTCCGACCCCATGATGATGGTGTCAGTGATTTCACAGCCGGATTCAATCACCGAACGAACGCCGATAATGGATCGCTTGATGTGCGCCTTGGTAATAATACAACCGTCAGAAAGTAGTGCCTGCTCGATATTGGCATTGTTGATCTTACTGGCGGGAAGAAGCCTTGCACGAGTGTAGATCGGATTGTGAGGATCGAAGAAGTTGAACTGGGGAATGATTTTGGTCACTTCGAGATTCGACTCGTAAAATGATTTGATTGTTCCGATGTCTTCCCAGTAACCCTGAAAGGTGTGTGAATAGACACTCTTATTCTTGATGATGCCGGGAATGATATCGCCGCCGAAATCTTCGAGGTTATTGTCGAGGGCTTCTTCAAGCACCTCCCGGTTGAAGAGGTAAATGCCCATGGAGGCTTGGAAGCGTTCTTCGTCCTCAGGGATTCCTGCGGATTTGAGCAGAACTTTCGGCATGATGAGTTGATCGAGCACTTCATCATTATCGCCAGGCTTTTCGACAAATCGGGTGATCCGGCTGTTGTCATCCGTGTGCATCAGGCCGAAGGCACGGGCCGGATCGCGGTTGACCGGTGTCGTGGCAATAGTCAGGTCGGCTCCAGTTTCTTTGTGCTGCTTCAGCATTCGTCGGTAGTCCATGCGGTAGAGTTGGTCACCGCTGAGGATCAGGAAATACTTGTAGGGGCGCTCCAGGAAATAGCTCAGATTTTGACGAACCGCGTCGGCGGTGCCCTGATACCAGTTGTCGTCGCCGGGTGTCTGCTGGGCGGCAAGGATGTGGACGAAATTCTCGCCAAAATGGTCAAACTTGTAGGCATTCGTCACATGCCGGTTGAGCGACTCGCTGTTGAACTGGGTCAGCACATACATCTGCCGAATGCCGGAATTGATGCAGTTACTGATCGGGATGTCGACGATACGGTATTTTCCAGCCAGGGGAACGGCCGGTTTTGATCGTTTGTGGGTTAAAGGGAAGAGACGCGTTCCCTGACCTCCTCCCATGATGATCGCGAGCGTGTTACTGAGTGGTTTTGCGGTGCTGGTTTCGGACATAATTCCTGACGATACTCTAGGGTCTAATTGGAAGTATTGGCACTGTTTTAGTTATAAAATTTTTGATTCAGAAGCATTCCCAAACTACCGTTTTGCCAGATTTTAAAATCTATAAAATTTATGTGTGGTATTGTAGGATACGTTGGTAAGGGTTCAGCAACTTCTGTGCTCTTGGATGGGCTAAGGCGGCTGGAATATCGAGGTTACGACTCTTCAGGGTTGGCGGTGATGAACGGAATTCGCAGCATTGAAATGCGAAAGCGAAGCGGTCGCCTGGATAATCTGAAGGAACTCATCACTGAAGCTCCGGCGGATGGGGATTGCGGAATCAGCCACACTCGCTGGGCAACCCACGGTGAGCCGACTGACGTCAATGCTCATCCTCATACCGATCAGAGCGGAAAGCTGGTGATGGTTCATAACGGTGTGATAGAGAATTACCAGTCGCTCAAGGAGCAGATGCAGGCGGAAGGCCATGAGTTCCAGTCGCAGACAGACTCCGAGGTGCTTGCTCACCTGGTTGGAAGATGTTTTGACAACAGTCCGGAGCAAGACGTCCGCAAGCGACTTGTCGGTGCGGTTCGAGAAGCTTTGACCATGGTTTCGGGGACCTATGGTATTGTCGTGATGCACGCTGATGTTCCTAGGTTCCTGGTGGGTGCCCGCCTTGGAAGTCCACTGGTGGTGGGCTTGGGAAAAGGAGAGAAATTTCTCGCATCCGATGTTGGCGCCATTGTCTCTCATACAAGCGATGCGATCTACATGAGGGATCGTGAGTTGGTCTACTTGACCGACGATGATTTCAGTATTGAGAACATCGACGGTGACGCGGCCGACTACGAAGTGAGCACGGTAGACTTCACGCAGGAAGATGCCGAGAAGGGCGATTATGCCCACTTCATGCTGAAAGAGATCTACGAGCAACCGGCCTCGATTCAAAACGCCTACCGCGGTCGACTTGTTGACGATCAGGCTTCAGCTTTGCTTGGCGGATTGCAACTGACGCCGCGCGAGTTGCGCGATGTCGAACGGATAGTTCTTTGTGGCTGCGGAACGGCTTCTCACGCGGCGATGGTGGGCGAGTATTTGATCGAACACCTTGCCCGGATCCCAACCGAAGTTGAAATTGCCAGTGAGTTTCGATATCGGAATCCACCCCTCGATAAAAACACGCTCGTTTTTGTGATCAGTCAAAGCGGTGAAACGATTGATACCCTTGCCGCGATGCGGGAGGGGCAGCGCAAGGGACACCGGGTGCTGGGTATTGTGAATGCGGTTGGTTCAACCATCGCCCGTGAATCCGACGGGGGAAGCTATCTTTACTCAGGACCTGAGATCGGTGTGGCAGCCACCAAATCGTTCACCTCCCAGGTAACTTTGCTGACGTTGTTGGCTCTTTTGCTTGGACGAATGCGCCACTTATCAGTCGACTACGGTCAGCGAATGCTGCAGGAACTTCGTGATTTGCCGGCTAAGGTGGAAATAGTCCTTCAGCAAAGCGAGAAGATTCGTCAGATCGCGGAAAAATATATCGACGCCCAGGGCATGCTCTTTCTTGGACGTCAGTTCAATTACCCGACCGCACTTGAGGGTGCGCTCAAAATGAAGGAAATTTCCTATATTTTTGCAAGCGGCCACGCTGCGGCGGAATTAAAACACGGTATCATTGCTCTCGTCAGCGAAGAGACTCCGAGTGTTTTTATCATGCCGAAAGACTCGGTGTTTGAGAAAAATGTCAGCACGCTGGAGGAGGTGAAGGCACGCAAGGGGCCTGTCATCGCAGTCACGACCGAGGGCTGCACTGATCTGGAGCGCATCGCGGACGACGTGATCTACATTCCGGAGGTGACTGAATGTCTCAGTCCAATCCTCGCTTCCATTCCCCTGCAGCTGCTGAGCTACCATTTTGCCGTGGCGCGTGGGTGTGATGTTGATAAGCCGAGAAATCTGGCAAAGAGCGTCACTGTCGAGTAGATTGTGGAACAGTCGAGGTTAAACTGCTTTTAACGCCGGTGCCACTCACCTCACGATTCTGTAAGGATTATGGAAAACGAAGATTCGAATGGAGTTCATACCGAAGAGGGAACACCGATCCGCCAGATTGCCGTCTTTTTACCGAACCGCCCCGGAGCATTTGTGGCTATTCTGGATCTGCTGAAAACGAATCACGTGGTTGTGATCGGTCTTTCGGTCCAGGACTCGATCGACAATACCGTGGTACGACTCATTTTGAGTGATCCGGATACGGTCGAGACGATCTTCATCGAGCGCGGCATTCCCTACAATTCTACCGACCTTGTTGTTGTGGAGTTGCGGGAAGGCGCCGAGCAGATGCCGGATTGCCTGAGAACCCTTCTGAACGCCGAGACCAACATCCACTTTATCTACCCGTTATTGACCCAGCCCAATGGGCGAGCTGCGCTGGCACTTTGCGTGGAGGACAATCATTTCGGGCAATCAATTCTCTCCAAGGCGGGCTACAAGATCCTGCGACAGGAAGATATCAGTCGCTAGGTTCCTGACTGGTTAGATCGAAGCGCGACGGAACAAGGTGTCAACCACGTTACGAACGTATTGTTCATCGGAGAGGCCGACGGTGATTTCATCGGGGAATCCCGATAAAGTTCGGAAATGATCGGCGAGGCGAGCGAAGAGGAGCAGGCGACATTCGGGTTTCAGGTCGTCACGTCGGGTAATAGCATCGAGCGCAATTCGAGCCTCTTCAGGTGAAGTCTTCTGCCGAAGTCTCGCTTCAAGGTGGGGCGTGCTGGCGAAGGAGTTTTCGCCCTCTTCGAGCAGTTCGTTGTATGACGGCGCCGGAAGATCGACTTCGCGAATGACCAGCGTGCCCGCGGCAATGTCCCCGGTCCTTTGACACTTGGCGGTGAAAAGGCAGCTCGTTCCACCAATCAGGTAGAAAGTAGAAGGAAGCATGTCGAGCAGCCGAAAGATGTTTCGAATTGCGATCTGCTTGAAAGACAGTGAGAGGCCTCGCTCATCAATGACCCGCAGCCTTAGAAGGCGTTTGCCGAGTGTCTGTCCTGACCAGAGCCACTCAAGAACGATGCCGTAAAAAGTCGCGATAATGAATTGCACTATGATCGCAGTGCCCTGACCAAAGTCGACGAGAATTCTTCCGATGCCGGGGAGAGCTGACGCCATGCTTTGCAGGATGTTTAGCACGAAGGTGGCGAGGATAGTCAGGCCCATGATCATCGCGAGGTCGACAGCGAGAGCGAGACAGCGACTGCAGGGGCTGGCAATGGGAATATTAAACGAGACTCCTTCAGCTGTCCTGACTTCAAGTGTGGTCGTCCTTCCCAGCATTACGAGACAAGGCGGGGTTGAGGTTTTGTGCGACCCGACAGGGCAAGATAAAGGATAAGGCTGGTCAGTTGAAGCGTGCCGAAGCCGATCTTCCAGGGATAGAAATTCGGGGCGTGATACTGAGACAGGAATGATTCGACGATGCCGGCCCAGATCAGCATGAGGGCGGCCCCGGCGATCAGGGTAAGCAGGTCACCTCGGACCCGGGCGAAGCGCTGGCGGAGTCGCAGGTTGGTGCCCCACCCGAACATGGTGTGGGCGATGACAAGCCCTGCCTGACCACCTAGTAGGATAGCCGGTATTTCTACCGAGCCGTGTGGCAGGAGCCACGCGGTGAGAAATTCACCTTGTCCGTCCAGCAGGTAATCGTAGCTCACAAGTCCAAGAAGCTTCCCGTTATCTAGAATGATGGCCAAGGTAAAAATTCCCCAGAGAAATCCTGAGACCATCGCCAGGGCAGTGACCTTGGTATTGTGGGTCATCAACTGAGACGAAAAGGCATGGCGTCCCTGGAAAGCATCAAAATCCTGTTTCTCCTCCCGCTCGACCCGTTTGGACGGTTTTTCCCGTAGATGCGGGAATTGAGGAGGGATGAATTGATTTTTCTGGTCGTAGTCCACGGCAAGGGCACCGGCGCCAAACGAGGCTCCTAACAGAAAAGTGCCAGACGAAATTACGAAGGCGCGCCAATGGCGTCGGACTGTGGCGGGGAAGGTTCGGCGGAGCCACTGGAGCGGGCGAAAGGGAACCTTCCCAGCACCTGATTCGTGGAGACGACTGTAGGCTTTGGCGACAATTCGCTCGATGTAGCGGGTAGTTTCGACTTCGCCGGCAAAGGTGTTCAGCTTGACGAGATCGGCCGAGGTGCGCTGGTAGAGGTAGTAAAAGCGTTTTGCCTCTTCCAGCGGTTGTTGGTAATCGCCGGACTCATCATAGTTCTGAAGCAGGGCCGACAATTCGTCCCAGTATGGCTGCTCTTTGGCGATGAACTTGTCGAGATCAAGGATCACCCCATGGATTATGAATAGTGGCTAAACCTATGGCAAGTGGCATCTACCTTGACTTGGAATATTCGGCGCAACTGGGCAGGACAGTCGGGGTTGACTCGGGAGCCGATTCCCTGCGATGTTCTAACCGCCGCAAGTTTTAAACGGCACCTTACGACATGTCCCTGATACCGTTGCTTTCCAGGATCTCGATGGATAGCGGGTGCGTTGATGCCCCGCAGTGTGAGTCCGTTCTCGAAGATGCGGCAGCCCGCCAAGGTTCGCTGGTGGATGCTGTTTTTGATGCCGGACTGGTTAATGAAGAGGAATTTGCGCGGCTACTCGCCACGGAGGCCGGGCTCGAGTTTATGGCGGGTTCGGAGGAGGATCTCGAAGAATCTCTCCACAGGAAGTTTCCCGCTAAGCTGGCACTTCGATACCGTCTTCTTCCCGGTCGAATTGATGACGGGCAGATTTGTCTGATGACCTATGACCCTTTCGATCTGGAAGCCCGCCAGGCAGTGGGTCGCGAATGGTCGAAGCCCGTAACCTGGGCGGTAGGGACCCGATACCGCATTTTGGAAGGGTTGCGCCAGGGGTATGGTGTCGGTGCCGAGCAATTCGACGAACTAATCGAGGGGCGTGACCTCAACGCCGAGGATGAATTTGAACAGGAGGTGACCCAGCTCGACGAGGACGAGGAGGAAGCCTCCGTCATGAACTTCGTCAACCAGGTGTTCCGCGAAGCGTTACGCGAGCGGGCTACCGATATTCACATCGAGCCGTTGGAAAAGAACCTTCGTATTCGCTATCGTATTGATGGTTCTCTCCAGGAAGTGACCGTGCCACCTGATATTCGGGCGCTGCAGGCATCATTGATTTCGAGGCTTAAGATCATGGCGCAGCTCGATATTGCCGAGCGCCGCCTTCCGCAGGATGGCCGAATCAACCTTGAGCTCGACGGCAACCCGGTCGACGTTCGTGTGGCGACGATTCCTTCGGTAAACGGTGAAAGTGTAAGTCTTCGTCTCCTTACCCGCCAGAATTTCGACATGTCGATGCTTGGGCTTGATGACGGCACCCGAGAGACGATCGAAGGGCTTCTCAAGCAACCTAACGGAATTATCATGGTGACCGGTCCGACCGGTTCCGGTAAATCGACGACGCTATATACGTTCCTCAAGAAGCTCAATACCAAGGACACCCGTATCGTAACCGTTGAGGATCCGGTCGAGAATCGCCTCGACGGTGTGGTGCAGATTGCAATCAAGCCGGAGATCGGGCTGACCTTTGCCAGTGGCTTGCGCAGTATCCTTCGTGGTGACCCGAACATCATCATGGTGGGTGAGATGCGTGACCTTGAGACCACAGAGATTGCGATTCGTGGCGCGTTGACCGGTCACCTTGTTTTCAGCACTTTGCACACTAATGATGCCGTGTCAGGAATTACCCGTTTGCTCGACATGGGCGTGGAGCCGTTCCTGATCGCCTCTTCGGTTCGGGCCTTTCTCGCCCAGCGTCTGGTAAGGAAGCTGTGTGATGAGTGCAAGCGCCCGGCGGAGGTCGAAGATGAATATCTTGAGGAGATTGGTTTCCCGCTAGAGCTCAAGCATGGTATTCATGAGGCGGCTGGTTGCCAGGCATGCCGCGACACCGGCTACCGGGGGCGAATGGCAATCCTAGAGATTTGCGTCATCGATCCCAAGCTTTCCGAGTTGATCACTTCTCACGCTCCGTATTCTTCGTTGAAAGAGCAGTCCATGGCGGCCGGGATGACAACATTGCGGAACTACGGTTGGAACAAGGTGGGAGAAGCGCAAACGACAATTGAGGAAGTTCTCAGTAACGTTGATCACTAGCCTGGAACCATCACGGCAAAGCCGGCGATTTTTCAGGCAACTGCGACAACGACGCCGACCACAGTGCGAAGCGGCGATTTGGGCTCCAAGACGTTCTAATTTGAAGCGTGGCAACTTTGGATGTCAGCAAAAGCGCACGAGTGATCAACCGGATTTCTTTCTACCTGTTGCTGCTTGGCTTCGCTCAGGAGTTGACCTGACTCCTCCCGGATCCTCGCCAGCTCGCCAGTGCGAACTCGATGCATGGGCTGAACAGCGCATTACGCCCCCGCTGGTCGCGGTGCCGCTTTTCGAGCTGTGAGTTGTGCCGAGCGGTATGGTGAAAGTCGGAGGCTAAGCACAGAAGCGCTGTTCGCCTCCAACAAAAACAGCCGCGACTTCAAGCTCCGGCGTTAACAGGGTCAGGTCAGCGAGCAAACCCTGTTTGATATCGCCCCGGTCTTTTAGTCCGAGTGAACGGGCTTGGTTGAGCGCGCAGGTTCGGGCAACTTCGTTGAGAGGCAGGCCGGTAAACTCAATCACATTTCGAAGCCCCTGATCGTAGGTGAGAATGGATCCTGCCAGGTTTCCGGCAGGGATGCGTGCCGCTCCGTCTTTCACCGTGATGGTGGTATTGCCGAGGGGATAGGTGCCGTCGCCGAGATGAGAAGCCGCCATTGAATCAGTGATGAGCATGATGCGTTCGCTACCGATGAGTTTGAACGCGAGCTGGATCATTTCCGGACAGAGGTGGACGCCATCGCAGATCATTTCGGTCATGATGCTGTCGTTGAGTAGGCCGGCACCGACGAGTCCTATCTCTCGATGATGAAGAGGGGACATCTGATTGCAGAAGTGAGTGAGGTGTTTGAGCCCTGCCTCGCGAGCCTTCACAAATTCGGCGTAAGTCGCGGCGCTGTGTGCCGCGGAAGTGACGATCCCCATCTTTTTTGCGGCAGCAATAAACTCGCAGGCGCCCTCAAGTTCTACAGCCAGTGAGAGCAGACGGACGGGGCAGATGTCATGCACCAGATCGATTTCCTCGATATCAGGTCGGCGCATCTGACTTGGATCCTGCGCTCCGGCCTGATCGGGATTAAGATAAGGGCCCTCGATATGGAGAAATGGCGTGCGGGCGAAAGGCTGCGTTTCCCTATAGGCGGCAGCGGCACGCGCCATGTTGAGCGTTTCCTCCGGCGATGCGGTCCAGGTCGTTGGAAGAAAGGTGGTGACACCTTCAGCGAGTTTTGCTTCAGCGATCGTGGCGACAGCCTCGGGAGTCCCAAGAGTCAAATCAGCACCATTGGCTCCGTGTGTGTGAATGTCGATAAATCCGGCGAAGAGGTAGAGTTCACCGCCTCCGTCCATGACGACCTCACTGCCGCTTGGGGGGTCGTGTCCTTCGTGGATTTGGTGGACACGCCCTTCGTCGTTGATTTCGAGGCTGACCGGACGGATCAGGGACTTTGGGGAAACGAGGATAACGTCGGCGATGACCTTGGGCATGGAATTCGGGGCCTGAGTTGGGTGATGAGGTTGAGAAATTGAATCATAAAAAACCGCCCTCCTGAAACAGGAAAGGGCGGTTCGTGATGAGGGAGTTGCTGTTCCCGGGCGATACAGGCCGTCTTATTCGCCTTTGTTGGCTTTGCCGCCTTTCTTTTCTCCTTTTCCCTTTCCTTTGGCGTTTGCCTTGGGCTTGGGAGCCGGTTTGTCTTCCGCGTTGGCAGTGTCAGCTTTTTTCCCAGCTCCGGCGGGATTTCTTTCAGTTGGCTTCTGGTCGACGGCTTCGGGAGTCGGGACTTCAACTTTCTTCTCTTCTGCTGGAGCCGGCTCCGGCTTGGGTGGTTCAGGCTTCGCAACCACGGGCGGGTCACCAACTGCGAGTAGAGAAATCTTCTGCTCGGCATAGGAGTAGAACGGGTTTCCGGGATGCTCAGTGTAAGACTTCTGGTAATACTGATCGGCTTCTTCCTTGTTGCCGGCTTCGAGAGCAAGGTCGCCGAGGCGGATCTTGGAAAGAGGAGTCAGTTCACCGTCGGGCTGGGCTCCCACGGTTTGCTCGTAGTAACTCTTGGCCTTCTCCTTGTCGCCGGACACATGGTAAAGATCAGCGAGTCCGAAGAGGCCCTGGGCAAATCTAGGATGCTCGGGGAATTCGTTCACAAATTGCTCCAGAGTTGCAAGAGAATCCTGCTGCTTGCCCTGATCGAGAAGTAACTCGGCCTTGGAGAGGAGTGCGTTACCGGCAGGGATAGACGCAGGAAAGTCCACGAGCACACCGTCGAGAGCGGCAACCTCCTTCTTGGCCACGGCCGCAGTGTAGGCTGCGGCAGCTTCGCGGTGCTTCTGCTTCTTTAACTGACCACTGACGAGAACAACGCAGGCAGCAACAGCAGCGGCAATGATACCGACGAAGATTCGGGAGCGGTTCTTGTTAAGAGTGTCGACGACGTCCGCTGCTTCGGAGGCCGCGAGGGATTCCATTTCCTCGGGTTCCTGGTCGGACTTTTCGGGAGATTCTGAACTCATGGTTTTCGTAATAAAAGAAT
Source organism: Verrucomicrobiales bacterium (assembly GCA_049594415.1). GTDB lineage: Bacteria > Verrucomicrobiota > Verrucomicrobiia > Verrucomicrobiales > DEV007 > Arctic95D-9. Next base: position 9,313 of record JBMYJM010000002.1, on the reverse strand, counting down.
CGAGCCGCCGTCACGGGGACGAGCGGCTCGAAATTTAATCTCAATTTCCGGTTTGTCAGCCACCAACTGCGGCGCGCGCTTCGTCGGCCAGCGGAGTGGAGAGGTAACGCTCACCGGTGGAGCAGCCAATCGTGACGATTGTCTTGCCGGCGTTTTCGGGGCGGTTGGCCACTTCGATTGCAGCGCAGACATTGGCGCCGGTGCTGATACCGCCGAGAATGCCCTCGTGCTTGGCAAGGCGGCGGGCCATGGCAAAGGCGTCGTCGTTACTGACCTTAATGCACTCAGTGATTTGGGAGTCGCCGCCTTCAGCGTTGAGGTGAAGGTTGTCCGGGACGAAGCCGGCGCCGGTTCCCTGAATCTTATGCGGTCCAGGTGTGAGTTCTTCTCCGGCAAGGGTCTGGCTGATGACCGGGGAATCTTCCGGCTCGGCCACGATGACCTGGATGTCCGGTTTTTTGGCCTTGAGGCCTTCGACGCAGCCAGTCGCAGTTCCGCCGGTTCCTACGGCAGAGACAACGATGTCGACCTTACCCCCGGTGTCTTCCCAGATCTCTTCGGCGGTGGTCTTGATGTGGATGGCGGGGTTGGCCGGGTTAGAGAATTGCTGGGGAATGAAGGAGTTCGGCGTATTGGCGGCGATTTCTTCAGCCTTGGCGATGGCGCCTTTCATGCCCTTGGGACCTTCGGTGAGAACGAGCTCCGCGCCGAGCAGGGCGAGGAGCGTGCGTCGTTCAAGGCTCATGGTCTCAGGCATCGTGAGGATGAGCTTGTAGCCTTTGGAGGCGCAAACGAAAGCCAATGCAATACCGGTGTTACCGCTGGTGGGCTCGACGATAACGGTTTCGTCAGTGATCTGGCCGGCGGCCTCAGCGGCCTCGATCATGGCCATGCCGATTCGGTCTTTCACGGAGCCGAGCGGATTAAAGAATTCGCACTTGAGAGCGATGGTGGCATCGACACCTTCGGTGACTTTGTTGAGCTTGACGATCGGAGTGCTGCCGACTGTTTCGACGATGTTGTTGTAGATCTTTCCGTGAGCCATGAGGTAATTGCGGTTCGAAGTGAGGCCCGGTCTGGCCGGGGGAGTTTTTTGCGTATTAGGTGGTATAGCGAATTCAGAGGGGCTTGCAATCCGATTTTCCACCCCGAAACACGACAAAAAATCCCAGATAACCACTTGCGCATTTGTTTTTGTCCTCTAGCGATTACGGAAACGCCGAGAAGCGTATCCGAAAAGAAAAACACAAACACTGCCGAACCATGTCAGATCTAGTCCCAAAAGACGAAATCGAGGGCCTTCTCAAAAAGCTTCCTGAGTGGGATCACGAGGAGAAAGCCATCGTTCGGGTATTCGAATTCGACGAATACATGGAAGCGATCGATTTTGTGAATGCTGTCGCTGAAATTTCGGAGGATTCAGGTCATCACCCCGACATGGATATCCGCTGGTGCACCATAACGGTTAGCTCCACGACCCACGATGCAGGCGGTCTCACAGAAGCCGACTTCGGCATCGCGAAGAAAATCGACACCCTGGTCGACTGATCAAGCGGGACAAATCCCCGTTTTCCCGTTCCCGGAGTGATCGAAAAAGGCTTTCCCTTTGAAGGGGGTTTCGTTAGCGTCATCAGCCATGACTCGACACTTTCTCTATACCGCAGTATTGGCTGCTTTTTTTCTGCTAGCTACCGGCTGCCGTGATGCCGGTCCCGCTAAAAAACGCTACGCTTACGTGACGAACGGTGTGGCTGAATTCTGGACCCTGGCGGAAGCCGGCGCTACTAAGGCCGGAACCGAGTTCGATGTGGACGTTAGCGTTCTCATGCCAGGTTCGTTGACTGATCAGAAGAACATGCTGGAGGATGCTCTCACTCGTGGCGTCGATGGTATCGCCGTGAGCCCGATCGATCCGGTGAATCAAACTGATATGCTGAACCGTATCGCCGGTGCGGCCAACTTGGTCACTCATGATTCTGATGCGCCGGATTCAGATCGAAAAGCCTACATCGGGATGGACAACTACGAAGCTGGTCGTCTCTGTGGCCAATTGATCAAGGAAGCGCTCCCTGAGGGGGGCGATATCATGATCCTGATCGGGCGTATGGAGCAGGACAACTCCCGCAAGCGCCGTCAGGGTGTTATTGATGAACTACTCGATCGATCCAGTGATTCTTCCCGTTTTGATCCTCCCGGTGAAGTCATCAAGGGCGAGAAATACACCATCCTAGGAACATTGACGGACAGCTTCGACCTTGCAAAGGCGAAAGCTAATGCTGAGGATGCACTCTCGCGTCACCCCGACATCAGTGCGATGGTCGGATTATTTGCCTACAACCCCCCTGCCATTATCCAGGCGCTGGAACAGGCTGGGAAAATCGGTGCGGTCAAGATCATTGGTTTTGATGAAGATGAGCAAACACTTGCTGGAATCCAGTCCGGTGCCGTTCATGGGACCGTGGTTCAGAACCCTTACGAGTATGGTTACCAGTCAGTGAAGTTGCTTAACCAGCTTGCCGGTGGTGACGAATCAGCTTTGGCTGAAGGCGAGTTCATCTCCATCCCGGGGCGCCAGATCAGGAAAGACACTGTTGATGCATTTTGGGCAGACCTGAAAGAGAAGCTCGGCAAAGAGTAGTCTCTGGAACTTGCGATTTAGATCGGTTCAGGCCCCCAACAAATTTGTCGCTGTCTTCAGTGGCCGAGCCAAAGTCGCCTGTCGCCTTGATGAGGTGATCGCTGATATTGTGGTGACAGCGAAAAATTTTCCAAATGGTCGATTACTGAGTCGTATGATCCGGTCCGAGGTGAAGCATTTCCGAATGGCAGATAGCTGTTTTTTGATGGTGGGCTGGGAGAAAGGTTTTGGCAAAAGTCAGGCACCGAGACGTTTCACTGCTTCATCGAGATAAACTTCGTCGATCTCAAAACCGATGAATTTTCCAATCTCTGACTCACCGGCTGCTTCGGCCGCGTGCCCAATGCCGAGGAAGGGGTCCATCATGGTCAGTTCCTTCGGTTCTCCGCCGTGGAGGAGGATGCATTTACGCGCCAATTCGACCGGAAAAGTGGCCGGATGAGGACGGTCCTTGGATCGGGAAGCGATCGTTTCGTAAGGGACATACCAGTTGTTGCCCCGGCAGCGTTTGTCTTTGCCCTCGGTGTGAGACCATCGGGCTATGTTGCTTTTATCAGCGTAGGGAACGCCAACGGCGAGGCGGTCGAGAGGGACCTTGCCTGACTTCGTGAATTGGAAAACGAACTCGTGGCAGTCGTTCAGAAAGCGCTTCGAGTTGATCGGTTTGAAGTGTCCCACCGAAACAGGATCGGCTTCCTTCGGTTCGACGGTGATCGATTTGATCCAATGGATCGTGTTTTGAAGTTGGAACAAATTTCGCAATGTCAGGGCGAGTTCGTGAGGCATCCAGGGATTCGCCGGGGAGGCGCCGATATTGAGAAAGAAGGAACCCTCAGGTTTGAGAGTGCGACTCACTTCGCCAGCCCACTCGAGCGACCAGGTGAGGTAGTCTTCGCTGGATAAGTTATCATCGTATTCCTGATATTTGATTCCGAGGTTGTAGGGTGGGGACGTCACTACGATATCCACAGACTCGTCGGGGAGATCCTTCATACCTGCTAGGCAGTCACCCGGCCGCAAATCGAACTCCGTGCGGTAGGACATGACACCTTCGAGGCCGGGGAGAATTTCTGGATCAGACATGATGTGAAGCGGTCAAGTAGAAGGAGAGATAAAGGGGGCGATAAATTGAGCTGCTGCAGAGCGCAGGCGGTTCGCCCCCTGTTTGATGTTTTCTTCGATGCTTAGTTTTGGATCCCTGATTTCGCAGACAGAGCCGAACTCTTTCTCGAGTTCGCGGCTTTCAAGAAAGCCGCAAAAGACTACCGTCGATTTGCCGTGCCTTTTGGCGAATTGAGCCACGCCGTGAGGCGCTTTGCCCTGGCAGGACTGGCTGTCGAGCTTGCCTTCGCCGGTGATGACAAGGTCGGCCCACTGCACTGCCGCATCGAGCTGGAGAATGTTAGCCACGAGATCGAAACCCGGAACCAGTCGGGCATTGAGAAAAACGAGACTTCCGAATCCAAGCCCTCCGGCTGCGCCGGCACCGGGTTGATCGGCGGCGATGCGACCGTGTTCACCGGTGAGACTGACGAGATGAGCGAGACGCTTCTCGTGGCGAGAAAGATCGTCCGATGCGATTCCCTTTTGAGGGCCGTAAATAGCGGTACAACCAGACGGTCCCAGCAGGGGATTAGTGACATCGCAGGCCACGGTGATCTCCGGCAGGTCGAGGTTGTCGGGAGCCTGAATATTGACGACTCCATGGAGTTCGGCGGGGAGAGAGCCCAGAGGGTGCCCGTTGTCGTCGAGAAACTGAAACCCCAGGGCGCGGGCCATTCCAGTGCCGCCATCGTTTGTGGCGCTACCCCCGATGCCGAGGACGATTTCTTCGACCCCCCGGTCCGTGGCATCAAGGATCAGTTCCCCGGTGCCGAACGTGGTGGCATTCCACGGTTCCAATGAAGTGGTATTGAGTTGGGCCAGGCCGGAGGCTTCAGCCATCTCGATGACCGCGACGCGCCCGTTTTCGATAATGCCGTAGCCGGCTTCGACGGGTTGGCCAAGAGCATTGCTGACCCGGTGAGTGATCCATTCGCCGTCGCCTGCAGCGGTGAGGGAAAGTGCCATTCCGTCGCCGCCATCCGCGACGGGAAGCTGGCGCATTTTGACAGCGTCGGACCCGAGCGCCTCGCTGATTCCGCTGGCGACAGCTTCGCAGGCTTCCGGGGCGGTGAGTGACCCTTTGAACTTGTCGCAGGCGATGAGGATTTTCATCGAATCAAAATTTCCGGATCGAGAATGCCTCATCGACGAGGTCGGCCAGTTTGTTCTCGTCTTCGAGATTCTGGATCTGGCGTTTCAGGCGTGAGTAGCGATTAGCTGCCGCGCGTTTCTGGATGGTCGCGGGAGTTTGCTCCTCCGTCTTGTCGTTCTCTGCTTCGGCGATTTCCTCTGTCTCCTCTTCCGGTTCGCTCTCGGCTGCCTCTTCCTCGATTTCGATGCGCTCGTGGTAGACGTAGCCGGTCTCTTCATCGAACTCCAGATTGATCAGGCTATGCGGTTCAAATTGTACGGTCACTTCGGTTTCGTGCGTTGCGATAAAAAGCTGGCCGGGATGTTCCGGTTGATTCGGTTGGAAAAACTGGACCAGGGAGATTGCCAGTTCGGGGCTGAGCCCGCATTCCGGCAAATCGAGAAAGACGAAGCCGCGTCGCTCGGGTTGGTTGTAATACTGGCAAAACACTAATGCGATGCGAAGCAGGTAGCTCTGCAGACCGGGACTGAGTGAGTAAAAAGAGACTTCTTCGCCGGTGTGTGCGGAAATCAGTGACGGTTCCCTGGTCGGGCAGAAGGCGATACCCATTTCGCCGAGCACGCTGTTCCATAGCCCTTTAAACGCCTTGAGAGGATTGGGAGTGAGAGCTTCGAAGTCCGCCTCCACTTCAGCAACGGTTCGTTCGCGGTTTTCGTCCTGCTTGAGAAAAGCGTGGAAAAGATCCTGTCGTTGCCGGCGACGGTTGTAGAGAAAGTCGTAGAAGTTTTCTGCTTCAGCGGAGTCAACTACGGAGAGTTGCGGAGAAAAAAACGCGAGCGCGGGATCGGGCAGTTCGGGGTGTTCCTTTTTGCCAAGCTTGTGATCAGAGAACTGCCGGATGAACTTGCGATAGCTCACCGGTTTTTCCGGGAGCTTGGCCCAGCGCTTGGTTTGCTCGATCGCGGGACTGAACCAACTGACTTCGCCGAGGTTGCAGGCATCTGCTGCCCCGGATCGGGCCTGGTAGACGTTTTTGTCTCCGATGCGGAACTTGGTCAGAATGAGAGAATCGTCCGTTGCGCCCGGCTGGGTGGACGAAGGCAGCAAGGCACTGTCGATCGAGTGATAGATCTGGGATAAGATCGTCGATTTACCGGACCCGTTGGGTCCGAGCAGGCAGACTTCGTTGAGCACTTCACCGGTATCGGGATGGGTGAAATCCAGATCACAGAAATCGAACTGCTGAAATTGCGACAGAATAAGGCGCCTGATCTGGTAGAGGGCTGGCATAGGAGGGAAGAGTAGGGCAGGACCTCGTAAGACTCAAGCGGCTAGAGCAGTGGGCTGCGGGACTGGGCAGATTCGGAAGTGAAGAGGGGTGAAAGCTTGCCTGAAACCAGTCGGGGCAGGCCTTCGAAAAGCTTCCACAAAGTGATTCCGATCACTTCAGTGAGAATGGCGACTCCGAGGAGAATCCGGCAGTTCATGAGCGCATCATAGAAGGAAGCGCCAGTGCGGTCGAGCAAGAGCTCGGGCTGCCTTTCACGATCCTAAAACTTGTTCCGGAACATCATCGACTCGACGGGGAGAGGCGTCTTGTCGTTGTATTTGGCGGACTGCTTAGTGTTGTAGGGATTGAGGATCTCGCCTTCAACGAGAAAGTAAATGAGCTGGCCGACCGGCATGCCTTCGTAGACGCGCACGGGTTGTTTCACCGAAATCTCGAGCGTCCAGTAGTTGCAGAAGCCAACGTCGCCTTTCCCCGCAGTGGCGTGGATGTCGATGCCGAGTCGGCCGACACTGGATTTTCCTTCGAGAAAGGGAACGGCCTTGTGGCTTTCGGTGTATTCGATGGTGGAACCGAGGTAGTTGATCTGCGGCTCGAGAACGAATCCTTCCGGCGGAATCTCGAAATGCTCAATTTCGTTGTGGGCTTTGGCGTCGAGAACCCTGTTGCGATAGGTAGCGAGATGCTTGGAAAGGTGTACGTCGTAGCTGTTGGTGCCGAGGCATTCGCGATCGTAGGGTTCAATCACGATTTCTTTGCGGTCCATCGCGGCCAGGATTTCCGAGTCGGAAAGAATCATAGTTCAAACCGATAGTGACCGACCCGCCTCGGGGCAAGAGTTTTTTGCGAGTGGCATACTATCGATAGAATTCCGATTGCGGTAGGGGAGTTCGAGGTTCAGGATGGTTCTGCTATGTCTGGAGACCCTTCACTTGTCATTGCTATCGACGGCCCCGCCGCTTCAGGGAAGAGCACCGTCGCGAAGCGCCTAGCGTCAGAGTTGGGAATCGTGTTCGTGAGCTCGGGCGGCATGTATCGTGCTTTCACCTGGTGGGTACTTGAGAATGGAGTGGACCCGGCCAGGACTGGCGATGTGGAAGCTTTGCTGGAAAGGACAGAATTCCAATGTGGCGAGCAGGACAATATCGGAACCATCGCAGTGAACGGTCAGCTTCTTTCCCGTGAACAGCTCGCCAATGAGGCGGTGAACGGGGGCGTGTCTCTCGTCGCGGCAATTCCTTCGGTTCGTTCCAGGCTCGTGGACGAACAGCGTGCCTATGCCAGGGAGCGGGGTGTGGTCATGGAAGGTCGTGATATCGGGTCGGTGGTGTTTCCGGACACGTCTAACAAGTTTTACATCGATGCGTCTCCCGAGGTGCGTGAACAGCGTCGCCGCGCCGAAGGGATCGACGACTCCATCGCGGCTCGTGACAAGATGGATTCCAACCGCAAGGCATCTCCTTTGGTGATTCCCGAAGACGCTACTGTGGTGGACAGCTCTGATCTCTCGATCGAGGAGGTCGTGGAGAAGGTGAAAGAGTCGATCGTCAGATGACCCCTTGATCAGGCATCAATGGCTGACCACGCTCTGAACTTCGGGCGTGTCGGGATCTGTGGCGATGCTTCTCAGGTGGAAAGCGGTTCGCGCATCGGTGAACCCTTTCAGTTCCAGTTCTGGTAGGGGATTAGCTGACGCGGAGTCTCCCAAGGCTTCGAGTGTGTTCTGGTCGATGATGGTCTGCATCAAGGAGGCGGCGCCGCAGAGTCGGGCAGCGAGATTGACGCGGGCTCCGAGAACCGTGAAGTTCAGCCGGTCCGCGGACCCCATGCATCCGGCCACCGCTTCGCCGGTGGCGATCCCAATCCCGATATTGATGGGGACATCAAGTTGAGTATTCAGTTCCTCACGAACCCGGATCATGTCGAGAGCGCAGGCCGCCGCGTTGGCAGCGTCATTCCCGTAGGATTTGAGCCCGCCGAAGACTGCCATGATTTCGTCTCCGACGAACTTGTCAACGACGCCGCAGTGGGTCCGGACGATCTGGGTCATCGCGGTCATGTGATTGTTCAACAGCTCAATGACCTCGGTGGGATCCATGTGTTCGGTCATTGCGGTGAATCCGCGAATGTCGCAGAAGAGGATCGAAACATCTTTGAGCTCACCTCCGAGTTCGAGATCCAGTGAACCGCTAACGAGGGCCTGTGCCACGGTTTCATCGCTGACCTTTCCGAGAAGATCGCGATAGAGGTCTTTCTGCTTTAAATCTTCGGCCATCTCGTTGAAGGAAGCGGCCAGTTCACCAATCTCGTCCCCGGATCGAACGGTGACCCGATGGTCAAGCGATCCTTCCCGGATGGCCTCGGTTCCACGGACGAGCTCTCTCAGAGGAATCGACAGGTTTCTTGCGAGGAGGAACGCCATGAAGATGCCGAGCAACATAACGCCGACACCGATACCGCTACCGCGAATGCGGAGTTCGGCGAGGTCGCTATTCAGCTTGGTCAGGGAAAAAGCGGCCACTTCGTAGGCCGGCCTCGGGGTGTCGACCTCGGTGAGGGGAGCCATGTAAACCGCGTGGAGCATTCCATCGATTTCTCCCTCCCAACGAAAGCGATCCTCGCTGTGTTGTTCCTCGAGGTTTTTCTCAGCGATCCTGGCGAGTTCCGCGGCGAAGTCAGTCTCCAGTGAGCGGGACAGCACTTTACCGTCCAGGTAAATACCGCTTTTGAGCGGGTCCTTCGACTCCATCGTGGATTGATAGCGCTCGATGAATCGCTGGGCATCGGTCTCGGCTGAGGTGCCTCGCAGGAAAAGTCCGAGCATATCTCCGGTGTCCGGGTCAGTTACCGGCGTGCTGATCATCTCCTGCACGATGGGGGTGCTTTCGCGCATTGTCTCCATTTTGCTGCCGGGTTCCTTGCCTTTGCGCTTGAAACTCTCGGCACCGGGAACGCCGAGCTCGAAGGGATCCGGGGCGATGTAAAGAATGTGCTGGCTGTCATCTTTCATGAAAGCCTCGATGTCTTCACGGGCGAGATCGTAGTTGAAACGCCTCCAGCGATTTCGCTGAGCGCCGCCATTCTTCGTAGCGCTTTGATTCTTTGACCATGGGTCGGGGATGAGCGTCACCTCTCCCTGGGTGTTCATCGTGGCAACCATTCCGATTCGATTGGCCCAGAGATCCATGCC
>JBMYJM010000001.1:0-783108 GCA_049594415.1 Verrucomicrobiales bacterium | reverse complement strand
TTGGAGTCACATGAAATGAGCTCGAAAGAGGCTCAGATCAGCGAGGCTCAAATGAGACAGAAATGCACCTCTCGGAGTGCGGAGGAAAGCGGTTTCGACTATTTCTCGGGAAGGATCGAGAACCACTTTTCGGCCGCCTCTTGTGGTACCACTTCCCGATAGGCACTAAAGATTATTTCAGGACTGTTTCCCATCTCGATGGCGACCTTTGGAGCATTCTCAGTCGAGGCCATCCGGTAGCTGGCGTAGCTGTGGCGGAGGGCGTTGTTTGGCCAATCGATATTGAGAGTTTTCGCCAGTTCCCTTCTTTCCGTTTCCACTTCGCGAGTGGAACAGACCGGTCCGGCAAGATCCTGGTAGGGTGTCAGCCACTCCTTCAAATTCGGGAGGAGGGGAGCAAGGCGCCTTTGGGCCGTTTTCGTGTTCTTGGCTTTGATGTCGATATGGTTCCGACCGAAGTCGATTTCCTCCCATTGGAGGCGCATGATTTCGGAGGTTCTCAAGCCGGCGAATCCTCCAATCGCAAGAAGCGGAATAAGTCGCTCCGATGCTTCCTTTAGGAACTGGATCATTCTTTCTGGAGTAAGGATACCGGGCTCATCTGCCTTTTCTTTGGCCTTCCTCAGGCCTTCTGCAGCCGTTGGGAGCCCCTTCGGCAAGTTGCCATCGCCTTTGGCGTATTTGAAGAGACTGACCACATGCCCCCGGAAGTTGTTTCTCGTTCGGACACCAACCTCAAGCTGGTTCAACCAAGCCTTCAGGGCACTCTGTTCGATTTCATCGATGGGGCCGTCGAAGTGCGCTGCGAGTTTGCGAAGCCTCGCCCGAGCATCCTCGACATGGCGCTTCGACATATTGTCTTTTTCCAACTGCTTGATGTAGTCCTCAACAACATCCGGAAGGGCTCGCTTCTTGACGGTGCCGGCGCTATGCCGAACGAAAAAGCGAGCCGCCTCGACAAGAGAAACATCCTCGGGCAGGAGAGCGCGGGCTTCCCTGTATTCGACCAAGGCGCCATCGAGAGGGCGTTCGAGTTCGCCGGCGATTGCCATGGCCCTCTCATGAGCTCGCCTCCGTTCGCCGGTGAGTTCAAGCGTCTCCAGGGTGCCGTTGTGAATCGCAATGGCTTTGACCTCCGCCTCCTGCTTGGCCAGATCATAGTCGGCAAAGCTCTGAGCTCTACGGTTTCCGTCCTGGCCATGGTGGACGACAATGTAGCGAGGACGGTCTCTAACTGGAGAGAAATAGATTTTCACCTGGGCATTGCCTTCCCGGACGATTTCGGGAGCACCTTGCTCGGGGAGTTTCTTTTTACGTGGCACAGGAACATCTTGTTGTGCATTTGTTGTGCATGTCAAGAATGGCGGGTGGAATCTGCGTAGAGAATCGCTCCTTGAGCTGGTGACCATGCAATGCAAACCCTTGATAGCGTTGGGTTTACGGAATCCTCCGCGTCGGGGAGGGAGTGAGAAAAGAAATGGCGACCCGTACGGGATTATCCTTCGCTCCGCTCCGGATCTGCGGAATGGCTCGCTCTGCTCGCGAGGTATTTGAACCGCTTCGCGGTCAATGGCAGGCGAAATCTACGGGCTCGACTCCCAACGGGTAGCAACAAAAAAACCGCCGAAATCGGCGGTGCTTTTTGGCGACCCGTACGGGACTCGAACCCGTGTTGCCGCCGTGAAAGGGCGGAGTCCTAACCGCTAGACGAACGGGTCGCGTTCGACGCTAGACTGTCAGACCGAAGCGACCTGAAGCGCGGGACGGGAATATGAAGGCATCGGAACGATTCGCAAGTCGAAAATGTGAAAGATTTTTTGGTGGAAGGTTTCGGCCTCGCTGCCACAGTGCCGGATGCCCGTTCTCATCGATCTCTTGTGGCTGATTGCCGGTCTTACCGCCCTGTATTTCGGGGCGGAATGGTTGGTGGGCGGAGCTTCCAGCCTCGCCATTCGGTTCGGGATTTCGCCGCTGGTGGTGGGGCTGACCGTGGTGGCTTTCGGCACAAGTGCACCCGAATTATTCGTCTCGATAGGTTTCAACCTCAACGGGCATCCCGGCATGGCCTTGGGAAACGTGGTGGGGTCGAATATCTGTAATATTGCCCTGGTGCTGGGCGTCAGTGCTTTCATCTGCCTGCTGCAAATAAAGAGTCAACTGATACGCCGTGATCTGCCGGTTTTGCTGCTTTCGACAATCGCCTTTACGATGATGCTCTGGAACGGCCAAATCAGCCGAATCGAAGGTGGGATCCTGTTTGCTGCGGTCCTCGGCTACACATGGTATCAACTTGTTCTGACCCGAAAGATCGAGGAGCCGGAAGTCACGGAAGAGTTTGAAGAGGAATTTGATCTAGAGAAGGCAGAGAGCGATCCCGTTTGGAAATTCTCGATTCTTATCTTAGTTGGTCTGGTCGGCCTTTATTTCGGGGCGAAGTGGCTCGAAATCGGTGGCGTTGGGCTCGCAGAGAAAATGGGAGTTCCCAAGGCCGTCATTTCTCTCACGCTGATAGCCTTCAGTACTTCTGTGCCTGAGCTCGCCACTTCGATTATCGCCTCGCTCAAGAAGCAGGGTGACATCATCACCGGCAATGTAATCGGATCGTGTATTTTTAATCTGCTAAGCGTGATTGGCATCACAGCGTTGGTCAAACCTCTCCAAACCGGCGGGATCGAGATGTCCGATCTTTATGTCATGATCGGCCTTACGGTGGTGCTGTGCATTATGATGTTCACAGGGAAGCGGATTTCCCGATGGGAAGGCGGCGTGCTCTTGCTGGGGTATGCAGGCTACTGCACCTTTTTGTGGTTTGACCGTGTTGCAGGCGCGGCCGCCTGAGCCGATTAGCGGTCGGCCTTTTAGCTTTTCACTTTCCTTGACATGAAAGCTGAATGGCAAAATGGGTCATACCAAAATAGCTTTCTAAATCATCCCCAGCTTCATCTTGCCCTCTTCGGAGATCATGTCCTGATTCCAAACCGGATCCCAGACGAGATCAACCTGGGCGTTGTCGATGCCCTCAAGCATGAGGATCTTGGATTGCGCGTCAGCCGCGATGGTGGGGCCCATGCCACAACCGGGAGCGGTGAGCGTCATTTTCACTTCGACGTTCTTCTGTCCTTCTTCCTCCTTGATGGCGCAGTCATAGACGAGACCGAGGTCGACGATGTTGACCGGAATCTCGGGGTCAAAAACGAGCTTAAGCTGCTCCCAGATGGCGCCTTCGACATCTCCGTCGGCAACCTTGACGGCAGCGGCATCCTGCTTGGCTTTCTCGGCATCGAGATCGATGCCGAGAGCGTCGGCGTTCTCGGACTTGATTCGGGCAAGTCCGGACTGGGTCGCGACGGTGTAGGTGCCTCCGAGTGCCTGGGTGATCATCACCTTGGTGCCTTGCGGCAAATGGATGAGATCGCCGCTCGGGATCTGGATGGCTTCGACTTCGCGTGTGAGTTCAAGTTCTTCGTGCATGGGATTCGCCGCGATGCGGCAGTAAAAGGTGGGAAGGTTAAAGGTGCGAAGGTTCGCTTCGCCTTGATGAAGTTGTATCAGATTCTTGGGTGCTCAACTACTTTGCTACTCTACTCCTCCAGTTTCACCACTTTGAGCTTTCCTTTCTTGAGCGCGGGTTGGTTCATATCGCCGAGGAGGGTATTCCCAGTGGGCTGAGACGTTTCCATCGAAGCTTCGCTGACCTCGCCGTCTCCCTTAAGTGCTTCGCGGAGTGCGCCTTCGACCATTTCGCCACAGTGGATCTTCATGGGGGGGAGGGAGCCCAACGGTTTGGAGAGGTCGGAGGAGTCGAGTTCCTTCGCTTCGTCGACGGTTTTGCCCTTGAGCATCTCGGTTGCCATTGAGGCCACCGCTATCGCGGTCTGGCAGCCGAAGCTTTGAAAGGACGCCTTGTCGATCACCTTTTTTCCGTCCTTCTCGTCGAATTTGAGCCAAAGGCGGACCATGTCTCCGCATTCAGGATTCCCGACAGTTCCTACAGAGTCGGCATCTGCCATTTCGCCCATATTCTGAGGGTTGGCGATGGCGTCCTGGATCTTGTCTTCGAAATCAGAGTCTTCGTTGCTCATGGCGATAAACAGGTGCGAAAATATCTACGTGGCAGTTCAGCTCTCAGGATCTTCAAATTCCAGCTTGTAGCGGGGAATACTGGAGTCGACTTCCTGCGCGTAGGCATCGATGCCGCCTCGAAGAGCGCGAGTGTTCCTGTAGCCGTGCCCGATCAAGTAAGCCGCGGCATCGAGGACTTTGTCGCCAGTGTGATCATACATCACAATCATTCGGTCCTTGGACTCGTTGCCGAAGATATCCTGCATGAGATCGTTGCTGAACATCTCCGAGCCCGGCAGGGCGACGGCTTCGTGTTCTTCGCTGGTTCTCAGATCAAGCAGCCGCGGGGCAGATTCAGATTTGAGGGCTTCGGCGAGATCGGAAGGATCAATCAGGATCTTCCGGTCCGTCTCGTGGGCCTGCAGAATGTGGTTGATCACTTCTTCGACGGGAAGGTTCTCGTTTCGTTCGCAGACCTCAGCGAGCGTTTCGTCGTTGTCATAGCTGCAGCTCTGGCAGCCGCCGATATGATAGGCCGCAAAGAGGGCTCGCTTCGCACCGGGGAAGCGGTCGAGGACGTCTCCCATAGTGATATTGGCGTCGATTTCTGGAGGTTGGGCAGTGGGGGCCATTTCTAGACTATGGACTTAACTCGGCTCTTTCTCATTTGAAAATTGAAATTTGGTTTTCGAAGCGGATCTTAACAGCATGAAACGCCACGTCCCCGGCCCCTGGAGCACTCCCAGTGTTTACCTGTGGCCCAACCTGATGACTGCCGGGAACCTGGCTTGCGGCTTCAGCGCCGTTTTGGTGATTTTCGAGGGGATGCGAGACGCCGATGGCGGAGCCAAGGACTTTCACCTCGCAATTTTCCTCATTCTGGGTGCCTGTTTCTTTGATGCCCTGGATGGCCGCCTCGCCCGAATCAAGGGGCAGGAGTCGATGTTCGGACGCGAGTTCGATTCTCTGGCCGATATCGTTTCCTTCGGGATGGCGCCGGCTTTGCTGGTGATGGACATCGTTTTGAGTTCGTTTGACAATCGGCTGGGATGGACGATTGCCTTTATATACCTGCTGTGTGGTGGTATGCGGCTGGCGCGGTTTAACTGCCTGGCTCAATTGGCCCAGGAGAATCCGGACGAGGCCAAAGAAAGAGACTTCGTCGGGTTTCCGATTCCGGCGGCGGCGGGACTGATCGCTTCACTGACCATTTTTATTCTCTGGCTCAACGAGGGGCACAAAGAGATTGGCCCGTGGCGCTATATCTTGCTGGTGCTGATGCTGCTCCTTTCTTTTATGATGTTGAGCGAATTTCGTTATCCCAGCTTCAAGGCGATGAACTGGAGAGCGCGACGCTCCATAGTGTGGCTGTTTGTAGTGATCGTGGTTCTCGTCTGCGCGGTGAACTTCGTAGAATTCGTTCCGCTGATCATTTTCCTGAGCTATCTCGTCTACGGACTCCTGCGCCCCTGGATTTCTCTCAAATGGCAGCGTGAGATCGAGGTCGGCAGTGATCCAGCGGCCGAGCTCGATCTTATTGACGATTCTGAAGACGGCAACGCAGCCTGAATTTCCGTCAGAATTGCGCAAATTTCGATGAAGTTTCCGGTCGTTGCACTCCAGTCAGGGTAGGGTATCAATCCTTCATGAGTTATGTAGAGGATCTCTTTTCGCTGGGAAGACAAACAGCTGTGGTTGTTGGTGGAACCGGCGTGCTCTGTGGCGAGATGGCGAAAGGCCTGGCTCAGGCCGGTGCTGATGTTGTCGTGGTCGGACGCAGCGAGGAAAAGGGGGCGGAACGGGTGTCTGAGATTGAAGCGCTTGGCGGCAATGCCTCTTTTATCGCGGCGGATGTGGCTTCCCGGGAGTCTCTTGAATCGCTTCTGGCAGAAGTCCTCGAAGCTCACGGTAAAGTCGACATTCTCGTGAACGGTGCAGGGGTAAATTCTCCCACACCTCTCCTCGAGATCGAAGATGAAGAGTTTGCCCGCATCCTCGACATCAATCTGGGGGCCATCCTGAGAAGCTGCCAGGTCTTCGGCAGGCAGATGCTGGAGCAGGGTAGTGGTTCTATCATCAATATTGGTTCGATTTCCGGCCTCGGCCCACTCAGCAAAGTCTTCACCTACTCCGCGAGTAAAGCTGCAGTTCACAACCTTTCCAAGAACCTGGCCCGTGAGTGGGCGGAGCAGGGCGTGCGCGTAAATACCCTGGTTCCTGGATTTTTCCCGGCAGAGCAGAACCGCAAGGTGCTGACGGAAGACCGGGTCGCAGCGATTATGGGGCACACCCCGGCCAATCGCTTCGGGGATGCCCATGAGCTGAACGGAGCCACCCTGCTACTCGCATCGGCTAATGCCGGGTCTTTCGTGACTGGAATCGAGTTGATCGTCGACGGGGGATTCTCGTCGATGTCAATTTAGTCGAGGCGGCGCTGCAGTCTTCCGTCGAGGCAATTTGCAAGCAATTTGCGCCTCTTAGATCTCGTCGCAGGGCAGTATTTTCGCGGCTTCGGGCCCAATGGTATCGGGTCCGCTTCGTGAAAAAGGGGCCTCTCTAATCGCTTGACGTAGTTAATATTTCTTAATATTCTTGTAAAATTAATAATTTAGATAAAACTGAGGAGTATTCTGTAATTTCGAGATGAAGTGCCCGAAGTGTATGCGTCCAGTCGATCATGAGGCTGAGAGCTGCTACTCCTGCGGCTATAGCGAGAAGGAATCGGCCAAGAAATTCGGGTCGAACCAGGTATTGCTGAGCCGGGTGCACGATGCTGCCCACTGTCTCCGTAAGCAGGAGAAGGATGTCCTGAACTCAGCGATCGATCAGCTTGAGTTAAAGTTTCCCCAGATGCTCTTCTGCGCCTACCTCGGGACGCTTCCAGGAGGTCTCAATATGAGCGAACTGGGGTTCTGGCTCTTGAATCACGGTCAGGTAAAAGGGGCGGAGTATGCCCGGCCCAATGAGAATGCGATCCTCGTGATTCTCGACATGAACGCGAAGAAGGTCGGCATATCCCTCGGATACTTTGCGGAGTCGCTCATTGCCGAGGAGGAAAGTTACCGCGCCTTGATGAAAGCGCGCCCGAATCTGCTGAACGGGGAATATGGGGAAGCGATTGAAACCATTTTCCGTCGACTCTGCAAAGTCCTTGAGAAGAAGGGCAAGAAAATGCGGAAGCTGTCACACGAAGAACTGCAGGCTCAGAGCAAAGCACTCAACGAGAACACGCTCGACCTGCCCGAACACTTTGCGCCCATGCTGGGGCTGAGAAGAAGATTACGGGCTGTTTAGGCGACTGCGATTCGTGCGACACTAGGACCACTTGAATGAGACCACTCATCACAGCATTCAGTGTTACCCTGCTTACCGCGGGAGGTCTTGCTGCGGACATTGATATGCCCGAATGGGGGAGTTCATCCGAATCAGAAGGATATGCACTGGGTGGTGGACTTTGGCCTGTCGGGTTGTTGCCGGATGGTGCCCCTGAGGCCGAGGAAGGAGAGGCGACTGCGGTCGTCGCAGGCGGGGCTGAAACTCCGACAAATCCCGACGGCTCTCCGCTGACGTTCTATGGACCTTTGACGACCACCGACGCGGTTTCCAATGCCGTTGGCAATGATACAAGTGATTCGGGTGAGATTTTGGATCAACCGGCGCAGGCACCGCCCGTTGAGGCTCTCCCGCCGATCGAGGGGGAGCTGAGGAACGTGTACTTTGGCTATCAGCCGGTCGATTTCCTAATTGATCCACAAAGACTCCTGACCGAGCAGAAGTCCAATGACATCAAGCGCTTCCTAGAGTTCCATTCGGATGAATCCGACTTCAAGATCTACGTGATGGTGATCGGTGAAACACAGGAAATTCCTGACGACATCGATCTCCGGAAACTTCATAAGGAATGGTTCTCCGACCAGAACACCGTTATGATGGTCTATCACCGCGAGCATCCGGACCTGACTGAGTTTGTCTACAATGAGACCGTTCGCTCCGCGCTGCCAAAGTCGGTCTTTGATCGCATCCGCCAGAACTGTCTTCGCGAAGGTGCGGCCACTGACTTTGCGCCGGATCAGGTCGAAAAAATGGCAATCGAGCTGAGTATTCAACTCTACTGGCTCGGGCGTCTCATGGCCGCCGAAGGAACGGAAGCCGAGGCAATCAGCGAAGCCGAATCAGTCTACGATCTGCCTGCATCAGCTGATGCACCGGAGTTGCTGCGCGAGTATGCGCCGAGCATTTTTGTTGAAGGGTCCAGTCGCCGTGCCGTTTCGATCCTCATTACTATTGCTGTGATCCTGGCCTGCCTTGTTCTGGTGGCTTTTGTCGGCTGGATCGTGGTCTTGCTGCGCGGCATGGATCGCATCGGTGGAGGGCCAATGATTTTCCCGGGTTTCGAACCCGTCACGAGACTGGGCGGGGAATTTTCTGGTGGTGGATTTGTCAGCATGTCTTTTGACATTAATGACACTTCGAGCCACTCATCCTGACACTGTGCCTCTACGACCGCCGGATTAAGGGCGCGAACGGGGCGATTTTTTCTTTGCCGCAACCTGACTTCACGGGGTGAAATATGGCATGGCATATCGAGTAGGCATCATTGGATACGGGTGGGCGGCAACGGCCCATGCGGACGCGATCAACGGAACGGAGCAAGGCGAAGTCACGGCGATTTATTCATCTAGAAAGCTCGACGACGCTGAGGTCTCAGCGACTCATGGGGGCTCCATCAAGACCTACACCGACGTGGATGCCATGCTGGCCGCGGAAGATGTGGATGTGGTTTCCATCACCAGCTACCCGAACCAGCACCGCGAGCAGGCAGTTGCCGCTGCCAATGCGGGAAAACACATCATCCTGGAAAAGCCCATGGCGCTGAACTGGGAAGACTGCAAAGCCATCCATGACGCTGTCGTTGCCAACGGCGTTAAGGCCTGTGTCTGCTTCGAACTTCGATACATCAGCCAGTTCCTCACCACAACCAAGCTGCTGGCCGAGGGATTGATCGGCGATGTGCACTACGGGGAAATTGACTACTACCACGGCATTGGTCCCTGGTATGGGCAGTATCGTTGGAATACCACGGCTGAGAACGGTGGCAGCAGCCTGTTGTCGGCCGGATGCCATGCCCTCGATGCTCTGCTGCTCTGCATGGGGAAGGAAGTCGAGGAGGTCAGCTCTTACGCGACGACTTCGAAGCACGAAATCTTCCAGAAATACGAATACGCCACCACAACAGCTTCCATCCTCAAATTTTCCAACGGCAGCGTCGGGAAAGTCGCTTCGGTGATCGATTGCTTTCAACCCTACTACTTTCACACCCACCTCGTAGGCAGCGAGGGCAGCCTGCTCGACAATAAGATCTACTCAAACAAGTTTGGCCTCAGGGACAAGAAATGGGCGGACCTGCCCATGGCGATGGCTGATTCCGGCGACGTGGCCGATCATCCCTACCAGGCCCAGTTCCAGGCGTTTTTTGATGCGCTGGACAAAGGGGAGGATATGCCCCGGACCAGCATTGGAGAGGCCTTGGAGACCTTCCGCGTGCTCTTCGCGTGCGATAAGTCGGTCGCGGAGGGGCGCCCCGTGAAAATCAGCGAAATCAGCTGAGTAGGAAAACTGCCGTCATATGCCGTTGAGGCGGTTGCGAACACGGTAACTTGAGGCAAGAGTGCGGCCAACTCATGGCGATCACTTACCTAGAGGCAATCCGCGAAGCCCAGGCCCGGGTGCTGGAAGAGAACGACAGCGTCTATATCTACGGACAAGACGTGTCGGAGTTTGGCGGTGCCTTCAAGGCGACTAAAGGGCTTTCCGAGCGTTTTCCCGGTCGGGTGCTTGACTCTCCTATCAGTGAGGATGCCATGATTGGATCCGCCGTGGGCGCAGCGATCGAGGGGATGCGTCCCATCATTGAGATGCAGTTCGCAGACTTTTCCTCGATTGCTTTCAACCAGATCGTCAACCAGGCCGCAACTCAGTATTACCGGACCGGCGTGCCGTGTCCAGTTACCGTTAGATTGCCCTCGGGCGGCACAGAAGGTAGTGGGCCTTTTCACAGCCAATGCCTCGAATCGATCTATTCCCACTACCCGGGCTTGGTCGTGCTGACTCCGGCCACGGTGGAGGACGCCTATTCCATGCTGATTGAAGCGGTGGAAATTGATGACCCGGTCATCTTCTGTGAACACAAGTTTCTTTACTATCACCTCAAGGCGGAGTCCCTGCCGGAGGAGAACCTGCCGATTGGCAAGGCGAGACTGGCCCGTGCCGGTCGACATGCCACCATCGTGACTAACAGCGCAATGGTCCACGAGTGCCTGCGCGCCGCCAAGCAGCTCGAAGAAGAGGGCTATGATCTGGAGGTGGTTGATTTGAGATCGGTTAAGCCGATCGATACCGACACCATTCTCGGTTCCGTAGCCCGGACCGGGCGCCTGCTCGCGGTAGGCGAGGGATTTCCCTGGGGCGGCGTGACCTCCGAAGTGGTTTCCCGGGTGGTGGCAGAAGGTTTCCATTTGCTAGACGCTCCGCCGCAGCGCCACAACTGCCGCGACACCCCGATTCCGTATCACCCGAATCTCTGGAAAGCGCATCGTCCAGCCGCCCAAAGTATCGCCGATGCAGCTCGCTCACTGCTGCATTTGTAGCGGTATCGGAAAGGTTTCAATTCCGTCAAAAAAGGCTTGCGAAGAGGGGAGATTCGTCGAGAGTCCTCTCCCCGTCGTCCGCGACGGATCTAGACCGCGGGGTGGAGCAGTCTGGTAGCTCGTCAGGCTCATAACCTGAAGGTCGTTGGTTCAAATCCAGCCCCCGCAACTTCTTTAAAGCCCTGTAGCTCATTGAGTTACGGGGCTTTTGCATTGGTGGTTTCCGCTCCGTTTATGTCATAGAAATACCCCCGAAATGCGCCGAAATACGGCCTTTTGGATGACAAAAATGATGACAATGACAGGTCTTGCCATTATCGGGCTTTGTTAGGGATGAGATAAAAATGAGCCTTGTCTGGGCGGTTTCCATTTTCAGGTTCCATGCGCGGAGAGGCTGTAAATTTTGGAGCCCGTAAGGCATCACCAGCAGTGAGGCTTTAACCATATCCTTAAACGGGGGGACCTCGCCGGCGCTGTTGAAGCGTGCGCCGTTTCGCTGGCCTCTGGGTTGAAACTAAACGGGGGTGGCGTGGCGACTAGTAGTGGGGATGGATGGGGACTTAGTCGGGGGCTGAGTGGGGACTTAAATAAGGACTCTTAAAAAGGTGATCTAAGAATGAATAGAAGAAGGTTTCCAAGATGGCCTCCTTCGTAGGCCGGGGGGGTTGTGATCATCCCTTTTGGGAGAGTTGGTCCCGTAGGCTCTGTTCTTCGTCTTTCAGCTTTTGGAGTTTCGTTTGGGTTTCCAACTCGACCTTGAGCCGATCAATTCGTTTGGTCGCTGCTCGACTCTTCCTTTCCGTCACGTAGTCGGCAATCCTGGCTTCGGGTAGGCTAACGTGGTAGTAGGTCTCGCGCTTAAAGGCAGTCCAACGGGTGAACCGTTCTTGGTCAGCTAGTTTGTCCGCGATCCTTCCAATGCGCTTCAGCTTCGCTTCTGCGGTTAGTGCCTTTCGCGTGTTTGCGTTTATATCGGATAGCCTGCCATATCCTGCAATCCGGGCGGCAATCTGGTCACGCGTAATGCGCCGGGGAGGTTTACTTTTTGAGTGTATTCCAAGAATCGACCTAATAGCGCCCAAGACTAAAAAGTCCTGAAGCGGCATGCTGCCTTCGGATAATTCCCACAAATCACGGTCTCTCACCGAAAATATGATTTCGGTCTTATCGGTTTGTGAATAGTGCCAGATCAGGTCCCTAGTTTGCCGCGCCCTATCTTCTAGTCCGGAAGAGTAGGGCACTTGAAAAAACCAGCACGCTAGAGCGGAGTAAGCGGGCGCGAAAACTGGTATCTCATGTTCTGCCCTCCAGTCGTCGAGCGTTTCGCCGCTCTGCGCACACTCTATTTCGCTGATTTCGCAGGAGGTGTATTGATCCTTGAAGGATTCAGCCATTCTATAGACGGCTAGGTCTATTAGTTCACGGGCGAGCTTGGCAGGGTCGCGGCTATCATTCAGAGCAGGCAAAGCGGAAAGCGGTAATGTGAAGTAGGGCTTGTCAGGGATGACGAAAGTATTATTTTGTTCCATCACAAATTGAATTAACCGCCCTTGAGATTTGGTCGTCCGGGGGCGGTTTTTTCGTCTTTAACGGGCGTTCATTTCATCGAAGCGCCGGCGCCCTGCCGACGTGCCGTGGAAGTTCCAGGCGAACTGTCCGAACTCCTCCGCTGAGGGGAGAATCGGTGTTCCTGCCCTTTGAACTTTTCCGCTGGGTAACTTCTTTTCCCTTCGCTGCCACCGCTTCTCCATGACTACCTGCCCGCGATGAGTCCCGGAAGGGTTGAAGCAATCGTAGAGGGCAACTGTCGCTGTTTCGTCCTGTAAGCGCCATTCCTCACCGAACCGCTTAATTACTCGTGGGAACGGCTCCGGCGCCTCACACGAGAAAGGTCCCTGCAAAGCGGGCGTGTTTGAAGGCGCGGAGAGAGTCGCCATTACCTCTCCGCTGATCCGGTCCGCATCTTTCGAGCTGATACCAGTTTTCCGGGTGAGGTAGTCGGCGATTTCGAGCCGGGATACTGATTGCTGCTTTTGCCTCCTTCGCTGAATTTCCACGAGGGCCGCGCACCTTGCCTTGGGGATGAGAAACGAACTGCTCATTTCGCCTCCACGTAAAAATTCCGCTTAATGGCCGCTTTGACCTCGCCGACGTCATAGCGAATCATGCGCCCACCGATCTTACGGTAGGGAATCAAGCGCCGCTGACGCATCGCTGCCAGCCATCGAAGTGAGGGCCGGTCCCGCTCATCCGGAAAGACGATTTCGAGTAGGGTTTCCCCGCCGACGAGAGCATTGTCGGGGCCGTTTTGTGGTGTCGCATGTTTTGTCATGTCGACACATACTTTTCCCCTAAGATTGAATATAGAAACAGGTTGGCTCCGTCAGTTATAGGCGTTTTTGACGGGGTTGGCGCTTAGATCAGATCGAAGTAGCGCTTCAAACGATTTCGGATTGTATCGTGGTCTTCAGGAGCTCCAAATTCCTCCTCGAAAACTGATCTGACATTGCCCGCAGTTAGCTCTTTTCCATGCATTTCTAGTATTAAAATCGCAGTGGCGTATTTAAAGTATTCATCGACTCGAACCACTACGGATGGATCATTTGTGATAGCCTCGTTTAAGATTGCCAAGTCCTCGAAAAACACCGAGTCATTGAAGATGATGGCGGCAGTAAACGCTTTCTGTAGTGTGGCGAAACTTTCTTTCTGCGACTCGATTCGTGCCTTTGCTATCTCGCGAATCTCCTCCTTGTGGACGTCGGCGTTGTTTATGAGACGAAATGTAAGCTTGTGGATTTCTTCATCCATATCCGCAGTTAGCCCCTGCTTTGCCTCAGCAAAGCTTCTGGCAAGATGAGGGTTGATGGGCCTTCCAAATATACCGTTGGAAAAGCGCCAATCCGCTTCGGAGAAAGGCCGGTCTGTTTTGGAGTTATTCACAATAGCTGCCACCTCTGGGTGAAGTTCCCTTTTTCTAAATTTGGGTCGACTCATACCGCTTTCAGGAGTTGCTGTGGTTCCGGTTTCTTGAGGTTGATCTCCTTTGGCGCCAGCCTCCAGAATGCCTCCCCTTGGCCCACAGTGGCATCGTTGAGATACGAGCGCTTAATTTCCGCTTCAGAGTTTCCCGCTTCGAGCGCAGCCTCGCCGACCGACCGAAACGCGGCAACGTGGTAGGTGATAAAGCTATGTCGCAAAACGTCGTGCGATAGCTGGTGGCGCCTCCTGAGCTCTTTTATCATCCGGCTGTGATTCGTGGGTAGGATCGGCCCGTTGTATTTTTCCAGCCAAGCTCGAAGGGCGGGGCGGATGATGATATTTCGTTTCCGTCGCACCTTAGAAATCCCTTTCGGGATTGTGATGATGCCGCGTTTCAGGTCGATCAGCTTTTTCAGGTCGGCCCGTTTGGCGAGTTTGTGAAGCTCACCTTCTGGGCCGGGGCGGATGCCGGCGAGGAGGGCAAGCGCGAAGTAGGGAACAAGAGCTCCATCCTTGAACGTCTCGACGTCGCGCATCAGACGGGCGCATTGCCAGACCGTCAGGGTGTCGGGGGTGCCGCTATCGTCTTTGCGTTTCATTACGAAAGCGCAGGGATTCGCCTCAATCCACCGCCGTTCTTCAGGATTACTGCACCAAGAGAAAAACGAGGAAAGGTCGGCGCGGTAGTTGTTCCAGGTCTTCGGCGTTGCCGGGTCTACGCCATTCTTCGCCCTCACTGATTTCAGGAATGACTTTACTACTGGTGTGCCGCACTCGTGAACGTGATCACAGTCGGCATCCTGCGCATGTGCCTTGAACCTGTTGAGAGTGCTTTCGAGTTGTCGGATCGACTGTGCCCGTAGTCCTTCCTTCTCCTTGTCAGATAGAAATTCCCGGATGGCTACCGTTAGCGAAGTCGGCGAATCCGGTTTCGCGGCATGACCGAGAAAGAATGCCACCGCCTCCTCCAGCGAATGACTGCCTAATTTGTGGAAAGCCCTTTCCGCTTCCTCTACCTGTTCCGGGCGCAGACGAGTTGTAATGACGTGAATCGGTTCCGCGTTCCGCATTACGATTTGCTGCTCTGCGACGAACTGCTTCGCCTTCTCTTCACTGGCGAACTGCTTCAGTTTCCGCCGACCGTTCTCATCCTTCCAGCCCTCGACTCGATAAGCCGTGTATCCGTCGCTGCGGGTAATCTCTCGAATGCTGAGTAGGCCAGTGGTCTTCTTGGGGCGGGGAGATTGGCGCTTTTGTGCTGTCATTGCGCCGTTATATTCACCTCCGTTCACTATTGAGACAAGGGAAAAAAGATGACAATCGGGATGACAAATTTCTAAACCATATGTTTTATATGGCTGAATTTCAGGCTCATAACCTGAAGGTCGTTGGTTCAAATCCAGCCCCCGCAACTTCTTTAAAGCCCTCTAGCTCTTTGAGTTGGAGGGCTTTTTTGTTGATGGGCTTGAAACCTCGAAATGTCGCCCGGTAACCGAGCTGAAGGACAGCGGCGCAGAATGAATCTTGAACCATCCCCTTGAGTTGATTGAGCAGAACAGCCTACCTCTTAGAAACACCCTCTGCTGATTAAGGCTGGGAACACCGAAGCAGGTTCCATCTAAAGGGTTGTCTGCGTCGCTCACAGTGGAACTGGAAATGATGGCACTGACGCCTCATACCGAGTGAGGTATGCCGTGCATGGCCCGAGACTGGGCAGTTAGGTCGACGCGCTTGTTTTGTCTACCCGGCCGAGTCTTCAACTGATTTAACCTGAGTGCCGCAAGCGGCGCGAAATTAAGCCTTGAGACGGCATTTACTTACCCATAATCTTCCCTAGTATGAAAAAGGTCGGTGTTCTGTTTGCAATCACCTGCAGCGTTTGTCTCGGTGGCTTGGGTGAAAGGCTCAACGGGCAGGGACTCGATCGCTTTGAGTCGGGATACCTGACTCCCTTGAAGTTTCAGACTGGGGAGGCCCAGTTTGGCAACTGGAAGATCAGCGCCAGTTCCCGCCTGGCGAATCAGGGGAAGTTTAGTTATGGCCCCGGCAATGTCTTCCTAACCGGTCCCGAGAGCGCCTGGGTAGAAGGCGTGAGTGGCGACGGGATCGGGCAATGGCTGCAGTTTGATTTCGACTACCCGCAGCTATTTTCGAAGGTTATTATTCAGAACGGCTACCAACGAACCGATAAAGCTTTCAGGGAGAACGGGCGCGTCAGGGAACTGCGCCTTACGTGGCCGGGTGGCCAGAAAACGGTAGTCTTGAAGGATACGAAGGGCGCTCAATCCATCCCCTTGAAGAAGGGCGGATTGCGGGCGCCATGGATCCGCCTCGAGATCGTTTCAGTGTATCGGGGATCCAAGTATCAGGATACGGCCATCTCTTCGGTGGGCTTCAATATTGAAGACTTCAATGAGGTGCCATAGGTCGGCAGGCTCTGCGGCAGACTCCAAGCGTTCACGTCTCCTGAATCCCTATTGGCGTAGGAGGTAAGGCTGGGTTTGAGAGGGTGCAAATGGGCGGGGAAAACGGCGTGATATAGGGGTAGATCAGGCCCGCAGTCGTCGCCGCGGGGGATGCGCTGATTCCGGCCGCATGCGGTGCGCCTTTCTGAAGTCCAGTAGGGGTTGGGGCCGCCGAGGTTGCTCTACTGAGGTCTTAATCTCGCCATAGATTCCCCGTGGAATTGCCGGTTTTTAAATTTAAAAAAATTTAAAAACCTGTTTTATAATATTTCCTGCCAGGACTGAATTCCGCGGCGTGTTGCGACGAGGCGCGGGGAGGGGCGTGTGGAGAGCAGGTTTTGAAAGCGCCCGGTCGTGTCGGCAGTCCCGGGGATCGCCACCTCTATGAGTCTTCATGGAGCTCGAAACGCTACTTTTTTGAAAAATAAAAAATACATGTAAACAATTGATTGTAAGTATGTAAGAACTAATTCGGGGGCCTTTTTTTTGTTGGGAGATCTTTGCCGTTGTCGGGACGACAAAAGCTCGAACGCTTTCTTGTTACGACGATTTGATGATGGGTTAAGGTAGGAATTGATGAGGCCCCTCTCTCCACTTCCATCCCATCGCCGTCGCGGCCACCTCGTGGCTGCGGTGAGAGATCATGTGGGCCTGCTCTCTGGTCTTGTCGCTTTCGCGTGGATTCTCGAGATTGTCGATTTCCTTCTCTTTGGTCGACTCGATCAGTTCGGGGTTATCCCCCGAACCGTCGCAGGTATCGGTGGAATTGTGGCTGCCCCGGTTCTCCATGCCGGATTCGGGCACCTGATTTCGAACACCATTCCATTTCTCGTTCTCGGGGGTGTCGTTTTGATGGGAGGAAGACGTGTCTTCATTTCGGCGTCTTGGTTCATTATTCTCACCGGGGGCACAGCACTCTGGATGTTCGGGCCGGCAGGAACGGTTCATATCGGAGCCAGCCTCCTAATCTTTGGCTATCTTGGCTTCCTCATCGCACGTGGACTGTTTGAGAAATCCGTTTTCTGGGTTGTCGTCGGTGTCGTGATTCTCATCTTTTACGGTGGGATGCTTCAGGGGATACTGCCGAGCGATCCCCATGTCTCGTGGCGGGGGCACCTCTTTGGTTTTATTGCCGGAATCCTTGCCGCCAGGGTTATGTTTGCCAGGGAAAAGGATTCTCCGGCGATCTCCTGATCGGGGATGTAGACGTCGGCCCGTCTAAGATTCGTAGTCCCGGATCGCTTCCAAAAACGGCTCGAGGTAGCGGTCCGCTTTGACTTCACCGATGCCCCGAATTCTCAGAGCCTGCTCCTCGGTTTCGGGGCGAAGACGAGTGAGAAATTCGAGGACCTGGTTGCCGAAAATCACGTAGGCCGGTTTGCCTTCTTCCTTGGCGAGGCGGTTTCGGACTGCCTTGAGTTCTTCGAAAAGCTCTTCGTTGAAAGCCAGTTCCTGCAGGTCCGGGTGGGAGGTGCCTGACTTCGGTGACTCTTGCTTCTGGTCGCGGTCCGGCCAGGCGAGTTGAAAGTGGCGTTCCCCCCGCATTACCTCCGCACCTCGACGGGTGATGGTGAGGAGCGGGTAGGGTGTTTTTTTGATGGCGACGAGCCCGGCACGCTCCATTTCTGACAAAAGTGCGAAGACATACGAGGAACCGCAGTCTTTAAGAATGCCGTAGGTGGTAAGCTCGTCGAGTCGGGCCGCCTTGAGATCCTGTGATTTGGAGCCGGTCAACATCTGCACGATTTTGCCTTTGCCGATGCGGGGTTCCCAATTACCGCCTCCATCCCGTCCGCAGGTTCGCGCGACTCCCGAGAGGGCTTTTTGAGCAATGACGAATTCCTCGTCATCAGGTTCGCGTCCATCGCGGTTGGTGGATTCGTCACAGATGTCGCAACTGCCGCAGGGTGTGGAATCAGATTCACCGAAGTATTCGAGGATCCATTGCTGGCGGCAGACGTCCTGCTCGTAACAGAACTTGATCATGGCATCGAGCTTGTCTCGATCGCGCCGCTCTTTCTCGTGAAGCGATTCGCTGTTGATAGTCAGATCGGTGTCCTTTAACTCAGGATTCACCAGGCGCGTTCCGCGGGCCCGTTCGCCGGGGACGTCATAGCGCTCCAGGTATCCTGACCGAACCAGGTGCGAGATAGCACTGCTGACCTGCATCGTGTTTTTCACGTTGATCTGATCAGCGAGGTCACGAATCGGAATGGCGACGCCTTCGTTACTCGCGCCGCAGAGGTGGTAAAGCGCGGTGTAGGTGTCGAGAATGACCTCAGGAGTGGGATTGCTGCCCTCGATGAAGAACTCCTGGGTTCTGGTGTCAGCGTAATTGAAGAGCAGTTCGCAAACCGCAGGTTCCCCGTCACGTCCAGCGCGGCCTGCTTCCTGGTAGTAAGCCTCGATGCTGCCCGGTATATCAAAGTGTGCCACAAAACGGACATCGGGTCGGTCAATTCCCATGCCGAAAGCGTTGGTAGCTACGACCACATCATAGCTGCGGTCGAGGAACACGTTTTGAGCCCATTCCCGGTCCTTGTCTTCCATCCCGCCGTGGTAGGCGACTAGTTTCACGCCCATGCCGGATAAAGAGGCGCTGACCTCTTCGACTCGCTTGCGAGTGGAGCAGTAGACGATTCCGGTTCGTTGGGATTCAATGAGCGATTTGAGCCGATTGTATTTGGTCCGGTGATCTTCACAGTGCAGCACTCGCAGACTCAGGTTGGGCCGTTCGAATCCGCTAATGGAAACAAAGGGGTCGCGCAACTTAAGGACGTCGAGAATGTCTTGGCGAACAACCGGAGTCGCAGTGGCGGTGAATGCAGCAGTTTGAGGGTGATCCAATTCTGCAAGTGCTTCGGAGAGGCGAATGTAGTCCGGCCGAAAGTCGTGCCCCCATTGGCTGAGACAGTGGGCTTCATCGACTGCAAAAAGGGCAATGGGCACTTGCTTGAGTGCCCGGATAAACTGACTGCTTCGAAAACGTTCTGGCGCAATGTAGACGAGCTTGAATCGCCCTTCCGCCAGATCTCGCAGCCGGTCGCTCTGCTCAGCGGGGGAGAGGGTGCTGTTAATCATCGTTGCCGGAACGCCTTTTCGCTGAAGGCCGTCGACCTGGTCCTTCATCAGGGCAATGAGCGGACTCACCACGAGGGTAACGCCCTCCATCACCATGGCTGGCAATTGGTAACAGAGTGATTTGCCGCCGCCGGTAGGCATGACGGCAAGGGTGTCCCGGCCAGACAGCAGGGCGGACACAACGGTTTCCTGGCCGGGCAGGAACTCCCCGAAGCCAAAATGTTGCTCGAGGGCCTCAAGCGGGTCACGGATCAATCGTGTGTCGGCAACGAGATTCGTCATGCGGGAAATAAGTGTCTATATGAACAGTCAATAGGGGGTGCGCCCTGAAAACGCAACGATTTTTTCTTTCGCCGGATTCAGGACAGGGCTATGCGAAGAGTCATGGAAGATCTGCGTATCGCAATTCTAGGTCACCGGTTCATGGGCCGGGCTCACTCCAATGGCTGGAGCCAGACCACTAAGTTCTTTGATTCACCGTATCGCCCTGTTCTGCAAGTGGCCTGTGGCCGCGACGCTGAAGATTTGCAGAAGTTTGCCGATCGCTGGGGCTGGGCCGAGATTGAAACGGACTGGCATAAGGTCATGGAACGGGATGATATCGACGTGGTCGATGTGTCGCTGCCAACTCATCTGCATGCTGAACCAGCCATCGCCGCTGCTGAAGCGGGAAAGCATGTTTTCTGCGAGAAACCATTCTGCCGAACTGCCGATGAAGCCAAGGCGATGCTGGCGGCTGCGGAGAAAGCAGGGGTGGTCCACTATGTGAATCACAACTACCGCCGTTGCCCCGCGGTTCATCTCGCCAAGAAAATGATCGATAACGGGGACATTGGCGAGATCCGTCACTGGCGCGGAGCCTACCAGCAGAGCTGGCTCAACAACCCGGATCATCCGCTTGACTGGAAACTCCTGAAAGCGACCGCGGGCGCCGGACCATTGTGGGATCTTGGTTCGCATGCGATCGACCTGGCTCATTTTCTGGTCGGCGATTTTGCCGAGCTGGTCTGCCACGGCAAACAGTTCGTGAGTGAACGCAAACTGGCGTCGGATCCGTCTCAAACCGGCCAGGTCGAAGTGGAATGCGCTGCCAATCTGATGGGTGAGTTCAAAAACGGGGCACTCGCCACGATCGAAACCACGCGATACGCCACAGGGCGCCGCAATCGCCACACCTTTGAGATCTACGGCACCAAGGGGGCAATCACCTGGGACATGGAAGACATGAACCGGCTTAAGTTCTACAACGAAGGTGATCCCGAGGGACTGAGGGGTTTCCGCGATATCATGGTGAATGAGCCAAGCCACGAGTATGCCAACGCCTGGTGGCCTCCCGGCCACATCATCGGCTATGAGCATGCCTTCGTGCATGCCGCCGTCGACTTCATGCGGGCGATCAAAGATGGAAACGGGATCAAGCCGGACTTCAATGACGGTGTCAATATCATGAAGGTGCTTGAGGCTGCTCTGCGGTCGATGGAAACCGGGGAGCGAATCAAGCTCTAAACAGAGTCGTGCCCCTGACGCTACCCTGTTAAATTATGCGCATCACCGGTTGTCAGTGGGATATCGCCTGGGAGGATCCGCAGGCGAATTTTGCCCGGGCCGGAGCTCTGCTTGAATCTTCTGGCGATGCTGACCTGATTGTCCTGCCGGAAATGTTCAGCACCGGCTTTACGATGGATGTGGCGAAAGCGGCGGAGGCTGAACCATCAGAGGCGGAAGCTTTCCTGAAACATCTGGCCGAGCGTCATAATGCGGCTGTGTTAGGGGGCTTGGTCAGGCAGAGCGACGATGGTTCAGGAAGAAATGAGCTGATCGCTTTCGATCCATCAGGAGAGAAACTCGCCACCTACCAGAAAAACCGCACGTTCCGTTACACCGGTGAGTCGGACTACTACGAGAGTGGCTCCGAAGTGGCTGTTTTTGAGTGCCAGGGTTGGAAGGTCGCGCCACTGATCTGCTACGATCTTCGTTTTCCTGAATTGTTCCGGCGGGTCACGGCTGGAGGCGCTGAATTGATCGTTGTCATCGCGAGTTGGCCGGCCGTCCGCGTGGATCACTGGCTGACCCTGCTTCGGGCCCGCGCCATCGAAAATCTGGCTTACGTCGTTGGGGTGAATCGTTGCGGTAGCGACCCGAATCATAAATATCCGGGCCGGAGCGTTGTCATCGATCCGTGGGGGGAGATCATTGCTGATGCTGGTGACGCGGAAGGCCTCATCGAAGCGCAAATTGATCGCGATAAGGTGAAGGTCTGGCGTGAGGAATTTCCGGCGTTGCAGGACCTGGAGCTTTAGGTGTTTTCTTTTATCTTACTTAAGTTGGCGTTCATCTTGAGGTTGTACTTGATTCCCGTCTGCGGAACTCGCATAACCGGACTCTGATGTCAGCTGAATTGTCTTCAGTTCCAATGTTGGAGATGCGAGGAATCCACAAGCGGTTTCCCGGGGTGTGTGCTTTGAAAGATGTGAACCTGTCCCTTCAAGGCGGCGAAATTTTGGCGCTTCTTGGGGAGAATGGTGCGGGTAAGAGCACGCTCATCAAGATGCTGGGAGGCGCCCATCAGCCCGACGAGGGAGACATCCTGATTGATGGCTCTTCGGTGACGATTGATTCAGCAATGGCAGCCGAGGAGGCCGGTGTTGCCGTCATTTACCAGGAGTTCAACCTGGTACCCGAATTGACGGTGGCAGAGAACCTGTTTCTTGGACGAGAGAAGAGGAAGTTTGGGCTGGTGGATTCGTCAGGCGAGAAAAAAGAGGCAACACGTTGGCTTGAGCAAATTGGGCTCGGTATCGATCCGGATGTGAGATGCGGTGAATTAACGGTGGCTCAGCAACAAGTCGTAGAAATCGTGAAGGCGCTTGCCTCTGATGCCCGCATCCTCGTGATGGACGAGCCATCTGCAGTATTAACAGATCAGGAAGTGGAGAAGCTCTTCGAGGTGGTTCGTGATCTTAAGGAAAGTGGGATTGGAATCATTTACATCAGTCACCGTCTCGATGAAATCGATGCGATCGCTGACCGCTTGCTTGTTCTCCGTGACGGGCACTACATCGGGGAGGGACAGGTATCGGAGACAGATCGCGATACTCTTATTGAGATGATGGTAGGGCGTTCCCTTGAAGAGGAGTTTCCTCCGCGTGACGTCGAAAAGGGGGAGGAAGTGCTTCGAGCCGAGGGCTTGAATCGAGGACGCGCCGTCGAGGATGTGAGCTTTTCTGTCAGGGCTGGCGAAATCGTCGGGTTCGCCGGCCTGGTAGGAGCGGGGCGGACGGAGACGATGCGCTTGATTGCGGGGGTGGACGTTCGGGATTCCGGCGAAGTTCGCGTCCGAGGCGAAGAGATAACGATCCGAACTCCGCGGGATGCAATTGCTGCCGGGATTTGTCTCTTATCCGAGGACCGTAAGGGTGAGGGGCTGGTGCTTTCCCATTCCTCAGTCCATAACTTCGGGCTGCCCAACCTGGTTCGATTCAGCCAAAGCGTCTGGCTCAATGAGCGAGCCGAGCGTGAGGAGTTTGAGCGTTATCGAGGGGAAATTTCTATCAAGGTGGCGGGACCGGATCAGCTTGCGAGAGAGTTGTCTGGCGGTAATCAGCAGAAGATCGTCCTCGCCAAGTGGTTGGCACGAGATGCTGATGTGATCCTTTTTGATGAACCTACCCGCGGCATTGATGTCGGGGCGAAATACGAAATTTACCAACTCATGAATCGTCTCGCGGCCGAGGGTAAGGCGATCGTGATGGTGAGTAGTGAGCTGCCTGAAATTCTTGGAATGAGTGATCGCATTCTCGTGATGCGGGAAGGTCGATTGGTGGGAGAAATTGAGAATTCACCGGAGACGACCCAGGAAGATGTTCTGGCGTTGGCCATGGAAAAGATTGCGATTACATGAAGAAGTTTTTGGGAGAGTATGGAATGGTGTTAGTGCTGATAGCGCTTTGTGCGTTATTCAGTTTGCTAACCCTGAAACAGGAAAGTGCGACCGGAAGTGCTTCGGCGATAAGGGTGGCGGGCGAAGTCGAAGCTGGGGTATCGCAGGGCAGTCATGTCTTTGTGGTCGGGGCTGCGAAGAAGCCGTCCGGGGATTTTGCCGGCCTCGTTGCGTCCGAGTTGGAGAAAACTGAGGCCGTCGAGGTCAGTCAAGTGATTGGAACGCCGCGCGACCTTCGGCAGGCCTGGGATGCGGCAAATGCGGTCGGGAAAACTCCCGAGGCACTGGTGGTGAGTGGCGATGTTTTAAAGTGGACGATTCTACCGGCCCTGGTTGAGGAGGCGGCTGACCTCCAGCTGGTTCAGCCGACTGAGAGAATGGTTTCGGATTTTTTGAAGCGCGGAAATCTTCTAGCGATTGTCGACCGCATTGTGGTCATCGCTGTCATGGCCATCGGCATGACCCTGGTCATTTTAACCGGAGGGATCGACCTCTCAGTGGGAAGTCTCGTCGCCTTGTCAGCAGTGATCGCAACCCTGGTGATGAAGATGATGGGGGGACTCGAAGCTGGAGGAGGAGCCGTCTGGACCGGCTTCCTTGCCGCGACCCTGGCTTGCGGTTTGATCGGAGCGATGGCCGGGTTCCTTGTGGCCCGGTTTGAGGTGGCTCCGTTTATCACTACCCTCGCCGTGATGCTGATTGCCAGGGGAGTGGCTTTCATGATGACGGGCGGCTTTTCTATCTACCAGGTGCCGGAATCCATCACCTGGCTCGGGAGGGGATCGACTCTCGGCATTCCTAATACGGTTGTTGTCCTGGTTGTCTTTTACGCTGCGGCCCACGTCTTCATGAGGCACACCCGCTGGGGACGCTACATCTATGCGGTCGGTGGTAACGAAGAGGCGGCCCGTCTCTCCGGCGTGCCGGTAAAACAGATCCTGCTCTTCGTGTATTTCGTGTGCGGCTTGTGTGCCGGCTTTGGTGGCTGCATCCAGGCGTCGCAACTTGCGACAGGCGCTCCTAACCTCGGCGTGATGTTCGAGTTGTCCGTTATCGCTGCGGTGGTCGTCGGGGGCACGAGTCTCTCGGGAGGATCCGGGCGCATTATGGGCACCCTGATCGGGGCGTTTATCATTTCTGTGATCCAGAACGGAATGAACCTCCTTGGCTTCGACAGCTACCTGCAGCAAGTCGTTCTTGGGGCTGTGATCCTGTTTGCTGTCCTGCTCGACAAGGCCCGGCAGAAAGGAACCGCGACCGTTAAACATTGATCCACGCTCTTGAATTTCGTAAATCCTACCAAGCTATGAAACGTCTCACTTTTCTTTTGTTCTCGATGGTTACCCCCTTTTTCCTGGGAGGTTGTGGGGGCGATGCTGATTCGCCTATGCATGCCATCGAAGCGAAGGGACGCATCGGAATGACCTGCATGGATTTGACCAATCCATTCTTTAAGCTGATCGCCAATGTGATGACTGAAGAAGCGGCGCTGCAGGGCTACACAGTGACGGCTTTGAGCGGGGAACTTGATCCTGCCAAGCAGAACAGTCAGCTCTCCGATTTTGTGGCGCAGGGATACGATGCCATCTTCCTGAACCCAGTCGATTCCAAGGCGGTTGGCCAGGGAGTCAAGGCGGCCCACGAAGCTGGTATTCCTGTGTTCTCTTTCGATATCCAGGTTAGCGACGAGGAGGCTGCAGAGCTCGTGGTCTCACATATTGGAAGCGACAACTATCAGGGAGGACGACTTGCCGGTGAGAGCATGATGAAGGCGCTGGGCAACAAGGGTAGTGTGGTGATCCTTTCGCTGCCGGAAGTTTCATCCTGCATTCTGCGGGTGCAGGGATTTCGCGATGCCCTTGAAGAGGCTGGAAGCCCGATCGAAATTGTCACGGAGTTGAGTGGCAAGGGCAGCCGTGATGCCGGATACAACGTGGCAACCGACATTCTTCAGGCTCATCCTGACATTAACGGAATTTTTGCGATTAATGACCCCTCAGGTTTGGGAGCGCACGCTGCCGTGGTAAAAGCTGGTAAGGAGAAGCAAATCACTGTCGTGGCCTTCGACGCTTCACCGGCTGGAAAGCAGGGAGTATTCGAGAAGAAACTCTACGACACCCCGCAGCAGTTTCCCCGCAAGATGGCAGTTGGAACGGTGCAGGCGTTTGTCGACTACCTCGCTGGAAACGAAGTGGAGAAGAAAGTGCTGATTCCCTGCGCTCACTACGTCTACGAAACATCCGTCAATGACGAGAGTCGCATCGCGGAGCAGTGGTAGCCGCCCTTTAAACTCGGCTGCGGAGACTGAACACTAGCCTTGGCTCGCCTTAGCGTGCTCCCGCTTCAGGCGGTTCAGCACAACGAGAGAAAGGATTAGCAGGACTGCGAAAGCGAGAGAAACGAGAAGCCCGATTGCAGTATGCCTCAGAGATGTGCTGATATTTTCGGCCAGAGCAGCCGGATCTCCGGTGCCCGTGGCGCTTACCTTTTGGTAGGCTTGCATCAGATTGAACGCAGAGCTTCCGAAGCCGAGACAAGGGGGTAGAATGATTCCGACGGCGGAAACCCAGAAAGCCTTCTTCATCAGGCGGGTGAGGGTGGCGTTGAAAGTTGCCATGATCCTGATCGAAAGATCTTTTTGAACGTTTTCTAATCGGTTCTTCCTGGATGGTGCCGGTTAGTATTTGTTAAAAGCCGCTTTCAGTCATTTCCCAAATCTCCACAGATGCCCGTCACTGCGAATGTAGACGGCACCATTATCCAGTGAAGCTGTACTGAGAATGGTCTCTCCCAGTTCGATCTCACTGAGGATCTTGCCCTCTTCGCCTGACACATCCACGACCAGTCCGACTCCCGCTTCGCTGAAGAGGTAGATAAGCCCGTCAGCACCGGCAACGGGGCTGCCGCTGAAGCTTCCGACCGGCGTGGCTGATTTGTCAGAGCGCTCCAGTCGAATCCGCCAGAGACGTTCTCCGGTCTCGCGATTGGCGCAGTTGAGAACGCCCGCGTTGTTGATCACAAAGACTTTGTCGTCGATCACGAGCGGGCTGGAGGTGCCAGGGCGTTGTGCTGATTCGTTCCAAAGTTTGATCGGTTCACTGCCATCGGTTTTGACAGTGATAGCTGTGAGTCCACCGGAAGGGATGTAGAGAGAATCCCCGGCGGGGGCACTAGATGGGATGGTGGAGGCACCACTTCCAAAATTAAACAGTTCGGACGCGGTGTCCGGCACGACGCCAAGAACCCCTTTGCTCGATTGCAGGGCAACGACTTCTTCACCTTCCACATTGAGGATCGTAGGTGAAGTCCAGTTGGCCGCCTTGGGACGATCCAGCTTCCACTTGTTGATTCCATTGATCTTGTCGAGGCCGGCGGCGAAAGACTCGGAATCATTTTCCACCTGGACGACGAGAGTCCCACCCGCAACGAGAGGCGAGGACGACATGCCGAGGCTGTTGGAAGCATTGGGATAGTCGAGTGTCAGGCCGCGGAGCCAGAGCAGGTTGCCATCGAGGTCGAGGCAGATCACATCGTTGCTTGAATAGAATGCGTAAACCCGCTCGCCGTCACTTGCCGGAGTTGGCGCGGCAACGCAGGTCTTCTTGTGAGACATGGTTCTACCTGTTGCCCAGAAACGGCGTTCCCAGATCGGGCTTCCGTCTGCTGCGTTGAAACAAAGCACGTGAAGTTGTTTTTGGTCTGGACCGCTCGCGGCGGTGACAAAGACTTTATCGCCCACGGTGATTGCACTGCCAAGACCGCGGCCAGGGAGGGAGACCTTCCAGGCAAGGGTGGCGTCGCTCAATTCGGAAGGCACGCCGGTGGCGTCGGGATTATACCCGGAAGCGCTCGGACCTCGAAAATTCAACCAGTCCGCTTTGGCTGTGATTGAGAGAAGAAGAGCGCAGAGAATGAGGTAGGTAATTTTCATCGAATCAAAAGACTAATGACTAACTTTCAATTACTCTCCACGACGGCGGGCCGGCTCGATCGCGTCGGGGGTGGGCTTGCGATCTGTCGACAGGATCGCCGTTCCCGTTTCGTCGGTAACGCGAAGTTGGAATTGCCATTGCACGGTCCAGTTTTGCTCCTGCTCGTTCTGGCAAGCCTTTACCAGCAGGGTGTTTTTTCCTTCGTTGAGATGAACGGGGAGGATGTACTGATCGATGCGAATACCACGGTGATATTCGTCACGGCCGAAAACGAGTTCGCCGTTGAGCCAGATCTTCCAGGCATTCTTGCAGCCGAGGCGCAGTTGGGCACTCCGGGCTTTTTCGGAATTGAATTCCGTGTAGGCGTAGCCCACGACCTGCTTGAGGGGTGAGAACGGTTTATTGAAATCGACCATACCGTAGTCGTCGGAAGTGGAGTAAGCCTGCCAGGAAATTTCCTTCCCTTCTTTGTCGGGGTAGCTGCCGTTGAGGTCGATAGATTCTTCCGGCGGGTAAGCCAAGTCGAACCCTCCGCGATCGGTATTATCAAACGGGGCGATCAAATCCCAATACATGAGAAAACCAAACTGCCGAGGCAGGTCGACTTTCTGATCCAGTTTCTCTCGCAGCAACTTGGCGATTTCGTCGATCTGGTCGACCTCGCGAGCCGCTTCGAGTGCGCGTGTCAGGGTGGTAATACTCTCTTCCTTGCGTTCCTGGTTGAGAAGATTCTGCCCTTCGTCAATAAGTCGGGCAACGGCTTCGCGGCGAAGCCCGGGGCTGGGATCGTCGATGAATTGGGGGACAATCGCGTCGGCTTCGTTCGGGGTGACGCGGTGGTAGAGATCAAAGGCAAGTCGGCGGGCATTAGGTTCGTTATTCCGGTCGAGGAGGAAGATCCTGAGGGCGTCGGTGGGTAGATCGGCAGAAGCCGCGAGGTCTTTTTCGAAAACAGTCTCAACCGCGCTCCGCATCCAGTTGCGGGCAAGCGGCCCGGCGCTCTCCATCGCCTCAAGAACGGGAATGATGATCTCGGAACCTTGACCGGTGAGCTCCGCCCAGGCTTCGGCAGCCTCTGCGTTGCCGGCACCTTCGGGGCCAACTTTGGCAATCTGGTCGAGTGGCGCGCCCCACGCTTTAGCGTGGAGATTGGCAGTCGGGAGGGCTGTCACGGCGAGTGAAGTCGCCAGGAAGAGAAAGTGTTTCATATTCGGGTGCAGCATAACGAAACGGCCGGATCTGCTTCAAGTTATTCGAGCCCCGCAAAACCGTCATTTCGCGATTTTATTGTAAAGTGCCAGCGTCTCTTTCGCGATCTCCGACCAACTGAAAGTGCCGAGAACACGTTCGCGACCTGCCTTGGCCATTCTTTCACGGGTATCATTGTCTCGCATGAGTTCATTGATGCCCGCGGCAAGGTCACTCGCGAAGGCAGCAGGATCTGTGGCTTCGAAGGGCGATTCAGACTGTTGTTCCAGCGGTATGAGCACTCCGGTTTCTCCGTGGATGATGATTTCCTTCATGCCACCCACGGCGGAGGCGACGACTGGCGTTTCGCAGGCCATCGCTTCGAGGTTGATGATCCCGAACGGTTCGTAGATAGACGGAGTGCAGAAAAGAGACGCGTGGCTGTAGAGATGAATTTTCTCATCGGTTGCGACCATTTCCTCGATCCAGACAATCTTGCCGCCGAACTCTTCGCGGGCAGTATTGACGGCCGCTTCCATCTCGGCAGCAATCTCGGGCGTGTCCGGCGCGCCGGCGCAGAGAACGACCTGGGTGTTCGGATCGAGGTATTGGATGGCATTTACCAGATGAATGATTCCTTTCTGTCGGGTGATGCGTCCGACGAAAAAGACGTAGGGAATGTCAGGATCGACTCCGTATTTTTCCAAGGTCGTTTTGTCGAAAGTCGGGGTGTATTCGTCAGGATCGATACCGTTATAGATCACTGGCACGCGTTCTTCAGGAACATCGAAAAGGCGAAGGATATCTTCCCTGGTTTCGTTCGAAACGGCAATAACAGCATTGGCCATCTCGATCGCAGTTTTCTCGAGCCAGAGGGTAAAGTCGTATCCTCCACCAAGCTGCTCGCGCTTCCAAGGCCGCAGGGGTTCGAGTGAGTGAACGGTCAGGGCCATGGGTAGGCCATAATTGAGGTGAGCAAGAATTCCTCCGAAATGGGAATACCAGGTGTGCAGGTGAACGACATCGGCGTCGATGTCGCGAGAATTGAAGTTGAGGCAGTTCTGCAGCGCGGAAAAAACCGACTGCAATTCCTTCGGTGCCGTGTAATCGGCCTTATCAGGGTTCGTTCCGAAAACCTCCGGATTCTGTCCTTCGACCAACTGGTCTCCAAAGCAACGCACTTCCACGTCACAGAGTCTGGAGAGCTCGCGGGAGAGATACTGAACGTGGATGCCGGCGCCACCATAGACGTTAGGCGGGTATTCGTTGGTCAGCAGGAGCGGTTTCATGAATGACGAGAACAGAGCGAGCTAGAGTGGAATTTCAACTGTGGAACGCCACTCGGCGGCGTCGACTTGTCCTGTGTGACGTTCGCTCAAGATTTTCTGGAGGGCATGAGACTGATCGTTTTCGCCATGGACAAAAAAAGCTCGGGGTGAATCCGGAAGACCTCAGCCGCGCCACAGAACGTGATTATCATGCGGCAGTTCTATCGCTTTCGCGAAATGGGAGCAGTTTTCTTAGAAGTGAAGTATTGAAGATCAGTAAGCAATTTTAAGGCTGTTTCATAATTATCGTAAGTGAAATAAGCATGTTTTAAAAATAAATTAAGAAATCATAAATTTCATGTTGTCATAATATTAAGTTTACCTT
The DNA here is from genome assembly GCA_049594415.1 of Verrucomicrobiales bacterium. Classification (GTDB taxonomy): domain Bacteria; phylum Verrucomicrobiota; class Verrucomicrobiia; order Verrucomicrobiales; family DEV007; genus Arctic95D-9. The sequence continues at coordinate 753,161 of JBMYJM010000001.1, read as the reverse complement.
AAAGTCGTCGTCATGAACCGGATTGTGACCACTATCACCGCCTTGACTGCCCCCGTGTTTCTGGCTTCGGCTGTTCAGGCGGACGACGTTCTTCTTCAGCAGATCAACTCACGCCTCATGTCCCTTGAGAGCCGACTGAATGCCCTGGAAAAGGGAACTCAGCCGGGCAGCAGTTCCTACGCTGAACTTAGCGATGCTGCTACACTCGAAGCAACTAACGGCACTACTCCTAAAATTCCTGCACCTCCGATTCCCGAGACGACCGCACCGGCTCCCGTCCCAGAGGAGGAGAAAGCCCCTGCTCAGCGTGCTTCCACCACCTATGTGATCAAGGACGGTGACACCCTCGGTAGCATCGCCCGCGCCCACGAGATTGAGCGAGGAGAGCTCTTAAAAGCAAATCGCCTCAGCGAGGGACAGCCCATTTACATCGGAGAAACGCTTCTAATCCCCGGTACTGAGCCGCTGGGAGCTGAAACAACCAGCACCGCACAGGTGGCCAAAGTCGATGTTCCCGATGCGGCTCCCGTTATGGAGAAGTCCATTGTGGTTGGTGAAACGCAGAATACTTCTTCCGGCAGCATCCACACAGTCATGTCCGGTGATACGTTGACCTCCATCGCGAAGGAGAGGGGTACCACAGTGGCAGCGATCAAGCAGGCTAACGGACTCGTAGACGACGTGATCGGCCTCGGTCAGAAGCTTGTCTTGCCAGCTGCCGGAACGGCCACAGTGTCGGAAAAGACGACTGAAGTCGCTTCAAACGAAGCAGGTGATTCTGAGAATGTCAGCTATGAGTACGATAATCCGCTCCTGAATGAGGAAGAGACCTACGGATACTACACGGTCCGTAAGGGTGACAACCTCTATGCCCTGGCCCGTGACTTCTTCACCAGCATGGCCGAACTCCAGCGCCTCAATCGCCTTGGCAGCAGCACCCTGATTTATCCCGGTAACGAATTGATCGTTCCTACGACCAAATACAACGAGTATCACAACTCCAGTGACGTTGCCCAGCGGTAAGTCCACACCGCATACCAATTTGTCTCCGATGCAGTCCCCGAGGTTGCGGATGAGACATAGTTGAGTGGTCAGAAACCCGGTCCCGAAAGGGGCCGGGTTTTTTATGGCTCTGTTTTGACAGTTTCTGTGGTGGCGGTTTCTGTCCTCTGACCGCTATCGTCAGAATCGATTTCTTCCGCAGGATCTTCCGTGTTGCTTTCCGACCTTACTGTCTCTTCTTCCCTCGCTTCGGGAATGATGACCTGCAGCCTCACTTCGCCTGTGTCAAAAGATGAACTCGACTCGCGGATATCGAGCCTGAACAGACTCTCATCGATGCCGCGCGCGGCGAGAAGTTCCTTCACCTTGGTGGCCCGGTTCTCACAGAGATACTCGTTGAGTGCGGCGGCCCCATCCTGACACCGAACCGGCGAAATCGTGATCGGATTTCCGGCGAAGGGGGGCTCCAGCAAAAAAGAGACGAGATCCTCGATCACCGAAGTTTGGTCCGCCTGCAGTAAGTGGGTGCTCCGGGAAAAGAGTATTGAAGGCAGATCCACATAGTGAACAATGCGTTGGGCCGGGTGCGCCCGGATCATGACAGGTGCGTTGGGTTCCTGAGCGGCTTCAGTCACTCTCGGCTTCGATAAAGCGAGTGGTTGGGCACGGAGCGGAGCGATTCCGCTCCCACCGCCGCCATTGATGCGGGAGAGATCGCTAAGCATCACTAAGGCTGGATAGATCTTTGTCAGCGACAGTCCGGGAATTTCAAAAAGCTCCTCCGCGGTTGGATAAGATTCGAAGTCGAGGAGGGCTTCCTGTGATTCAAGCGTGGTGAGATTGACTTTAATGTCAGGAAGGTCATCCGTGTTGACGATGCAGATTCGGTTGATCAACTTCCGGTCAGCCATTAATGGATCAATGAGAATTTTCAGGGCTGCGACCGAAATGACACTGTCGGTGAGGCCATACAGGAGAACCCGATCCTCCCAGAAAACCAGCATGCCTTCATGGGTGGAGAGTCCAAGTTCTTCGAGCAGGCTCTTCAGGTCCTCCAAATCCGGCATGGTTGCTTCCGGATCAACCTGAAGACCCCGGTTGATGATGGCCAGGTCGGGCCGCACTGATTTGACCGAGGCGGCCAGTATTTGGCCGGTTTCCTCGGAGTCAATGGTCCCGTTGAATTCTACGTCGATTTCGGTAAAGCGAATTGACAGAAGTGGTGGCTCTCCCACGGAAAATGCATCAGAGCGGGCTCCTGTGAGCAGGAGGCCAAGGATCATGCAGACTCTGATGGTGTTTCGCATCGTGAAATGATTCCTGCGGGAAAGGTGGACGCAGGCATTTCATTAGATTGCGCTTGGAGGGGCAAAGTCAATCACGCAGGCGAGGGTTTCGCTTCCCGTGGAACGATTCTTCTTGGCGACCATGACGTGGCAATACTAACCTAAGTTCCCTAGAAGCTTGCGCGGAGTCCTCCTTTCGCTTTTGTTTCCCTGCCTTTCCTTTGACTTTTCGATGGCCGACATCCAATCCCTTAAAGAAGCCCTCTCTGTTTCTCCCGACAACCTGCCGCTCCTCCTCATGCTTGGCGATGCCTACCTTGAGGAACTTGAATTTGAGCAAGCCCGGCAAATTTATGAGATTGCTCTGGAAGTGGATCCCGGCAATCCGGTGGCACGGACCCAGATTGCGCAACTACTTGAGCTCGAGGGACGTTTGTCTGAGGCGATTCTTCGACTGGAACAGGTGGTTGGTGAGTATCCCGACTTTGCCCCAGCCTGGATGATGAGAGCCAAGCTGGCTCTTACCGAGAACAACGGCAGGGAGGCTCGTGAGTGTTACGAGAAAGCGGTTTCGATTGAGCCGGCGCTTCAGAACGAGGATCTATTACGGCGGATTCGCCAGGCCGGCGGACGCCGCAAGATAGAGGAGCCCCGCCAGCCCACGCCTCAGGCCAACGCCGATAAGCAGGCAGGGGCCTACTACAATTCGGAATTCGAGGAAGACGATTTTGACGATGAATCCTACGGGGATGATTCCGAAATTGAGATCGAGTTCATACAGCGAACGGATGTGAACTTTGGGAAGGTCGGCGGCATGGATGCCGTCAAAGAAGACATTCGCATGAAGATTTTCTACCCCATGGAGAATCGGGAACTTTTCGAGGCATACGGCAAAAAGGCCGGAGGTGGTGTCCTCCTGTATGGTCCTCCCGGATGCGGCAAAACCCTTATCAGCCGCGCTACGGCGGGTGAGATTAACGCCAATTTCCTCTGTGTTGGGCTACACCAGATTCTCGATATGTGGATCGGGAAATCGGAGGAAAAACTTCACGAGATCTTCGAGTTGGCGCGACGCAACGCTCCGGCGGTGTTGTTCTTTGACGAAGTCGACGCCCTCGCCGCTGACCGAAAAGATATGCGGACATCGGCCGGTCGTACCCTGATCAATCAGTTTCTTGCTGAACTTGACAGCGAATCTGCGGAGAATGAGGGCGTTCTCGTGCTGGGGGCGACCAATGCTCCCTGGCATCTCGACTCGGCTTTCCTGCGTCCGGGCCGTTTTGACCGCCTCGTGTTTGTCCCGCCGCCCGATACCGAGGCGCGTGAGGAAATCATCAAGATCATGGCCGACGGCAAGCCTGTATCCGGGTTGGACCCGCAGGGCCTCGCCAAGCGAGTGAAAGATTTTTCCGGGGCTGATATCAAGGCGATGTTTGATCAGGCCATTGAGGCGTCTCTTTCCGAGGCGATGAAGTCGGGGAAGGTGGTGCCGGTGACGCAGAAACAGCTCGCTAAATGTGCCAAGACGGTTAAGCCCAGCACGAAGAAATGGTTCGAGAGTGCCCGCAATTATGCGCTCTACGCCAACCAGAGTGGGTTCTACGACGATATTCTGGAATATCTCGGGATCGATAAGGCCTGAGAGAGGATAGCTACCCGATCTGGAAGATGAGCGAACTAGCGCATGGATTGCTCTTACAGGAGCAGGGCCGACTTGAGGAGGCGGAGACTTGCTTTTACGGCGTGTTGACGCGCGAGCCAGAGAACGACTTTGTCTATGGACGACTCGCTCTCTGCCAGCTCAGCATGCCGGAAAAGAAAAAGAGAGCCCGGGAAACGATTGAAAAAGCGATTCAGCTTCGTGCCGACGAACCTTTTTACCATGGTGTGAAGTCTCTCATTCTATCCGAGTTGAGGCTCGGTAAGGAAGCCCTTGAGGCTGCCGAGCGGGCGGTGGCTCTTAATCCCGAGGATGGATTCTCTCTTGCCACTAAGGCGAACGCTTATTGTGCGATGGATCGCTGGGCGGAAGGGGAGGAGTGGAGTCGCAAAGCTCTCGCGGTCGACAGTGGCAACACCATGGCCGCCAACCTGCTGACGCATACCCTCCGGCTCCAGGGCAAATCTTCCGAGAATGCGGCCGCGGTGGAGCAATTGCTGGCTGAGGATCCCGAAGACAGCTTTGTTCACGTCAATGCCGGCTGGAGCGCCCTGCAAAGCCGGCAGCAGGAAAAGGCGGAAGAGCACTTTCGTGAAGCGTTGCGGCTGGATCCCGATTCGGATATGGCGCGTGAGGGGCTTCTGGAGTCTTTCCGTGCCCGTTCGCGCTTTTACCGCTGGTATCTCTCCTACACGTTTTTCATGCAGCGCTTCACGGGGGGCAAGCAGTGGGCCATCATTATTGGTATCTATTTGCTTTACCGCTTCACGGTGAAAGCGCTCGAAAGCGTGAGTCCTATTTTTGCTGGGGCCTTTGTCATTTTGTGGCTGGGCCTCGTTATGTGGGTTTGGCTGGCTCCCGGCGTTGGGAATTTCCTCATTTTCCTCGATAAAAATGCCCGACTCGCGCTTAAGAATGGGGAGCGAATGCAGGGCGTTGCAGTGGGCGGGGGGCTTGCACTTGGCCTGCTGGCTCTGGCTGGAGGGCTTTTCGGAGCCTATGAGCCCGCGTTTTTTGCAGGAATTGGTCTGGTGGTTTCGACGGTTCCGGCATCGCTGGCCTTTGATAATGAATCCAAGACCGGTCGCTTCGTTTTCGGAAGCATCACCGGCTTTGTTTATCTCACCACCATTATCGTCACGGTCGTTGAGGCCGTGCAATATCCGGCCGATCAGTGGCATCGAATTACCATGGGCATGGGCTCGCTGGCTTTGTTGGCGGCGATTTTGTGCACCTGGCTTGGAAATATTCGCGCCCTGCGGCAAGGGGCGGTGTCGTAGAATTGGCCCCGGACCATACGAAAAACGGCGGATACGATCCGCCGTTTTCGAAATTTTATGTTGGATTGCGTCGAAACGCGAAAATTGAATTAAGCTTTGTCTTCGCGGGCCTTCACGTTGGTTGCGGCTTTACCGACGCGGTCGCGAAGGTAATTCAGCTTGGCGCGGCGGACTTTGCCCTGCTTTAGCACCTCAACCTTCGCGACCTTTGGAGAATGAAGCTGAAAGACACGCTCAACGCCCTCGCCGTTGGAGATCTTGCGAACCGTGAAAGCTTCGTTCACACCAGCTCCGCGGCGACCGAGAACGATGCCTTTGAAGATCTGGATACGTTCCTTACCGCCCTCGACAACGCGTGAGTGGACGTTGACGGTGTCTCCCTGAGAGAACTCAGGAACGTCTTCTTTCATCTGCTCACGCTCGATCTTGTCAATCACGTTCATGGTATAAAAAGGGGCAAAGGATACCCCGCGTAACTTCCTTTTCGCAGGGGGGCGGAACTGTTACGCCAAAAGATGGCAAAAGCAACGGATTTCACGAATATTTTTTGTTGCGCGATTTCAAATACGCGCCTAATATCCCGCTCCCCAACGGAGCGGATCTGGGAGCGACTGAAAAGTCTAACAGATTCACCACATCAGGAGTGGTAGTTCAGTTGGTTAGAACGCCGGCCTGTCACGCCGGAGGTCGCGGGTTCGAGTCCCGTCCACTCCGCCACTTTAAACGTCCTCAAACCGAGGACGTTTTTTTGTGCCCACGACCTTCTAGTGCAAAGACTCGAAGCCGCGAAGCGGGTTCCGCGTGCCTCGGTTCCGCAGGGCGGAAGTGTCAATGAGCGCAGGCAAAGCCGAAGCCACTCTGCACATCGGGCAACGCCCGATAATCCCGTCCACTCCGCCACTTTAAACGTCCTCAAACCGAGGACGTTTTTTTGTGCCCACGACCTTCTAGTGCAAAGACTCGAACCGGTAACCGGCGAGCCGCGAGCGGGTTCCGCGTGCTCCGGTTCCGCAGGGTTCCTACTGTTTCAGTGCGGGATCTCCCAAGTCTTCCCGCCATGTATCCAGCATTCCTCTCAATTCACTCAGAGTTGATGAAGCCGTATCACTATCCGTCAGATTCTCCATCTCCAATGGATCCGAGTTCAAATTGAATAACTGCCATTCACTGATCGCGGGATAGTGAATGAGTTTCCAGCCATCTTCTGTTCGCACCATCCGCTGAGTGTCCCTGAAATAACCGAAAATCTCTTCGTGGTGAGCGGTTCCGGGATCGTTGATGACGCGGGCGAAGCTCTCAGCGGTGACTGATTCGGGGACAGTCACTTTCGCCAGTTCACAAGTTGTTGGGTAGAGTTCCCGCAAGTAGATCTGCGCGTTCGTTTGCTCTCCTGCCGGCACACTCGGACCAGCCATGACAAGCGGCACATTGATAGTGTGCTCATACATGTTTTGTTTCCCGCGTAAACCATGCGAGCCGCAGGCCATGCCGTGATCACTGGTGAAAATGATGATCGTATTTTCGAGCTGCCCGCTTGCTTCAAGGGCTTCAAGGATGCGCCCAATCTGGGCATCCATGTCTTCGATGACCGAGTAGTAAACGCGGAGCAGGTCCCGCACTGCTTCCTCTGTTCTTGGCCAGGCGAGGAGTGCTTCATCACGTCCATCGAAGTTGCCGTGATCGAGCGGATGAACCGGCAGGAAATTCCCGGGCAGGGGAATGTCTTCGACCGAATACTTTCCTTCCATGCCAGGCGGGATCAGGAGCGGATCGTGGGGGGCTGTGAAATTGACGTGGCAGAACCATGGCTTGTCTGAGTGGTGTCCGATTATGTCGATGGCGGCGTCGGCAAATTTGGCGCTGATGTCAGGAGTCACTCCCACACCGAGCTCGGGATACATCTCGGATCGGTCATCGTTCTGAAAAATCCATCCGCGGTAGCCGGTGATTGGAAAGCCCTTCCAGTCTAGCTGACCGTCCTTCCAGTATTTGCTGCCGCCGCTTCCAAAGAGGGCGGCTGAATCGGTGTAGCCACGGTTGGAGGGACGGCCGCTGACGTGCCACTTGCCGACGTGCCAGGTATTGTATCCGCTACGGCGCAGAGCTTCAGCCCAGTCCACGGCCGGGGTATCACCCGTGATACGTCCGTTCCGATCCACCCCAATTTCCCATCCGTGGCGCCCGGTGAGCAGCTCGGCCCGGCTGACCACGCAGATTGGATATGAGCAGGTCGCGCGAGTGAACGTCAGGCCCCGCTCAACAATTTTGTCGAGGTTGGGAGTGCGAATCTGGGGATTGCCCAATGCCGATAGGCAGTCGGGCCGCATGTCATCGGCCAAAAGGAAAAGAATATTGGGACGTTCAGCCGCGACCAGAGTGCCTCCCGATGCCATGAGGAAGGCGAGGAGGAGTTTTAGCGCGGTCAGTCGCATCATTTCTTGTCTCCTGTGGTGACTTCAACCCGGTGAATCTGTCCGTTGAAGTTTCCGGCGGGTGCTTTCTTATCCACCGGGTTAGCAGAGTCGAATCCGATATCGAGGTGCTCCTGCGGATGGGATTTGAGCAGCTGAGATTTTCCGGTTGTTTTACTGTCTCCATTGATGGTGAAGGCGATGGTGCCGTCGGAGTTGACCTTCGCTACGATATCGATCTCGCCGGAGAATGTTGCTTTAGAGCTGATGCGGTTCTCAACGCCCTTGCCCGGTTTGACCATAAATACCGGCCGTCCCCGGTCGAAGTAGAACACGTAGCCGATGTTGGAGCCGCCATGGGAAACGACCACGCCGTGTGGTTTGTCCGCCTCCACGATGGCGCGAATGGAGATAGGTTGACCGGCGACAGGGGGCACTTGTCCGGTATCAACGGTGTCGCCCATACTGACTTTCTCCCAGTTGACGGGCTTGGCGGGCGCGACGGCCTTCCTTGATTTACTTTGGGCATTGGATGGATAGAGCATCACAGGATTCTCAACGAGGCCTGCGGGACGGACTCCGGGCCCAGCCTGGCCGGAACCGATGTCAGCGATCATGGCATCGGCAATCTTCCGGAGACGCTGGACGATTTCGGGGTTTTCAGTAGCGACATCGGTCTTTTCTCCGATATCTCCGTCGAGATTGTAGAGGCGCCCACCGGTTCGTATATCTCCGGGCTGTTCGCTAAAACCCATGCCGATGGATTGAGGTTCGAGAGCCAGTTTCCAGGGGCCGGAGCGAACCGCCATCAGCTTGGTTCCCTTGTAGTAGTACCACGCTTCATGGGGACTTTCTTTGGTTTCTCCTTTGAGTAGGGGTGAGAGGTCCTTGCCATCGATCTTGATGTCAGGATTCAGTTCAACGCCGGCCAGCGAAGCAAAGGTAGGCAGGAAATCGGTGGTGCCGGAGATGGCATCGATCGAAGAGTTGGCTGCGATCCTCCCGGGCCACCACGCGATAGTCGGTTCGCGAACGCCTCCTTCGAGAGTGCCACCCTTGGCGCCACGGAGCGGTCCGGAAACGCCTCCTTTGTCTCCCTTGGAAGCCCAGGGGCCATTGTCGCTGGTAAAAATGACGAGGGTATTTTTATCGAGTCCGAGCCCTGTCAAGGTATCAAGCACTTGGCCAACACTCCAGTCCACCTCCTCGACCCAGTCTCCGTAAATACCGTTGGAAGACTTTCCGGCGAAGTCAGGGTGGGGAAAAATGGGCACGTGCATCGCGGTGTGCGGCAGGTAGACGAAGAACGGCTTGTCCTGATTGGCTTTAATGAACTGGATGGTCTCCTCGGTGTATTCGCGTGTGATGCGCCGTTGTCCTTCATCCTCGAGCAGTTCAGCCACTTGCTCGTCCCGCATCAGCGGATGCACCTTGAGGCCGGACTCGGTGGCGACACGCCCCATGTCGTTGGAATAGGGGATGCCAAAGTAGGTATCGAAGCCCTGTCGAGTTGGGAGAAACTCGACCTGGTCGCCAAGATGCCACTTGCCGAAGCAACCCGTGGCGTAGCCGGCTTCACTGAGATAGTCGGCGATGGTATGCTCGGTCGGATTGAGTCCCTTGTGACCCTTGGGAAAGAAGACGCCGGGAACGGAAACCCGCGGGGCGTAGCAGCCGGTGAGCAACTGGGCTCGCGACGCGGAGCAGACCGGAGCGGCGTAGAAGCTGGTCAGCTTCATGCCCTCCTCGGCCATGCGGTCGAGGTTGGGGGTGCGGTTGTCGGTCGAGCCGAAGGGGCCGATATCGCCGTAGCCCATGTCATCGATAAAAATGATGACGAAGTTGGGGCGGTCTTCAGCGAAAATCGGCGCCACAAAGACCAGCGAGAGAAAGAGCAAGAAGCGGAACATGGAGAGGGAGAGTTTAATCAAGTGGCTCAGTTCAATGAGGTTGCTTCAGTGATGTGGATCAATCGAGAGCTTTCAATTCTTCAAGCATTTCAAGCAGGCTTTTGGTGAGAATTTCCGAAGACTCCCGCTCGAACCGGCAGGTGCCGATCCACGTCTCGTAGCCGCCGAGGTCGAATTGGTTGGGCGAAGGAAGGTATCCGTAGCCGCCGTTTGCCAGCGAGATGGTGAAGGTGTGCGGAAACGGGCTCTTTTCTTTGATTTCAAGGCCGATCTCCACCAGCACTTCGAAAGGAAGCGATACGATTGCCTGGTCTCCGATTCGAATGGCTTGGATGATCACCTCTTCGGTCTTGTTTGGCTCTGAATACCTCACAGTCGCGTTGGCGTATTGCATGAATTTTTTGTGTAAGTCGAGGCTATCGCGCTCCTTCCGAGTCATCTCGAGAAGGCGAAGGGCTTGTTCGACCTCGTCTTGTCTCATGCTGCGGTAGTTGAGGGTTACGGATCGCTGTCTCATTGCCACGATTGGATCGGTATCGAAGCTCTCGATTTTTTCGGAGGCTCTCCAGGCGGCATCAGCCGTTTTGGTAGCCACCTGCCTGACCTGCTCGAATGGAGCCCGGGGTCCGCGGACTCTCCGGAAGTCGATGTTATTGATGTCACCGCTGGTGCCGTTGGTCATCATGGCAACGAAGTGATTCTCCGGATTGGATCCGGCCGTTCGGTAGGGAAAGATCCTCGAGAACTCGCCGAAGTAATCGGCAGAGGCCATTCCGACCACTTTGCCACCCTCTTCGATCACCGTGGGAATGTTACCGACATAGTGGAGTGAGTAGTTGGCAAGGAGACCAAGGGGTTTCCCGCGTCGATTGCGGATGTCGACGATGCAGACCTCAGGATCAATGGGGCCGGCTGGAGTGTCGATCGTGGCCGGATTGGGATTCATTCTCACCTTGTCGTAGGTGCCGAAAGGGTTCTTATCCATCATGCCCTCCTTGAGATACCAGCGACGGTTTCGGACTTCACTAGGTTCGTCTTCGGCGGCGAACCCGACCTGGGCCGGCTCGAGAGATCCAATCGCCTGGGTGAGAGCTTCAACGAGGCCATCGAAACGCGTCTTCTCGTAGGCGATTCGACCGGGGGAGGTATCTCCGCCCTTGGGAGTGGTGTGGGCGTGGGTGCCGCTGACCAGCATTTCCTCAACGTTCCAGCCGGTTCGCTCGGCAACAATCGCTTTGGCCTCGTCGGTCATCTCACGGCCTGTGCCGATGGCGTCGACGAGTGCAACGACAGCCCGCCCTTCACCGTTCTGAAAAGCGATCGCGCGGACATGCATGGGGTCGTGAACATAGTTCGAAGGGCCCGATCGCAGTTGGATCGGGAAAACGGTGGGTGAGATATCCACCGCGGCGGTGCCGACATGAAGGCCGTCATCAGCGAAGGTGAAATTCAGAGTGAGGAGGAAAGTCAGGATCGCAGCGGTAAGTTTCATTCAAGACAAAAAGGTTTCCGAGTTGGATAATACCCTGTTTGCTCGCACGAGGTCCCCCCGTGATCGTGGTGAAGGGGCTAGCCCTGCTGTTGTTTTCGAAACTGGCCGGGAGTAATGCCATATCGCTCCCGAAAGACGGTCTGCAGGTAGTGGGCGTGGCTGAACCCAACTTGCTCAGCGATTACCTCGATCGTCAGGGAGGTGTTTCTCAGAAGTCGCTTCACTTCTCGAAACTGGATCCGGAGAATTTCCTCCTTGGGGCCACGCTTTAGTGCTGCTTTCATGCGCCGTTCAAGTGTGCTTCGAGAGATTGATAGCTGTTCGCAAATCGCTGCGACGGTCAGCCCCTGGAAGGCTTTTTCCCGTATCATGCGGACCGCACGCAGGGCGACTGCGTCTTCGATAACGAATTCGTCTGACGATTCCCGCACTTCGATGCCACGAGGGGGAATGAGCGAGGGGGGATCCACTACTTTGTTTTTCATCAGGCGGTCGAGCAGTGTTGCGGCGCGAAAACCAACGGTGTGGCCATCGAATCGAACGCTTGTCAGACTGGGTGAAGTGAACTCGCAGAGAGTTTCCTCATTCTCACAGCCGACGACAGCAACCTCTTCGGGAACGGCGATTCCGGCGCGCTGGCAGGCATCAATCAGTCGGACTCCGAGTTGGTCGTTGGTGGCAAAAATACCGACGGGTTTCTCCAGTGAGGTAAGCCAATCCATCAGTTCCTGCTGGTGCTCTTCCCAGTCGGCCGGGCTGGACTCACTGTGTGCCGGAAGGGTTTCACACTTGGCCCCAGCCGCCTCAATGGGAGTGACGAAATTACTGATTCGTTCTCGAAAAAAGGATTCGGTGTCGAGAGTGTAAGCGGCGAAGCGGCGGTAACCACGATTGACAAAATGCTCCGCGACGCGCTGGCCAATTAAGGCGTTATCCATTCCAACGAAAGGAAATCCCGTTTCGTAGTTGGTGGAGCGTACTTCGACTGTTGGTAGTCCGGTGGCAGCGATCGCCTCCGCCATCTCGGCGCTGTGGGTTCGAGTAATAATACCGTCCCCGTCCCAATTCATCAGCCAGGGGGGCAGCGATGATTCAAAAGCTCTCAGCTCGAGGAAGGTGGACCAGGGTCCGTGAGAGTCGATGAAATGACTGATTCCGGCGAGGAGATCACGGGTGTAGGATCGCGTCGTCTCGACGAGCAAAGCAACTCGCGGAGGGGAATCTGTCCGACTTGATTTCAATATGACGAAAAACCTGATGTTTTGTGAATCATAGCTGTAGGGACAATTTGGTCAATGACGATACCATGACATCATGTCTGACTACATTGGCAAAGCCTTAATCGTTGTGGGAGATGCGACGGAAACGGTGGACACGCTCTATCCGTTCTACCGATTGCAGGAGGCGAACATTGAGCCGGTTGTGATTGCACCGGAGAAACGACTCTACCAGATGGTGATGCATGAGATCCGCCCCGGCTGGACGATCACCAAGGAATGGGAGGGATATCAGATCCAGGCAGACCTGGCGTTCAGCGAGGTGAATCCGGAGGAATACCTTGGCATACTTTTTTCCGGGGGACGAGCTCCGGAATATATTCGCGATGACGAGGATCTCATTCGATTGACCCAGTGGTTTTTTGATAACAAAAAGCCATGTGCCAGTGTTTGTCATGGAGTCGAGGTCCCGGCGCGTGCGGATCGGGTCCGTGGTCGCCGGATGGCCACGGTGGCAAAGTGCCAGTTTGACCTCGAGGTCTGCGGAGGAATTTATGTGAACGAACCTTGTGTGGTCGACGGTAACCTCGTTTCGGGAAGAACTTTTCACGATAACGGCCATTACGTCGGCCCCTGGATTAAGATGCTGGAAGAGGAGGCAGCCAAGCAGTCATGAATCGAAGAAACGCACTGAAGTTGGTGACGGCCGCAGCAGCGGTGCCCGCGTTGGCGCAGACGCAATCCGAGGCATTTGCGATTCGTTATGTGCTTTCCTCGGCCATGTATGGAGACCTTCCGTTAGACGAGGTGCTGGCAGAGGTCACGAAGACCGGAGCAGATTCGGTCGATATCTGGCGGCTGCGTCATGCCAATCATCGCGAGCAGATCACCGAGATGGGTGATGAAGCCTTTCAGGAGAAACTGCTCAGCCACAAGACAACCATGTCGGTCTCGACCTGTTATCCGCTCGGACCATTCGGGCAGGATGACGAGATGCGCTGGGTGAAGAAGAACGGGGGCTACATGACGGTTTGTGGTTCCCGAAGTTATGGTGAGAAAGATCCCAAGGGAGAGGAAGCGAAGCGGCAGGTGAAGCTCTTTTTTGAAAAGCTGAAACCCCACTATGAGCTCGCCGAGAGCCTCGGTATCACCATGGCGATCGAGAACCACAAAAATTCGATGCTTTCGTCGCCGGATTCTATTCGCTATTTCGTCGACCTGAATCCTTCAAAGAACGTGGGGATAGCCTTTGCCCCTCATCATTTGCATGACGCCATCGATGAAATCCCCGGTTTGATCAAGCACTGCGGGAAGGAGAATCTCCCTTTCATTTATTTCCAGGAGTACCACATGTCTTCAAAAGAGGAGATGGTTAAGGTGGAAGAGCTGAAGCAGATGCCCGGTTTTGGATCGCTCGATTATGCGCCGATTTTGGCCGCGCTGCGTGATGTTGACTTCAACGGTCTCGCTGAGATCTTCATGCATCCGACTCCGCGGGGCGAGCCGATGCTACCGACTGCCACAGAGATCACCCAGGTGATCAATCACTCGAGGGAATACCTGACAGATTGCCTCGCAAAGCTATGAGGTGGGTATCGTTCATGGCCGTTTCCATGGTTTTGCCGACCATCTTGTCAGCCGAACCGCACGTCGTTGGCTACGAGCGTTTTCACGCTGAAGAGCCATCTTTTGACGGCGGTGCCATTCTCTATTCTGAGCTTGGCTGTGCGAACTGCCATGGCGGATCCGTCGTCGTGACTGAACGAAAGGGTCCGAGTCTCGAGAATATTTCCAACCGGGTCGATCGTGATTGGGTGAAAGCGTTTCTGAAGGACCCAGATTCAATGCGATCGGGATCCACGATGCCCAGTCTGGTTGATGAGCTGAGCGGGGACGAGATCGACGCGCTGCTGGCTTACCTCGCGAGTCTTGAAACGAGCGCGAAGTATCCCACGGCGCGGCATGCGAACGCGGAAGGGGGAAGTGCGCTGTTCCATGAGAAAGGCTGCGTAGCCTGTCATGCCCCGACGCCGGATTTTAAACCGCCGCATGGAGGCGGTGACGTGGTGACTTCTCCTCTTGCTGTATCGTTGCCGGACCTCGAGGCTAAGACCCACTTCAAGGCTTTGGCCGCGTTCCTGATATCTCCGTCTGATTTTCGACCGGACGGTCGTATGCCTCATGTGCCGTTGGAGCAACAGGAAGCGATGGATGTCGCGGCACATCTGCTAGACTTCCAGTCGAGCAACCCACAGGACGATGCTAAGCCGATCGCTCCCTGGCCAAAGACGACGAAGGCTGAGATCGCGAAGGGGCTCGAATTGGCTCGCCAGTTGAAGTGCGCGAAATGTCATGAGCTGCCCGGTGTAGATTCACATTCCATCAAGCGAGCCGGCGGAGCCGGAGGATGTTTGTCAGAGAGCCCGGTCAAGAGTGTGCCGCGTTATGATTTGAGCTTTGAGCAGCGGGAATCGCTGAAGATCTTTCTCGCATCGGGCGGGAAGGGGGAGGAATCAGCTCATCTGACGCTGGCCGCGATGAACTGCTACGCCTGTCATGAACGTGACGGGGTAGGTGGTCCGACTCCTGAAGCGAACGGATATTTCATAGGTGAGGAGAGTCTCGGTGACTCAGGGAGATTGCCACCGCCGCTAACGGGGATCGGGCAAAAGCTCCAGGATGATTGGCTGAAGGGAGTGCTGGAGGGAGATGTGGAGAAGCATGTCAGGCCTTACCTAAAGACGCAGATGCCGGGCTACCCGAACCAGGCTGAAAAGCTGGCGAAATGGCTCGTCGAAAAAGATCAGGGAAGTGCGCTGGCTGACTGGCCCACCGACGAAGTTAATCTTGAAGCCGGGCGGAAGTTGCTGGGAACGCACGGCGGAGTGAACTGCATCACCTGCCACCACTGGGGCGAGAAGATGTCCCTTGGAATTCCGGCGCTGGATATCAGTTCCCTGGACGAGCGGCTTCGTCCCGAATGGTTTCACCAGTATCTCCTGAACCCGGCTTCCTATCGTCCCGGAACGCTCATGCCTCCGCTTTGGCCGGGCGGACAGTCCACCGTTCCGGATGTGCTGGGCGGCGATGCTGAACAGCAAATTGCCGCGATCTGGGGTTTCATTGCCGACGGAGAAGGGGAACCGGAGGGGTTCCCGGATTTTCGACCGGGGCAGTTTGAGCTGATTCCAGAAGATCGTCCTGTCATTCAGCGAACTTTCCTGAACGGTTCGGGAACGAAGGCCATCCTGGTTGGTTTCCCGGGAGGGGTTAACCTGGCTTTTGACGGGCTCAAGGGACGCCCCGCCATGGTTTGGAGGGGGAGGTTCTTCGATGCTTACGACACCTGGTTCGTTCGTAAGATCGAGTTTCAACATCCTGCCAGTGATGACGTGTTTCCTTTTGAGGAAACCGAAAGTGAGATCCGTTTCCGGGGCTACTACGTTGATGAATCGGGTAATCCGGTCTTTATGCTCGAGCATGAGGGGAGAACCTACGAAGAAGCCTACAGCGTGACTGATGGAATGCTTTATCGAAAGGTCACGTGGGAAGAAGGCGAAGAACCTTCGATAACCCATCCTGGGGACGTCGAAGTCGATCGTGTGGTCGCCGATAATCTGGTCAATTTTGTGTATTCATGGAGATGAGATTGAGAATTTTTGTGGCGATTTTGACTGGGGCGCTCGGAACCGCGAGTGCCGAGGAGGAGGCCTACCGGGTGACTGATCTGCTGACGGCTGAGTCTCCGACTCACTCCCGGTCAACCGAGTGGAAGCCTGGTGACGGCATTGCTCTCGAAGTGAGTGGAATGGAGTGGATTGATGACACCCTGGCGGTCTCGATCCGGAAAGGGGAAGTCTGGATGATCGACAATGCCCTGGCAGAGGATCCCGCCGACTTTACGTATCGACTTTTCGCATCCGGTCTCCATGAGCCGCTTGGGGTGACTCGTGATAAAGACGATATTCTCGTCTCCCAGCGCGCTGAAGTGACGCGCCTTCAGGACACTAACGAGGACGGAGTCGCAGATGCCTATCTGACCGAGTGTGACGGCTGGAATGTGTCGGGCAATTATCATGCCTACACCTATGGACCCGAGCGCGACGGTCAGGGCAATTTGTGGGTGACCTTGAATCTCGGTATGGGAGACCTGGCCGACAACACCATCGGTTGGCGTGGGTGGGGAGGTACCATCGGTAGGAATGGGGAGTTTGTTCCCAAGGCCCTTGGAATGCGTTCCCCTTGCGGGCTGGGAGCGAATCGCGAGGGGGACATGTTTTTCAGCGATCAGCAGGGAACCTGGATCCCGGCAACACCGATTTACCACCTGAAGCCGGGCGCATTCTACGGGAACCAGGAATCACTGAAGACTCTTGAAGATCCCAGGGCGCCGTTTCAGTTGTCGGCGATCCCGGAAAGGAATCAATTGTATCCAAAAGCCGTCGCCTCCTCCAAGGAGTTCGTCCCACCGGCAGTCTGGCTGCCCTACAACAAAATGGGCCGTTCGGCGACGGACATCGAATTGATTGATGAGGAAGGGAAGTTTGGCCCCTTTGACGGGCAGTTGCTGGTGGGTGAGTTCACCAATGCGGCGATCAATCGCGTCTTTCTTGAAAAGGTTGAAGGTGAATACCAGGGAGCATGTTTCCCTTTTCTCAGCGGCTTTCCGGCTGCGGTGGTTCGGTTAGCCTTTGCTCCGGACGGTTCCCTCTATGCCGGAATGACGAATCGAGGGTGGTCTTCACTTGGGAATCGCTCCTACGGCTTATCCCGTATTCAATACATGGGCTGGTCTCCCTTTGCGGTGAAAGAAATGAAAGCGCTCCCTGACGGATTCGAGTTGGTCTTTACGAAAGCGGTGTCGTTCGAATCTCTTTCCAAAGGAAGCCTCACGATGACCAGCTACACCTACGAGTATTCTTCAGCCTACGGTGGTGACGAAAGGGATACCAAGGAGCTCGTAGTCAAACCGGTTGCGATTTCGGCTGATGGTCTGCGGGTGAAGTTGGAAGTGAAGGGTTTGCGCGCCGGGTATGTTCACGAACTCAGACTGGACGGAGCGGAGTCTGTTTCCGGCGAGTCCCTCGATAATCCTGATGCCTATTACACCTTGAATCGCATCCCGAAGAAATGAGGTGGCTGTCTTGCCTGGTAATCTTTGCCGCAGGGGTGACACTTGAAGCGGCAGAGCATCCCAACATCGTCTACATCATTTCTGATGATCAGTCGTGGAGCGACTTCGGCTTCATGGGGAATGAGCGGGTGCACACTCCTAATCTGGATCAGCTGGCTTCTCGGTCGGCCGTATTTGAAAACGGCTATCTCACAACGAGCGTGTGCCGGCCGTCGCTTGTCACCCTGATGACCGGTCTATACCCGCATCAGCACGGTATCTATTTCAATCACGGTCCGCCGGGAAATTCTGCCTACAACCGAATGACTTCGAGGCAGAAATACGAGACACACCGCTCGAAGGAGTTTGAGCTGATTAAAAAGGTCGACACCTTACCTCGTTTGTTGAGTGAGAAACTCGGCTACCGATGCCTGCAGACGGGTAAGTTTTGGGAGGGGCACTGGAAGAATGGTGGCTTTACCGAGGGCATGACCACGTTTGAGCCGCCTCCGCCGGAACAGACGTTCGGCGGTGTACGCAATCTCAATTCCGGGGAACGAGTTGCCCACGGGAATGGCGATCTGGGGTTACAGATTGGCCGCGTAACGATGGATCCAATTAAGGAGTTTATCCTCGATTGCGAAGAAGCTGGGCATCCATGGTTGGTCTGGTACGCGCCTTACCTGCCTCATCAGCCTCATGACTCTCCGGAGCGGTTTTATGAGTTGGCCCGCTCCATGCCGAACGTAAAAGAACACGAGGTGCCTTACTTCGCGTCGATTGCCCAGTTTGATGCAACGGTGGGGGAACTGGTCGAGTTCGTGGAGGTCAATTCGAGTGCCGAGAATACGATCTTTGTTTTTGTGTCAGACAATGGCTGGAGTCCCGGAACGAAACCACAGAGGGGACGCGAGCAGGAGTTCGCGCATACCAAGCGGAGCAAGCGGGCTCCGTTCGATGAAGGGGTTCGCAGTCCCATCCTGATTCGATGGGATGGAAAGGTGACGCCGTCTCGCAGGAGGGAACTGGTCAGCAGTATCGATATCGTTCCGACTTTGCTTGGAGTCACCGGAATTGAGATAAAGGGAATGCCGGGGAGGCATTTGTTAGGAGATTGTAAGGTTGATCGTGCCGTTTTCGGGGCAATTTATCCGGGAGATGCTTCGAGTGAAATGAAGCCTGGACATGACGTTGCCTATCGCTGGATCAGACAGGGGAGCCATAAGTTAATTGTTCCGCACGGTGCAAGGCCTTGGGGTGACTATCTCGATAAGCCGGCCCTCTATGACATCGTTAATGATCCGAAGGAACAGATTGATCTGATCAATGACGCTGCTCATCAAGACCTGCAAGGCGAGATGAAGCGGGAACTCGATCGATGGTGGAATCTTTCCTCCGACTGATTACTCAAGTTCTTCGTAAATCGCATCGATCAAGTCGAGTGATTTACGGTTTGGTAGAATACCGGCCTCCATCTGATTCATGACGTAGGCAACCGAAAGTCCGGTCTCGGGGTCGGCGAAGGCATGACTGCCACCCGCTCCAGGTTGGCCGATGGCGCGGTGGGACAGTCCAAAGTGTCCGCGTTGTTTTTGTCCGTCGCTACCGATAGGATCACGCATGAAGCCTGCCGTAAAAGCTGTGGGCATGAGGAAGGTATGATCGTCGCCGGAAGTCTGCAGGGTGAATGCGGCGTCGAGGACCGGTTTGGGTAACACCTGAACCCCGTCGAATAGGCCCTTCTGCGCCAGGATTTGGTAAAACTTTGCCAGTCCGCTCGCTGAACCAACCCCTCCCAGGGCTGGAAGGCCGGCCTGGAGATATTCAAGTTGGTTGATGTCGCTGGGGGCGCGCATGCCGCCGGGCGAAGCGAAGATCGCGGTGGCGAGTGAGTCCTTGTCCGCGAGTGAACGGAAGAAAGGCAGTTCCTCTTCGCTCGGTTTGATTGACTTGGGCGGATAGACCGTAGCAATGCGTCCGACCATCTCGGCCGGCAGGTCACCGATGCGAAAATCGATGTGGTTTGGAGTCGCAATCTTATCGTTCCAGAAGTGGCCAAGGCTGGTGCCTCCAGTGAGTCGTCTCACGACTTCGTCGAGCAGAAAGCCGATCGTGCGTGGGTGGTAACCGTGACCCTTTCCCGGTGTCCAGTAGGGCTCCTGCTTTTCCAGCGCGGCGATAACATCTTTGTAGGTGAGAATGTGAGGGCGGTTCTCCGCGGAGAGGGCGGGCAAGCCGGACTGGTGGGACAGCAGCTGGGCGAAAGTCAGTTTGCTTTCGCGGGCCGCTTTTAATTCCGGCCAAAGATCAGAAACAGGAGAATGCAGCGCGGTGCCGCTTTCATGCAAGGCAAGAAGCGTAGCGATGGCGGAAGGCCCCTTGGTCACCGACCAGACCGGTGTGACGGTATTTGCTTGCCACGCTCTCTCTTTATTGCGGTTACGCCAGCCGTGGTGAAGGGAGATGATCTCTTCGCCGTCCTTCCATACCGAAATCGAGGCGCCGAGTTCGTCGCGTTCAGTAAAGTTTTTGAGAAACAGCTTTTCAATTGCGTCTCGCATAGGGCTTGCTCAGGCTTCGAAACCCTTTATGAGAGTTCGGAGTTCTTCGAGGTCCGGATCTTTAAGCGCGCGACGCTTTGAGCATGGATCCATTTCGAAGGACTGCTGGAGCCAGGACAAAGCCGCTTGGGGTTTCCCGAGAGCAAGTTCGTAGCAACCGAGATTGTAAAAGTAGACTGGCTCGTCCTGAAGACTCACAGGACCAGATTGAAGATGTTCGATCGCTTCCCTTGTCCGGTGAAGGGCGTGGAGGCAGTAGGCTCCCTGGATGAAGCCAGCGTGATTATCAGGGTGAAGATCCACGAGGACTTCGCTGAGGGCGAGCGCTTCGTTGAGCCGACCGCGGTCGAGCTCAATGATGATCCGCATTTCCTGGGCAATGGCAGAGGAACGCTTGTCGGCAGGGAGGTTGTTAATTTCCTCCCAGGCCTCATCAAGCATGCCGAGGTCGATGTAGCCCCGGGTCTTTTCCAACCAGGCCGGTTCGTCCATGAATCACATTTTTTCAGTAGTGCGAATGCCAAGCAGTCCAAGGCCTTTGCGCAGTATTTGTCCCGTCAGTTCACAAAGCGCGAGGCGGGTTTCGCGAACGGCACCTTCTTCTTTAAGAACGGGGCAAGCTTCCCAGAACTTGTGATAAGTCGTGGCCAGTTCGTAGAGATAGTTTGCGAGCGTGTTCGGGCGGAAGTCAGAGAGGGCCGCCGGAACAGTTTCGCTGAACTGGGCCAGCTTGAGAACGAGGTCCTTCTCTGCGTCAGCCGTGAGCGTGATGGCTCCGCCGGGCTCAAAGTCGCTGCCAAGCTTGCGGAAGATGGCGCGGGTTCGCACGTAAGCGTTGATGAGGTAGGGCGCGGTGTTGCCCTTGAGCGCGAGCATGGTATCCCAGTCAAAGATGTAGTCGGTCATCCGGAACTGGCTCAGCTCCGCGTATTTGACCGAACCGATTCCGATGACTTCGGCGATCTCCCGTTTTTCCTCCTCGGAGAAGTCAGGGTTTTTCTCGTCGACGATCTTGTAGGCACGCTCTACAGCTTCGTCGAGTACGTCAGCGAGCTGGACGGTGTCTCCTGAACGAGTTCGCAGCATCTTGCGGTCTTTGCCGAGAATGCTGCCGAAGGGAATGAACTGCAGATCAGCATTCTGTCCGCGGCGCTTTGAAATCTCGAAGATCTGGTCGAAGTGGAGTTGCTGGGGAGCCCCGACGACATACCAGGCGGCATCGGCTTTGAGCTCATTGATGCGGTAGTCGATCGTGGCGAGGTCAGTGGTGGCGTAAAGAAAACCACCGTCAGACTTGCGGATGATAGCCGGTTTGTCGGCCATCTTTTCGTCTTCAGGGAAGAATACGCAGATCGCGCCGTCGGACTCTTCAGCGATACCGGCGGCGAGTAACTCTTCGACGAGAGGCGCGAGTTGGCTATTGTAAAAGCTTTCACCAAGCCAGCAGTCGAACTCGATGTCGAGGCGATCGTAGATCTTCTGTAAACCGATCTTGGACACCTCAATGGTCTTTTCCCAGATGGCGAGGTTCTCCTCGTCTCCGCCCTGGAGTTTGACCAGTTCCTCTCGGCAAGCTTCGGCCAGTTCAGCGTCATCCTTTTGCTTTGCATTCACTTCGCGATAGATGCGAAGCAGTTCGGGGATGGGATCGGCTTCGATGGCGGATTTATCGAGCAGGTTTTTCCATCCCCAGATGATCATACCGAACTGGGTGCCCCAGTCGCCGATGTGGTTATCCGAGACCACGTTGTTGCCGACAAAGCGACTCAGGCGGACGAGGCAGTCCCCGATGATCGTGCCGCGAATGTGACCTACGTGCATCGGTTTGGCCACGTTTGGGGCAGAAAAATCAGTGACGATAGTTTGAGGAGCCTCCACCTGGGCGACGCCAAGTTGGGCAGGATCATCGAGCAGGGCTTTGAAACGTTCTTCGAGAGCGGTGGTGGTTAGGCGGAAATTGATAAAGCCAGGGCCCGCGATTTCAGGCTTTTCGCTGAATTCACCTCCGTCGAAGGCATCGGCAATGGCCGATGCGATCTCGCGGGGATTGCGCTTGAGTTGCTTGGCCAGGATCATGGCCGCATTGGACTGGTAGTCTCCAAACTGGCGATTTTGCGCCTGATCGATCTGGGCGGAAAAGCCTTCGGGCAGGTCGGGGGCAAAGTCGGTATCAGCGAGGGCCGCGTTGAGACAGGAAGCGAGTTGTTGGGCGATGGTTTCAGACATGTCTAATCCGAACGGGTGGAATAACCGGGGGGACAGGCAAGGAAGGTTAGACAGCGGCAGCGCGCTGGGAAAGAACTTCGATGATTTCGTTTTCGTTGTTTGCTTCGGCGAGACGCTTGCGCGTGTCGGCGCTGTTCAGGATCTTGGCGATTGCGGCGAGCGTCTTGAGGTGCAGGGTGTATTGGGACTCTGGCACGATGAAGAGCACGATGAAATGAACCGGGGCACGGTCGAGCGCACAGAAATCAACTCCCGGCTTGGAACGGGCAAAGATCGCGACGACTTCCTCCAGATCAGGCAGGAATGCGTGGGGAATAGCGATGCCGCCACCGATTCCTGTGCTTCGCTGATCTTCGCGGATACGCAAAGCCTCGAGGGCAGGTTCTTTCTGCGACTCGGGAAGTGCCTCGACCTCCACGAGACGGGTAACCATTTCCTCGATTGCAGGCAAGTTCTCCCCGGACTGCAATTCAGCAATCACGCGTTCCGGAGTCAGTAGTTCCGCCAGAGTCATCGTAATTTCCGCGTCGGACCACGCGAGGAGGCGAGCATAAGCGCGGGCGGGGAGGGATCAAGGCACATTTTACGGGGGTTCAGCTTTACATTCGCGGGGATGGCGCTCCATTGAGTTGGTCAATTAACTCCTGAATGAAGCCACGCGTCCTTTTCGTCTGTACTGGAAATGTCTGTCGCAGCCCCATGGCTGAAGGCTGGTTGCGGGAAATGGCGGAGAAGGCTGGCGCGGACATTGAAGTCTCCTCTGCAGGCCTCGGAGCGATGGAAGGGTCACCCCCGAGCCGGAACTCGGTGACCGCAATGAACGAGGAAGGGACTGATATCTCCGGCCAGCGAAGCCAAATGCTGACGCCGGAGATGGTAGAGGATTTCACTCACATATTTGGCCTCGGCAGCGGTCACATCGAAGCGATTCGCGCTCACTTTCCTGAGGCGCTCGAGAAGACGTTTGTCCTTCGCGAGTTTATTGCCGAGAGCGGACATGATATCGAAGTTCCCGACCCGATTGGGGGGGACCTGGATGAATACCGCGAGACCCGCAACCTTATTCAGGAGGCGATGCCCTCGATTCTGAGTTTCGTCACGACCGGTGACCCGTCTCCGGACAAGTAGAGAAGTGGCGGCTTGGTGCGCCAAAACAGCCTTTTTGTTCGTATCTGCTTTTGACAAGCGAAGACTCCCGAACTAGCTAACGAACGAAGCTTTCCAGCTTCGCCCCGTTTCATCTCTGACTCTTCAACTCATGGAAAAGCCATCGATTATTATTGGATCCGATCACGGAGGTTTCGAACTGAAGGAAGCCGTTGTATGCCATTTGGAAAGCAGCGGCTACGAAGTCGAGGATATCGGCTGCCACTCGACGGAAGCGGTGGATTATCCTGATTATGCCAACGGTGTTGCAAGTGCCGTGGTTTCCGGAAAACAGGAAATGGGTATCCTTTGTTGCACCACCGGTATTGGTATGGCAATTGCGGCCAACCGTTTTCCCGGCGTTCAGGCCGCCGTTGTGACTGACGTGGAACTGGCCGCCAAGACCCGTGTCCACAATGACACCAATGTGCTTTGCCTCGCCGGCAGCTCCAACACACCCGAAGAGATCAGTGCCATCGTCGATGCCTGGCTCGGTGCTGAATTCGATGGTGGGGGACGTCACGGCCGTCGTGTCGGAAAAATGAATACGTGCGCTACGGCCGTGAGTGCTCCTAAATTGGCTGTTACCGATCCTGAAATTTACGACTCGATCGTAAAAGAGGAAGAACGGCAGAAAGGAAATATCGAGCTGATCGCTTCCGAAAACTTCGCATCCAAGGCCGTCCAGCAAGCGCAGGGTAGCTGCCTGACTAACAAATACGCTGAAGGATACCCCGGTAAGCGTTGGTATGGCGGTTGCGAAAACGTCGATGTTGTGGAGACTCTTGCGATCGAGCGGGCCAAGGAACTTTATGGGGCGGGATTCGCCAATGTGCAGCCTCACTCCGGTTCGCAGGCAAATGCTGCCGTTTATTTCAGCGTGCTGGAGCCGGGAGACAAGATCCTGACGATGGATCTCAGCCACGGCGGGCACCTCACTCACGGACATTTCGCCAATTTCTCCGGTAAGCTTTACGAAGTGGAGCACTACGGTGTTTCCGAAGAGACCGAGACGATTGATTACGATGCTCTCGCGGTTGCGGCCACGGAATATCAGCCAAAAATGATCACAGCCGGTGCCTCCGCTTATTCGCAGATCATTGACTTTGCCCGGATGCGGGAGATTGCTGATTCCGTGGGGGCCTACCTCTTTGTCGACATGGCTCATATTTCCGGCCTCGTCGCAGCCGGTGTCCACCCATCGCCGATCCAGCACGCTCATTTTGTCACCACGACAACCCATAAGAGCCTCCGTGGGCCGCGTGGAGGTCTCATACTGTCGAACGACGCCGACCTCGCCAAGAAGATCGATTCGCTCGTTTTCCCGGGAGTGCAGGGTGGACCGCTCATGCACGTGATCGCTGCAAAAGCTGTTTGCTTCCTTGAAGCGCTCCAGCCTAGTTACAAGGAATACCAGGCCCAGATTGTAAAAAATGCTGTGGCACTGGCTGAGAGGATGAAAGGGCATGGTTATCGAATCATTTCCGGAGGAACCGAGAACCACCTCTTCATGGTGGACCTTCGTCCGAATGGCCTCAATGGCAAAATTGTCCAGGAGACACTCGACGAAGCCGGCATCACCGTGAATAAGAATTCCATTCCTTTCGACACCGAAAGCCCTTTCAAAGGCGGTGGTATTCGCATCGGAACCCCTGCCGTGACGACTCGCGGGATGAAAGAAGCCGAGATGGAGAAGGTCGGTGATCTGATCCACGAAGCCATTACCCATCGCGAAGATGCTGCCAAGCTTGAGGCGATTCGCGAGGAGGTGAAAGCGCTCAACGAAGAATTTCCCCTTCCTTAACGGGGACTTAACGAGGAACCGGGCAAATCCGACAGTCGATTTCGACCGAGCAGGGTTAGGTCATTGACCTAACCCTGTTTTTTTTGAAAATCGCTTTTTTTTAGCCAAGGTGTGTTTTCACGGGAGGTATCAGGCTTGTTTTCTGCCTTAAAATAGCAAACTTTTGGGTAGTCCTGATGGTGTATCGCTAGAAAATTGCCATTTTTGATTAAAGCAGAGGATTTTCCGGTTGTTTTTCCCGGAAAAATTGCGATTTTTATCGAAACAATCCACCTTTCACTATGGCGAATTCAAAACTAGAGGAAATGGATGGCGCCCAGGCGCTCATCACGACGCTCAGCGAACTGGGCGTTGAATACGTTTTTGGCTACTCGGGCGGCGCTGCTCTTCCGATCTTCGACGCGTTGGAAACAGTCGAATCGAATATCAAATTTGTCCTCACCCGCCATGAGCAGGGAGCAACCCACATGGCCGATGGATACGCCCGGGCCACCGGTAAACCTGGTGTTGTTCTTGTGACCTCGGGTCCGGGGGCCGGAAATACCATCACCGGTATCATGACAGCCCAGATGGATTCGGTGCCGATGATTATTTTGAGTGGCCAGCAGGTGACGTGGATGTTGGGTAAAGATGCGTTCCAGGAAGCTGATATTTTCGGAATCACTATTCCCATCGTGAAGCACAATTACCTGGTGCGCGAAACCAACGAGCTTCCCAAAGTAGCTCGTGAGGCTTTTCATATTGCAACAACAGGTCGGCCTGGCCCCGTGTTGATCGACGTGCCGAAAAATGTGAGCCAGTCACCCTTCACGGGCGATCTGGAGGCGGAGATCGACCTTCCTGGTTACAATCCTGAGAAGGCTATGGATATCGATTCGTCTTCCCTGGAGCAGGCAGCCCGTCTTATCAACCTGGCGAAGAAGCCTGTGATTCTAGCCGGACACGGTGCCATGATTGCCGGTGCCGAAGCCGAACTGATGGAACTCGCCTGCCGGACTGAGAGTCCTGTGACCTCTACGCTTCTCGGTAAAGGTGTCTTTCCCGAGTCGCACCCGCTCTCTGTCGGTATGCTGGGCATGCACGGTACGGCCTACGCAAACAAGGCTATTTGTGAATGTGACCTCCTGATCAATGTGGGTTCGCGTTTTGATGACCGAATCATCGGGCAGGCTGAGAAGTTCTGTGCCCAGGCCAAGATCATTCACATTGAGATCGACAGTGCTGAGGTCGGTAAGATGATCGTCCCGGACGTTGCTGTGGTTGGTGACGCCAAAGTGGCCCTGACGCAATTGCTTCCCATGATTGAGCAGGCGGATCACGCCGACTGGCTCGAGCATATCAACGGCTACAAGAAGAAGTATCCACTCGGCTACAGGAAGCAGGGAGGACTTCGTATGCAGCAAGTGCTCGACGAAATTCACGAACTAACCAACGGGGAAGCTATCATCACCACAGATGTGGGACAGCACCAGATGTGGGCCGCCCAGTTCTACCTCAACGAGGCTTCCTTCAAATGGATCAGTTCAGGTGGTGCCGGCACTATGGGGTTCGGTTTTCCTGCCGCGATCGGGGCACAGTTTGCCTGCCCGGATGAGACGGTGATTGCCGTAGCCGGTGACGGTGGATTCCAGATGACGCTTTGTGAAATCGCGACGGCAGTGATTCACAAACTGCCGATTAAGATTCTCGTGCTCAACAACCACTACCTCGGTATGGTCCGCCAGTGGCAGGAGCTGTTTTTCGACAACCGCGAAAGTGGGGTGGATCTTGAGGGTAACCCCGACTTCGTGAAGTTGGCGGAGGCTTATGGATGTAAGGGGATCAACATTAAGCGTCCGGCTGATGTGAAGAAGAAGCTTCAGGAGGCTCTCGATTATAATGACGGTCCGGTTCTGATCAACGCCGAGTGCGTGAAGACCGACAACGTTTTCCCAATGATCCCGGCTGGTGCTGCTCTCGAGGATATGCTGATCGAGCCGCCCAAGCACAAGATGGCTAAACCAGTTGGTTCTACCTGATCCGCGTCGCCCGGACTAATTCTTATTACCTTTTACTTATTTGTTCGAAATGAGCCGAACCATCACTACTTCAGATAAGAAGCCTGCGCCTCGTCCTGACATTATCGGCGGGCACACGCTCAGCATGTATGTGAACAATAAGCCCGGGGTGC
This sequence comes from Verrucomicrobiales bacterium, assembly GCA_049594415.1. GTDB lineage: Bacteria > Verrucomicrobiota > Verrucomicrobiia > Verrucomicrobiales > DEV007 > Arctic95D-9. Next base: position 725,883 of record JBMYJM010000001.1, on the reverse strand, counting down.
TGATGCGCATCTGCCAGATTTTCGCGCGCCGTGCTTACAACATCGATTCGCTGGTTGTTTCCCAGGGCCGCGATCCTCGGTTTTCCCGACTGACTCTCGGTATTAGCGGTGATCCTGCTGGTCTGCCCCAGATTATTCTTCAGTGTGACAAGCTGATCGATGTGATTCACTGTTACGAACACACTCCGGATAATTCGGTTGTCCGCGAACTGGCCCTCGTCAAGGTGAGTGTCGAAGGTGGCGAAAAACGGACTGAGGTCCTCCAGATTGTCGAGCACTTCGGTGGAAAAACTGTCGACCTGAGCGAGGCTTCCATGGTTATTCGGGTTGAAGGCGCCAGCGACAAAGTGGATGCTGCGATGCGACTATTGAACAACTACGACATCGTCGAAACGGTTCGCACTGGAAAAGTGGTGATGGCTCGTGGCGAGCAGTCCACCTGATAATACCCCTTGAAGATTTCAAACGGGGCGGAGTCAAAGCGGCTCCGCCTTTTTTGTGACTTGTTTTCTAGCGTTCGTCGAATCGGAGTTTCATCTCGCTCGCGAGCAGCAGTGCAAGTGCGAAAATCAGACAGACAGGCCAACAAGTCATTTGGTGGATAACAAAGCGACGACAGTGTCCTTCAGAGCGCGGTTGGTGGCAAGCGCCTCACCGCCATTGATATTTCCTTCATTTCCGGCCCAGTCTCCAAAGTATCCGCCGGCTTCTCTAAAAATAGGGGGGAACGGTCCACAGTCCCAAACAGCCATTACGGGATCTAGCATGACTTCGGCACGGCCGGTTGCGACTAAGAGGTATCCGTAAGCATCGCACCAGCCAGCATTGTAGTAGACCGCCTTTTGGAGCCTTTCCCAGGCGTCTCCTTTTCCATTTTGAGCGAAATAGGCGGTATCGATGTGGGCGCAAACAGCTCGATCAATCGTTTCGACATCAGAAACGGAACAGGGCTTGCCGTTCCATAGAGCTCCTTCACCGGTGGCTCCGGAAAGCATTTCGTCGAGCGCAGGGAAATAGGCACAGCCGACTTCGACGGTGCCGTCGATTTCCAGGGCGATAAGAACGGCGTAGAGCGGCACTCCATGAACGAAAGACTTGGTTCCATCGATGGGATCGATAATCCAGCGGTATTTGGAATTACCGTCGGTCGCACCGAATTCCTCTCCGACGATTTCATGGTCGGGATAGGTCTCGACGATTCGTTTTCGAATCAATTCCTCAGCTCCGCGGTCGGCGGCTGTGACAGGCGTGTCGTCGCCCTTGAACTCTGGCTCTGCTTCGTCTGTAAGAAAATATTTGAGAGTCAGTTGGCCCGCTTCACGGGCAGTGGTTTCGGCGAACTGGCGGAACTCGGATAGCATTGTGTCAGGAGAAGGGAGTGGTGAAAAAGATTACAGGGACAGCGGGGGAGCCTTCACGGCAGTCACCTTGGCTTCGCTGGAGGGAATTGCGTCAGCCTCGAGATCACCAAGTGCGAACTGGATCCCGTCGAGCATGTGGAGGAGTATTGTCTCGTTGGCGAAAGTCATGTCGTTGTGACCGAGGTTGGTGTAGAAGAGGCGTCCCTTGCCAACTTCGCGGCACCAGGATACCGGGACATCAATCGTCGTCGGATCAGCAGGGACTTTGTCTTTAAACTTATCGTTCTGGAGCGGCTTTGCATTCTCGGGGTGAGACATGTCGAGGCTCAGAAGCACGCGAAGGCGTTCGCGCCCCTGAAAGGACTCAGGTTTGTACCAGTAGATCTCGTCTTTGTGCCAGAAACCCTCCCCGCCGAAGGCAGCGTTAAGAGTGTTCCCCGGGTCGTCTAGTTTGAAAGCCCAGGTGCCTCCGGCAGTCCAGGGGTGTCCATTGAAAACACCACCGATCAGTGCAATGCCCTCTTCCCATTGTTTAAAGTTGTCGCCGGCGGCATGGATGCCAATGATTCCTTTGCCGTTATTGATGAAGTCGAGGATAGCTTTCTGCTGGCTTTCGTTGGGAACGAGGTTGGTGGTGTTGTTAAAGAGAATGGCATCATACTGGGCGAGATTTTCTTCTGTGAAAACGCTGTAGTCGTCGGCGAGATCAACGGAGAAAGCACCGGTTTGCTCAGCGATCTGCTTGAGCGCGTAATTGCCGAATGGAATCGATGTGTGAATGAAACCTTCGCAACGCCAGAAGGCGAGAATCTTGCGGTCTGACTTCGGCTTGGCGGTTGCGTCAGGGATGTTCGCAGCAATCTCTTCTTTCGCGGTGTCGGTCGGATTGTCGCCGAAGCGCGCGGCTGCCTTTTCCGGCCAGGTTTTGGGCTCCTCCTTCTTCTTCTGCGCCAGGGTCGTTCCCAACGCGACAACGAGGCTGACAGAGAGTGAGATGGCAAACTTGTTCATGGCTTTGAGTGTAGCGGGATTGAATCTTCGGCAATAGCCCTAAAGGCGTTTTTTTGCCCGATTAAAACGGCTGCGGCGGCTGGTGGCATCGTCTTTTTCTTCCTCTTTCGGTGGAGGTGGAGCGAGAGATTCCGGGGCTGTTTTCGGTTTCTCCTCTGCGGGAGCTTTCTCTTCCTTCTGAGCCACTCCTCCCTTGGATGGCTTAGGAGATTTAATCTTGGACGGGTTGTAGACCGGCAGACGCCAACCGGTGCGTGTGGCAAAAGCTTCCATTAGGAAGAGAAGCAGGGCAGCGATGAGAAACCAGGCTTTGATGGACTCGTAGCCGGGAGAAGGCGGCTTTCTCCAGGCATCCGTGAGATCAAGAATTTCACCTCCACCAGTGGTGGTAGCCGTTTCCCGAAGTTCTTTAAGGCGTGCTTCGTCGAAGGCCCATTCCGCTGCCGCTCCCGCCACGACCGGGCCGAATGGAATCGCTGCTCCGGCGATTTTCACGGATCCGCGCACCGGTTCATTTTCTTTCAGTGACGTTTTCACCGAATAGTGTCCCGGTGACAGTCTCTCCCAGGTGACTGGCTCCGATTCGATTCTGCCGTTGCCCCGACTCAGCATCAGTTCGGGAGGCTCTTCAGCAAATCGGGACGTCCATTCCTCAGTGTTGTAGAGCAGGTCGATGGTCAGTTCGGTGCCGGTCAAGTTATGTCTCAGGCCAATCCCTGAAGGAACGTCTTCGCCCATGAGCCAGCGGGTCAGGGTCTGGAGGAAGTCGCCGTAAAGTTCCCACGTTCGAATAGTTTCCGAATAGTCACCGCCGAGGGGAAAGGAGACCGCTGCCGTTTTGCCGATGCCGCGGCGACCGAATGCGACAAGAGGAGCGCTGTAGGTATCGGTCGTAACCACGGCGGCTTCGTCTCCCTCGCGGATATAACTGAGATTGTATCCGTCGATCTGCCCCGGCCATTCCAAATCTGTTTGGGCGAACTCATACCAGCGGCCCGTCGATTGAGTGCCAACGGGGTCGTCAATGAATGTGGACCTGGCAACAGTGACAGTTTCCTGAGCAAAAATGTTGGGAATGTCTCCGGGCACATCTGTGAAGAACATGCGGCCGCCGCCTCGTTTGGAAATATCTTCGAGAAAGGCGGCATCGGGATCGCTTCTATTTCCCAGTCCGATGACACTGACCGTTGCTCCGGCGGTCGACATCTCGTTGAGAAGCTCTTTGTATTTGCCTGGCTCCTCAGAGTCGGCTGCGTCACTGAAAAGAATCATATGACGCTGGCCGACGTCGGCTTTCTGCAATTCTTTCCAGGCAGCGCTCATGCCGGTGTAGACGAAGATTCCGCCGCCCATTGATTCGATACTGCGAATGCGACTGAGCAGTTCACCTCGACTGGTTCCGACATTGAGTAGTCCTGTGACATCGTGCGCGAGACTGTCGACAGCGAAAACGGTGACAGCATCCATGTCTCCAAGCAGTTCGACTGCCCTGGCGGCACCTTCATTGGCGAGCTGCATCTTCGAATGACCGGAAGGCGTGGTCATGCTCATGGAGCCGGAGCGGTCCATAACGATACCCATGGCGACAGAGAGTTTGCGGTGCTCACTCTTGAGTTCCATCGTCACCGGGAGAAGGGGATCCACAGCAGACTGGTAGTAGCCACCGGAACCGAAACTGTTTTTGCCGCCGGCCATGAGAAGGCCTCCGCCTTGTTCGTTTACAAAAAAGTCGAGCGAAGTCAGGAAATCGTTAGGTAGTTCGTAGGAGGGGACGTTATTGAGCACGACAGCACGGGCGCCGGTCAGTATTCCCGGGCTGATTGACAGGGTGTCTTCGATCATGTCCACCGCAAAGCCTTGCGAGCGCAGCACTTTGGCCATCGGATCATCGATGTAGTTAGTCAGAAGAACGATGCGTGGACCTGACGCTACTTCGATCCATCTTTCCTGGCGATTGTTTCCTTCGTGAGCATCAGTTTCGGGTTTGATCGTAGCGACATATTGGTGGGCACCGGGTTGAACAATTCGATCTGAGAAACGAAGTCTACCACGTCCGTTCTCGACCTCCACGTCCTTGGTGAACAGCGTTTTGCCTGCCCTCGATACCGTCACGGGAACCGCTCCCGCTGCGTTGGCTGAGATCACTGCATCGACAATGAAGGGTTCACCGGGTTGGACGCGGGTCCGGAAATTCAGTTCGGCGACCTGGTAGTCGACGACTTCAGGAGGACGAAGTTCGCGGTAGTCGAGGGGGATGCCCTCCCTGAGCAGTTTCTCAGTGATACCTGTGAGCGGTTCGGTGCTGTAGCCGTCGGTAAATACGAGGAGACGATTGTGCTTGGTCTGATCCATCCTCGCGAGTGCGTCACGAATTGCCAGTGAGGTTCGAGTGAGGCTCCGGTTGCCACTGAAGATTGAGTTTTCCGTCTGGGCGGTGGGGATGACCTCGGCAGCATAGTCGAGGAAGTTCACCCGGTAGTCAGAGCCGGGTTTGGAGTTTTCGAGTAGTGCTTTCCATTCTCGCTCTCCGGCATCAACCATTTCCTGGGCTGAGGCCGATCTATCAAGAAGAACCCAGAGATCCATCCCACCTCGTTTGAGCTTGAGCAGCGGGTCGCAGATGGCGAAGACGAGAAGGAGCATGAGAATGACTCGCAGCGGTCGCCACAGCTCGAGCCGCCGCAGTAACCACGTGGCGAGAAAGAGGAGGGGGATGAGCAGAAAAAACTGGGGAGAAGCGAAGGACATTCGTAGGTAATGCCAAGAAGTGTAGGCATTTCAGCACTGCCGAAAAGGTGAAATCAGCCTTTTATCCCGTAGCGGCGGTTGGTGCGTGTCCTTGCCATGGGGAGATGGACTATCGCCGAAATCAAATAAGCCGGGCAGGAGGTAGGCGGGATCAACGCAGTGGATCTCAGTCGATGATGGAAGCACTGGCCATCGGGATTTTCCAGGGATTTTCACATGAGCAATCGCAGGACGGGTATCGAACCAGGTGGCGAAGGGGCAGTGATATGCGGTGTGAAAGCCATTGCTTGTCGCTGTCTTTTGTTTGAAACTTGGGTATGGCCCAGCTTTCAGAAAAAATCGCTATCGTGACAGGAGGAGGTTCCGGTATCGGTCGTGCTATATCAGAATCTTTCGCTTCTGCTGGAGCTTCGATTGTTATTTTTGATCTCGATGATAACGCCGCAAATGAAACTGTGACTGCTATTGAAGCGACTGGCGGCAAGGCTGTTTTTATCGAGTGCGACGTAAGTAGCGCCGATTCTGTTGCGACTGCTCTGCGGTCTTGTCAGGCTGCGTTCGGTCAACCTGATATCCTTGTAAATAACGCCGGCATTGCCAACATTGGGACGGCAATGACAACCTCTGAAGAGGACTTCGATCGGGTGATGAAAGTCAACGTAAAAGGGGTCTATCTGTGTCTTCATCATATCCTCCCGGCAATGGTTGAAAATGGTGGTGGAGTCGTTTTGAATCTGTCGAGTATTGCTGCAATCACCGGGCTCAAGGACCGCTTCGCCTATTCAGCCAGCAAGGGCGCGGTCCATACGTTGACCTTGGCGGTCGCTGCTGATCATCTCGACGACAATATTCGTTGCAATGCGATTTGCCCGGCACGGGTGCATACGCCTTTTGTGGACGGTTACCTTGAAAAGAACTACCCCGACAAGCGGGACGAAATGTTCGAGAAGCTCTCCGCGGTTCAGCCGATTGGCCGCATGGCGAAGCCCGATGAAATTGGTAAGCTGGCCTTGTACCTCTGTAGTGATGATGCCTCCTACATCACAGGCCAGACCTACAATATTGACGGCGGCTACCTGAATCTGAGAGGGTAATGCGACCGATTTGATGAATCCGGGGAACCGGGCGCTGGTTAGCCTGGTCGGAAATCAGCCGAATTTTCCTAGGCAAAGAGTCTCTCGACATGGTGCGCATTGACCAGTTCACGAGGCTGGTTAAGGTGGTTGTAGACAATCGTCTGTGGGTCGATTCCCATTGCATGATAGATGGTGGCAAGGATCTCGGACGGGTGTACTGGATCTTCAATCGGAGCGGATCCCGTTTTGTCTGACTTGCCGTGGACGTAGCCGCGCTTGATGCCGGCACCGCCAATCACAGACGTGTAGCAGTAGGGCCAGTGATCCCGGCCGTCGGCACTGTTGTTGTTGCCGCTGGTGGAAACACCTTTCTCCGGGCTGCGTCCGAATTCACCGATCGCGACAACGAGTGTCTCTTCGAGCAGGCCGCGTGAGTCGAGGTCTTCGAAAAGAGCAGATAGTCCGTTGTCGAGCATAGGTGCCGACTTGTTCTTGATGCGGTCTGGAAGGCCGCTGTGCTGGTCCCAGCTATGCTCGTTTGAGTTGGCAACCTTGGGCCAAATCACCTCTACCACCTTGGTGCCGGCTTCGACGAGTCGGCGGGCAAGCAGGCAGCTTTGGCCAAAAGTATTGCGGCCGTAGCGGTCACGCATTTCTTCGGTTTCAGCTTCAATGTTGAAAGCGTCACGAGCGCGACCGGAGATAATCAGATTAAGCGCCTTGTCGTAGTATTCGTCGAGGTTGTAGCTTTCAACGGCCTTGTCGATCGTTGGCATCTGCTGGTTGAGCGCGTTTCGCAATTTGGCGCGGCGCTGAAGGCGGAGGGAAAAGACGTCGGGCCGAAGCTGGAGGTCATCGACCTTGATTCGGTCCATCTTGGTCATGTCCATGTCATCCCCCTCGGGGAAAAGGTAATAGGGATCGTAAGCCTTGCCGAGGAAGCCGGCGGTACCGCCTTTGTTGATCACGTTTGATTCCTGCAGGGGACGAGGCATGACAACAAAGGGAAGCATGGGCTCGTCGCTCGGCTTCATGCGAATGATCTGGGAACCAAAGTTGGGAAAGTCTTTCGGTGATGGAGGTTCCAATTGACCGGAGGGGCTGACTTTGTCGGTCGTGTAGCCGGTCATGATCTGGTAGATCGCTGCGGTGTGGTTGAACAATCCATTGGGCGTGTAGCTCATCGAATTGATCGTGGTGAACTTGTCATTCACCTGGGCCAGCTTGGGAAGCAGTTCCGTGTACTGCAGGCCGTCGACTTTGGTGTTGATCGGCTTAAAGATGGAACGGACGTTCTCCGGCGCGTCGGGCTTGGGGTCCCAGAGGTCAAGGTGGCTTGGACCTCCCTGGAGATAAACCATGATGACCGATTTGGCTTTGCCCCAGCCAGGGCGGCTTGCCATCGCCGAAGCCGCACTGGCGTTCTGGACAGCGAAGATATTGTTCAGCGTCATTCCGATCATTCCCGCACCACCAACACGAAGGAAGTCGCGTCGGCCGGGTTTGAGATGGGAGTCACAGAGATCTTTGGCAATTTCGCCGGGTAAACGAATCATGGCTTTGTCAGGGGTGGGGTTAGCGGTTGAGTGAGATTAGCGGTTGAAAAGGAAAGACGGATTATTAATCAGGGCCCAGGCAAGGTCTTGGGCTGCGGTGAGGCGTCGGTTCGCTGCTTGCTCTGTAGAATAGGAAATATCCTGACGAAGTTGGAGCAATTTAGGGTCTTCCTTGATGGGGAGTTCCGCTCGAGTGAGTGCGGCCTTAAGGCCTTCCATTTTCTGGTCAGCAGGCATTGGTCGCTGCTCCTTGAGATGAGCAAACTTTTTCTTAAGAAGGTCCTCGTCGTTTTCGTGGATGTAGGTTTGGAGCGCTGTTTTCTGAGCTTCTGTCCGGTCGGCGGGCGAAGTCTGAACTGCAGCGGCCAGTTTGGCTTGGATACCGAAATTGAGAGGATCGCTGTCGGTGGTGTACCATACGCGAAAGCGGCCGATCGGGTAGTCGCCCTGAGAGTAGCGACAGATCACACCGACAACGAGCTCAGCGCCGTCGCTACTGCCGGCAGCAGGCTCCTTGAATTTGTAAAGCGCGTGGTGAGGGGCCTGATGATTGGTTCCGGCAAGGGCCCATCCTTTGTCGCTACGATCCAGCTTACCGTTGATAGTGTTTTTGACATCAAAACCGTTCTGTGTGAAATCCGCAACGGCATCGGCAAAGGCTATGCCATTGTTCTTCTTTGGGGCTGCTATGGTATTCCAGCGTGACTGGACTTCTGAGATGACGAAATTGCCGTTGGGATTGAGACCGGCACCAAAGCCGCCGAACGTCTCATCGGGAATCGCTTCGATCATGAGGCCGGTGATGTTTTGAGCCTTCATGTCGCCGGTGAGAAGGTAATCGATGTTACCTTTCTTGAAGCCGCCGGTATAGCGCACCGAACCGTCCGGCAGGATTTCGACTTTGACTTTATTGGAAGCGGTAGCCGCTTTAATCGGCAGCACCTGCCACTTCGTCCAGAGCTGCTTCGAGGTAACCTTGCTGGCGAAGTCATCAGCCAGTTTCGGGGCCTCAGCTATGCGTGCCTCATAGGCTTTTTTCGCTGCCGCGATGCGAGCTTTCTGCTCGGATTCCGCCTTGGCTTTTTTCTGTTGGAACTCCGGTGTGTAGGCTTCGATGTCTGCATTTGCCTTGTGGATGTTCTTGAGACGGGTGATCTCAAGATGACTCTTCACTGGGATCCAGTCGGCTTCGGCTTTGGAGAGTTCTCCAAGCAAAGTCGTGTGATCGACCTCGACTTCATTGAAGATCTCAAGAGCGGCATCGACCTCGGCCTCGCTGGGAGAGCGAGCAAGGACGCGGTAGTAGACCTCCTCGATGACCTTGCGATCATCCGGTTCGGAGTCGACCAGCTTGGTTAAAGCGCTGTTCTCGGCTCCGATCGCATCGGCGACCGTGGGTCCTGACAGGAATGCCATCACCGCACTCATCTGCATGTCGGCGGAGCGTTCGCATTCACAGGCGCTCTCACGGACGGGGCGTCCCAGGTTGGCGAGGAAACCGGATTTAGCATCGAGCTTGGCATCGGGAAGCTGGCTCGCCCGCATGCCCGGCTTGGTCCCGGGAATGTTCGGCGTGGCACCGCTTACAAAATAGACGGAGTCGAAAAGTACCTCGGCCGGGAGGCGTCGGGCCTGGGCGCGTGAGAAGTTGGTCTCGTCGGTTTCGTTCCACCGGTTGGATGCGATTGAGAGCTGATACGTGCGTGACTTGCAGATCTCAGACATGAGAGCCCTGACATTAAAGTCGGACTTGATGAACTGGTTGGTGAGGTAGTTCAGTAACTGCGGATTGGTCGGAGGATTGCCGGCGCGGATGTCGTCAAGAGGTTCGATGATGCCGGTTCCGAGCATGTATCCCCAGATGCGATTGGCGTAGCTCGAAGCAAAATACTCGTTGTCCGGGCTGGTGATCCAGGCGGCGAGTTCTTCACGTCGTGTTGGTTTGGCAGGATCGGTGAAAGCGGCCTTTTCCAGAGTTGCCTCATAAGGGAAAGCGGGTGGCTGCACGGCACCGGTCCGATTGTGAGTCATTTCTCCTTCCGTCTTATCCCCGATGACTTCGTAGAGAGGCTTGGCGCCTTCGACGGCAGTCCCGCCCAGGTTTTGTTTGGGAGCGTTCTTGGCATCCCGCTTCAGGTCGATGCGAGCGAAGTAGGCCGCGGTTTCGAAGTATTGATCCTGGGTCCAGCGTTCGAAGGGGTGGTCGTGGCACTTGTTGCAGTTGAAGCGCGTCGCGAGAAAGAGATGGGTGGTGTTCTCCATGATCGCATCCGGTTCGCGGAGCACCTTGAAGTAGGACGCGGCCGGGTTGTCTTTGTTGGAGCCGGTTGCGGTGAGAATCTTGTAAGTGAACTCGTCATAGGGAGTGTTGCCCTCGATTTCCCCGCGGATCCATTCACGGAACAATCGAGCCCCTTCGGCGCCGAGGAATTTGGAGTTCACCTGGAGCATGTCACTCCACTTGTTGGTCCAGTGATCAACGAATTCAGGTGCCCCTATGAGTTCATCGACAAGAGCGTTACGCTTTTGTTGGGTGGGTCGTTTATCAGCGAGAAAAGACTTAACCCGTTCGGACGCCGGAGGTAAACCTGTCAGGTCGAGGTGAACGCGGCGCACGAACTCCTCGTCGGTGCAGAGCCCGCTGGGTTGGAGCTTCATGCGCTTCCACTTGGCGGCAACGAGCCTGTCAATTTCGCCCCAGGCGGCGGGTTCTTTCCAGGTGAAGCCTTCGCGATCACCCATGATCGTGAGTGTGGTCGCTGCGTAGGCACCCTCGAACCGGGCCAGGATGGGGGCTTCTCCGCGACGCAGTGACATCATAAGTCCGAAGTCGTCGTGATCTGCGACTTCGCTGTTCCCGGACTCAATAAAAGCCTCGCGGGTAACATCGCGGCTCTGGCCGTCGGCCCAGTGGGCGATGACACGAAACTGCTGAGCGCCTTTGACGTTCTGGATGACCGGGTTTTTGGGGAACAGTTCGATGCGGGTGACCTTGGGGGTGTCGAGGTGGAGTTCGGCTCCGTTGGCGATCCACTGGCGGACGGTCTTATAGTAGTCGGATCCGATATCGGTCAGTTTGCCGCCTTCGTGGGGAACAGCGCCGGTGGCCTTCAACAGCATGAGTGAATCGTCGGGCGAAGCGTAGTTGACCCGACGGGCCGTGTGGTCATCGCCAAAGGCCCGCACATCGAAAAGAGGATCGTAGCCGCGCAGGCTCAGCTTGAAGCCGTTTCTGCCGTCCTTGGCTCCATGACAGGTTCCCATGTTGCAGCCCATGCGGGAGATAACCGGGTTGACGTGCCGCACAAAATCGGGAGCGATCTTGTTGTCGAGGTTAGTAGCGGAAACGGTGGTTTTGGCCGTGAGTCCCTTGTAGTTAACGCCAATAGTCTGCTCCACCTCGCCGCTGGCGGTGACAATGCCCCGTTTGTTGATCTTAATATTCTTGGTGTCGGCCGCGAAGGTGACCTTGCGGGTGAGATCGACGGTTTCGCCATTCGTGTAGGTGCCGGTGACGAGCAGTTGGGAATAAGAACCGGGGCCGTCCAAAGCAATCTTGGCAGGGGAGACGGCGATGGACTTGAGTTCGCGTCCCTTCGGCAGTTCCTCGGCGTTGAGGTCGTGGTGCTCGCCCTTGGCGAGATTGATCGGGGCTGCCTTGCTCTCGGGCTGAGGCAGCTCGCCTTCGATCTTGATGGGATTGATGACTTTCCTCTGCTTCAGATCAGCGGAGTTAAGCAGGCGGACTTTGCCGTCGTCAGTTCCAGCGGCGATTGTTTTCCCATCCGGGGAATAAGCGACCGAGAATGCAGCTGCATCTACATCGAGCTTGGCGAGGCGCTTGGCTCCGCGGGTGTGGAACTCTTCGATCTTGTCGTCCTTGTTTTCCTCTGCATTAGTCGAGCGACGGACGGTTTCGAAGAGCTTCTTCAGTTCGGGAGTGATCGTGGCATCGTATTCGGACTGGTAGAGGCTGATCTCGCCGGAGCCGTCCAGGCTCGAAACAGCGACAAACTGTTTTCCGTCAGGGCGAAAAGCGACATCCCAGATGCGGCCCTTCATGGCGGGGTATTTCCGGATGAGGTTGGCATTGTCTCCGATCTTGCGAACGGTTTCACGCTTCATGCGGTAGATCTGGGGCACGCCATCGGAACCGCCGATCAGGATGTGATTTTGTTTGGGATGGCGTTCCACGGCGTTCATACCGCCTTTAAGGGCGCCCGGAGTGATGGAGGTGAGGTTGTCGACAAAGCGTTCCGTTTCGACCTCGGTAAGCTTTGCGGTCATGTCTCGACCAACCGAGACGAGATGCTTGCCTTCCTGTCCCCAATCGGTTGCGAGAACCCAGTCGTTGTGGCTGCCCATGAAGAGGATTTGTTCGCCATTGTCGGCATTGATGGCGCGCACGGTGTTATCGGGCAGGCCAAATGCGATTAGCTTGCCGTCGGGCGACCAACTGGCGCCGTAGGCTGTGTCGTAGCCGACGATTTTGGAGAGCTTGAGCTCCTTCTTGGCCAGATCCCACACCTGGATTTCACCCATGCGACCGGGAAGACCGCCGGCGACCGCCAGCAGCTTGCCATCAGGCGAAAAGGCAACTGACTCGATTCGCTCGGAAAGACCCACGAGTCGGGAAACCAGCCCGGATCCGTCTGCATTGTGGACAAGGACTTCGTGGAAGCCCGCCATGGCCAGCAGTTTGCCATCTGGGGAATAGTCGAGTGATGTGATGACCGGGGGGACAGCGTAGCGAGGCGGATTGTCCTGAGTGTAGCGTTGCCTGGCGTTTTCGGGAGTATCGTCCTTGGCACCTTGATCGATCCATTTTCTGACAAGTTTCGCTTCATGGTTGGTGAGGGGAGCCTCCCTGGGGGGCATTTCGGGGCGATCATCGCCCTTCTGGGTAACGATGAGTTCGTAAAGGTAACTTTCGTGAGCCTTGCCCGGAACGACGGCCTTGTCAGTTTCGCCCCCTGCGATCAGCGCAGCGACGTCGGTCATGATGTAGTCCGATTTGGCCTTTGCTGGTTGGTGGCATCCCTGGCACTTCGCCTGGAAAACAGGGCGGACGTGTTCGTAATAACTGACAGTTTCCGGAAGACCCGCGGGATCTTCTGCGTGGAGCAAGGTGGTCAGGAGATAACAGGCAGGAAGGAGGTGTTTCATTTTGCTATGAGCGGTGGTCGCGTGAGGCACGCTCCAAACGCCTTGGAGAGTAAGTTTCTGAGCCCGAGAGAGCAATCACGCGTTCGTGGGCATAAAGGGCCAGTTCCGAACTCAGGATTTTGGCAACTAATCCGCTGGCTGATCCTCGGGGAGAATCTTCATTACGAGGGGCCTGTGATCACTGGCTTTGTCCCAGTCGTCCCAATGGTAAATGTGGGAATCCTTACGATTGATCTCGGGGCTGAGCCCTTTGCTATATAAAGCATAGTCGAAACGGGAATAGGAGTCGGCAAAGGACCAGTGATGGGTCCAACGAAACCCGTATTGATCATCAAGCGTCAGGGAAGTGAGGTAGCCTGGGCGGCTCCAACTGCCTTGGAGCGTTTTCACAGGTGGCTCAATGCGCAAATCGTTGAAATCCCCCATGACAACGAGGTTGATCCCGGGTTGCTCCTCAAAGATTCGATCCAGGTGCTGCCGGGCAAGGCGGGCTTCATTCAAGCGCATCAATGCTTGATCGGCTTCGGGAACCTCCCGCTTCGACTTGAGATGAAGTGCCAAATAGCGGAGGTGGTAGCGGGGATTGATGGCGATGGTGACATCCAGAACGCCGCGTTGGAAGGGAAGTTTGGTCTCTCCGATGGCATAAGTGTAGTCATCTCGAGAGTTGACTTCGACGAGCGGATAGCGGGAAAGGAGGGCCAGATTTCGGTTGTGGCCGCTGGCTGCGATGACCAGCTCCGTGTGGGGGAGGTCGATACCGGCCTCCTTGAGGCGGCCTTTGAAGTCGGCCATGAATGACGCGTCTCCCAGTTCACAGACCCCGAGAATATCGGGGTTCATGGCCACGATCGCATCGATGAGATGCCTGATTTCGTCCTCGGGTTTTGGGGCGTCTTCAACGACCTTTTCCCCAACGCGACGCTCCATCGCGAGATAGTTCTTTAAATTATAAAAAACTAAGTTAACCTCTTTATTTTCAGGTTTTTGTGCAAAATTAAGGGTGGGTGTAGTGCACAAAATTAGGGCGACTGCCAAGGCTGATGGTCCAGTCGCCCGAAATTTCATTTAGAAAGGGAAATGGGAAGCCCTCAGTCCTCAGACTTGGCGGGGTGGCTTTCCGAAGCGTCTTCAGATTTCTCCCACTCCTTTTTGCCTTCCTCTTCACCTTCTTTGATTTCTCGTTCGAATTCGGTTTTCGCCTTCTTGAATTCCCCCATGCCTTTGCCCACGCCGCGGGCGAGCTCGGGAATTTTCTTGGCACCGAAGAGAAGAAGGACGATCAGGAAGATGACGATCATCTCCTGCATGCCGGGAGCACCGAAAGCTAGTAGGGTCGTTTTCACGATGTAAAACTATCCTTGGGATTCCCAGGATGCAAAGGGTATTTGTGCCCTAGTGCCCCCTTGTTCGTGTGGCACGAAGACGTGATCCATTACTGGAGGGCAAAGGAACGAACATTGAAGATCTCAAGGTGCGGTAGGCGCCTTCAGCTCAGGGGGAGGGCGAACCGAAGGAGTGGCAGTTACCGTATTGGGGTGACTGCAGGCGCCGATCACCGCCCGACTGACAGTCGTCTGCCTCTGCGGTAACTCGGCGGGACCCGGAAAAGGAACAAAAGTTGTCTGAAATGTTAAACGGCGGTGGGTTGAATTCGGCGAAATTTTGGGTTCTAAGAAGGGCCTACAACCGTAATGACTCAGTAGATTGACAACCGCAAACAAATCCGTTCAGTTGCCCAAACGACACAAATGACTTCGGAAGTTCAAACCATAGACCCTTTGCCGGAGGAGGAATTGTCGCCCTTTGCTTTCCTGCGGCCTGAACTGGATCGAGTCGAAAACCTGATTCGCGAACAGGCCACGAAGTTTGATCCTGCGGTCGAGCCCTATATTGCCTATATCCTGAATACGTCAGGTAAACGCATACGCCCGGCCCTGACCTTCCTCTCCGGAGGAGCGACCGGGGAGGTCACAGATGAGCACAATAAGTTGGCCGTGGTCCTCGAATTGATCCATGTGGCCACTCTGGTGCACGATGATATCATCGATGGAGCCGAGATTCGCCGACAGGCTCCCACAGCAAATGCCAAGTGGGGTAACGCTCTGAGCGTTCTCCTTGGTGATAGTCTCTTCGCCCACGCCCTCATGTTGTCGTCGCAATTTAAAGATAAGGGGATCAGCGAAAGAGTAGCGTCTTTCGCAAATGAAGTCTGCAGTGGTGAAATCATCCAAACCCAACGTCGTTTTGATCTGCAGCTCTCCAAGGAGGATTATTTCGACATCATTGAAAAGAAAACGGCAGCCCTCTTCGCAGCTGCCATGGAACTGGGAGCCCGCTTGAATGGCCAGACGCCTGAAACCTGCGATACGCTGAGGGATTTTGGGCTCCATATCGGGACGGCCTACCAAGTTTATGACGACTGCATCGATCTGGTTGGGGATGAGAAAGAATTTGGTAAAACTCTCCGCACCGACCTGAATAAAGGTAAATTGACTCTGCCAATCTTGAATCTCCTTGGCAGTGCCAGCGAAAAACAGCGTGAAAAACTTCACCGCCTTCTCATCCAGAAGGAACCAATCGACGTTTCGGCTCTTGCTAACATTGCCGATTATGTGGGTTCAATCGAGGCAGCCATTGATAAAGGGCAGGATCTGGTATCACAGGCCCGCGAATGTCTCGTGATTCTGGATCACAGCGATCACAAAGACGCTCTTTCCGGGATCGCTGATTTCCTCGACGTTCTCCTTGAGGGATGCCGGCAGTAAGTCGTGTGAGTAAAAAAATTCCGGCGTAACTCGCGAAAACAGAGCAATTAGTCACGATTTGACTGGCCTTTTATTGACAAGTGGCACGCTCCTTGCTTCTCTCACGACTTGGTTTATCAACCCGAAGCTCGTGCTGCTCACGCAGGACGTCCAACAAAGGTTGGGCTTCGCAATCCAAATACTGAAAACGACAACTAGTTAACATGGCTAAACTGAAACTTGAATACCTCTGGCTTGACGGTTACGAGCCCGTTGCAAATCTGCGCGGCAAAACCAAAATCCTCGAAGGCGACCCTGAGAATTTGACCCTCGCTGACTGCCCCGAGTGGGGATTTGACGGTAGCTCGACTCTGCAAGCTGACGGTAGTGATTCCGACTGTATCCTGAAGCCAGTCGCTCTCTACCCTGACTCCACCCGGCTTAACGGCTTTCTCGTAATGTGTGAGGTGATGCTCCCTAGCGGCGAGGCACACCCCTCTAATACACGAGCCACCATTCCTGACGACCCCGGTCTCTGGATCGGACTTGAGCAGGAGTATTTCCTGATGCAGGACGGGCGTCCGCTCGGTTGGCCCGAAACGGGGTATCCTGATCCTCAGGGTGAATATTACTGCGGTGCTGGTAACGCCGCGGTGGGCGATCTCGCTCGCGCCATCGTTGAAGAGCACCTCGACATCTGTCTCGATGCCGGCATCAACCACGAAGGCATCAATGCCGAGGTGGCCAAGGGCCAGTGGGAGTTCCAGGTTTTCGGTAAGGGTTCTGCAACCGCCTGTGACCAGATCTGGGTGGCGCGCTACATCTTGCAGCGCGTTTGCGAAAAATATGGCGTTGACGTGGAGTATCACTGTAAGCCTTTCCAAGGCGACTGGAATGGTTCCGGTATGCACTGCAACTTCTCCACCGAGTATCTTCGTGAGACTGGCGGAAAGGAGTACTTCGAGAAGCTCATGGCTCAGTTCGAGAAGAACATGGAAGAGCACATTGCAGCTTATGGTCCTGACAACCACTTGCGCCTGACCGGTCTTCACGAGACGCAGTCCATTGATACCTTCTCTTATGGAGTTGCGGATCGCGGAGCTTCTATTCGGGTGCCTCACTCTTTCGTGAATAACGACTACAAGGGTTACCTTGAGGATCGTCGTCCTAACTCACAGGGCGATCCCTACAAGATCGTTTCCCGCGTTTCCAAGACGATTGCGGAAGTTTCCTAAATCGTCTCTCACGGCATTACTTTGCTATCGTTGGAAAACGCCGTGGCCTTCGGGCCGCGGCGTTTTTGCAGGTAGGTTAGAGAATTTTCCGAAAATACGGAAAACCGGTAAATTGCAGTGCTGACTGGTTTTCGCTTTGCTGATGCTGGCCGGCGTGCTTCTTCCAGATGGTCTTCCTTTGAAGAGCGATGCTTTCCTTCGAACACGGGGCAACTGAATATTCTGGTGGCAGCCAACCCGTTTACGGAAACGCGAATACAAAACAGATGACGTGCTGCTTTCGCAGTCTTTGCAAGAGTCCTATCACAATGCGTTGAGTTGGGTGATTTGAAGATATCAGATGGCGGCAGAATGATTAAGTGTGAGTTGGGACTCAGTTGGCATGGGAAAGCAGAACTTAACAATTACCTCGTTTCATCAGGCTTCGTGAATGATTGTTGAGCACGAGGTTCCGGCGCTTGGCCCTGTTAAACAGCTTCAGAGCCTCTTCTGGTTCTTCGAAGATCTCCGTGTAGAGCCAGATAGCTTGGTCATAAGCCTCCGTCTCATCCGGGTAGTGCTTCAGCACTTTCCTGTATTCGTCGAGTGCCTCATTGTAACGGCCTTCTTTGACATAGTAGGCGGGTAATTTCAGATTCAGAGTCGGTTTGTTAAATTTCGTTCCCGGAAAAATGATGGATTCGATCAGAATCATCAGTGGGCGGGTGACGGCGGCAAAAAGCGACTCCCAGACTGCCACAAGTCCGGCAGCGAAAGACATTACTGCCAGGCACATGAATGTAGGATCCAGATTGTGATAGCCTTTTTTGGCTGACCAGAGAGCGATTCCAAAAAGGGCAATTCCAAGAATCCAACGGAAGATAGTCTTTTGAATTTCCTCAAGCATGTTGCCCTGAAGGATAGCTCCAAATCGCAGGACGAGCAGTTCAAAAATGGCGGAGTCGAAGCAGGTGAGGATCCGCCCTTTACATTGCCTGAGGCGCAGGTTTTGCTGATGACATGCAGGTTCTGAAGCGACTTCTTTTTCTTTTTGTCTCGCTGAATTCCATCGTTTGGGTGGGTTACTGCGCAGAAAAGGTGGGAGTGCCAACTTACGTTGACCCGAAGTTCGCGTCTGAACGCCCGGAATTTGCGATCCAGGGGGAGTATGAGGCTGATGGGAAGGGGGTTCAGATCGCTGATCTGGGTCGAGGAGAGTTTCACGTTCTGACCTATTCGGGTGGTCTGCCCGGTGCGGGTTGGAATGGAGATGCCATCAAGGCTGAGAAATTGAAGCGAGTCCAGGTGGATAAACTGGTGGAGGGGCTTAAGCGCGTCGATCGGAGAAGTCCGACGCTTGGCGAGAAAGCTCCGGAAGGAGCCATGGTGATTTTCGATGGAAAGCCGAGCGACCTGGTCAAAGGGCAGGTGGAAGGCGGACTGCTTTGGTCGGGGGGAGCGACAACGCTACCGACGGGAGATTTTGAACTGCATCTCGAATTCAGGGTGCCCTACAAGCCCGCGCGGCCGCTAAGCAACCAAGACCGGGGTAACAGCGGGATCTACATTTTCGGAAACTATGAAGTCCAGATCTTGGATACGTTCGGTCTCGATTTTGATACAGATAACAATGCGTTGAAGGTCGGGTCTTTGAATTCCCAATGGTGCGGCAGTTTCTACAAATTCAAAACCCCTGATGTTCCGATGGCTTTTCCACCTCTGCAGTGGCAGACCTATTACATCATTTTTACGGCCCCTCGCTTCGAGGGGGAAAAGAAAGTGAAGAACGCGCGGGCGACGGTGCGTCACAACGGGGTTTTGATTCACGACGATGTTGAACTCCCCAGCGGAACCGGCAATGGAGCCAAGCGCCCCGAGGCGTCACAAGGAACCATTCTCTTCCAGGGTCATGGCAACCCAGTCGCCTTCCGAAACATTTGGTTGTTAGAGAAAAGGTGATCTTATTGCTCCTTCATGGCCGAAGAGGAAATCTATGATCTAGTCATCGTCGGCGGCGGAGCTGCCGGCTATTTTGGCGCAATCTCCAGTGTGGAGGCAGCGCCTTGGTCGAAGGTGCTGATTCTTGAGAAAACGGGCGAGGTTCTGACCAAGGTCAAGATCTCCGGGGGCGGGCGCTGCAATGTTACCCATGACTGCCTCGATCCGCGCGAGCTTACAAAGTTCTATCCGCGTGGGGAGAAAGCCTTAATTGGTCCCTTTCACCGATGGGGGCCGTCGGATACGATCGACTGGTTTGCCTCCAAGGGAGTGGAGTTAAAGGTTGAAAGCGATGGTCGCATGTTTCCGGTCACAGACAATTCAAAGACCATCATGGATTGTCTGACCAAGGCGGCTGAAGAGGGTGGCGTTGAGTTGCGCCTGAAAGCAGAAGTTGAGTCTCTAGAAAGTGATGGCCGCGAGTGGGTGATTCAATTGTCAGAGGGTGAGAAGGTTCGTTGTCGCACAGTCCTCCTGGCGACTGGAGGAACAAGGAACAACGCCGGCGCTAAGCTAGCTGGAGAGCTTGGACACGAGTTGGTTCCGGCTGCACCCTCATTATTTACTTTTAAGATTGATGATCCAAGGTTGGATGGATTCTCAGGGATCTCAGTTCCTCAAGCTGAGGCGTCTGTGCCCGTGTTGAAGTTAAAGACCGAGGGACCATGCCTGATTACTCACTGGGGATTGAGCGGACCAGCCATTCTTAAGTTATCCGCCAGGGGCGCGCGTGAGTTGGCAGATCAGAAATACCGTTTTGACGTGGTCATTAACTGGTGTGGTCTGAAAGAGCCTGAGCTGCTTGAGATTTTCAGTCGGGCGCGCGAAAATTCTCCGAGGAAACGGGTGCGGTCAGGACTTAGCGAGGTCGCGATTCCTGCCCGTTTGTGGGCGCGCCTGGCGGAGCACGCGGGTGTTGGGGAGGAAACGATCTGGGCAAACCTGTCCAAGACAGATCGCCATAGTCTGATTTTATCCATCATCGCGAGTCGATTCCATGTGAATGGAAAGAGCATGAACAAAGACGAGTTCGTTACAGCCGGAGGAGTTAATCTCATGGAAGTTAATTTCAAAACGATGGAGAGTCGGCTCCATTCGGGACTGTTCTTCGCCGGGGAGGTGCTTGATATCGACGGAGTCACAGGCGGTTTTAATTTTCAGTCGGCCTGGACCACGGGGCGAATTGCCGGTGAGGCCGCGGTGGCAGGGGCATAGATTGAGTGTTCTGCCCTGCGATTTTTTCTAGGCCGGGTGGAATAGCCACGACGGTACCGAGACTCATCGTCTTTGCGTGAGGCCCGAATCAACTGGATAGTTCTTCAACTGTGCCGTGTTATTGACCTTACACAGTTGGATCACTTCAGTTTGTCTTTGTTGGGATCATGGAAGATCCGGATATCGGCCTCGGTGGTTCCGAGTAGGACCTGGGCCCGCTTCAGCGCGTAGCGGGTAGAGAGGTTCGGGTTCTTCGCGCTGTTGAGGAAGACGTTTTCTCTTCCGATCACTTCGAAAGTGCCGGAATTTTTGAGAACCCGGAAAACTTCTTTAGACGCGCCGCTGATGATGACATGACGCTTATGAGAGCGTAGGAACTGGACCAGTTCTTCTAAAGCCACCACGCTGGTTGCATCCAGGTGGCGTGCGTTCTTGAGTCGGAGGATAATGACCCGAAGATCGGGGTCGAGGGAAGTCTTCTGGATCTGGGAGCGGAAGAGTTCCGAGGCGCCGAAGAAGAGGTCACCCTCAACGTGCACGATTGAAATAGCCGGCATGGGGCGGGCGCGCTTTTCGCCTGCTTCTCTTAGTTCGCCTTTTTCGGAGAACTCGTACTCAGTCAGGTAAGGGTGGCTGGCGGCGTGGAGATAGAGCATCACAGAAATTCCGACTCCAAGGAAGATGGCGATATTCAGTGGAAGGAGCAGTGCTGCAACGAAAGTTGTGATAAGTACGGCGGCGTCAGAGGGGGTCGCGTAAAGCGAAATCCGGATGTGGCGGCGGTTGATAACCGAGGCAGCAATTCCGATGACGAGGGCGGCCAGACAGGTTTTCGGGACGAGGTGCATGAAGTCCCCGAGAAGCAGGAGTCCTGCGATACAGAGGAGGCCGCTGATGATACTGGAAAGCCGCGAAACAGCACCGCTCGCAAAGTTGAGGGCGGAGCGGGTCAGGGATCCGGATGCAGGCATGCCGCCGGTAAAGGCAGCTGCAAGGTTGGCGATGCCGACACTGAGCATGTCCTGGTTCACGTCAGGCCGTTCACCGGCTCGACTGGCGAGAGTTTTAGACATAACCGAGTTCTCCAGGGAGGCGAGGAAAGCAATTGAGAAGGCAAGACCTGTGAGACGGGAAATGTCCGAGAAGAAACCGCGACTGCTGATTTCGGGCAGGTTAGGAGCTAGGTCAGAGACGGAAAATGAGTCAAAGGTGGCTACATGCCACCCCGCGTGCTTCTGGAGGAGGTAGTAGGCCCCTGACATCACGAGCAGGGTGATAGCAAATACAGGCAGTTTTTTGAACTTCCTCGAGAAAATCAGCCAGAACACAAATGTGGCGATGCCTAGGGCCAACGTTTGCCAGTGAGTGTGGTGAGCTTCAGCAATAGTGCCTTGAAGGATCGTGAAGAAGGTTTTGGGACTGTTCGTAACGGTGGGAGGTAATTCCACACCCATCAAATGTCGCGCCTGGTTGGCGATGATCAGAATCGCAGCCCCGGCAATATAGCCTACCACTACAGAGCGGCTGACATATTGGACCAGCTCGGCGACCCGGAAGAGGGCTCCAATTATAAGGAGGATACCGACCATAAGCACGAGCATGGGTAGGTAGAAGATGTGATCCTTAGCCGAAAAGGCTGCGAAGCTGGAGAACAGCATAAATGCTGTTGCGTTGGTTGGGCCGAGAATAGTGTGCCTGGAACCGGCAAAGATTGGAGCAATGATGGCAGCAACGGCGCCGGAGACGATGCCATACTGAATCGGAAGGTCGGCGATGACCGCATAAGCCATGCCCTGGGGAAAGGCGAGCAGCGCAACGTTGAGGCCGGCGGTGGCATCGATTCGCAGCGAAGAAGGATTATAGCCCCGAAAACCTCCCCGAATAGGAAGAGGGTCAATAGAGTTCTCAGAGATGAAGGACTTCACCTGCTGTCCCAGTCGTCGAAATAGCCAGCGAACTCGTCTCGTCATGCGGTGTGTTAGCTTTTAATAGACAACCGGGGAGCGAGGAAGACAAACGCTAATGTGCCGGGTCCGGCAGCGAAATTGATGTCTGATTCCGCCTCTCTTCGCGGCGTTTCTTCCGTCGCTGGCGAGCCAAACCGGCGTCCTCAAGCATAAGATAGACTGCCGGAACCAGGATCAAAGTGATCAGGGTTGCGAACAAAATTCCGAAGCTCAGGGAGACTGCCATGGGCACGAGGAACAATGCCTGCACGTCAGTTTCGAGCAGCATTGGGGTCAATCCTGCGAAAGTGGTCAGGGAGGTAAGAAGAATCGGGCGGAATCGAGCGGCGCCTGCTTCCCACGCAGCATCGTGGAGTGACAGACCCTCGGCGCGCTTTCGGTTCACGTAGTCGACCAGCACCAGAGAGTCGTTCACCACCACGCCGGCAAGAGCGACAATGCCGCACATGCTCATGATCGAGAAATTGAAGCCAAGCAAAAGGTGACCTATGACTGCGCCAACGAGACCGAAGGGAATGACGCACATGACAATCATGGGCTGAATGTAGGAGCGCAGAGGAATCGCCATGAGCACATACATTCCGAGGATAGCGAGAACTGCCTTCCGGCCCATTTCGCTGATAGATTGCGCCTGATCTTTCTGTTCGCCTTCGAAGCTGTAGTTCACGCCAGCGAATTGCTCCTCGATCAAGGTGAGGGCGCCCTTCTTGATTTCGGGGAGCGGAATTGGCTCCATTCCACGGCGCGCTCGGATCCAGTTCCGGAGGTTATTTCCCCAGACTTTCATGTAGGAATGAGTCTGGTTACCGGAAGTCAGTTCGCGCACGATTTCTGTTGCGTTGGTGCCTTGGGCTTTGTCGACGTCAGCGGTGATGCGGATGGCCCGTCGTTGATCAGTTCGCTGGATGGTTGCGTCAGCCCTGCTGAATTTGGCACTGGCAACCTCAGTGAAAGGGACTTCTGATCCGTCGCTAAGGCGAATTTTCATGTTCTCGAGGTCAGCAATAGAAGAACGCTCGTCTCTCGGATAGCGGACAAAGACTTTGACTTCGTCTTTGCCTCTTTGAAGTCGCTGAATTTCTTCGCCGTAAAATCCCTGTCTTACCTGACGGGCAATGTCTCCAAGGCGGAGGCCAAGGATCTTGCCGGCAGGAAGGAGTTCCAACTGCAGTTCACGCTTTCCCTCGATGTCTGAGTCTGAGAGGTCGATAACCCCGTCGTAGCTGGCGAGGGCCTCTTTAGCAAGCCGGGTGGCTTCCCGAAGTTCGGTGATATTGTTACCGATGATTTCAAGGTCGATTGCATTACCGCCGGCCGCAGATTCTGTTGCAAAGATAAGTTCGATAGCGCCGGAGACATCGCCGACCATTTCTCTCCAGCGGGAAACAATCTCAACGCCTTGAATCCCGTCGCGTTCGACGGCTCCAATGAGCTCGATGGTGACTTCTCCGATATTGGTTCCCTTGGGAACTCCATCGACGTTGCCCATTCCTTCGACAAGCGGCTGGGTCCCGGTGCTTGCCAGCATGTGTTTCACCAACGGCTTTCCTGACTCGAGTGGAAACTCCTTATTGAGTTCGAGGCCTTTCTCTTCGATCAGGCGGATGGCCTCTGCTGTCTTCTGGAAAGAGACACCTTCTGCCATCTTGAGCTTGGCGTTGATCACATCCGTCTCGACCTCAGGGAAGAAGATGAATTTGATGTGACCGGACCGAATCGTGCCCACGGTGACAATGAACAGGGAAATAAATGCTGCCAAAACAATGTAGCGGTTCCTGAGACAAACACGAAGGACAGGGCGGTAGAACCGTTCAACAAAATCCTCAAGGCCATGGGAGAAGATATGCTGGAAGCGAAGAATGGGTCCAGGCTCCTTCTGCTCACTGGCTGGCTTGAGACAAGCAAGGTGTGAGGGGAGAATGAGTTTCGACTGAAACAATGAGAACAACAGTGTCGGAATGACAATTAAAGGAATGTTAGGCCAGATTTTCCCGCTGACTCCACTGAGGCCAAGCATGGGGGTAAATGCCATCGCCGTCGTGAGGATGCCGAAGATCACCACGATACCAACTTCACGGGTTCCCCGGGGGGCAGCGTCCCTCGGGTGCTCGCCACGGCGCATTCGGCTGTAGACGTTTTCACCAACAACAATGGCATCATCAACCACGATTCCGAGAACGAGGATGAATGCGAACAGCGAAATCATATTGATCGAAATGCCGGTGTAAGGCATTAGGGCGATAGCTCCGGCAAAAGAAACCGGGATACCGATCGCCACGAGCAGGGCGAGGCTTGGTCGGAGGAACAGGGTCAATACGAGGATTACGAGCAGCAGTCCGACGAGTCCGTTCTTGGCGAGAAGCTTGAGTCGACCGTCGAGATAGCTGGAGTCATCCTTCCAGACCCTTAACTCAACGCCAGTGGGTAGCTTGGTTTTGCCGTAGTCCTTGATGAAAGATCTTACCGTATTGGCGATTTTCAGGGTGTCTTCCCCTCCGACGCGATAGACGTTGATGAGAACGGCTGGCTCCTTGTCGAACTGGGTGTTGATCAGGTCTTCTTCAAAACCGTCGCGGATCGTTGCCATTTCCCCGAGCGCGACGGTCGAACCGTCCTCGCGAGTGATGACCGGTATGGGGGCGAATTCGGGGGCGGTATACTTGCGGGCATTGGCGCGAAGCAGCACTTCTCCGCCCTCGGTGCGAACTGAACCGCCGGGAAGGTCGAGAGACGCCTTCTTCACTGCGTTGGCAATGATATCCATATTGATCCCGTACTGACGAAGTGTCTGCTCCGGAACCTCGATTGAAATTTCGTAATCACGAATGCCAGTGAGCGATGCCTGGGTCACTTGCTGCTCACCACCCCGGTAGTTGAGCAGATCGGTGCGCACTCGCTCGGCGATGGTTCGGAGCGTTCCCTCATCGGTTTCCGCAGAGACCGCGATGCTCATCACCTGGGCTTTGATCAGGATTTCCTGCAGGACCGGCTCTTCTGCCTGCTCGGCTAGGTTCTGGATAGCGTCGATTCGGGTTTTGACGTCGTCCATCACGTTGCGGACGTCATATCCTGTGGCCACTTCAACCGTGACGGTTCCATAACCCTGGCGAGCGACTGATCGAATCACGTCAATCCCATCGACGTCCTGAATGGCTTCCTCGATGGGAACGACGACGCCCTTTTCAACCTCATCGGGAGTGGCGTTAGGGTAGGGAACTGAGATGGCGACAGCATCGATTGAGACTTCGGGAAAAATCTCTTTCTTGATCGTGGGCCAGGTCCCGAAACCAATCACAACAATCAATGCCATGAGAAAGTTCGCTGCAACATGGTTGCGGCTGAACCAGTAGATCACTCCGGAATCTTTGTGGATTTGGCTCACGGCTTGCTGGTTGATGTGGTGTTGTCAGTCAGTTTCTCGGAAGCTTCTTTGGCAGTCAGGGGCCTCGCGTCGACAGGGAGTCCGGAAATCAGATCAGGGACTTCAGTGATGCAGACGCGATCTCCCTGGTTGAGGCCACTCTCAACATAGACAGTGTTGCCATCGCGATAGAGCACTTCAACGTCGCGCGGGAACAGCTTGTCCTGGCCGTCTTCTTCCTTGATGACCAGGACCTGGTTTAGGTTGGTGAAAGCCTGGAAGGGGATCGCAGCCACGGAATCGTAGGGTTTACCGGTCACCGAGGCGCTGACGAAAAGACCGGGGCGTGCTTCGGCGCCGGAAGAAGTTTCAATGCGGGCAACAAGGTATAGTGAGCGAGTTTGCCGATCGATTTCTCCCTCGTTGCGAATGATCTCGGCTTCCCAATTCAAAACTTTGGAACCGACAGTAGCATTAAGTTTGACGAGTCCGGCAGGATCTCCGGCTTTGTTCAATTCAAGGTGAGTTAATTCATCAACCGACACCGGGAGACGAACTTCGTAGGGGCCACTTTCGAAAATCTCGGCCACCATAACCCCGGGAGCGAGGTAGCTGCCGAGGTCGGTGTGTTTTGCGGCAATGATGGAATTGTAGGGGGCTTTGATTTCTGTTCGCGCCTTATCCTGCTTCGCTTTTTCGACGGCCTTCCTGGCCGACTCAACCCGCGCGTGGGCACTTTTGAGTTGGGGTATCCGCTGAACGAGGAGCGGCGCTTCGTCGAATCCCATCTTGCGGCCGGAATCCCGTTCCCAGTCCCGCTGAGCCTGGTCACGTCGCGCTTCTTCGCTTCGCAGAGCCGAATCGGTATCAGCCAAGGTGGCTTCAGCCTGGGCAATTGCCGCGTCGAAGTCAGTGTCGTCCAAACGAATCAGTGTGTGATTGGCAGGAACCGCCTGACCGACTTCAAATAGGGGGTCGACGTAGACGACTTTTCCGGGAACCTCCGCTGCCAGTTGGCTGCGGCGATGAGCTTCGACGATGCCTTGAGAGGGAATCTCAAACGACACGGTCTTGAGATCAGCTTTGATAAAGTCCACCACCATGAGGGACTTGGCTTGTTCGGTCTTATCAGGAACGGGGCGAGTGACCCACAGCAAGCCGGAAATGGCGAACCCGGCTACAAGTATTCCGATTCCGATGAGGATCTTAAAAAGTTTCTTCATGACTGGATGTCTCTGTTGCCAGTTGGAGTTGAATGAGGGTGAAAGCTGCCGCCAAGCGCGAGGTAAAGGTCGACGCGATTGTCGAGTAGGAAGCGACGCAGGTTGAGTAACTGTGAATTGGTCACGAAAGCCTGCTGCTGAGCGCTGAGAACGGTAAGAATACCACCGGTTCCGTTTTCGAATTCTTCGAGTGCGCGATTGTAGGCTTGGGTTGTCATGCGAGCTGATTCGGTGAGGAAGGTGACCCGGTTCTTGAGGTATCTCTCAGCAGCGAGGGCATTCTCCACTTCTGAAAAGGCTACGAGTGCGGCCTGCTCGAAGTTCGAAACCGCAAGATTCATTTCGGCTTCACGCCTCGCGATATTTGCGCGCAGTCGCCCGCCTTGGAGGATTGGCTGGGCCGCATTGGCGGCAACACTCCAGATGCTGAAATTGCTGTCGAGAATGTCAGAGATATCATCGCTGGCTGTGCCATAAGAGCCGGTCAGGCTGATGGTTGGAAGCAGTGCCCGCTTGGCTTCGAGGAGGCGTTCATCGGCTGCGGCGATTTGCCTTTCCGCAACAGCCAGATCGGGTCGCCGGTCGAGCAGGGTTGCTGGAAGGTCGGCGGGGACGGGGCCGGGGAGGCCGGGAAGCTTGGCGGTGTCGTCTGCCTGACCTGCCGGGTAGCGTCCCGCCAGCACTTCGAGTTGGCGGGAGATTCTCTCAGCCAGTTCCAGCTCGGAATTCAGGTTTTCCTTGGCCCTTGCCACGTCGGACTGGGCCAACAGGAGTTCGGAAGCGAAGTTGCGACCGTTCTCTTCGAGACCGCGTTCAAAGCGGCCACGCAACAGGTCTTCGGTTTCAGAGAATTTGCGGATGGTGAGTTGCGTCAGGGCAATCTGGTCCCTGGTTTCGGCGAGGGCGAACCACGCTTTCACGGCTTGTCCGCTCAGGGAAAGTTCGGCGGTGGCGCGGTCGAACTCTGAAGCCTCGAACTCAGCAATAGCAGCCTGTTGTCCGGCTTTGATACGGCCCCACAGGTCTAGTTCCCACGAAATATTCAGCCCGACCCCGAACTGGTTGTAGTAGGAACTGAAGGGGCCACTGCCACCTCCGGCGATGGGGAAGCCGATGAAGTTTTGCTTGTTGCGCTGGGCACCAAAGGCGGCTCCGACCTGGGGCAGGCGGTCGGCACCCACGATGCGGGCATTGGCTGCCGCGATCTCGATCCGGGACTGAGCTGCTTTGAGATCCCTGTTGTTCTCGAGAACGGAAGCGACAAAGGCGTTCAGGTTAGGATCGTTGAAATTGCTGACCCAGTAGCGGTCCGCGACCCTGGGTGAAGTGTAACTGCCATCAGCGACCCAGTGAGCTGGCGCTTTGACGGCGGCGAAGGGTTTGGCGTCGGGCGGGGAAGTCGCTTTGCAGCTGCTGAGTCCGACGAGCGAGACCAGGGCGAGCGTGGCTACCCCGACTCGCTTTACGGGTTTGGAGGAAGATTCAGACGAAGAAACGCTCGAGTCGGCTCGCAGGCCGGCAGCGGTAAAATCGATGAGCCGCTGGAGGGTTTCCTCGGGATCGGGCGATTTGACTCTGCCTTGCGAAAACGTGACAACTCTCTCGGAGTCCGTCAGGGCAGTGACAAGGGCTCCGAAAGAGAAGTGCATCCGCCAGAAGATGTCTGACTCGCTGATATGGGGAAGCGATTTGCGGGTAGCTGACATGAAACGATTGATCATTTCGGTGAACAGCTCAGCCAGTTCACCCGTAAAGCTGTCGCCGGACTCAGCGAGACAGCGGCCTGCCAGTTTCAGGTAGACCGATTCGTTGTGGCCGGTCTGCTTGAGTTGATTAACGACAGGTCGGTGCAGTGCCTCCAGGATTTCCTCCAGGGGCACAGGAACAGAGCCGTGGCTGGCCTCGGACTCATCCAGGAGCGCAATTCTTTCGCGGTTGATTGGAGCAACGACCCGGGTGAACACCTCAATCACCAGGGCATCTTTCGACCCAAAGTGATAGTTGACCGAGGCGATATTGACTCCGGCTTCTTTGGTGATGCGGCGAAGAGAAACGTCGCGAAACCCATGATCCGAAAACAGGGACTCCGCCGTATCGAGAATGCGGTTTCGGGTTTCATGGTTTTCTTTACTCATGACTGATAACCAGGTTCCGTGGGGGTGGGGCAAAACATACGTTTTAAACGATCGTTTAAATTCTTCAAGTGAAGAATACGTCGTGAAAGAAAAAAGAGGTCACCGAAGTGACCTCTTTTGGCTTAAGAATGACAGGCCTTCGATAGCGAAAGCCCCTTCTGGATTGTGAGTTTGACCCGGTCAGGGGCGAACTTCTTCCACCGCGGGTGGCTCGATATTCATGATCTTATCGTGAATCTGGAGAATTTCGCGCGATTTGGCGAAGAAAGCGGCGACGTCCTCGGCGTTTGCCTTGTTGGATTCGATGACGGTGTCGAGGTCGTTGAGATACTCATTGATGTTCAGTGAGATGCTGCTCATCTGGTATTGAGCGTTGGAATACGCCTTGGTGTAGACCTCCTGCGCTTCGACGAGAGCGGTGCGACGGCCCTGGCTTTCGAAGAACTGCTGACGCTCTTCCTTGAACTGCCTGTTGTTGAAGATGCGCTTCCCGAGCGGGGCGGAGTCTTTCGGGTCCCTTGCGTCTTCAGGAAGAGCAGCGAGCTGCTGTCCGAAGTAGCGGCTCAGGTCTCGAAACTCGTTGAGCGGTTTCTTGTATTGTTCATGCAGAACGAGGAGGCCGTTGATGACGCTCTGGAGCTTGGCTGCCTCGGTTTCGTCGAGCTTCTGCCCGTCGCGAAGACGAGTCTCCATGTCGCCGATGTAGGCCAGTGTCTTGCGGCTGTCGTAGACGATGTCGTTCATTTGCGCATAGGTAGTCTGGAGTTGCTCTTTGTGCTGCTCCTGAAGGGTGGCTACCTGCTTGGCCCATTCATCCTTGAGACGGTCGTTTTCGGCCTGCTTGTCGGCGAGAAGAGTGGAAAGCTCAGTGTTCTTGCTCTCCACTTCGCTCATGCGCTTGGACACAGTCTCAAGCTGCTGTTGCAAGGTCAGGGTTTTTGCTTGCTCGGTGCTCCACTTCCTGCCCATGAAGACAGCACCAATGGCGGCGGCAATGAGAAGGATGGCCAGCAGGATAAGCAGCATTGTTTTGCCTTTCCCGGGACGGCTGTAGCCGTATTCCTCGAGAGTCTGCTCTGGATTATAATCTTCACTCATGATGTTTTACAGTAAGTGTCTTTTGTTGGATTTCTACCTGCGAAGCTAATTTCGTACCTTGTTTTACGTCGGTTTCTGTGGCGTTCTTTCAGGTAAATGAGCAGTGGTGTTGAACTGAGGAAAGAGTTTTTGGAGCGGGTCCAGCCTGATCAGGCGTTTCAGCTGCTTTTTAATCATCTTCCCGGGGTTCTGTTTTTTGCCAAAGACAAGGATGGACGGCTGCTCGCCGCGAATCGTGCCTTGCTCGATTTGTATGGTTACAAAGACGAAAACCAGTTTTGGGGAGTCACAGATTTTGAATTGTTACCCCGAAGCTTGGCTGAAAAATTCCGGGCAGATGATATCAAGGTCTTGGAAAGCGGCGAACCGCTCCTAGAGATTGTCGAGGTGTTCATTAGTCGGCACGGGATTCCAGCCTGGTTCATCACTAACAAAATTCCCGTGATCGCCCGGGATGGCGAAATCATTGGTGTAATGGGCACGATTCAGAACTTCGACGAACAGCGGGAACTGTTGCCGGCAGATTCTGATATTTCTCCGGCATTGAAACACATTGGAGCAAATTTTAACCGTGAGATTGCGATTCCCAGGCTCGCTGGAATGTGTGAGCTTTCGGTGAGGCAGTTCGAGCGCAAGTTTAAGGAATACCTCAAAATGCCGCCTCAGCAGTACATCATTAAGATGCGGGTCCACGCGGCCTGTGACGACCTCCGTCGGAGCCGGAAACCAATTGCCGAGATTGCGACAGATCTTGGCTTCTACGATCAGGCGGCCTTTTCGAGGCAGTTCCGAAAGCATATGGGAATGACGCCATTGTTCTATCGCAAGGAGTATCGATAGGTGGTGTGGCCGTTACTTAGTACGTTTAAGAAGAGCCTCGGCTTCACCTCCGAAGTGCTTGCAAATTAGTTCGTTGATGAGTTCGCTGTCCGGTTTCGGGCCGATGCAGATTAGCGAATTTGAAATATGCTCGGCTCCCGCTACTCGGACTGGCTCGGAAACAGGGTCAGTGCCACTTCGCTGAAAGAGCCACTTGTCTCCCGGGGTTTCGATGAGCTTGACGAGGATTTTGATGCGGACAACCCAGTCGGGAAGATCAGCGAGCAATTTCTCCACTGATCGTTGCCGGACGCGACCGGGGAGCGGCACTGTCCAGCCTTCGAAGTGATGGGTGAGTTGGTGCACGGTGTCGGATATGAGGTCACCGAGAGAATTGTCTGCTTCTCCTTCCGGAACGGATGCCACCGGCAACGAGGAAGGTTCCTCTCCTTTGATATGTTGGATCAGGATGTCGATTAACCCCTCGAGATTTGTTTCCGCGGCATAGGGAGCTGCCGCTCGAATGCCATCGGTCACAACTTTTTCCGTATCGTCGTCGATTGATTCCCGATGAGATAGAATCCAGGCGCCAGATGTCTCGAGTTGTCGCGTTTCGATGGGGTTCCAACGGTCTCTTTGTCCCCAGTGGCGTCCGTCGACAAGGTTGACTTGAAGTCGGGGAGAGAGATCGAGATCGGTAGCAGACACAGTGAATGTTTCGAGAATGGGGAGCGGATCTGCTGAGCCGTTTAATTCGATCAAGAGTATGTCTCCGGAAGCTTGGGAAGCACTCCGACAGAGATCCATGAGTTCCTCGAGGCCACCGCAGCAGGCACAGCTCGCCGCGATGGGGGCGATACTGGCGGCGTAGCACTCAAGAGTTGCTGCATCAACGCGGGCGTCGGCGTAGTCGTTGAGAATGACGTCAGCTGAGTAGCCGCGTTTTCTTAATTCGGCTGCCAGCGAGCGAAGCAGGGTGGTTTTCCCCGCTCCGAAGAAGCCGGTAACGAACAGGAGCGGTTTGGCCATCGTTTAGATGCCAGTCGAACGATTGGAAAGACTGTCGCTGCTCAGCAGCCGTCTCTTTTTCTTCGTCCGCAGGAGGCGCAGGTGCAGAGGTTGCCCAGGTGGGTAACGATGAGAGCCAGTCCGCCCAGTGAGGTGATGATGCTGGCAGCTGGAATATTCAGCTTGGTATTTCCTTCAGCGTCAGTCATGAGAGAAGGGCAGCAGGCATCGACCCCTTCCTCGGAGCAGCTTTCTTCATGCAATGTTTCGCTTGCTTCTCCGGTTTCACCGGCAAGTTGCCCCTCGGAAGCAGATGCTTCAGCATTTCCGACGTAGGGCACAATGGCTCCAACAATGACCAGAGCGACCCCAATCGTCCCTATGCCTACAATCCACTTCCGGCGGTGTTTGCGGTAGCCAGAGGTCATCATCATCACTGCGATTGGAACGACGAGGAGGGCCATTCCCCAATGGGTCGCAGGATGAGCCCAGATTTTTCCGAAGGTTGGGAGGAGTAGAAGAAGAAAGGGCGTCACAGCACAGTGGATCGCGCAGAGCGTGGACGCGATGACTCCGACGCGGTCGGCGTTAAGCCATTTCTGCCGGGGAGGAGAGTTTAAGACTGAGACTGTCTGCATAAAACGCACGTTACTTGCACTAGGCGCTATTGCAAGTCATATGGGTGTTGGGTGTGGCTAGTTTTGGGCCAGTGGGAGCTCGAGGTTGGATTCGAATTCGATGAGCCCTTCATTTTCATCAATCGCCGGGCCGAGTTCATAGAGGTTCTTGTAACCATAGCCGTAGAGAGTGATGAAGGTGGGTATATTCAACGCGAGCGGAGCGGATTTCAGTGTGAGTGGCTGGATGTTGTTGAGGAAGTTGTTATTGCAGTAGATGAGAATGCGGGTGTCTTTCGAGGGGATTGCTTCCTTCAGATCGCGGGTAGTCATTTCCGAGAAGTTGAGGTGCACGGCGCCCTTGATGTGCTTGATTTCGTAGTTGGCCTTGCTGCGGGTATCGAGAATGAGAGTGTTCCCGTCCTGTGCCATTTCGAGAAACTCCTCGACCGTAACGCGGCGGTCTTCTCGGTAGGTATGGACTTCGCCGGCGAGATCAATGAATGCGGGGAAGTCGATCTGTGGGTTTTCCGGGGGCGGTTCGTCAGCGGTGAGAAGTGAGCTGATAAGGATGAGTCCTGCGAAGAGTGCGATGAAATGAACTTTCATGCCTCCAGCATAACTGGTTCTTCCGGCTAGTTGTCACGCAGTTGTAAATTCTGCAGGAGGAAAAATTATTCTTCGACCTTGCGGAGAAGAGAAAATTCAAATAGTGTTTAAATGAACAGTATTTGAATGCAGATGCAAAACACCGGGAAAGTGACGCCGGAGAAAGTCGTCGCGCTTCAGGCTCTTCGCCAGCAATTAGGGCAGGAACTGGGGCAAAAAATTACATCAGGCGCCGAATTGCTCGAAGAGCAGGAGGGACGCGAGAGTCGTTGGGCCTCCGGGCGTGAAGACTGGGATAACCAGCTCGGCGGAGGTTGGGCTCGGGGACAATTAACCGAACTGGTTGCGCCGGAGGTATCGTCGGGCAGCGGGTTGGTTATGTCGCAGTTGCTGGCTCAGGCAAGGAGAGAGCGTCGCTATGCCATGTTGTTGGATGTGGGGCAGGGCTTTTCCCTGGAAACGCTGCCTGCAGCTGACCTGGAAACGCTGCTCTGGGTTGGATGTGAATCGGCCAGGGAAGCGATCGAGGCACTGGATGTGGCGTCACGGGATGAGAACTTCTTTCTTTTCCTGATTGATTTGCGTGACAGTGATCCGTCCGATTGGCGATCGGTCAAGACAAGCCAGTGGTATCGTGTGCTGGGGCAGCTGAGACAGAGAGAATCGGTCGCGATCCTCTTTGTCCGGCAGGCGGTGACTTCGGTGGCGAAGCAACGCCTCGAGCTGAAGCAGCGATTTTCGTGGGAGAGCCTCGAAGGTGAAAGGGAAGTATTAAAAGCGGCGGTGCAGCTTGAGCGGTCAAAGGTGCAGCTGGTGGAGAGGGAGCATGGTCGTCGGCGAGGGAGGCACGGCATGAGTGGGCTGCGTGGTAGGGATGATGAGGTGTTGGCGGTTGGATAGGAGCGGAGGATGTATCGGGTTGTGAAAGAAACCGGCCAAAAGGTGCCGGGATATGCGGTGGTCTGGTGTCCAGACTTTCGGCTGCAG
The DNA here is from genome assembly GCA_049594415.1 of Verrucomicrobiales bacterium. Lineage (GTDB taxonomy): Bacteria > Verrucomicrobiota > Verrucomicrobiia > Verrucomicrobiales > DEV007 > Arctic95D-9. Next base: position 691,967 of record JBMYJM010000001.1, on the reverse strand, counting down.
GCCGTGGTGAGGCGGGTGAACTGGCGTGAGGAACCCGTGGCTCTGGTCGATGACAGCCAGAGGCAGTCGTTGGTCCTGGCAAGAAACGTGGCTGCGGCCCGGGAAGGGGTCGATATCGGGATGAAAACGGTAAAGGCCCTGGCCCGTTGTTCGGGGCTACGGGTGGAGAGGCCGTCGGCATCGGGTGAGTTGGCCGCAGGCCGAACGTTGTTGGAGACAGCGTTGGGATGGGTCCCCGGAATCGAGGAAACGGAGGCGGGATTGCTGACACTGGATCTTTCGACGCAGGTGGAGGATGAATGGTTGGAAAGCGGGCGTCTCACGCGAGGGCGGTTGTATGATCTCGGCTTCGAAGTGGCCGTCGGCATTGGAGAGACTCCGTCACTGGCGAGGATCGCGGCTCTGGCGGCCTGGCAGCGGGGCGGATCTCTCTGGCACCTGCATCGGGAGAGTCGACTTGAGATGCTGGACGGTCTGCCTTTGACGGTGGCGGAAACGGGCGAAGGATTGAATGAGCGGCTGCGGCTTTGGGGGATTGAGACATTGGGTGCTTTTGCCCGGCTTTCGCGCGAGGCGGTGGCATCGCGATTGGGGGAGGAAGGCATTGAGTTATGGCTGCGATCGACGGGGCGCCTGAGACGCCCTTTGAAGCTGGCAAGGCTGGAGCAACTTTTCGAGGAGCATCACGATTTTGATTACGAGGTGTGTGACCGCGAATCGCTCCTGTTTGTGGTGAACCGGTTCATCGAGAATCTTTCAGTGAGGGTGGAGCGAACCGGACGGGCGGTCATCGCAGTGCACTTGCTGCTAAGCTACGTCGACGGCGGCTGTTACGCGAAGCGCCTCACGCTGCCGGAGCCGCTGCTGGACAAGATGGTGCTGTTTCGACTCGTCAGTGGGCACGTTGAAACCCTGGAAATGAAAGCAGCGGTAGAAGCGGTGCGCTTGCGGTTTGAGCCGTCGGATCCGGTGGCGTCGCAGCGTCAGTTGTTCGGTGCCGGGCTGCGGAACCAGTTTCAGTTTGAAGAAACGATGAAACGCCTGCGCCGCCTCGTTGGAGCTGACCGGGTCGGGGCGATCCGGGAAGTGGATTCGCATCAACCGGGGGCATTTCGACTGGTGCCACTGCCGGTGGAAGTCGAAGAAGTGAAGGAACATTATGGTCCGCCGGTGACGGGGTTGGTGCTGCGACGTTATGTGGCGAGAATCCAAGCCCGGGTTTGGGTGCGGGATGGCCGGCCGGTGCAGGTTAATTCATCGATGGCCTCGGGAGTCGTCGTGAATGTTTCGGGTCCATGGAGAAATGAAGGGGTGTGGTGGCATCGTGGTCGGGAATGGGAGAGGAATGAATGGGACGTAGAATTGATGAAGCGTGGCTTGTTTCGATTGGTGGAGTGTCAGGGCAAGTGGGAAGTGGAGGGTTATTATGAATGAGGTCTTAATCCTATTCTTACTCTCAATCTTGATCCCTCTGACAGTCCTGCCTCTCTCCACGGAAAGTAAGACCGCTGGGCCATGAGCTATGTCGAACTTCACGCCCGAAGCGCTTTCAGCTTCTTTCGGGGCGCTTCCCAGCCGGAAGTCCTTGCTGATCGTGCCGGTGAACTGGATTTGCCCGGTGTGGCCCTTTGTGATCGTAACGGTTTTTACGGCTCGGTTCGTTTTCACCAGCGTTCGCTCGAAAACGGTTTCCGTGCGGCTGTGGGAACCGAGCTGACCATGACCGATGGAACTGTTTTGCCGCTACTGATTCGCAACCGGCGTGGCTATCGCAGCGTATCGCGGCTCATTACCCGTGCGCAGTTGCGCGCTCCAAAAGGGGAATGTCCCGTTAAGTGGTCGGAACTGGAAGAGGTGGTCGATGACGTGGCTGTGCTCACGGGGGACTGTGAAGGTCCGCTGGAGCTGGCCTGGCAGCGCGGTGGCGCGCGTGAGATGGAGCTAGCCTTGGAGCAGTTGAAGCGTCATGTGCCGGAGCGTCAGCTCTGGATGGAAGTGCAGCGGCATGCCATTCGTGGCGAGGAAACCCTGGTCCAGGCGAAACGCGATCTGGCGGAAGCTTACGGTCTGCCATTGCTGGCGACGAATGGGCCTTGTTACGCGGTGCCGGAGAATCGCCGGGTCCAGGATGTTTTCACCTGCCTGCGATTGCATACGACCCTGGATGCGGCCGGGCGGGAACTGGCCGTGAACTCAGAGCGACACCTCAAGCCGGGGCCGGTGATGGAGCAGCTCTTTCACGATTTGCCCGAAGCGATCACAAACACCAGTCGGCTGTTTGAGCAACTGGAGTTTTCCCTGGAAAACCTGGGCTACGAGTTCCCGCAATATCCTGTGCCGCCGGGGCATTCGATGGACTCCTACCTGGCCGAGCTGACGTGGCGCGGAGTGCGGGAGCGCTACGGCAAACCTTCAAAGCAGGTGAAGCAACAAATTCAACATGAATTGAAGCTCATCATTGAATTGGGTTTCAGCGGTTATTTTCTCATTGTTTGGAGCCTGATTCAGTATTGCCACGAAAATGATATCATGGTGCAGGGCAGGGGCAGTGCCGCGAACAGTGCGGTGTGCTACAGTCTCGGAATTACTCCGGTCGACCCGGTGGGGAGCCGCCTGTTGTTTGAGCGCTTTCTCAGCGAAGGTCGCAAATCGTGGCCCGACATTGATCTCGATTTGCCGAGTGGAGACCGCCGTGAGCAGGTGATCCAGGAAGTCTACCGGCGCTACGGTCGTCACGGGGCAGCGATGACGGCAAATGTGATCACTTACCGGGGGCGCAGCGCCGTGCGTGAAATTGGTAAGGTGCTGGAATTTCCCGAGGAAATGCTGAGCCGCTTTTCAGATCTCTATGCGAGTGGCGACTACAAGCACACCCTGACCTTTGAAAGCCAGGTCGAACAGTCCGGGATCGGGGGAGATCATCCCCGGGCCAGGGCCCTGGCGGAGTTGTATGGCCAAGTCTATGGTCTGCCGCGACATCTCGGGCAGCACTCAGGCGGAATGATTATCTGCCAGGGGGAACTGGATGCGGTCATGCCATTGGAAAACGCCAGCATGATGGATCGCACCGTGGCGCAGTGGGATAAAAATGACTGCGAAGACATGGGGATTATCAAGGTGGACCTGTTAGGGCTCGGAATGATGGCCGTGTTGCAGGAGAGCCTGACACTGTCTGAGAGGCGGGGGCGCCCGGTGGATCTGGCGCAGTTGCCGACAGATGACGAAGCCACTTATGACCTGATGTGTTCGGCTGATACGATCGGGGTCTTCCAGATTGAAAGTCGGGCTCAGATGAACACGCTCAGGCGAATGAGGCCACGCTGCTTTTACGACGTGGTGGTTGAGGTGGCCATTGTCCGTCCCGGACCGATCGCCGGTGGCCTTGCCCATCCTTACCTGGAGCGGCGTGACGGGCGGCAGCCCATCGATTACATCCACGAAAAACTGAAGCCAACCCTGGAGCGCACTCTGGGAATTCCCATGTTCCAGGAGCAGGTCTTGAAGATGGCGATGGTGATGGCTGATTTCTCGGGCAGCGAAGCCGAGGAGTTGCGCCGGGCGATGGGGTTTCATCGTTCTCATGAGCGCATGCAGCGGGTTGAAAACAAGCTGCGGGCCGCGCTGGAGCAGCGTGGAGTCGCGGAGAGAACGACCGAACAAATTGTCCAGGCGATTGGTTCCTTCGCCCTTTATGGATTTCCGGAGTCACACGCGATCAGCTTTGGAATCCTTGCCTATGCGAGTAGTTACCTGAAGGTGCACCGTGCGGCTGAATTCTACACGGGATTGCTCAATAACCAGCCGATGGGATTTTATTCCCCGGCGACACTGGTGCAGGAAGGAAAGCGGCGGGGGCTGAAGTTCGAACCGCCCTGTGTGATGCGATCAGGCTGGTGTTGTGAAGTCCTGGATAATACGACGATTCGGCTAGGCTTATTGAGCGTTAAGGGGCTCAAGGAGTCAGTGACGGAGCGAATGCTGCAGGCTCGTGAGCGGTTGCCTTTTCGGTCGTTGGAGGATTTCCGTCAGCGGACAGGGTTTGATCGTCGGCAGTTGAGTCAGCTGGCGTCAGTGGGAGCCTTGAATGCACTGGCAAAGACACGGCGCCAGGCGATCTGGCGGGTGGAGGAAGCGAAGTTGGAGCAGGGCGACTTGTTTGCCAGTGCAGGCTTTGGGAGCGGAGGCGCGTGCCAGGAGCCTGCCAAAGTAGCAGAATCCCCTTTGCCGGAAATGTCCTACAACGAAAGGGTCAAGGCGGACTATTCAGGAATGGGACTAACGTCAGGGCGTCATCCCATGGCTCTGATTCGCGCTTCGTTACCCAAGTCGATTCTGCCGGCAATGTTGATGAATCAGCAGCCTGACGGAGCGCGAGCTTCGACGGCAGGGGCGGTGATTTGTCGGCAGCGCCCGGGAACGGCGAAAGGCGTGGTATTTATCACGCTTGAGGATGAAACAGGGCTGTCGAACAATATTGTCTACGCGGATCGTTTCGAAGAGTTTCGCCTCACCATTACGACAGAGGCGTTTCTGCTGATCTCGGGAACGATTCAGCAGGGCGAAGGTGTGACGCACCTGGTGGCGGAGCGGATCGAACCGCTCTCGACGACCCGGTCGCTGCCGGCCGGGGCGTCACACGATTTTCACTGATTAGTGAGCGTGGCCGTGATGACCCGTGCCAAAGTGAACCATGAACTGCAGCCAGGCAACGTGTTCGCTGGTGAGGTCGTCGCTGTGGTTGTAGTCATATTGCACACGAGCCCGCACCATGTCATTCGGACCGAAATGAGTCGTGGCTGCCGTTGAGAAACGGTGACGGCTGGCAATTTCAGCGATCTCAACATCGGAAACCCAATCGTAGCGCATAGCCAACGTGAGGTTGTCCGAAAGGCCGTAGTGAGCGGAAGCAGAAATTCCTTGCTCGGTGAAGTCAGCGAGTGCTCCACTTTCTTCAAAACTACCGTTCACCTGACGGCCGATAAATTCGCCACTTAGCAGAAGAACTCCGCTACCGAGGCGGTGACTGTCGCAATGTCCGTCTTCGAAGCAGCCGTTGAATATTTTGCGTGCGCCAACCCCGTAGATTACAGAATTGCGGCCGAAACCGTTCTCACCGATAGCGAAAGAACCTGAGACGATGAAGTCATTGTCAGCCGAGACAGGAATGTCAAGGTCAAGGGTTATCAAGTTACCTTCGATGCCGCCTTCATCGGCATGGAAATGATCCTCGTCTCCATCACCGTCTTCCTCCTCTTCCTCTTCGTGAGCGTGAGTCTTGGCTCGGCCGGCCCCGAAAGTAAACAACATACCCGTGTTGCCATTCGGCCTGAAGCCCAGTTCAGCACCTTGCGTGATGAGTTCCGCCTCGTTTATCATGCGACTGGCGGCAAGGTTGCTGTTTACGAAATCCCATGCGTGCAGATGTTTCGAGTTTTGATCGCCGAGAGTGGCTAAAAACTGGCCTGCCGTGAGGGTGAGGTTGTCGTTTAGAATGACTTCGAGTTTGGCGACTTCCAAGTTTGCCTCCCATTCGCTTTCTCCCTGATGTCCAAAACCGGAGACTTCGGCATTGAGGGCTTCGTTGAAATGCAATCCAACGTGCATGTCGAAGCCTTGAAAGACAGCATCATCGAGGGGGTCATGCTCAGAGGTGGCAAACTCTCCGGCGCTACTACCTGATTCGAAAGCCCCAACTGTACCGATCACAAAGAGGTCGGCACTGATAAAGCCGGGATCGGCATCATTCAGGATTAACGCTTCGGAAGTGGTGTGATCACTGTGATCGTGACCTGAATGGTCTGCATGATCGTGCGCAGAGTGATCATGGTCATGACCGGAGTGGTCATGATCCGCGTGGTCATGGGCACTCGTCGGTTCTTGTGCCATAATTGACGCGACACAATAAAAGGAGGCAATCGTAAATGCCAAGGCGCGGAAGAATGAACGTTTCATAAAACGGTTGGTTGATTAGTTGGGTTCGAAAAACGCAATTATGTTGCATTAGCCCGACGGTGCAAGCGCTTAATGCAAGTTTTTTGCATCTCTTTCCCCCCTCGATTCTGCCGATCCAAGCAGGCTGAGTCAGAGTTACCCACGTTATCGCGTGATCCCCAATGTACCGCTGGTTGTCGCATTATTACAAAAATTTATCAGGATCGGCCAATACGATTCGGTTGGCTGTGGTATGGTTTCTACGTTCTGATGAGACACGAAACCTTTAAGTCGCCTTCCAAGCCCATCACCCAGCTGTGTTGGATTGCCGTAGCGACGGCATTGATAGCATCGCCATGCCGCTCGGATGAAGATGCAGGCCGGAAGTTTTACGCAGAGCATGTCTTTCCAATCCTGGAGGCTCACTGCTTCCAGTGCCACGGGGGAGAAGACCGCATCAAAGGACATTTTCGAATCACCAATCGAGAGGGCTTGCTCCGTGGTGGAGACTACGGCCCGGGCTACGACGCTGAGAATCCCATGGAAAGCCTGGTGCTCTCCATGGTGAGTTACGAAGACGACGAGTATCAAATGCCGCCAAAGGCAAAGCTGCCGGAGGAGGAAATCGACGTTCTGACTCAGTGGGTGGAAATGGGAGCCCCCTATGATCCGGCGCTCGAGATTGCCGGCAAAGAGGGCGAAGTGAAACGTGGTTTCACGGTTACCGAAAAGAGCCGGAGCTGGTGGGCTTATCGACCGTTGCTTGGAGCACAGCCTCCGAAAGTCAGCGACGCCGACTGGAACGGAAATGGCATCGATGCCTTCATTAAGGCTCGTCTTGATGAGGAGGGCTTGAAACCGAACCCTGTTGCCGAGCCGGGTGTTCTGATTCGTCGCCTCTTCTATGACCTGCTCGGATTGCCGCCGACTCCCGAAGAAGTCGAGGCTTTCATCAAGGCGAGTGCATCAAATCCGGACAAAGCCTACGCCGATCTCGTCGAAGACTTGCTGTCCCGTCCGCAATACGGCGAAAAGTGGGCTCGTCACTGGCTTGATGTCGTACGCTATGCAGAATCAAACGGTTTTGAAAGGGACAATCCCAAGCCGCACATCTGGCGCTATCGCGATTATGTCATCGACGCTTTCAACAGCGACAAGCCTTACGATCTTTTTCTGACGGAACAGTTGGCCGGAGACGAGATCGACCAACCGACTATGGAGTCAATGGTGGCGACCGGATACCACCGGCTCATGCAATGGGACGACGAACCGGCGGACCGTCGGCAGCACGTCTACGATGTTCTGGCTGATAATGTGCTGGTGACGAGCGAGGCGTTCATGGCGACGACCCTGAACTGTGCCAGGTGCCACGATCACAAGGCTGATCCGATTTCGCAGAAGGACTATTATGCCTTCATGGCAAATTTTGGCGGGGTAACTCATTATGAGACCGCTGGCACACTGGTGCATTGGAACTCACCCGAAGAAAAGGCGGTTTTCGAAAAACAGAGAGCGGCGAGGCTCGGGGAATTGACGGAGAAGCGTGAATCACTTCGAGGGGAAATCACAACGATGCTTCAGGAACAGGGCATTGTTGCTTCTGCGGAGAAAGTCACGACCTTTATCGACGATTCTCGCGGGAATTCCGCGCAGTGGCTCTACACCACATCCAGGCCTACCGATGACTGGAAGGAAGTCGGGTTCCTCAATAAATCGTGGTTCAAGGGTTACGGCGGCTTCGGTGCCGGGAATCCCCCCAACTCGAACATCAGATCCAATTGGGACACTGAAGAGATCTGGATGCGAGCTACCTTTGGCTTAAAGACTCTCCCCGAGTCTCTCGCGTTGGAAATCTATCACGACGAAGATGTTGAGGTCTACCTGAACGGTGCCCTGGTTTTCGAAGCGAAGGGCTATGTGAACAAACCCCAAGTTATTCCTCTTTCGGAAAACGCCGTGGACGTTCTGCAGACGGGAAAGAATGTTCTCGCCGTGCACTGTCGTCAGTCCAGTGGCGTGCAATACATTGATGTGGCTCTCCGATCGAAAGCATCTTCGAACTCGATTGAAAGCCTGTTGACCGGCGCTGGAGGGAAGAAAGCGAAAGCGACTGTTAATGAGTTAGCGGGCCGCGACCTGATTGGTGAGTTTGACAAAACGGTTGCTGATATCATCAATTTGAAGAAGCAGAAATTCGGGACGCCTCTGAATGTTGTGAAGGAAAAAGCAATCCCGGGCCCGATGCACATCCATCTGCGCGGCAGTGCTCATGCTCTGGGTGAGGAGGTCTTCCCGGGGGTCCCCGCAGTACTTGGCAGTGACGGTTCGGACCCCGGCGAACTCACTTCTGAACCGGTAAATCATGATGGACTAAAGTCGTCCGGACGGCGCCTCGCCCTCGCCCAGTGGATGACGGGTGAGGGGAACCCGCTCACTTCCCGGGTCATGGTAAACCGGATTTGGCAGCATCACTTTGGCACCGGGATCGTGGCAAGTTCCTCCGACTTCGGAACTCTCGGCCAGAAACCGACTCATCCGGAACTTCTCGACTGGCTGTCCGCCGAGTTTATTGAAAGCGGTTGGGGCATTAAAAATATGCACCGCCTCATTCTCAACAGTCGCACCTACCGACTATCGTCTGAACCTGACAGTGCCAACCTCGCGGTGGATCCTCAGAATCACAATCACTGGAGGTTTTCGATGCGGCGCCTCACCGCCGAGGAATTGCGCGACACTATCTTGGCGATGTCGGGCAAGCTGAACTTGGAATCTCATGGTCACTGGGTGACGCCACCCCTGCCGGCGGAAGTTCTTGCAACTGCTTCGCGGCCCGGGAAGGGTTGGCCGGTATCAGCTGACGAAAAGGATCACTTTCGTCGATCCATTTACGTTCATGTAAAACGTAGCCTTCGCCACCAGATGCTGGCTGACTTTGATCAGGCCGACACCGATGCCCCCTGTGCCGTTCGCTTTGCGACTACGGTGCCGACACAGGCCCTGACGATGTTGAATTCCGAGTTTGTGAACGACAACGCGATCCGGTTTGCCGACCGCCTTCGCGAAAGAGGCGGGGATGCGGCCGAGCAAATCTCCTACGGGCTGTCGCTCGTTCTGCAGCGCGATGCTGAGGACAGCGAAGTCGAGGAGTTGATGAACCTCTACAACGATTTGAAGACGGATATGGGTCTATCTGATAAGGAGGCGCTGGACCGCGTTGCTCTCCTTGCCCTTAACCTGAATGAATTTGTCTATTTGGACTGAGCTATGAAAAAGAAATCCAAGGGAACATTTTGTGGAAACGTCAATCGACGCGAATTCCTGCACAACGTGGGGGGCGGTTTTCCCGCTCTGGCGCTGACCGGCATGCTCGGTCAGGAGGGATTCTTTAACTCCGCCCGGGGAGCCATGGCTTCTCAAAATCCGCTGGCACCTCAGCCGCCAATGTATGCGGGCAAGGCGAAAAGCGTGATCTTCCTATTTATGTATGGCGGGCCTAGTCATATCGATACCTTCGATTACAAACCGGCCATGACGGGGATGGACGGGAAGACCGTTGCCGTGAAAACATTTGGGCGCGGAGGTAAGAAAAACGAGGGCCGCATCGTCGAGCCGAAGTGGAATTTCAAGCAGTACGGCGAATGCGGGAAATACGTTTCCGACTTGTTTCCGAATGTCGGTAGCTGCGTGGATGACATCGCCTTTGTTCATTCCATGACCGCGGATTCTCCGATTCACGGATCGGCCCTTCTCATGATGAACAGCGGATCGCTTATCAGCGGACGACCTTCGCTGGGATCCTGGGTCAACTACGGCCTGGGTTCGGTGAATGAAAACCTTCCCGGTTATGTGGTGATGTTGGATGAGAGCGGAGGGCCGATTTCGGGTGCTAAGAACTGGACCTCAGGATTCATGCCGGCCAGCTACCAGGGCACGGTGTTTCGCTCACAGGGTGATCCGATTCTGAATCTCAAGCACACTGACGGCATGAGTGATGCGGAACAGCGCCGCCTCATTGATTCACTGAATCAGCTGAATACCGATCACTATTCCTCACGTCACGACAACTCGAATCTCTCCGCACGCATCGCGAGCTATGAACTGGCCTATCGAATGCAGGCTACAGCGCCCGAAGCGATCGATCTCGAGGATGAGTCCGAGGAGACCAAATCGCTGTATGGGATGGACAATCCTCAGACGGCTGCCTTCGGCAAGAAATGCCTGCTTTCCCGCCGTCTGGTTGAGCGGGGTGTCCGCTTCATTCAGCTTTATTCAGGAGGCGCCCACAATGATGATAACTGGGACGCTCATGGTGACTTGGAGAAGAATCACAATCACCACGCCGGAGCGACTGACAAGCCAATTGCTGGTCTTCTCAAGGACCTGAAGCGTCGTGGAATGCTCGAAGATACTCTCGTGGTTTGGGGAGGCGAGTTTGGCCGCCAGCCGACTGCGGAATATGCTCAAGGCACCGGGCGTGATCACAACAGCTACGGCTTTACCATGTGGATGGCCGGTGGCGGAGTGAAGGGGGGTGTCTCTGTTGGTCAGACTGACGAATTGGGTTCAATGGCGGTGGATAACCGCTATCACGTGAAGAATCTTCACGCGACCATTCTGAGCCTGATGGGGCTCAACCCGGACAACCTTAGCTACTTCTTCGGTGGACTCGACCACACTCTCGTTGGTGTCGAAGGTGCGGAGCCGATCCACGAAATTATGGGCTAGCCCGCTACTTTAGCCATTCCACTCAAAGACGACGGGCTTTTCGACGTCGGGATGAAGGCTGCGGTGCACCGGGCAGGTCAGGGCCGCTCGTTCGATGATTTCGCGTTGCGCATGATCTTCGGGCAGCGGGATCGAGATGTGAGTCTTTAATCTGGCGATGTTTCGCGGAGGTTCGGCAGTCATGTGCTTCTCAACGCGCACCAGGGTTCCGGTCAGGTCCACTTCGTGCTTTTGAGTGAAGATGGCCATGGTGGTCATCATGCAGGTGCCAAGGGCCGTTGCGATCAGGTCGGTGGGAGAATAGCGGGCGCCCTGCCCATGATTGTCCACCGGTGCGTCAGTTTCCAACACGGACTGGGAGGGGCCGTGGGTGGCGGCGCAGCGGAGATTGCCTTCGTATACAGCGGTAATTTCGACCATGGCGTTTTTTTGTTCTATGGTTCGATCACGCGACCGGTGAGGTTGCCTTTCAGCGTGATTCCTTCGTCATTGAAGATGTTCGCGTAAATTTCGAGATCGCGGTTGAAATAAGCGGTGGGTTTGCCGTTCACCTTGTTAGCAGAAAGACTTACTGCCTGATAAAACTGTCCTCCGATCGTGACTTCTGCCCCGGAAATAGCCACCGGGAAGCGGGTCTCAGGAACTGAGTAGGTGATCTTGTTACCAATAAACCAAGTCGCTTCGGTGGGGGGCTCGGTTATCGTGGCCTCGGCCTCGTCGAGGACAACCACCTTGTAGCCAGCGAAGGCATATTTGCCCGGGCCAAAGCAGCTGACCACGACCATCAGGGTGATGAACACGGCCGCCACGATAATGCTGATCCCTGTGAGGCAGCTGCAGAACCCGCCGCAGCCGCTCCTATTTTTGATTGGCTCATAAGGGTCGGTCGGGTGGCTGCGGCCTTTCTTGGTGCGCTTGCCATCCGCATCCCGGGTGTAGGTCGGGCCCAGGGTGGACTGGTCGAGTAGATCCGGATCCGGGGGCGGTGGAGCTTTGATTCCTTCCGGTAGCTCGTCCGTTTTCGGGTCTTCAGGGGATTTGGAGGAATCGTCGCTGGAATCGCTCATGAAGTCGGGCATTATCAGATACGGAAAAAAAGGGAGGATGCAAAGTGATTCCCAACCTGATTTTGCCATGGATTTTGATGTCGTCATTCCTGTTCACAACCGAATCGCTCCCTTGCAGAGAGCAATTCAGTCAGTGCTGGAACAGGAACTGGCAGCCAGTCGCATCATTATTGTGGACGATGCTTCGACGATTGATCTCAGCGAGGTCAAGGAATGGGCGATGGAGGCAGGTTGCCGCTGGAAACGACTCGGAAGAAATGCGGGACCCGCCGAAGCCCGCAACCGGGGTGTTGATGAAGGTGAGAGTCGCTGGATCGCCTTTCTGGATTCCGATGACACCTGGTCGCGCGGAAAATTGAGCCTGCAGGCGGAGTGGATCGCCGGGAATCCCGAGTCACGAATCTCTCAGGTAAGGGAACGATGGATTCGTGAGGGTAGGGAAGTGAAAAAGCCGTCGCATTGGGAGCCGCGCGAGGGCGATCTTTTTGAGCAGTCGTGTCAGCGGTGTTCCATCGGACCTTCCTGCGTTGCTATTCGGAGAGATTTGTGGGCAGAGACCGGTGGCTTTGATGCCCGTTATCGTGTTTGCGAGGACTACCAGCTTTGGCTGAGGATTACAAAATCTGAACCGGTCGGTCTTGTTCCCGGTTTGCCCCAAGTTGATAAACACGGTGGTCACGAAGATCAGCTGTCCAGCCTGGTTCCAGCCATGGACCGGTTTCGCGTTCTGGCTTTGCTTGAGTTGCTGGCCGAATCCGGATTGTCGTTGAAGCAACGAGCCACGGCCTGCTCAGCGGTAAAAGAGAAAGCAAGGATTCTGGCTGATGGTGCGGCAAAGCGGGGTATGCTTCAGAGAGCGGAGTTGTATGCCGCGATTGATACTCTCGACCTTGGGGGTGTGTCGTCATCCCTTCGTGCCCTCGTATCGGCGTTATGGACAGAAGTTCTCAGCGCGTGACAACCGATGGGTGGATGAGCGGCGTATCCACGACGTCATGCCTGAGTTTAAGACGGTCATACACTGGTTCCGCCGCGATCTGCGATTGACTGACAATACTGCGCTCTCTGCAGCGGTCACCGCATCTGAACAGGTTGTTCCATTGTATGTTGTCAGCGACTGGAGTGGTAACCACCGGTGGACTGGAGTCAAGCGACAGGCGTTTCTGTCAGGCTGCCTGGAGTCGTTGGCAGGGAATGTTTCTCACCTGGGTGGGCAGTTGGTTTTTCGCAGAGGTGACCCGCTCAAAGAATTGGCAACCTTGATAGAGGAGACCGGAGCGGAAGCAGTCTTCGTGAATCAGGACCCGGACCCCTTTGGCAGCGATGTCGAAGCCAGACTTGAGGAGTTTTGTTCCCGGATCAATGTGGCCTTCCGAAGCTATCAGGATGTGGTCCTTCACCGTGGAGATGAAGTTCTGACCGGGAGTGGCACTCCATATCGTGTCTTTACTCCCTATTTCAGAAGATGGGAGGGAATCGCGAAACCACGGATAGTGGATAAGATTGAACGGTTGAAGACTCCTGACGGAATCCCCTCCGATGGGTGTCCCACTGTCAGCGATTGGGGGCTTACCTTGGATCGTCCGCTAGCGATCGATCCCGGTGAGAGGGCCGGCAGAGACCGAATGAAGTCTGCCATCGCCGAGCGTCTCGGAAAATATCTCGAGCATCGCAACTTTCCGGCCGAAGATGCGACCTCTCGACTGGGGGCGGATTTGAGGTGGGGGACCATCTCAGTGAGGGAACTGTATCATCGGGCCGACCAGGCGAGGTCTGATGCGAGAGAAAAAGCCGCGCGCGATTCTCTGGGAGAATTCCTTCGCCAGCTGGCGTGGCGGGATTTTTTCATGGCGATTATGCATCACTACCCGGAGGTCCTCGAATTCGAGCTTAACCCGGCCTGGCGGGGATTGGAGTGGGATGATCCGGAAAAGGACGGGCGTCTGGCGAAATGGCAGGAGGGGCAAACCGGCTTCCCCATTGTTGACGCAGGAATGCGCCAACTGGTGGAGACCGGGTTTATGCACAACCGGGTGCGGATGATTACTGCCATGTTCCTGACCAAGGACCTGCACCTCGACTGGCGATTGGGAGAATCTTTTTTTCTTCAACATCTGCTCGATGGCGAGATCGCTTGCAATAACGGTGGTTGGCAGTGGTCGGCCGGAACCGGAGCAGACGCGGCTCCCTACTTTCGAATCCAGAATCCTTGGACTCAGACGGCGCGATACGATCCCGATGGGGCCTATATTCAGAAATGGGTTCCGGAGTTGGCTAAGATTGACGCCAAGGCGCTGGCGAAAGCACCCTCACCTGGTCAGTCGGTGGCGCCGGGATACCCTGCTCCCATGGTTGATCACGGTCGGGAGCGCGAGGAAACCCTGAGGCGATTCAAAGTTCGGAAAGAAGCGGCGACGGTCTGAGACGATTTCGGTCCATTTTGGGCGTAAATTTCTCCGATTCTTCATTTTCCTTCTTCGATTCTTATCTACAGTGGTTTCCGTGAGCACCACATATCAGGTTTTTGCCCGGAAATACCGCCCCCGCACTTTCGAAGACGTGCTGGGGCAGGACCATGTCGTTCAGACACTGCGAAATGCGATAGCGCAGGACCGACTCGCTCATGCCTATCTGTTCGTGGGGCCGCGGGGTACCGGAAAGACATCGACCGCCCGTATCCTGGCGAAGGCTCTGAATTGCCCGAATGGCCCCACCGCCGAGTTCGATCCGGATGATCCGGTTTGTCTGGAGATTGCCGAGGGTAACAGTCTTGATGTTCTGGAGATCGATGGTGCCTCCAACAACGGCGTTGACCAGGTTCGTGAACTGCGGGACACGGTAAAGTTTGCTCCCAGCTCCGGTCAGTTCAAAATCTATTACATCGATGAAGTGCATATGCTCTCAACAGCGGCGTTCAATGCGTTGCTAAAAACACTGGAAGAGCCGCCGCCTCATGTGAAGTTCATCTTTGCGACGACAGAACCACAGAAGATTCTCCCGACGATTATCAGCCGATGCCAGCGATTCGATCTGCGCCGGATTCCAACCGATGTCATTGCCAAACATCTTCAGTTTATTTCCACTGAAGAGGGCATCGAGCTTTCGGAAGAGGCCGCATTTGCGATTGCCAAGGGCGCTGAGGGCGGCATGCGGGATGCTCAATCAATGCTGGATCAGCTGGTCGCTTTCTGTGGGAATAAGATCGAGGAGGGCAATGTGCTCGAGATTTTCGGGTTTAACTCCGGAGAAGCTATTTCAGAACTGGCGAGCCAAATCCTTAATCGCGACAGTTCAGGTGCGCTCGAGACAATTCATGCCCATAGCGAAGGAGGAAAAGATCTCTCCAAGCTGTTGGGGGATCTGATTGGCCACTTTCGGGGCGTCCTGGTGACCAAAGTGGACCCGAATGGAGGCACTGGCGAAATGTCAGCTGAAATTCGTGAGGCAGTAAAAAGCCAATCGGAGAATGTCGACACGCAAAGGTTGCTTAAAGTAATTGATCTCCTGGCGGAGACGGATGCCAGGATGAAGTGGGCTCCGAATAAGAAGCTGCATTTCGAGATTGGTGTTATCAAATCCATACAGGCCATGGAGGAGGCATCAATTGATGATGTCATCTCATTAATCTCATCGGCGGCAAGCGCCGCGGGAGACCTCCCGGCGGCACCTGTGTCGACAGCACGCGCTCAGGCACCTGTGACTGAGACCGTTCAGCCTGCCGTTATCGAAAAAACGGCGACGACCCCTGAGACGCCCGTCTCTCAGTCCAAGGATGTAATACCCGGTCCGGAAGCGTCATCACCGGAACCCGACCCGGCAGTCGTTGCACCGCTCTCCGGGGAACTACTCTGGAATGCTGCGAGAGCCGCTTTGATCGAAGAAAAGCCGCTCTTTGATACCTGGTTGAGTGCGGCACAGTTTGTAAGCCACGAAGGTGCTGATTTCGTGATCGGTTTCGCCCGTGCACAGGCATTCTTTCGCGACTCTCTCAGTCGCTACGAGGATGATATCCAGCAATGTGTTACGAAGCACGCGGGAGCTCAAATTAACTTGGCGATCGAGGTTTGCGATGATCTACAGGCTGCCGAACTGGAGATTGAAAATGAGGAGGAAGAGGCGCCGTCCGCGGAAGTGGATTTACCAGCGGAGCAGGCTGCTTCTGAGACGGAATCCGTTGCTTCGGCTCCAGAATCCGAGCCGGAAGGCAATTTTAAAGACGATCCACTGATCAAAGAGGCGCTGTCCGCCTTTGAAGCCAAGGTTATTAAATCTTAAATCCTAACAACACGACTTATGAACATCGCAAAGATGATGAAACAAGCCCAGCAGATGCAGAAGAAGATGGGCGAAATGCAGGCTGAACTGGCCGAGAAGGAATTCGAATCCAGCGTCGGGGGAGGTAAGGTGACCGTCGTTGCAAACGGTGCTGGCGATGTGGTCTCTATCAAGATTGACCCTGCCGTGGTTGATCCTGATGACGTTGAAATGCTCGAAGACCTCGTTCTTACCGGCGTTAAGCAGGCTATCGAGCAGGGCAAGGCGGAAAGCCAGGCCGAGATGGGCAAACTGACCGCAGGGCTTGGGTTGCCTCCGGGGATGGGTTTCTAGTCCATTCTGATTCAGATTAAATTCAAAGGGCGATCGGACCGGTCGCCCTTTTTTGTGTGACAAGGACACAAACCTGTCCTTGCTGCGCCCGAGTTTATCGGGATGTTTGCGCTATGTTTGCCGTCGTTGTCACTATCGAAGCTGTTGCCGGAAAAGAAGAGGAACTCATCAAGGCTCTGCAAGGAAACGCGGATCACAGTCGCACCGAGGCGGGTTGCCTGACCTGGGAATGGTCATGTCATGTCGAAGACAGTTCCCGTTTTGCCATCTACGAACTCTACACCAACCGCGAGGCATTCCTGGAACATAAGGGCAGTGATCATTTTGCAGCCTGGGTGGAAGCGAGCACTCCCTGCATTAAAGAGAAAGTGGCGGGCCAGTATGATGTGGTCGGCAAGGATCCGCGGGTCACACTTCCCGCGGTCTAGGTTGCTTCTTTGAAGACGTAGCTGATGCCGAGGTGTTTCGAGATCACCGAGAAAAGTTCGGGGGATCGAAATGGTTTGGCGACGAAGTCCAAATAACCGGCTCCCATGGCGAGGGGCCGGTCTTGCGCAAGAGCATAAGCAATGAGAATGCGAATTTCCTCTTCAGTGATTCCGCGTTCGGTGTCGCGAACTTAGAATTCGATGCGCGCTCTGCGACGCACACGCTGGTCCACCTCAGTAGAGCAGGAAACTGCAATCGCTTTTGACTGAGGGGCTGTCGGCTTCCTCTGCCGTTAACTTATTCGCGTTGTCGAGGAGGTTGACCAGATTTTAGCGCAGCTTACTACGATCTCTCGCCACTACCCCTGACAGCAGGCTGATCGAGCGAACCACTGACGCTCCTTGCTCTTCAATGATAATTAGTCCGGGGATAGTCGCGGCGGGGCTGTGATTTGAAACGTTATCCGGCCTTTGCGACTTCTTCGACGGTGCCTTTCTCTTTCAGTCCGTTGATGTATTCGTCGATGGCTTTGGCCTTTTGCTCGGCGACGTATCTTTCAGTAAGACCTTCAATTTCAGAACGGGGAACCGGTTCCGGATTCTTTCGGTCGGTGACCTTGAAGAGGTGGAAACCGTAGTGGGTTGCCACGATCGGACTTATTTCACCGATGTTCATAGAGAAGGTAATTGCTTCGACCTCCGGCATGGTCTCGCCCTGACGCATGAATCCCAGATCGATCTCGCGGTCCTTTTCGGAGCCGTGCTCGCGAGCGGCTTGGTCGAAGTCTTTGCCGTCGAGCAGTTCCTGGCGAACGTCGCGCAGGGCGATGTAGGCTTCCTTCGCAGCGTCCTGACTGGATGGCTCAATAAAAATCTGGCTCACGCGGACCTGCTCCTCCGACATGTAGGATTCGATATTTTCTTGGTAGTAAGCCTCGAGATCTTCATCGGTCGGAACTGCTTCCTCGTCGAGTTCGTCTTCGAGGAGCCTGTCGATCATGAGGCTGCTCTTGAGCTTGCGCTTTATGACGGATACATCGCCGGCGTTAAAGCCGGTGTTGTCGTAAAAATTCTGTTCCCCCCCATGTTCGGCGATGACTTCATTGAAGCGGGCCTCGACGGCAGATTCTTCAACTTCGCCGTAACGGGAAATAGATTCCTGTTCGAGAAGAGTACGGCTGATGACGTTCTCCAGGGAAAGTTCGCGGATTTCCTCATCGCGATCGCAGCAAACGGTCTCGCCGATGCTTTCGTAGTGATCTTTGATGGACTCGAATTCGTCTTCGAAGACCTGGTCTCCAATGTGTTCGCCGTTGATGTTGTAGGCCATTCGGAAAGGTGAAACAGATTCTGTTTTCCTGCAAACACCTAAAACACGCGTGAACGTCACAGGAATTTGAGACCGGGCGGATCAAACAGGGTTGAATCCACGGAAAAAGCGGGGACGTTGACCGCGTCATGTCATCCGCACGTAAGGCATTTATTCTCGGCGCGGGACTGGGCACCAGGCTGCGACCGCTCACGCAGTCTCTGCCGAAACCGCTGGTGCCGATCTGGAACCAACCACTGATCAGTTTTGGATTCGACCACCTGATTGCCGACCTCGAGGTCGAAGAGTTCATGGTGAATACTCACCACTGCGCGGAAGCCTATCATACCGCTTTCCCCGGTGGCATCTATCGGGATCGCTCGCTCAGCTTTCGCCATGAGCCGGTCCTGCTGGATACTGCCGGTGGAATTGATAACATCCGTGATTGGCTTCCGGAAGATGAGTCCTTCGTGGTCTACAACGGCGATATCCTGACTGACCTGCCACTCAGAGCTGCATGGGAGCATCATTGCAATTCGTGTAACCTCGCAACGCTCGTCTTGCGTTCGAAGGGGGACGAATTGCGTGTTGGCTTCGACGAAACCAGCGGAGAAGTGGTGGACTTACGCGGTCAGTTGCGGCCTGATTGGGAGGAGCGCTATCAGTTTACGGGGATCTATTTTGTTTCTCCTGAGTTTTTGCACTTTATCCGTCCCGGAAAGATCGAGTCTGTGGTGGTCTGCTTCCTGGACGCGATTCGCCAGGGTGAAAAAATCGGCGGGGTCCTCGCAGACAGTGGCTCGTGGAGTGATTTGGGAGAACGCGAATCTTACCTCGATGCATTGGCCTTGGCGGGAAATGGATTTCCCGTATATGCCTCTCCCGGTAGTCTATCCAGAATCTCAAGCTCCGCCGTGGTCGCGGATTCCGCGGAAATTGATGATATTTCTGTGATCGGAGATGGTGCTGTCATCGGGGCCGGCTCGCAGATTACCGAGAGTATTATTTGGGAAGGCGCTCAGGTGGATGCGGGGGCTAAGTTGGAGCGAGCTGTAGTAACTGGTGCGAAAGCTGGGGGCGATCTGGAGGGGGAAGGGCCTGTGAAGAACCTGTAGGAGGCTCGCTGTTGGTGTGAGTGTCATTCCGATCGGCAAAAAACACTGATTTTCCATTAAATGGGTGGCATCTCCATGCGTCATAAATGCTGTGACTTCAGAGTAATTTGGGCATACTATTTACTAACCCCCCTTAACCAGTGGAAAAGATCGACATACCCAAGCGTACGGTTTACCGGTTATCCTTATACCAACGCTGTCTCCAGAAGTTCCTGGAGCAGGGGGTGGCTACTGTTTCGTCTGACGATCTGGCGACTGCCGCCGGCGTGAAATCGACCCAGTTGCGCAAAGATCTCGGTTACGTGGGGCAGTTTGGAACCCGGGGCCTTGGCTACAGTGTGGAGACACTTTCTGCCGCGATTTCCGGAGTGATGGGGCTCTCAATGCTCCAGCCGGTGGTTCTGGTTGGTGTGGGTAACCTGGGAGCGGCTCTGATTCGCTACGGTGGCTTCCGAAAGGAGGGCTTTGAGATTATCGCTGCTTTTGACGCTGTGCCCGCTAACGTGAAAGGGCCTACCGAAGAGATGGGCGTGCCGGTACACCACGTCTCGGACCTGAGCGAGTATGTGAAGGAGCATGCCGTCCGCGTTGGAATCGTGGCTGTGCCCGAGTCCGCCGGGCAGGAAGTGGCTGAGACCCTCGTAAATTCTGGCGTCCAAGCTATCCTGAACTTCTCGCCAGCCGTGCTGAATGTCCCAGAGGAAGTGGTTGTCAATCATGTCGACCTCGCCGCCGAACTGGGTAGTCTCGGTTTCTTTGTTAACTAGGGATCTTTCTGGCGTCTCTACAGAGAATTTTGCGACGGTTGACCCTCCCCGGTATGGAAGCGTTTCAGTTAGAGCATCCGTTTTCCCTCACTGATACCCTGAAGTCAGGCCAGCTATTCCATTGGGAACCGCTGCGAAGACAAGGCATTGATGGTTTTGCAGGATGCATCGGTAGCGCTCCGCCTTCATGGATTGCTCAAACCAGCGCGGATCAAGTTGTCTTGGATGGACCTGATGCGGGCGAAGTGATTCGGTATTTTGGGTTGGATCAGGATTTGGCCGCAATTCACGACTCTTTTCCCCGTGAAGACGAGGTATTGGCAGAGGCAATGGCTTATTGCCCTGGAATTCGATTGGCGAGGCAGCCTCTGTGGGAGTGCCTCGCGACGTTTATCACATCTTCACTTAAGCAAGTCGCTCACATTCGAGCCATATCGCTTACTCTGAGAAAAAGGTATGGCATTGAATATCAATTGAATGGAAAGAGTTTTTATACTTATCCGTCACCAGAGGTGATGCAGTCGGTCGGAGAGGACAACTTGAGGAAATGTGCGCTTGGTTACCGGGCTAAATCGCTGGATCTGGCGGCGAAAGCGATCGCATCCGGCGAAATAGATCTGTCCGCTGTGGAAAAAAAGCTCTCTGAGTGCGACGCAAGAGTCGAATTGACCAGACTCCACGGTGTCGGGGAAAAAATCGCAAATTGTGCCCTCCTTTTCGGGACAGGGCGGTGGGGGGCTTTCCCGATTGATGTCTGGATTGAGCGAATTTTAAGAGAAAATTATCGCAAGCGCTTAAAGGGTCACCGATTGCAGGCATGGGCTGTAAAATACTTCGGGAGGAACGCTGGCTACGCCCAGCAATACCTCTTTCATTTTGCACGAAAAACGCTTTAGTTGAGCCTGGTCAGGCATGTCAGAACAGCAGAAATTTTTTGCCAGCGTGTCCGGGGCATTGATCGTTCACGTGCTTCTCCTTGTGGTCGTGTTCCTGCTCCTGAGCACCGGTAGCGTTGGCTCGGCCAGTCTGAATCCTCCGAGACCGGAGGAAGGTCCCAAGGAAATCGTCATCGATATCAGTGAGCTGATGGAGCGGTTCAAAGTTGAGCCTCCGATGCAAGAGCCCGAACCGGCCCCGGTCTTGAGCCGTCCGTTCATGAGCACGGATACAAACCGCCCCGAGGCGGAAGCTCCGGAGAATGCGGTATTTGAGTCCGACCGCAATACCACGGCGGCGAGTGAGTTGGCTCCGGAGCCGAATCAGCCCCAGCGCGACGGGCCAACCCTTGCAGGTGACGACCGTTTTGATGTGTTTGAGCTGGAGACCCGCGAATACACCGACGGGGAGATCAGCCAGCCGGCTTCGATGGCTTCAGCCCCTTCCCAGGTCACGCAGGCCCGGATTTCCGAGGCAATGCCGGCCGATGCCGGTTTCACTGCCGAGGTGGAAGGGGAAGACCTCCCCAATCCGGAGTCGGAGGGCGGCGAGGATGCAGAGAATGCTGAAGGTGCCGATGAAGAACCGGTTGAGAGGATTGCCGACAGGACGAGGCGCCCCGACGGGTCGATCGAGGTCTCCGACAATGTTGAGGAAACCATGCAGAACACATTCGTGGACCCTAACGGTGATCCGAATGCTTCGGTCCGAAAGATGTTCGAGGAAGGTGAAAATCAGTTTGCCGCCGAAAGCGAAATGGAAGCCGAGATCGGCACGGAGGCTGATCCTGATCAGGAGAAGGTGATGGCTTCAGGGAAAGTGGGGAACGAAGGCGAGGTTGAATCCGAGTCAGAATCAGAGACTAGCCGGGAACGAATCGAGGAAATGGCCGAAACTGCCGATGCCGGTATTTTTGCCGATGGCTACAATCGTGAGCGGCTCCAGAGTCGGAGCAATGGAACGGTGAGTAACATCGGTGAGAATGCGGTCGATGCCGAGGAGACCCCCGTCGGCAAATACAAAAAGCAGGTCCACGATGCGATTGGGAAGATGTGGTATCGCTATCTCGGCAGGAACAAGGGCAACGTGACCTGGGGTGTGTTGAAGCTGGAAATGCGTGTCGACAAATACGGCAAGGTGCACGACTTGCGGGTGGTGAAGAACGAAGCCAACACGCTCATGGTTGAGTTTTCGCTGCAGGCGGTTATTGATGCCAATATACCGCCTATGCCCACAGAGGTAGAGAAAATCCTCGGTATCGGAGGGCTCGATCTCGACTACGATTTTATTATTTACTAACCGATTACTATGCCGGAACCGAGTGCGAACGAACAGGTGTGGAATTTTCTAATTTCAGGCGGGGTGTTTATGGCGTTTATCGCCGCATGTTCTTTCCTGGGGATAGCCGTGAGTATTCACCGGGCTTTGACCTTGAAGTGGTCGTCTGTGATTCCAGCGGACTTGCGGACCATGCTTCATCGCTGCGACGAGATCTTTGAAAACGGTCAGGCCTCCCGCCTTCTTGAAACACTTCGCATGAGCGAAAGCCCGATCGGGCGAATTGGCAGGGTAGCCCTCTCCTCGGACTTCGAGACGCGCGATTCTGCTGCTGAAGCGGTCGAAGCCACGGCCAGGGAACAGATGGTGAACCTTGAGAAAGGCATGGGTGTGCTGGAGGTGGTCATCACCATTGCACCGCTTCTCGGGCTTCTCGGAACTGTCAGTGGACTAGTCAGCGTGTTTGCCACCCTCGGTGCCTCCGGAGGCGATGTGACCGATCCTTCCCAGATCGCTGCCGGGATCTCGGTCGCTTTGAATACGACGATCGCCGGGCTGGTTGTGGCGGTGATCACCGTGATCCTGCACTCCTTCTTTACCCGTCGTCTCGAGCGTGCTGCGGCTCGCATCGAGGTGATTGCCGGTCAACTCTTGACTGAGTTTTACAAGCGTGGCGGACCGGCCATGTATAAGGTTGAGGCGGCTAACGCCGAGGTAGCCATGTCAACACCTGACGAAACGCTCGTCGAGGCGATCGAGCAGACGGGGCGTGAAGTGGAAGAAAGCGACTTTCTCTCGTGAATATTTACCAGAAGAAACGAGCCAAACCGACGGTGCCGATCATTACCCTGATCGACATTCTCGCGATCCTGCTCATCTTTTTCATCGTCACGACGACCTTCAAGAAGAAGGAGTCGCTCGTGAAGGTGAACCTACCGAAGTCCTCCGAGATGGCAGCAGAAGGAGAGGTCACCGACCGGGTGGCCCTCTCTCTCAGCAAGGACGGGCAGGTTTCGCTGGGGGACCGGGTGGTTCCGATGGCTTCCCTGCCTGCTGTGCTGAGACAGTTCAAGCAGTCCGGGGAGGGTGATTTGGAGCTCAAGGCTGACGAAGGGGCTCCCCTTGGACTTATGGTCGAAGTCTGGGATGCTGCGACCAAGGCGGGACTGGAGATCAGCGATCTACCGCTCCGCATTTTGCTCGACGAGTGAGGTTTTTCATTGCCGGCTTCAAAGATGAGGTAAGGTAGGCAGCCAGTTTTCCCTATGATTCGAAAGATTGTATTCTATCCCGATCCGGTGCTCCGGAAAGTCGGTGAGCCTGTAACCGAAGTTACCGACGAAATTCGGGAGCTGGCCTCCGATATGCTGGAAACAATGTATGATGCCAACGGTGTCGGGTTGGCGGCTCAGCAGATAGGGAAAGCGTTGCAGTTGGCTATCGTCGACGTGTCCCACGATCCTGAATGCATCAGCTTTCTCAGGGTGAACGGGGAAGACACACCGCTTGAGGAAGTTAGCCCTCTGATTTTCATCAACCCGGAACTTGAGCTGCTCGGCACCAAAGACACGGATGTGGAGGGTTGTCTCTCTTTTCCGGATCTTCGGGGTGACATCACTCGTCCGTTTGAGGTGAAGGCCACGGTGACGACACTGGATGGAGAGCGATTGGTCATTGAGACAGACGGTCTTTTTGCACGGGCGATTCAGCATGAAACTGATCACCTTCTCGGGAAGCTTTTCATTGATCGCATGTCAACTGCGAAGAAGATGGCAATCAAGCGGGTCTTGAAGGAGATGCAGGCCCAGTTCAACGGCTGAGGCTCCACCCTCCGTGGGATGAAAGAAGCGCTTTCTACTTTTCTAAAAGGTGCTGCGATGGGCGCAGCGAACGTTATTCCGGGTGTCTCGGGCGGTACTGTAGCCTTCATCACCGGAATTTATGAACGGCTCATCAATGCCATCACAGGCTTCGGGCTTGAGGCGTTGAAGCACCTCTTGAGAAAGGAATTCCGCGCCTTTGCTGAAAAAGTGGACTTCTGGTTTCTGCTGTGGCTCGGGTCGGGAGTCGTGATCAGCATTGTCAGCCTGGCAAAACTTTTGGGATATCTTTTTGATTATCATGCTGTGATGGTTTGGGCCTTTTTCTTTGGGCTGATCCTCGCTTCGATTATTTTTGTCGGTAAGCAGGTTAAACGCTGGAGCCTCGGTGCGATAATGGGGTGCCTGATTGGAGCGGCGGTTGCAGTGACCGTTGCCTTATTAAGGCCGGCGTCGGAGAACGATGCCGTCTGGTATCTTCTGATCTGCGGTGTGGTAGCAATGGCCAGTATGATCGTTCCGGGTCTGTCAGGGTCATTTGTCCTGCTTTTGATGGGGAACTATTCGCTGATTATGATCGAATCCGTTTCGCTCCTTGCGAAAGGGGATCTCTCTGCTCTGAGGATCCTGATTCCTGTTGGAATGGGTGCCGTGATAGGATTACTGGCACTGAGCCGTATCCTTTCGTGGGTGTTTCGTGAGTTCCACGATCAAGCGGTGGCTTTGCTGACGGGCTTCGTAGCAGGATCGCTGCTGATTATTTGGCCATGGAAAGACGAAGTAATTCAGACGTTCGAAGCTGCGGGCAAGACTAAGGAAAAGGTGGTTGGTTATGAGTGGTATCTGCCGGAACTCAGCCCTCACAACCTTGTGGCAGTCGCTTTCATCGGGGTCGGCTTTGTTGCGGTTTGGATGATGGAGACTTTCGGTAAAGATGGCCAAAGCAGAAAGGCGGCAGAACCCGCTTCCGAGTAGGTCGGATCTTTTGCGGGGGATCGTTGGAAGGTAGACCGCTGGCTGGTCCGTTTGCCTCATCGCCCGATCGTTGATGCAGGTCTGGTATGCCCCAAGGTGGAATTTGCTCCAGCATCATTGCACAAGTGCGAAGATAGCATTGTCGTCAGGTCTTCTAATTTCGTCTCTGCCAGTGGCTCTATGGCCTTTTAGGTCTCCCGTCTAAAGGCAGCTGAGGCGATCTTGATTTCGGAAGGTGTTAAGGTTTGATACCTCAAATGGGGGGAAGGCAAAATAGCGGTTTTCATCCAGTGTCAACGGCCTCGAAAAAAGCCGGGAAGGGCGAATCAGGGAGAAATAAACAAAGTTATACAATTGCTGCTCGGCAATCCGGAGTCCAAAGCTGTGGAGAGACGCCAGGTATTTGTTTTTATTTCGTCAGCTCTGCTGGCGTTCCCCTTGTTAGTTCCTGTTTTGCTGCCCCAAGACATTGCGCATGCTTTTAGATGGGTCGGAGTTTTGGCCGTCGCTTCCGTCGTCTACGCGTGGCGTTACATGTATTATTCTCCCAACAGGAGAATGAGTTTGAAGAGGAAGTGGCTCAACCTAGCGATGCTCTACGTGGCTCTGTTGCCGTTTGTTTATCTCTCAACCGGCCTCACGCCTGAGGGAAGTAGGCTTCCGATCTCTCGCTGGATTGGCGACCCAATCTGGTGCTTCCTTGTCCCAACGATATCATTCTATTTTGGAGAAATTCGGATGCATAATATTCCAGTGAGGTCAGAGCGTTTCGTTCATGGCATACCCTCTTTGGTCGAAGTGCTTGTTTGCCTGCCCGCTTGGACGTTTATCTGGCTTTTCGTTCAGATGAAGGTCGGCTGGATCTCGGTCTGAGTAATCAACCTGTGAGCAACAATTTTCACGGAATGCATATCAACCCCCTGCCTGGTCCGATCACAACTGCTCAGGTTCTTGGAGGAGTTGGTCGACGCGCTGAAGCAATCTTCCTGCGGCGCCACCATCCAGAATGCGGTGGTCAAAACTAAGGATGAACTTGCTTTCGATCTTCGGCACAAACGCCTCTTTTTCTTGATCCCAGGTTGGAGTTGGCCGTCCCGCCATGAGGCCGAGAACCAGATTTTGCTCCGGAAGAGGAATGGGGGTTGCATCGGTGATACCAAACGGCCCGACATTGGTCACCGTGGCAATGCCGGCGCCAGTGGCTTCGGTCGGAAGCCGACGCTCCTGACCGCGCTTGACAAGCTCTTCGTAGGGCTCGCGCATTTCGGAGAGTGTTTTCTGATCCACCTCACGAATGACTGGAACCAGCACGCCGTCCTCGACCTCCACAGCAAAACCAATATCGATCGCATTGGGGTGAACGATACGGTTACCGATGAGGCGGCCTGCCACTGCCGTATTTTCAGAGATCGCGATCGCGAGGGCACGCATCGCGTAGAGAGTCACGCCGGGCTTCTCGGTTAGTGACTTCCGGTGAGCGAGGACCGCATCCATGATAATAGGAACAGTTACGGTTGCGAGCGGGCGGGTCCAGCTGCGGCGCATCGAATCTGCCACGGCGATGCGCATCGGGGATGCATCGGTCATCTTGTGCTCCTCTAGCTCGCTGATAAATTTCTCGAAGTCTTCAACCGTAACACGGCCGCCGGCTCCACTGCCGGGAAGACCGGCAAGGTCGGCGGCATTGAGTCCCAGTTCGTCCATACGGTGGCGCATTCGGGGGCTGAGATAGACCGTAGAACGAATCGGAACGGGAAGCCCACTATCGACCGTGGGTTTCACGGACGGTGCTGTGTCGTGATCGATCACGTCGTCCTCATCGATTTTGAAGTGCAGGTTCTCGGTCTTGTCGACCTCCGAGTTTTCGGTGACCGGGGTGATGGCCCCGGTATCGCTTGGCTTGAGCAGGCCTGCTTTGGTGGCGTCTTCCTCGGTCGCTTCGATGTGAGCGAGGGTAGCGCCAACGGCATAGCTTTCGCCGGTTTTTGCCACGACATCGATAATGGTGCCGCTGCAGGGAGTGGTCACCTCCATCATTGCCTTGTCAGTTTCTACTTCAAAGAGATCCTGGTCCGCTTTGACCTTGTCTCCTTGGGAAAACAGGATCTGCTGAACTGTGGCTTCAGCCATGGACTCGCCGAGTTGCGGCATCTGGATGGGAAAGCGGGGCATGGATGTTTTGAAAGGGTTGAGGTCGGCGATTCCTGCGCGAAATGGTGTTCCTGCGGTTAACGGTCGACGTAATCTCCATACGGTGAAGAAAAATGAAGGCGCTGCAAGTATCGAGGCTCACAAAATCCTATGGCTCTGTTCCGGTCCTGAAAGGGGTTTCTCTTGAACTGGAGGAAGGTGAAAGGGTCGCATTGATGGGGCCATCGGGCTCTGGGAAAAGCACTCTCTTGAATTGTATTGGTGGAATTGACCGCCCGGACGGTGGTTCCATCCAGGTGGGTGTTGTCCAACTCGACCAGCTCGACGAGGAAGAGCGGTGCCGCCTGCGTCGCGACACGGTGAGCACGGTTTTTCAGTTTTTTCACCTCTTGCCGACCCTGTCTGTCAAAGAAAACATCGAATTTCCGCTGCAACTCCAGGGCGTTGACCCGAAGGATCGGGAAAAACGGGTGACCGCGTTGATAGAGGAGGTAGGGATCCAGTCACGTGCCGAGGCATTTCCTCATGAACTCAGCGGGGGTGAAATGCAGAGAGTCGCCATTGCGAGAGCGCTGACGATCCGACCACGCTTGATTCTCGCTGATGAACCAACGGGTAATCTCGATTCCAGGACAGGTGAAGCCATCCTCGATCTGCTCGAGTCTCTGAGTGATCACTATGAAATCGCCATGCTGGTGGTGACCCACAGCCGCGAAGTGACCCGGATCTGCAGTCGAGTCGTGGAAATGCGGGACGGAGTCCTGTTGGAGGAGGCCACTGCGTGATTGTCAGATGACCGGTTCCCCGGACAGAGGTGACGCCACTGGCTGGCTTTGGTCGCGCATGGTGTGGAGACACTGGAGGCGCGAGTGGAAGCTGACCGCCGTGCTGTTGCTCATCGTGGCCTTGGGAGTTGCGGTGTTCCTCTCGATCCGGCTCGCAAACAAGGCTGCTGTGTCAGGATTCGGGATGTTCACCGAGTCGCTTACCGGTCAGAGCGACTACTTGATTCGTCCGAAAGCGGGAGATATTCCGAACGAGTCCCTACGGACCCTTCGTCGAGAGCTGGGAAGCATCCCGCTGGGGCTCTTCCCGGTGATTGAAATGTCGGGGACTATCAGTGGTGAGGAGACCGTGCTCCGGGTCATGGGTCTCGATCTCGTTGCCATGCAAAATGCGGCGAACTACTCGCAAGGAGTCGCCGCGCCGCAGTCGAGTGCCCGGGGAGACGATTCGGGTCCGTCTTTCCTCGAACGCGGAGATCTGGTTTTCAGCGGAATGGCTTTTTCGGATGCCCGGGAGATTGTTGCGGGGGAGACATTTACCCTGGTTCTCGGGGATCGCCGAATCGGGGTCGAGATGGGAGGTGTTCTGCCCGAGAATCCCAACCTGCCCTCGATCCCTGAGAACCTGTTGTTAGTCGATCTCCCCGCCTTGCAGGAAATGAGTGGCAGGATGGGGGTTTCCCGTATTGAAGTGCGCTTTCCCAGTGGGGAGTTCAGAAAGGGAATCGAGGAGGAAGCGGCGGCGAAGTTGGCGGAAATCGCCGAGGCTAATAACTGGTTGCTGGAGACGCCTGCGCAGCGAAAAGACTCGGTCACCCAAATGAGCGCAGCGTTTCGTCTCAATTTGACGATCCTCTCCGGTTTGGCGCTGTTAGTGGGCACTTACCTCATCATGCAGGCAATGGAGGCTGCCGTGATCAAGCGGCGGGCGGAAATGGCGGTGCTTCGATCGCTGGGGGTGACGCCGGCGGAGATCCGCAAAACCTGGTTATTGGAAGGGCTCGCTACGGGAGTGATCGGCAGCGCCCTCGGAGTCATGATCGGAATCGGGCTCGCCCAGGGAATGGTGGGAGCGATTGGCCGAACCGTAAATACGCTCTATTACGAAACCACTTCGAATGCAATTCGGCTCGAGCCGGGAGAGATCGCATTCTCGATGGGGTTCGGTGTGCTGGCCAGCCTGGTAGCTGTGTTAGTCCCGGCGAGGGATGCGGCGATGACCCCGCCTGCTCAAATGATGCGCCAGGGGGCACCCGGGGGAGGTCTGGTTCTTTTGAGAAAGCGTTGGCTGGGAGTTGTTCTGGTCCTGGCTGGTTGGGCCAGTGCCATGTTGCCGCCCTGGATTTCCGGAAGCGGATCGATTGTTCCGGTGGGCGGGTATCTTGCTTCCGTGCTTGTAGTTGTGGGAGGGAGTATTCTCATCGGTGCCTTGTTTCGACCGGTGGCAAAGCTTTTGAAGTGGTTGGGACAAAAAGGTAGCGCGCTTCGGAATTATGCGGCGAGTCACCTGGCCCAGCCGGCGGGTCGCCACTTGCTGACAGCAGCCGGGCTGGCGGTGGCGATCGGCATGTCAGCTGCGATGGGGATTCTCGTAGCGAGCTTCGAGAGCACCTTGACGGCCTGGATCGGGCAGATCCTGAAAGCTGACCTCTATGTTTCCGGCGGGGGCGCTTCGTCGGTGGAGAATCGTTCGACGCTTACCAAGGATACCTGGCAGAGAATCGAGGCCATGCCGGGTGTTGAGGGGGCTGATGTGCTGAATCAATATCGCATCATGATCGACGGCAAAGAGACGGTTCTGGGAGCTTCGGACTACAATGATGACCCGTCGAGAACCTTGAAAATGATCTGGCTGAACCCGCCGGCCGATACCAGCGAGAGAAATCTGCTCGCCCCTGAGGACGAGATCTATCCTTCATGGATCAGCGAGTCCTTCAGCCGACGCTTCTCCGCTGGCAAGGGGGACAGCCTTGAGTTGCCGACTCCGGTTGGGGTGAAGGAGCTCCGAGTGAACGGCGTTTATGCCGACTACGGAAATGAAGCCGGTATGCTGGTAGTGCATCGGAGTTTTACCCGCGAATGGTTCGGTGATGATGAGGTGTCTCAGATGGCACTATACCTTCGTGAAGGAGAGGATGCGGAACGCGTTGCTGAAGCCGTTCGCGCTGAGTTTCCATCGTTGCAGGTAAGGACTAATGCCAGATTGCGCGAAGATTCGCTCCGCATTTTTCACCAGACCTTTGCCGTGACCTACGCATTGGAAGGAATTGCGGTTTTCATTGCAGTGTCAGGATTGGGGCTGGCATTGGCTGGATTGTTGATTGAGAGAAAGGCAGAGCTCACCACCTTGAAGTCGCTCGGGGCAACACGAAGGGAAATAGCATCCGGTGCTATGACAGAAGGGCTCGGAATCGCGGTGGTCGGACTGGCAGGCGGATTGTCGATGAGCTTTGTGTTGGGTTGGATCCTGATTGATGTGATCAATCCGCAAAGCTTCGGATGGACGCTGACCTATCAAGTGCCCTGGAGCATGTTCATGGTTCTGACAATGGTCACCCTGATCGCTGCGGCGGCGGTCGCTTATGTGGTTGGTTATCGTAACGCTGAAGTAAGGTCAGATCAGGAAGATTGAGGATGAAGTATTGGCTGACAGTATGGACAGTGATGGTCTCCCTGGTCGGGGCGGGCCGGGCGGAAGAGTGGTCGATCCCGAAGGCAGGGACTCTGCTCACATTTCCGAGAGATCATGGCAGCCATCCCAATTTCAAGATCGAGTGGTGGTACATCACCGGGCACCTCGAGGGGGATGGCCGAAGGTTCGGATTCCAGGCCACGTTTTTCCGGCTGGGACAGCATCCCGGCGAGCCGGAACCCGAAGGAGCGTTTCGATCCGACCAGATTTACATGGCCCATATGGGAGTCAGCGATCCTGAGAAGGGTGTTTTTCTCCACGAAGAAAAGGTGAACCGGGAGGGATGGGATGCCTTCGCTTCGACCCAGGATCTGGATGTGCGCAACGGTAGCTGGACGCTTCAACGCGAGGGCAGTCAAATGCGACTCGTTGGTGGAGTTCGAGCGGATGCGGGATGGGAGCTTCTGTTGGAGCCAACCAAGGGGCCGGTGATTTTTGGCGAAGATGGCATTTCAAAGAAAGGGCCCGACGGGACCGCGGCGAGCTACTACATCACGTTCCCGAGGCTGAAGGCGGAGGGAAGGTTGAGCATCGGGGGGGACGAGTTTGAGGTTACGGGCAGTGCCTGGATGGACCATGAGATCTCGAGCAGTCAACTCGACCGCAGTCAGACGGGTTGGAATTGGGCCTGCCTGCAGTTTGACGACGGACGCGAAATCATGGGCTATGTGCTTCGAACCGAGGGCGAACAGTTTTCAAACTATTCAAAACTGGTGTGGATCAGTGAGGAGGGTGAACTGACGCACTTAACGCTCGATAACTACGAGTGGATCCAGGGAGGGGACTGGACAAGTCCGGTCACGGGAGCGACTTACCCGACATCTCCCGAGATCAAGGTGTTTGATCCGGAAAGCGGGAAGCAGCGATATCTGCAACTGCGGCCGGTCATGGCGGAACAGGAGATGACGGCGGGAGCAGGAGGTGTGAGCTACTGGGAGGGCGCTTGTGACGTGTATTGCTTTGACGAGAAGAAGGTGGTGGGACGGGCCTTTCTCGAAATGACGGGATATGCGGACGACATCGCTGAGAAGTTGAGGTAATGATTGCGTCGCCCCATGAACATCGCCGAATACAATCGCAATGCCTGGAACTTGCAGTCCAAAGAAGGCTGTCGTTGGAGTACACCGTATCCTGATGAGGTGTTTGAACAAGCGAGGGCGGGCGAATGGAGTGTGATCCTGACACCAAACAAGGCGGTGCCTGCGGATTGGATCCCAAGTTATCCGGATCTTTCGGGGCTGAAAGTGTTGGCACTGGCCTGTGGCGGGGGGCAGCAAGCACCCGTTTTCGCCGCTGCCGGTGCTGAGGTGACTTCGTATGACGCTTCTGATGTTCAGTTGGAAAAAGACGTCGAAACCTGCGGGCGACATGGATTGGAAGTCAGGGCGATTCAGGGAGACATGGCCGACATGGGGGCGTTGAGCGATGAAGAGTTTGATCTGATCTTCAATCCTGTCTCAAATGTGTTTGCGGAAAAGCTAGAGCCAATCTGGCAGGAATCGAGCCGGGTATTGAAGAAGGGAGGCAGCCTGCTTTGTGGGTTTATGGATCCGGCATTCTTTCTCTTTGATCACGAGGTGCTCGAAGAGACCGGCGAACTGGTCGTGAAGCACAAACTCCCATACTCCGACATGGAGCACGCGAATGCCGAGTTGTTGTCGGAGATGCTCGAAGCTCAACTCAGCGTGGAATACAGCCACAGTTGGGAGACCCAGTTGGGTGGACAATGCCAGGCTGGACTCGCGATTACCGGCTTCTATGAAGATCACTGGGATGCAGAAAGCACCGGTCTGCACGGATGGTTTCCCATGTTCGCGGCGACGCGGGCGGTGAAGCTTTGATCAGGTCGCCTGCGCGGTGGGTCGCACCAGGATGTCGGTGACTTCGGCCGTGGCCGGAAGCGTCAGTTGGTGAAGCACCAGCTCTGCAATCTCTTCGGGTTTCAGGAGAGGGTAGCCGATACGGTCGTATCTGCTGGTTCCGTCGTCAGCGTTGGAAAAGTAGATATCGAGAAGCTCCGTATCGACGAATCCCGGCGAAATACTGCTGACCCGGGTCAGGCTTCCGGCGGCACGGAGCTCCTGTCTCAACCCCTCGGTCATGGCGCGGACGGCGAACTTGGTGGCGGCATAGAATCCGCCTTTGCCGGGAACCCGGTGGCCTGACATACTGCTCAAATTGAGGATGTGGCCGCCTGATTCCGGGAAATACGGCAAGGCGTGTCGAGAGACGTTGGCGAGGCCGAGGACGTTGATATCCATCATGGTTTTCCAATCTTCGAATTCGCCGTTCGACAGGCCTGCCTGGAGGGCGACTCCGGCAGCGTTGATGAGAATGTCGATCCCTCCGAGTTCTTCCGCAGCGCGGGAGACAGCGGTCTCGGTTTCTACGGGATCGGAAAGGTCGACCACGAAAATACAGGCCCGGCTTCCGGTTTTAGATGTTTGTTCGGCGACTTCTTCGAGGCGTTCCTTTCTGCGAGCGAGCAAAGCGGTGGAAACATCGTGTTCGGCAAGAGCCAGGGCAATAGCGCGTCCGATGCCGCTGGAAGCGCCGGTGATGAGGGCTTTCTTGCCGGAGAGGGGGGAGGGATTCATAGAGAGTAGAGTGGCCGGATCGCGGGGTATTTTCCAAGAAAAATGAATTCAGTTTCCCTGTTCTGGCTTATCATG
Source organism: Verrucomicrobiales bacterium (assembly GCA_049594415.1). Classification (GTDB taxonomy): domain Bacteria; phylum Verrucomicrobiota; class Verrucomicrobiia; order Verrucomicrobiales; family DEV007; genus Arctic95D-9. The sequence goes on along the minus strand of JBMYJM010000001.1, from coordinate 658,708 downwards.
GTGTTGATGTTGAGATTCTTTTCATTAGTGACCGCGCTGACCTTGGCTGATGTGGCCAAGGGTGCAGACTGGCCTCATTTTCTCGGGCCGAACCTGGATCTGCATAGTAGTGAGGCGGGACTGAATTTCAATTTCGATGAAACGGGGCCTCCGATTCTATGGGAGGTGGAGCGCGGCAAAGGGCATTCCGGACCTGTGATTGTTGATGACAAGTTGGTGTTTATTCACCAGGTCGACCAGAACGAGGAAGTTCGCTGCCTGGATGCAGCCACCGGCAAAACGATCTGGGATTATTCCTACGCCGTGGATGTGGCTCAGAATTACGGGATTACTGACACACCGCGCTCCAGTCCGGTGATCGATCCGGAGACAAAGCTGGTTTACACCCTCGGAAACGACGGTGACTTGATCTGTTTTGAATTGGAAACGGGCGAGGTGAAATGGAAGCTGGAACTCGAGTCTGAGTTTGGGCCGTCGCCTTTCTTTTTTGGCTATGGTTCCTGCCCGCTGATTTATGAAGAAAAACTGATCGTTCACGTGGGCGCCGATGAAACCTGTGTGGTCGCGTTAAACAAGAGCGATGGTGCGGTTGTCTGGAAGGCTGATCACGCTTGGAATGGCAGTTATGCCTCTCCTGTCATCAGTCAGGTGAACGGGCAGGACTGCCTCTTTGTTTTTGCAGGAGGTATGGTAAAGCCGCCCCATGGCGGTTTACTCTGCATGAATCCTGAGACTGGTGAGGTCTACGATTCCTTCGCATGGCGCTCGAACAACTTTGCGAGTGTGAATGCAGCGACGCCCGTGCCTTGTGGGCCGAACCGAATCTTTCTCACCGAGGACTATGGGATGGGTGGAGTGATGCTTCAATATGACCCCGCTTTCAAAGCGCGGGTTCTTTGGACTTCTCCGGAGTTTGGTTGCCAGTTCCAGACTCCGATTTATCATGATGGTGTCGTTTATGGATTTGGTGGAAACGGAGGTCTTATGCTGGCGATGGATGTGGCGACCGGGCGTGTGCTCTGGAATGAAGCTTTCTATCAGACCACAATTCCGTGGAACGACCGCGATATCCCGATCAGTCTTGGCCACGCTCACTTGATTCACGTAGACGGAAATTTCCTGTGCCTCAGCGAAAACGGAGCGTTGCTGAGAATGGATCTTGATTCTTACGGGTTCGAAATCCTGGCCAAGGCCCGTTTGTTTTATGCCCCGGAAACGTGGGCACCTCCGGCAATCAGCAAGGGACGCCTCTTTGTGAATCAGAATGAGATGGGCTCGCGCTTGATCTGCTACGATGTCTCGGGAGGCGGTGGCAATGGGTCTGGAGGGGAAGAGGCCTCCCCGTCGGGTGGCGCTCCTGCTGAGCCTGAGTTACGCTGAATCAGGAATCGAAAATTTCCGGTTTCAATTTGGCCGGTCAGGGATACTTTTCGCGCTCCCGGCCGGATTGACTGCCGCCGGATTACGAGATTATGAACTCTGAGTCCATAGACGGAGTGCTCCTTGTCGACAAGGGGCAGGACATGACATCCCACGACGTTGTTGCCGTGGCGCGCAGAACGCTCAATACGAAGAAAATCGGGCATTGTGGCACGCTTGACCCGATGGCGACCGGTTTGCTGATTCTCGTGATTGGCAAGGCAACCAAGATCCAGGACCTGCTCATGTCCGAGGACAAGGAATACACTGGCACCCTGGAACTGGGAAAGACGACCAATACCCAGGACGCGGAGGGGCAAGTGGAGACAGAGGCGGAAGTTCCTGATTTCTCCGAGGAGCAGATCAAGGAGGCCTTCGACAAGTTTAAGGGGGACTTTTACCAGACGCCTCCGATGGTCTCCGCCATCAAGAAGGACGGGGTGCCGCTCTATAAACTGGCTCGCCAGGGGAAAGAGGTGAAACGCGATCCTCGTTTTGTCCATGTCTTCGGATCGAGGATCGACGGCATCGATCTGCCTTCACTCGATTTTACGGTGAAGTGCAGCAAGGGTTTCTATGTGAGGACTTACGCCCATGATATCGGGCAGGAACTGGGTTGCGGGGCTTTCCTCAAGGCTCTGCGCCGGACCCGTTCCGGAAAGTTCGATCTCGAGCGAACCGTGACTTTCGAGGAACTGAAGCACGGTGAGCGTTCTGACATCATTTCAAAGATGCTCTCTCTGCCTGAAGTTTCCCGCTTGCGGGGGGCTTGACGGGTTGCCCCGTGAACGGCTAAATCAATCCATGGAGGTGCTTTACGATATTGCTGATTTAAGGCGTCTCCCGGGCCCTTTGCACTTCGCCATTGGGGTGTTTGATGGGGTTCACCAGGGGCATCGGGCGGTAATTGACGCCGCGCTGGCCTCCGCAGAAGAAGGTGGCTCGGCGGTGGTGGTGACCTTTGACCCACACCCGGTTCAGGTTCTGTCGCCTCGCAACGCGCCCCGACTGCTGACGGCCTCGGCGCACAAGTTGTTCCTGTTGGAACGCATGCTGAAGGTCGACTCGGTACTGATCGTCAATTTCGACCGCGCTTTCTCCGAGCAGACTGGCGAGGAGTTTGTCAGGGCTTTGATTGAAAACTCACCCGATGGAGTGGCCAGAATCTGCGTTGGCGAGCAATGGCAGTTTGGTAAGGGGCGATCCGGCGATATTGAATTGCTGCGCAAAATCGGAGAAGAGAACGGATTTGAGGTGACCGGCGTCGGAACCGTTGAAGCAGGAGGGATGCGGGTGAGCAGCACGCGGATTCGCGAGGCGATTGGGGCAGGAGACTTTGATGTCGCGAACTCGCTTCTGGGCCGGTGCTACACGGTTTTCGGAACGGTCATTGAAGGGCAGAAACTGGGGCGGGCGATTGGTTTTCCAACCGCGAACCTGACAGTTCATCAGGAGCAGTTGCCTCCTACCGGGGTCTATGCAGTCCGGGCGACCGGGGCGGGAGATTCTTGGAACGGCGTCGCCAACCTGGGGTATCGACCTACGGTAGCTGGAGGGCTGGTGAAACGTATTCTCGAAGTTCACCTGTTTGGACTGGAGCACGAAATCTACGGAGAGGAACTGGAAGTCGAGTTTGTCCGGTTCATACGTCCTGAGCAGAAGTTTGACGGGGTGGATCCTCTCAAGGGGCAGATCGCGAGGGATGTAGAGTCGGCAAAGGCGGTTTTATAGTGTTATGTGACGAAGTTGATTTTGTTCTTCCATTGCCGGAAGTCAGAATGCTATACACCTTCCAGCAGCCCTCACTCTCTTGAGAGCTAAACTCAACACTTAACCGCTATGTATAACTTCTTTCTTGCTCAAAATGAGTTTCCCGCTGGGGAAATGAACGATGCCGCAGCCGCAGCTGCTGCCGGCGCAGCCGTCGTCGTCAACCTGATCTCACTCGTTGTCGGTGTCATCGTCATCATCGCGATGTGGAAGGTCTTTTCGAAGGCCGGTAAGCCAGGTTGGGCCGCTATCGTGCCTATCTACAACGTGATCGTTCTACTCGAAGTGATTGGTCGCCCTGTTTGGTGGGTCGTCCTCTTCTTCATTCCCTTCGTCAATATCGTGATCGCTTTCATCACATCGATTGATCTGGCCAAGAGTTTCGGAAAAGGAGCCGGTTTTGGCATCGGTTTGATTTTCCTCTCCGTGATTTTCTACCCGATTCTAGGATTCGGTAGTGCCCAATACAAAGGGCCGGCTGCCGCTGAAGGCGCAGCTGCTTGATAGTTGCTTGTTCTTTGAAAGCGCCCTGGGGACTGTTTCCTCAGGGCGTTTTTGTGTTTCGGGATGATTGGTCGACTGCGAAATCCTGTGATAACGTGACACCTGCTATGCCGAATCATCTGTATCGTTGTTCCCGCCGAAAGCAGCGGCTCATGTCACTGCTGGTTCCGCTGATATGGGGAACGACCGCCGCTCTGGCGCAGTTGTCTCCTTTTCCCGAAGTCGACGGGCAAAGCGGTTCCTCCCGTGATCTGCCTGAGATCCTGCCTTCTGACCTGGCTGATCCGGTAGTGAATCCTCGCCAGACCAGTGCCGACCGGATGGCCCGCCTCTTTAATCGGGATCTGCGGGATCTGGAGGAGGCTCAAAGCGGCATCATCGAGCAGCTTGAGCGGTTGCCGTCCGCCACCCGGGAAACCCAGAGGGTAACGGCGTTTGGTTATCACTCGGGTGATTTAAAGAAGCGCCCGAAGTGGATCCAGATAGACATGGAAGAGCCGGTCTCCCCTGATGCGATCGCATTGTTTCCGGTGACGGGTGAGTTTGAAGATGAACGCGTGTTTGGCTACGGCTTTCCGCGAAGCTTCCGCGTTGATATCTCCAATGAAGAGGAATTTCGCAATTATGAAACCATGGTGGCGAGCCGATCTGAGGATCCCGGTGCTGTGCAGAGATGGCCGTTCTTCCGCGAAGTGGGCGGGTTTACCGGCCGATACATCAGGATTTCCGCGACGGGGCTGTGGCGGGCACCCGGCAATAAGCGGGAAGTGTTTGCCCTCAGTGAGGTGATGGTGATGAAAGGTGGGCGAAATCTTGCCGTTGGAAAGACGGTGAAAGCTCTGGATGAATTTAATTCCCGTCCCGATCAATGGGCACGAAGGTTCGTATGCGACGGCATTACCACGTTAGGTGTACCGCGAGGTTTGGAAGAGAGCCCGACTTTTGGATTTCGGGCGCGTTCGAGAAAGCCCGCCAAATCGAGTTGGGTGCAGGTAGACTTGGGCGAGAGCCTCAAAGTTGACGAGATACAGATCATTCTTGCCGATTCAATGGCAGCGATCCCGGATCCGACCGTGCGGTTTCCTTATCCGATGCAGGTTCAGGTATCGGAGTCGCCGGACATGAAAGAGGCGGAGACCATCGGCCGATTTAATCCTTCACAGATCAGCAGGATTGGTGAAAATCCTCTTATCCTGACTTCGCAGGATGCCTATGGGCGATATGTCAGGGTGACTGTGCAGGGGGCGGAGAAGGCTTCTGAGATCAAGTTCGACCTGTCTGAACTGATTGTATTTTCCGGAACGGAGAATGTTGCGCTGGGTAAACCGGTGAGTGCACTGCACGAGGAGAAGTCGGAGAAGTGGGCTGCCGAGTTCCTCGTCGACGGATTCAGCAGCCGCAGTAACCTGATTTCGAACGAGGAATGGCTTTCCAATATCAGCAAGCGCTCGAGCCTGGTGCGCCGCTGGTTGGACCTGGAATCACGACGACTTGACCTTGTCGATCGCACCGTGACGAGGGGCGTTACCGTTGTCGCAAGTGGCGTGGCAGGTATCTTTGGGTTCGTGCTGATAGCTCTTTCCCGCGGAAGGGTGAAACGGCGCAAGGACCTTGAGGACCTGCGGCAGCGAATCGCGAGTGACCTGCATGATGATATTGGTAGCAACTTGAGCAGTATTGCACTTCTGGCCGAGTTGGGGAAAACCGAAACTGATGAGCCGGACCTTGTCATTGAAGAACTCACCGAGATCAAATCCACCGCAGACAAGACCATCGAATCGATGCGTGACATCGTTTGGCTGATTCGTCCGGGAGAAGAAACCTGGCAGCAGATGTTGACCCGTTTCCGCGAAACCGCATCGAAGCTGTTGCGGGCGCATGAGTATACCCTCGAAGTGCGTGGCGAGAGCACCGACATGCGGTTACCCCTTGAGTTCAAGCGTGACCTTTTCCTGATCTACAAGGAGGTCCTCAACAACATCGTGAGGCACGCGGAAGCGGAGAATGTGGCAATCTTAATCGATTGTCGCAAAAACCGCCTCGAAATGTCGATTGCGGACAATGGGAAGGGCTTTAACAATCTGGATCAGGAGTTCCGCGAAGGGAACGGATTGCGTAATATCCGCATGAGAGCGCAGGCAATTACAGCAAATCTCAAGGTTCGCAGCGCTTTGAAGGAGGGGACTCGAGTTAATTTGAGTGTTCCCATGCCTTGATCAGGGCGAAAATTCAGATGCAAAACGCGTCAAACCCACCAAGTTACTATCTACAATTGTCATCATGAGCGAGGAAGCAGAGACCGAAAACGCCCCAAAAGCACCTACCAAAGTGTGGGTCGTGGAAGATAACGAAACGCTCCGACGCACCGTGGCACGGGTGCTGGACCGCCAGAAGGACATGAAGTGTGTCCATCAGTTTGAGCGTTGTGAAGAGGCCATCGAGGCCCTCGTCGCCGGAGAGCGTCCTGACCTGATGCTGTTCGATATCGGCTTGCCCGGTATGAGCGGCATTGAGGGGATTCGTCGAATTAAGACGGCTCTCCCGCAGATTGAAATCCTTGTTTTCTCTGTCTTTGATGACAACGAGAAGGTCTTTAACGCCATTTGTGCCGGTGCTTCCGGGTATCTTCTGAAAACATCCAGCATGGGTGAAATTCCGGATGCGATTCGCGAGATTCTGGGCGGTGGTGCTCCGATCAACGCACTGATCGCCCGGCGAGTCTTGGATATGTTCAGTGACCTGGCTCCACAGAGTCGTGATTACGGCCTGACCGAGCGGGAAAAGGAAGTACTCGAGCAAATGGTGGAGGGCCTCACTAAGAAAGAGATTGCCGACCAGCTCGATCTCAGTTTTCACACGGTGGACAAGCATATTCGGGGTATCTACTCCAAGCTCCACGTCAACACCATGACTGGTGCTGTAGCCAAGGCGCTGAAGGAAGGTCTTCTTCCCAAAGGGTAGTGTGGGCTCCGCTCCAAGATAAAAATTGGTGGCCTGAGTGAAGTCGCGACCAGGAGTCTTTTTTGGTGGCGATGGTTCCTGCGCGGTTTTCCCTTGTTTCCTAGCTTGAACCAGACCGCAATCACCGGTAGCGATAGCGCATGTTCTACATTGGAATCGACAGTGGCACCCAGAGCACAAAATCAGTGGTGTTGGATTTTGAGACCGGTGAAATTGTCGCCCAGGCGAGTCAGCCCTACAACTTGATCAGCGGTTTGCCGGCGGGTCACCTGGAACAGCGGCCATCCGATTGGATCGATGCGGTAAAGAACACGGTGGCCAGCTGCCTCGAGCAGTTGGGCGACCGTTGTGCCGAAGTTCGTGGTATTGGAGTGAGTGGACAACAGCACGGGCTGGTTGTTCTTGATGGAAAGGACGAAGTGATCCGTCCCGCCAAGCTCTGGTGCGATACCTCGACTGTGGACCAGTGCGATCAGTTTGCGGCGGTGTTCGGTGGCGTTGACGGACTAATTGCGAAAGCCGGCAATGCGATGCTGCCGGGCTACACCATTCCTAAGCTGCTCTGGTTGAAGCAGAACGAACCTGATAATTTTGCCAGGGTGGAGGCCATCCTGTTGCCCCACGACTACATTAACTTCGCCCTGACCGGAGTGAAGCGGATGGAATATGGTGACGCATCCGGGATGGGGATTCTTAACATTCGCACCAAGGAATGGGAAAGTGATCTCATTAATTTCGTGGATCCTCGTGTGCAGGAGATGCTTCCTGAGCTGGGATCTTCCAATGTGCCTCACGGAACGTTGCTTCCTGAGCTGGCCAGCGAATGGGGACTCAGTCCTGATGTGATTGTCAGTGCTGGAGGCGGTGACAACATGATGGGTGCGATTGGGACAGGAAATATCGCAGACGGAACGATCACGGCGAGCTTTGGAACTTCGGGCACGCTCTACGGCTGTGCCGAGAAACCGATCATTGATCCCAACGGGGAGATTGCAGCGTTTTGTGACAGCACCGACCGCTGGTTGCCCCTCGTCTGCACCATGAACGTGACCGTTGTCACCGAGCAGGTTCGCGGTTGGTTTGGCTGGGATCACGCAGAACTGGAGAAGCAGGTTTCATCAGTTCCCGCCGGTTCCGAGGGAGTCAGTTTTCTGCCCTACCTGAATGGTGAACGCACCCCGAACCTTCCTAACGGCACGGGAGTGATTCACGGGCTCGGAGGCACGACGGGTTCTCCTGCGCACATTGCACGCGCCGCCATGGAAGGTGCTACCCTCGGACTCGCCTACGGCTTGCGCCGCTTCGATGAACTGGGGCTCACTCCCGGAGAAATTCGACTCACCGGCGGAGGTTCCCAGAGCGGCATCTGGCGCCAGATTTCTGCCGATGTGTTCGGAGTTCCCGTCGTTGGACTGGCCACGGCCGAGGGTGCCGGGCTAGGCGGCGCCATCCAGGCCGCTCATGCCGATGGGCAGGGTAGTTACGAAGAACTTTGCGGGCGACTGGTCGCGCTGGACGAGTCCACGCGATGCGAACCCGAGCCGGAAGCAGCCGGAGTCTACTTGGAAAAGTTGGACAGACAGGTTGCACTTACCGGAGTGCTCAAGGATGCCGGAATGCTTTAATGGCTAACTCCGGCCAACCTCAGAATGCTCCGGCGGCCCTCACAACGAAGGCCCGTCGCATTGGTTGGGCGGTTGCGAGCCTGATGAGGCTGCTCTCGGTGACCTACCGTTGGCGACTGCACGATCCCGATGGCATTTCCGAGTCATCGCCAGAGCACTCCATGATCTGGGCGGTTTGGCACAACAGGATCTTCGTGGCCCCGGCCGCTTATCGCCGTTATCTGAGCAGCAGGAAGGGAGCGACCCTCACCAGCCCGAGCAAGGATGGCGATATCATTGCTGCGACGGTCGCCAAGTTCGGAGTCTCGGCAGTGCGTGGATCATCTTCCCGGCGGGGTGCCGCGGCTCTGGTCGAACTGAGGGACTGGATCAAAAGAGGATTCGATATCCTGATCGTCCCGGACGGGCCAAGGGGCCCCCGCTATCGCTTGGGTCCCGGAGTGGTTAAGCTGGCCCAACTTACCGATGCCAAAATTCTCCCGATGCGCATCGAGTATGGCTCCTATTGGAAATTTCGCAGCTGGGATCAATTCCGATTGCCGAAACCCTTTACCACCGTAGATATCTATCTGGGACCACTCGTCGAGGTGGCATCTGATCTCTCGGAAGATGACTTTGAATCCGAGCGCCAGAGAATTGAAATCATCCTGAATCCCGAGCATGAAACTGATTGAAGGCAAACCGATCGCAGAAGCTGTCTATGCTGAGTGTCTCACTTCGTTTGAGGAACTCAAAGCCGCTGGACATTTGCCGGGTCTTGCTGTGGTTCTCGTCGGGGACGACCCGGCTTCGAGAGCTTATGTCGGCTCCAAGGAGCGCAAGTGCCAGGAACTTGGCATGCACTCCGTTAAGATTGAACTGCCGGAGGACACTCCGCAGGATAGGCTCCATGAAGTGATTGCCGGACTCAACGCGGATGAAGCGATTCACGGAATTCTCGTTCAACTGCCTCTTCCTGGACATCTCGACGAAGATGCCGTGATTCTTCGAATCGACCCTGCCAAGGACGTGGATGGTCTTCACCCAGTGAATCTTGGCAAGCTTGCCATGGACGATCCAACCGGTTTCGCCCCGTGTACGCCGTCAGGCTGCCAACGAATGCTGATCGAGAGCGGGATCGAGACCAGTGGTGCCAATGTGGTGATCGTCGGACGAAGCCTGCTCGTTGGCAAGAGTCTCGCCCTCCTGATGATGGGTAAGGGAGAGGGTGGCAATGCGACGGTGACGGTTGCTCATTCCCGGACAAAAGATCTCGCTGCGTTGACTCGTGAAGCTGATATCCTCGTCGCGGCGATTGGAATTCCTCATTTCATCGGACTGGATCACGTCAAAGACGGTGCGGTGGTGATCGATGTGGGAATCAATCGCATTGAAGATGCCTCAGCTCCGAAAGGTTCCCGGCTGGTGGGTGATGTGGATTTCGAAGCCGTGAAGGACAAATGCGAGGCGATCACTCCGGTGCCGGGTGGTGTAGGGCGGATGACCATTGCCATGCTGATGGCTAATACAATTCGCGCCTGCCGCCACAAAGTTGGAATTTGAGTTTGAGGTCTGCGAGCGGAACCACAGATTTGAATTGGCTGATTTGTCATCACAAACGTAACTGATAGCAGACGTGGTTGACTTTTAGAGACGACCCTAGTCGATGAGATGCAAATTCTTCATCAAAAGGTGGTTGAATTGGAAGGCAAGCTCTTTGGCACAGGCGGAGGATACCACTGTCCGAACGTCCCCGAAATATCCATTGCTCCAGTGATTTTTCCCTAGCCAGTGGAGGGGTTCGGCTGCAGTTTATCGAAGCTAAGATCCAGTGAAAAAAGCCTGCCCATGAGCCACGCCATTTCTGCCCGTGCGAATGCCGATTTGATCGACCAGAAATACGCAGAATGGAAACAAGACCCGAAGTCGGTAGACGACACCTGGGCGATGTTTTTCGAAGGATTTGAATTGGGTTTGACTCAACCGGCCACGGTCGGCAAGAAAGGTGCCGGGTCGGATCCCGGTGCCGAGCAGGTGGGTGGGCTCGACCTAGCAACCCGCGCACGCGTCGTTTCGATGGTTCACCAATATCGATCGCTCGGGCACACAGCGGCTTGGCTTGACCCTCTCGAAGAGGAAGCCCCCAGCCAGCCGCTTCTGAGTCTTGGGGAACTCGGCTTTTTGCCGCAGCATCTCGAAGAGGAGGTGGCAACCCAGTTTTACGAAGGCGGGCGGCGCATGAAGCTGCGAGATATGATCGAGCGACTCGATCAGACCTACTGTGGGAAGGTCGGCTTTGAATACATGCACATGCAGACGCCTGATGTGCGTGACTGGATTCGCGATCGAGTCGAGGCGCGCCTCGAGCAGCCCGAGCCTTCCATCGAAAAGAAGAAGGCAGCACTGGGCTGGCTCGCCCAGGCGGAACTGTTCGAACGCTTTCTTCACCGCAAGTATGTGGGCCAGAAGCGGTTTTCTCTGGAGGGCGGTGATGCGCTGATGGTGGCGCTCAATGGACTGGTTCAAAAGTTCCCGGATTTCGGAGTCCATGAGATGGTCATGGGAATGGCTCACCGCGGTCGGTTGAACGTTCTTGCCAATCTCCTCCAGAAGCCTCTCACCGTTATTCTCTACGAGTTCTCGGAGAACTATGTTCCCAATCTCGTAGCTGGTGACGGTGATGTGAAATATCACCTCGGCTACGATGCTGAGTTCGACGTCGATGGTCATCCGGTGAAGATTCACCTCGGGGCCAACCCCAGCCATCTCGAAGCCGTGAACGGAGTGATTGAAGGAAAAGCGCGCGCCCGTCAGCGGGCCCGTGACGAGAGCCTTCGTGACTCCTTTGTCGACCGGGACGGTGTCCTGCCGGTGTTGATCCACGGCGATGCCGCATTCGCCGGACAGGGAAGTGTTGCGGAGACTCTCAACCTTTCCCAGCTCCTCGGTTATCGGACGGGAGGAACTGTTCACCTCGTGGTGAACAACCAGATCGGATTCACCACTACGCCGAAAGATGCGCGTTCATCAGTTTATTGCACAGATGTGGCAAAGATGATTGAGGCCCCTGTTTTTCATGTGAACGGAGATTCTCCGATGGATGTGCTCTATGTCACCGAACTGGCGCTGGAGTTTCGTCAGACGTTTGGACGGGACGTGGTCGTCGACATCGTCTGTTACCGCCGCCACGGTCACAACGAAGGCGATGAGCCAGCCTTCACTCTGCCAAAAACTTATCGCGACATTCGCCGCCACGATACGCCCCTCGCAATTTTCCGCCGAAACCTGGTAGAAAGCGGGGACCTGACTCACGAAGGGGTCAACGCGATCGAGAACGAGTATCAGATGAAGCTCGACAGTGAGCATGCTGAGCTCGAGGCGGCCATGGAGAAAGGCGAGGGCCACTCCATGGCTGAGGCGAATATCGAGCCCCAGCCCGATTATTCTCACGATTTTGTCCAGACAGGAATGCCAGTCGATGAAGTTCGTGAAATCGGTCTTCGCATCACCGAAGTACCGGAGGGTGTCCAGGTGAATGACAAGTTGGCGAAGCGTTTCTTGGGGCCTCGTCGCAACGCGATCGAGAAAGGTGAGGGAATCAACTGGGCCTTCGGTGAAGCTCTTGCTTTCGGATCCCTCCTTAAGGAAGGTATGGCGGTTCGCTTGTCAGGACAGGATTGTCGGCGTGGCACCTTCAGCCAGCGGCATGCGGTGCTTTATGATCCTGAAACTCGTGAGCGCTACACACCTCTGAACCATCTCGAGCCGGGGCAGTTACAGAAGCTCTGGGTTTACAACAGTAATCTTTCCGAGTTCGCTGTTCTCGGGTTTGAATACGGCTATTCGCTTGTCTCAACCGACACGCTCGTTTTGTGGGAAGCGCAGTTCGGAGATTTCTCGAATGGTGCGCAGGTAATTATTGACCAATTCATCAGCTCGTCTGAGTCCAAATGGCAACGTCCTTGTCACCTGGTAATGTTGCTGCCGCATGGCTACGAAGGTCAGGGGCCCGAGCACAGTAGCGCCCGATTGGAACGTTTCCTGCAACTATGCGCCGAGCAAAACATGCAAGTGTGCAACCTGACAACTCCGGCCCAGTATTTTCACGTGCTTCGCCGCCAAATGAAGCGCGAATTCCGCAAACCGCTCGTGTTGATGACGCCGAAAAGTTTGCTGACTCATCCCGACTGCTCTTCGAAACTCGAAGATTTTGGTGAGGATAGCGGCTTTCAGGAGGTGATCGATGACAACGCTGAAGGACGAGGAGAGCCGGAGCGAATCAACCGCCTGATTTTCTGCTCGGGTAAGGTCTACTATGAGCTGCTCGAGTATCGGAAGAAGAAAGAGATCAGCAATGCGGCAATCATTCGGGTTGAGCAGATGTATCCCTTCCATCGCGAAAGAATCAGGGAGATCTCCAGTCGTTACCCGAATGCCGCGAAGTGGGTTTGGTGTCAGGAAGAGCCCTTGAACATGGGAGCCTGGTCCTTCATTGGGCCACGACTGCAAAAGTTGCTGCATCATCGCGTTCGTTATGCCGGCCGCGATGCGGCCGCGAGTCCTTCCACCGGATCAAAAACCGTACATAAGATGGAGCAGAATCGACTTATCGAAGAAGCGTTCCATGCCTGATCAATCGCGCTATTTGCATTTACCAACTCTCCCTTTCCTCTGAACCAAGACAATGGCCCACGAAATTAAGATTCCCTCGGTTGGCGAATCCATTACTTCCGCAACCCTAGGCACCTGGCACAAGAATGACGGCGAATACGTCAATGCCGGTGAAGTAATCCTGACAATGGAAACTGATAAGATTTCCACTGAACTGGAGACTGACAAAGCCGGGATCTTGAGGCATCGAGCCGCAGAGGGTGATGAACTGGAAATTGGTGCGGTTGTTGCCGCGATCGATGAGGGTGAAGCTCCCGGCGGAGGCGATCCACCGACCGAGGAGTCTGCCCCGTCAGAAGAGTCTGCTCCTGCAGCGGTGGCTCCAGCTGTTTCCGGCAACGATGTCAAGGCGACTCCGATTGCCCGGAAGATTGCGGCCGATGAAGGCATCGATTTGAGCTCGGTTTCCGGCAGCGGAGCTGGCGGAAAGATTACCAAAGCGGATGTGGTTGGTGCTGCTTCGAGAACCTTCGAATCTGCGCCGGTCTTACCGGTCCCGACAACGCCCTCGGCTGGTCCGGTCGCAAGAGATGAGGGCTCCAGTGAGAGGCCGACCACGCGGAAGAAAATGTCTCCGTTGCGTCGGAAGATTGCCACTCATCTCGTCAATGCTCAGCAGGAGGCGGCGATTCTCTCCACGTTTAACGAAGTGGATATGACGGCAATCCTGGAACTGCGTAAGCGGGTTCAGGAGGAATTTGTTGGCCGCCACGGGGTAAAGCTGGGCTTCATGTCCTTCTTCATTAAAGCGGTGGTAGATGCCCTTCAAGCCGTCCCTTCGATAAATGCGCAAATCGATGAAGATGAAATAGTTGAAAACCATTTTTACGATATTGGCGTAGCCGTCGGCACCGATAAGGGGCTCATGGTCCCTGTGGTTCGCGAGTGCGATGAGAAGTCATTTGCTGAGATCGAGCAGGCCATTGTAGGATATGCGACCAAGGCCCGTGAAGGGTCCATCGAGCTCGCCGATCTGCAGGGTGGCGTCTTTACGATCACTAATGGCGGCATCTACGGATCTTTGCTCAGTACGCCGATCCTGAACCCGCCTCAGTCGGGTATTCTGGGAATGCACAGCATTCAGCAGCGTCCCGTTGCAGTGAATGGCGAGGTCGTAATTCGCCCCATGATGTACTTGGCTCTCAGCTACGATCACCGTCTCGTCGACGGGAAAGAGGCGGTGACTTTCCTCGTTCGGATCAAGGAATGTCTCGAAAATCCAGACCGCATGCTGGTTGGAGCCTGATTGCTTAAATTAGCGAAAATATTAGAATTATAAAATTAAGATTGGGAATTTTTAAAATTTAACTTTCTTGAACAGCAGCGCGATGATATCAATTCCTATGTTCTCCGGACGATTGTGTCTCAATTTGACCCTGACCTGTGGGTTTGGCCTATTCTCCGCTGGCTGTCTCAGCAAGAAAAACGATGAGGTTTCTGCCGAAGCGGCGCCGCCTCTGTCAGCCTACCCCGTTGCGCCCACCGGTTATGGTGGCACTGCCACTGACCCTGCCGGAACTTTTGTTCAAGCGGCGACGCCTCCCCAGCCGGCACCGTTTGAGCTTCGAGACAACGAGGAATTGGTGACACACTTGATTGTTTCGGGGGAATCTCTTTCCAGCATTTCCGGAAAATACAACAGCAGCATCAGTCGAATCATGGCTGCGAACGGTATGGCCGATACTAAGATTTATGCCGGTAAGTCTCTCCAGGTTCCTGTCGTCAAGTCCTCGCGAATGGCGGCGATGGATGGTGAGCCGAGACCTTCTACGGCACCCGCCTACAGTTCTCAGGCACCTGCGCAAGGGGCGTCCGTTCCCGGTGCTCCTGCACCCCCGACTAACTACGGAACTCCGCCATCCGCGCCGGTTTACCGGGGAACGACGGTCGAACCGTCCTCCACTTCTTATCCCCGTCAAAACGCTCCTACGGCACCTGCGGGAAGCTTCCCGACTCCGAGTTTCTGATTTGGTGGTTCTTCAATTGAGATGAGTTCAGGCATTTCGGTGGGTATTATCACCGTCTCCGATCGGGCTTCAGCCGGAGAGTATGAGGACTGTGGCGGTCCTGCGCTTCGCCAGGCGTGTGAAGACTATGAGTGGCAGGTGAAAGCCGAAGCAATTATTCCAGACGACCTCGAAAAGATCCAAAGGACCATTCGTGCGTTTTCCTCGCAAGGATGCGGTTTGGTTTTGACCACTGGTGGCACTGGAATTGCTCACCGAGATGTCACGCCGGAAGCGATTCGCGGAATTATGCGTGTGGAGATTCCCGGCTTTGGCGAATCCATGCGGATGAAGTCTCTCGAGATTACGCCGAATGCGATTCTTTCGCGAAGCCTGGCCGCAATTGTTGACGCTTCTCTCGTAATTGCTCTGCCTGGAAAGCCAAGCGGAGCGGTCGAATGTCTTGGTTTTGTGCTTGGGGCGATTCCGCACTCCGTCAAGCTGGCCCAGAGTGTGCCGACTTCCTGCTAGGTGTCTTGGTGTCGAGTGACTCGACACCACTGGAGACTCATAGCTTACCGCAACAAACAAACACTCCCAAGTATCGAGCGTGCCGAACTCGAAAGGACATAAAGATCGGTGCTCCTCAGGTCGTGGGATGAGAGACAGGCACTTCTCTCGAGGGTGGTTTTAGCAGGTACCAGCAAAGCAGAAGAATGAGCAGAATGAGAATAGTCCACGCCTGCCACATTGGGTCGTTGACAGACTGTTTCTCCATGATCTCTTTCGGCAGAATGTTCAGGTCAGAACGGGAAGCCGCTGCGGAGAAGTCAGCTTCCCGGGTGTCGGCAAAGTTTGCAGATGCATCGAGTAGCGGAAGGTCGCCTTGAGCGATGGCAAAAAATCCGGGATCTCGCGGAGCGCGGAGCATACCGGCGAGATTCCAGGGCATGGTCTGCTTGGCTCCGGAGGAGTCGATCAGGATGTCCGGGGCGTCGTCACCGGTCTTTACGGCGACCTGAATCTGCTGATTGAGTTCCATGTTGTTTCGTTCCAGAGCCACCTTTTCATATCTCAGTTGGTTCACGAATCTGTTGATCATGATGACGAACGACGGGAGACGCTGCGCGTTGGATTGTCCGACATCGAAGTTGAAAATCAATTGGTTCACCTCCGATGATTTGCGAAGCAACACCAACGTTCGATCCCCTTGCCACAAGAGAGGGACATCGTCGCCTTTGAGAGGAACTGAAGCGGTTGATTTAGCAATGAGCCCTTGCCAGTTCAGATTTTGAACAAAAGGGTGATTCGCCGCGACGATAGTTCCCTGAAAGAATTCTTTGGGGGCATATTGCTGGTCCAGCAGAACAATCCCAACGGGAGGCAGGGGACGCGGCTGCAGTGGGTTGTAGGTCGCAACGAGGAGGTCAGGCGGAACGCTTTCACTACCTTCTGCAGGGGGGCGCAAAAGTGGGGCATTGTCGAGGCTCTCAATGATGGTTCGCACCATCTCAGAAGCGTCCGGTGCAACGTTGGTGGCAATGTAGACCGGCTTGAGTTCAGGCGCGACCATGTAAAGCCGATCATCTCGGGCAAAGTCATCCGGGGCCATGTTGAGCGTGGCCCGACCGGTGCCCTGGGGAAACTTACCTGAGAGAGTCTTGGTTTCTCTGGCTTTCAGCGACATGCTTCGCGTCTCGGTTCGTTGCTGGCCCATGGACAGGAACCACTCGCGGGTTTGAGGCTCATCTGAGTAGTTTCTCACCGTCGCCTGCCAGCTTAACTCATCCTCGCTCTCCTCGCTTGGCTCAATCCTTAACCCGGCAAACCCGACGTTGGAGATGGGTTCACCGACACTGAGGAGACTGGCACCGAAAGGAAGCTGTTCTTTAAGATGGTCAGTCAGGAAGATGAGGTTGCCGGCAGTTCCCGCGATACTCCTGCCAACTCGCAGCGAAGCTTCAGGAGAGTGAGCGCTGTTGGCAGGGCTCCATTCTGTCAGGGAATCGGTCATTTCGCTGATCGATCCTCCCCGATAAAGCCTATCGCCTTGTTCGTGAGATTCCATTAAGGTGTAGACCACCGTGGTCAGTTGTCCGGGTATCCTTGAAAGCTCCGTCTTCAGTTGCTCAGCGGCGTTCTCCTTGAATGGTTCCATTGAGGCTGAGCTGTCGATCACAATCACGATTTGTTGAACCTGATTTTCCCGGGTCCAGCGAGGCTGAATCAACAGCCAGGTCAGGACAAGAACCGAGAGTAGCTGGAGCCAGAGCGGTATTGAGTTGCGGAGCCGGTCGAGTTTTCGTCCCTTCAAGCTCTGCCGGTCGATCGCATCAAGCATGAAAAGGGTGCTGATTGGAAACTTCTGCGACTGGCGCTGGAGCAGGTGAATCAGCAAGATTGCCGGGATGCCAAGCAGCGCGAGAAAACCTAGTGAGTTGGCGAATACAATCGGCATGTCAGGCAAGTTGGATAGCTCCGGCCGGAATAGCCTCAAGTTTCATGGCCTCTTCAAACGAGCCCTCAGACGGAATGCGTGCGAGTGGAGACTGGGCCCTCACGGCTGCTGCTTTCCACCGTTCAAAATGGTTATGATAAGTCTGGAGGTAGCGCTTTAGCAGAGGGGGGTCGACTCTACGGTCATGTTTGGCTCCACTCTCAGTATCGATAAACTCATAGTTGCCGTTCCAGCCCGGGTCAGACTCGTCTCTCGAAAATGGACACAGGATCGCAGCTCGACCATTGTTATGTTGAAGCGCCCGGACCGTCGACTCTGGTGAAGCAGGAAAAAGACCATCGCTGATGAGGATCCGAAGGGATCGAGTTCGAAAAGGAATTACCGCCAGGTTGGGTGCTGCGGAAGCGTCAACGTCCGGCAGGGCGGATGCTTCGTCTGTCCAGCGATGGGTGACGACGCTGTGAGCTTCAGTGTGTTTCCAGCGCCCGCCCTTCACGAGGTAGGCTTTGGCACTGGCGGCAGCCTGCTCGGCCGCGAAAAAAGTGAAGTAAAAGACTTCGAGGACACGGCGTGATTTTCTCTCGTTCGAAAACATTGACCCTGACACGTCCAGAATTATTTCCACGATCGGGCGGACTTCCTCGCGATATAATTTCAGGGTGTAGTCGCCGGTTCGGGCGAATGCCTGCCAATTGATGTGGCGAGGATCGTCGCCGGGAAGATACTGACGGTGATCCTGGAAATCGAGAGAACTGCCGACTCCCGATCCGGCATAGTCACCCGGATTGCCTTTCCAGTTTCGGTCTTTTAGAGGTAGGGCGAATAGGCTTGTGTAGGCACGGGCACGTCCCGAGACCTGGTTGAGATCAATATCTTCAGAAACCGTAGCCATTACTTCGAACGGATCATGTGATTGATGAATTTCCCGAAGGACTTCCGTCCTCTCGCCAGCGGAACAACCACGCATACCAGGGTCGTCGCCGGAACGATGAAGAGAAACTGGATGTTGTGAAGCTCCGATCTCTCGTGGGCGACCATGAGAACTGAAGGCAGTGGTGCTAGGCTAAAGGTGAGTTCTTCCCACCTGCCGATAGCGGAGGCAATGAAGGAAACCATGATTGTGATTCCCCCGATGATTGCCTGAATCAGCATGTAAAGAGCGAAGGTGAATCTGGATCCTGTGTGTGAAGGAAAGAACAGGGAGATGATCAAAAGTGGGAAGACAACTGTGTTGCAGGCGCTGAGGATGAAAAGGAAGTTTTTGAGTTCTGGTGGATTACCTCGCGCCTCCTCATAGAAAAAGAAGATTGCTGTTAGGATGCCGGTGGAAAGGAGAAAGAAGAAGAGCCCCGAAATCCAACCCGGGATTAGAAAGAGGCCGAGCCAGCGGGTGATAACGTTCTTCGAGAAAGGTTGCGCTACCCTGGTGAAAACAGGAAGTGGTTCAGTCAAAGCGTCGACCGTGGCGATGCAAAGGATGGTGGTGATTACCACGCGAATGATTTCGGAGTCATACTGGAGGGCGCTGAGTCCGAAGCACAGGGCCACCGCGAGAAGAGCAGACAGCCGTTTCCGCGTCGCATGATTTTCGGAGAGTGGGGAGATGCGACTCGCACCGAAGGCGAGGAAGTAGTAGCACCCGAACACTCCGATCAGGGCCATCACTCCGAGAAACTGCCATTCAAAAACACGGGGACCGCTGCTGCTGAAAAGCCCGCTTGAAACGTAGGCCCCGAGACCTGACAGCAGGATGACAAGGGCAATGCAGGCAGCGCCGCGAAGGATAATGTTAGGAAAAGCTGAACAGCCGATTGTAATAGCGGTGGCAAGCGCTGATCCAATCCCGATCATGAGCAAAGCAATCAGATCGACGATGAAGTTCACATTTCCAAGGAAGTAGCGAATCACAAGGTAGGGGAGAACCCCGGTCAAAAAGAGAAGCCCCTGGGCATTCAATGCCGTCCACTTGCCAAGGGTGATCCTCCACCCGTTCAGCTTTGTCATGTGGATGAGATCCATGGTGTTGAGCTGGTATTCCGAGCTCAGTGCGCTGAACCCCCGAAGCGGCTGAACG
This sequence comes from Verrucomicrobiales bacterium, assembly GCA_049594415.1. Lineage (GTDB taxonomy): Bacteria > Verrucomicrobiota > Verrucomicrobiia > Verrucomicrobiales > DEV007 > Arctic95D-9. Next base: position 639,301 of record JBMYJM010000001.1, on the reverse strand, counting down.
AACAAGAGCACCACGATGATCACGAACCAGAAGAAGACCTCCGAGTCTGATGAGCCCGGATCGATCATGGCTGTGAGCAGGCACAGCATCATGAAGGTGTGCAGAAGAATAAATGCGATCGCGAACATGTTGGTTCGCATGCCCTGCCGGAGCTCCTTGACTAACATCGGGCTGAGGCGCGGCGAAAAGTCTCCCATGCGCTTGGCGAGGCTCTCGGGATCGGCTGTCGGGGTATCACTCATTCAAAGATAGGCACGGGGGCGCTATTTCGCGACCGGAGTGCCTGATTCCTCAATCTCTCCGAGAATTTCGATGAAGGCGTCTTCCAGTTTCCTCTCCTCCTGGTGAAAGTCGGTGATGTTGAGGCCATCCTTGATCATGCGGCGCAGGATTTTCGCAATGTCCTCGTCTTCCGCCGGTTCAATTTCAATTCGTCCGCCGGTCTTGGTGGAATCAACAAAGGTCACACCGGGAGCGAGCATGGCCCATTCCTTCAGCTTTTCGGGAGGGTCTGAGAGTAGCACTTCGACGAGGCAGGAACTGGAGTTACTCCTGGTCAGGCTGTCGGCATCGCCATGGTGGATAATCTTCCCTTGGTTAATGAAGAGAAGTGAGTCACACATTTCTCCCAGCTCGGACAGGATGTGCGAACTGATGAAAACCGTCTTTCCGTCTTCGGCGAGGATCCGGATGAGATGTTTCAATTCAACACGCGCCTTGGGGTCAAGTCCTGCGGCCGGTTCGTCCAGTATTAGAACGTCAGGATCGTGAAGCAGGGCGCGCCCGAGACAGAGACGCTGCCCCATTCCTTTGCTCAATTTGTCGATGAGTCGGTCCGAGAGAGGAGTCAGGTCGGTAAACTCCATGACCTCGACAATGCGATCAATTCTTTCCTGGCCCTTGTAGCCGAGGGCTCGAGCAAAGAAGTCGAGATACTCGAGCACTGTCATATTGCGGTAGGTACCGTAGTGATCCGGCATCCAACCGATCTTTCGACGAACTTCAGCGGGGTATTCGACCACATTGATCCCGCAGACCTTGGCTTCTCCGGAATTGGGGTAGTCCAGAGTGGCGAGGATGCGCATGGTCGTGGTCTTGCCAGCTCCGTTTGCTCCAACGAAGCCAACAACCTGTCCACGGGGAATGGCAAAGGAGATATTGTTCACGGCATGGATACCGTTGAACCAGCGAGCCAGATTGGTGACCTCAATTGCCGGCGGTTGAGCCGGCGGTGAGACCGACTCGGTGTGCTCCTCTCTGGATGCGTCCGTGGTATTATTGTCAGGATCACTCATTTCCGGCAGCGGGTTCAGGATTTACGGCAATGCCAGTCAAGAGAACGGGTTCACGCGCCCAACGGATCGAGGGGTGTGAGGTCACAGCGAAAGACTCGGCGGATTCGGGAAGGGCAAAGTAACGTGATTGGTCTTGGCCGAGGTTGCGGATGCGGTTGGCCAGCGCCCGACTGAAAGTGACAGAGTTGGTTTTGAGCCATTCCTTGTATTCATCGGGATCTGCCGCCTCGAGAGGGATCGGGCTGCCGGGGGCGACAACCGTATTTTCGGGCGCCCGCCAGGTTTTTCCGTCATCGCTGCGGTAGTAGAAGGCCGAAATCGCGACAGGAAGACTGGAAATCAGGCTCGGTGGAGAGTCTCCCCGGGCGGTGGACTCAACTTCTACCCGTGACCGGGTGGGTTGTGACGTTCGAATTGAGAAACCCTGCTCTGATCGACTCCTGAAAAATCCTCCATCGTAGCGTTGCTCGGAGAAGTGATAATCGGTGGTTCGGTTCGAGCCTGCTGAGAATGGATTGAATACACTGGGGGGAAGGTTTACCGGATCCATCACCATCTCGGTATCTGATTTGAAGCCGGAACTCAGGATCACACCGGTGCGACTGACTTGCTCCTGCGTCACATAAAGTCTCATTTCGCCGGCCTGCGATTGTATATCTGCCAGGATGGTTCGATGGCCCTTGCCGCCGACACCATCTTCGAGAAAAATGATGGCGACAATGATAAGGCAAGCAGCTAAGGAAATGATGGGTGTGGTGAAGAAGAGGCGGTGTCGTTGGCCCTTCTTGGCAAATTGGAAGAGGTTCACCGGTGCGACCACGATTGCGAAGATAAGCAGCGGAATGAGAATAATGGCAGCGTTGAACTTTTTATCGCCGAACTCGCGACGCAAGTTCCAGTCGCGACCGAAATTATTTTCAAGTTCTTCCGAGCGCCGCGGGGTCTTCTGGATCTTGCTGTAGTCGGAAACAATGGAGACGTCGAGGCTGTCGCCGTCCCAGTTTTTTAAATGAATCTGCCCGAGGCTGAACCGGCCGCTGCCGGGAGTTCGCCCGAGCGGCTGGAGGCCCTTGATCTTCAGGTCGCGGACGGCGAGTTTCCTGCCGTTTGGTGGTTGCTCGGTTGTAAAAATGTCGAGACGGCCGCCCAACCGAACCCATTCGAGCATTCCCCGTCGTTGCGCGTCTTCAAGTGCCTCCCAGGATTTGTGATCGATCATGATCGCATCAAGGGCTGAATAACCTCTCCAGTTGATGGGCAGTTGCTCGGGAAGATAGGGCAGGGCGAAACGGGTATCGCTCGGGGATCTGTTTTGAACATGGTCATCCAGGTCGGACAAGCTTCTCCTCGCTAGTAATTTGCTGATCGCCACCGTCGGAAAGTCGTCATTTGTTTCGTGACCGACAGAGCGGGAAATCGTGTTCAGTCCGGATGAGGAAACTTTCACCGTGCTGTTGTGATAGGAGTAGGTCGTGAAGAGCGGCGCGACCGGTAGATAAAGTTCCCGGGTAACGACGGCTCCGTTTTCGACCGATATGGTGCCGGTGATGTCAGTGGAAAGAGTTCGGCTCGAGTTACCTCTAATGGTGACCTCCCAAGTCCTGTCTTTACCCGACTGGTTGGAGATGGTGACTCGGAATGGGAGTGAGCCTTGCTGGGCCGATGGTGCAAAGACTGCTTCGACGTTCACTGAGGTCTTCCCAAGATTGCGGTAGGTCTCGTTGAGAACCTGGACCTGGGCTGAAGCGGTCGAAGTGAGCAGGCAAAAGACAACTGCGAGGACGGGAACTCGAAAGGGCGGCATATCTCGATATGGTCTTCTCGAAAGGATACGTAGTCGATGAAACGTTCTTTCACGCTTCTTTCAGCGTGGCGGGTAGATCCATTTCCTGCCGCGGGATCTCTTCGAGCAGCGCCTCAATAATCTGGCGGTTGGTCAGGCCTTCAATCCGGGCTTCGTATTCGAGAATAATGCGGTGCTGAAGAACCGGGATGGCCACATCGGCCACGTCCTCGAAACTGGCATTGATTCTTCCGGCCATGAGGGCACGGGCCTTGGCGGCCGAAGCCAGACCGAGAGCGGCACGCGGACTTGCTCCGAACTTGATCGAGTTGGCCGTTTTCGATACCCCGCAGTGAGTGCCGTCAACCAGTCGGGAGATGTAGGACGCGACCACATCAGGAAGGTAAATTTCACGAACGGCATTCGTGATAGCAATCAGCTCATCATCGGTGAGAACCTTATCGACCTCAGGTTCGACGCCCATTTCGCGGTTCTGAACAATGGTCTGAAGAGTTTCGGCGGAGTTTCGGCGAACCTCCAGCTTGAAAAGAAATCGGTCGAGTTGTGCCTCAGGGAGGGGATAAGTGCCCTCGAGCTCGATCGGGTTCTGCGTCGCGAGCACAAAAAAAGGAAAGGGGAGTTCGTGTGGGTTGCCGAGGACGGTGACGCGGCGCTCCTGCATGGCTTCAAGCAGGGCGGATTGGGTTTTCGGGGACGCCCGGTTGATTTCATCGGCAAGAACGATATTGGCGAAGATAGGGCCTTCCTGGAAAACGAAGCGCCTGCCTTCCTCAGTGTCTTGGAGGACGGGGTTTCCAGTGATATCACCCGGGAGGAGGTCCGGGGTGAACTGAATCCGCTTGTTTTCCAGTTCAAGAGTCTTTGCCAGCCCTTTCACCAATTCGGTCTTACCAAGTCCGGGTAGGCCCTCAAGCAGGATGTGCCCTCGGGAAAGCAGGCCCGTGATGACCATCTCGATGAGGTTTTCCTGTCCGAAAAGCACTCCGTTGAGTGCGTTCTGAAGGTCTTTTACTTTCGAGGCGTGGGCTACGATATCGGCTTCTTCCAGCGGCATTCGGGCATTCAACTAGGATGCCCAGAATCTGCCAAGAGAAAACGAAGCTTTTGATAGGGGAATATTCGACAAACTACTGTTTGATTTTTCTGGAAATGCAGTTAACAAGTTCCGCTCCCCGCGAAAATCGCGGATTCCCCGTTTTCGGGGGCTTACTAAAGGAAAAGGCAAAATGGTTAAAATCAGATTGAGACGCGAAGGATCCAAGGATCGTCCCTACTACAAGGTGGTGGTGACGGACAGTCGTGCGCGTCGTGAAGGAGCTTACATCGAGCAGGTGGGCACCCACGACCCGATGAAGGAGCCGGAACAGACAAGCCTGGATCTTGCAAAGGTGGATGAATGGATTGGCAAGGGTGCACAGCCCTCCGACACCGTGCGCAGCCTGATCAAGAAAGCGCGTCAGGCATCTGCCTGATCTTCGCAAAACTGAATCGAGAAAGAGGGTGCTCCATACGGGCACCTTTCTTTGTATACCGAAACGATGGAGGCAGAAATCGCGATTCAAGAATTCCTTGAATACGTGGTGGTGCAGTTGATCAAGCATCCGGAAGAGGCGAGTGTGATTCACGAAAAGGACGGCGAACGCCATCTCTATCGCATCCGCCTCCACCCCGACGACGCCGGTCGCGTTATCGGGAAAAGCGGCAAGACAATCGGGGCGATTCGAAGCCTCGCCATTGCCTCGGCTCAGCGCCACGGCATTCGCGTTGATGTGGAGCTTGACGAAAAGGAAGACTAGAAGGTCTTCTTGACTCGTGAAATTTGACGGTTTGATGTGTCCAAAAGCCTACGTGAGAGACAACCGTGGGGCAACGTGGGCTAAATTTCTGAAGCAGCTGAAAATTACAGTATTTCAGCAAATTTGTTGTAAGTTTGTAACCAGTTTCAATTCGTTGATCTAAATAATTTAATTTGGTTGACCAAACCGTGAGAACCGTTAAGTCACCGTGCGGCAGCTTCGGTCGGGACCCCCTCCAGGGGCGTCCTAGATCCTGAGCTTTGCCGGGAGAACCTCGAGAGTTTGCCCTGCCATCGTGGCAGGGCATTAAAGGGATGAAAAAAAGTGAACTTTGGGCCGATTTGAGTCTTTACGAGGAAGAAAACTCTGTCGTAGGATCGCGGCCCTTATTTGGGGAGTTCCCCGACATTAACTTTAATCGAGTAAAAACCCATATGAAAACTCTCCTGACAATCCTCGCAGCGTTTGGAATTCTTGTCATCAGCGTGAATGCCCAACAACCTATTCGACTCGCGGTTGGTGATGTCGATGTCAAGTCGATGGAGGTCGAGTCCCAGCAGACTCCCGAGTTCCAGGCAAGTGGCCCCAAGAGTAAGAACATCCCGAGTCCGCGACAGTGGCTCGAACTCGAAGTCGAGTTCGAAATTGATGGCCCCAGAGATCAGGTGGTTCCCGAGCTGCTCTTCCGTTATTACATCGGTATGAGAGATCAGGATGGCCAATCTCTCGTGCTCACCGGAGACGTGACCCATCTCAATGTGCTATGTGGCGAAAAGAGCTACTCCGCGGTTTACGTTTCTCCTAACACTCTAGGCACTCTTACAGGGGACTATCGCCGCTTCCAGCCCAGCGCTGTTTCAGCGGTTGGCGTGGAAGTTTACCACAACGGTGTCATCGTTGGTGGTGATTCAACTCTGAGTGGTTCTAATGCTAAGTTCTGGCAGGCGCTTTCAACTCGCCCCGGTATCCTTGCAAAACACGAAACACCTTTTGCTCTCCTTTGGCTGGATCGCTACGCTGACGCGAAGAAGAATTAGTCGAGTATTCTTTCTTTCCTCTCCTTTTAAGCAATTATGGCTGACGACCGCATTATCACTTTCAACCTAGGCTCCCAGCAGGTTACTGGAGCCGTGTTTTCAAAAACCGCAGGAGGTGGTCTTCGCCTGGAACGGGTTGAGAAGAGAGAGTTTACCGGAGATCCCGCCGACGACGATGCGGTGGCGCAGTGCGCGGCATCGCTCAAGGATATTGTTTCGAACCTCAAGGCGGGCGGCGCCAAGTCCACCTACGTGGTCTCCTCGTTTCCGGTTTTGATGAAATTTGCGAGCTTGCCTGCCCTTGATGGTGAGCAGGTAGATCAAATCGTTGAGTTCGAGGCCCAGCAGCAGGTGCCTTATCCAATCAACGAGGTGGCCTGGGGCTACCAGTTGATGGGGGACCCCGACGATATCGAGGTCGAAGTGGTGCTCGCTGCCATTAAAGCTGAGGAGTTGACCGAGATCGATGACATGGTCAGTGGAGCAGGGCTAAAGTCTCTGGGTGCCGAGGTAGCTCCGGTAGCACTCTACAATGCACTGCGTTTCAACTATTCTGACACCGAGGGTGTCGGGGTGCTGGTCGATATCGGAGCACGCACGACTGACATGATCTTCATGGAGGATAACAAAATGTTTATCCGCACCGTGAAGATCGGTGGCGCTGATATCTCCCGATCCATTTCCAAAGAATTTGGAGTTGACTATGTGGCGGCAGATTATCGCAAGATCGCGGACGGATTTGTCGCTCTGGGTGGCGCCTACGCGGACCACGATGACCCCGAAATTGCGGCGATCTCGAAAGTGGTCCGTAATTCGCTGACACGCCTCCATTCGGAGATCATGCGGACAATCAACTTTTATCGCAGCCAGCAGGGCGGTTCAGCTCCGACTTTCGTTCTCCTGAGCGGCGCCACCTCCGGGCTCCCCTTCATTCGTGAGTTCTTTGCTGAGAAACTCAGTTTGCCGGTAGACTACTTTAACGCTTTCCGCAATGTGACTGTAGCAGGATCGGTAGATCAGGATTTCGTGGCTCAGAGTGCCCATACCATGGGTGAGCTGGTTGGAAGCGCTATCAACCAGATGGGCGAGGCTCCGGTCGAGATGGAGTTGATCCCCGAAGCGGTGAAAGCCTCCAAAGATTTGGATAGGCGTAAGCCTTCGCTTATTCTGGCTCTGGTTGCAGTTGTTGCCTTGTTAGGTGCGCTTGGTTTTTATTTTTCAAAAGGAGCGGGCATCGCTGAGGAGCGGGCAAACAGCATCAGCTTGAAGGCTGACGACCTGAAAAAATTCAACGGAGAGATCGAGGACCTGAAAGAGGAGGTCGAAGCCATCGATGGCAAGAAGAAGCCTTTCGTGGAGTCGATTTGGCACCGTGTATACTGGGTGCGAGTCTTTAATTATCTCGGCGAAAGAATGGACGGTGATGTGATGTTTATGACCGTTCTCGAGCCGCTTGCCGATGGTCAGCCTGTCATTCCCGATCAGGACGGTGGTCTCCTTGCGGTGGCGGACGGTTCCGAAGCTGTGATTGATTCCTTCGCCATTCAGGGACTCTGGCGCGAGAACCCTCGAGGACCTGAGGTTGTCTACGATTATTTTAAACGCCTCAAAGAGGACGCTGAATCAGAGTCCGGGAATTCGCTTTTCGATCTGAAAGACGTGGATATCGGCGAGATGGTAACGGTTACCACTGGATCTTCGAACGACCGTTATGCCTACGATTTTAAGATGGTCCTGCCCCTTCCTGAAGCTAATCAGGTTAAGTTCACCAAGTAAATTTCTGATAGTTAATGAATCATAAAACCTGGTTAACTGTATTCGGAGTGTTTGCCCTTTTGCTGATCGGGGCGGCGGGGTTCTATGCCTTCTCCAGCTACGGTAAGTATTCTGAGGAGATGTCGGGATGGGATTCCAGCGTGGGAACCATCGAGAGCCTTGAACGGCGCGTGCCTTATCCCAATGAAGAGAACGCGGAAGCCTTGAAAAAGAGCGTGGAAGGCTATGATGCGAGCGTGCAGGAGCTCTACCAGAGCCTGATTTCGTTCCAGCGACCGCTGAACGCAGCGCTTCAAGGGACGCAGTTTGCGCAACTGGTGAAGAAAAACGTTCAGGAATATCGTGAGTTTGCAAAGGCCGGAGGCCTCGAGATTGAAAGCACTGAGGAATTCCAGCTGGGATTCGATGCTTACTCCTCCTCAATTCCCGCGCCTGAATTGGTTCCAGTACTAGACTATGAGCTTGAAGCGATTGATCATCTCCTCAGGGAACTGGTCACCTCCGGGGTCGATACCCTGATGTCCTTTGAACGTGATGCCATTCCCAACGAACCGGGGGGTGCCGAAGATCACGACAGTGGCGTGGTTCACAAATACCCAGTTCGCCTTCGTTTCCGCTCGGACTACGAGTCTTTTCAGAAGTTTATCAACTCTGTCGCTAACGATAAAGATTTTTTCTATGTCGTTCGGGTGCTAAAGGTTCAAAACGAAAAAGTTGATGGGCCGCTCAAAACCACTGATGACGGTATTTCGGGACAGCGCTATGTCTATCCGGATAACGGTGAGCCGGTTTCCTTCGAGGACATAGAAGTCCTGCGGCAGTCTGTGGCCACCGACGAGGAAATGGAGGCAGCCGCGCGTGAGGCAGGTTATGCCCTGACTCAGCAGGATGCCAGGGTCCTGATGGGGCTGGAAAAATTGGAGGTCTACATGGTGATAGACATTGTGCGTTTCGTGAATCCGGGAGAAGCGGCAAACGGAGGCGAGGAAGAATCTGACAATAAAAGCAGCAATCAACGATGAATAACAGCGCCTGGGACAAATTCTTATTGTTGGGAGCAGCCGTCGTCGTAATCGGGCTGTCCGGATTCTTTGTGGTAAAGTCGCTGGGATTTGGCGAAACCTTCAAGATGGAGGCAGCTATCCCCAATAACGAGCTCCCTCCGACTGATGAGGGGACGGCTGAGACTGCCCGCGAATTTGTGGTGTCTGAAAATGCCTGGAAAACGCCCACCAAAGGGGTGGCTCCCAAGCCAGTTCCGCTTTTCGTGTCGATTCCCATTGTCGAGTCACGTGGAGAGCTGATCGATATGCTTGATCCAAGTGCTCCGAAGCTTCGTGAACCGGTTACCAACGCCTGGTTGATTGATAATGGCCTCGATTTCCTGAACTCAGCTGTCCTGCAGCAGGATCCGGATGGTGACGGCTTCACGAGCCTCGAAGAATGGAATGCCAAGACGGATCCGGTCGACCTCTCCTCGCACCCACCGTATGCTGACAAACTGGTGATGCACTCTCGCCAGAAGCAGGAATACAAGCTTCGTTTCGCGGCCCGCCCTGATCCGGAACGTTTCCAAATCATGCGTCTTCCGTCCGTGAGGTGGCCTCAGAGAGATAATTTTTACCTCAGGGTGGGTGAGACCTCCGAAGACGAGCAGTTCCGCCTCGATTCTTTTGAAGAGAAGCGCGCAATGAATAACGTCGGTATCGAGGCGGATGCCACTGAGCTGACCATTACCTACCTTCCAAAGAACGAAAAACACGTAATCACTCGAGATCAGGACTACGGTGTGCCAACTTACTTTGTGGAACTGGAGTTCCTCCTCGCTCCCGGGAACAAGTTCTTCGTGAAAGAAGGGGATACCTTTCCCGTTGTGCAGGACTCTGAGACGAAATACAGGGTGACCAAGGTGAACGAAGACTCCGTCATCATCACCTACCAGACCGGCGTTGAGCCCGAGCAAACGGTTGAAATTAGGAAGAAGTAAAAGTTGACATTGAGAGAATATTCTGTTTTCCATTCCTGTTTCACTTAGAACGGCATTCCGATGGGAATCGCCTGAGCTAGACGAGTTTATGAAGAAAAGAATCGCGATTACACAATCCGTTCCCCAGAGGTGGATGGTAGCCAGTATCGCCACGCTGTTGATCAGCGGGCAGGTAGCGGTGGCCGGGCCTGGTAGTCACGGCTATGGGGGGGGTGTTACTTCGATTGCAGAAAGTTATGTGATCCGTTTGCAGGAGCGAGTGAAGCAAGCCGATGAGGCAGCCCTTCGCGGGACCCAGTTGATGGCTGATGGCGACTATCAGGGCGCGATTGATCAGTTTCACAATGCGCTCGATCTGCTCCCGGAAGCTCCCATGACTGAAGAGCGCCGGCGCGCCTACATTTCCCAGTTTTCGCGTGCCAGTGTGACTCTCGCTCGCCAGCGGGCAGACGAGGGTCGATATCCTGAGGCAATTTACCTCGTCGAGGAAGTGCTTCAGCCAACCGTGGACCCGGATAACATAGAGTCCAAGCGTCTCCTTGAGCGATTGAACGACCCTGATTACTACTCCCCGGCTCTGACTCCTTCCCACCTCGAGCGCGTCCGACGGGTGAAGTTGGCTCTTAAGACTGCCCAAGGCTACATTGATCTTGGTGATTACGATCGAGCTAATCGTGAGTTCAACAAGGCCCTCAATGATGACCCTTACAACGAGGCTGCTCGCCGCGGAATGGAAGACAATGAGCGCCACCGCATGGAGTATTACGACGCGGCCTACAATCATACCCGTGCCAAGATGCTTAGTGAGGTGGCTGCCGGATGGGAGATGCCAGTACCTGCTTCCATTGAGAGTGGTCCGATCATGGACATCCCTCAAGACACAAGCACAACCAACATTCGTCGCATCGAAGACAAGCTGAAAAATATCTTCCTTCCAAGTGTCGAGTTTGCGGACACGCCTCTCCAGGATGCTCTCAATTTCCTGCAGCAGCGCAGCGTGGAGCTCGATACCAATGAACCTGACCCAGCTAAGAAGGGCATTAATATTGTCCTCGATGCCGCTATTCTTGGCGGTGGCGGAGGCGGTGGAGTGGCACCTGCGGCTCCCACTGACGGTGGTTTTGGATTTGAAGGTGGTGCCCCTGCGGCTCCCGCCTTTGGTGGCGGTGGCGGCGTAGGCGACACTCGCGTGACTCTTCGCCTCAGCAATGTTCCTCTTGCAGAGGCGCTTCGCTACACCACTTCTCTGGCCAGCCTCAAGTATAAGGTTGAGCCAAACGCTGTTCTGGTGGTTCCGATCTCAACCCCGGACAAGGACCTCTTCACCAATGTTTACGTGGTGCCTCCTACATTCCTCTCCACTGGAGCCGGTGGTGGTGGTGGTGGTGGTGGTGCCGCTGCCGCTGATCCCTTCGCCGACCCAGTCGCTCCCTCTGGTTTGGCGGCCGCGGCTCGTCCGACGGCCAAAACAGTGCTTGAAAATGCCGGTATTTCCTTTCCGGCGGGTGCCAGCGCGATCTACAATAAAACGAGTTCTCAGCTGATTGTCCGCAACACGCAGGATCAGATGGAACTCGTCGAGGCCTATATCGATTCTATCACTGAGGGCGTTGAGAAGCAGATTTACATTACTTCACGTTTCGTTGAAATTGCCGAAGAGGATGCTGATGAGCTTGGTTTTGACTGGTTGCTTGGACCATTTAACCTCGCTGCAAACGGAGAGGGACTTTCAGCAGGTGGAGGAACTTCGGGTCCTACATCGCCAAATTCGACTCAAGTCGGTGATTGGCCGTTTATCGATGCCGTTACGGGACAACCCATCGGCGGTAATCCACTGACTGCCGGGAACCGCTCTGGATTTCAGGGGATAGATAGCAACTCGATCGACGCGCTCATCTCTGGACAGCCACAGGGTGTCTCTCCGGCAGTTTTCGGTATCGCTGGCGTCTTCACTGATCCTCAATTCCAGGTCGTGATCCGTGCCCTGAGCCAGAAGAAGGGGGTGGATCTTTTGTCGGCACCGTCGGTGATGGCTCGCAGCGGGCAGAGAGCGAAGATTGAAGTGATTCGGGAGTTCATCTATCCGACTGAGTATGATCCTCCGGAGATTCCGAACCAGGTTGGCGGAGGAATTGGTGGTGGAGCTGTCGAGGTATTTCCTGTGACCCCTGCAACACCTACCGCTTTTGAGACTCGCAATACAGGTGTTACTCTTGAAGTTGACCCTGTTCTTGGTGCTGATGAATTCACAATCGACCTTAATTTGGCTCCCGAAGTGGTCGAATTTGACGGGTTCATCAACTATGGCAGCCCAATCTCGACCTCAGCCACCAACTTGATAACGGGTGCTCCAGAGCAGGTTATAATCACGGAAAACCGCATTGAAATGCCGGTCTTTAACACTCGTAAAGTCACCACTCAGGTTACGATCTGGGACGGGCAGACTGTTGCTCTAGGTGGATTGATCCGCGAGGACGTTCAGGACGTGGAAGACAAGATCCCGGTGATCGGTGACCTTCCCGTAGTGGGCAGACTTTTCCGCTCCAGTGCTGAGCTCCATCTTAAGCGGAACCTAACCATCTTCGTGAAGGCCCAGCTGATGGATCCTGCTGGTGTGCCGATCCATGGGCGTATCAAGGATGAGCCACTTCCTGAGCCTGTTCCCCGTCCTCCGGTTACCGCGCCGAGCACCTTTGCTCCGCTGCCTTATCAGAAGTGATCATTTAGTAGTCTCCCTCCGAGAAATCTTCTAATTTTGCAATGGCGCGTCTGTAGGGGACGCGCCATTTTGGTTTATAAGGCAGAATCAAAATGATTGTCATTGCTGTAACCGGGGGAGTGGCCTGCGGAAAGTCTATTGCCGCCAGTAAGCTAAGGGAGGCTCTTCCGTCTGGCAGGGTCAGGTCTTTCGACGCTGATTTTGCTGTAAAAGAGCTAATGGAGGATCAAGCTGTCCTCGAGGCGATTCAAAATATTGACGGTAAATCGCTGGAGCGCCTTGCAAACGAGGAAATAGACAAAGAGAAGTTGCGAAAACGGGTATTTGATAATTCTGAATTCCGTGAGAGACTTGAGGAAGTTCTGCATCCGCTGGTTCTGGATCAAGCCACCCAGTTTTGCGACCAAAGCCGAAGTGTCGCGGACTTGGTGCTGATGGAGATACCCCTGCTTTATGAAGTGGAGTTTCCGTTGGCCAGAGATCTCGATTTGGTGGTCGCCGCCAGTGGAAAAACTCAGCGGATCAGATTGCAGAACGAGAGGCAGTTAGATCGCGAACTGGCCGACAGGATTATCGCGTCACAACTGCCCGTTGAAGAAAAAATAGATCGAGGCGATATCGTTGTATGGAACGATGGAAGTCGTGAGGTTCTGGATGACCAAATTCATAACATCGCTGCTCGGTGCCTACCGTTTTTACATTGAATGACAGACAAAGCAACTATCGCTAAAGGTGAAGCTAAAGAGGAAACAGCCGAAGAAGATGTTCCTGCTGTTGCGCTTCCCGAATCTGTGGACGTTAATGAGTTTCAGCAACGTTCCTTAAATGACCTGCATGCCGCTGCCCAGAATGTGGGACTTAGGGTGGCCGGGGTTCGGTCGAAACACCAGTTGGTGTTCGAGGTGCTCAAGTATTATGGTGAGCACGAAGTTGAGCTTTTCGCAGAGGGTTTCCTGGATTATTCCGGCGACAGCTTCGGCTTCCTGCGTTGGCCTGCCTTCAGCTTCGCTTCCAACGCAGACGATGTCTACGTCCCGGCGTCATTGATCAAAAAGCTGAACCTTGCTGTTGGCCAACGACTCAAGTGTCGGGTTCGCTCGCCGCGGGATCGCGAAAAGTTTCTCTCCGTCGATGAAGTTCTCGAAGTTGAGGATTTTACGGCCGACGAGTGGGAAGACCCGACCGGCTTTGACCACCTCACTGCTCTTTTTCCGAAGGACCGGCTCATTCTCGAATCTTCAGAAGTTGATGCCCCGTCACCCAGGGTGATTGACCTCGTGGCGCCTCTTGGTAAAGGGCAGAGGGGTTTAATCGTGGCACCTCCTCGCGGCGGCAAGACGATCCTTCTGAAAAACATCGCTCTCTCTATTTCGAAGAATAGTCCCGAAGTTGAGCTGATCGTTTTGCTGCTTGATGAGAGACCTGAAGAAGTGACTGACTTCAAGGAGACGGTAAACGCTTCCGTTTACAGCTCCACTTTCGATGAATCATCCAAGCGCCATATCCAGGTAGCTGACATGGTTCTCAATCGCGCCAAGCGACTGGTGGAAAACGGCAAGGATGTCGTAGTTTTGCTGGACAGTCTGACCCGTCTGGCCCGCGCTCATAACTCCGCCAATCAATCTGGCGGAGGGGGCGGCCGCAAGGGTCGAGGTGGCGGTGGCCCTGTTGGCAGTGGAGGTATTTCCCCGAAAGCTCTGGAGCGTTCACGCCGGTTCTTTGGTGCGGCGCGAAATGTTGAAGAAGGTGGCAGCCTGACAATCCTTGCTACCTGCTTGATCGAAACCGACAGCCGGATGGATGACGTGATCTTTGAGGAATTCAAAGGGACTGGTAACATGGAAATTACCCTCGATCGCGAGATGGCTGAGTCTCGCATTTTTCCAGCGATTCATTTGCTCAAGAGTGGAACCCGAAAGGATGACCTTCTCTATCATCCCGAGGAATATCAGCGAATCAACAGCTTGCGTAAGCAGATGGTGCAACGCCCGGCTCCTGAGGCCATGGAGGTATTACTGAAGCTGATTCAGGCAACGAATTCGAACGCTGAGCTGTTGTTGCGTGGTATTCAATAAGTCCAACGCATTGTCCATGTCTGGCGCGACATCCGATCCATTTTATGATGTGTCCGAGCGATACATCGATACGGACGAGGACTTCTCTAAGTTCGTTGACTATGTTGTAGGGTCCGGAAACCTTGCGGCGTGCTCCATTGATACAGAGGCGGACAGTATGCACTCCTATGAGACCAAGTTGTGTCTCATACAATTTGCTGTGCCGGGCGAACTGGCCATTATCGATCCGCTGGCGCTTTCTGACGACGGGTTGGCGATTTTCTCCGAGTTCATTGATCACTTCAAAACTGTGTGGATGCACGGTGCTGACTACGACATCTCTTTATTTCGGATGACCTTCGACTGGGCTCCGAAGGTGATTCTTGATACCCAGATCGGGGCCCGGTTTCTTGGCGCTGAGCGATTTGGTCTCGCCCATTTGCTGGATGAAGAGTACGGAGTTCAGGTCTCAAAACAGTCTCAGAAGGCTGACTGGAGCCGTCGCCCCCTGAGCGAGAAGATGCTGGCGTATGCCTTCAATGACGTGCGATACCTCATTGATCTCGGAGGTAAAATTGAATCAAGATTGGTAGAGTTGGGCAGGGAGGAGTGGTTTCTCGAGACTTGCGACCACGCCCGCCAAAGTGCCTTTCACCGCGGTGATAAGCCGGCTCGCGATCAATGGAGGATTTCAGGCTGGGGAAAGCTTTCACCCAAGGGGTTGAACTTCCTTAAGCATCTCTGGCTCTGGCGTGATGAGGAATGCCGGCGTCTTGATCGCCCCGCTTTTAAGTTCCTCAGCAACCAGGAATTGATTCGTATGGCGGGTAACCTTGAGGCCGGACGCAAAATGTCTCCGCCACACTATCTCCGTCCCAGCTATGTTCGCAGGCTTCACATGGCAGTCGCGCAGGCCGAGGAATTGGACTCCGCCGATTATCCAAACAAGCGGGTTCGCGGTAATGGCCCTCGTCTTGGTATCGACGAAGATCACTTCAGCCGAATTCGTTCGAAACGGGATTCGGTGGCGAATGAGCTCAATCTCGAACCAACCTTGATCGCGACCCGGGGAAACATGGAGATGCTGGCTGCGTCGAACCTGAGTGGTGAAGAACGTGGGGGTATTCTCCTGAATTGGCAGCGGAACCTTCTTGGAGACGTCATCGAAAGATGAATACGGGCCAACAAAAGACAAAGCCTTCAATCCACAGAGCAGATTGAAGGCTTTTCTAATTTCCTTGAACGGCAGGGTGGAATTGCCGTTTTGGAGGAGCGGATTTGAAACTGTGATTGCCTAACGGTTCACTTGCTCAGTATCTTATCTTTCTCCAGCTTGAGTCCCATTTTGCGGTAGAGAGTCGCAATACTGACCCCCAACATGCTGGCGGCTTTTTCACGGGAACCCTCGTTGTATTTGAGGGTCTCGCGGATAAAGATCTTTTCCTGCTTGCGAATGTAGTCCTGCAGACCTGAGCCGATGGGAAGGTGATGCGTAGTCTTCTCGTCTTCGTCGGTAATTTCGACTTTTTGAGTGACCTTTGGCGGGAGGTCGACCGGCTTAATTCGACCGGCTTCTGCGAAGGCGCAGGCACGCTCGATGGCGTTCTGGAGTTCACCGACGTTCCCCGGCCAATTGTAACTTTCGAGCAGGCGCTTGGCGTATTTGTCGATATCGGGGATTTTGTTACCGCTCCGTTCAGCGGCCTGCTTCAGAAAATGCTCGCAGAGAGGCCCGATGTCCTCGACGCGCGCACGAAGCGGAGGGACTTCGATCGGGATAATCGAAATCTTGTAATAGAGATCCTCACGGAAGCTGCCGACATCAATTAACTCTTGGAGCGGTTTGGCCGAAGACGCTAGAAACCGCACATCCATCTGGCGAGGCAAATCGCCCATAATGCGGCGGGTGCTGATTTCTTCAAGATAACTCTCGAGCTTGGACTGCAGGCGCAGGGGAAGCACGTGGATCTCTTCGAGCAGGATCGTCCCCCCGGCAGCGCGGGAAAAAATTGTCTCGCCCCGGCTGGAAGGGCAACCGAAGAGTTCGGCTTCAAGAAGTTCTTCAGGGAGTGCCGAGCACTGAAGCACCTTGAATGGCGCGTCCTTGCGCGAACTAGCGTTGTGGATGCTTCGGGCGACCATTTGCTTGCCAGACCCGAACTCACCCTCCAGGAGGACCGGAGCGTCGTTTTCGGCAATTTTGTCGATGATCTGGAGAATTTCTTTCACTTTCGGGCTTTCGCCGATCATTCCTCCGGTGTTGATGGTAATAGCGGCAGACTGAAATTGCTCGGATGGTGCCGCCTTGCTTGTGTCCGGTTGCTGCAAGCTCACTTCAACGGTGCGCTGCAAATCTGCGAGTTCAAAAGGCTTAGTGAGGTAATCAAATGCGCCCAGACGCATGGCTTCTACTGCGGTTTCAACGGAGCCATTGCCGGTTACCATGATGACCTGCGTAGAGGGATAGTTTTCTTCGCTGTAGCGAATAATATCAAGGCCGTTCATATCTCCGATGAGAAGGTCGACAATCATGAGATCCGGCCGGAAGTTGTCCAGAGCTGTGATGCCGTCCTTTCCTGTCTGCACAGCTGTGACGTCGTGACCCTGCTGGCGGCAGGATTTGGACATCAGGTTCAGGATGGCGGCTTCGTCGTCGATGATAAGTACTTTGGCCATGGGGGAGCGGTGTTGAGTGTTACGGTGATTGAAATTGAGTAGTTAAGTTTATCAAATACTACGGAATTCTTAACTAAATCAATACAAAAATCTCATTTTTGACAATCTCAATTCTTAGATGGCAGGAATTTTGGCAGAAATTCGGGTCATTAAGCCTTAGGCAAGCGTTGATTTGTCGATGAATATCAGGCGATAATTGAGGTTGTTAGAAATTTGAACTAAAATGCAGTAACTTTTACTAAGAAGAAGGCAGCCAAGTCGTTTTAAGCGTTGTAATCACTGCGATTATGCCTGCCGCTTCCTGCCATATCATGGAGGTTTCTCCTCGCGAACTAGTCGAATCTGCCCAGGCAGAGTTCGAAGGCCCGTTGACGGGTTATGCCGCTGGTCTCCTTGCCGGAGACTGGGAACGTGCTCGCGATGTGGTGCAGGACACGTTCATTAAGCTGCATCGGCAGGATCCTGAACTGATTTCCGGACGCCTTAAAAGCTGGCTCTACACCGTCTGCCGAAACCGCGCCATCGATGTGCTTCGCAAAGAGAACCCGATGATGACCTCCGCCGGTGAAGCTTTTGAGAAGCTCGACGACGCCGAGCCGACTCCTTCCGATGCTATGGAGCGCAAGGAGCGTTTCGAAGAAGTGATCCGATTTCTCGAACGACTGCCTGAAAACCAGCGAGAAGTCATTCGGCTCAAATTCCAGGGAGACCTGAGCTACAAGGAGATTGCCGAAGTGACGGGTCTCAGTGTCAGCAATGTCGGATTCCTGATCCACACAGGCATCAAGCGCCTGAGGACCTTGATGGGAGTCGAGGTCGCCTGAACCAACTGATTTTTCGCCACAATAACCTGCCCAATCTAATGAGTCTTGAACCCATCAACCCGGACGATCCCCGGTTGACCGCTTACGCGCTCGGAGATATGTCTGCTTCTGAAGCGGTCGAATTCGAAGCCCGCCTCGAAGTGTCACCTCTGGCAAAGAGCGAACTCTCGGCTATGAGTGATCTCTCCGAGATACTGACAACCGGTTTGAAGCGTGAGTGGGTGATCAATATGGGGCGGGCGATTAAGGTCGATCTTGAGGACCCCAAATACACTGCTTTTGCTCTCAATGAGCTAACCGAAGCCGAGCGAGAAGAGGTTAAAGCTGAGCTTGCTGCCTCTTCCGCCGCGCAAAGGGAGATGGAGTCTATGACTGAAATCATGTCCATCCTTTCTACTGGGTTGAAGAACGAGTGGGAATCCGGGTTGAACAGCCCGCAGTTTGAGGTTGTCCCGGACGCGGCTGCTGATGAAAGCAAGGTGGTCACCGTTGACTTCCCTCAGAGTCGCCGTGCTTGGATAGGTGTGGCTGCTGCTGCCGTGGCACTTCTTGCGGCTGGGGCTGCCTACTTCTCTCAACCTGCTACTGATCAGGTCGAGGTAGCAGACTGGGGCAGTGGATCCACCAAAGATGCTTCATTGGGTATCAGCATGGATGTTGAGGAAGGAAGTGTTACCGGCGTCGCTTCCGCGCCCGGTCTGCACGTTCCCCAGCTTTTCCTCGCAGAGGAAGTTGAAGATATTTCTGAACTGAATCTAGTTGCGGTTGGTCCCGCAGTTCTGGATGCCAGTTACCTGGAGGGGGCTAATATGCCAAGCGCCCAGTCAACCGGTGAGATGCAGATTGTCCCTGCTGGATTCTCTCCAGCATCTGAGCGTATTGACTCTTACCTTCCGGATGCTTCATCGGCCGTGATCGAGCTTCCCGTGCGTCACAGCCGTGGCTTAACTGTTGAAAGCTTCGTTCCTCGCGCTCGCGCTGAAACTGCGTTAGACCGCCAGATTCGCCTAGCTGCTGAATTTCAGGGCGTCCAAATTGAGTTGGAGCAAATGCTTGCGTTACTTCCGCAGGGTTCGCCTGAAAGGCGTCACCTTGAACTGGTCCTGGAACGCAACGGCCGCGCGCTAGGTGAACTGAAAGCGCAGTTTTCTGAATAAGAATTTCCCGCCGGACTGAATCCGGCAGTGGACGTAAAACCTGTTGAGTCGGGGGGAGCAATCCTCCCGGCTCTTCTTGTTTATAAGAAGCAATTTTTGGTTCGAAGATGTTGAAATTTTGCGAGTAATGGTGAAGATGGACGGCTCCATACCGCGCACTCCAATTGAAAGAGAGATCCACTGAAGCCAACCCCCGGTTCGAAACTGAATCAGGAGAACCGAAAGGGGTATTGGGGAAAATTATTCTCAGCGAGGCTCCGTTTCTCGGTGAGATATTCACCCAGGAGGTGCTCAACAAGGGGCGATGGCTGGTAAAGTCTGGAATGGTTCGCGTTGTCACTGCCAATGTTCAAGGGCGGTTTGCCGGGGTATTCGGGCAGGTTGCGGTTGAAGAGGATTCCGTCGAAGTCAGTATGGTAGTTCAACTTAGTGACGCCGAAGGCTGGAGAATCGATGGGCGTAGCGACCCGGCTGGTGGCAGGAATGATGAATTTGTAGCGGCTCTGCTGATGGCAGCCATGCTCGAAAAGGGAGCTGCGGACGATGTTTCCTTTGGTCTCGGGGAGATGAAGACTACAGTTTTCTTATTTTCTGCTGATGTCAGGGCTGGAATTCTTCACTGGGACGACTCCGATGCTCGTGCCGTGCTGGAGAAGATGCCGCTGGCTCGAGTGGAAGGTGAGAGTCGCAAGGTCGAGAGTCGCTTGAGAGAGATGGGGCTTAAACGACTCGTCGAAATGTATCCCTGGGACGAGATTGAAGCTGATTTTCGTCAGTGCTATGGTTACACGGCAGTGAGGAAAGGGATGCAGGAAGTGTTTTGGGCGGACTTCCTCTCGAATCGTCGCTTGGAGCTTGAGGAGCTTGGCTGTGAGATAACAGTGGATGGAGACTTCGGTCTCCAGGTAGTAGAGCCAATGGACTTCTACGGCGAACTGCAGGAGGATGATCTGGAGGTAGACTGGTTTGGCTTCGAATACGGCATTCGTATCAAAGGCGAAAGAGTCAATCTATTGCCGTGCATCGTTCGTTATCTCGAAAGCCGTCCTTCAGGTTTCACGCTCTCGTCACTCGAGAAAATGCCTGCCGGTAACAAGGTTCCGATCCAGGTCGGTGATTCAGGTAAATTCGTAGCCATGCCCGCAAAGAAACTGAGTGCTGTATTGGGCATCCTGACAGAGTTGTTCGACCATCATCCCATTTCAGATGAAGGCACGATTCGGTTGCATAAAGTCCGGGCCGCTCAGTTGACCCGCTACCGCGGCGACGAATCTGTTGTCGAATCGGCGCCCGAGGCCCTCAAACTTCATGCCGAAGAACTCGTAAATCTGCGCCCAAAGAGTGACCCCGAAGCCCCGGAGGGATTCCTTGCAACGTTGCGCCCCTATCAGCAAGACGGGTTTGAATGGCTGCAGTTCCTGAGAGAGCAGGGGTTGGGAGGGATCCTCGCAGATGACATGGGCCTCGGGAAAACGGTCCAAACGCTTTGCCATCTGCACTGCGAGAAAGCGAACGGACGGGCCAATCTGCCCAGCTTGATCATTGCCCCGAAAAGTGTGGTTCCAAACTGGGAGAAGGAGGCCAAGAAGTTTGCACCTTCGCTCAAGGTGCTGGCGTTGCAGGGAAGCAACCGGAATAAGTATTACCAAGTGTTGGGTTACACCGACCTGGTAGTGACATCCTACCCGGTTTTGCTTCGCGATGCGGAGGAACTGCTGAGCCAGCCTTTCCACTATGTGGTGCTGGATGAGGCCCACACGATTAAGAACACTGCTTCACAGGTTACCAAGGTGGCCTACAAAATTGATGCTCGGCATCGCCTCTGCCTTTCCGGGACGCCAATCGAGAATAACTTGGGTGAGCTTTGGTCATTGTTTCATTTCCTGATGCCGGGTTATCTAGGCAGTGAGGAGAGCTTCAATCGCTGTTTTCGGGCACCGATCGAGAAGCATCGGGATGAAGGGCTGCGCAAACGGCTCGCCGAACGGGTTGCACCGCTAATGCTGCGTCGAACCAAGAGCCTGGTTGCGACTGAGTTGCCTTCCAAGACTGAAATTGTTCGAACCGTTGAACTGCTGCCTAAGCAGGTAGAACTCTACGAGGCCGTTCGTGCGGCAGTGAGCCGGGAGGTGCACGAGGAAATGGAGCGCTTCGGTGTGGAGAAGACCAAGTTACTCGTGCTGGATGCCTTGATGAAACTTCGGCAAGTCTGCAACCATCCCCGACTGCTAAAGCTGCCCTCCGCCCAGCGGGGTAAAAACTCGGCGAAGATGGATTTGCTGATGGAGTGGCTGCCTTCAATGGTCCAGGACGGCAGAAGAATCCTGATCTTCTCTCAGTTCACTGGAATGCTGGAACTGATCGAAGAGGCACTCCGAAAAGAGGGGATTCGCTTTCTGACCCTGACAGGGCAGTCAAAAGATCGTGGCAAACTCTGCGACGACTTCCAGTCGGGCAAAGTGCCTGTCTTTCTTATCAGTCTGCGAGCCGGTGGAACGGGCCTTAACCTGACCTTGGCAGACACCGTGATCCATTTCGATCCCTGGTGGAATCCGGCTTTGGAGGCGCAGGCGACTGACCGGGCTCACCGAATTGGGCAGAAGAATCCCGTATTCGTATACAAGCTCATCACAGCGGGAACGATTGAGGAGAAGATCCTGTTGCTGCAACAGAAGAAACGGGCCCTGTTTGAAGGCATCCTAGAAGGGACGCCCCAGAAGCTGTCTTTCTCCGAAAACGAGCTAGACGATCTGCTTTCCCCTGTGAAGTGATTAATACTTCAGACCCGGGATTTTTCCGTGGGCGACGAGTTGTCCGCGGTTGGGGTCGAGCTCAAAGATGTCGACTCCGTTTCCGAGAAGTCCTTTCGAGCTCTTGCCTCGAGCACCGAAGACGTAGTGTTTGTTTTCTTCCGGGTTGTAACCCATGTAGATCATCACGTGAGAAACCCGGTGTCCGGACTTCCATGTGCCGCCCCAGAAGATGAGGTCGCCGGGGGAGAGCTTCTTCAGCATCTTGGAAGTCGAGTTCTTACCGTAGACATCATCGAGTGTTTTCTTTTTCTTGAGCCAGTCGTACTGCTGGTAGGACGTCCTTGGAACGTCCTCGACGCCGATACTCCTCAGTAGGTGTTGGACGGCGCCCGAACAGTCGAGACCGCCTGTGTCCGGGTTATCGGAGCCGAATTTGTAAGTCAGTCCCATCTCGGCAAGCTTGTGAGCCTCACCCCTGAGGCGGGCGAGGCTGCGTGGGTCTTCCCTGCGGGCTGGAACGAGTTCCTCTTCACTCGGGATTTTAATCTGCCCGGGTGGCGTATCGGCAGCAGAGACTGTTTCCGGAGTGAATGGAGATACGTCGATGACCTCCGATGTGGGAGACAATGCCGTTTCAGGAACGCTACCTTCTGGGAAAAGCGAGTTTTCCGGAGCGGGAACAGGCTGCGGAATGTTTACTGTGACGACCCGCGATTCCTGGGCAATGCGCTCAGGGACGCTCTTTTTGATCGGGACGACCGGACGGAAAGAGCGTTCTTTTGGCGCCTCAGGAGCGCACTCTGCAACCTGGGAATTCAGGCAGAGGGTGAAAATGGAGAGGGAGGCGGTGATTCCAGTGAGTCTGATAACACGCATTCATTAAGATTAATATAAAATTAATAAATGTTAAGTAAAAGATTTTTGAAATCATCCTGTTTTTTTACGGAAGATGGTCAGTGGAAGCGGAAACAAGCCACGTTTTTCGCAGTTCGGAGATAGAGATCCCGGCTCACAAGAGCCGGTGACGCGCAGTAGAGAGCTCCGACCTTGGTTTTACCGAGGGACTCGTAGCCGTGAGGGCTGGCTTTCACGAGTGCTACAACACCACCCTTGTTCTCATAAACCAGGATCTTTCCATCAGCGAGCAAAGGGGAGGATATCGACGAAGACGTTTCCTTTTCCCAGAGTTTCTCTCCACTTTCGAGATCGACACAGAGGTGCCGGTTGCTTCCAAAGTAGTAGACGTTCCCGTTGTAAATAATGGGGGTGGAGCCATAGCGGCGGGCCAGGAAATCATGCGACCAAAGTTCTGTGGGAGTGGTATCGGTCAGCCGATAAGCCATCAGGTTTTTTTCTTCGAGGCGGCTGCTCAGGACGAAGGTGTTTCCGGACACGACGGGAGTGCTGTCGCCACCGCCGGGGACAGACCACAGTGTGGCACCTGAGTATGCATCGACTCCGATCAAGGTATTCTTGGAATTGGCCAGGATGATCCCGCTGATCTCAGCCGGCGAGGAATTTGTCGTGGTCACGTCCTTGTTGGACCACAGTTCTTCACCCGATGTCGCGTCGAAGGCGGTCAGTGGTGACTGCTGCAGGTAGACTTTGCCATCGTGAAACAGGGGCGAGGATGCGGGCCCTTTTTTACCGTTCAGCGGAGCCTGCCAGACCTCTTCGCCGTTTTCAGCGTTCACGCAATAAAGCTTGGTGCTCAGTGCCGCGAAGACTTTACCGGCGGCGATGGTCGGAGTACTTGATGAACTGCGGCCGGAAGGAATGCCCGCTTCGGAAAAGCGCCACAACTCTTCCCCGGTTTCGGCGTCGAGGCAGAGAATGACATCGTCGGCGACCTTCTTGGTGGCCGGGACTGCCGCAATGATTTGGTTTTCAATGACGGGATCAAAATCCTGGGATTTGACCCATTCGGCCATCTCGGATTGGCCTGTGAATTCCATGGGGGCTTTCAAGAGCTGGTCGTAGACATCAAGTGGAATGGCTGCCGGGCCTTTCTTGAAGCGGCTGGCGATCCAGCTGCCGAGAGCCAGTTTGGTTTTCGGGTCAATATTTTCATCCAACCAGTTTTTCGACCATTCTTCGAGCGCTACACCGCGAAGTCTTCGGCTCAGGTTCATTCGGTCTGTTTCCATCTTTTCCCGAAGTTCAGGTGAAAGTGAACCGGTGCCTCGATAGCCCAGGGTTGAAAGAACATCACGGTCGATGCGTCGGGTTTCGGTGGGCTCATCGCGATGCCAGACAACGGAGAGGTATACTTTGCCATCGGCAACGGCAACGCTGCCGTGACCGCCATAGTGGTCGCTTGGGATTTCAATGGATTCCCAAAGGCGTGACGGAGCATTTTCTTCGGTGAGTTCGTCGGGTAGTTTTGCTGTATCGGATGCGATTCCGTTTCTTTCGGGGCCACGCCATTGCGGCCAGTCAGCAAATGAGGAGCCGGTCCAGAGCAAGGAAAGGGAAAGCAGGAGATATCGATTTGCGATCATGATAAGTTGGAGGAAGTGCTTTTATGAGGAAGCTAGCGAATCCCGGGGCAGGATTCACTGGCGTTATGATGTCTCCAGTTGAGCTACCTGTCGTATGCTGCTTGATTATCTCAACCCAGACTGAATCTTTTGAGCGACCAACCCAGAATTGTCTACATTACCGCCGGCGCGGGGGGAATGTATTGTGGCAGCTGTATTCGTGATAACTCATTGGCGGCCGGACTGGGGCGATTGGGCTGGGACGTGACGCTCTTGCCGCTCTACACTCCGATTCGTGTCGATGAAGAGGATAACTCCGTCGATCAGGTGTTTTTTGGAGGATTGAACGTTTACCTTCAGCAAAAAATACCGCTGTTTCGTCACCTTCCTGCGTTTGTCGACGGTTGGCTGGACAACCCGAAGCTGATTCGACGAGTGGCGTCAAAAGCGGTCAATGTCAGTGCCTCGGAAGTGGGCGACATGACTTTGTCCATGGTTCGCGGTGAGCACGGTTACCAGGCCAAGGAAGTAAAACGACTCGTTCACTGGCTCAAGGAAATTGGTAAGCCTGACCTGATCTGCCTGACCAATTTGCTCGTAGGGGGCTCAATTCCCGCTTTGAAACGTGAATTGGGTGTTCCTGTGGTGGTAACCCTTCAGGGTGATGATGTGTTTCTTGATGAATTGCAGGAACCCTGGCGGGCACAAGTGCTGGCGGAGATGAAGCAGCTGGCTGCTCAGGCTGATGGTTTTATTACTTTCTCATCGTTTTACCGCAAGATGATGTGCGAAATGCTTGAGGTTCCGGAGGATAAATTTGCTCTCACTCCACTGGGCGTCGAAGTCTCGGAATTCGATTCGGTATTGAATGCGAGAAGCGAAAGGGAGCGCGGTAAAGTCATCGGTTACTTTGCTCGGCTCTCACCTGAAAAAGGGCTACATCATATCGTCGACGCATTTATCTCTCTGGCGGACGACAATCCTGAGGTCAGTCTCAAGATCGGAGGATGGCTGTCTCCGAAGGACCGGGAGTTTTACCAAGAGCAGGTCTTCAAGATTTCCTCAGCGGGTCTCGATGACCGTTTTGAACACATAGAAGCTCCAGACGGCGGGGCTAAGCTGGAGTTTTTGAAGCAGATTGACTTATTCTGCGTTCCTACTGAATTTATTGAGCCCAAAGGCCTCTATCTTCTCGAAGCGATGGCATGTGGCCTTCCCGTGGTGGCTCCTAATCAAGGAGCCCTTTCCGAGATGGTGCAGGCGAGTGGAGCAGGTCGGTTGTTTAAACACGGCGATGCAAATGACCTGAAGGAACAACTGGAGACGCTGCTGAATGATAACGGCGCCTCCATTTCCTGCGGTGCGAGCGGGAGAAAATGGGTCGAATCTGAAGCTGACCAGCCGGCAATGGCCCGCGCAACAGCGGAAGTTTTTCTAAAGGTCCTGGCCGAAAAGTAACAGCCTGAGGATGCAGTGCAAAAAGTGAATTGGTGTGTCAGGACTCTTTTCGGTAGTGGAACGGGGTGATCCCCATGTGCTTACGGAAGTGCTGGGTAAAAGAGCTTTGGTCGCTGAAACCGAAATCCAGGGCAATGTCGCTGATCGGTTTGTCAGTGCTGCGCAGCTCGACGCAGGCGGCCTGGATTCTCGTTTTGATAAGAAACGTTCTGGGGTTGGTGCCGAATACTTCGCGGAACCGGCGATTGAACTGGCGAACCGACATTCCGGTTCGCCTGGCCAGGTCTGTCATGTTGACTGACTCCTGAAAGTGGTCGCGAATGTAACTCACTGCTCGATCCAGTTGCATATGAGGCGTCAGGGCCGAGCGCCGCCCGGAGTAGCTTTGCACCGTTCCCATCACGCCGATGACGCTCTGATCCTTGCCAAAGACAGGGAACTTATTCGTGAAATACCAGTCAGGCAGCCCCTGCCGGTTGAAGAACAGTTCCACGATTTTGAGCATCGGTTCTCCAGTTTCCATGACAGTTTCATCATCGTCACGAAATTTGCGGGCCAGCTCGTCGGGGAACAGTTCGAAGTCGTGTTTACCGATCAAATCGGCTTCCGATTCGCACCCAAGCCGCTTCCAGAATGCCCGGTTAGCGGAGACAATTTTGAAGTCGCGATTCTTGGCAAAGAAAGATACCCCGGGCAGATGATCAAAGAGGACCTCAAAATGAGAGTCGGGGGAGAGTTCCTCGAGGAACTTTTCCTTAAGCCTAATAACAGAACTTCCCATGGGTGCTTTGAAATTAGGGTATGGCCGGATTGACACAAAATGAAATGATCTACGGCGATGCGCCACATGATGTCGGGAAGAGGGCGGGACTTTGGTGGCGGCTCCAGGGATAACGGAGTCGTTTATGGTGAGAGATTTGATGATTGACTGGTGAACAGCTCCATCGTATTCATTTCGCGCAATTTCTGTACCTCATTATTTTTATGGCTGACAACGCGAAATACTTCGCCGGTCTGGATATCGGCGGCACCACGGTTAAGACGGTTCTGGTAGACGAAATGGGCGATGTTGCCGGTGAAATGGTGGAGGTGCGTAGCCATGTGAAGGATGGCTATGAAGTGACTTTCGGACAGTTGGAAAGCGCGCTCGATCAGCTCACTGGAAATATTGGACTGACCCGTGATGCGGTCAAGGGCATCGGCATGGACGTTCCCGCTCCTTCCTGTGATGGTGTGATCTGGGGTAAGGCTAATCTAGCCGAAAACTGGGTCGGCACCAATGTTCGTGATTTGCTATCTGAGCGCCTTGGGGGAGTTCCGGTATATATGACCAATGATGGCAATGCCGCTGCCCTGGGCGAGTATGCCGTGCGAAAAAAGCATCACGGCGGACTCCTTCTGGTGGCACCCGGAACTGGCCTTGGCGGCGGTCTTGTGCTTCCCGGCGGCCGTGCTTATGAAGGCACGAATGGTCTTGCGCTTGAAGTGGGGCACATCAGTGTTCCTCACCGCGAAGAAGACGGCGAACTTCCTGGCTGTTCCTGTGGTTTAAAGGGTTGTCTTGAGGCCTGGGTTTCCCTGGTAGCCCTCCGCCGGCGCGTCGGTATTGAATTGGCCAAGCCGGAAAACGCTTCTCATCCGCTCAATGACGGTTCTCCAATCGAGGAGAAAGCTTTCCGCCTTCGTGACTTCGCTGAGCAGGGAGACGATCTCGCGATCAAGATTTTTCGTCAGCAGGGACAGATTCTCGGCTACGGAATTGCTGATCTAGTCCGTGTGTTCGATCCCGGGCTTGTCGTGATTGGCGGTGGCCTTGCTGAAACCGATTTCCGTGACCAGTACCTTGATTGGGTGCTGGAGGGCTTCAAAGAACGTGCCTGGCCAATGTATCTTTCCAGTCCGATCGATCCTGATCGTGCAACCACAAGATTTGAGTGGGCGCGCGGGGGCGATTGGCCGGCAGCACTGGGTGTGGCCTACTCAGCTCGTGAGATGTTCCGCTAACGGGACGGGCGCGTCGCCTAGCGGCGATGTACTTCCAAGTCGGAGACGATGTAGCTTCCGTTGACTTCTTGGAAATAGACCCGCGCCCAACCTCCGTTGAAGTAGAGGATCATCTTATCGTTGTAGTAGGGAATATTTCCGGAATGCTGGCGATTCCAGTCAAGCTTGCTTACCGCCTGTGGTGAGGCATATTGAAGCGCCATATTCTTGTCTAGCCGAATAAATGCGGTTAGGAAGCGCAGAGCGATATCATGCTTGTTCAGCTTCTGACGAGGCGCTGCCGAATTTGAGGATCCTGTTAAGGCAGCACCGGATCCAGTTGAAGCGCCCGTTGCAGGTGTTTCGACGCAGGAAGTGAGCGTCAGGGCGACACTGGTTGCTACTAGAAACAGGATAGGCTTCATGGGAGGTAGAGTAATCATGTGCGCGAGTTCCGCTGGCAGGTTCAAGACTGCTTTTTATCCTCGCTCGTTTCGAGAGGCGGCATGACCACCTTTCGCTTCAGGAGCCAACAAACGCCGATGAGATCGTAGATTCCTCGAAGTGCCCGGTCGAAGTTGGTGTATTTCGACTCACCGGTTTTTCGTTCGCGGTGATTCACGTCAATTTCGGCAATTGTGAGTCCGCCCTTGGTAAAGATAGCAGGAAGATAACGATGAAGGCCGTTGAACGGTACGAGCAAGTCGAGGTGATCGCGGTGAAAGGCTTTGAGAGAGCAACCGGTATCGCTGATGCCATCGTGAATAAACCAGCGTCGGATGCGGTTGGCGATTCGGGAGGCGGCCCGCCGGCTCCAGGTGTCTTTGCGTTTGGCGCGTCGTCCTACTGCCACATCGCAATCACCCGCCTTCACGAGCTCGACGAGTTTCTGAATATCGGCGGGGTCGTTTTGGCCATCGCCGTCGAGCATCACCAGGATGTCCCCGGCAGCGAAGCTCATCCCCGCGTAGAGGGCGCCACTTTGACCACGATTCTCCGTGAGCCGAAGAGGAGTTACTCCTTCAATTCCTCTCATGATCTCCCAGGTTCGATCACCGCTGCCATCGTCCACGGCAACCACTTGCGCATCGGGCTGGCACTTGACGATTTCCTTGAGCACAAATTCGACGCAGTCTTCCTCGTTGTAGAAGGGAACAATAACGCTGACCGAATCCAGACCAGGTGCCGACGGGCGAAGACCGGGGTTGCGAGTAAACGGTGAAACGTAGCCGGATGAGTTCATCGGTAAAGTTTGAGGCTCAGATCAGGGATTGTCCGGTTCGTTGAGTGTGGGCCAGCCGTGGAGCGTTTTGCCACGATATACGGTGTAGAACTTGGTTCGATCGTATCCGAAGACGGCTTCGAACTCTCCCACTTTCTCGTAGCTTTCGAATACATCGCTGAGAGGACCGGGAAATTTATTGTTACCGGGAACGAGAACGAATCCATCTTTTCCCTCAAATTTATCCTCGAATGGATTGTTCCACATCTCGTATTGAGATTCGATTCCTGAGTGGCTGGACCAGCGATAAACCCTCGGTTGGTCAGGTAAAGCAAAGGCGAGTTGGCTTGTCGTGTCGCGGTGGCCGAGAGCAACGATGAACAATTCATCGGCATCCGCCTGGGTTCGCCGGACTTTCTCAAATTCCTCAGCAAGTTTGTCGTATCCCATGAGACGCCGGTTAGGATCGGCTTTGTGGCCGGGAATTCCTGCGAGTTCCATGATCGGACTTCCGAAATAAAAGAAAGCACTCAGGGCAAAGCCGATGATGAGTCCGTTCTTCAGGAGGCGTGCTTTTGTGGCTGCTGATGGTTTCTCGAATTCAACCGCCCCTGAGAAGAACGCCGCTACCAATGGCATGCAGGAAAGATAGAAGACAGCTGGCCAGTTCGGTTGCAGGCCCTGCCGCATCGCCATAAAGAGCATACCGACAAGTGGAATTCCACCGAAGACGAGGGTAAATCGGACGGCGAGACTTGCGCTTCGGATTGTTTTCAGGCGACCGATGCAGATGATGTAGAGAACAACGCCAAAAACCGGCGACAGCACTCCCAGTTGGCTGCCAATGAATTCAGCAAAATCCTCGAGGCGTTCGAGGACGATATTTCCGCCTCCGCTAACGGACTCAAAATGATGGCTGGTGTGTTTGAAGGTGATCCAGTCGTTCTGCGCGTTCCAGATTAACGGTGGCAAAAGGGAGAGATAGGAGAGCAGCAGGGTTGCCAAAAGTGCCGGACGCTTCAAATAGGACCGTGTATCAGATTGAAGTGCGAGAAGGACGACAGTGAGAACCGGAAACACCATCATCATCTGTTTGCTCAAGTGACCGATGCCGAGCGCAAGAAAGAGGAAGAACAGGCTCTGCCCCGGTTTTGTGCCACTCAGGTAACGCCACAGCATCCACAAGGCCATGGCCCAACACAGCGTCAGCGGAGCATCGATGGTTAGGAGGTAACCGAGAACGGAATTCGCGGGAATCGCCAGACCGATGAAGACGGAATACCAACCGGTCTTCGCGCCGAATTGGGCTGTGGTCAGCCGAAACAGGACCAGTAGGGTTAGGCAACCGATCACTCCGGCAGTGGCGCGAATCGCGTAGAGACTGCCTCCGCCGATCCAGTCGACGAAAGCGTAGAGCCAGGCAATGAAAGGGGGCTTTGAATAGTAGCCGTAGTCCAGTTGGCGCCCCCAGTCCCAGTAGTAAGCCTCGTCACCTACGGGATTTACGGGGAAAACAGCAGCATAGAGCAGACGAAAGACCAGGACCGCTCCTATCAACAGGACCGAGTTACGCTGGTATTTCAAATCGTTCAGAGGATCGGACATGTCCGGGAAAGTGGGGACCATGCTGCCCCAATCTTCTGAAATTGCCAGCGGAAATAGGCTTCGCCCTTAAGCCTATCGGATCGTGCGAAGAATCTTCTCGACCGCTGAGGTTGAGGTTCCTTCCACATCATCCCAGGAGGAATAAGTAGTGGCACCGTTAATGACGCGGGGAGCCTGGCGCGGCATATTGGAACCCGCGTCTGATGCTGCGGCCTCACCTCCGTTTCCAGTGGAGCTTGGCACAACGATTTCACCATTCTGAATGATGGTTTCGGCCCCTGTAAGATCAACAGGAGCAGACTCCTTTTTGGAAGGGCGAAGTTTATTGATCGGAGTCATCAGGAAGTTGCCATCTTTTTTCTCTTTGACTGAGGCGGTCGTCGTTGATCCTTCAAATTCGGGCGTCGGCGCGTTGTTGGCAATGGTCATTGCTTCGGGTTTCGGGGGCTCCGGGGCCGTTGTGCTCGCAGGAATAGGCCTCACGTTGCGCGGGGCCGGAGCTGGCGCTGGCTTGGGAGCGGAAGCTGTGGTTGTGGCTGCGACGGTGGTGCGTTCCGGAACTGATTTTAAACCTGCTGAAACATTCACCGACGAAGGGCCGGTCGGGATGGTTGACTCCTTTTTTTTGCCAAACATCCCGAAAAAGCCACCCTTCTTTTGAACCGCTTTTTCGAGGCTGCCGTCGATGGCCGCGAGGTCTTCCGAAGACATGGATCCGGTGCTAGAGTCGCTGACTTTGGGAGTCTGGTAAGCAACGGGCACTGCAGGTGCAGATGGCACCGAGTGTGCGGGCTTAGGCACCCCATTGGTCACTTTGTCTGTCTTCTTTTTACCGAAGGAAAAAAGCCTTTTCCTTTTCTCCTCGACAACTTCTTCGGTCACACTTTCAACGCGCTGACCGTCCTCGATGGAATAGGAAACGTTATCCACCTTCTTCGGCTGGCCGCCTTTGAAAATATTGAAGCCGGACGAAGACTCTTCGGGGGGCTTGATAGCATCTTCGATCGTCGAGACGGCTACTGCGTCCTGAGAATCAGCGTTCGGGAAGAGTTCGGAAGATAGTTCGTTCTCGTTGCCGCGACCGAATCCAAAAAGTCCACCTTTTTTCACCTGGGCCTGTGAGGTGACGGTAATCAAAAGGCATGTGAGAGCAAGATGTGCAGTTGAAACCTTCATTTTTATATGGATTATAGCAGCGACTGAGCAGGGTTCAAGACACTCCCGCCTCCCTTCTCCTGTGGATGAGGAACCAATCTCATGACTCTTTTTCGCCAAATTCTGTCGTCTGCCGGCCAAGACGCGGAAAACAAGCAGTAGCTGCGAGCAGCAAAAGGCATATTAAACCAACCCAAAAGATAGTGAGACGCTAACCTGAGCGTCAAATGAAGTGGCCGGCTACTCGAAGTTGGCCGGCTTAACGATCAGCTTTCGGATGGCCACGGGACCGTGATTTCCCTGGATCATAAGCGGCGCCTTAGCCACCTCATCATCCCCATTGCCCCCACGAGTCGGGCCGGTCACTTCGATATCCTCGTGAATGGTGACTCCATTGTGAACAACGCGGATAAAACGGGCGTTTTCGATCTTCTTGCCATCAGCATCAAAGCGGGGAGCTCGAAACTGCACCCGGAACTTCTGCCAGGCCCCGGGCGCTGCAGAAGCATTGGTCGCGGGTGGGGTGCCCTCAAAACCCTTTTCTTTGTTAGTTGGCTTGGAATCATCCCATCGCTGGTAGATGCCACCGCAATCTCCAAAGGAGAGATTCTGGTCTGGCTTGCCGTAGCTGTCGAGGATCTGAACTTCATAGCGCTTCATGAAGTAGATACCGGAATTTGAAGACTTGGGGATCATGAACTCGATTTCGAGGTCCACGTCACCATGTTCGAAAACACTGACAATATCTTTCGGTTTTGCCTCCTTCTTGTCGGTGTTGTGAATGATAGCCTTGCCGGGCTTGACCCATTTCCATTTTTTCTCGCCGGCACTTCCTGCGATAGCTCCGGCGGTTGACCAACCTTCGAAATTAGCCCAGGCCTTTTCGTTCACGAGATTCGCCGGCTTTTCAGCAGCCGTGACAAGTGCAACTGTCAGGAGTAACAGGGAGACGGAGAGGAAAAACTTCACAATTAGATTCGACCATGATTGAACAAGGGTGTCAATCGGACGCCCCGTGCCTCTCATCGCACATTCGCGGACGGTAATTTGCTAAGAGTATGCTTGCCATTCTATGAGACTCGGCCTGACTCAGTGATAATTGCCGTCATGGGTACATCGTGAGGTTCCGGCGACAGGCTGGTGAGCTGGGTATTAAAACAAATACCAAAGAGTGCTGGACGAGATGGCCGCGCGAGCGCGACTTCAAGGAAGCAATCGTAATGACCTTTTCCTCTGCCGATGCGAGCTAGATTGGCGGGATCAAAACCCACTCCGGGAATCAGAATTAAATCTGGAGCGGAAGGGGGAAGGGCAGGGCAAATGTCGGGATCAGGTTCGAGGAATCCGTATCTTCCTTCTATGAGATCTCTAACCGACTCAACCCGATGGAAGATGATCTTATCGTCCTCTCCGACTCTTGAAAACCCCCAAGTTTTCCCAGGATTTCTATGGAACAGTTCTGCCAGATCCGGCTCTCCCGACATCGCAAAGTAGGCAAAAATGCATCGTGCCTCGCAAAACACGTCTGTTGTTTCAACGGATTGGGCAATTGACTCAGAAAACTGTGCTTTCTCTGCGCTCGAGAGCGACTTAATCCTGGCAAAGCAATCTCTTCTGACGGCACGTTTGTCCATTTGAGGTCATCGCTGGGTGCGATAAGCAGTCTTGGCCCCTGGAATAAGGCGTTGCAACCCGGAAATGCGTTTCTCGCCCGGAGGGTTGGGAAACAAGATAAGAACGGCAGAGCTTGGCTTTTAGCTGTAAATAGACTCATGCGAGTTGCGGTCGCGAGGGCTTCACCAGCTTCTATTTCGCAGTCGAGAAGAAGTGGACCAAAAATGAACGCGTCGGGAGCCCGCGCACCGTGGGTCATTTTTCACCGAAAAGATGGGTCTTATACCAACACCGCCGCAAGCCCCATCTTTACAACTGATTGTTAATCAGTTAAATAGGAGGTTTTAGACTTTTATAAAACACGTAGCGCTTGCTCCAGATGCCTAGAAAAGGAGATCGGCCAGAGCCTGATCGGTAAGCTGGCCGGGATCGTTTACGACCACCAGCTGACCCAGATATTCGACTTCGCTCATTTCCATTGCCGGGTCGAAATCCGTGGCCAGAAACTCTGTGGCAACATCCTGAGCAAGGTTCAAACCGGGGACATCGGTCTCACCGCCGGGGAAGAAGGCAAGCACAGCAACTACGGCTGCTGTAGCGATGGCAGTGTGAAGAAGCCGCTTACCGAAGAAGGAAGGCAGGCTTTTCCCGAAGCCTCTGGAAGAATCCTTCATGAGTCGCACCTCACGGACCACATTGCGGTGAAAGAAGGGGGGCGGCTTTGTCTCGCTGGCGTGTCCTAGAAGCTTCCAGACAGGATCGTTTTTTTCCTGGTTTTCCATTTCAGGAGGAGAAACCCCAAACTTCAGCAGGAGTTTCAGAAAAAGTAGTCATTACATGGGTGGGGCCTCGATGAAGCCTTCCAGTTGACGAATCCGGGTGGGGTGGCGCATCTTCCGGAGTGCTTTCGCCTCGATCTGTCGGATACGCTCTCGAGTGACTTGGAATTGCTTGCCGACCTCTTCCAAGGTGCGGCTGTACCCGTCGATCAGGCCGAATCGCTGCTCTAACACTTCGCGCTCTCGCGGAGTGAGGGTGTCGAGCACGTCCTTGATCCGATCTTTCAGCATGGACATGGAGGTCATGTCACTCGGGTCTTCGGCACCTTTGTCTTCGATAAAGTCTCCAAGGCTGGTTTCTTCGCTGTCACCGACCGGGGCTTGAAGGGAAATGGGCTGCTGGGCCATCTTGAGAACGGCCCTGACGCGTTCGACAGGGAGGTGAATCTCATCCGCAATCTCTTCCGGGGTAGGCTCGCGGCCGTATTCCTGAACGAGCTGCTTCTGCACACGCATCAGCTTGTTGATCGTTTCGATCATGTGCACTGGGATACGAATGGTGCGGGCCTGGTCTGCAATGGATCGAGTGATGGCCTGGCGAATCCACCAGGTTGCGTAGGTGGAAAACTTGTAGCCGCGGCGGTATTCGAACTTCTCGACCGCCTTCATCAGGCCCATGTTGCCTTCCTGGATCAAATCGAGGAAGGACAGACCTCGATTGGTATATTTCTTGGCGATAGAAATGACGAGTCGCAGGTTGGCTTCCACCATCTCGTCTTTGGCCTTGCGGGCTTCGGCCACGTGCACACGGAGGGTGGCAGTGAGTTCGTCGAACCGGTCCTGTTCCATCCAGAGCTCCTTTTCAAAAGCAGTCCGCGCCTTGGTCGCCTCAGTCTTACTCTTGCGGTCCTTGGCCTTCTTGGCTTGCCTCGTCAGGCTCTCTGATTGCTCTGCCCACTCCTCGGTGTGAGCGACGAGATTCTCGGTAACCTTCTGCTTGAAGTAAAAACGGTTGTAGCCTCGAGAGAGGGAAGCGTGGACCTTTGACCAGGCTTCCTCGAGCTTTTTAGTCTTGGCAGGAGTTTTGGCAGCACGAAGTTCGGTGTAAAGCTGGGTCAACTCGTCGCGGGACTTGGCGACGAGATCACGAAGTTTAACGAGATTCTTGAGGTAGCGGGCGCGGCTCTCGATTTTCTTGTCGACGATGAGGCGATCGAATCGCTCCTCGCCGGACTCGAGACGGTCGGCCATATCGAGGTAAGCATCCGGGATGAATCCGAAAAGGGCAAGGATCTTGCGGGTCTCGGTCTCGGCTTTCTCAATGCGCTTGGAGATTTCCACTTCCTGCTCGCGAGTGAGCAGGGGAACCTGGCCCATCTGCTTGAGATACATGCGGACCGGGTCATCGAGAATGTCGAGACGACCTTCTTTCTCCTTGGCAGGTTTAGCCGGGGCGGCTTCCTCATCATCATCGGAGCCAGCCTTGACGTTATCGACCTCGGCGCCGTCGATGATGCGAAATTTCATCGCGCGGAGGCGCTCAATGAGCTCTTCCATCAACTCCAGATCACTCTGGGTGTCCGGGAGAGCTTCGTTGATGTCGTCGAAGGTGAGATACTCCTGCTCCTTGGCCAGACGAATCAAGTCGCGGACGATGGGCTGGAACTCAGGGGAGTCGAGCGGACTTTTTGCAGATTTTTCCACCTTGGCCGGTTCTTTGGCTTTGGCGGTTGTCTTTCTCGCCGGAGCTTTTTTCTTGGTTGATGGGGATTTATCGGCGGATGCCTTCACGTTTTTCTTTCTGGTGGAGGACGTGGATTTTGCCGCCGCTTTTTTGGATGAACGCTTCGCAGCGGGCTTCGCAGTCTTCGCAGGCGTCTTTCGCTTGATGTTCTTTTCGGCGGCCATACGTAAAAACTCTCAGGAGGTAGGTAAAACAGGGGAAGGAGCCCCGCCGAATTGGGGCGGTCAACAGTCGTTTAGTTGTCTGCGCAGGTCAAGGAGTTGTTTGCCGAGGCTTTCCAACTCAACGGGAGGTAGATTCGGGGTGCCCATTCTCGCTTTGGTCATTGAGATCTGATTTTGGACGCTTTGTCGGTTCAATGCCCTCAGGCAATCCCTTGCTAAATCCGGGCTGATGGTGGCACTGTCCTCGTTCATCAGTTTGTTGAGGCACTGCTGATCAGCGGGTGCTAAGGTTGCGATGAAGGCGTTAACGCTGGCGTGGCTGGAGGGATCGATAGTTGCCTGCCATATGGTCGTGAGTAGCTCTGTTTCTGCGAGGTTGTTGAAAAAAGCAGGAATGGTATCGGCTACGACTGAAGCTCGTGTTTGTGCGTCGCTGAGCAGGGCTTTGCAGAGCAGACGAATGGTTCGGTTGTCGATGACTGTGGGCGTCGCCGGTCGCTCGGATACTGAATCAGGTGGCGGAGTTCCACGACCCGGAGGAAAGTGGCCGCGCTCGCGATTGGCAGCCTCGCGTCGTTGGCGCGTTTTTTCCAGCCGCTCATGATTTGCGACAGCATCCCGAACCAGCTTGCGGATCTCGTCTTCGCCTACGCCGAGCCGGATGGTGACTCGGCTGATGAGAGAATCCTGCAGCATTTTGTCCTCGATCAGAGAGATATCATCGGAAAGATCTTTGGCAAAATTGAGGCGGTCTCGAAGCGTTCCTGAACTTAGCTGAGAGCCACGCCGATCAATCTGGAAATCAAAGAACTCCGGCGGGTGCTCGAGGATTTTCCGGAGCGCTTCCGGACCATTTTTCTGGATTAATGAGTCCGGGTCTTCACCTTCCGGGAGGAGGGCGAGACGAACCAGCATTCCCGAAGGAGCAAGGATGCGAAATGCTTTCTTGGCCGCGTTGAGCCCGGCGGTATCAGAGTCAAAGCAGAGGATGGCTTCATCTGAGTTTCGTTTGAGCAGGCGGGCGTGATCTGGGGTGAAGGCGGTCCCGAGAGGGGCCACTGCATTTTGGATCCCTGCTTCGTAGGCGGCAATCAGGTCCAACTGGCCCTCGAAAATGATGACCTTGCCTTCCCGAACGATGGGGCGCTTCGTCTTATCAAAGCCAAAGAAGACCTTACTCTTGTTAAAAAGGGGCGTTTCGGGCGAGTTGATATACTTACCGCCGCCCTGATCGGGAAGAACATGGCGGCCGCTGAAAGCAATAGGTTCTCCCATATCGTTGTTCACCGGGAACATGAGCCGGTCGCGGAAGAAAGAGTAAGCGCCACGGTTGGGATTGTTCTCATCTCGCCATTTAGCAAGGCCGCCGTCAACGAGTTGCTGCATGGAGAACCCTTCGTCGCGGGCCCAGTCAAAGAACATCCGCTGGTCACCTGGTGCGTAGCCGAACTTCCAGTTTCTCGAGGTTTCCATGCCGAGGCCGCGGGACTTAAGGTAGTCGCGTCCGGGCTGGGCAATCGGATGCTTGAAGAGGAGGCGGTGGAACCAGTCGGCTGCTGCCTTCTGGAGTCGCATCACTTCCCGGCGCCCCTTCATCTTGGCTTCGTATTCGGGATCGTAGACTTCCTCCTGTATCATGACGCCAGCCCGGTCGGCGAGACGCTTTGCTGCCTCGGGGAAGGGCAGGTTGTCATACATCATGATGAATTTGATGGCATCGCCACCGGCGCCGCATCCGAAGCAGTGGAAAATCTGACGGTTCGGATTGACGTTGAAGCTTGGAGTCTTCTCGTTGTGAAAGGGGCAGACTGCGATCCGATTCACCCCGGCTCGCTTCAAAGGAAAATAGCCCTCGATCAGCTCAACGATATCGGTTTCGTCGAGGATCTTCTGAATCGTTTCCTGGGAAATGATGGGCATTCAGTGCGGACGAAAAACTCAACGGGGTTAGATCGGACACTTAACCCTGTTGAGTGAGAGAGGCAACGTTTCATGCCACTGTCGGCTGGAAAACTCTGCAGAATCAAGCTTCCAGGCCATCGCCGTAGGCGTACTCGCGATCCTTCAGCACTCCGGGTTGAGGCTGTGGATAGCGACCGTCGGCGTCAG
The DNA here is from genome assembly GCA_049594415.1 of Verrucomicrobiales bacterium. Classification (GTDB taxonomy): domain Bacteria; phylum Verrucomicrobiota; class Verrucomicrobiia; order Verrucomicrobiales; family DEV007; genus Arctic95D-9. Next base: position 601,110 of record JBMYJM010000001.1, on the reverse strand, counting down.
GCATGAGCGGGGAGTCACCGTCCAGGGTGAGCTCCTTGATGTTTGGTGACATGGGGTTGGGTTGGTTCAGCATCTGGTCGTAGGTGATGACCTGACCGGTGTGGGCCGCCATACGACCCATGGAAGTGGTGACACTGGCGGCTACGCCGCGCTCAACCTCGTTGTGTTCCTTGTTGTTGCGGATTGCGTCGAGGAGGACTTCCCATTCGATGTCGTAGGGGCTGCCTTCGAGGCTCATGCCGCGGTCACCGGTCGGGAAAGACCAGAGGAGGTTGTCGGGCTTGGCGCGCCAGTTGGTGTCGATATTCTGATCCTTGTAAAGGCGGGAGCGGGCCGGGACGTGGCCGGCCGTGGAAATGACGGCAGACCCCTTGGTGCCGTGGGCGTAAGCGGCGAACTCCTGGTTGCAGCCAGGCATGTTGCGGCCTTCGAACATGGCCTTGGCACCGTCAGCGAAGGTGTACTCCACACCGTAGCTGTCAAAATTCTGATCGACCGCTTCGAGGTGCTCGCCGTTGCGTTCGACGGTTTTGTAGTGGCGGCCACCAACGGCTTTTGCTTCGACAGGGAAGGCGTTCTTGATCATGCACATCTCATCGATTCCGTGGATGTTGAAGTCGCTGAAAGATCCGCCACTGAGCCAGAGGAAGCTGTGAAAGTTTTTGATCTGATACATGAGCTCGCTCATGTCGGTGTCGTTTTTCGGAGTGAAGCAGGAGCCGATCGCTCCCTGCATCCGGTAAGACCGCATAAAGGTGATGTCTCCGATCTCACCGTCGTCGATCCGCTTCTTGAGTTCATTGCGTGACTTGCAGTGGCGGCACATTAAGCCAATTCCGATCTTGAGGCCCTTTTCCTTGGCCTTCTCATTGATCTCGAGAATTTTGCGAGAAGCGTAGCCGTCAGCAGTGACCGGCTTTTCCATGAAGACATTCAGACCTTTCTCGACGGCATATTCGAACATGGGCCAACGAAAAGCGCAGGGTGTCGTCAGAATAGCGATATCGCCGGGGTTCATTGCGTCCATGGCCTTACGATAGCCATCGAAACCAATGAATCGACGCTCCGGCGGCACATCGATATGCTCGCTGAGGACCTTATCTTTCATCAGCACCTCGTGGGAGCGGTTGAGATTGTCGTCAAAAACGTCGGCCATGGCGTGGAGTTTTACCGGTCCGAGGGTGCCGGAAACAGACAGGGCATTTTTCACGGCGCCAGTTCCGCGACCACCGCACCCAATGAGGGCGAGCTTCACTTCTTCATTCACTTGAGCGTGCACGTGAGGTACGGCAACACCAGCAAGGACAGATGCACCTGCGGCCGCTTTGATGGCAGAGCGTCGCGTGGGAAGGCTTTGAGATTCAGACATGCAGAGAAGGTTGAAATGGCATCGTTTAGAGTCAATGTCTGAAACGACGTAAATGCGTGGTCGGACACGGTTTCTCCCGATGGGTGTGTAGTTAGTTTTTTGTGGCAGAATTCAAGGAGCATGGGGAGAAAACGTTCTGTCCGGGTGGGGTTACCAAGATTGTGCGTCATGGTTATCGAAGGAAAGGCCCCGGTGATTCTGAGAAAAGTTGAGGTGTTAATCTGCGAAGCTGAGGCTTAGGCTAAGGCGCATGCCTCTCTTCCGTGTCAATGCCTTGATGCTAGCCGCCTCGTTTTCGATTTTGGCGGGAGTTGCTGTTGCTCAGGAGGTGCCGCCCCCACTTGAGGTTCCAGAGCCGGGGACACGTTGGGTTTACGTCTACGGCTGGGTTCAGGCGGGTGAGAAACTCGTCAAAGCCGAGCAGTGGCCGTTGGCCCTAGGCAGTTTTGTCGAAGCTGAAGCCCAGCTCAAACAGCTGAAGGCAGATGCTCCTGATTTCGAGCCAGAAATGGTGGCGTATCGCCTGGACTGGCTGGCCAAAGAAATTGAAAAAATGCAGGGGAATCTCGGAGGTGGCGATCATGACATCATGACGAAGTATCTCGACTTCATCGAGTCGTTTGAGCAAGGCCAGTCGGAGCGTTTCAACAACGAGTTCGAGAAGGCATACGATACCTTAACCATCGCCAAGGTGTTGCTCGACGAAATCATTGCGGAGCGGCCCGTTGAATTCGAGGTGGCGATGGAAACGCAGTATGACATGCTGCTGGACAGCCTCATATGGCTGGATTCTCAATTGAACTTCAAGGCCAGCTTCAGCCGGAAGCCGGTGGTGGTTGATACGACTGATTGGGGAACCACCCAATTTGTGATGCAGTCGGATATGCCAACTTCAAAGGAAACGGTGGTCCTATCGAGCCGATTGTTTCCACCCACCCAGGTGGATATCGCGGTGGCGCCATTTCAAAGTGAGCTCAGCGACCACGATCTACCTCCGGAATTAGAGGTAGATGATGAGACGGAGCCGCGCCCGACTTTTCGGATGAGCAGCAAGCAGGACCTGAACGGGGAAGGTGATTCTCAGTAGTCTCGAAATGGCCCCCGCGGTTCAGCTGCTTTCATTTCGGCCAGCCAGTTGGCAAATGCTCCTTTGAGTTCTGCAAGCTTGTCAGGATGAGATTCCGAGAGGTCGTTGGTCTCTCCGATATCTTCGGCGAGGTTGAAGAGGCCGCCCTGGCCGTCACCCATGTCGACCCATTTCCAGTCGCCGACACGAGCCCCTAACATGTCACGACGTTTCCAGAACATGGTATTTCGGGGAGAATCTTCTTCACCGCGGAGAGTGGGCCACCAGTTGTGACCGTCGAAAATGATGTCATCGGGGAGGGAGCTCCCGGTTGCCTCAGCAAGGCTGGGAACCAGTTCGAGGCTGGTGAGGAATTCGTTATTTACTGATCCGGCAGGAATGCCCCCGGCGGTCCAGCGCACGAGGCAGGGAACGCGAATGCCCCCGTCCCAGGTGGTTCCCTTTCTTCCTTTCAAGGGGGTGTTGTCTGCTCCGCCGGAACCGCCGTTGTCGCTGAAGAAGATAACGATGGTGTTGTCAGAGAGTCCTTTTTCGTCAAGCACAGCAAGCAATTTACCGATGGACTCATCCATGCAGGTTGTCGCTGCTCGATAGTCACGCTGGCGGGCTTCCGAGGTTACCACCTTCGCGGGACCGTAGAACTTCGACTTCTCGTGGTATTTGTAGTTCGCGACCTCGCGATATTCCTGCTTAACCGGCGGGTAGAGGTCCCGGAATTTCTCAGGAGCCTGAACCGTAGTGCGAATGTGAGGTTCAAGGGCTGAGGAGTTGTGGGGAGCATTGAAGGGAACGAAGAGGAAGAAGGGCTGTTTCCCAGCATGCTCGTTGAGGAATTTCAGGGCCTCTCTTTCAAAGAGGTAGGTGCAGTAAGTGCCTTTGTCTTCTTCGGTGAGTTCGAGATTGCGATACATGCTGGGCACGCCGTAACGCTCGTGAGTGTAGTAATCGACACCCGTGTTGACGATGCCGTAAAAGTCATCAAATCCACGCGACGTCGGGAGAAAGCGTTTGTGAATTCCTAGATCCCATTTGCCATAGATGCCACTGGCGTAGGCCTCGGGGAGGAGTTGGGGGATGATCTTTTCACGAAGGTCCATCCCGCCAATGCGCTCCCAGGTGACCGCGTAGGAAGCCGGATCGTATTTGTGACCGTAGTCCGGAGCCTCGTTACGGATCATGTCATAGATGCCGTTGCGTTGCGGATAGCGACCGGTCAGGAGTCCGGATCGGCTGGGGGTGCAGGCTGGCCAGGTGACGTAGAAATTGGTGAGACGCGCCCCTTCTTCCGCCAGCCTGTCAAGATGCGGGGTGATGATCCCGTTCCCAAGGTGACCAAGATCATTGTAACCCTGATCGTCAGAAACGATAAGAAGGATGTTAGGTTGGTCAGCGCGTGAAAACCCTAAATAGGAGAGAGTGAGAGTAGCGAGACAAACTGTCCGTAACAGGGCATTCATGCTGTGAAACTATAATTCTGTCGAAGATTCGGTCACGGTAAGAATTCCCGCAAACCAGTTAGTGTCGCGAATTTGCAGTGTTTTTCCTTCGGTGTAGAGGGCGTTGGTGCCAGCCGATCTCAGTCGGCAAGTTCCCTCACTGCTTCAAGATAGCCGGCGAGTGATTCTGTTGGCTGCAGCTGATACGATTGCTCGAGGTGCTCCACCGCCGCATTGTATTCGGCCATCGAAACCAGCAGTTTGCCATGAGCCAGGTGAGCGGCGGCTGCGTGCTCAGGAAGGTTGGCTGCCTGTTCGAGAAGCATCTCAGCTTCCTCGCGAAGTCCGGCATCCTGCTTGAAGCGGGCCAGCAAGATGATGGCGTGCCCGTCGAGTGGTTCCTGACTGAGCCAGTCAGCGACAAGCTTTGCTCCGTCCTCCGGATCACCGTTTTCCAGTTCAATCAAAGCGCGGTGTCGAAGGAGTCGGGAGAGTGTTTCGGGGTTAACTTCATCGGAACTGATGATAGCCTGCAGCGGTTCTGAGTTTGCGATGGCATCGGAGAAGGTCGCTGCCCGCGTCCACTGGCCGATATTGGTGAGAAACTCGAGGGCTTCGACCACACGGGGAAGTTCAGGTGGCGTTTCGCGAGCGATGGCAGCGAGGTAGCGTTCGAGGGCCTCGTCAGGAAGATCGTTTTGCAGGTAGAGATGACCCAGCGAAAGTGTGCCGTCGGCGGGGAGTATCTTGGCACGGTAGGCCAGTTCCAGGTTGCCGATCGCATCGAGGTTCTTGTTAAGGGAGATGAAGGCATCGGCCTCTACCAGCCAGAGGTTGAGCTGACTGGGGTCTTCTGAAATGATGTGCTGGTAGATGGAGACCGCTTCGGTAGGACGGTTGAGCGCTTGGAGTGCCTCAGCCTGGCCAATCTTCCACTGTCGCTGATCGGGTTGGGTGAGGGCAGCGATGCGATAGGCGTCGAGAGCCGGCTGGTAGTCCTCATTGAGGGAATAGCAATAACCCATCAGGCCAAAGGTGAGCCCGTCACGGGCACCGAGTTCGATCGCCCGAACGAGATGTTCCTGGGCTTCTTCAAACTTCTCGAGACGGACGAGGATAACGGCAAGGTTACGGTGAGCGTCGCGGAAGTTGGGGAACTTCTCGATCGCCTTCTCAAGGTTCATACAAGCGAGCTCGTCATCGCCCTCTTCGAATTGTAGAGTTGCCAGCGAAAAGATCATCGCTGGGCTGTCCTCAAGGATTGAGGACTCCGCGAGGATCTCGATGGCAGCTTTCCGGTCGCCCGCGGACATCTTCTGCGCCGACTCGTTGAGGTAGCCTTCCTCATCCGTGGTGATAAGGGGTTCGATTCGAGTGTCGATGCCGAAACTCCCCGTAATGACGCGTCTGAAGTCCTCACTTTTCCACAGCGGGTCGATCGGAAGCGGTTCCGCTGTATCGGCTGTCTCGCAGGCAAGAACTGCCAGCAGGATGACTGGAAGAATGCGAATCATCAGGGTCGGAGGATCAGAGGCCACTTGAAGAGGGCGTTGACCGGGCGGCCGTCGAGTTTGGGAGGTGTGAATCGGGAACCCGCTGCGAATTTCCGTGCCATTTCAGTGAATTCGGGATGAGAACTGTCGAGGACCCGCCGAATATTAACGCGCCCTTGGGCGGTGATGAGAACTTCGAGCGTCACCTTGCCTTGCATGACACCACGGTCCTGTTGGGTCGAGGGGTAGCGCACACTGGGACGGGTGATAAGCCGGGGCTGGGTATCAAGGTCCGAAGCGGCAAAGGTAATGCTCTGGCGCATGTCCTGAGTCTGCTTGGCAAAATTCGCAGTGTTAAGCTGAAGGTCGACTTCCTGATGGGGGGTTGCCTTGACGGAAGGAGCGATGGAGTCAAACTCGATCTCCAACTTGGGTAGGTCAGGCACTGGTTCCGGCGGCGGAGGTTGCTCAAGCTCGGCCGGAGGTGGAGGTTCTGGGAGGCTGATCTGGTCGGTGGTGTCCATCGTCCTGAGAGAGAGCGTTGGAGCGTAAGACTTGTTTGCCGTGAGTCGGGCGCCGGCTAGGAAGGCAAGCAAGCCGACCGTAAGCAGTGCTGCGAGGCCCACACGAACGATAAAATGGAAGCGTTGATTTGAGGCACTAGTCATTGACGGTGGAAACAAAGACTTGCTGGGCTCCGCCCAGTTTGGCCTCGTCCAGAACCTGGACGGTGGATTCAGTAGGGGTGTCCCGATCAGCCTGGATAATGACCGGCACGGTGTCCTGTCGGAGTAGACGGGACACCGTGGAGCGAACGCCGGCAACGCCGATTTCGCGCCCACCATAGAAGACCTGCCCGCCGGGGGTAACACCGATGAGGATGCTGTTTTTCTCCAAGTCCTGTTGAGTCGCGGCGCGCGGCTTGTTGATCTCGACTCCGGTCTCCTCAACAAACACGGTGGTGACGATAAAGAAAATCAACAGGATGAAGACCACATCGATGAGAGGCGAGATGTTGATCTCGCTCGTTTCATCGGAGGCGGGTTCTCCAAAACGTTGGAATTTTCGTGCCATGTCAGGTTGAGGCGGCCTGTTGCAGGACCTGGGATGAAAGTTGTCTGAATCTCAGGAAAAGAGTGTCGTGTCGGCTCTTGAGCAGGGCGCATAGGATGAAAGCCGGAACCCCTATAATCAAGCCAGTCTGGGTCGTAATGAGAGCCTCGGAGATTCCCTGTGAAATGATGTCGATGGGAGCGCTGGCGGATGACGTGGCCATGCCGTTGAAAGTTGTGAACATGCCGGACACCGTTCCGAGCAAACCAACCAAAGGGGCGGCACCGATGATGATGAAAGCAAAGGAGAAACGACGTTCCGACTTTGCGAAGAGACGCTGCTGGGTTTCCTGAAGGCTACGGCCAAGGTCGCCGGAAGATTCTAGTTCTTCCCGGAGGCGGTTTCGAATTGATTCGGAGCCAGGCTTGTTTCGGAGCAGCTTGATCCATTCGCCGGAAGAAATGAGAGGTGCATCGTGGAGGTGCATGGATTGCCACAGGGATACGAGAGCAAACGCGATTCCAAAGGCTAGAGCCACCAGAGCGTAGAAGACCCACCCGCCGTCCGTGGCGAGGGTCTGCAACTCGTTGAGCAGTGGATCGAGGAAGGTCATGCTGATTTCTTTTGAGGGGATTTGTCTAGGCCGTTGAGGAAGGCAAGACTGGTCATTTCCATGGTCGACTTGATACCCTGAACTTTGCGCGAAAGAAGGGCGTGCAGAATCAGGGAGGGAATCGCGACGATGAGACCGAACTCGGTCGTCACAAGAGCCTCTGAGATACCGGAGGCAAGGGACTTGGCATCACCGGTTCCGAAAATGTTGATGAGACGAAAGGTCTCAATCATTCCGGTGACTGTTCCGAGCAGTCCCAGCAATGGAGCCGTAGCAGAAGCGATGGCAATGACGGGCAGCCCGCGATTAAGCAGCGGCAGTGCTTCGATAAATTTCTCGTAAAGGGACTCCTCAAGATCGTCGCGGGAGACGGCATTGTTTTTCGAAATAATCTCAATCCCCCGGCCGAGAATTTCCGCCGACGGGTGTTTAATTGCGTGGTTTGCAGCGAGGGCAGTTTCACTATCCTGCTGATTAAGGGCGTCGATGATGTCCTGAACCAAAGAGGGGCGGAACTGGCGGATGCGAAGAAGCTGAAGCCATTTGAAGAGCGCGGCAATCAGGGCAAAGGCAGCGAGAATGAGGATGGGATAAATCCAGAAGCCGCCTTGCTTAATGCGGTCGAGGAGTCCATCGCCGGAATCAGTCAGGGCAACTGCCGTGCCCAAGGTAGGGTCAAATGTTGGATTGGACGGTTCTCCACGGAGGAGGAGTTCGATATTGTCGGCATCGGCAGTCCCTTCGACAAGCCGGGAGCGGAGGTCATCGCCCGCAGCAATAAGCCCGGAGTCTGAGCCGTTGGATGAAAGAAACCAGCGAAGCGGGCCGGCGTCGGCAAATTGCCCTCCGACGAGGAGGCCATCAGAGTTGAGCGCCTCTCCCTCCATAACCTGAACGACTCCTGCCCGTCTGAGTTGATCGATCGAGTTTTTGACCAGTTGGAGTCGGGAATCGAGATCGGTTTGATCGAGGAGGTCTTTTTCGGCCTCGACGCGGGCAAGACTTTGCGAGGCCTCGTAGGTTTTTCGAAAGTCATACAGGAGCCCCTCGAGATACTGCTTCTCTTCGCGCCAGACCTTGATTTCTTTCTCGGTCTTTTCAAACTCGGCCTCGGCTGCTTCTCGGGTCGTTCGTGCGATTTCAGCCTTTCGCCTTGCCTCACGAAGATTTGCCGCGACTTCGTTGGTTTCCTTGGCCAGAGCCGGTTTGGTTTTGGCGATCTCTTCTCGCAAGGCCGCAAGTTCCGCCAGGGCAGTGCGCAGGTCTTCGTTCACAGACTCGGCAGCGGCGCGGTAGTTGGCCGCCGCATCTTCCTGAGCAATGCCGGAAAACGAGAACGCGCAAATGGCCAGGATGGTAAGAAGTCTTCGCATCAGGGATTGGCATTGTTCCCATTGGCGATGGGCAGCGAAATAAAGGCAGGAGGTGCCTGCCGGGTCTGGATTTCGATGGCCTGGCGAACAGGAGCAGCCAGGGCCGGAGCATCGACAAAGGTCCAACCGCCAGGGGAAGGGAGCCCGTAGCCGGCATATTTGCCTGATTGATCGACAAACCAGGCTTGCGTCATGCCAAGGTAGAGAATTTCGATCTCGCGCTTTTCTCCGTCAATCAGCCGAACGTCGGCGTCGAGGGTGATGCTGTTGTTAAATGCCTGGTAGGCCTGCATGATGAGCAGGACGTCGCGAGTGCGGTGCTGAAGCGGGCGTCCCGCTTCCGATTCTTCGAGTCGAATTACCGCTTCCCGGACCCTGGCCCGGAGGGGGGTGGGGAAATACGGAAGCAGGGGGCGGAGGGAATTCTCGATCTCGGAGATTTGAACCATGAGCTCGTTGCGCCAGGCCTTGAGTTTGGCTTCCTCCTCGGCGTAGCTCTTGCGTTTCTCGTCGATTTCCTCGACGCGTTCACCAGCGGCGGTGACAAACTCTTCAAGATTGTCGATTTCGACTTTTCGGATGTCATTCAACTGGGTGAGTGACTCTTGCTGTTCCTGCCAGTCCGCAGCCTCCCGGCTGATGAGTTGACGAGTCTGAACCCATTCCTTGAGGGCCGTCTGTGTGGCCGAAGCTTCAGGCAGAGCAGAGTCTTGCGCCTGCGCCGATATCAAGAGGAACAGACTTGCGGCGAAAACAGCAGCTAGCGCAAACCGAACTTGATTGATGGGTGATTTCCAAAGCATGGTCTATTGAAAGGTGGCCTCAGTGAAAGGCAGAGCATCAGAGGAGGGTCCCACTTGGTTCCATGAACCCGGGGCGATGCGCTTACTCAATGCGATAGTTAATATCGATCTCCAGCACTTAATGATATCGTGTCTCAATAGCAAACGATTTGTTGTCGCAAAATTCAACATTTCGCACAGTTAGTGGTTGGCGACCTGAACTCTCTGACCGGAATAGCAAATTCGCGGCATTCTGCCATGCCGCGGAGCCATCCTCGACTGCGAAAACATAATCAGGCGAGGCGTCGCTATTTAGGCACTTTCTTCATCCGCGAAAGCTCAAGGAGTAATCTCCTGCCATTCACGCGGCTGGAGATCGTCGAGAGAGTATCTTCCGACCCTAAGCCGATGCAGCGATGTCAGGCGAATGCCGTCGAGGCGGTGGAACATGCGCTTGATCTGGTGCCAACGCCCCTCCCGCAGAGTGACTCGGGCGCGGGTTGGGGCCAGGATCTCGAGCGTTGCCGGGCGGGTCGTGATACCTTCGCTGGCGAAGTGGAATCCGTCATTGAATTGTTCAACCGCTTCCTTCGGAATGGGGCGATCGGTTTCAACGAGGTAAATCTTATCGATCTTTTGATCGGGTTGAGTAAGGCTTTCAGTCCATGATGAGTCGTTGGAGAGAAGCACAAGACCAGAAGAGTAGCGATCGAGTCTGCCGGCAAGATGGAGCGTGTCCTTGTCAGGATGATCAATGAGATCAAGAACCGTCTGGTGTAATTTGTCGGTGGTTGCGCTAACGACGCCGACGGGTTTGTGCAGTTTGATGTAGAGGCGCTCAAGAGCAGGTTGGATGAGTGATTCTTCGCAGCTTATTTTATCGAAGTGAGAAATTTGGGTTTTGAGATCGCGACAGGGGACGTTGTTTACTGAATACTTTCCGTCGGCGATGCGAGTGCGCGCAGTCCTTTCGCTGATTTGAAGCCGTTTGGCGATAAAGTGATCGAATCTCAAGGAACGATATCATACACGAAAAAAGGCGGCCCGCTGCCGGACCGCCTTCTTCGAATTGTTACGTCAATCTGACGTCAGCTGAGAAAGGAATTACTTCTTGTCCTCAAGCGCTGCCTGAGCAGCAGCAAGTTTCGCGATCGGGATGCGAAACGGGCTACAACTGACGTAGTTGAGACCAGTGCGGTGGCAGAACTTGACGGACTCAGGATCACCACCGTGCTCACCACAGATGCCTACCTTGAGGTTCTTCTTGGTGGAACGACCTTTCTCAACACCAATTTCGACGAGCTGTCCAACACCGGTCTGATCAAGCTGAGCAAACGGGTTGTTATTCACCACTTCGGCGTCCTGGTAAGCAGGGAGGAAGGAGCTGGAGTCGTCACGGCTGAGGCCGAGACCGGTCTGAGTGAGGTCATTTGTACCAAAGCTGAAGAACTGAGCGTGCTCAGCGACTTCGTTCGCAGTCAGAGCCGCACGCGGAATCTCAATCATGGTGCCGACCTGATACTTCAGCTGGCTGGCCTTGAGACCGTGCTTCTTGCGAACTTCTGCTGCGGCTTCGTCGATAACAGCCTTCTGAAGCTCAAGCTCCTTGGCGTAAGCCACGAGAGGAACCATGATTTCAGGAAGCACCTTGATGAACTTGCCACCTTTTTTCTTTTTGGACACTTCAACAGCGGCCTCGAGGATAGCAGTCGCCTGCATCTTGGTGATCTCGGGGTAAACAATACCGAGACGGCAACCACGGTGACCCAGCATGGGGTTCTCTTCGTGGAGCTCGCTGATGCGGCGCTTGATGAAAGCAGGGCTGACCTTGAGCTTCTTAGCGAGATCTTTGATCTGCTGAGGAGTCATGGTGCCGATGAACTCGTGCAACGGCGGGTCGAGAAGACGGATGGTTGCGGGACGACCTTCGAGAGCCTCGAAGATACCGGCGAAATCCTTCTTCTGGTAGGGCAGAAGTTTTTTGAGAGCCTTGGCGCGGCCGGCGTCGTCCTCAGCGAGGATCATCTGGCGCACAGCGTCGATGCGGTTGCCTTCGAAGAACATGTGCTCAGTACGGGTTAGACCAATACCTTCGGCACCGAATGCGATGGCGTTCTTCACCTGACCGGGAGTGTCGGAGTTGGTGCGGACACCGAGTTTGCGATACTTGTCGGCCCAGCTCATGAGCTGAGTGAACTTCTTGTAGGTGGCGCTGCGCTTGGCCGCTGCCTTGTTCTCGAGAAGGGCCTGAATGACCTGGCTCGGGGCAGTGGGGAGCTCACCGGCGTAGATGTTGCCGACAAAACCGTTGATGGAGAGGAAGTCACCTTCCTTGAGAGTTGTGCCTTCGCCGGAGAGTGTTCCCTTGGCGTAGTCGATGGACATGTTGTGAGCACCGCAGACGCAGATCTTACCCATCTGGCGGGCAACGAGAGCAGCGTGTGAGGAAGCACCACCTTCAGTCGTGAGGATACCCTCAGCAGCGATCATGCCGCGAAGATCTTCCGGAGATGTGGTCTTACGAACGAGGATGACTTTTTCACCCTTGGCAGCGGCATCAACGGCAGCTTCGGCGGTGAAGTAGATCTTACCACAGGCAGCACCGGGGCCGGCCGGAAGACCGGTTCCGATCGCCTTGGCGCCCTTTTCCTTGGTTCCGTCGAAAACTGGAGAGAGGAGGTGGCTGAGGTCGTCAGCAGGAATACGCTTGATGGCTTCTTCCCTGGTGATGAGCTTCTCGTTAACCATGTCGACGGCAATGTTGACAGCGGCGAAACCAGTGCGCTTACCGTTACGGGTCTGAAGCATCCAGAGCTTACCCTTTTCGATGGTGAACTCGATGTCCTGAACGTCCTTGAAATGCTTCTCGAGAATGCCGCGGATCTTGAGCAGTTCCTTGTAGGAACCGGGAAGGTCCTTGGCCATCTGCTTGACCTGCTTGGGAGTACGAACACCGGCAACCACGTCTTCGCCCTGGGCGTCGACGAGATACTCACCGTAAAATACGTTCTCACCGGTGGCGGGGTCGCGGGTGAAAGCAACTCCAGTTCCGGAGGTTTTACCGGTGTTACCGAAGACCATGGCCTGAACGTTAACAGCGGTGCCCCACTCAGCTGGGATCCCGTATTTCTGACGGTAAACTTTGGCGCGGTCGTTTTGCCAGGAGGAGAACACCGCATTCACAGAACCCTGGAGCTGGGCCATGGGATCCTGCGGGAAGTCTTTGCCGGTGCGCTTCTTGATGAGCGCCTTGAACTTGGCAACGATGTCTTTGAGGGCTTTAACGGAAAGCTCGGAGTCGTCGTTAACTTTCTCCTTAGCCTTGGCCTTATCGAGGATGGTCTCGAAGGGGTCGTGGTGCTCGTTGGGGAGTTGGTGAACGCCCATGACCACTTCGCCATACATCTGAAGGAAGCGCCGGTAGGAGTCGTATGCGAAGGATTCGTCATTCGCTTTCTTGGCAAGTGCCTCAACCACCTCGTCGTTGATGCCGAGGTTGAGGATGGTGTCCATCATGCCTGGCATGGACTCGCGAGCACCGGAGCGGACCGAAAGAAGGAGAGGGTTCTCGAGATCACCGAACTTGGCACCCATGACCTTCTCGGTCTTCTTAATGTTGAGTTCGATCTGGCGCTGAAGATCAGAAGGCCACTTGCGGCCGTTGTCGTAGTAGTGGGTGCAGACCTCCGTGGTAATGGTGAAACCGGCAGGCACTGGAAGACCGATGAGGGCCATTTCAGCGAGGTTGGCACCTTTGCCGCCGAGAAGCGCCTTTTGTTTACCGTTGCCGTCTGCTTTTTCGCCACCGAAAAAGTAGACCAATTTGGGAGCACGCGCGGGTGCTTTTTTTGCGGCCTTCTTAGGGGCAGCCTTTTTTGCTGTTTTCTTCTTAGCCATTGCTGGTTCGATTGTTCCTTGGTTGTTTTGTAGGAAATGGATACGGGGCTTGGGATGCAAAAGCGCTGGCAGTCAGAGACGATGAGGGCAACCCCAGCGCAGAGGCGGCGGAATGTAAACGCGTCAAATGGCCTGTCAACTATAGTTAATCAAAGGGCTGGGGCGGTATTTCAAGCCCTCGGAAACTGCAGCTCTAGGCCAGAACGCAAAAAAACAGGCCGCCCTTGTGGCGGAATGGGTTCCGTGGCGGAATTGTCACAGCAAAACCCGACGGATCAGTGGGCCGCAATGCGCTGGCCCTTAGGCTGACCAATCTCTTCAAGAAGCGCAGTGAACCAACTCTCGTCGATGTCGAAAGGCTTGCCACCGCGGATCCGGGGGAAGGCGATGGTAGACATCCGGCCTTCATTCTCTTCGTCGAGACCAGCCACACCGCTCTCTCCTCTGAGGGCGGACTCAGCCGCCTCGATGGCACTGGCCTTGATTAGTTCAAGGTCTTCGGCATTGGGGGCCGCGCTGCGGGCAAAGTAGCCACTTTTCTGAATGAGCAGTTTCTCGGCGCCGAGCTTGTCCTTGAGTTGGGCCCCGAACCATTTTCCGACATTCACCTCGTCAAGGCGATAGTGACCGAAGGCGTCCTTTTCCGGCTCGACGCCCTGAACCTTCATTTCTTCGATAATCACATCGAGTCCAGCCCCTTCCGAGAGGAAGATGTTCACAGAGTCGTGTTCATCCATCATCTTGTTGAGACGATCGATCTCAGATTCGAGATCGATTTCCATCTCAGGAACCCAGACCGCGTCAACATCCCAGCGCAACTGGTGAAGAAGGGCTTCGGGGAGCCAATCATATCGGTGCAGGCTCTGATGATACTCATAAGCGGCACGGGCTGTGAGCCATCCGCAGTGGCGTCCCATCACTTCGTGGATGATGAGCTGACGAGAGCTGGTTGTATTTTCGTTCGCCACGTTACGGAAGAAGCGGGCGCTCTGGTCGGCTGCCGTCGAGGCACCGAGCGTCTGCTTGATGGGGTAAACGTCGTTGTCGATGGTTTTGGGCATCCCTACCACCGTAAGTTCGTAGTTGTGCTTGTGGAGGTAGGCAGCCAGGTCAGCAGCGGTGGTGTTGGTGTCGTCCCCACCGATGGTGTGAAGGATATCGACTTTATCGGCGACGAGGCGGTCAGCGGCGACCTTGAGGGGGTCTTCGCCCGGCTTCACGAGACCGCGATTGGTGCAGTCCTTAACGTTGGTGAGCTTCACCCGGCTGTTGCCAATCGGGCTTCCACCGAATTTATAGAAAATGGCGGCGCGCTCGCGCACTTCGTTAGGGAAGTGGTATGACTTTCCGGTCAAGAGGCCCTGATAGCCATTGAGGTAACCCATGAGATCTGCGTCGGGAGCTATCTTGTTGTAGTGCTCGATCAAGCCCCCGATCGAAGCTGAGAGACAGGGGGCAATACCGCCGGCGGTCAGAAATGCAATTCTCATAGGTCTGGAGTGCGCAATTGTCGCGTTTTCGCGGCGCATGTTCCGCCGAAATACCCTGATGTCAAGAGGGGGGATGGGGCCGGAGTTTTCACGAATAAATATTAAAGATAAATTAAATATTGATTTTTATGGAATTTCTAATAAAATCGGTAAGATTTGTTTTTCTGATGATTCGTATTCCATTCTCCAGCGGGGCTTCGTCCCATGGTCCTGCAGAAACTGATTTGAATTCCCACGCAGGTGAATTTGTTCGAGGGCAAAAGACCGATGGCCTGGAGATCCGCATGGAGCTGCTTGAAACCAAGCTTGCCAGTCACGCCGACGATCTCAAAGAGACCGTGACAGAGCGCGTTGATCAGATCGAGAGCCGGTTTCACCGGGCGATGCGTTCCCTGAGTGGCAAGGATGGGGAAAACGAGGCCATGGAGAACGTGATTGAATTCGCTGCTGAGCATGTGGAAATGCATCATCTCCCTGCGACCGCTGCTCTTGAGGCCCTTCACGACCTCAATCTAACCCTCCAGCTGACAAGGGAGCACCTCGATGCACTTGGCGCCAGCGTGAACCGCATGCGTGACGCGGTTGGTAAAGCCAGCTGAAAACCATCGCAAAGTGGTTGAGAGTTCGAACCTCCGATTTGGGGGCGGCAATCTAGCGGGGCTTGCTAAAGTCCGATGACAGGGCAAGTTTCTGATCGGATTCCGCAGAGAGGTCTCCCGTTTCGGCTGGATTTCACGTTATACTGGATGGAGAAAATAATTATTCAAAAGCTTGGTGAGCAGGGGATTACCGATTTAGTGGCCGCATTTTATCGTCGAGTGAAGAGCGACGACCTGATTGGGCCCATGTATCCGGATCAGGATTGGGAAGGAGCTGAGAAACGGCTTCGAGATTTCCTCTTATTCCGATTTGGCATCAATGATCAATACATCCAGGACCGGGGGCATCCGCGTCTTCGTATGCGGCACATGCCATTCTCCATCGGATCTCCAGAGAGCCAGCGCTGGCAGAAGCTAATGGTCGAAGCCATGGAGGAGATTGAGGTTGATGAGGAAGCTCAGGAAATGCTCAGGGCGTTTTTCTGCCAGGTCGCTGATTTTATGCGAAATCGCCCGGATTGACAAAGCGGGTGTGAATCGGATCTTTCCAATCCATGCATCGCCTATTTCCTGCCTTTTTTGTCGCCGGTCTTACGATCCTGTTCCTGATAGGTCGGGCAGCTAATGCGAAACCCCTCGTTGTCCAAGCTTCGAACTATCCGGCCTATTACTTCGCCCAGCGGGTCGCGACCGATTCCTTCGATGTGCGGTATCGGGTCCCGAAAGCCGTGGACCCAGCATTCTGGCGACCGGGAGACGACGATCTGATTGCCTTTCAGCAGGCAGATATCATTCTCCTGAACGGGGCCACCTACGAGAAATGGCTGAAAATGGTGACCTTGCCGCGTTCCATCATGCTCGATACCTCGAAAGACTTCTCGGATCAGTATCTAGAATATGAGGGCGAGGTGCATCAGCACGGGAACGGAGTTGCACATTCCCATGGGGGCACAGCCATGACGACCTGGTTGGATTTCGCGCTGGCAGCGAAACAGGCGGAATCGATCGCGGAGCGCTTTACTGAGGAGGTCCCGCAGGACGGGGCCGCTATCAAGGAGCGATTGGCCGCTCTCCAAGAAGATTTGAAGAAGCTGGATGACCGGATGAACGCGGTTGCTGGAGCCTGGGGTGACAAGGAACTCATCATCGCCTCCCATCCCGTCTACCAATACCTTGCCAAAGCGTATGGATTCACGCTGGAATCGATGGAGTGGGAGTGGAACACTCCTTTGGGTGAGCAGGAAACTGCCAAACTCAAGGCGCTGATCGATGAGCATCAGGCCAGGTGGATGATATGGGAATCCAGCCCGACCAAGGACAGCCAGGCGAGAATCGGGCAATTGGGATTGAAGATTTTGGTCGTCAGCCCCTGTGGAAACCGCATCGGAGATAAAGACTGGCTCCAAATTATGCACAACAATGTGCTGATGCTGGAATCAATCGTGAAATAGCTCCAACGCCCGACCTAGCAGGGTTGGGCAGGGGATCTAACCCGGTATGATTTACTTACGTCGTTTATTAGGAAGCACAAAAATATAGTCTTTTCCGAATGATAAGTTAGAATTAACTTGTCCTTCCGAAGGGGATTGTTTATAATTTCCATAACGAAGCCGTTTTATGCGTTCGACCTGAAACACCGGGCGCATGTGACACCCACAAACACACAGACAGACAATTAATGGTGCGAAGCCTATTAAGCTTTGGCGGGATAATGCTCGCCACGCTGCTAGCGCTTGTCGTCGGATTGCAGACGACAGGGAGGCTGGAATTTAGCAGCTATTTGCGTCCGCTCCCCGAGATGGGTGAGGCTTACCAACGTGGATTCCGTTCCGATGCGATGGTGCGGATCAATCAGGTCCGTGATTCGATCCAAGTGGGAGAGGTTCGCGGAGACGAACCTCTCCAGGCTTTCTTGAATTCTTTCATCGTCTCCAAGGAGGAGCCGGCTTCCCTCGAACTGAACGAAGTTTTCGATTCTATTCAGAAAGAATTTCCGGGGGCTCAATATCTTGCTGCGAACCTGGTAACCTCAAATGATCGCGAGTCGCTGTTGAACGAGTTGGCAGGCTGGAGTGCTGCCGCGAACGACGACTTCGACACGATTAGCACGGCGGTTTTTCAAACGGGACGACAGGCGGGCGTGATTGGAGTGATGTCCCGCCGCATCCCTGCTTTCTCTCTGCGCGCAGCCAATTCCCTTGGAGGGCGCTTTTTCAACAGGTGTCCTCACTGCGATGAGGTACACGCGCTCGAGATTGAGAAGGAGTCACGAACTCTGATCCTGTCCTGTCCTCACTGCGAGCTTCCTTTCGATGTGCTCGCCTCAGACACGAGTGGACGGATCCGTCGAGCGATTGACTTCTTTGAAGGATTTTCTCTGAATGAGGATCCGAGCGCACAGTATCAATTAACCTCTGAGCAACGGATCGTGGCACTCTGGCGAGAGGTGGCGGAGCGCTGCGAATATCAAATGGATCAGGACCACGTCTCTGAGACCCGCGAGGTCTGGAAAGGATCGCGTGAAACCTGGGCTGAGAAAGCAGGTGATTGTGAAGATACTTCGATCCTGCTCGCCGACGTCCTGATTTCTGCCGGATTCGATGCGCGGGTTGCTATCGGATGGAACGGCAACGTTGGACAGCATGCGTGGGTGGTCGTTCAGACTTCGGACCGCCAGTATGTTATAGAATCAACTCTTCAGGGTGAGATCAGTGAAGACAGTCTCAGCGATGTGAAACTCGCTTCAGCATTCTACAAACCTGAGCAGCTTTTTGACCGCGAGCGGATGTATTTCACGACGGCCCATCCTCAGGATTTCAACAACGACTACTTCTCTCCGAAAGTGTGGCGCTACATCCCGGTTGAGAGTGTTCCGACTGTCAAGCCGGCAGACGGAGCGACGTTGTCGCTAAGATAATAGCCTCTTTGCGCGGAGGCGGAACGGCCGGTTGACGACGTCGATGATGCTCATTACCGTCGCGCCATGAAATTGCTTCGTTTTGGATCTGTCGGTGACGAAAAACCCGGCCTGCAGTTGGAAGATGGCACCCGCATTGATGCCTCCGGTTTCGGGATGGATTGGAACGAAGCGTTTTTCGCTGATCCGGCAAATCTGGAGAAGTTGACTGCATGGCTCGAAGCCAACGTTGACTCCGCCCCGACGGTTGGAGAAGACGTGCGGTTAGGCTCCGCCGTGGCTCGTCCCGGAAAGTTGATTTGCATCGGATTGAATTTCTCGGATCACGCCGAGGAAGCTGGAATGGACATTCCCGAAGAACCGATCGTGTTCTTTAAGGCTACCAGTGCCATGTGCGGCCCGAATGATAACGTTGTCATTCCGCGAAACAGCGAAAAGACGGATTGGGAAGTTGAGCTCGCTTTTGTGATTGGAAAAAAGGCCAGCTACGTGGATGAGTCTGAAGCATTGGATCATGTCGCCGGCTACGTGTTACACAATGACTACAGCGAACGGGAATTCCAGATCGAGCGCGGCGGTCAATGGGTGAAAGGTAAGAGCTGTGACACCTTTGCACCGCTGGGACCTTTCCTCGCGACTTCCGATGAAATCGCCGACCCGGAAAACCTTGGCATGTGGCTCAAGGTGAATGGAGAGACCGTTCAGAGTGGAAATTCGAACAAGCTGATCTTCGGCATCGCGCACCTCATCAGCTACCTCAGCCAATTCATGACCTTGGAGCCTGGCGATGTTGTTTCCACAGGAACACCTCCCGGAGTTGGCCTCGGCTTTGATCCCCCTCGCTATCTCAAGGCGGGTGATGTGGTTGAACTCGGCATTGATGGTCTCGGCCAGTCCCGCCAGGTTGCAGTCGCCTGGGGTGAGTGACAGGTTGATTGTGCTTAGTTGAGTTGTCGCAGAACCCCGGGGTGTGTTAGAAGATGCGTCTCTTTCGCGACGAAGCCGTTTGACTTGTTATCACGGGTCATCCTGGACACAAACGGCCACGCGGCGCCCATTCTATGAAGAACCTAATGAAAAGTCATTTTCCGGTTTCTGCTGCATTGTTTCTGGCATCGACAATTCATATAGCCGCGGCTGATTGGCCAAACTGGATGGGACCAGACCGAAATGGGCTCACTAGGGAGATTATTCCTGACGATGTCTCCATCAATGCGCCGGTGTGGAGGGCGGATGTCGGCATCGGTTTTTCTTCAATCTCCGTCGCCAACGGATCCGTCTACACGATGGGTCATCGTGACGGGAAAGAAACCGTTTGGAAGTTGTCAGCAGGGAGTGGGGACATTGAGGGGCAATACACTTATCCGGCGGAACTGATGCCAAATCTTCATGAGGGTGGCCCCGGTAGCACGCCGACCCTGGCGGACGAGCGGGTCTATACCATCAGCAAGGATGGGCTTTTTCATGTATTCGACGAAGATCTTTCCGAAGTCATCTGGAAGAAGGACATGATGGAAGTGTCCGGCTTGAACAAGGTGCCGGAGTGGGGCTTTTCAGCTTCGCCTGTCATCATGGGAGAGTTCGTGTTGGTGGAAGCCGGAGCTACGTTTGCTTTTGATCTCAAGACTGGCGAAGAACGTTGGCGCAGCGAAGTCTACCGTCCTGCTTACGGCACACCTCAGGTTTTCTCATTAGCAGGAAGGCAGTTTATTGCGGTTTTGAAAACGGACGGCCTCGTTATTTTGGATGCAGAGACTGGGAAGACTCTTGGTTTCTCGATCTGGCGGACCAGTTTTCAGACCAATTCCACGACCCCTCTGGAGATCAGTGAGGGAAGAATCTTCATTTCCACCGGATACGATCAGGGGTGTGCTCTATTCTCATTCGACGGACAAACCCTGACCAAGCTCTACGAGAACAAGAACATGTGCAATCACATGGGCAATTCCGTGATGATTGATGGATTACTCTACGGCTTCGACGGAACCGCCCATCGGGGGCGCCCGGTGGAGTTTACCTGCCTCGATCCGGATTCCGGGGAAAAGCGCTGGCACTTTGAGGGGATGAAATACGGTTCGGTGATTGGGGCTGGAAAGGATCTGATTGTTCTGACCGAGGAGGGTGTTCTGTCGATTGGGCGCGCTTCGGAGCAGGAATATAAGGCAAGGGCAATGAACCCGATCCTCGGGGGACGTTGCTGGACGCCGCCGGTGCTCGCCAACGGGGTTCTCTATGCCCGAAATGCAGTGGGTAATCTGGTGGCAGTTCGCCTCGCGAACTGATCCGACTGCCATCGATTGCTACTGAGAGGCTGGCTCTTCTTTCGTTTTTTGAAGAAGCTTCACCTCCTGGATCACCATCTCCTTGTCGATCGCTTTGCACATATCGTAGATGGTGAGCGAGGCTACAGAAGCTGCTGTGAGTGCTTCCATTTCCACGCCGGTCTTGGCATCGGTGCGCACGCTGCAGGTAATACGCAACCCTTTTTCTTCAACGGAAAAATCGACCGCTACTTTGGTCAGGGGGAGTTGATGGCAGAGCGGTATCAGGTCAGCCGTTTTCTTCGCCGCCTGGATGCCGGCGATACGAGCGACGGCCAGGACATCACCTTTCGGCATCTGGCCTTCGGCGATCGCACTAACGGTCTCTGGCTTAAGCTGAATGAATCCTTCAGCGACGGCTTCCCGTCTGACGACCGGCTTGCCAGACACATCAACCATAGCAGCGCTGCCGTCTTTGCGAAGATGCGTGAGAGAAGGGGGCTCGTTCATGGTGAACTAAAGAGTGAAATAGAGCTGTGCGAAAGGTAAAAACAATCCATGCAATTTTCTCGCCTTTGTATCGCCGGGAGTTTTCTGGCTCTGTTGCTCGGGATGGGTGTCTACGCTCAGGGTCAAAATGAGCCGGTCACCGTGACGGATAACGAAACAACCATCGATGTCACAATAGCTGGCCGTCCTGTGCTCACCTACAATAAGACGCCCACGGCTGAAGCGGCAGGGCACGAGCCTCACTTCACTCGCTCCGGCTATATTCATCCGCTTTACACTCCCTCTGGGAAAGTGGTGACCGGGGATTTTCCGGAAGATCACAAACACCAGCATGCTCTCTTTTTCGCCTGGACCAAGACCAAGTTCCAGAAGCGGAAACCGGAGTTCTGGAATCAGAAACTTGAAGCTGGCAGAGTTTCATTCACGGGCGTGGTCGATGGATCTATTGTCTCGAGCGAAGGTGTGGGTTCTTTTGCCGTTGAGCATCTGTGGGAAGATTTGACGGCTCTTGATGGTCCTGTCCCGGTGATCAAGGAGACATGGAAGGTCACCGTTTATGATGTTGGGAAAGATCGTCACGTCTTCGACATTGAATCGATCCAGGAGATGCTCGGCGACAAGCCCTTGACCATTGAAAAGTATCACTACGGTGGAATGGCCATACGAGGACCTGACACCTGGTATTCAGACGAAAAGGACTCGCTTCCTCCTGGAAGGATTGTGACCGATGAGGGGCTCGACCGCATCGAGGGCAATCATAGCCGTCCGAAATGGGTGGCGATGTCAGGGCCGGTTGAGGAAGGCGGTGAGGCCGGTGTAGCGGTGATTCCAGCTGAATCAAATTTCCGCCATCCGCAATGGGTTCGACTTCATCCGAACAAACCCTACTTTGTTTACGCACCCATGGTAGAGGAGTCTTTTCAGATCATACCGGGGAAACCTTATGTATCGAAATTTCGCTACGTGGTTTTCGATGGCGAACCTGATGCAGCAACGATTAGCGCTGAGAAAGTCGGGATGACGAAGGATTGAGCCTGATTGCAGGGATGTTGCATCATCGAAGCGTGATAATGCCTTATCCACCAATTGCTATCATCTTGCGGCCCGGTTGATAATTGTCGCGGAACTCGTGCTGTTCCGGTTTCCGGTCGACGACTTCCAGGAAGAACTTGGCGACATCATTGTTGTCCATGTCCGGATTACGGAGGACTTCACGCATGTCGAATTCCAGGTGGCTTCCCAGGCAGGGGCGCAGCTTGCCCTCGCTCGTAAGGCGCATCTTGTTGCAGGTCTCGCAGAAATGCAGGTTGGTCATGGCTCCGATGAAACCAATCAGCTGATCGGAATCCGGGAGCTGGTAGTAGCTGGAAGGACCGTTTGTCTTGAAGTCTGGTCTTGGTGTCAGCTTGCCGAGCTGAAATTCAATCAGCTTCTTGGCCTCGCCGGACGGAAGAAAGTTTTCTTCGGTCAGCACGTGGGTCGTGCTCACCGGCATGAGTTCGATAAAGCGCAGGAGCAACTCACGGTCACCCGCGAACTTGATCAGATCCCGCAGCTCGTGCTCGTTGCGTTGCCGCATTAAGACAGTGTTAATCTTAATCTTCTCGAAACCGGCCTCGCGGGCGGCATCGATACCTCCAATGGCACGATCTAGAAAATCACGTCCGGTAGTCTCGGCATAAGCCTCGCGGTCGAGGGTGTCGAGAGAGACGTTCACGGTGCGAACCCCTGCATTTTTCAATGCTTGTGCCGTCGTGATCCCTTCAGGCGTCGGCTTCCCGAGCAGCGTGCCGTTCGTCGAAATGCCAATATCGTTGATCCCTTCGATGCGATTCAATTCTTCGAAGAACCAGATGACATCGCGCCGTGTCAAAGGCTCGCCTCCAGTGATACGAACTTTGGAGATTCCCATGCCCGCACCAACTCGGACGACACGTAGGATTTCTTCGTAGCTTAAGACTTCTTCTCGCGGTAGCCAATCCTGCTCCTCAAGTGGCATGCAATATTGACACCGCTCGTTGCATCGGTCGGTGATCGAGACACGCAGGTAATTGATATGATGTCCGAAACGGTCTTCCATTAACCATTAGCGGGTTCGTTCCCACGCGACGACGCGGTTTCCTGAAAAGGTCACTGTCTTCGTGACGTGACGAACGTAGTCGACTGAGTCGTAATACCAACCGGCTCCCCGACAATAACCGTATCGGGGATGTATCCCGTAGCGGCCATAGAACGGGCGGTAGACATTAGCGTAGCTGAGCGAACTGGTGGGCACTGGTTGGGTAACGAAATATGCCCAAGCTTCCGTGCCGCGTCCTCCGGCGCTACCTTCTCGAACCATATCGGGCCGTCCCCACGCGAGGAAAACAGCGTCTTTGGACATTCCTTCGCGGACATCACCTTTTGAGACTAGTTCGCGATCTTTGGTGCTGAGCTTGCTGTATGGCGCTGGGTTTTGCGAAATGCGGCTTTCGGCTCCAGTCTGGCAGGCGCTCAGGCACAGAGCGAGGCCGGGAATCAGGAGGCAGGCTGACAGGACTGTCTTCATGGAGTGAGGAGAGCTACCGGTTAACATTGCTGAAGATTCGTAAGGAATCGAATTAATATTTCCGGTAGCCTACACGAATAGGGATCACAATCAGAGACGAAAAAGATTTGATGTCCTTTCGGCTCGTTCCTAACCTGATTCAGTATGCCGCTTTTATCGGTCGATCAGCTCACCCTCCTGCGCCAGCAACGCCGCCGGCGCTGGTTCCAGTATCAACTCGAGGAAGAAGTGCTGATCGATTGTATTTCCTTCTCGATCGAAAAGGCTTCAAGCCTGGCATTTGTGGGAGAGGAACTCAGTGGCAAGTATGCGCTTTGCCTTGCCATCATGAAACTGCATGAGGTCTCGGAAGGAACGATTCACTTTGCCGAGGTTGAAACAACGTCGCTGGGGGACAGGCATTTTCGACGCCTCAGGAAAAAGATGCAGGCTGTGTTTTCAGACCAGTTCGGTCAGCTGACGCCGGCGATGACGGTTGATGAGAGCTTTCGGGAGGTTCTGGCGTTGTGGTATCGGCAGGAGGGGCGTGAGCAGTGGCGCCATCGGATTGAGGAGGTCATGGTGGCTTGTCAGCTTCCGGAAGCGGTCCGGGTGTTGTATCCGTCAGAACTGGATGCAGTGGAACGTCAGCAGGTATCATTGGCGAGGGCCTTGCTGCCGAAACCCGCCATGCTGATTCTTCACGATTTCACCCGGGGAATGGATGTTGTTGAGGAGGCGGAACTTTTGAACCTCGCTTCGAAGGTGAGAGAGGACCTTAAGCTCACCCTGATGGTGGCTACGGACGACCTTGCGGTGGCGCATCATTTGGGCGATGATGTAGGTGTCCTGCACCGGGGGAAGTTGTTGGAACTCGGGAATGCTGAGCAGGTGGTTAGTCAGCCGGAGCATGACTACACGAAGCGACTGGTGAGTTGTTCTGTATGACGCCTCCCGGGCGCGATCCGACCAGTGCAATGACTCCTCTTTTCCGAAAATTTCTTGGCATGAACTGGCTGTTGTTTGCCAACATGCTGGCCCTGCTGATTTTCGGAGTGTTTGCGCTCTACAGCGCCTGCTGGATGCGGGACGACCAGGATCTCGCCACCAAATGGCGGGACCAGGTGTATTGGATCATTCTCGGACTTGTCTTCTTCTTTGTCGCGAGCTTGGTCGACTATAAATGGATCAAGTATCTCGGCATTCCGGTTTACCTCGTCGCAACCGGGATGCTGGTGTTTACGACTTTCAACGGTGTCGAGATTAATGGCACTCGTGCTTGGTTGTCGCTCGGGGGAGGCATTTTGATTCAGCCGTCCCAGCTGGCGATGGCCGCGGGCTTGATTCTGTTGGCCCTGGTTTTGAGCCGGCTGCACGCTCTCCACCCATCACTGAGGAATCCTTTTATCAGGCTGTTGGTCAGCGGAATCGTCGCGTTGGTCCCATTCGGGTTTGTCCTGCTTCAGGGGGACTTCGGATCGGCCTTGGTCTGGGTCCCTGTCTATGGAGCCATGGTGTTGATTGGCAATGTTCCCTTCCGATATTTGATTGTGATTATTCTGACGGTCACCATGTTCCTGCCGTTCGCCTTTTACTTCGGTTTGAAGGACTACCAGAAGAAACGGATTACGACCCAGATTGAGATGCTTCAAGGCAAAGAGGTCGACGTTCTTAATGAGGCCTACAGCGCCTACAACAATCTGCTTGCGATCGGTAGCGGTGGATGGAGTGGAAAAGGCTTTAAGAATCCGGATACGATCAACAATAAAGGGTTTATCTCACCTGACACAGCTATCAACGACTTTATCTTCCCCGTGTTCTCAGAAGAGATTGGTTTCCGTGGCGGTATACTTGTCATTGGTGGATTCCTGCTCCTGCTGATGCAATGCGTTTACGTGGCGTTCTACAGCCGTGACTTGATGGGACGTCTTCTCGTTGCTGGTGTGGTAGGGCTGATGTTTGCTCACATCTATCAGAACATAGGAATGAATCTCCTGATCATGCCGATCACAGGTATTCCTTTGCCGTTGATCTCATACGGAGGCACCTTCATGGTCGTGCTTCTATTTCTCATGGGCCTGGTGCAGAGTGTCTGGGTGCACCGCGTTGATCACCAGGAAAAGAAAGTGGCTCCGCGACTTCGCGTGGGCCATCTGGATTAGGGCAGAAACCGCGATTTAGGCTCAATAAGGTGGCATAGACTTCCACTGGACACTTGTCGTTCTGTCCGTTTCCATGTAAACAATTAAGATCCCCGAAAGATTTTCGCCCTGCCTGATGATTGAAGTAAAAGACCTCACCAAGCGCTATGCCGGACGCACGGCTGTAGACGGGATTTCTTTTGCGGTTGAGAAAGGCGAAGTGGTCGGGTTTCTCGGGCCAAACGGAGCAGGTAAGAGCACGACCATTCGCATGCTGACCTGCTTCCTGTCAGCATCAGAGGGCACTGCCAAGGTCGCAGGGTATGACATCTACGACGACTCCATCAAGGTTCGCCAGCATATTGGCTATATGCCGGAGAATGTTCCGCTGTATCCGGACATGAGAGTGTCGGAGTATCTCAATTTCCGGGCCAGGCTTAAGGGGCTGCGTTATGGCGAAGCCAAGCGGGCTGTCAGCGAAGTGGTGGATATCTGCAGCCTCGCTGAAGTTGAGCGAAAAATGATCACTACTCTTTCAAAGGGTTACAAGCAGCGGGTTGGGTTGGCCGATGCGCTGGTTAATAAACCGGATCTACTTATTTTCGATGAACCCACTAACGGCCTTGATCCAAATCAGATTCGCCAAGCCAGGGAGTTGATCAAGCGTTTGGGCGATCGCCACACCATCCTGATATCGACCCACATCCTGTCAGAAGTAGAAATGACATGTGGCCGAGTGGTCATCATTGACCGGGGCAAAATCAAGGCTTCCGATAGCCCTCAAAATCTAATCCGCCGCTTGCGGAAGCCGGGTGAAATTCTTCTTGAGATGAGCGGAGATGCCGAGAGTGCAGAGAAGGAGCTCTTGAAGCTGGACGGAGTTAATGATGTTCGACGACTCGATGATCGGGCGAAGTGGACCAGCTTTTCGATTACTACTGATCCAAACGTCGACGTGCGCGAAGATGTGGCGGCCCTGATTCGGGGTGAGAACTGGATAATTCGTGAACTCGCCAGCAGGGCTGCTTCGCTGGAGGACGCATTTGTCGACTTGGTTCAGGAGAAGCGGGGAGAGACAGAGGAAAGAAAGGGGAAAGGTCTGTAGGCCACGGGTATGAGAGCTTTTTTTATCATCTTCCTGAAGGAGTTGCGGGCGTTTTTCCTGTCTCCGCTGGCATGGACGGTGATGGCTCTTTTCACTTTCCTGAATGGATGGTTGTTTGCCTCGATGATCAACGCGATGCAGATGCGGGTGAGTTCGCGCAGCTTGATCTACAATTTCTTTGATTCCGGTTGGTTCTGGATGGGCTTCTTCATCCTCTTTCCCCTGATTACCATGCGCCTCTTTGCCGAGGAGAAAAAGATGGGGACGATTGAGGGATTGTTAACGGCTCCAGTCCGAACCTCGGAGGTTCTGTTAGGGAAATATTTTGCTGCCGTGGTTGTCTTCCTGGTGATTGTGGCACCGATGTATCTTTTCTTTCCACTGTTTCAGGCGGTTACCGGAGAAAAAGCAGCATTTCAGGGAGGAGCCATGTGGGGAGCTGGACTGGGTATCGCGCTGGTAGGAGTTTTCAATGTTGCGATCGGCACTCTGGCATCAGCCCTGACATCCAATCAGCTGATTGCTGCGATGCTCACTTTCGTGTTTGCCATGCTGCACTACTTCTTGGGATTTCTTCACAATTTCGGAGTGGTGCCGGGTTCTGTCTGGACCGGGGGCATGACCTACTTTTCAACGACCGAACACATGCACGCGCTCACGGGCGGGCTGATTGATTCCGGGCCTGTCATTTACTACGCGAGCTTTAGTGTAGTGCTGCTCGCCATCACTTATCACGTTCTCGAATCGAGGAAATGGCGTGTCTGATAGTTCAAACTGATGCCGGAGAAAAAAGAACAGAAATATGAGGAAGCCGCTGCCAAAGGGGGGGGCTTCGTCGTGTCCGGTCGTAAAATTGAGAGATACAAGACGGCTCTCCTAGTCGCTGTCCAGATCACCCTGATGGTGATTGTGTTCTTTCAGGTGAACTACTTGAGCTATCGAAAACATCAGACTTGGGATCTGACTCAGAATCGTCGGTTCACCCTGTCAGACACTTCCAAGGGATTTATGAAAAGTCTGGGGGGAGAGGTAAACGTGATCATGGCGTTCCTCGGGACTTCTGATCTGTATTCAGATGTGAAGGGGCTGCTGTCAGAGTATGACCGGCTTGGCGGAGGTAAGGTGCGTGCGGAATATCTTGATCTCAGCCGCAGTCGGGCGCGCATTGCGGAACTGAAGGACCAATATCAACTCCAGTTCGCCGGCGACCAGATTCTGGTGGTGGGTGAGAACGAACGTATCAAGGTGATAGGCGCCGAGGAATTGGTGAACCGTGATTCCAATACCGGCCGCATCGTAGAATTTAAGGGCGAAGAGATCATTACTGCAGCGCTGCTGGAAGTGACCGAGCAGCAGCAGAGAAAGATCTATCTCATCGCTGGAGGTCGGCGGGCAGACGAACTCGTGCCTATTGCCCAACAACTTCAACCGCTTGCCAACGCTCAGAACGCCCGCCTTGAGAGCCTGATCCTTGAGGGGCGTCAGAGAATTCCGGAAGATGCTGATGCGTTGTTCTTTCCGGGTAATACGGTCGATCTGACAGATCGTGAGATGAAGGTAATACGCAGCTATTGGGAGGATGAGCGTGGAGGCCTTATCTTCTATCTGGATCCTTCGGCGGAGACTCCAACCCTCAATGAGTTACTCCGCGAACACGGAGCCGGGCCACGCAGAGACCGTGTCTTATCCGTCTTGAGTATCCCTGGTGTAACCGCAAAGAAAACTTATGATGTGCCTGTCGCATTGATGCCGGGTGGTGGCCCTACTCGTGACTTGCCGGCCTTAACCACACAGTTGTTCGGGCAGACGCAGTCTCTTGATGTGTTGTTCGAAGATGATCTGCTCATTGCGGAGAATATTCGCCCCCGACCATTGATGGTGGCGAGCGAAGGGTTTTGGGGAGAGACCGAATTTCAGGTGGAGGAGGTGTCTTATAATCCCGATATCGACCATGGTCAGCCCGAGTTGGTTTATACGGCCGCTTCCGTCGAGAAAGGGCTCCCCGGAGACTATGACTTTAGAGAGGGTAGCTCCCGTATGGTGGTGGTCGGGAACCCGGATCTTATTTCCCATGAAGGAAACACTTCTAAGGTTGGAGCAGATTTTACGATGGCAGCACTTAACTGGGTGATGAACCGGGAAGAATTGATCGGCATTACCCCGCGTCGCCCCACAGCCTATACTCTGAACGTCAGTGCTGATGATCAGGGGCTTCTGCAGACTGTCATGATCTTTGTGATGCCGGGGCTAGCCCTGATTATTGGGGGTCTTGTCTGGATGAGGAGACGGGCGTGATTGGAACGGAATCAATATGAGAATTGTAACCTCAGCAGTGTTAGGAGTGACGGCGATTGTGCTTGGCGCTGTTATTGCTACGATGGATCGCAACTCCGAGTCCGGTGCTGGAGGCGCTGAGGAAGCCAGGGTATTGACTCGTTTTGACAGTGAATTGGTCGATCGGATCACGTTAAAGAACGTTGATAAGCAGGTCATTATTGAGCGAAAAGGGAACTACTGGTTCTTTACTGAACCGGAGATGGATCGTGCCGATGCTCGGGCGATTAATGCTTTGCTGGATCAGTTGAACCACTTGGACACGGTCGATTCAATGAGGGATGAGGGAGAGACTCTTAGCCGGAGCGATATGGGGATCGAGGGGGATCAGGCCATCGAAGTCGTAATCGAAGGACCAGTCGAGGAAGACTCCAAAAAGCGGTTTGAGAACAGCGTCACGCTTGGGGTTGAGGCTCCGAGAGAAGCATCTATCTATGCCCGTCGTAACGAGGACGGTAAGGTCTACGTGGTCGACGGGAATCCACGCAAGTGGATTGAAAGTCCGACGGAGGTTCTCCGGGATGCTCGCCTGATCAGCGCGCCGCCCGAGAGAGTGGTTCAGATGGTAGTTCGAACCTCAGAGGGCGAAGTGGCTCTGAACCGTCGAATTACTCCACCACGCCAGGACTGGGCGATCGTTAAGCCAATGAAGGTGTGGGCGAGCCGTGATGTGGTGGATGAACTCCTTGCTAACCTGTCTTCGCTTAAGGTTTCATCGGTGGAAGGGGGGATCGGCAAGTTGAAAATTCCTTCGCCGCTTCCTGAGAATTCCGCAGTGATCCAGATGCAGGTGTTTGGGGTGGAGCAACCGCTAACCGCTTTCCTGAAGCAAGTTGAGGCTCCGCCAGTCGCAGGGGCTCCGGCATTACTTGAAGCTAGCGTATCTGATCGTCCGATCGTATTTGGCTTGAAGAGTCGGATTCTGGAGCAGATTCCGCGTGATCCGGATGCTTTTCGCAATCGCACTCTCGCCAAAATTCCAATGGCTTTCCTCGACTCGATTTACATTCAGAGCCGAATTGATCCTGACGTGCACCTAAAGTCCGAGAAACTCAACGAAGCTCTGCGCTGGGATGTGAGTATCAACGGAAAGCTGGTCCCCGCAAATCAGTCTCAGGTTTCTGAATTGGTTGCTGCAGTGAACGAAGCCGCTATTCTCGACTTTGCTTCAGATACTGCTGAGGATCTTCCGAAGTTCGGGCTGGCACCTCCCTCGAGTCGGATTGCCTTTTCAATGAAGTTCCCCGGCCCTACCGGTCCTGACGGAGAACCCGGGCAGATTCAGACGATTCACCGCCTCCTTAACCTCGGATGGATAGAGGGCGAAAAGCAGCGACTCTATGCAAATTTTGACGGAGAGGAGCACATCTATGAGCTCGATCCCAGCTTCTTTGGTTCGATCCCAACCCATCCGATCAAGTGGCGCTCTCTGACGATGCTGACCATTAACCCTTTTCATCTCAGGTCGATTACCCGGGAACACGCCGGGGAAAACCTGACCCTTCAATACAAATACACGACAGATTCGTGGGAAGCTTACCGCAGTGGTGTAGATGCGACGGCTACCCTGGACGTTCTATCCGCCCGGAAGCTCCGGGATCGCCTGGGTTCATTTACTGCTGCCAGCTGGTCGCTTTCGATAGGCGGTGCCGTGGAGGCCCTGCAAAGTCCGTCAGCAGTGTTCAAGATTGCGACGGAGGAACTGGATCCGGCCAGGGGAGACAAGCAGGACAAGTTGTATACCCTGAAGTTCGCCAAGGTGCCCGGAAGCAGTTCCTACTACTACGGTCAACTCGAAGAAAGTCCGGATGTATTCCTGGTGCACGAAGACGATTACAGAGAGTTGTTGCGTCCGGTGACTACTCACCGGGCCGCGAATCCCTGATTGTTTCAAATGAAGTTTAAGTCTGCGATTACCGCACTCCCTTGCAGCGGTTGTCGTCTGTTTTCCTGCGGGGTGCCATGATGTTCCCTCGGGGTAGGCATCGTCTCGATGCCTCGGGTGTCTGACCACTGCCATATGCCGCAGGAAGATCTGGTAAAAATCGACATGCTGCGAAGCACTCCGGGCTAACTCCCGACAGTAAATTGCTCGTTTATCTAATGAAAGGTTCCGAGAAGTTTATCGGTCGGCCGGCGAGGTAGCCGCCTGGAATGGGGAAAGTTTTCACTTCGCAGCTGCGCCTTTCTCCGGAGAGTAATCAGTCGTCTTAAAATACATCGAAGAGACGCCCTTTTTGACAAGAATCTTCTCCCCGTCTGCTTGCGATTGATCGCGCGCTTTGATCCAGTCAGGGTCCTGGGAGAAGGCCTTGAATGAAGCATCTCGGGAAGATACGTCTTTGAAGGAGAGAAAGTAGAGGAGAGTCGTGCCACTGCCTTCTTGTCCTTCGGACAAATGGAAGTAGGGAAGGTTGTTCATGCCGTGCTTCTCAAACAATTTCACTGTGTGGTCTCGGAACCGTGCGTCCAGCTTGGTCAGTTTGCCGGAATTGGTGGTGTATCGGCGCATCTCGTAGAGGCGTGAAGGATCCGTCTTCAGTGTTTCGAGTGAGGGCGAGTAGTCGGTCAGTTCGAGAAAGAGGCTGTCCACTTTGGCGACTAGTTTGCCATTGGCTGTCGAATCTTTGTAGGCGGCTTTCCAGTCAGCATCGTCGCGGAAGTCCTTCCAAGACTTATTGCGAGCCTCGCGGTTGGGGTAACCGAGGAGATAGACCAACTGGTTGGCTTCGTTGTCTTCCGGCACCCAGTAGATCAGGTTGGTCATGCCGTGTTTCTCAAAAAGCGCCAGCGTGTGACTGCGGAAGCGATCGTGAAGCGCGTCGAGCTTATCGTCGTTTGCCGTGTAGGTTCGGAGTTCGAATACTTTGAGATCTTCAGCCTGCAGGAGCGGCATCGAGAGGCTCGCGACGGCGAAAATGGATGTCAGCAATTTCATAAACGGTTCAAGGGTCAGGGCTCAAGTCTTCGAAAGAAGATCCAGCGTGTCCAGCCTATCAGAAAACAGACGCCACCAAACGGCGTAATAGCGCCGAACTTGGTAATGTTAGTGACAGCCAGAATGTAGAGGCTGCCGGAGAAAAGTAATACTCCCGCAAGGAAGAAGCTGAAGCCAAGCGGGCGGTGGGGCGAAAGGGCCACGAGGAAAAGGGCCACTCCGTGAATGAGATGATAGTAGGTAGCGGTTTCCCAGTTGTCGGTTCTCCCGGTTTCGGCCAACAGATCTTTGAGGGCATGAGCACCGAGAGCTCCAAGGAGAACTCCGAGAAAAAGGACGATCGCGGCAATTCGAATGTGAGTGTTCTTGGACAT
Source organism: Verrucomicrobiales bacterium (assembly GCA_049594415.1). Lineage (GTDB taxonomy): Bacteria > Verrucomicrobiota > Verrucomicrobiia > Verrucomicrobiales > DEV007 > Arctic95D-9. Next base: position 568,811 of record JBMYJM010000001.1, on the reverse strand, counting down.
GAGGTGTGAGTGACTGCCTCGGAGAATACGTCGGGTGGTGCCGCTGAAAACACAAAAACCGGCTCAGGGCCGGGTTTTGCTTTTGTGGTGGTTGTGTTATGCGGGAAATTAGGGCGACACTATTAAATCGAACCCTGCTGATGGTATCAGATTCCTTAGGCTCTGCCTAATCTATTTTGGAATTTCAGATAACGGGTTAGCGTATTTGACCTCATTTTGATCGTCATCACGAGGCGAGTTCTTGATAGAGAGGGAAGTGGCCGTGAGGATGATTCGGTCATCGTCCTGGAACCGCGTGAGGTCGCCCTCTGATGTTTTCAGTTGGCGAACGCCAGTGAGGATAAAGGCGCTGTCGCCGGGATCAAAAGTCATCTTTCCAGCCCAGACCTGACGAGCAGGTTGAAACTGTGTTAGAATCACATCGTAGGCAACAAGGTAGGGCTCCTCGGGAGAGGGGGTCTGAGAAGACTGTGTCGAGACTTCTGCCGCGTTAGCTTCAATAAGAAACTCCTGATGTTCGATCCTGACATTGCCAGAGTAAGTGTGCTTTCGTCCCTCGGAGCTCTCGTCGATTGATGCAATACTGAAAAGTTCACGACGAACGGGGCGTTCCGGAAAAGAGGCGAACGAAGGCGCAAAGGAAGTCGTGATTTCCAGGTAGGTGCCAGGAGTATCGAGATCGGAGACGACCGACGTGGAGAACCCGTTTGGGGCGATGAGATTGCCATGAGGGTTGACCGCCGCAGTGGGGCGGTTATTGGATTCTTCGGCAACTTCTACCACTTCCTCAGCGGGAAGAAGCCGGACTGAAAACTGCATCTCCGGATCAGGCGCAGAGCCCGAGCGATAGGGGAGTGAACTCAATCCAAGTGCCACGACCGCGATGACTGCGACCGCGGCAACAGCTGAAGCAATCCAAAGGCGTCTGTCCGCCACCCGGGGGGAGGACAGAGCTGTTGCCTTGCCTGAGGTGTCATCCAAAATCGTTTTTGTAAGGATGGCAGCTACGAGCTCGTCATCGTTGCCTACTTGACCGAGGCGGGCCTGCTCGTGCAGGGCGGCATCGATAAAGCGTTCCTCCGGAGTCGGGTCCATGGCAGGGGCGAAGTTCATGTTCGGGCTTCTAAGTGAGGTGCATTGTCGAGCTTGCGATCAAGGCATTGCTTCAGCAGAACACGGGCTCGCTGCAGGCGTTTTCGAACTGCCGTAGGAGCGATGCCAAGACGCTCGGCGGCCTCATCTCCGTTTCGGCCTTCAAAATAGTAGGCTTTCACGGTATCCATGAGGTTGCTGGGGAGACGGGAGAGGCAGGTTTCGAGAGCTTCAAAAACCGGGCCTTTTCCAATGGCACGTTCGCTTTGCCAGGCAGCGACATCGGCATCAATAGAGGCGAGCTCGTTATCGGTGAGATCGTAGCGCCGGTTCTTCCGGAGCCATTCCCGCCACTTGTTGCGAACGATACCACGCATCCAGGTGGCAAAGTCGCGGGTGATGTCGAAGGTTCCGGCTTTCTCATAGGCAGCAACGAAGGCATCCTGCACGATATCCCGTGAAGTGGCATCGTCTTTAACCAAAGCGCGCGCATACACCAGCAATTCGCGGTGGTGAAGCCTCACCAATTCGGCAAAATCTTCATCCAAGCGCGGATCGAGTCCGGATATTTCGGCGTTTTCCCTGATAGCAATAAGGTGCATCACTTAGTGGCTATTGACGAGAATTCTTCGATTTGTGACCTCAAATTGAGGGTCTCAGATCGACCATTAGCGGAGCTTATGCTAAAATCGGCGAATAAACCTGAAATGGGGTAAATCGTTAAAAAACGAGAGAAGGGCGATTAGAGCCGCTAATCTACGCGATAAAACCGCAAATTCCTTTTGCGGGTTTTTTTGGCGGCTCCTATCCTGACTCCTCTCGTAAAATTCTTCGTCCTCTGAATCGCTTTTCTTTATGAAAACCCCACTCCGAGTTCTCCTCGTTCTAAACGCAGTCGCAACCTTGGCAATGCCTTCCATGGCCGAGGATATTCACAAAGGGAATTGGCTCGCCTGGCGCGGCCCCCTTCAAACCGGTGTCAGCCTTGAATCCTATGCTGACTTTGAATTCAACGAAACGCCGGTGTGGACTGATTCCATTTCCGGACAGGGAACTGCCGTTGTTTTCAATGGACGCATTTACTCCTGGGGTTATCGAGGCAGTGGCCCTGATCTGGAAGAAGTCGTTCAGGCTCGTGATGAAAAAACAGGAGAAGTGATTTGGGAATTCGCGACCCACGACTTCCTCTCTGACACCATTTACAATCGCTACTCAATCGGTGCCGTGGCTGTCGATCCTGACACTGAAAATGTGATCGTCGCAACCACCTATGGCCTGGTCACCTGCCTCAACAAAGATGGCGAGCAGGTCTGGCAGGTTTCGATGATGGAACGTTTTGGACGCCTCACTTTCCCGAACGGTCGTGCCGGGTCTCCGGTGGTCGATGGTGGTATCGTGATCATTCGCGGTGTGACGAGTTACTGGGGCGCCAACGGCCCGGCTCGTGACCGTTTCTTCGGATTCGACAAAAATACGGGTGAGCACCTCTGGACATCCGTTCCCGGTGTGGGCCCACCCTACTTGAAAGACACTTCCATGAGCACCCCGTTCCTGGAGACTCGTGACGGCAAGCGCGTGTTCTACGTCGGGACTGGCTGCGGCAACATTGTATGCGTCAATGTGAACGACGGCACCGCCATCTGGCGTTGGCAGGTTTCCAAAGGGGGGATTAACAGCTCTCCGGTGGTCTACAAAGATTCGGTCATCAACATCCACGGTAAGGAAAACCTCGATACGACAGAGATGGGCCGGATGTTCCGCATCAATATTCCCGAAGACTTCGACGCTGTTGACGGTGAAGTGGATCCCGTTCAGAAGGGTGCACCCCGTCTCTCCGACGATATCGAAGTCTGGCGTGAGACCCTGGAAATGTTCACCAGTTCTCCGACTCTCCACGACGGGAAGATTTACCAGATGGTCAAGACCGGTTCCCTCATCTGCGTGGATGCCGAGACTGGCAAGATTCACTGGGAAGAGAAGTTGGCCAACTCCCAGCTCCATGCTTCTCCGCTCTATGCGAGTGGTCGTCTCTTCGTCTCGACCTTCCCGGGTGAGTTTTACGTGATCAATGTGGAAGGCGACAAGCCGGTTATCGAAAACCAGATCAAGCTGGACGGCAATGGCATCGGCACGCCATCGATCTGTAACGGGCGTCTCTATGTCCACACGACCGAGAAGCTCTACGCTTTCGAAATCAAGAACAGCGGCATTGAATATGCGTCCGCTCCCGAAGTGGTTCTCCCTGAGCCCGGTAAGGCGGCCAAGTTGCTCCCGGTTCCAAGTGATGTGCTCCTTCGTTCCGGAGAGTCTGCCACGGTGACCCTGAAGCAGCAGGATGCGGGCGGCGTGATCGTCGGTGATGGTGGCACCGCCACCTGGGGAACATTCATTCCTCCCACCGCTAGGGTGAAAGCGACGATGGATGCCTCGTTCGAGGGCAACACTATTAGTGCTGGCGCAGACGCTGCACTCTCTGCCGGTGCCTGGAAGGGGACTGAAGGTGAGCTTGCCGGATACCTCCGCGGCCGCGTGATTTCCAACCTGCCTTACACCGAGGACTTCGAAGACTTTGAGCTGGCTGCTAAGCCGGGAGGTTCCGTCGAGGGGCGTGAATTTGATTTCCCGCCGCTGCCCTGGATCGGTGCCCGCCTCAAGTGGGAAGTGATCGAAAACGACGGCAATAAGGTCCTCTCCAAGACGCTGGACCGTGTCCTGTTCCAGCGCTCGCTCTCATTCATCGGTCACCCTGACCTGACTAACTACACCCTACAGGCTGATGTCATGACCGACGGCAGCCGTCGCATCAAATCGGTGGTGGGTCTGATCAACCAGCGCTACATCATTTCCATGGTGGGTAACGCCAATATCCTCGAAGTCAGCTCTAACCACGAGCGTGTCAAAGAGTCCGTGCCGTTCCCGATCTCTGCGAACACATGGTACACACTCAAGACAAGCGTTGATGTGGTTGAGGACGGCTCCGGCGTCATCCGCGCCAAGGCCTGGCCCAAAGACCAGCCCGAGCCCGAAGCCTGGACCATCGAGGTGAAGCACAACAATGCTCACAAGAAGGGCGCTCCCGGTATCTTCGGTTTTGCTCCACAGAGCCAGAAGACCGTGTTCGTCGACAACATTTCCATCACTTCTAACGACTAATCCCGGGACCTGAAAACTCCTGACCCAAACCTATCAATTCACCAATTAGCCATGATGAAATTCAAACTCCAACTGTTCGGGCAGCTACTCAGCCTGCTTTCATTGGCTCTCTTCGCTTCCTCCACGGATGCCAAGGGGGAAGAGAAACCGTCACCAGCTCCTGAAGCTCTCCCCGGTGGGGGCGAATGGCCTCAGTGGGGGCGTGACGCCTCTAACAACATGATGTCTCCGGCGACCGGTCTTCCGATCGACTTTTCCGCCGGTGATCTCAATGACGCAGGCGGTGCCGACGGTGCCAAGCACCTCAAGTGGGTGGCCGAGATGGGCTCGCAGGCTTATGGCACAGCGACCGTGAAAGACGGTCGTGTGTTCATCGGCACGAACAATGAGAAGCCCCGCCTTGAATCTGTGACCGGCGATAAGGGCATTATCATGTGCTTTGATGAGAAGACTGGAGAACTGCTCTGGCAGTTCGACATCCCGAAGCTCGACGCCGGTAAAGTTTCCGACTGGGAATTCCTTGGGGTGTGTTCTTCTGTGATCGTTGACGGCAAGTATGGCTACGTGGTGACCAACCGCGGTGAGATCATCTGTCTCGACGTTTACGGCATGAGCGACGGCAATGACGGCCCGTTCCAGGATGAGGCCAAGTATGCCAATGGTGGTCTCGAGAAGCTGGCCGGGGCAGATCCGGCAGAGCTCGACGAAAAGAGTGCCGACATTGTCTGGGGCTACGATATGCGAAGCGAACTGGGTGTTTTCCCGCACAACATTACTTCCAGCTCGGTGGTGATTTCCGACAAGTACGTTTACACCAGCACTTCTAATGGTGTGGACTGGTCACACATCAATATTCCGGCTCCCTACAATCCGACTCTCATCGCTCTCGACAAGGAGACCGGCGAACTCGTAGCGGAAGAGGACAGCGGCATCAGTGCGAACATCATGCACTGTAACTGGTCTTCACCCGCCTACTCTGATGACCTCGCCGGTAGCCCGACTGTTGTTTTCGGTGCCGGCGACGGCGTCACCTACGGTTTCCACGGTACTGATTTTGAGGCCCTCGAAGATGGCGGCGAAACCTACAACCTTTTCAAAGAACTCTGGAAAGTCGACTGCTGCCCGAAGGAATATCGCTTCGACGAAGCCGGTGAGCCGATCAAGTATGCGACCTATCCCGGTCCTTCTGAGATCATCTCGTCTCCCGTGATCTACAATAACAAGGTTTACGCGGCGATTGGCCAGGACCCCGAGCACGGGGAAGGGGTTGGCGCTGTAACTTGCATTGATCCAAGCAAGGGCACCGGTGAAGATGCCATAGTCTGGCAGTTTAAAGAGGTTGGACGTACTATCTCGACACCTTCGCTTGCTGACGGGCTTCTATACATTGCTGACTACTCTGGTCGTCTCTACTGCCTCGATGCCGAGACTGGCGAGAAATACTGGGAGCACGACACGCTCTCTCACATTTGGGGTTCCACTCTCGTGGTTGACGGCAAGGTGCTTCTCGGGAACGAGGACGGCGAGATGGTGATCCTCAAGGCCGGTAAGGAATACGAAGAGTTGACGATCGTGAACTACCCGGCGCCGATTTACGCGACGCCGATCGTAGCAAACAACACGCTCTACATCATGACCCAGACCCACCTCTACGCGTACGAGCTGGGAGGTGAGTGATATTCTCGGGTATTCAGCAAGCCCTTCTAACATGAAGACCGGTATTATCATTTTCGTTTTCGTCGCTCTGGCGGTTTTGCACCAGGACACGTGGAATTGGGATAATGGAAACCTCGTATTCGGGTTTATCCCTGTGGGCCTCGCCTATCATGCTTGTTACTCCATCGTCGCAGCCATTTTCTGGGCCTGCGTCGTGAAATTTGCCTGGCCCGACCGCATGGAGAAATGGGCCGAAGGCGACGATTGATTCGCCTTTGGTCAGAGGAATCATCAGAGCGCTTCGAGCACCGAAGTGTCTGCCATTTCGCCCCCGTTAATTCATTGGCCAAACCTTTTTTAATTCTATGGAATCCTTTTTCTTTCTAGCCCAGGCCGAAGCCGCCAAGGTTTCGAAAACGCCCCTGGTGGTGATCATCTGCTACCTTGGCCTGCTCCTCGGGCTTGCCCTGTTCAGCGGGAAACTCTTTCGCGGAACTTCGAAGGACTACTTCGTAGCGAGTCACTCGATCGGGCCTTTCATGCTACTGATGTCAGTCTTCGGAACGACGATGACGGCATTTGCGCTGGTTGGATCGACCGGAAAAGCGTTCCAGAAGGGCGTCGGCACCTACGGCTTGATGGCATCTTCGTCAGGATTGATCCACGCGGCCTGTTTCTTCCTGATTGGAATCAAGGTCTGGTCGATCGCGAAGCGACACGGCTATGTGACCCAGATTCAGTTCTTCCGTAACCGATTTGAATCGAGCGGTATCGGGTACTTGCTCTTTCCCTGTCTCGTATTGCTGGTGATTCCTTACCTCCTCATTGGTGTGATCGGATCCTATCGCGTCATGGGCCCGGCAACGGCGGGTATGTTCCCGGAGCTTTTTCCGGCTGCCGGACCACTCAACGGATCGGTTCCCCCCTGGATCATCGGCCTCGTGATCTGCGGTGTGGTGCTGGCTTACATCTTTGCCGGCGGTTCGCGTGCTGCGGCCTGGGCGAATACATTCCAAACGCTGGTCTTCATGGCGATGGGCGTCCTCGCATTCTACCTGATTTCCAAAGCGCTCGGTGGGGTTGCGGCAGCGTCCGAGCAAATCTATCCCGGACACCTCGTCCGAACTCCAGGTGAGCTTGAGGTGACCACCAAGGCCGGAGCCTTTCAACGAGAGATCGGGATTCCTCCGATTCAATTCCTCACTTACATGTTCATTCCTCTATCCGTAGGAATGTTCCCGCACCTTTTTCAGCATTGGCTGACCGCAAAGAGTGCGAAGAGTTTTCGACTGACCGTGATCGCCCACCCGATCTGCATCATGGTAGTATGGGTGCCTTGCGTGCTTATTGGTCTCTGGGCAACCGGGGTATTTAATCTGCCTCCGATTGATGCGTGGCCCAAGCCGGTCGTGGGTATCATGGGAAGTGCCGACGACGCGGGTGTTGGGAAAGTCCTCTCCGTGGTGGTGAAATTTCTAATCGAAAATCCGCTCATTGCCGGAATGGTGACAGCGGGTATTCTCGCGGCGATCATGTCCTCGCTTGATTCGCAGTTCCTTTGTCTAGGAACTATTTTCACCAACGACATCGTGCTTCACAACAAGCCGAAGGAACGCTTCACTGATAAGCAGATCGTGCTTATCGCCCGTGGCTTCGTGGTGGCGATTGTCTTGCTGACCTACATCCTGTCGCTTGTGCTCAAGGATGTGCAGAACGTCTTCGATCTCGCGGTGTGGAGTTTCTCCGGCTTCGCCGCGCTGACCTCGCTCGTGTTCACGGCACTATACTGGAAGGGGGCTACCAAGGCTGGTGCTTATGCCTGTATCATCGCTGTGGCAGCAAGCTGGTTCTACTTTTTCGCCAAGGCCGGTTGGGGTGGGGAGTACACCGTCTTTTCCAGCGAGCACCGAAGTGACGACGGAATCATGCCTGTTGCAATCTGCTTTGTGCTCGGACTCGTAGCCATGGTTGTTGTTTCACTTTTCACGAAGAAGCCTTCCGACGAAACCATCGAGAAGTTCTTCCCGTAACCTCAAATCAATTCCCCTTTACCAAAAAACTTCCTACTTACTTCCAATGACTGCAGACGAAGCAAAAGCGCAACTTGACGAACGTGTCCGTGAAATGATGGCGTGGCATTTCAGCGAAGAAACCGGATGCCCCTTTTGGCTGGATTGGATGGCTGAGGAAGGCTGGGATCCTCGCGAGGAGGTCAAGAGCTACGACGACATCATCAAGTTTCCCCACTTTCAGGATGAATGGCTGCGCGACGAGAAGAACGAGCGTTTTGTCCCGAATGCTTACAAAGGGCGTCCCTTCAATGTTTTCGAAACGGGCGGTACGACAGGTCTCCCCAAGCAGCGCGTGGGTTGGGATGACTACAAACACGATTATGAGCAGTTTTCTGAGCAGCTTAGCGACGAGTTTTTCCCGAAGGGCGGCAACTGGATCATGGTAGGCCCGACCGGACCGCGACGCCTGCGTCTTGCTGTTGAGCACCTTGCCAACGTTCGCGGAGGAAGCTGCTATCATGTCGATCTCGATCCTAGGTGGGTGAAGCGTCTCATAAAGCGAAAAGAGCTTGATCAGGTGGAGCGTTACCAAGCTCACGTGATGGCTCAAGCAGTTGAGATCATCAAGCATCGCGATATCTCCTGTATTTTTACAACGCCGCGCCTCCTTGCTTCCATTGGTGAGCGGATTTCTATCTCTGATCACGGTATCAAGGGTTGCTTCTGCGGCGGGACGTCTATGACCCCTGAGTATGTGCGTTTCCTCCAGGAAGAAGTTCTCGAAAACAGGGCACAGTTCGTTCCGACTTACGGCAACACGCTCATGGGTTTGGCCGTTTCGATACCCGAAGAACTTCCCGGTAAAGATTACAGTGTGACCTACTACGCGCCCCAGCCGCGTGCTGTGCTGCGTATTGTAGATGCCGACAAGACAGAGGTTACAAAGGACTACGGTGAATACGGCCGGGTTGAACTGACCACCCTGACTCAAGAATTCTTTATGCCGCGCTTCCTTGAGCGAGACGAAGCGATTCGCCGTAAACCTCATGACAAATACCCTTGGGATGGTGTCGGTGACGTGCGTCCGTTCGGTGCGCTTACCAAGAAGGTTATCGAAGGCGTTTACTAGGGCTTCTCGTCGCGGTTTAGCTATGAGCCCCCCAGTTGGCAGCTATTTACCACTTCGAATCGTAAAAATCTAAGTAACAAAAACGCTACACCCTAGACCACTACCATATGAGCGCTCCCCACATCCCCATACTTCGACAGGGCAAGCCCTACCAGAGCCTGGACGTTCAGATCGTCAACCAGCTTGGCACTGAAGAACCGGCCGCTGAGATTAGCTTCGCCTGCGCCGACATGATTAAATATGACCTCCACAAGATGGGGGAAGCTCGCGAGGCCCTGAAGAGTTTCAGCGGAAGTGAGCTGGTAGAGATTACCAAAAAAGCTGGGGAACTCTTCCTGCACGGTGACCTGCCGATCGGCACTGAAGGAGATTTGCAATCACCCGACGATTACGTGATGTCTTTGGCCGCAACAAGCGGTTTGCCGCATTCTCTGATTCGCTTCAACATGACCCGTCTAGGCGGTCTTTTCGGCCAGATCGACGATATCTTTAAAGGGCTTTCGCGCGGGCTTTCCTGGGATGTGCTCGACAAGGGCTACGGCGAGCAAGGTGGGGCACCGGTCAGTTTTTCTCCCACAACAAATGAGTTAGCGGTCATCCTGCCGAGCAACTCGCCGGCCGTGAATGCTCTCTGGATACCTGCCATCGCCATGAAGGTTCCAGTGCTGCTCAAGCCCGGACGCGAGGAGCCTTGGACTCCCTGGCGAATTATCCAGGCCTTCATAAAAGCCGGGGCACCTGCCGAAGCCTTCAGTCTCTATCCCACTCAACACGACGGTTCCGGGGCAATCATTCGCCGGGCCGGCCGAGTCATGCTTTTCGGCGATGACTCGACCGTGAAGCAGTATGAAAATGATGAGCGTGTTGAAGTGCATGGCACGGGCTACTCGAAGTTCGTGATTGGAGAGGACGAAATCGAAAACTGGGAGCAGTATGTTGACTCCATGGTTGAATCGGTCTCTGCGAATTCCGGTCGAAGTTGCATTTGCACCTCCACCATCGTGGTCCCGAAGTATGGTGATGAAATCGCCCACGCTATTTCTAAGCGTCTCGCTGAGATCAAGCCTCTTGCCCAGGACGACCCCGAAGCGAAGCTCTCCGGATTTGCCAATCCCAAGTTTGCCGAATGGATCAACGAAGCCGTCGAAGACGGTCTGGAATCCAGCGGAGCCACAGACATCACCGCTGAATATCGTGATGGAGAGCGCTTCGTGGAGCGTGATGGTATGAATTACCTGCAACCCACCATCGTTCGTGTTGACTCGTTTGACGAAGATCTCGCTCTGCGGGAGTTCCTCTTCCCGTTCGCCAGTGTGGTTGAGTGTCCTCAGACCGAGGTGCTCGAAAAGACCGGTTACTCACTCGTGATGACCGCGGTGACCAAGGATGTGGACTGGATCAACCAGCTGTTTGATCATCCCGAAATCGAGCGTCTTAACATCGGAAACGTTCCGACCAACCGAATCAGCTGGAATCAGCCGCACGAGGGCAACCTCTTTGATTTCCTGTATACACGCCGCTCCTTTGCGTTTGCCGAGTCGGCATGACCGGTTAGGGTCTGGCATGTTAAGCGATCCGCTCTCGATCGAGTCTCTCTGTAGCGCGTTAAATGCCCCGGCCTGGGTGCTTGGCTTCAAGCATATTCCCGGGGGTAAGGTTGTTTTCGGTCCAGGCAAGCTCGAAACGGTTGGGTCGGAGGCGGCAGAGCTTGGCTCAAGTCATGCGCTCATCGTGTCGGATCCGGGTATTGCCCGGACAGATTGTATTGAGCGTGCCGTTAACGCAATTAACGAAGCCGGTATCAAGGCAACTGTCTTCGATAAGGTTCATGAAAACCCGACTACCGATGATGTCGAAGCTTGCGTCACGGTCGCTCGCGAAGCCGGCGTCGACCTGATCGTTGGTCTTGGGGGTGGCTCCAGCATGGACACCGCCAAGGGATGCAACTTTATCCTGACCAACGGTGGGACAATGAAGGATTTCTGGGGCGTAGATTTGGCAAAGGAGCCGATGCTACCCTTAATCACGATTCCAACGACTTCGGGAACAGGAAGCGAGTGCCAGAGCTTTGCCCTCATCGCAGATGCCGAGACACACGCGAAGATGGCCTGCGGCGACAAGAAAGCAGCGGCGGCTGTCGCGATTCTTGATCCGGAACTGACGTTGACTATGCCGGCCGCAGTGACAGCTCACACGGGAATCGATGCAATTGCCCATGCGCTGGAGACTGCGGTTTGCAATAAGCGAACCGATATTTCCTACGCTTATTCCAAGGCAGCGTGGCAGCTGCTTAACGAGGGACTGGAGTGCGTCATGAAACAGCCTGACGACATAGAGGCTCGTGCCCGCATGCAACTTGGAGCGGCGTTTGCCGGGACGGCGATTGAGAATTCCATGCTCGGAATCGGGCATTCCTGCGCTAATCCGGTGACGGCGCACTATGGCACCGTCCATGGGCAGGCCGTCGGCACAATGATGCCGGAGGTGATTGCGTTTAATCGCCGGAATGAGGAAGTTGCTTCCATCTATAACGAGCTTTATGAGGGAGATCTTGTGGAGCGTCTCCGGAATCTTCTCGCAAGCGCCGATATGGACCTCTCGCTTGCGGATCTTGGTGTTGAGGCAGGCAAGCTGCCGCAGTTGGCAGAAGAGGCGGCCAAGCAGTGGACGGCGCAGTTTAACCCGGTGACGGCCGATGCGACGGCGCTCGAAGGTGTCTATCGCGCCGCGATGGGGTAAGTCTCTCGATTTGACCTTGCTTCATCTTCGGTTTCAACGGATTTGTTTCGACCGTGATTTCCGTTTCCGACTTTGGCAGTGCCTCCGACTCGCTTTCCCGCGTGACTTCCGAGTTTTTCGGGACTAGTGGCGCGCTTTCCGGGCTGAAGGATTTCGAGTTTCGCCCCCAGCAGCAGCAGATGGCTGTAGCGGTGGCCCGTGCGCTCGAAGAGGAGAGGCCGCTCGTCGTGGAAGCGGGAACGGGCGTTGGCAAGTCTCTTGCCTATCTTGCCCCGGCAGTGCGAAAAGCGCTCGACGAAGGGCGCAAGGCGATCATTTCGACGCACACCATCAACCTGCAGGAACAACTCGTGGAAAAAGACATCCCGTTGCTGCAGTCGGTTATGGATGAAGACTTTGAGGCGCTGCTGTTGAAAGGCAGACGCAATTACCTGTGCCCGAACCGTCTTCAGAACGCGATGTCGGGTGGTGGGGAGATGTTCACATCATCCGAGCTGGAGGAACTCAAGGCGATTTGGGAGTGGGCCAGGTCTACCGAGGACGGTACCCTGAGTGATCTCGATTTCGTGCCCTCGGGGCGGGTTTGGTCGCAGGTTTGTAGTGAAGCCCACGCGTGCACCGTTAAGCGCTGCGGATTTTCCGGAGCCTGTTTTTATCAGGAGGCCCGCAAGCAGGTCGCCGATGCGGATGTCGTAGTGGTGAATCATACCTTGTTCTTTACCCTGTTGAACAGTCAGGCCGATTTCACCGAATCTGATGAGGGATTTCTCTTCGCCAACGACTTTCTTATTTTCGATGAGGCTCACACTCTGGAACAGGTGGCCGCGAAGCAGCTCGGCCTCTCGATTTCGCAGGTTGGGATGAAGTTTGATCTGCATCGCCTTTACAACCCGAAGAACCGTAAAGGGCTCTTCCAGCTGACTGGTGACAGCCAGGGACGGCGCCAGACGATGAAGTTGCTCGACGATATCGACGAGTTCTTTGAAGAAGTCGAAGACCTCTGCGAGTGGGGCGAGTGGGGAAGGGAGTTTCGGATTCGAGATCCCGAATTCGTTGAGGACACCCTCGGAGCCGGGCTCATCGAAGTGGGGCGCCGTGCCCGTGCGGTTGCGGATCTTGCCGATGATACTACCCGCAATGAGCTTGCGGAACTGGCTCGTCGTCTTGCCGACTGTCGTGCCGGCCTCGCTACCTTCCTCGACCAGGGTGATGAAGGCTCGGTCTACTGGGTGGAAAAGAGCGAACGGGATTCCATAAGCCTTAATGCGGCACCCATCGATGTGGCCGAACTGCTGCGCCCTGTTTTCTTCGAGCGAGACCGACCCTGTGTCTTCACCAGTGCCACACTGGGCATCGGTGACCGCGATCTCGGCTATTTCCGGAACCGGGTTGGTGCTCAGGATGTCGAAGCCATCCAGATCGGGAGTCCCTTCGATTACACTGAGCAGATGAAGATTCATCTGGTCAAGGAGATGCCCATGCCGAATGCGCCGGGCTACGACGAGGCACTGATCAAGTGGATTGGCCGCTTCGTGCAGAAGTCCGGCGGGCGGGCTTTTGTGCTCTTCACCAGTTACAATCTGCTCCAGAAGGTGGCCGGTGAGATGGACGAGTTCTTTGATGATCACAAGATCGAGTTGCTGGTGCAGGGGAGAGGCAAGTCGCGAGGCCAGCTCATTGAGTCCTTCAAGAGCGACGAGACCAGTGTGCTCTTTGGCACTGACAGCTTCTGGACCGGCGTCGACGTGCCCGGCAAGGCGCTGACAAACGTCATCATCACTCGACTGCCTTTCGCGGTTCCCGATCATCCACTGACCCAGGCGAGGCTCGAGCAGATCGAGGAGCGCGGGGGGAATTCCTTTATGGAATACAGCGTGCCCGAAGCAATTTTGAAGCTCCGCCAAGGCGTGGGGCGACTCATCAGGAGTTGCGAGGACGAGGGACGAGTGGTTCTGCTCGATGCCCGTATTCTTAATAAGCGCTACGGCAAAGCATTTCTTGCGGCGATGCCTGAGGCTCCAGTCCTAATTGAAGGTTAGGCCCGTGATCGCCCCTCTTTCACTGGAGAAAGCGCCGAGTTGTGCTAAATACCCCGATCCATGTCCACTGTCTCACAACGCATTCAGGCCGAGAGACCCTGTAGTATCACCGGTTCGGCTGAAGCTGAAATCGTAGCTACCAAAGCGCGCGAGGGTCACGATCTGCGCAACGTGATGAATCTGGAGAGCGGCCTCATCTACGTAGATCCGCTGCCGATCGAGGATTTGTCGAAATTCTACAAGGAGGACTACCGCAAATCCTACAAGGACGTTTTTGTTCCCAAAAAAAAGCACATTTACCGTGCCGGGAACGTGGCAACGGCACGCCTCGATCACTCCAAGGGCCAGATCAAGGCGGGCATTCGCAGTCTCGATATCGGTGCTGGAGGCGGGGAATGGGTTTACCTGATGAAGCGCCTGGGTAATGATGCCTATGGGATCGAGCCGAACCAGGGCTACGGCTCCTTTGCACGGGACCACTACGATGTGGAGGTTTTCCTGGGTATGTATCAGGAGGCCGAGTTCGAGAAGGAGTCCTTTGATCTCGTCACGTTGTTTCAGGTGCTGGAACACCTTTCAGATCCCGTCGAGGACATCCGCAGCATGAGCGAGTTTCTCAAGCCGGACGGGCTTTTCGTAATCGAGGTGCCGGACATTCTTTTTCCTGGGATGCGGATTGATCATAAGTGGCATGACGGCCACCTCTACGGCTTTGACTGGTTGACACTCGAAGCTGTGGCTGCCAAAGCCGGCTTGAAAAAGCTCTCTCTCGACGTCAATCCGGGTAACCTCTATGGCGTTTTCCAGAAAGTGGAGGAGGAGGTCGCAGTTCCAAACCTCGAAGGCCACTTCGAAGAGGCGAAGAAGCAGCTCTTCGGAGGGCGGGACAGCTACTGGTCGCTGCCCGATACATACCTCAAGGTGCCAAAGCGTCTGGTTTATCGCACCAGCGAGTATCTAATTGCCAAAAAGTTAGATCAGCCGCGGACGATTCTAGATTCAATTTACGACAAAGTCGTCAACTGAACTCCCTTGGAAATTCGGCACGGGATTTGCTCAAATTAGCAGTGGTTTTCTTATTTGGCGTAGGTAAGATGCGGCGAATTCCGGGGAATGGTGGGAACCCGACACAACACGAATCGCAGACTCGCCGGGGTTCTCGTCCCGGTGTTTTCCATTCGTGGCGAAAATGACCTTGGCATCGGCGACGTCGCCAGCTTAAAGGAATTCGTCAATTTTGCTTCTGAGGTTGGTTTTGGCTTTGTCCAGTTGCTCCCCATTAACGAAACCGGTCCGGATAACAGCCCGTATAACGCCATCAGCTCTGTAGCGATTGAGCCGATGACACTAGATTGCACTCCAAAGGGTCTCATGGACCTTCCGGAGGAGACGGCTTCCGAAATTCTGAGCAAATATGACATCGAAGCCCTCAATGCCGGCAATGTTCAATACAAATCGGTGCGGAAGCTCAAGCACGAGCTTCTTCAAAAAGCCTATGAGGGCTTTCTTGAGAATGTCTACGGCCGGGCGGATAGCCGAGCTGACGATTTTGAAACTTTCTATGAGAAGGAGGCCGCATGGCTTAAAGACTACTGCGTCTTCCGATTTTTGATGGAGCGGGAGGGAGGCAGCCAGGTGTGGCATAACTGGCCCGAAGATTTGCGCTCAAAGGAGAAGGCAGTCGAGATTTTGGCCGAAGAAGAGGCGAAATACGGTGCTAGTGAAATAGATAAAAAACTTCGCTATTACGCTTATGTTCAGTGGGTAGCGGAAAAACAATGGAAAGAAATTGCTGATTACGCCGCTTCCAAAGACATTTCCCTAATGGGCGACATTCCGATCGGGGTGAGCCTCTACAGTGTCGATGTCTGGGCCAATGTGGAGATCTTTGATCTTGATTGGTATGGCGGCGCACCGCCCGAGAAACTCTTCAAGGATGACGAATTTGTCCAGAAGTGGGGGCAGAACTGGGGAATTCCGCTCTATCGCTGGGATGTGCTCAAGGAGCGTCGCTACCACTGGTGGCGCCAGCGGATCGGTAAAGCGACCGAAATTTTTGGAATGTTTCGGGTCGATCATGCGCTCGGCTTCTATCGAATTTATGCCTTTCCCTGGAATCCGATTCGGAATGAAGAGTTTCTGCCGTTGACCAAGGTCGAGGCGGAGTCGCTTTGCGACGGGAATCTTCCCGGCTTCAAGCCGCGACCCGATGATTCTGAGGAAAATAAGGCAGCCAATCGGGCTGAAGGGGAGGTTTATCTCTCCATGATCAAAGAGTCCGCCGGCATGGCCGAAGTGATCGCTGAAGATCTCGGTACGGTGCCGGATTATGTGCGCCCCTCGCTCGAAAACCTGGGTATTGCCGGGATGAAAGTCCCGCAGTGGGAGTTTACCGACGGGCATGTGACGTCAGGGCTCCAATATCCGAGTTGTTCCTTTGCCACCTACGCAACGCACGACCACTCCCCATTGCCAGCCCAGTGGAAGGCGATGTATAAGCAACTGTGTGAGGCCGAAGTTGAGAGCCCTGAATGGTGGGAGGCCAAAAAATTTCTCGAAACGCTCTGCCATTTCGCCGGAGTTGAACTCGAAGACGGGTATCGCATCCCCGAATTCAACTCCGATGTCTGGCATAAGCTGATGCGTGAGCTTTGTTTCTCCAACTCCGATCGTGTCGCTTTCATGATTTCCGACCTGCTCGAGGACGACAATCGCATTAATGTCCCCGGTGTGATGGACGGCACGAACTGGTCATACCGTGTTCCCGTTTCCTCGAAGGAATTGGGCATTGGACTCGACTTTCGCGACCTCCGGGAAGGTATAAAAAACGTGTTGAATGAGTCCGGCCGCTCGCGAAGGGTGGACACTCTTTAATTTGGACGAATTTGCCACGCCTAAAAGGCTGAGTTTCTGCGTCACTTCTTTTTTCGTTATCTATAATATCAAATAATCCTCCAAGACCTATGAGTCAGCCCATTCGAGTTGCAGTGACCGGTGCCGCCGGTCAAATCGGTTATTCACTTCTCTTCCGCATTGCCAGCGGGGCCATGTTTGGCCCCGATCAGAAGGTCGCCCTGAACCTGATCGAGATCGAGCCGGCCATGAAAGCCCTCGAAGGCGTGGTGATGGAGCTCGATGACTGTGCTTTCCCGCTATTGACCGATATTCAGGCGACTTCAAGCCTTGATGAGGGTTTCACAGGCGTGAACTGGGCTCTGCTGGTGGGCAGCGTGCCGCGTAAAGCCGGTATGGAGCGCGGTGATCTGCTGGGTATCAACGGCAAGATTTTCACCGGCCAGGGCCAGGCTATTGCCAGTAATGCTGCCTCCGACGTTCGCACGCTTGTGGTTGGCAATCCCTGTAACACCAACTGCCTGATTGCCATGAACGCCGGTTCCGAAGTCCCGGCTGAGCGCTGGTTTGCCATGACTCGTCTCGATGAGAACCGTGCCAAGACACAATTGGCCCAGAAAGCCGGCGTTCACGTGAGCGAAGTGTCCAACATGTGCATCTGGGGCAACCACTCTGCGACCCAGTATCCCGATTTCACTAATGCTAAGATCGGTGGAACTCCGGTGACCGACGCTATTTCTGACGAAGCCTGGCTCAAAGGTGAGTTCATTTCTACGGTCCAGAAGCGAGGTGCTGCGATCATTGAGGCCCGCGGGCTTTCCTCCGCTGCATCGGCGGCAAACGGCGTTGTCGACACTGTCAAGAGCCTCACCGCACCCACTCCGGAAGGGGACTGGACCAGCGTCTGTGTCTGCTCTGACGGTTCCTACGGCGTGGACGAAGGCCTCATTTCTTCATTCCCGATTCGTAGCGACGGTGAGAAGTGGGAAATCGTTCAGGATGTGCCGGTTAGTGAGTTCAGTCGCGAAAAGATTGACGCAACGGTACAGGAATTGCGTGAGGAGCGTGAAGCAGTTTCAGATTTACTGCCCTGAAATTGTTAAAATTTTGGAAAAAGTTATCATTTAACCCTGTTAAACCTTTCGGCATACCCTGTTGACTACGCGGTGGTTCAGGCTTAAATCAGCCACCCCCTTCTGCCTGTAAAAATCAGCTACGTTAACGGGTCCAATTTTGTTAAACTTCTAGACAGTTAAGCGTCCTTCGTCGTGAGATGGGTGTCACCAAGACTCACCTCTGCACACGGCAGTTTTACACCGACCGCAATAAAAAACATGTCCGATAGCCAAACTGCGCAGCGAGAGCCCCTGGCCATCATTGGAATCGGTTGCCGCCTCCCGGGTGGTGTCACCGGTCCCGAGTCATTCTGGAATCTCATGATGGAAGGCCGCTCAGGAATTGTTCCTGTGCCCGCCGACCGCTGGAATCGTGATCGGTGGTATCACGAAAATGTGGATATCCCGAGCAAGATGATCACCAAGTGGGGTGGTTTCATTCACGATCACGATCAGTTCGATGCTCAATTCTTCGGAATATCGCCCCGGGAAGCATTGCGTATGGACCCTCAGCAACGCTGGTTGCTGGAAACCTCCTGGGAGTCCCTGGAGGATGCGGGTATCTCACCTGAAAGTCTGAAGGGCAGCGAGACGGCGGTTTACGTTGGAATCGCTTCGAACGACTACGCGAACGTTGCCCAGAGTGACCCCAAAAACGTTGATGTCCACACGAACTCGGGTTCGACGCTCTCGATTGCTTCGAATCGGATTGCGTATCTTTTTGACCTCAAGGGGCCTGCTGTCTCTGTCGATACGGCTTGTTCTTCTGCGCTCGTGGCTATTAACCTTGCCTGTGAGAGTGTCTGGTCGGGCCAGTCGACCATGGCTCTTGCTGGTGGTGTGAACGCTCTTCTGACGCCTGATGCGTCCATCGGGTTCTCCAAGGCAACAATGCTGTCTCCTTCCGGTCAGTGCTTTGCTTTTGACGATCGCGCTAACGGCTATGTCCGCGGTGAGGGTGCCGGCATGTTTGTGATCAAGCCGCTTTCTCAGGCGAGGAAGGATGGCGATCGCATTTACTGCACCATCCGA
The DNA here is from genome assembly GCA_049594415.1 of Verrucomicrobiales bacterium. Lineage (GTDB taxonomy): Bacteria > Verrucomicrobiota > Verrucomicrobiia > Verrucomicrobiales > DEV007 > Arctic95D-9. The sequence goes on along the minus strand of JBMYJM010000001.1, from coordinate 549,991 downwards.
GCCGCAGTCATCAATCAGGACGGTAACACGTCGTCGATGACCGTCCCGGGCATCGACACTCAGGCCGAGATGCTGCGCATTGCCTACGGTCAAGCAGGTCTCGAACCCAAGCGAGTTCGCTACATGGAGGCTCATGGAACCGGCACGCCGGTGGGTGATCCTATCGAGACGACAGCCCTCGGGCAAATTCTCTCACAAGGTCGCGACGAAGGCGATTACTGCCTGCTTGGTTCTGTGAAGACCAACGTCGGGCACCTCGAATCAGGATCCGGTGTTGCCGGACTCGCCAAGGCGGCCCTTGTCCTGCACCACGATACGGTGCCGGCAAACCTCAATTTCAAGAACCCGAACCCCGATATTCCTTTCGAGGAGTTCAAGTTCAAAGTCGCGACTGAAAACCAACCGCTGCCGCACCTCGACGGTCACCTTCCGGTGGTCGGCGTTAACAGCTTTGGTTTCGGAGGAACGAACTCCCATATCGTGCTCGAAGCCGTCTCTGCCGAAGACAAGGTCGAGGCTGGTGCTCCAATCGAACTGAAGGGTGGCAAGAAGGCTGGGCGCCCGGTGTTGCTTCCAGTCTCCGGACGCGGCGATGATGCGCTGCGCGATACTGTCGTGCGCTGGCGACGTTTCCTCCGCTCGAGTGACACGGACATTGCAAACATTTCCGCTGCGGCCGGCTCCAAGCGTGAACACCACGACAACCGTCTCGCCTTCATTGGCGATGACAAGGACGCAATCATTCATGAGATGACTGAGTGGCTGGCAACCGGTGAGAGCGAGAGTGCGATCCCTGGTAGGCCGGCAGGGGAAGCTCACGATCCGGTTTTCGTGTTTACCGGTCAAGGGGCCCAGTGGTGGGCCATGGGCCAGGATCTGCTCGGGCGTGAGCCCGTCTTCCGCGACGTGCTCGAAGAGATCGATTCACATCTCAAACCTCTGGCTGGCTGGTCCCTCATCGAGGAGATGACCCGCACCGAAGAGGATTCTCAAATCAACCGCACCAACATCGCACAGCCGGCGATCTTCGGCCTTCAGGTGGCGCTCGCTGAGCTTTGGAAGTCCTGGGGGATCGAACCAGCCAAGGTCGTCGGTCACTCCGTGGGTGAAGTCGCTGCTGCCTACGTGGCGGGCGCCTACACGATGGAAGATGCGGTGAAGATCATTTATCACCGTTCCCGCCTCCAGGATCAGACGGGAGGCAACGGCCGCATGGTGGCTGTTGGTATTTCCCAGGCCGAAGCCAAGAAGGCGATCGCCGGTAAGGAAGATCAGGTTCAGGTCGCCGTGGTGAACAGCCCCGGACTCCTGACTTTAGCAGGGGACACGGAGCCTCTCGAAGAGGTGGTTGCTGAACTGGAAGAAGCCGGGAAGTTCGTGCGCTGGTTGCGTATCGATTACGCGTTCCACACGCACCAGATGGAGCCCATCAAGGATGAGCTTCTGGAGGTCCTCAAGGACATTGAGGCTCAACCTACCAGGGTGCCATACATTTCAACCGTGACCGGCGGTGTCCTCGACGGCACCAAGTTGGACGGAGACTATTGGTGGCAGAACGTTCGCGAAGCGGTGCTCTTCGCACCTGCGATTTCCGGCCTGATTCGTTCCGGTGAAGATACCTTTATCGAGCTTGGACCGCACCCGGCTCTCCAGAATCCGATCATGGAGTGTCTCTCGGATCAGAACCGCAAAGGCTTCTATTTCTCCAGTCTGCGCCGCAAGACCGACGAGTCCGTCGAAATGATTTCCAATCTCGCCCGGATGCACAATCACGGGTTCGAGATCGACTGGGAGGCCGTTGCCCAGGCATCCGCCGCCGGCGTGCGCCTGCCCACCTACGCTTGGCAGCACGAGACTTTCTGGCTCGAGTCCAAGCAGAATGAATACCTTCGCTGTGCTCCGCTTGAGCACCCGCTGCTCGGTCTTGAGCAGGAAGCTCCGCGTCCGACCTGGCGCTTTGACCTCGACCCGCGTTACTTCACTTGGCTCGACGATCACCGCTTCTGGGATAGTGTGATTTTCCCGGCCTCCGGTTATGGTGAAATAGGCATTGCGATTGCTCGCAAGCTTTTCCCTGACGAGAATTACGTCGTTGAGGACCTCGAGATGAAGAAAGCTCTCTTCGTTTCCGAGGACAAAGTTCCCACGGTTGAGGTGGTTTTCGATCCTGACACACGCATCTTCCGCATCTTCAGCGCCACGGGCGATAAGAATGAATGGGAGCTCAACTCACAAGGTGTGCTGCGCAAGCAGCCCGAGCCATGCCGTGAGCCTTTCGATATTGAAGAGGTCAAAAAAAATCTGCCGGAGCACTTCAATCACCAAGATTACTACGACGATTATGAAGAGGCTGGTTACCAGTTCCGTCCGCTCTTCCAGCATCTTCGGAATGTCTGGCGGAAGGATGGTGAGTCTCTCGCTGAGATCGTCGCTCCTGAGGGGCTCTTAGCCACGATTCCGGACCACCATTTCCACCCGGCGGTGCTCGATGCCTGCTTCCACCCGGTCAAAGGCGGGCAGGTGATTCCTGAGGGGGCTAACGCACTTGACTATTTCTACCTGCCGGCAGCGATTCGCAGTATTCGGCTCCACGTTGAGCGCCCGCCTCTTCGACTCTGGGGCCATGCCAAGGTGAACTCTGACAACGATCGCGAATACATCATTGCAGACATTGATGTCTATGATGACGCCGGCAACCTCGTTGCTGAGATCTACGGATTTCGTGCTGACCGCGTTGAGCAGAGCAATCGTGACGAGCTCGAGAAGTGTGTTTACCAGGCTGAGTGGGAACTCGCCCGCCTGCCCGGCACGCGCGAAGGCGGCAGTGCCAACTTGCCGGCACCGGCTGAGCTGGTCGAAGCCGCCAACTCCAATCTTCCGGAGCTCTACGAGCAGCGTGGACTCGCTGATCACTACGAGAAGTTCCTTCCGGCCCTGGACGAACTGTCACGTCAGTTCATCATCAATGCCTACTACGAACTCGGATGGGATCCGAAGACAGGGGACGAGATCACGATTCCCGGATTGATGAAAGAGCTGTCCATCGCCGACCAGCACACCAAGCTGGTATTCGGACAACTCCTGTCACTGTGTGAGGGTGGATTCCTCAAGCAGAAAGATGACGAGACCTGGGAGGTTCTTGAAGTGCCCGGCACTGAAGAAGCTCTGCCGTGGGTTGATAAGCTGATCGAAACACTGCCTCACTTTGCTTCCGAGGCCGAGCTGCAGCGACTTACCGGACCCAACCTCGCCGGTGTTCTCAGCGGCGAAACCGATCCGCTGGAAGTGCTTTTCCCGGGAGGATCCTCCCGCATCATGGAGCGTTTCTATCGCGAGGGAGCTGACTTTCCGGTGATTAACGTTCAGATCAAAGATGCTCTGGCCAAGGCGGTCGAGAATCTGCCCGAGCGTCGCACAATCCGTGTCCTCGAGGTTGGTGCCGGAACGGGTTCACTCACCAGTGAAATCCTGAAAGTATTTCCACCCGAGCGCACGCAGTATGTCTTTACCGACAACGGACCGCTCTTCCTGCAGTCCGCTGAAGATCGCTTCTCGGAAGACTATCCATTCGTCGAATACACAATGTTCGACTGTGAGAAGTCTCCGGAGGCCCAGGGAATCGAGCCGCACCACTTCGACATCATCCTGGCGTCGAATGTGATTCACGCGACCGAAGATCTCAAGACCACGCTCAACAACCTGCGTGGTGCTCTGGCCGAAGATGGTCTGCTCATGTTCCTCGAGGTGACCTGGCGCCGCGCTGCCCTCGATAACGTGTTTGGCCTTCTGCCCGGTTGGTGGCGTTTCACTGATACCGACCTTCGTAAGGATTCCGCTCTGCTCTCTCGCGAGAAGTGGGAGAAACTCCTGACCGATCTTCAATTCCGTGATGTTGCCAGCTTCATCAGTTCCGAGAATCCGGATCAAAACCAGCAGGCCTGCTTGATTGGTCGCGCCCCTGATCCCGTCGAGCTTCCCGTTGAGGAAGACGAGGCGGCTGACGATGCCACCGCCGCTGCCGACAGTGAAGAGGCTGAGACTCCCGCCAAGGTGGTCTTCCTCGTTACTGAGGACCAGTCCGGTCTCGGTAAGCAACTCGCTTCTGCGCTCGAGACTGAAACTACCGAGACGGTCCTCGCAGGTTCCACCCTGGAGAGCTTGAGTGCCAAGGTCGAAGATCTGACCGGCGAAGGCCGGGTCATCAAGCACATCATCCAAACGCTTTCCCTGGATCATCCAAAAGCGGATGGACTAAGCCTTGAGCAACTCAACGCTGCTCAGGATTCCGGGGTGCGTTTTGCCCACGGTCTTTTCCAGTTCATCACGAACCGTGAATGGGACGAGCGTCCGCAAATTACCTTCCTGACTCGTGGCACGATGCCGGTCAAGCGTGGAGAGGCTCTTCCGGGTCTTGCTTCGGCGCCGTTGACCGGTCTTCTCCGCGTGGCCAACAACGAGCACGCTGAATTCACCTGGGGCCAGATCGATCTGGATCCCGAGGCGAACGAGTTTGAGATGGAGGACCTCACTGCTGAGTTCCTGCACTCCAATCATGAGCACGAACTCGCTTTCCGCGGGAACGGTCGCTACGCCCGCCGTGTCCACCGCGTGAAGCCTGAGGCTTTGCCGGGCCGGACTCGCAACGCTGTTCAGGAGGATGGATCGGTTCTGCCGTATCGCCTCCAGATCGACAAGCCTGGTATCCTGACAAACCTTTCTCTCAACGAGACCTCGCGCCGCGAGCCTGAAGCCGACGAGATCGAGATCCAGATCAAGGCAGGCGGTATCAACTTTCGCGATGTGATGAAGGCACTCGGGATTTACCCGGGCAATCCAGTCGACCTGAAGTGGTTCGGTGATGACTTCTCCGGAACCGTGGTCAGTGTTGGTTCCAATGTGACCGACCTGAAGCCGGGCGACAACGTCGTGGGTATGGCGCCGTATTGCTTCCGCAGCTACGTCACCGTAAACCGCAGCATGGTCTTCCGTAAGCCGGATACCATGAGCCACGTTGAAGCGGCAACGCTCCCGACAGTCTTCCTGACATCGCACTACGCGATCAACGAGCTCGCTCGCATGGAGAAGGGTGAGAGCATTCTTATTCATGCCGGAACCGGTGGTGTTGGTCAGGCCGCGATCCAGATTGCGAAGCACCTCGGTCTGACGGTATTCTCTAGCGCAGGCACCCCTGAGAAGCGTCAGCTTCTCCGCGACATGGGTGCTGACCACGTGCTCGATTCCCGGACGCTCGAGTTCGCAGATGAGATTATGCGCATCACAGACGGGGAAGGGGTGGACGCTGTCCTCAACTCGCTGGCTGGTGACTTCATTCCGAAGAACTTTAGTGTGCTTAAGACCTTTGGGCGCTACATGGAGATCGGGAAGGTCGATGTCTACGGTAACTCCAAGATTGGTCTTGAGCCCCTGCGCAACAACATCAGCTTCTTCGTGATCGATCTGGCTCAGCATCTGCAGAGCAAGCCGGCGTACGTGGCAAGCATGTTCTCCGATCTGGAGAAGATGTTCTATGAAGAGATTTACGAACCGCTGCCGAACGAAGTGTTCCCTATCACCGAAGTGGTTGAAGCCTTTCGTTTCATGGCTGCCGGTAAGCATATCGGTAAAAACGTGCTCGACTTTGATGTGCCCGAGATTGAGATCGGTCAGCCAACTGAGGAAGGGCATCGTTTCCGTTCTGACGGCACTTACCTGATCACAGGTGGTGCCGGTGGTTTCGGCCTTGAGCTTGCTCAGTGGATGGCTGATAACGGAGCCCGTCGCTTTGCTCTCATGAGCCGTTCCGGTCCGAAGGACGATGCGATTGAGAAAATCGAGAAGATGCGCGCCGAGGGAATCGAGATCATCGACGCCCGTGGTGATGTAACGAGCCGTGCCGATATCGACAGGGCCATCGCTGAAGTCCAGAAGGGCAAGGCCCCGCTTATCGGTGTGATTCATGGAGCGATGGTGCTCGATGATGAGTTCATCAACGAACTCGACACCGAGCGCTTCGATCGCGTGCTCCTGCCCAAGATGCTTGGTGCCTGGAACCTCCACGAAGCGACCCTGGATCTTCCGCTCGAACTTTTTGTCTGTTTCTCCTCGTTCTCCGCCTTTATCGGAGCGGTGAAGCAGTCCAACTACAACGCCGGTAACGTGTTCCTCGATCAGATCGCGCACTATCGCCGTTCAATTGGTCTCCCGGCCCTAACATTTAACTGGGGTGCTCTCGAAGGTGCCGGTTTCGTGGCCCGAAATGAGAAAACCAAGGAATATCTCGAGATGGTGGGGCTTGGCTCTACCGACATGGAAGAGACTCTGTACCTCTTCAGTCTCGGTATTCCGACCGACGCGCACCAACTCGGTTGTGCCCGCTGTGACTGGCAGGCCCTGGCTCGCTTCAGCCCGTCGGTGGGTGGTTCTGATATGTTCCTGCCCGTGGTGCCGCGCACCAGCAGTGGTGGTGGTGACTCCATGGCGGCTCGAATTCTCGAGGCAGCTCCGGAGAAGCGTTCCGGAATGGTTGAAGATTTGATTGCCGCTCAGGTGGCAGCGGTGCTCGGCACGGATGCGACGAGGCTCGACAAGGACACGCCACTGACCAATCTGGGGCTCGATTCACTCATGGCGATCGAACTCGTGAACCGTATCGAGGAGAAGCTCGGTATGTCCATGCCAATGGGCTCGGTGCTCAACGGCCCGAGCATCATTGACCTCTCAGTGCCGGTTCTTGAGAAGCTTCTCGAGTCCGGTGGTGGAGCTGCTGGTGACAGTGGTGCAGCCGCAGCCGGTGACTTGGTCGAGTTCGAAGCTACCGGTGAAATGCCGGAGGTCTTTCCGCTTTCCGAAGGTCAGAAGGCCTTGTGGTTCCTCCACCGCCTTGCGCCGGAGTCATCCGCCTACAACCTGGTCTTCTCCGGTAAGTTCCGTCCGCTCCTCGACATCGAGGCGATGAAGACGGCTTTCGCTTTGCTCTTCGAGCGTCACCCGCTCATCGACGTTACTTTCACCACGAAGGACGGCGAGCCCATGCAGGCGGTCCAGAAAGGACGAACCATCGATTTCCGCGAGCATGACTGCACCGCGATGGACGACGAGCAGCTTAAGGCGACCATCAGCGAACACGCAGATCGTCCGTTTAACCTGGAGCGTGGCCCGGTCATTCGTCTGGAGCTTTTCCGCACAGCGGATGAAGCTCATGTGGCCCTGCTCAGCATGCATCACATGATCTCTGACGCCTGGTCCGTGGCTGTGATCATCCAGGATCTCATCGAATACTACTTCTCGACGAAGGCAGGCCGTAGCCCGCAGGTTGAGTCTCTCGACGCAACCTATGCTGACTTTGTGAACTGGGAGAAAGCTCACCTCGAGAGCGATGCCGGTGAACGCATGTTCGACTTCTGGAAAAATCACCTTGCCGGTGCTCCGTCCGCGATCGATCTCCCCACGGACCGACCGCGTCCTGCTGTTCAGACTTTTAACGGTGCCACCTACGGATTTCAGCTTGATGAGGAGTTGACTGAATCGGTGGATCAACTTGCGAAAGCCAACAGCGTGACTCTCTTCACGACGCTCCTTTCCGGTTACGATGTGCTGATGCACCGTTACTGTGACCAAGACGATATCGTCGTGGGTGTCCCGCTTGCCGGACGAAATCAGTCCCAGCTTCAGAGCACTGTGGGTTACTACATTAACCCGGTTCCGATGCGCAGCTCCGTGGAAGAGAATCCGACCATTTCCGAATACCTTGCGGCTAATAGCGAGCGCGTGAACGGAGCGCTGGAAAATCAGCAATACCCGCTCGCTCGTATGGTTGACCGCCTCAACGTGGCGCGTGACCCGGGCCGTTCGCCTCTCTTCCAGGTGAGTTTCACCATGGAGAAGGTGCCGGGCATTGACGACGAAGGTATCGCCGTGTTCCTGATCGGGCAGGGTGGACACACCTTCAATGTGGGCGACCTCTCCATGGAGACGATCGATCTGACGACCCGCCAGGCGCAGTTTGAAATTACCCTGACGCTGGAAGAAGCCGGCGGTCAGCTCTTCGGTTGCTGGCAGTATAATCGTGATCTTTTTGACGAAGAGACGATCAAGGAACTCTGTGGTCTCTACGAGCAGGTGCTTCGCGAGATGACGGAAAACCCGGATCAGAAGGTTTCCGAACTGAATCTTCTCCCATCCGATGACGAGAAGAAACTGCTTCTTGAATTCAACGAAACCAAGGCTGATTACGAAGACGACGCATTGCTGCACGAGTTGATCGAGACTGTTTCTGCCGTGAAGGACGAGGATACGGCGGTGATCTTCGGTGATACTCATGTGACCTATGGTGAACTCAATCGCCTCGCCAATGGAGTCGCCCGCGATCTTTCAGTGGCCGGAGTTTCAGCAGGGGATAATGTGGGTGTTCTTGCCGATCGGTCCCCGAAAATGATCGCTGCTTTGCTCGGCGTTTTGAAGACCGGTGCGACTTACATCCCACTCGATCCTGAGTTCCCGGCGCAACGTCTTGAGATGATGCTGGAAGATGCAGCGCCGAAGGCTTTGATCGCCTCGGCCCGTCTTGGTAGTTCTCTGCCGACCGGGGATTGGAAAGTGATCGATCTCGACGTGGTCGAAGCGACTTCGAAAGCACCTGAGGCTTCCGGTATTAACTCCGAGGCTCTCGCCTACATCATTTACACTTCCGGGTCGACCGGAACGCCTAAGGGCGTGGAGATTCCGCACCGTGCTGCGGTGAATTTTCTCCGCTCGATGGAGAACAAGCCCGGTCTCACAGCCGAAGATCGTCTCCTCGCGGTGACGACGCTCTCTTTCGATATATCTCTCCTTGAGATGTTCCTGCCTCTCCTGGCCGGGGCTACGGTTGTGATCGCGAGCAGTGATGATGTGAAGGACGGTCGACGCCTCGCCAACCTCATCAACGAAGAGGATATTTCTGTGATGCAGGCCACTCCGGCGACCTGGCAAATGCTGCTCGATAGCGGCTGGGAAGGTAACAGTGGGCTTCGCATTTTCTGCGGTGGTGAAGCACTCAACCGCACTTTGGCGAATACCTTGGTCAACTCAGCCGATGAGCTGTGGAACCTCTACGGTCCGACCGAGACGACCGTTTGGTCTACGGTCGAGAAAATCGAAGAAGGTGAAGCGGCCATCTCGATTGGTCAGCCGATTGCCAACACTCAAATTTACATCCTCGATGACAATCACCAGCCCGTGCCGCAAGGTTTCACTGGTGAACTCTGGATCGGTGGCGACGGCCTCGCCCGTGGTTACCGTAACCGTGAGGAGTTGACTGCGGAAGCCTTCCGGGAAATTGAGCTGCCCGGTCTCGGGACTCAGCGTATCTATCGAACTGGAGACCTCGCTCGTTGGAATCGTGACGGCAAGCTGGAGTGTCTTGGGCGTGTTGACTTTCAGGTGAAGGTTCGTGGAGTGCGCATGGAGCTCGGTGATATCGAGACGCAGCTTGAAGCCATCAGTGGGATTAAGCACGCTGTCGTGACGAAGCGTGGAGATCTCCCGACCGGTGAAGGTCTTGTCGCCTACTACATTCCGGAAGCCAAGGGTCTTGAGGCTGCCGCTATTCGCAGTGAGCTTGTCAGGTATCTGCCGGCCAGCTACATCCCCGCTTATTTCTCGGCGCTGGATGAATTCCCGCTGACGCCGAACAAGAAGATCGACCGCAGGCAGTTGCCGATGCCGAAGACTGGCGCTGCCAGCGAGGGTGAACGCGTTCGCCCTCGTAATCCGATCGAGGAGAAGCTCTGGGAAGTGTTTAGCCGTAATTTTGATTCCGAAGATATCGGTGTGACTGATAACTTCTTCGAAATGGGCGGTGACTCTCTGCTCGCTCTCCGGATCGTAGTTGATGTCACAGAAGCCATCCAGCAGGATGTCGGTGTCGATACCTTCCTGACGCACCCGACCATTGAGCAATTGGCCCACTACCTCGCGAGTGAACCTGTCGCAACGACAGAAGTGGAAAAGGAGGCTGGTCTCGATATTGACTTCTCTGACTTGGCTCACATCAGCGTTGAAGAAGCTTCTGACGAGTTGCGTGATCTTGATGCCGTAGCATTAACCTATATCCCTGAGGTGCTGGCCAGCATGTCAGGACTGGCACGTGATGAGATTTCCGAGCGCCTCTTCGGAGGTAGACCGCGTCTCAGTAATCGATACGAACTCTCAGAAGGCAACATCGGTGTTGTGATGCTGCCTCACTTCGAATCTGATTTTCACAAGAATCCGGAGTCGGTGAAGACAGCAACTCTCGCAGCTCTTGAGATGGCTGGAGAGGCTGGGGCGAAAAATGTGTCGCTGACAGGAGTGATTCCGTCTACGACTGATCACGGGCGTGACATCGAGAAATGGATGGAAGGCAAAGACGGGCTTCCGGCCATCACGACCGGTGATGCAACACGTTCCGCGACGATCGTGAAGTCGGTGGAAGGTGTTCTGGCTGAGGCTCGCCGCGAACTTTCCGACGAAACGGTTTCCGTAGTAGGGCTCGGATCAATCGGTTTCGGCACGCTTCGCCTCATGCTTGACGTGATGGAGCATCCTAAGCACCTCATCCTTTGCGATCCGTATCAGACGGATGATCAAATGAGTCGCATACGTGATCGTGTTCGCGATGCAGGATACCAGGGACAAGTGGACATCGTGAAGAATGGTGGGGCCCTCCCGCCTGAGGTTTACGAAGCTTCCATGGTGGTTGCTTCGACTAACCTTCCGGGTGTTCTAGATATCAGCATGCTCAAGCCGGGAGCTCTGATAGTTGACTACAGCTTCCCACCGGTCTTCCGCCTGGATGAAGCTATCAGGCGTTTCACCTCGGAGCGCGACATCCTTTTCACTACCGGTGGAGAGCTTATGATGCCTGATGTGGTCTCTGAAACCATTTACTTGCCCGAAGAACTTGAGGACCTCGATGATGCTGTTCAGGCAAGCTTCATGAAGTTCCTTGCGAGTCGTGACAAGCGAGAGATCACCGGCTGTGTTCTTGTCAGCCTGTTGACTGGCGCGGAAGGCGTTGAGCCGACTCTTGGGCCGTTGGAGAATGAAGACGCCCTGGCACACTATGAGCACCTCGAGGAGCTTGGAGTGAAGCCGGCAAGGCTCCAGATGAGCGGCTTCTTCCTGCCGGAGGAGGGAATTACCTCTTTCCGTGACCGCCGAAGTGGAACATCGACAACGTCGTGATTTGATTCTAAAGGTAAAAAGGCCCTGAAAATCAGGGCCCTTTTACTAAGGAATTGAACGGCTCTGTCGTTTATCCTTCGCTACTAAAGAAGTATGAGACTATTCGCCGCGGCTATCGCGACGGGATTGGTGTTTGTGTTTGCTGCCAACTCGTTCGCTTACCCCTTGACGCTTGAGCAGAGAAAGCGATTCAAGCGCTATCTGCCGGGCACTTTTCCTAAGCTCGAAGCGCAGGAACCCGTTCACATCGTTGTTCTGGGAGACAGTGTCACTGGTGGCTACACCCCTTTGGAAGGCGCCTGGGAGCAGAATAATCCTGTTTTCAGCTACGTTGGGGGATTGATTGATCTAATTGCCCGCGAGTTTTTCTACACGGGCGGTGCAAGGCTTTTGAATCCTCCTGCAGGAGGCAGCCAGACTTCCGAGGACTTCCTCGGAAGAAGTATCACTTTTGAAAACCTGGCCGTCTTGGACGGAACGTCGATGACGGGTCTTCGACGGACCGCGACGGATGCATTCCTGCATCAGCCTGACCTGGTGCTCATTCAGTACGGGATCTACGATGCCCTGAATCGACTCTCGCTGGATACCTATAAGCGGGCTATTCAGGAGTCTATTGATGCCGGGCGGAAAGAGAATGCCGATATCCTCGTGATTGGTCCCGGACTGGTAAACTACGGTGGAGGATCGATGGAATTTGGTCTGACTCGTCCGTATTCCATGGTGGCAAAGGAGGTCGCTTCCGCGAATGGAGTGATGTTCATGGACTCTGGGCAGCACCTTTTTTCAAGATTTGGTGGTGGTGTGTTACCCGACACCCATCCGGATGCCGCGATGGAGATCGTGGGAGATCGCATGAAGGAGATTTTCCGTTTTGGACCGGAGTTGAAGGAAGTCGAGCGGATTCACACCGGCCCGCTTGCGAATGAATACCTGGCCCGCTCTCTGTTCCAGGAATTGAAGAATGGTCCTCTTCCGACCAAATTTTCATACGCTGGCACCGCGGCTTTCAACAGGGAGGGCGGGGTGGACGTGAAGTTAGTGATCCGCAATCTTACCGAGGATTCCCAGGAGGGATGCATCGGTGCTCTCAACGTCGGTCCCGGGCTGCAACCGATGCAGGCGACCCAGCGTTTCCGTGTTCCCGCGGAAGCGACGACCCAGCTTGGTTTCACCTACGCGCGTCCGTTTGCCGGAAAGGCGAGGGACGGGTCGGACATTCTTTTCCCGTTGCAGCCTTCTGATGAGTTCTGCCGCTTCTCTTTTGTGCTGGAAGATACGATCGGTTCGGAGTTGGTTGACCTGCCGGTCAGGGTAGCGCCGGTTACCGCTGTATGGAAGTCTCGACAGTTTCTCAACGTGACCGATCGGATTCGAATCGAATGGGATCTAGTGAACGGGACTGACAAAGCTACATCAGGGACTTTTCAAGTAGGGCTGGGAGACAAGGTGGGGCAACCGACAAATTTCTCCGTTTCTCCACTTGGGGTGAAGAGTGTGTTTTCGCTCTTCGAATTCTCGGCTGATCTAGGTAATACTCCGTTCCAGCGTGATGTCTGGATTCAAACAGACGTGAATGACCGTATCGTTCGGTTCAATCGTGAACTGGAAGCCACCCGCGACCTTGTCCTCGGTGAGAACCGATCTATGAAACACTGGTCGGAATATGCTAATGCACCTCCTGCCGGGGAAAACCGGGCGCAGCTCCGCCGCGAAGGTGATGTTTCCTACCGTTTCGATGCCGATGAGGATGCTCTCTACCTGACCGTCGCTGTTGATGGAGTCGCCATCCCGGATCTTGGTGATGCGGCCGCTGTTCGCACCAAGGTCTTTCTCGATGCCCGGCCCGTTAACGAAGTGCTCTCATTCGGAGCGGTTGAACCAGTTGAGATCTACACAAAGGGGACCGAGGGCCCCGGGAGCCTCCCTGATCTTCCGATCGGCTGCTTTGGCAGCGGTTACAATCTTCGTCTGAGCCCCAAGGGGGTTACATCTGCTCTGATCGTTGGAGAAGGCGGTGAGAAATCAGTCGTAATGCGGATCCCCCGCAGTTACCTCCATCGCCATGAGTGGGAGCTGGGCTCCATTGACAGCATGTTGGGATTCCGGGTCGAATTGACGATTGCTGAGCCTGCAGCTGATGGGACGGTCACATTCCCTGAAACCAACACTTTCGTTTCACACAGCCCAACCTGGGCGTTTGAGAATCAGGCAGTCTATGGATTCGATTCTAAAGATGCGCGGTCGCTCAGCGTTCTGAGATTGTCCCGCCAGCCGGTGCAAAGCTGGTCGGTGAGAATTTACTGATTTGGGCCGGGCGGGTTCCGGGTTCAGGAACGCCTCGAAGCGGCTTCGATCTCTCGGTGATTCAAAACCTGGAAGTCTCCGGTTGAGAGAACCGGCATGGTTAATTTTCCGATACGCACTCGCTCAAGGCGTTTGACTTTGTAGTTCAGCTTGGAAAACATGCGCCTTATCTGGCGGTTATACCCCTGGGTCAGAACCACCCGCAATCTTCGGCGGGAATCGAAGGTGACGGATTCGGCCTTTGCAAGACCTTCGGAGAGATGGATTCCTTCGAGGAGGCGCTCGGTTTTCTCGGTGTCAAAGGAGCGGTCCAACTGGACTTCGTATTCCTTTTCCACATGAAAGCGGGGATGGGTGAGTTGTTCGGTCAATTCTCCGGAGCTCGTCAGCAGAAGGAGACCGCAGCTGTCGAGGTCAAGCCGCCCCACGTAATTAAGGCTGGAGAATTTCCTCGGAAGCAGCTCGTAGATCGTCTTTCGGCCCTGCGGGTCGCTTCGAGTGCAGAGGTAACCCTTGGGCTTGTTCAACACAATCGTTAAGTCGTTCTGGCTACGGAGCAATTTGCCGTCAAACCTGACGTGATCGTTTGGACCCACGCGGGCACTGAGATCGAGAGTGATCTCGCCGTTGATTTCGACTCTACCCTCGCGAATAAATGCTTCGCTGCCACGGCGTGACCCGACCCCGCAAGAAGCGAGAAACTTATTCAGACGAACGTCTTTGCCCGTCGTGGACCCCATAGGGAACCCTTAGGAAAGGGGTGAAAAACTCGAGAATGAAAGAATTAAGCCTCAGGCTTCGTCTTTTTGAGACCGATCGGGCTGGTCCCTTCTTCCCACTCACCGCGCTTCTGGAGCAGCTTAACTCGCTCGAAGCGCTTAAGGACGCTGCGCTTAGACCCTACGCTACCGGACTTTTTGAGACTCGCGTGCTGTGACATGACTGAATTTTGATGGTTTTGAGTGGAGCGCGGACGTTAGACCAATTTTTCGGCAATGCAAGCGGTAACTGTGACTGATGTTTCGAAACGTTAAAAGGAATCTACTCGTCGTCACCCTCCGCGAGGACATCGAGGGTGAATCCGCCGATATGCTCTCCGTCTTCATCCCGAAAGATCCAGTCATTGAGCTTGTCGAGTTCCAGGGTCACACTGGTGCCCCGATGGACATCCAGGAGTTCATGGGGATCGTTCATCAGGACACCGCTGAATGAACTGCGTGAAGCTGCGGTCACGGAAAGCCACATGTATTCGCACTTTGCTCCTTCTCTGAACTCAGCCTTCACAATGAAGCGATCGGTGTCGGCCGAGTTGCTTTCCTGGAAGGCTGAGAGGAATTCCTGCCAGCGGTTGCGGGCTTCCTTGACTGCATCAGCCATTTTGGGGTTGGAGTCCGATATCTCGATGATTGGCTCAAAGGTAGGTTCGCGGAACAGATCAAGCGGCCTGGGGCCGGCGAGGATTTCCATCAGGGAGAGGTCAAACTCATTGCAGCGTTGGATCTCGGGACAGTAGATGGCGAGACAGTCCGGTCCCGCCAGGGTGACGAGAATCTGTCCGATCACCCGGTAAGCGGCTTGAGTGGACTCCGGATCCGACGGCTCATCCATGAGGTCAACCGATACCCAGGCGCGATGTTGCTCGACAGCTGTGCGCAGGCGCTTATCGCGGATCGACTGTCGGGCGAATCGCTTGGGATTAGAAATATAGGGACGCCCGGAGACGAGGACAGTAAAGAGACCCTGAGGAATCCTAACCATGAAGTGGGTGATGTCATCGTCGAGTTCCTTGGGATCGCGAGGGGGAGTAAACTGGATCACAAAATGTTCAGAGTCCGGACTGTCTGGATCAAAGTTAATACCCAGAGCGGTGGAAACGCAGCGGCGGATCGATGACTCGTCTGCATCGCGGGTTTCAGTGAGGAAGTAGACCAGGGAAATGAGGTTTTCCGGAGGTTCCTCACCCTGCGTGGAATCTTTACCGGGCTGTCGATGCGGAGGGTTCCTTTGCAACATCAGCCATCGTGACATATCCCAGCCGAACCAAATTACAGTGAGCACTAGTGCAACCACGCCGATCCACGTTAATCCGCTGACGAAGAGCCGAATAAGTAGCGCCACCAGGAGGGCCGTGGAAAGGATAGGGAACTGTTTCAGCTTCTGTAGCATGGGTGAGCGGATAGGGCGGGACTAGCGCTTGGTGAAAGCCCTGTGGACCGGATGTTTCTGCTTTTCATGTTTATGCCCCAAGGGTTGCCGGTAGGGGGCGGGGTCAACGTAGCCGCGCCATTTCTCACCGACAGCCAAACCCTCACCAACATGCCTCAAAAAGATGTTCCCCGCACCGAACTTATTAAGTTGGCGCTTCGGCGGCCCCTCGCGTTCGAATCCCAGTTTTGATATTTCGATCGTCGACACCAGCGAGATTTGATAGAGGTCAATCACGATGCCGTTTGCCGTGTGGGTTAGAATTGTTCCTTGGCACGGCATCCATTCTTTCTCGGCAACCAGATAAAGTTGCTCCCTGGCAGCTTTCCGTTTCTGGGTGGCTTTGAACTTCTCGGTCTCGAGCAGGATCTGCTTTCGCAATTGTCTTTGCGCAGCCTGATCACGCTTGTAGGCATCCATTGCCTCGATCGGGTCGAAATTATACCGGGCCTGGATCGATGGATTCAAATCAAAGGGGGAAACGCGAGCCAAACCACCGTCGTGCTTAATAACGAGCCCGTCCGTCTCAACGCGTGAAACGTACCAGTTGTGGTAGACGCGACCTTTACGAGTCTCCAGCGTTTCGAATTCTGGTTTCGCCGGCCCGGATTGCTTTTCATTAGCCGTGGAAATCAAAGACCATGTGAATACGGGGATCGTCAGACAGGTTGTGATTAAAGAGGAACTCGGCATGGAATCCGAACAATCGTGACAGTATTGCTTCAACCGCGCAACTTTTCTTGAGGTGACGAGTTTTATCGGCTAACAAGCTAAAGTTATTTCGTTATGAGACTCTCATTGAAACCACTAATTGTCTGCATCGCCCTGTTTGGTTGGTTCGCCGCAGGAAGCAGTTCAGCAGACCCCGGGGATGGTGCAGAAGCAGAGCGAAAGGAGATGTGGGATTCTTTGAGCGATGGGGAAAAAGAGAAACTCCGCGCTGTGCTGCGCGAGGTTTGGTCCGACCCCGCAGTTATTAATGCGAGGGAAGAAGTGAAAAGCGCCGCTGAGGCCTACCAGAAGGCGATTCGTGAGGCGGTGTCTCAGGCCGATCCGAGCATGGCTGAGTTGATGGCTAAAGCGAAAAAGAGCAGCGAAGGTCACATCCATGACCGGATTGGGAGACCGCCGTCTGGGAGGAGTGGAATGTTTCGCCGGGCCGGGGATTACCCGATGAGTCCTCCCGGATTCTCCGAAAAACTTTCTCCGGAAGAGCAGCGGAAATTTCGCAAAGCAGAAGAAGCAGCCAAAGAGACACCCAAGGTGGTTGAGGCCCAGGCAGCGTTAAAAGCGCTGCAGAAGCAGGATGAAGAAATGCGCAGGAAGCGTCTGGAAGCCCATCGCCAGCTGAGGCAGGCTCTTCTCATTGAAATGGTCAAAAAGGATCCGAGTGTGAAGGAATTGCAGGATCGTCTGAATCTTAGTTCCCCAGCGCGGGGCGGTAAAGGTGAGACCCCTGAGACCGGAAAAGGACCCAAAGGGAACGGAAAGAGACCCAAGGGGGGCGCGAAAACGCCCAAAGGGAACGACCAAACCGAGGGCGAAGCGCAGGGGTAGCCACGTTGTTCGGTCACCAGAGCAGGGCGCCATCTCTTCCACGTGGGAGAGGCGGGGATGCTGGTGTTTCACCAGCAGAAGATGAGGGCAGGGATTACCGGTATACCGAATCAAGTCAAAGGTAACGATTGAGGTCCTAATTATTTAGGAAAACTTAACTTTTCGGCTTGCTTAAAAATGCTTTGAGATAATATAATAATCACACCATATTTCCGTAATCTATGGTTTTTATGGAGTCGCTGGCAATCCTCTCTTGGATTCTAGTAATGAAGTAATTCTGGGCCTTTAAATCCATGATCATCCCCATTAAACCCTGGTTGGACCGCGCCAATGGCGCGGAGGGCAAGCAGGGCGGCTTGGTTCTGGCGGCGGACGCTGAGGCAGCAGATTTTTTGCGTTCCACGATGCGGGGAGGGTTGGGATTGAAGCAATTGGAGGAAGGGTATCGAATGGAGTTTTATCATCAGCCGATCATGGGCAAAGAAGTTCTGGCAGCGATGGCGCCGCTGGAAGGGAAGCAAGTCTTTGATGGGACGCTCGGAGGCGGCGGGCACACTGAGTTGTTTCTTGAACATGGAACTCACGTTGTGGGTTGCGATCAGGATGCGGAGGCTTTGGGGTATGCCGAGCGCCGCTTGTCTCAATACGAGGATCAGTTTCTTCCAGTTCGCGGCAACTTCGCTGAGATGGATAAGATCTTGCAAGCGGTGGGAATCGACCAAGTTGATGGAGTGCTGATGGATCTTGGGGTTTCTTCTCATCAGTTGGATGAGCCCTCGCGTGGCTTCTCATTTCGTGAGGATGGGCCGCTCGATATGCGTATGGACGTTCGGGCTGAGTTCTCCGCTCGCGAGCTGGTTAACGAGTGGGCTGAGGAGGATATGATTCGCATCTTTCGCGAATATGGTGAAGAGAAGCGAGCCGTGCGTGCTGCGAAGGAGATTGTAAAGGCTCGCCGGGTTGCCCCGATTGAAACAACCTTGCAGTTGGCTGAAGTCGTTGAGAAAGCTGTCCCGCGGATCAGTGGAAAGCACCCTGCAACCCGAGTGTTTCAGGCCATTCGAATTGCTGTGAATCGCGAGATGGAGGTTCTTGCGACCGCGCTTGATAAGTCAATTCAGGTTCTCAGCGAGGGAGGGGTTCTTGCGGTAATTACTTTTCACTCGCTTGAGGACCGAATGGTCAAGTTGTTCATGCGCCGTCACAGCACTCCGTTTCTCGATCGTCCGGAATGGCCGGAGCCTCGCGAGAATCCGGATTATTGCCTGACGCTTCCTTCGCGAAGGGCAATTGCACCAAGTGAAGCAGAGATAAAGACCAATCCGAGAGCGAGGAGTGCCAGGCTTCGGGTGGCTGTGAAGTTGGAGGGTTAATGGAGAAGAGGAATCGATACAGAAACGGGGTTCGCCCTATCACGATTTGCCGCCTCGCTGTGGCCGGTCTCCTGCTCCTGGCAACGGGTGCAGGATTTGTGCTTGTCAGGAATGAGCACGTGATTCGTGGGTATCAAATTCGCAGCCTGGAAGACGAAGTGGTCGAGTTGGATCGGGAAATTGAAATGTGGGAACTCCGCATTGCCAGTGTGAAAGGGCGAAAGGAGTTGTCGCGGCGTCTTCGCTGGGTTCAGAGCGATCTGAGTGAAATCGAAATGTCTCGTGTGATTGAGATCGAGGCAACTGAGGAAGGTTCTGAAGTGTTCGTGAATCTGGACTAATAGAGTTTTAATGATTGTGAACCTCAAGAGACGCCTGACTGTTGCTTGTGTTGCCCTGGTGATGCTGCTCTCTGTTTTGAGTGGACGCCTGATTTACATCGAGTTGTTCCGCGCTGAGGATCTGAGTCTGCTTGCACGTAACCGCTACGAATACAAGGAGGTTTTGCCCGGGCAGCGTGGTCGCATCTATGACAGTTCGGGCGAATTGCTGGCGAGGAATCAGACTGTTTACTCGCTGGTTGTTGATTGTTTTCACCTCAAGGACCAGGGATTCGCCTGCGCCGGTGTCGCTGCCAAAGAGGGGTTGAAGGCTTACGAAGTTCGCAAGAAATACCATCCCGACGAGATCCTGGCTCGCTATCGCGAACATGTTGCTGAATCGCTTTCAACGCCGCTGCGGATGCCGGTGCAGGAGTTGGGTCGAAAGCTGCGTGAAAAGACAGTGGGTGAGATCGTTCTAGCGAAAGGAATTGAAGATGACTTCTCGCGTCAACTCACAGAGGTGATCCGGGAAAAGTCGCTGCGAGGTCTTTACCTTCGCAAAGCCGAGCGTCGCTATTATCCGAGTCCGCTCTCATTGACGCAGGTGATTGGGTATGTTGACGAGGATGGCATTGGGGTTTCAGGCGTGGAGAAGACCCTCAATGAAGTGCTAACCGGAAAACCCGGGTATCGTTTCTGTGAGCGTGATCGAAAGAGTCGTGAAATTCACGCTTATCGCGGTCAACAGGTTGATCCAGTGCCGGGCAAGGATGTCTACCTTACAATCAATATGGCATTGCAGGAAGTGGTTGAGCGCGAGATGGATGCCGTGATTGACAGTTACCGCCCTGAGAAGGCCACTGCTATTTTTATGAACCCGAAGACAGGGCAGGTGCTGGCGATGTCTAACCGGCCCCACTACGATCTCAGCACTCGGGAAGGTATTCGCGGAATGATGCCTGTGCGTCGAAACATCGCGATTACTGATCTTTACCAGCCTGGGTCTACATTCAAGGTGGTCGGCTACGGCGCTGCGTTTGATCGTGGTCTGGTAACCCCAATGACCGAGGTGGATTGCGAGATGGGTGCCTATGACCTTGATGGTTTTGTTCTGAAAGATCACCACCCATACGGGATCCTGACAGCGCAAGTGGCTTTCGCAAAGTCATCTAATATTGGAGCGTATAAGGTGGCTCGCCCTCTCAACCGTGCGGGCTTTCACTCCTATGCCCAGAAGTTTGGGTTTGGTAGCAAGACCGGCATTGAGCTCAATGCCGAGCAGGCTGGTAGGATGAGCGGGGTCGACAGTTGGTCTAAGCCATCCTTCTCGAGTCGCACGATGGGTTATGAGGTGAGTGTCACACCGATGCAGATGGTGATGGCATGCAGCGTCATCGCCAATGGCGGCGTCTACCAGCCGCCGACAATTATTGAGAGTGTTCGCGAAGGAGCAACCCACGATGCGCAGAATTCGAAAGGTGACATGAAAGCTGCTCGTAGGGTGCTGAGTGCCAAGGCTGCTGCTCAGGTACGCCAGTGTATGGTGGAAACGCTCACTGAAATTGGAACGGGCGCCAAAGCTAAACTCCCGGGCTACTCAATGGGAGGTAAGACCGGTACTGCTCGAAAATACATCGAAAATGTTGGCTATGTTTCAGGACGTTACACGGCCTCCTTCATGGGGTTTCTGCCGGCCGATGATCCTCAGTTCGTCGGGTTGGTGATCGTTGATGATCCAAGTATTACCAATGGTCCGGCCTACGGCGGAAGCGTCGCTGGGCCTGTGTTCAAGGCGATAGCAGCTGATGCCGTAAAGATTTTCGGGATCGAACCGGACCTTCCGGAAGAGATTGAAGCGGAACCCGGGGCTTCACTTGCGAATTTCAGCGGATTGGAGAGTGAGGGGTGAAGGGCATGAAGCTGTCTGAAGTTATAGATACTATTCACGTCAAATCGGTTTCCGGATCACTGGACGTGGAAGTGTCGGGTATTTTTTACGACTCACGCCAAGTCATAAAGGGTGCGGTGTTTTGCGCTCTTGTAGGAGAGGGCGCAGACGGTAATGAATACATTGATGTCGCGATTGAGAACGGGGCTGTCGCAATCATTTCCGGTAAACCGTATCCCGCTAGGTTTCCGGGAACGTGGATCCACGTTGCGGACCCCCGTCTGGCGATGGGGATTGCGTCGGCCAATCTGGAGGACAACCCAAGCCGGAAGATTCCCGTGGTTGGTGTAACCGGGACAAATGGTAAGACAACCACAACCTATTTGATTCATCACCTGTTTAAGTCGGTGCTGCATCGTGCTGGCCTGATCGGCACGATTAACTACGTCGTCGGTGATGAAGTGAAGGATGCGCCGCATACGACTCCGGAGTCGCCGGATGTGCAAGGGTTACTCCGTGAAATGGTCGAATCGGATTGCCGGGGTGTCGCCATGGAGGTCTCGTCCCACGGGATTGTTCAAAAGCGAATCGCGGGTGTTTCCTTCGATGTCGGTGTGTTCACCAACTTGACCCAGGATCACCTCGATTTTCACGGTGGTATGCAGAGTTACTTTGAGGCGAAAGCCGCGTTGTTTTCCGGGATGGAAAGCGATTCTGAAAAAGAGGGAATCGCGATCATTAATGTAGACGACTCTTACGGTGATCGGCTCAAGAAGATGCTGTTTGAGCACCTCAAGGTTTATACCTACGGGCGCTCCGCTAATGCCGATTTCCAGGCTTCGAATATTCGCAGCGATTTCAACGGAACTGAATTCAAGCTTTCGTTTGGTGAGCGCAGCTTCCTCGTCCGCATCCCGCTGATCGGTGCTTTTAATGTTTATAACACCGTTGCCGCGATCGCTTCGGCCTATTCGGTTGGTTTGAATCTTCGTGAGACGGTCGCGAAAATGGTCGATGCTCCCCAGGTTCCAGGGCGTCTCGAAGCAGTGGGTGATCGCCAGATCAACTACCGGGTCTTCGTTGACTATGCTCACACGCCGGATGCTCTCAGCAATGTGCTTGAAACTCTCAGGGCTCTTGGGCCAAACCGCATTATCACGGTGTTTGGATGTGGTGGTGACCGTGATGTTCTCAAACGGGCACCCATGGCTAAAGCTGCTGAGGCGGGTAGTGACTTCTGTATCCTGACATCAGACAATCCGAGAACCGAAGACCCTCAGCAGATCCTTGATGATGCCGAAAAGGGTTTCACCGGAAGTGGCTACGAGGTAATTGAAGATCGCCGCCTCGCTATTAAGCGCGCTATTCGTCTCGCAGACGAACGGGATATCGTTCTGATCGCTGGTAAGGGCCATGAGGCTTATCAGGAAATCGATGGTGTTCGCCACAGCTTTGATGACCGCGTGATGGCGGTTGGTTTTATTCGTGAAAAAGCAGAAGGGGGCAAGGAATGATGCAGGTCACGCTCGATCAATTGGCCCGCTGGAGCGACGGAGAACTTCTCCAGGGCGTGCCTTCAAATACAGTAGGTGTTCTGACCACAGATTCCCGTAAGGTGGAGGCCGGCCAGGTTTTTCTCGCGCTTAAGGGAGACCGATTTAACGCGCATGACTTTATTGGTGCCGTCAGCGAGGCAGGTGCCGGTGCGCTGGTCGTCAGTGAGCTGACGGCAGACACTGAGACTTATTCTGGTGGTATTGTCAGAGTAAAAGATTCGCTACGGTCACTTCAAAAGCTGGCGTTTCATCATCGTCGCAACAGTGAAGGGCTGTTCGTAGTCGGAGTGACGGGAAGTAACGGAAAGACTTCGACCAAAGACTTTCTCAGCGCAGTGCTTTCAGCGGGCGGCAAAGTGAACCGGACCGCTGGTAATCTAAACAATCATATTGGGCTTCCTCTCACTATTCTTTCCGGCGACGGGAGCGAGAAATTCGGTGTCTGGGAGATGGGTATGAATCACCCCGGGGAAATCGAGGTGCTGGCTGAGATCGCCGCTCCGAATGCCGCAGTGATAACCCATATTGGACGGGCTCACATCGAGCACATGAAGACTCGTGAAGCCATTGCGGAGGAAAAAGCCGAACTGGCGATGGCTGTGCCACGCAATGGTTTTTGTGCTATGCCGGTCGGAGATGATTTCTACAGCTACGTCAGTGATCGTGTCTTTTGCGAAATGGTCCCTGTTGGGATCGATTCAGGCGACGTCAGGGCAGAAAATGTCTCGGCGATCGATGGAGGAGCGATGAGGTTTATTCTTCGCTCTGAAATGACAGAGGCCCCTGAAGTGGTGCTTCCGGTCAAAGGGTTGCACATGGTCAGCAACGCCCTTCTTGCTGCCGCAGTGGGTCTTCGCCAGGGGATCTCTCCGAATGAAGTCGCAGAGAAACTTGGTCATGTCGAATTGAGCGGCGGGCGCCTCCAGGAAAGAACCGCAGGCGGATTTCGTTTTCTTGATGACAGTTACAACGCCAACCCTGATTCAATGCAGGCGGCTCTCGAGACCCTTAAAGGCTCCGAGGTCGAGGGGCGCCGTGTGGCCGTCCTCGGTTTTATGGGTGAGCTCGGTGATTTCGAGAGAGAAGAACATCTAAAACTCGGCGAGACCGTTGCCGCGACCGGCATGGACGCACTTATCACTGTAGGTGCACGGGCAGCGTTCATTAATGAGGGCGCCGGTGACCTCGCGGACAATCATCATTTTTCTGACCACGAGGCGGCTACGGAGTTTCTGAGCAACTTTCTCAGCGTTGATGATCTCACTCTGGTCAAAGGAAGTCGGGCGGCAGCCATGGAAAGGGTGATCAACAATCTTTAATCGCAACGACCACTCATGTTGTATTTTCTTCATCTACTGAAAGACTCTTCTGACTGGCTGGATCCGCTCAACGTATTCCAGTACCAGACCTTTCGCGCGGCCGGAGCGTGCCTCACTGCTTTTCTGCTGACGGTGCTTTTCGGAAATAAGGTCATCCTTAAACTGGTCTCGCTCAAAGTTGGGCAGCCGATCAGAACGAGGGAAGAGGTTAACGAACTCGCCGAATTGCACGGTGGTAAGGCAGGCACGCCTACCATGGGCGGCGTGTTGATCGTTGGCGCGGTGCTGATCTCGGCTTTGCTTTGGGCTCGCCCCACTAATCCGTTTGTTCATGCTTTGATTTTTGTCACGCTGGGTACTGGCGTTCTTGGATTCGTCGATGACCTCCTCAAGGTAAGTAAGAAGAATTCGGTTGGGGTTCGCGGAAAGGTAAAACTCATCGTGCAATGCCTGATTTCGTTTGTTGCGGTTGGCTATCTCTACGCACACCCTGATACCGCTGATTACATTGCGCAGCTTTATCTGCCCTCAATCAAAGATCCAGTCATCGAGGATATGGGGATCTTTACCTTCGTGCTTCTTCCCATTGTGATCGTCGGTTGTTCGAATGCAGTGAATCTGACGGATGGACTCGATGGGCTTGCCGCGGGATGTACCGTTACCACTGCGATGGCATATGCCATTCTCAGCTATGTCGCAGGTCACCAGATTATCGGAGAAGACTATCTTGGGGTTCCTTTCAATCGGCATGCTGGCGAAGTTTCCATTTTCTGCACTGCTCTGGTGGGGGCCGGCCTAGGGTTTCTCTGGTTCAATTGCTATCCGGCCAAGGTTTTCATGGGGGACACCGGTTCACTCGCAATCGGGGGAATGCTTGGAACCATCGCCATCTGTTGTAAGCAGGAAGTACTTCTTATCATTGTTGGCTTCGTCTTTGTGATGGAGGCGGTCTCCGTGATTCTTCAGGTGGCCAGCTTCAAACTGACAGGGAAGCGCATTTTTAAGATGTCTCCGATTCACCATCACTTTGAGTTGATGGGCTGGGCGGAGAGTAAGGTAATTAACCGATTTTGGATCATTTCCATCATTTCGGCCATGGTCGGGTTGATGACATTGAAGCTTCGATAAATGGAACTGAGAGGTAAGAAAGTGGCTGTGTTAGGTGCAGGCGGTAGCGGGTTCGCTGCGGCTGCGCTCGCGATCAGTCATGGGGCCACGGTTGCCGCATACGACAGCGGTGATGAGGCGGGCCTGGCCTCTGCCGTTGACCGCTTTGCCGGGATTGGTGTGGTTCTGACCTGTGGCGAAGAAGCGTTGTCCCCTGGGCTGGAATTTGATGTGACCGTTGTTAGTCCGGGAATTGATGAACGATGGCCGATTGCTCAAGCGTTCATTGAGGTGTCCGATGAGTTTATTGGTGAAATTGAGTTGGCCGATCGCCTGAATGACATTCCAGTGATTGCGGTTACAGGGACCAACGGGAAAACAACAACGACCAGCCTGATCACAGCTATGATCAACGGCGGAGGGAGACGCGCGGTTGCAGCAGGCAACATCGGCCGTCCTTACAGTGATGTTGTTCTCTCTGGTCAGTCCTTTGATTGGATTGTTCTCGAGTTGAGCTCCTTTCAATTGGAAACGATCCGTAGCTTCAGTCCTGAGGTTGCAGTTTGGATGAATTTTGCGCCTGATCATCTAGATCGCTACGACAGCCTCGAGGATTACCGCCAGGCAAAGCTTCGAATCTTTGAGAACGTTGGAGAGGGGAAGTTGGCGGTCTGCAAACTTGAGGACAATGTCGGTGGTGCCTGGAAGCGTGAGACTTTTTCCGCCTTTGCCGAAGGTGGGGACTTTCGATACAAGGGCGGCTTGATTCACCACGATGCTACTGGCCGGTCCTTCGATTTTTCCAAGGCTGATCTTCAGGGGAAACATAACGCCGAAAATGTGATGGCTACCCTGGCTGTCGCCGATTGCATTGGGCTTGAGTGGGGAGCGATCGCAAAGGCTGTTTTGAACTTCGAGGCTCCGGCTCACCGTTGTGAGAAGGTGGGTGAAATTGATGGGGTGCTCTTTTTGAATGACTCCAAGTCCACCAACCTACACTCTCTCGAGAGTGCTTTAGCGGGACACGAGAACCCGATTGTCCTGATCGCCGGAGGGAAGCAGAAGGGGCTGAATTTTGATCAGCTGACTGAGCTGGTTCGCGAAAAGGTCAAGTCGGTAATCTGCATCGGGGAGATTGCTGAAGACATTTCGAAGTTTTGGAGCCCGGTCGTTGAATGCCGGGTGGCAAATAACCTGGACGAAGCTGCCCGATTCGCAGTTGGCGAGGCGGAACGCGGTGATGTCGTCCTCTTTTCTCCGGGGACCTCGAGTTTCGACATGTTTTCTGGGTATGAAGCCAGAGGCGAGGCATTTAAGAGCGCGGTGAATAATCTTCGCGGTGTTTAATCAATCAATAACAAACAACAAAAATAATGAGCAACAAAAGAAGAAACCGCAGAACAGCGAAGGGGGCCCGCCACAGCGCCCTTGGTCGTGCACGGGCGCAAACCAAGCTCTCGGCAAATGTAACTGAAGAACAGGACTGGTACCTGGACACACCTGATGTGCGCCTGAGTCGGATCTTCAGTATTGTGCTGATCCTTCATGCGATCGCAATCGGAGGTATGATGGCTTTCAAGATGGTTGATAAGGCGTCCGCTGAAACCGGCATTACAATAAGCTCGGCGCGTGAGACTTTCGGAGACGCGGTGCAGGAGCAGCGCGCTCTGGCCGCTCCGGTTCCGAGCGACAGCGAGAATCGTGTCGAGGACGTGGCTCGTGTCGCTCCTCCCGCTCCTCTTCGTCAGGACCCTAACAATGAATTTCAGTATAAGGTCCAGGCAGGGGATACACTTCCTGAAATTGCGAGTTCCCTCAATGTCAGTGCTGATGCTCTTCGTAAGGAGAATTCCATCATTTCTGACAATGAGCTCTATCCAGGCCGTTGGCTCAATATCCCGCAGAAGGAAGCGGTAGCCGTTGCGACTCCAGTTGAAGCTCCGGCTCAGCCTCAGGTAGCCCGCCCAGGGGCTCCGGCTCGTCCGACCACATACACCGTAAAGTCAGGTGATACGGCGTGGGCTATTTCCCGCCAGCTCGGGGTGTCTTTCAACGAACTCATGCAGTTGAACGGTATCGATAGCCCGGAGACGCTCCAGATTGATCAAGTGCTTCGCGTCCCTGCGGGCAACTAAGCCGGCTCTCCGGTTTTTGATTTCCGCGTCCACTCAACACTCTCCACTCACATGCACCGCAAGAGTCTAATCCTTCTGCTTTCCTCAGTTTCCTTTCTGGTGATCGTTGGCCTCGTCATGCTCATTAGTACTTGTGTTTTCAATGCCAATGCTAACGCCGCAGACGGCTATCATGAGGCAAAGAAACAGGGTTTTTGGCTTTTCCTGGGAATTGGTGTGTGTGTGTGGGCTGCCTTGACGGATTATCGTTTCTGGAAAAGGCGGAACTGGCTGCTATACGCTGGAGTGGTATTTCTCCTGGTTCTCTGTTTTGTCCCCGGAGTGGGACGTGAAATTAACGGGGAATCCCGTTGGATAGAAATCGGAGCCCTGCGCCTCCAGCCTTCTGAGTTTGCAAAGATTTCGGTGATTGTCTTTTTGGCCTATTGGTTTTCCCGTCATCCAGATGGTGGAAATCATTTTATTCGTGGATTCGGTGCCCCGCTAGCTGTCGTGGCTCTCCCTCTATTCTTGATTCTATTCGAAGTCGATATTGGCAGCACGGCAGTGCTTTCTGCGACGACGTTGCTCATTCTTTACGTCGCAGGGTCGAACTGGAAATACCTGACTGGTCTTTGTCTCGCTGGAGTCGTCGCCTTTATCGGAATGATGAGCTATGCGCCCAATCGAGTTCAGCGGATAATGGCGTTTCTTGATCTGGAAGAGCATCAGAATGAGGCCGGTTATCAGCAGTGGTTGTCACTGATGGCGATCGGCTCTGGTGGTATGACGGGGAGAGGTGTCGGTGAAGGTCGTCTCAAGATGATGTATATGCCATTTGCTCATACTGACTTTATCTTTCCGATGATTGGGGAAGAGATGGGAATGGTTTGCACCATTCTTGTGGTGCTGGCTTTTATCTTCCTGGTGTTCTCCGGATTCATCATTGGAGCTCATGCACCCGACCGTTTTGGAACCCTTCTCGCGACAGGGTTGGTGGGCTATATTGGACTGCAGGCATTCCTGAATATCGGAGTCACAACGGCGATCCTTCCAAACACAGGCCTCACTCTGCCGTTTGTCAGCTACGGTGGTTCTTCGCTGTTGATTGGTTTTGTCGCTGTGGGTATCCTCATTAATATCTATCGCCAAGGAGTCGTGGAAAACGGCGATGACAAAGACTGGGTGATTCGTCGCAAACGGATTACACCGCGCGCCTGACACTCGGGTGGAATCCGCTCCAGCGGCAGCACAGCAAAGACGGAGGGCGGAGGCGTGTGCCTTTTGAATCACCTTTTCAGGCTCGTTCCGAGCGGGAACTGGAGAGAGGGGAAGGAGTGGACGGACAGGGACTCGAACCCTGGACCAATTGGTTAAAAGCCAACTGCTCTACCAACTGAGCTATCCGTCCACAAAGGGTCACCGGTGGTCAGCCGGGACGGGCGCGCAATGTAATGCGCAAGTCTGATCACGCAAGCGAAAGTTCCCTCAATAATTCACCGAGTGAGTTTTCCCCGGCTCCAATGCGAAAAAGAGAGAACCCAGCGAGTTCAGCGCCTTCCCAGTCGCATTGGGGGTCATCTCCGACGTGGAGTATTGAATTGGGAGGTAGGTCGAGAGTTTTGGCAGCCTCACTGAAGATCCTTTGATCGGGCTTGGAAGCACCGATTTCGCAAGAGAGAAGGATATGTTCGAAGAAATCCAGTAACTCGAGGTCTCGAAGGATCCTGCGGAGACGTCCGTCAAAATTGGAGAGTATTATGATGCGGTATCGCCGGCTAACGCGTTCGAGGACTTCAAGAGCTGCTGGATCGGCTATCCAGGTCCCCGGGGACTCGAAGTGATCGTAGAGGTCTTCGAAGAAGGTGTCGAATGCGCTGCCTGCGGGGATTTGCGCATCTGCTTCGTCAAAGACTTTGCGGACGATTCGATTCCACCACGACTTTTCATTCGGATCGTCGATGCGTGACTCACGTGAGAATGGGGCAGGGGTGCGTTTCCAAACGGCTCGGAAAGCACGTTCCAGAGCCGCAGAAGAGCAGGATATCCCGTGCCGATCCGCCACCCGGGAGTAGGAAGATCCGACTGGTTCGGCGAGATGTATAAGAGTCCCCGCGGCATCGAAACTGACGGCCCTGATGGGTTCATTTAACATAGCTTGATTTGTCTGGATTTACGCCTTGCCTATCATTGGGGAACCGCCTATGGTGCACGTCCTACAATCTTGAGAAGTTGGCCTGAATACTGGCTAAATGGATTAAGTGGGCTCGTCCCGCTTTTTTTTGTCTCAACACCGAAGGATCAGCTCGAAAAAATGACAAACGAATTGCTAGCACTTTTCGAATATTACGAGAACGAAAAAGGTATCAAGCGTGAGACGATGGTCGAAGCGCTTGAGACAGCCCTTTTGTCTGCTTCACGTAAGAGTATCGGCCCGGCCCGTGAGATGCGGATTCATATTGACCCGGACAAGGGAGACATCCGTGCTTTCGCGACTCTGGTCGTCTGCGACCGCGTTGAGAACCCCTATGACGAGATCGACATTTTCACGGCCCGCCGTCTAAACCCAGATATCAACGTCGACGACGATCTCGAGGTCGATATTACTCCTGCGAACTTTGGCCGTATCGCTGCGCAAACTGCCAAGCAGACTATGATGCAGCGCCTCCGTCAGGCGGAAAAGGAGATGATTTACGACGAATTTAAGGACCGTGCGGGCGACATTGTCAGCGGAACTGTTCGTCGATTTGAGCGTGGCGATGTATTTATTGACCTCGGAAAGTTTGAAGGTGTTATGCACCAGCGTGAGCGTGTTTCAACGGAGGAATACAACGTCGGTGACCGCATCCGAGCTTACGTTGTGGCTGTGGAAAACGGAACCCGCGGACCTGAGATTATTCTTTCCCGCAGCCATCCGAACTTTGTCCGGCGCCTCTTTGAATCGGAGGTGAGTGAAATTGCGGACAGGACAGTTGAAATTCGCTCTCTCGCGCGAGAGGCCGGCTATCGCACGAAAGTAGCTGTTTACAGTGCCGACGAAAAAGTGGATCCGGTTGGCGCCTGCGTCGGCCTTCGTGGGGCTCGCGTCAAAAACATCGTTCGGGAACTGAACAATGAGAAAGTTGATATCATTCGATGGAGTGATGATATTCACGCCTTTGTCAGTGAGGCTCTTAAACCTGCTGAGATCAAATCAATCATTCTCGACGAAGAGAACAAATCAGTTCTCGTGCGTGTCGATGAAGAGGAACTCTCCAAGGCAATTGGTCGCCGAGGCCAGAATGCACGACTCACCGCTCGGCTTGTTGGATGGGATGTGCAGGTTCAGAAGGACGAGTCAGCTCATGAGGCTTTCGAAGCCCAAGTCGCTCAAGCAGCTTCAGCCATTTCCAGTGCCGCTGATATAGAAGAGGAGACGGCTACCGCTCTCGTTCGTGGTGGTCTCATGTCTCTTGAGATGATTGCCAACGATGTTGACGAAGTTGACATTGCTGATGTGCTCGGTGTAAGCGTCGAGGAAGGCAAATCGATCCTCGATAAGGCTAAAGCTGCTGTTGATGGTGGTGATGAAGCCTCCGCAGATGCCGGTCAGGAAAGCGCTGAAGTGGACGAAAGCTCCGATACACCTGAAGTTGCACCTGAAGAGGAAGAACCTGAGGCTGCTGCTGAAGCTGAGGCTGCTGCTGAAGCTGAGGAGTCAGCCGAAGAAGAGCAGGCGAAAGATGAGGAGAACGCTGAAGGCTGAGCCCGAAATGCGATTTCTTCGGTAAACTTCTCAATTTGACAAGGCTTTCAATAATTACAGAATAGAAGGCTCCGATTTCTCTAACTCGACTGTTTTTTATCACCTGAGCTCTTATGCCCGCAAACGATAATCAGGATAATGCTGACTCCGGCAACAAGTCTCTCGACGAACGGAAGGCTGAGGCGTTGGATCTTTGGGAGGAGGAAGAGAAAAAAGGTGAGCGCAAGATCAAAGCGGCCGCGACTTCTTCCGGCCAGGGTTCCGTCTACGGTCATCTCGGCAAGGGGGAGTCTGCCAGTGCGTCTGATCCCGCAGAAGCTGAGGAGAGCGGAAAAAGCCTTGAGGAGGTCGGCGATCAGAAGATCATTCACATTAAGCCACCCATCATCGTCAAAGACTTGGCGGAAATGATGGAGATGAAGCCCTTTAAGATCATTCAGGATCTGATGGAGCTTGATGTGTTTGCGAATCAGACTCAATCGATTGAGCCTGACGTTGCTGCTCAAATTTGTGAGAAGCACGGTTTTGTATTCGAAAAGGAGAAGCGTGAGAAAGGCGCCGGCGTTCACAAGGTTGAGGAAGTCATCGAAGTCCCTGAAATCGAGGACATCGAAGAAGTGGAGGAGGAGAAGCTCTCGATTCGTCCGCCTGTGGTGACATTTATGGGGCACGTGGATCATGGCAAGACGTCTCTACTCGACGCCTATCGCGGATCTCGCGTGGTCAACGGTGAGGCTGGTGGAATTACACAGCACATTGGCGCTTACCAAATCACCCGTAATGACCAAATCGTTACCTTCATTGATACTCCGGGTCATGCGGCGTTTTCCGAGATGCGCGCTCGCGGCGCCGATATCACTGACATCGTTGTTCTGGTAGTCGCTGCTGATGACGGCCTCATGCCAACGACTTTCGAAGCGATCGACCACTGCCGTGCTGCCGGCGTGCAGATCATTATTGCGATCAACAAAGTTGACCTGCCTCGCGCCGACGTGAACAAGGTGAAAGGGCAACTTCAGGAAAACGACCTGACTCCGGAAGATTGGGGTGGCGAAACGATTTGTGTGGAGGTTTCTGCAAAAGAAGGCACCGGTCTCGATGATCTTTTTGAAATGATTCACCTCCAGGCAGAAGTTCTGGAGTTGAAGTCCAACCCTGAAGGCGCTGGCCGAGGTATCGTGATTGAAGCCCGCACAGAGCCGGGTAAGGGGCCGACGGCCACCGCGGTGATTCAAACTGGCACGCTTAATGTCGGAGATGCTTTTATCTGCGGCAATCAGCACGGCAAGGTCAAGGCTCTCATCGATGACACCGGCGGTCGAATTAAGGAAGCCGGTCCATCAACCCCTGTTGAGGTTGTCGGCTACTCCGGTGTTCCCAATGTCGGTGATGAACTCATCGAAATGGAGTCGGAGCGCAAGGCCAAGAAGCTTGGTGAAGAGCGCCAGGATCAGCTTCGACAGGAGAAGCTGAAGCCTCAGCAGAAATCCGCTCTCGAAACACTCTTCGCCAATATCGAGCAGGGCAAGAAGACAACACTGAAGCTCATCATTAAGGCCGATGTTCAGGGCTCCCTTCAGGCTATCGAAAAGTCACTCAATGAGATCGAATCTGACAAGGTTTCTGTCGATATTCTCCGCCAAAGCGCCGGTCCGATCACTGAAGCTGATGTTCTCCTTGCCAGTGCTTCCGATGCAATCCTGATTGGTTTCAATACTAAGGTGGAAAATAAGGCGCAGCCGATCGTGAAGCGCGAGGGCGTTCAGGTGAAGCTTTTCTCAATTATTTACGAACTGATCGATCAGGTGAAGGAGGCGATGCTGGGCCTTCTTGAGCCCGAGACCCGTGAAAACGTGGTCGGCCACGCCAAGGTTCTGGAGGTCTTCAAACTTTCATCCGGTCGTGTCGGAGGCTGCGTCGTGACTGACGGAAAAGTAGCACGCACGGCTCGTGCCCGTGTTCTTCGCGAAGGAGTGCCGATTTACGATGGAGGTTTCTCCACTCTTCGTCGCTTCAAGGATGACGTGAAGGAAGTCAAGAATGGACTCGAGTGCGGTATCAAGCTTGGTAAGTTCAATGACTATCAAAAAGAGGATGTGATCGAGTGCTACGAGCTGGAGAAGCTCGAGCAGACGCTCTGATTTCCGGGCAACCGGACCAGCGTTCAGTCGTAACACTTCCGCGATTTAAGTGGGTGCTATGAGCCAACGACTTTCCCGTGTTAACGAACTGCTCAAGCGGGAGATAAGCACCTGCATCGAGAAGAGTTTCGAATTTCCTAACACACTCGTGACAGTTCACGATGTTGATACTGCTCCGGACCTCAAAGCAGCTAAAGTTTTCATCGGTGTTATTGGAGAAGAAGGAGAAATCGACAGAGTGATCAAGAAATTGAATTCGAAGCACGGGTTCATTCAGAGTGTGGTGATGAAGCGTGTCGTGCTTCGTAACACTCCGAAGCTGGCTTTTGTCGCTGATGACTCCGTGGAAAGGGGAGTTCGGGTTTTGAATATTCTTGAAGAGCTGGGTGATATCGATACGTCCGGTGAAGGGTCCGAGCCAGACGGAAGATAATTGGGGGTAACGGTGTTTCACACGTTCGCAGATATTCTCGAAGCCATAGGAGGCGCAGGGCGCATCCTAATCGGCAGTCATGCGCGTCCTGATGGGGATGCCATCGGTTCAACCGTTGCTATGGGCATGCTGCTTCGAGCCGCCGGCAAAGAGACGGTTACTGTCAATTGCGACCCGATCCCTGGTGCGCTCCGCTTTCTTCCCGGGATTGATCAGATCCAATCACCGCACTCAGCCGGGGAGGCCGATCTGGTCATCACCTTGGACTCGGCGGATAAAGCCCGCCTCGGTCGAGAGTTCTGGGATGCGGCAGAGGGTTGTGGTCGGGTGATCAATATCGATCATCATATCAGCAACACGGAATACGGAGATATCAATTACATCGACAGCGATTCTCCTGCCACCGGTCAGATTGTCTATCAACTGGCGCGGCGCGCGGGATGGCAACTCGATCAAGATGCCGCCGAAAATCTTTACGCCGCTATTTCGACTGACACGGGGAGCTTTCGTTACCCCTCGACCACTGCCGAAACCATGCGAATTGCTGGTGACTTGGTCGAACTGGGCGTCGATGTCGGGGAAATCAATCGCCGGCTTTACGAAAGTTATCCACGTCGCAGGGTCGAAATGCTTCGATTCCTACTGGAGGACATGCAGATTAGCAGTGATGGACGTTATGCCAGCGTTAGCCTTCCTTATCATGCGACCGAGAAGCTCGACCTTCAGGCAGGAGATACCGAAGGTGCCATCGACTCGATTCGCGCAATCGACAGTGTCATTGTTGCTGTCTTGTTTGAGTCACTCCCGGATGGTCAGGTTCGCGTCAGCGCCCGGTCAAAAGACCCTGACTACAGTGTCGGGGCTCTTTGTGCCGAATTCGGTGGAGGTGGCCATACCCTGGCAGCAGGAGCAAGAATGGCGGGGCCAATTGAGGTTGCTCGCCAAAGGTTCATGGAACGGGTGGCGGAGTTGATGTCCGCGAAATAGCTTGCTGAGGTTTTATGGATCTGTTAAGTGAATTCCATGAACGTGGTGCGTTGCTTTTGCGGGGTTCTGCCGCTCTTTTTGATGGTAGCACCGGTGGGGCTCAGAGCGAGCGAACTGGCTGAGCAGCCCTTTTTCAGAAGTATCACCGGGGAATGGTCGGGAGAAGGTGATTTAACGGCAACCGATGGGCAGGTAATTTCTGTCAGAGAGGAATGGGTGGGGGCCGAGACTGGTGAAGGTTTTTTTGAAATGTCAGGCAACCGGACGATGGGAGGCGATCATCAGGAATTCCGATGGGTGTTTTCCCATAATGCCACGACAGAATTGATTGAATGTCGCTATTGGCAAACCGGAATGGATGAGGAATTGGGTTTTGAAGTGCAGTTGACTGAGGATCAGGTTGACATGAGGACTGCCTTCGGAGAACGGGGAGGCGGTCTCCGGATCAGTAACCGAGTTGAAGAGGGAAAGATTACCGGCAAGGTTGAAGTTACTGACGCTTCAGGCATCGTGAAATTGACTGGGGAGGTGATTCATCATCGCAATCCGTAGGAATTTGATGGCTAAATGAAGAAGCAGCTGCCACAGCTTGTTAACTTCATGATTCCAGTAACGGTGTTTGTGGGGGGATGGTTCTTTCCGGGCTCCACGGGTTTCGTCAGATATCTGAACTTTTTGGTGAAACCGCCCGGGGAATGATCCCGCGCGGGTTTGGATCGAAGCTCGAGAGGACGGGGGAGTATACGATCTGGCTTCCAATGGAGGGAGAAGATACTTTAGAAGGAGCGCAGGTGTAGTTGACTCCGGTTGGTCGAGTCTACGTTTTTGATGCTTTCGTTTATCGATTTGCTGCACCGACTACATTAGTCGGTCGATCCTTCGTCGGAAACATCGCAGTCCGGATGCCCCAACGAATTCGTATCAGTGGTATGAAAATCGTTGGACGATTGCCCCGACGATTCCTAACTTTAACAGATGAGAATTCTTCTAAGTCGAGAGACCCCGGTTTTGACAGCTTTCTTTGCTGCTTTCCTAGCAGGGGAAGCGGCTAGGGGACAAGAGGAAAGTATTGACTGGAAAGGTCGGCCCCTCGTGATATCTCTCACGGACGATGATCTCGAAGATTCGAGGCGTTTACGCGAATTCGGAAGATTGCTCGAAAAAGCCAAAGAAGAACAAGTATCCAACATTGTTTTTGATCTGGACTTCGACCGACCTGCAACTGATCTCAATTTCCAGGAGGCTCTTGAAAAGGTGTCGGGTCTGTCGGTGCCGACCATTTCCTATATTTCCAGTTCAGCGATTGGTCCCGGAGCTCTGCTGGCTTTAGGCACCGATTCCATTTATATGGGGCCGTCAGCGATTGTGGGGAGCGCTGGAATCGCGGTTAGTCCGGCTAACAGCGAAGAAGAGGGGGGCCAAACTGACAAACAGAAGCAGTCCATCTTGAAGGCCCGTGCGAGGAGTCTGGCTTCCAAGAAAGGGCACCGAGTTGATGTGGCCGAGGCCTTGGTCGATTCGGAGCGTGAAATCTCGGCTCCGTGGGGAGAAGTGACCGGTAAAGGTGAAGTTTTGACCCTGACGGCTGACGAAGCCGTCAAGAAAATCGAAGGAAAGCCTCTGTTTGCCAAAGCGATGGCTGATTCGGTGGAGGAGGTGTTGAAAAACGAAGAGATCAAAGGCGATCCAATTGAAAAGAGTCCGCGTGACTTCGCTGCGGAAACTAATCGCGAACGTCTTACCGGTGTGGGGAAGGTTGATCGAGCCAAAGAAAAAGGAGAGGCTGACAAAGAAGATGCCGAAAGTTCGTTGTTCGGGCGGCGAGAAGAGGGCAGCTATGAAGGGAAGGTCGTCGTGGTCGAGATCGGTGAAGACGCATTGTCGACCGGCAAAGCCAGTTTTAACTTCATAGACAGAACGCTAAAGAAAGCGGAACTCGATGGGGCTGAGGCCGTGATTTTTGATATGGATACTCCGGGCGGGTTCGCTTGGTACACCGAGGGGCTTGTGCTGGATAGTCTTCAGAACATCAGTTTCCCCACGTACACTTTCGTGAACACCCGGGCCGAATCAGCGGGCGCGATCATTGCGGTGGGGACGGACCACATCTATATGCGTCCAGCTGCGACGATTGGTTCTGCTCTTGTCGTTGGCGGTGCCGGACAGGATTTGAACGATTCGATGGAGGATAAGGTCACCCAGATGATAATTGCCGCGGTCCGAAACACCGCGGAGTTGAAGGGGCATAACCCGGATGTTGCGGAAGCCTTTGTCACTCGCGAGAAGGAAGTAAAGATTGACGGGGAAGTGATCCACGAGGCCGGGAATGTGCTGAACCTAAATACGATCGAAGCCACCGAGATCATTGATGGCAAGCCACTATTGGCCAAGGGCGTTGCCCGCAATCTAAACGAGATACTTGAGCAGGAGGGATTGAAAGGCGAAGTCGTGAAAGCCAAGCCACTCGGAATGGAGGCTTTTGCGCATTGGGTCCAAAAGCTTTCAATTCTGCTCATTGTGGTGGGTTTGGCAGGGGCCTACACCGAAATTAACAGTCCCGGTTTCGGTTTGCCCGGCCTGATCAGCGTGCTGGCTTTCGGTCTGTTCTTCTTTGGGAATTATATGGCAGGAAACCTGGCGGGTTACGAGCTTGCCGTTCTATTGGTGCTTGGATTGGTCCTGATCGCTGTTGAAGTCTTCCTTTTCCCCGGAGCGATTATTCCGGGAGCGGTTGGTGCTGCCCTTGTCCTGGTTGCTCTGGGTCTTGCCATGGTTGACAGGGTGGATCTGGAATGGAAATGGAATGATCTGCCCGGGGCTGATTCCTGGATTGCTCTTTTCAGGCAGTCGTTCATCATGCTTGCCCTTGGGCTTGTCGGAGCCCTTGGACTGGTGTTGGCAAGCATGCGCTTTCTTCCCGATACCCGCTTTGGTAATCGACTGATTCTCAAGGAAGCGGTGGCCGGAGGAGCTTCGATTGACCAGCCCGGCCTCGAGGAAAAGGAGAACAGCTATGTGGGATTTTCTGGAATGACGACGACAGATCTGTTGCCTTCGGGAAAAGGAGATTTTGACGGCAAGTATCTCGACATCGTTTCCGACGGCGAATTCATCAAGAAGGGCCAGTCGGTGACCGTCGTGCTGCACGAAGGCAGTAGAATTGTCGTGGCCCGGACATGATTTCCGCCCGAGCCCTTGCTACATTGGAGCAATTCGCTCGGAACCGACGTCGGTTGTCAGGTTGACGTGCTGATTGAAGCTTTTCAGGACCAGTTCGCTGCGGATCGCTGCGTAATCAAGGTTCTCCCAAAGGTTGTTGTGCTCCTGTGGATCGGCTTCCAAATCAAACAGCTCACCTTTGTTGATGCTGTGGTAGACCACCAGTTTGTAGCGACTGTCCCGATACATGGTGGCGAAAGTTCCTTTGCCTTGGGTAAATGCCGGTGCAAGAGCATCGAAATACTCACTGCGTGCCGCATCGCGAATGGGTTCATTGAGAGGTCTTTCTCCTGTGAGATAAGGCAAGAGAGAATACCCCTGATGATGATCCGGAGTCTCAGCCCCGGCGATCTCCAGAAGCGACGCGGACATGTCGAGCAGCTCGGTAAGTTGGTCACACTCTACTCCTTCGCCGAATCGCCCCGGAGCGTAGAAAATCAGGGGAACCCGGGTGAGGCCTTCATAGAATCGGCAGCCTTTGTAGAAGAGACCATGATCACCGAGTGTTTCGCCGTGGTCACTCGTGAAAATAACCACGGTGTTGTCAATCTGCCCGGTGGATTCGAGATGGTTCATGAGACGCCCGAACTCATCGTCGATCAGGGCAATCATGGCGTAGTATTTCGCCTTTGCCTCCTTTGCATTACTCTCTTCAGGTGGCTTCGACGTGGTCTGGAAGTCTGCCTCTGCGAGTTTTTCCTGGGCTGTAACGTCTGAGGGTTCGAAAATCGGCCCCGGCATGTCGTTTGGGTCGAACTTGTCGGCATACTCTTTCGGAGGGATAAAAGGGGGGTGGGGGTCATAGACGTTAATGTTCAGCATCCACGGCTGATCAGCCCGTTCTTCCGATATGAACTCGATGGCTCTCGTTGTTGCCCATGTGGTCTGATGGAATTCACGCGGGACGTTTTCCTCGGACGCTCTCATCGCGTTGAGGTCTCCACCGTTCTCGCGAACCCAGTCTGCGTAGTCATGCTCACCTTCGGGCCAGTCATCGCGTGGTGCGTGGCTGAACTTCCAGTAGCGGAAACCATCCTCCTTAATTCGCGGCTCAGTGCGGTGTCCGGAACTTTGGAGATGAAATTTCCCGACCATACCGCAGTCATAACCTTGGTCGGCGATGAGACGGCTGATCAGTGGGATCTGCTCCGGGAAAGTGACATTTCCGTTCCGGGTATTGTGGAGGCGGGCCGGGTAGAGTCCGGTCATGATGCTACTTCGGCTCGGGGTGCAGATTGGGCTCTGGCAATAGGTGTGAGTAAAAGAGACACCACCTTCGACCAATTTGTCTATATTGGGCGTGAGAACATAGGGATTTCCAAGCGCTGCAATGGTGTCAAAACGTTGCTGATCGGTGCAGTACCAAAGGATATTAGGGCGTACTGATTTGGCCATGGATGTGATAGGAGGGAAGTAAAGTTGGAAGTTGCAAAAGTGCAACGGCGCGGTTACAGACTTGGCCATGAAATCGCTGTTCCAACTTTTCCTCCTGACTGGTGTTGCCGGTCTTGCCCTGATGGGATGTGAGAAGCATGACTTTGACTCCACGAAGGTCCTCCACGAGAGCCACGGTGGGCATCATGGCGAAGGTCAACATGATGAGCATGGTGATCACAAGGAAGATCAGAGTGGCCATGGAGATGGGACGAAAGGCCACGATAAGAAAGATCACGAGGAGAAGAACGAGGAGAAGAACGAGGATCACCAAGAAGGAAAGAAAGAGTCCGGTGAAGGCCGTGACGTCGGACTTTAATCCGAAAATCGTTTCAGTTGTCGGCCAGTGAAGCCGAAAAAAATGAAGCGGCCTCTCCCGGGCCGCTTTTTTTTGTGCTCCTGCGGAACGAATACCAGTAAAAACAAAAGGCGGAGGATACCTCCCCGCCTTTTTGCAAAGCTTGATAGTATTTGGAGCTCTCACTCATTGGCTGAGAGATCGAGTTCGCGCACCCAAATGTTCCTGAAACGCACCGGGTTACTATGATTCTGGAGCTGGATCGGGCCAGTCTCCTTCACGTTGTTGTAGTTGGCGACCTTCTTGTGCCCGCTGGGCCCGAGGTAATTCTGGCGGTGGTGGGTGACCACACCGTTATGAATCACAGTGACATAGGCCTGCTTGAGCAGGTTTCCTTCGGCGTCCCACTTGGGCGCTTCGAAGATAATGTCGTAGGTCTGCCACTCACCGGGAGGGCGGCAGGCGTTTACGAGAGGCGGCTTGTAACCGTAGATGGCGGAAGCCTGGCCGTCGGCATAAGACTTGTTGTTGTAGGAGTCGAGCACCTGGACCTCATATCCACCGAGGAAAAAGACACCGCTGTTTCCGCGGCCCTGGGACTTCTCGACAACTTCAGCGGGTGACGCCCACTCAATGTGGAGTTGAACGTCTCCAAATTCGCGCTTGGTGCGCATGTAGCCGCCGACTCCCTGACCTTTGGGGGGGACTTCGACGCAGCCGTCCTTTACGATCCAGTCGGCAGGGGTATTGTCTTTCGCCATGACCCACTCATCGAGGTTGGTGCCGTCGAAAAGAACGATGGCATCGGAGGGGGCACTGGAAGCAGTTTTCCCGGGAGTGACGACCTCGGGTCGGGGGCGGTTGTCATCGTGGACTCGCCATTTGCCTCCGGGAAGGAAAGGTGTGTCGGTATAACCTGTGGGGTATTTCTTCTTGGCGGGGGCTTTTGCCTTACCGGCTGCCTTGGGCTTCTCTTTCTTGTCTTGGGCGTCGACAGGAAGGACCAGGAGTAGGGAAAGGCCGAATACAAGCGGGATAGTGACTCTCATAGTGGCGGGAGAGTGCCACGAACGGCGTAGGGTGACAATGGCAGAATGACGCTTTTTACCTGTAACCATCCCGCATGGCGATACATTTTAGTACGAAGAAAAACCCGGCTCGGCGAACCGGACCGGGTTTTCGAAAGCTATCTGGCGATTCGAAACCGCCAAGGCGGGAATTAAACCTGGCCGGCGATGGACTTTCCGGTGGAAAGCAGATCGTCGCAGGCGACGCCGATACGGGCAGCCATGCCTTCTTCTGCGGCCTTAAGATAAGCGCGCGGGTCGTATGCCTTTTTGTTGCCGATTTCGCCGTCGATCTTGAGAACGCCGTCGTAATTCTGGAGCATGTGAGAAGCGATCGGGCGGGTGAATGCATACTGAGTGTCAGTATCGACGTTCATTTTGACCACACCGTAGTCGAGGGTCTCGCGGATCTCCTCGAGAGTGGAACCGGATCCGCCGTGGAAAACGAGGTCGAACTCAGCGTCGGCACCGTATTTGCCGGTGACGGCTTCCTGACCCTGCTTCAGGATCTCAGGGCGGAGTTTCACTGCGCCGGGCTTGTAGTGGCCGTGAACGTTGCCGAAGGTGGCCGCAAAGGTGAAACGACCCAGCGGGTGGAGCGCTTCGTAAACCGCCATCATATCTTCAGGAGTCGTGTAAAGGTCTTCGTCCGGAGTGTCTTCGCTACCGGCCGCACCTTCTTCTTCACCGCCAACGACGCCGGCTTCAACTTCAAGGACGATTTCGTTCTCGGCGCATTTGGCCAGGTACTTTTTGGAAATCTCGAGGTTTTCCTCGAGAGCGAGCTCGGAGGCGTCGAGCATGTGGTTTTGGAAAAGGTTGTTTTCACCGCGGGCGCGTCGCTGGGCGGTGGCTTCGATCAGAGGATCGAGGAAATCGGGAGCAACGTGAGGACGGCAATGATCCGTGTTCAGGGCCACGAGGACGTCATACTGCTCGGCGAGACGGTGAGTCAGCTCAGCGAGGGCGATAGTGCCGAGGACGGTATTCTTGTGGTTGAGACCGGAGGCGAATTGTCCGGCGCCGGTGGAGAACTGGATGATGCCGTCGGACTTCATATCTGCGAAGGCTTTCAGCGCTGCGTTAATGGTAACGAGGCTGGAGCAGTTGATCGCAGGATAGGCATAGCCGCCTTCCTGAGCGGCATCCAACATGGCTTCGAACTGTTTCGGAGTTGCTACTGGCATAGTGCCGGACCTCTAATCGCTCTGTCATACATTTTCAAGCGCCGAATTTGTCTGATTTTGCAATCTGGGGGCAGTATCCTGCCGTAAGCCTTTTTGGGATTGTAAAAATTAACTGGAAGTCATACGCTGAAACCGACGCTGATTCATGTCGGAATCCATCTTCACTCGCGAAGGCTACATCCGTCCCGCCGTTCTCATCGCGGCGTATCGGGGCGGGATGTTCCCGATGGCAATGGATAATCGGGGGGAAATTGGCTGGTTTTCGCCGGATCCGAGAGGGGTGATTCCGCTGGAGGATTTCCACATCCCTCACGGGCTGAAGCGAACTCTCAGGAAAGAACCCTTCGAAATTCGGATCGATACGGCTTTCAAAGAAGTGATGAGAGGCTGCGCGGATCGCAAGACGACTTGGATTAGTGAGGAGATTGTTAACAGCTACGAGAAGCTATTCGAACTAGGATACGCTCATTCCGTCGAAACGTGGCAGGATGGGAAGCTTGTGGGCGGTCTTTACGGCATTGCCATCGGGGGGGCATTTTTCGGCGAATCAATGTTTAGTCGAGCGCCGGATGCATCAAAAGTCGCCCTAGTAAAGCTGGTTGAAAGAATTCGTAAAAAGAAATTTCAACTACTTGATACACAATGGACTACTGAACACTTGGCACGTTTTGGTTGTAAGGAGATTCCACGTCATGAGTATCTAAAGCAGCTCAATCAAGCTTTGTTGGTGACCACCTCGTTTGCCGGTGATTAGACTGTGTAAAATCAGCCACCGGCGACCATGCGGATTACCTCCACTGTGTCGCTATCCTTTATCTGCCGGGATTCAAATTCCCGGGCGAGGATCGCCTCACCGTTGAGTTCGACCAAGACAGGGGCCTTTCCAATTTCGAGGCGGGAAACAAAATCGCTGATGGTAACGCTCCCCGCGGGAGCGTCGACTTCGAAGGGTTTTCCGTTGAGCGTGACAGTCATGCGTGTGTGGTCATTTCAGGCAAACCTGGATTCTCATGCGATTGGGGAAAGGCGTCGGTCGCTGCGAGGATAGAAGGATCCCAGTCCTTCCAGACTGGTTCGAGGCCGATCTGGCAAAGGTGAGCCGCCACCTCGGAGGCGGAGCGGTCATCAGCGATGTCGAACTGGCCCGTGGCAGGTGTTTCGCCCGAGCTTGCGTTGCATGGCATCGGGGCTGCTTCATCTCCGATTTCTACTCTTTTTCCGCGGACCGTGAGATGGACATCGTCAGCGCCTTCTCCCGTGTAACCGCCTGGCTCTGTATGACTTCCAGCGCTAATGCTCGTAACGCCCAGCGGGAACAGGGCATCCCGGAGGTGCCGTGGTTCCCGCGTGCTCAGCACAATTCCCACCTGGGGAAAGCAAACCCGGAGGGCACAGAGAGACTGGACAAACTCCGCGTCGCTGAAAGGAAACTCGGGCTGGAAATTCCCTGCAGCCGGCCTCAGTCGGGGCAAGCTGATAGTAAATGATGATTTCCAACAAGTCCTGTAAAGGTATTCCAGGTGAGCGGCCAGTCGCAGAAGCTCATAGCGCCAGTCAGCCAGTCCCATCAGCGCTCCAATGCCGATGCGGCGGAAGCCGCCTTCGTAGCCTCGCTCGGGACATTCAAGGCGCCAGTCGAAGTTCTTCTTTGGACCTGCGGTGTGAAAGTCGGCATAGGCGCCACGGTGATAGGTTTCCTGGTAAACGACTAAGCCTTCGCAGCCGCCATCGACCATTCTCCGGTATTCCGGCGTTTCCATCGGTCCGACTTCGATTGCAAGTGTCGGGACTGAGTCGCGCAGAGCATTAAGGCACTCCTCAAGGTAGCCGTCAGAGACAAAGCGCGGGTGTTCTCCGGCCACAAGCAGGATGTGGCGGAACCCCTGTCCGGCAAGGAATTCAGCTTCCTTGACGACTTGCTTCACGCTAAGGGTGGTCCGCAGGATTGGATTGTCACGGGAGAAACCGCAATAGGAACAATTGTTAACGCATTCGTTCGAAAGGTAAATCGGCGCAAACAACCGCATCGTTCGTCCGAACTGAGCACGCGTGGTCTGCACCGACTCGGCCGCAAGGCTTTCGAGCTCGGATGGAGACATAGGTTTCAGAAGGTGCTGAAACCGGCTCAGGTTAGCCGAAAGAGGGGCTCCTGAGT
Organism: Verrucomicrobiales bacterium; assembly: GCA_049594415.1. Lineage (GTDB taxonomy): Bacteria > Verrucomicrobiota > Verrucomicrobiia > Verrucomicrobiales > DEV007 > Arctic95D-9. The sequence continues at coordinate 506,371 of JBMYJM010000001.1, read as the reverse complement.
CCAGTGCGTTGAGGTGTTCGACGAACGACATGCGTCGTCAACATAGTCGGTTGAGACAGCTCGGCAATACCGGGTCTGATGGAAATACGGCCAAATACGGGAGTAGTTTGGAAAGTTGAGAAAAAAACCGTTGCCAAATCTGATTACCGCCGGTAATAACTCGCTCAACGGAATTTATATCATTTCAAATGGCTGACGCACAAATCGAAGAAAAAGTTAAGAACATTATTGTTGAGCAACTCGGTGTTAGCGAGGACCAGGTGAAGCCTGAAGCTAAATTCATCGAAGACCTTGGCGCTGATTCCCTCGACACGGTTGAGCTTGTGATGGCCTTTGAAGAAGAATTCGACATCAATGTTCCCGACGAGGATGCTGAGAAGCTGACAAGCGTGGGTGAAGTGATCTCTTACATCGACGAGCAGTCCTAGCAGGCTGACTGGAGTTTGATCAAAAGGTTTTGAATGCGTCCTGTATCAGGGCGCATTTTTTTTGCCCACGCCATAAGCGGGGGAGCTACCATTTGGGACTGTGAAGTGGTTGCAATCGAGGATATCAGTAGATTTCAGTCAAATCCGATCGTAATCTTTACTGACCAGTTCCCATGTCTCTTTCCTTTGATGACATCGCCTACGCCTTGGAGATTACCGAGGTCGTCCATGAGCCGGATCGTCGTATTGATACTTTCGGAACGACGAATTTTGAGTTTGCCTTGCTGACAGAGCCAATGGACGAGGTGGGGCGCGTCCGAATTCGCGAGGGCCGTGTCGAAGCCGAGCGCCCCAAGATCCTGCGTCCGGGGGGCTATGAAGACCTGATGTTCGAAGGCTTCGGCGAGCAGGCTGAGGTGTTCGCAGAGTGGTTTCGCCAGCATGGCAATGTGAACCTCGTGAAATATGGTTTCAACTTTGCCAAGCGGGGGTTTTCAGAGAGTATAGCCAGTGAGCCGCTTGAGGCTGTTCGTGACCGGATCGTTCGCGAAATTGAATCCTCGGGAAATCCTTCCCGCGCCGTGATTCTCGGGGTCGACGACACTTGGGAAATTTCACTGATCAAATTCACGATGGAAATGATTGGGAACTCTCTGGAAATGAATGCATTCGATTTTAAGCGTCGCGGAATGCTCTAGGCTGGCTCCTCGATCTCTACCATGGCTCGTCTCAAGTTCCTGTTGGCGTTCTTTGCGCTGCTGATCTGTGCAGCAGGAGTGGTCGGTGCCTACTACTACTGGACAAAATATGCCAAGCCAGAGATCTCTGTGACTCGACAGATCGCAGGAGAAGGGGCGGCAAAGCGACAGAAACCCGACCTCGGGAAGCGCCACTTTGACGATGCGATGGCTCTGCTAACGGATGGGGAGCTCGTCTCGGCCAGAGATCGTCTTCTCTATCTGATGCAGTATTACCCGGAGTCTAGGACCTTTTCTGATGCCAAGCGCGTTGCTGGCGAGCTGAATCTGGATCTGCTCATTTCTCAAATTCCACACCCAAAGAAGACCCGGCACGTCGTGAAGAGGGGGGAAGCGCTTATTACCATCGCACGGCGCAGCAACACAACGATCGATTACATCATGCGGGCAAACGGCAAGACGACCGTCCTGATCTACCCCGATGAGGAGCTGATAGTCTACCCGCTGAATTACCGGGTCGAAATCAGCCTCGAAGCCGGGACGCTGACGGTTTTCGACGGAAAAAAATTCTTCAAGGAATACAAGATTGTGAACGTTAATCTCCCGCCGGAAGTCGCCGGGACTGTTGTCACCACGATCAGCGAAAAGGTTGCGTGGGACGTCGATCGTCCGGTGAATTTCACTGATGCGAATTACTTGAACTGCAGCAAATGGATCCGAACCGGCAAGATCGGGCTGTTTATTCGCGAATATTCCCCGGAAAGCACTAGCGCCGGGTCAGCTCCTTTAGGCGTCATGGTTGAAAAATCCGATATGGAGGAGCTTTTTACGATCCTTCGCGTTGAAACTGAAGTGAAGCTGGTCAATTGACCTGAGCCATACTGCTGCTAAAATCTTTGGAAATGATGATCACCGAGCCTCTCGAGTTTGAAAAACCGATCGTAAATCTCGAACGCCAGTTAGCTGAGCTGCGTGACCGGGCTGCCGATAGCGATATCGACATGTCCAGCGAGATGAAACGCATCGAAGACAAGCTGACGAAGACCAAGACGGACATTTACCGAAATCTGTCTTCCTGGCAGAGGGTTCAGATTGCACGGCACACCCAGCGCCCTTTCATGTTGGACTATGTTGAGCACTCTTTTGACGACTTTCTCGAACTACACGGAGATCGTCATATTGGTGATGATGAAGCAATGCCGGGTGGATTCGCCTACCTTGAAGGTCGCCGCGTCGTCGTGATCGGCCACCAGAAGGGACGTGACACCAAGGAGAACCTCCGCCGTAACTTCGGCAGTGCTCATCCCGAGGGCTATCGCAAGGCGCTGCGTCTCATGCGCATGGCCGAGAAGTTCCAGGTTCCCATCGTTACTCTGATTGATACTCCCGGAGCTTATCCAGGAATTGGCGCCGAGGAGCGCAATATTGCGGAAGCCATTGCTTTCAACCTCCGCGAGATGATGACTCTGACAGTGCCGATTGTCGCTGTCGTGATCGGTGAGGGTGGATCCGGCGGAGCTCTTGGAATTGGAATCGCCGACCGTGTCCTCATGATGGAGAACGCCTACTACTCGGTAATCAGCCCGGAAGGCTGCGCTGCCATCCTATGGAAGGATCGCAAGTATGCCACTGAGGCTGCCCAGGCCCTAAAGCTCAGCGCTAACGACCTTCTCGACCTGGAGATCATTGATGAGGTGATTCCGGAGCCGATGGGAGGAGCTCACCATGACCACGTTGGTTCCGCCAACAATCTCAAGGCGACGGTGAATAAGCACCTCCTTGAACTGGAGAATGTTCCAAAGGGCAACTTACTCGAGCAGCGTTACCAGAAGTTTCGAAAATTCGGTGAAGTCAAGGATCGTGGTCGGAGGTAATTTCGTAGTTACTCCTGAAAACCTCGCTTGCCGTGCAACAATAGACTTGAAAATTCGGCATCGTGAATCATTTTCGACATCATGAATTCCCTCACTCTTGGCTTTCTTTACGTTTGTGGCTTCAGTTGGCTTCTTTGTGAAGTATGCGTCAGCGCCAGTAACGGTTTCTGGATGCCAATCGGGCTGTTCGTCGTTTTCTTCACTGTGATGTTCTCGGTTTTGGGTTGCATCAAGCTTTCCGACAAGGCCGTGAATGTTTCCGGTCCAATTTTTGCGATCCTGATCGGCATCAGTATAGCGGCTTACGGTATTGCTTCTTTTGGTGCCAGTGCCGTCGGCGCGACTCTCCGCCTCGCTGGCGGTGCGATGATGATTGGTCTTGGTGGCATGGCCATCCTGCTCAAGCAGAGCGAGGGTGAAGCCCACTGAGACGTTTAATCGAGAGCCTGTCGTGAGCTCGGAACCTATCACGATCGAAGGGCGATGGGCCGTGGAAGCGGCACTCGAATCGCCCTTTTTTTGTGTCCAGAAGGTGATATTGGAAAAAGGGCGGCACGCCGGGCTGCGGGATGCCGCAATTTCGGCGGATGTCCCATTCGATGAGGTATCGCGCGAAGTCATGGCAGAAGAGGCCGGGTTCGACTTTCACCGCGGTGTGCTGGCCTATGCCGCTCGGCCGGAGTCCCCGAGGTTTGACCCCGGTGAAAGGGGGCCAAAACGTCTTTTGGTAGCGGCCTCGCTGGCCGACGCTGGTAATCTGGGTACGGTCATCCGCACTGCTGTTGCGTTTGGAGTGGACGGCGTTCTCCTCGAAGTCGGGAAGGGAGCGGATGTTTACTGCCGAAAAGCGATCCGGGCGTCCGCTACTGCGGTATTTCGGCTCCCCGTTTATGAGGTGGATGATCTTGCCATTGCCCTGAAGCATTTTCGTGAGGCCGGAGGCTTCGTAGCGGGAACCAGTCTGAACGAAAGGGCAGCGGCATTGTCTTCGGTGAGGGCGGGAGAGAGAACCGCGGTCGTACTCGGGGCAGAGAAGGACGGGCTTAGCGCGGAGTTGGAGTCAGTGTGTGATGAATTGGTCTACCTCCCAATGGCTGGGGGAATGAACTCGCTCAATGTCGCGGCGACGGCTTCGATTGTTCTTTACGAGCTGTTTGGGCGCGGTGATTGATCAGGTCCAGGCATGGCGGATGAGACGGAGAAAGTTGCCATGGAAGATTCCAGCGATGTCCTGGTCAGAATAGCCCCGGGCTGATAGGAGTCCCTCCAGTTTCTGGAGATCAGCGATTGTATCGAGGTCACGGGGGGATTGTTCGCGACCGAAACCGCCGTCCAGGTCGCTGCCGATTCCGACATGGCAGGCGTTTCCGGCCAACTGGCAGATGCGGTCAATATGGTCGACAATGTGTTCCAGCGTCACCCCGGTAGATTCCGGTGTCGAGGTTCCGCGGATCCAACCAGGAACCATCATCCAGCCGTCGAAAACGCTCCCGATGACGGCGCCACGCTCAATCAGGAGGCGCAACTGATCATCGCTGAACTGACGTGGGTCGTCCACCAGAGCCCGGCAATTGGAGTGGCTGGCCCAGATCGTCCCTTCGAAGAGGTCGAGTGCTTCAAAAAAACAGCCATCGCTGAGGTGGGTGGCGTCGAGAATGAGCCCTAGCTCATCCATCTTGCGGATAAGGTCTCTGCCGTTCCGAGGGAGGCCGCCGACCGTGTCATGTCCAAGTGCATAGCGCCCGATTCCATAGTGGGCGGGGCCGAGGGCTCTCAAGCCCGATTCGTAGGAACGTTCCAAGTGATCCAGCGTGACAATGGAGTCGGCGCCCTCGAGGCTCGTAATGTAGCCAATGGGAGCCTTGGCTGCGGCCGCAGCGATCGGATCCGACCACCGTTCTAGCTGACTTTCTAGTTCCACGAGGTCGCGGACGGGTGTCATTTCACCCAGTTCGGTCATGGCCTCATAGTAGGCGACCTGGCCGCGGGTCATGGCCCAGGCCTGGGAAGGAGACTCCCAACTGGCAACCGGGCCGGCCGGTTTCATGCAGCCTCCGATAAGTGTTCCGACACACAGGCCTATCCCGCCTGAACGCATCGATTCGAAATTGACCGTGTTTTCACCGCGGCCTTTGAGGTCAGTCATGCCTTGTTCCAGTTCCCTGATCTGGTTAATCGGGAGAGTGAGATCACGGTTCCATTCGAGCGCATTCATGCTGAGATCAAGGTGAACGTCGAAGAGTAAATTCATGGATCAGGGCTGGTAATTATAAAAAACTAGGGCCAAACTTCGTATTCAAATCCAAATTTTTTTATGAAGAGATTGGTCTGGTTCGGGGTTGGGGTATCATTTTTGACGGCAGCTGGCAATGCGCAGGACAGCTCAGAGACAGCGTCCGCCACGGTGAGGCCCGGAGTCTATGCAATTCAGGGCAGCGCCGCCCACAATCAAACTCTTCGGGATGCCGAGCAGCGTCGTCGCGTTGATGAGGCTCGCCAGATGAAAGCGATCAAGGATTCGATGCGGACCGTCAATCCCGCCGCCGTCAAATACACGAGCGCCGAGCAGTTCCTTGCGGCAAACCGGCCGCCTATGCCGCCTGCGACAGATCCTGCAGAGCAGGAACGCATCCGGCGTGACAGCTACGTCCCGGATTTTCAGGCTCCGGCATCGGCTCCCCAGGCGCGGGGTGGCCACACCGCTCCTCCTCCGCTGGGTTACTCTCGCGTCGAAACCGAGTTGCCCGAGAAGCGCAATTTCTTCAGACGGCTGGGATCGCAAAACAACAGTAATCAGAGCCCCCGGGAAATCGACAGGGGAATTCTAAGGGGGCGACAGAATGTGCCTCGGAATACTCCGGCGATTGAACAGGCTGCCCCTGTGAGCCAGTCGCCCGATCTTCCCGAAAGCAGTCCGGGCCGATTGCTTGGAAAGTTCTTTGGCGGCAGGGATGACGCTGCACCTGCAACTCCTCAGCCGTTCGAAGCTCCGGTAGAGGCGGCAGATCAGCTGCCGACCGATACGATGGCCCCGGTTTCATCAGGTCCGGCACCTATTTTCGTGAGTCCGGAAAATGCTCCCGGCACATTGATGACGGTGCGGCAGACCACCCGGGCAGAAGTGGGCGGCGTTCGAGTCGTGCTCTATGAAGGCTCCAGAGTGACTCTGCTGAGCAAGAGTGGCAATACAGCGAACATTCAACTGCCAGATGGCCGGAAGGGAACGACGGAACTGAACTCCCTGCAGTAATCGGTCTCAAACGTTGATCCGTCGGCGACGGGCTTCAATTGACCAGGTTTCGCCGGTGATCTCACCATTGCGAACAATCCAAGCTTCATCGTAGAGCGCGACGGTCGGACACACGTGCCACGGGACGCCAATGAGTTCAGTCCCAACCGTAAGTGAGTCGGTGTCTGCCACTTCAACCACAAGGTGCTCTTCGCTTTGCGAGCGAAAAACGAGCTCGGAGTGATTGGGGAATCGGACGCGGTTGTCGATGGGATTCTCGGATGAAACTGCCTTGTGACCGAGATCGAGGCAGGCGAGAGTGTCAGAGGGGCGGCTGACAACCCGGGTGAAAAGAAACGCGGCGGGCTCGAAATCTAGATCAGTGAAGGCTTCGGCGTAGCCGGCATCCCAAAGGACAGTGGTTCCAGGAGAGGATTGCCACGGAATTCCGGACGACATGGCAGACGCTGAATGCATCATAAAGGTGGGGGATCCGCCGGAGACGAGCGCCGCGACTTCAATGCCTGCGGCAGCGAAGCTCGTGAGACAGGTCTCCAACTCTTTCATCGCGGCTGTGAAGGCCCGGAGTCGATCAGTGATTTCAGGATCGTGAATGTGGCCGTCGTACGCGTGGAGGCCGGCGAAGGTCAGGTTGGGAGCATCAAGAAGAGACCGCGACAGTTGAATGAGTTCAGGGCCGGGTCGAATACCAGTTCGCGACATGCCGCAGTTCAAGTCGATAAAGACCTCTAGCGATTCTGGGCCGGAACTGAGATCTTCAATGCCGCGCGCGCTGTCGACGACCGTGGCAAATTTCGTTTTCGGAAATGCCCTGGCGAGTTGGTGGAGCCGAAGCGCGTTTTGGCCGATCAAAGGATAGGCGATGAGAATATCAGGAATCCCGCTGTCGGCTGCCAGTTCGGCTTCCGCGATGGTGGCGCATTTGACGCTGCTGATTCCGAGACGCAGTTGCCACTCAAGGATCTCGCGGCATTTATGAGTCTTGATGTGAGGTCGCAGACGATTGGTGTCGCCTCCGACCTGGGCGATCATCTTATTGAGGTTGTTCTCGATGGCGTTGACATCAAAAATCAACGCTGGTGATGGGAGGTTCGCCACGCTGGTTGGGGAGGTCATCAAGTCTCCCGATCAGTGTTTCAGCTCGATGATGATCTCGATCTCCACCGGAATGTTTCCCGGGAGCGAGTTGGTGCCCATGGCACTGCGAGCGCCGATACCGGCCTCTTCGCCAAAGACTTCGGCAAAGAGCTCGGAGAAGCCGTTGATGACGGCAGGCTGGTCGAAGAAATCGTCGGTGCAGTTGACCAAGGCCAGCGTTTTAACGACACGGGAGACCCGGTCAAGTGAGCCCAGTTCGTTTTTGAGCGTGGCGAGAAGATTCAGGCCGACTTGGCGAGCCGCACTCTGAGCTTCCTCAAGATTCATGTCAGCGCCGACCCGCCCGGTGATGATGGAGCCATCATCAAGAAAAGGGCCATGGCCGGAGAGGTAGGCGAGGTTCCCGGTTTGCACCATCAGTTTGTAGACTCCCATCTGCCTCGGAGCGGGTGGGAGTTGGATGCCAAGTTCTTCAAGTCGGGCGTCTGCACTCATATTCGAAAGCTCTTACACTAAAACAAGACCGTCAGTCAATTCAGGCTTGTCCTTGAGCGCGTCCCAGGCAGCGGCAAAGCGTCCCGTCGTATCGCCGAAGAGAGGGGACACTTCGAAAGCCACTTTCGGAAGTCCCGTGTCGTCCGTCTCCACTTCGATGCCGGCAGCAATTGCCCAGCGGGCAAACTGCCGGAGTTGGTCTTCGCGTGAAGTGACGGCCGAGTCGACTCCGTCGGCATTCTTCACTGGCGAGAAATCATCTTCGCGGGCGGTTTCGATAATCACCGGATTCGCTGCAAACGGAAGTGCGTCGAAGACGAACATCTCAAACTTGTAGGCGTTCGGCTCGGCTGGAGACTGCACGTGGCCGGTCGTATCGAGGTAGGAAACCTTCTTGTGAGCAAGATGGAAAGGAAGGCGAGCGCTTTCTTCGGCACCGCTTCCGAGACGATTCACGAAATCACGATTAAAAAGGTGAATCGCGATACTGCCCGCGCGGTAGAGCAGTTCACCGTTTTCGTCGGTAGCCCTAGCGAATTTATCGGGCAGATCGCTGTATTCGAGGACGAGAGCCTTGTCTCCCTCTTCACAGAAGACACCGACTTTCTCGCCGGCGTAAGCTTTGGGCACCATCTTGCTGGAGAGTTCGGAACCGGTTTCGAGATGGAAGCCGATAAAGGGAGGGTCGATGCAGCGTATCAAGGGGTTGTCGACCTGGAAGTAGCTGATGATATCGATGCCGTCGGCTTCCATTTGCCGGACGGCACCGGAACGAACCAGGGCGCGAAGGGAGCCGCCGTGTCCATCCGGGCTGAGCGCTATCTCACCTTTGTCAGCGAGCAGGATTTTGCCCTCGGCATCAACCGCGGGCATGAGCCCCTGGCTGAAGAAGTGAACGCGGTCAGAAGGAAGCCCGAAGTAATCGTTTGCCTCAAAGAAGGCTTTGCTTGCCTCGTGGTTGATCCGCGAGGTCATGATATACCAGGGGATCGGGCGGCCAAAGATCTGCGATGACGCGAGGATCTTTTCCGCAAAGACCTGGAAAAGGGATTTCTTGAGGACCGGTGTTACGCCGAAGGTGCCTTTTGGACCGTCATATCCAAGGCGCGTTCCCTGACCTCCTGCAACGGTAAATGCCGCGACACGGCCGGCGCGCAGTGCGGCTTCACCCCTGGCTTGAGCTTCAATCCATCGGGCCGGGTCGCCGCCCTCTTTGTTTGGAAGAGGAATGTAGTTGGCCGGCTCGATGCCATCAGAAATCTTGGCGTTCTCGTGGTTGTTGCTCTGGATCAGCGTGACTGTGAGTTCGGCAATTTCGTCGAGATCGATCGCGGCCGCCTGTTCATCAAGTGAGGCTTTTTCGTCGTCGCTCAGGCTGTCATAGAAGGCGAATACATGGCCCTGACCATTGGCCTCGAAGTGTTTTCTTACTTCGCTCATAGGGGGAATGGTTTGGTAGGGGACGAGAAATGGAAAGTGACGATACGGTGGCAATGGTGTGCTCAGCTGGCGCCCAGCTCCTTGGACCGGTCTGACGCTGCTTTGACAGCCCGTTTCACAATGGTTTCGAAATCGTCTGAGCGGAAAGACTCTAGCGCGGCGAAGGTAGTGCCGTTTGGGCTGGTCACGTTTTCGCGAAGCTGTGCGGGTTCGTCTCCGGTTTGAAGCACAAGCTCGGCGGCGCCCGAAACCGTATGGACGGCTAGGTCCCGGGCAATTTCGGGAGAGAGGCCCTGTTCGATTCCCCCGGCAATGAGGGCCTCAATCGTCAGGAAAATGTAGGCAGGGCCGCTTCCGCTGACGGCTGTGACGGCATCGAGATCGGACTCCTCGACCCGGCAAGCATAGCCGACAGCCTTAAGAAGGGATTCAGTCAAAGCGGCGTCTGCTTCATTCGCCGAGGAACCGAGGGCAAAAGCGGAAGCGCCGCGGGCAACGAGGGATGGAGTATTTGGCATCACGCGAATGACGCGGTGCTTCTGATTCACCCCAACTTCGATGGTATTAATCTGGATTCCGGCAGCGATAGAGATTAGCAGGCGGTCTTCGCTGTCGCCGATCTGCTCCAGCATTTCGGCAAACCCTTGGGGCTTCACGCAAAGAAGGACAACCTCAGAAGCATCGACAACTTCAGCATTAGAGCCAGCCGCGGAGACCCCGAGGGATTCGCTCATCCGCTGGGAGGCTTCAGGGTAAGCATCGAAGACAGTGATGTCTCCGGGAGAACAGAGATTTGCTTTGAGAATTCCGCCCACTAGGGCGCTACCCATTTTGCCACAGCCGATTACACCAAGTTTCATCGCCTAATTCCTTACAGAGGAATGCGAATGGAGCCAGCGGAAATGCTGACCAAGTTTTAGTCGGCGAGAGTGCCTTAGGCGGTGCACCTGGCCCTCCGCCAGTCTTCGAATTCATTGCCGGGATGGCCTTTCTGAACGCATTTCAGGCAAAAAAGTAGGCGAGTTTCGCCTTTGATGAGGATCAATGGCTTGCCTAGCGGAACAAGAATTGAGCTTAAATGGTGCTAAAAGTTTCATAAAATACGTAGAATCATTGCCGCGCCTCTCATGTGGAAGATGACTCTAACTCCTATTTGCCGTGTAACTGACTGAGGAAGAACCAAGAAATTCGTTGCGATGCGTAGCGCTGCGCTGAAAATGAAGCAAACTCATGTCCGCCCGCGATTTTCAACCCGAGCAACAGACCGCGATCAACGGTGCCGTATTTGTCGATGCCTATCGATGGATGTACCTGGCTCGAGCTTTCGAGGACAAGATTGGTGCGCTCTTTCGTGCCGGCAAGGTTGTCGGTGGGGTTTACCTTGGACGCGGTCAAGAAGCCTTCAGTGTTTCTCTTGGCATGCAACTGGAAAGATCCAGAGGCGATATTTTCGGTGCTCTCATCCGCGACCAGGGAGGTCGAATGGCCTACGGCGAAGATCTGATTGATTCAGCACGAACCTACCTGGGTTCTGTTGAGGGTCCGATGCGCGGGCGGGATGGAAACATTCACCGGGGACGCCCCTCTGAAGGGATGCCGGCCATGATCAGTCACCTCGGCGCTTCCGTTTCCGTGGTGAATGGGATGCTCATTGGAAAACGTTTCCATGGCGAATCCGAATTTGTCGGGGGAGTTACCGCCGGTGACGGAGCCACTTCGACGGGAGCCTTTCATGAAGGACTCAATCAGGCAGCCGTGGAAAACCTGCCACTCGTCGTCGCGGTGGCGGACAATCAATTTGCCTATTCGACGCCTACGGATCGCCAATATGCCTGCGAAGATCTCGTCGATCGCGCTGTCGGTTACGGAGTGAAGGGATATTCTATAGACGGGACGAATCTTTCTGAATGTCTGGCCACGTTTCGCGCGGCCATTGATGAGGCGAGGGCGGGGAAAGGTCCTCAACTGGTGGTTGGCAAACTCCTGCGTCTTTCCGGGCACGGTGAGCACGACGATGCCAGCTATGTTCCCGACTCGGTCAAAGCTGGGCGCTACGGGCGGGATTGCATTGTGGTGGCCCGCGAACAGATCCTTTCCGAAGGTTGGGCGACTGAAAAGTTCCTGAGCGAATTGGAGCTTGAGGCTCAGCGTTCGGTCGAAGAGAGTGTTTCGCAGGCTCAGGGTGAAGATACTCCCGATCCTTCCCGTGATGATTGGAAAGCGATGGCGACCGTTTCCTTGATTGAGGGTGACCAGTAATTCCAGTCGTGCCTTATTACCTTTCATTGCCCCTGGCCGCTGCGGTCATCTATTCCCTCGGCTCTATCGTGATTAAGCGGGCCCTGAAGGAGGGGGTCAGCATGGATCAATCCTTTCATCTAACGAACCTTGTCGTCGGGTTAGTTTTCCTGCCGCTGCTCTTCTTCGAAAAGACTGCGGTGAATTGGTCCGAAGTCTGGCGGCCGCTCGTCATGGGAAGTATGTTCTTCACCGGGAACTGGCTGACCTTTGTCGCGATCAAGCGGGGCGACGTTTCACTGGTGACCCCGATCATGGGAACCAAGGTCGTTTTTGTTGCAATCGGGTTGGTCATTTTGACGGAGCGCTCTCCGAGTTCGGCGCTCTGGCTGGCAGCTATCATGACGCCGGTTGGAATCATTGTCATGAGCGTGGCAGACTTCAGACACGGACACCACTTTCTGTTTACCATTCTTGTGACCCTCGCCAGTGCCGCAGTATTTGGACTTTGCGACGTGCTGGTCAACTGGTGGGCAGAGGACTTTGGAACCATGACTTTTCTGACGGTTGGATCAATCTTTGTCAGTGTTCTGTCCTTCATCATGTGGCTGCTGCAGGGGCGGCCTTCGATGAAGCTTGAAAAGTCACAGAGCAATTGGGTGTGGGGTGGAGCGGGTTTGATTGGTCTGCAGGCTATCGCTATTGGAGTGGCACTTGGATTTTTTGACGACGCTACCGGGGTAAATGTTGTCTATGCTTCGCGGGGTTTGTGGGTCATTCTGCTCGTGGTTGTGTTTGGCTCAAAACTGGGAAACAGTGAGCACCGCGAGCAGGGCGGCGCCTTTCTCTGGAGGGTGACTGGCACTGTCATTTTGACTGCTGCGATCGTGATCGCTGTGATCGACCGCGCCAATGCCACAACTTCGACCTGAAAATGAGTGATTCTGACATACTCTCGACCGTAGGAATGATAGCCGGAAACGGGATCTATCCGGAGACGTTTGCCCGGGCCGCCCGTGCTGCAGGGGTCGGCAATATCGCGGTTGCTGCATTCCATGACGAGACCGAACCCCAAATCAAAGAACTGGCTGATGCCGTGGAATGGTTCCGTGTCGGTCAGCTCGGGAAGATGATTAAGTTCTTCAAAGAGCAGGACGTTGAGAAGGCTGTCATGGTGGGTCAGATTGCTCCGAATAATCTTTTCGATCTGCGCCCGGACTTGAGGACCTTAAAGATGCTGGGACGGGTAAAAGAGCGAAATGCCGAGAGCCTTTTCGGCGCCATCGGGGAAGAACTCGCCAAGGACGGTATCGAATTGATATCCGCTACGACCTACCTCGATGACCTCTTGCCCGAGCCCGGGCACGTTTGTGGCCCCGGGCTTTCCGAACGGCAGGAAGAGGATGCGGCTTTCGGTTTCCGTATCGCCAAGGAAACGAGTCGGCTCGACATTGGCCAGACCGTGGTCGTCAAGAAGGGCACGGTTTTGGCGGTAGAGGCTTTTGAAGGAACCAACGAAGCGATCAAGCGTGGAGGCAGCCTTGGTAAGGGTGAGGCGATGATGGTGAAAGTATCTAAGCCGAATCAGGACTTCAGATTTGATGTCCCGGTAGTTGGTCCTGCGACCATTGAAATCGCCACTGAAGCCGGTGTGAATGCCATCATTGTCGAGGCTGGCTGCACCCTGTTGCTGGGCAAAGAGGAAGTGGTTCGACTTTGCGACCATCACGGCGTGACGATAGCGGCACGGTCTCTTGACGACGCAGAGTGAGATTTCGATGAATCGGAGTTGCCGAGCGACTGAGATGCTGCCATAGCATGGGACTATGAGCGTCAAAACAGGTGTCATCGGAGTCGGGGCCATCGGAAGAAACCACGCGAGGATCTATACGGAGCTGGAATCATCCGATCTCGTCGGTATCTATGACGCCAATACTGAGCACGCTGCTTCTGTTGCTTCAGAGTTTGGGACGAGAGCATTCGCAAGCCTCGATGAGCTGGTCCAGGAGATTGATGCGGCTTCAGTTTCCACGCCGACGGTGACTCACCGCGACATTGCGGCCCAGCTCTTGAATGCCGGCAAGCATGTCCTTGTCGAAAAGCCGATTTCAGATTCGGTCGACGATGCCAAGGCGATTATCGACCTTGCCCACGAGAAGGGCCTGATTCTTCAGGTAGGTCACATCGAGCGGTTCAACCCCGTGATGAGCCAGCTTGAGGAGCGTCTCGATCATCCAAAGTTTATCGAGTGCCATCGATTGTCTCCATTTCCCCAGCGCAGTCTTGATATCGGAGTGGTGCTGGACTTAATGATTCACGATTTGGAAATTGTGCTCCACCTGGTGAAATCGCCGGTCGTTTCAGTCGATGCGGTGGGCATTCCGGTATTGACTCGTCGCGAAGACATTGCCAACGCCCGTATTCGATTTGAAAACGGTTGTGTGGCCAATATAACGGCCAGCCGAATCAGCCCGGAGCGGATGCGAAAGATCCGGGTGTTTCAGAGCGATGCTTATCTCTCGCTGGATTACCAGGATCAGAGTGGCTGGATCTATCGCAAGTACGGCATGGAGATTGGTCGTGAGCAAGTCGAGGTGGAGAAGGATGAACCGCTCAAGTGCGAGCTGGCGGCATTCGTGGAGTGCGCGGCCAAGGGAGAGGCTCCAAAAGTAAGCGGGCAACAGGGGGCCGACGCACTTGATGTGGCGATCGAAATCACTCGGTTAATTGAGGCCGATAATCAATAGGGCCAGGCGGGATACCTCGGTGCCGACGAAGTGGAGGCGCACGTGCCTGCTTGATCGGAACCGCGAGCAGTTCAGTCCGCTGAGACAGAACGCTTTTTGCGTGTGATTTCTTTGGGGTTCCTAGTTTGGTGGATTGAGCGGGGAAGGAAACTGATGAAAGTCACCCTGCGTGGGTAGAGGAGGTAAATCAACGGGATCAGCGGGATGCAAGGCCATCTCAGTCATGACTGGCTCGCAATAGAAGTCCCGAATATTCAGCAATAAATTTCCGTTTTCGCATTTATGAGAAAAAGAATTAAGAAAAATTTAATTTCTGATTGCCTTAATGAGCTGTTCGCGATAAATTTTAAAAAGATTAACCAATCCTCCTGCCATGAAGCACAAATTTTTTGCACCCGTCCTCCTCTTTATTGTTGCCGTGATTTCACTGTGCAAAGCGGATGCTGGTCAGCATGTCAGATCCTTCCGTCCGCTTGAAATCAAACAGGTCGTGATCGCTCCGGGTTGGAAAGCTGTCGCCGTTACGAAGCGCGGCTCAGAAGTGGAAGAGGCACTCTCAGAGGCATGGAAGCAGTTCGATGCCCGCCAGTGGGCAGCGGCTAGGGAAGGCTTCCTCACGGTTCTTGGTCAGGTCCCTCGCAACCGTCTCGCGGCTGAGGGGCTTGCTATGAGTCTTTATCGCTCCGGTGACTACAAGGGCGCTTTCGAGTTCGCTAAACAGCTCAACCGGATAGTTCCCTCTGTTCAGGAACTGGTTTCTGAAACCGTGGTCGCGGACGTCCAGTACATGATCAGCAAGGGCGAATTCGCAGCTGCGAGCGAGCTCCTTGTAAACTTTCCATCAATGGATTCTGAGTATGGCAGGGCTCACGAACTGCTGAGGGGCGCTTATGCCATCTCGCGGGCGCTTGAGGCTGCCGGAAATACTACGGCGCATCCGGCTGAGCCATCCTCCCAGCATCTTGCCAAGAACTGAGCGGCTAAGAACTTATTTTGCTGTTACAGCTCCGTTGGTGAGGCCCGTGAGAAGGAGCGGCCGGGCTGGTCACTCCTCTTTGTTCGCATCGCATTCCATGGCTCGTTCGACTGCGACTGGCCTGATAAGCTGAAGGCCGGATTCATAATCGACGGTTTCAGCATGTTAGGCCGCGGTGGAAGATTGGGGAGGGCAGGAGGAAAACAAGATCGCCGAAATCTCCTCACTCGTGATTCTGGCTTTTCGCACTGCAGTGGTCAATCAACGGATAGGGGGGAATCCGGATAGCGATTTAGCATTTCCTCAAAGCGCCGGAATTGATCAATCCGACCAGAGTGCAGTCGATGCGCAAAGCTCTAAACTACTGAGAACCCTATGGATTTTAGTAGCCAAGTTCAATGGAATAGAGAAGTGGGATTGTCAGGCGCCTTTCAAGGATTTGTGATATTCCTTCTTCCAGCGAGTGCGGTGGTTGAGGGTCCAGTCAACCAAGGCAGTTTCGAAGCCGACATCGTGGCCGGTTTCTTCGCTCTTGAGCCATTTATGGCGATGGATCTCATCGCGCTCTGCCAGGAATTCCTGATAAAGCGAAGAATTTGTCAGCAGAGGATCTGTAGCTTGATCTGACATTGAATCAGGGGGCTTAATGCGGATGATCTTCGCTCGAATTTCTCGGATTTCAAGCTCATGAGTTTGAAAAAGGTTCAGGGAACTGGAACATTGTGGGGTGGGCTTAACAGAGGCATTTCGGTTGAATCCGAAACCAGTTTCGTAAGCTCATATGGCTCAGTGAGTGAAAGGGATTTTGTGATCGGTATTCAGGAGGGGAAGAGGTTTTTTGGTGTGCTGAATCAGAGAAAACTTTTCCCCGTGAGGCCTTCATGATTAGTGCCAAACCAGCCTGATAAGGTTGCGGCAATGTCCGCGAAACTTTCGCGCAGATCAGGGTCCTCCGAAACGCCCGGAATGTGTGCTAGGAGCGGTACTCGTTCACGCGTGTGGTCGGTGCCATACCAAGTAGGATCATTCCCATGATCGGCCGTGATAATCACGAGGAGATCATTATTGAGTCTTGGTATCAAAGTACCGAACCAATGATCGAATTCTCGGAGAGCATTGGCGTAGCCAGCGGGATCGCGCCGATGCCCGTAAAGCATATCGAAGTCGACAAGGTTTGAGAAAATCAGGCGGGGAGTGGATGGTTGTTCCACCAGGAGTTTGTCCATCGTTGCACAGCCTTCGGCATTACTGCGGGTGGGATAAGACTGTTTGATGCCGCTTCCGGCGAAGATGTTACTGATTTTGCCGATTCCAACGGTTTCAACGCCGTTGTCAGACAGGCGATTCAACACCGTTTCCGGTGGGGCCATGGAAAAGTCGTGGCGGTGTGCACTACGGGTGAAGTTTCCGGGCGAGCCAAGAAAAGGACGAGCGATGACGCGCCCAATGCCTTCGCGGTCAGCAATGGTCCGGCAGGCGCGACAGATTTCGTAGAGGGTTTCAAGGGGGATGACCTCTTCGTGGGCGGCGATCTGAATCACGGAGTCGGCGCTGGTGTAGAGGATCGGCTTGGCGGTGCGGCAGTGTTCTTCTCCCAGTTCTTCGAGGATTACAGTGCCGGACCGGGTGTAGTTTCCGATAAAAGATACGCTCGCCATGCGTTCCATTTCCTCGACAAGAGAGTCGGGGAAATGCTCAAAGGTGGCGAAGGGTTCGAGAATTGGTGCCCCCGCAATTTCCCAGTGACCGGTGGTGGTGTCCTTACCCGCTGATTGTTCGGTCAGGGCTCCACAGGAAAATGATGAGGAGCCGTGGAATGTTTCTCCTGCCGCTATTCGTTCGCAGGCTGCAAGGCCAGCCTCGTCCAAGTGGGGGAGGAAAAGATCATCAACCGCCTCGCGAATATGCCCCACGGTATTGGCACCGTGATCGCCGAAATCAGCAGCATCCGGGGCGTGCCCGACGCCGACCGAATCGAGAACGATGAGCAGGGCTTGTTTCACTTTTCAGGAAGGGTCAAACGCCGATGGGATGCCAGGCTGTCTTGGTCTCGGTGGTGTCGAGAATGCGATAGGGATCTTGCGCCACTTCTTCGAACCAGGCCTCGGCTGAGGGCAAGGAGTGATCGTGAACCCGCTTGAGATTATCCGCGGCGCCGGACTGAAGGGTTTCAAAGATAGACTTTTCGCCGGATCCATCGACGATGGCATTCACATCCATGTGGCCGGCGAGCCATGGGGCCAATTCGCTGCGGATTCCGGTGAGAAGATTCACGACCCCTCCGGGCAGGTCGGAGGTTGCCAGTGCCTCGGCCAAAGTGATGGCGGGGAGCGGCGCCGTTTCGGACGAAATGACGACTGTGGTGTTGCCGGAGAGAATGGCGGGTGCAATCAGGGAAACCATTCCGAGCAGGCCGGGGCTGTCCGGGGAGATGATTCCGACAACGCCGGTTGCTTCCGGGGAAGAGAAGTTGAAGTGAGAGCTCGCTACAGGATTCACCGCACTGAAAACCTGGGAGTATTTATCGGACCAGCCGGCAAAGTGAACCAGTCGGTCAATGGTAGCCTCGACCTCCCGATTGGCTGCGGCTTTAGTGGCCCCGGTAAGCGCGACAAGTTCTTCGACAAAGCTGTCGGAGCGACTTTCAATCATTTCAGCGGCTCGATAGAGGATTTGCCCCTTAAGATACGGCGTTGATTTGCTCCAGCCCGGAAAAGCAAAGCGGGCAGCCACGACGGCGTCGCGCAGATCTTTGCGTGAGGCGTGGCAGTAATGTGCGAGGTGGGATCCGTCGGTAGCTTTGGTCGCAGTCATGTATCTTCCGCTCTCTGTGCGGGGGAACTTTCCTCCAATAAAGAGTTTGTAGGTTTTCAAGACATTGAGTCTCAGTCGAGGCATGAGTTCAGTGTAAGGCAATTGGGGGATGGAAAAAGCCAAAAGGTAGAATCCTTACTTTCATAATGTAGAAAGTTGGACGTTGAATGTTTCGTCGCTCGTATGCTTGGATAGAATTGTGAGCGACAAAACGGAACAGGAGGGCCAGAAAAGTGGCGACGGAGTTGCGCTGGGCCTTGCGGCTGGCTGGGTGATTATTCGGCATCGCCCTTACCGTCGTAATTTGCTCTTTGGGTTGACTCTGGTAACGCTGTTGATGGTCTTTCTTGGTGCTGCGCCACTGACAGAAGCCTTGGGCCAAAGTCCCTTCGGTTTCGCTATCTACTGGATTGCCTGTTTTTTTGTCGTGGGATTTGTGCTGTTGCTTGCGGTATATGATCTCATCGCCATACGGCAGGAACACCGGCAGCGGATGAATCAACTGGAGCAGGAACTTTCCGATGCGGCTGAGCAAGCCCGGCAGTTGGCGGAGGAAGCGAAAAAAACAAAATAAATCTGTTAGGAACGGCGTGTTCTCTTTAGCGGGGGAAACCGGTTGCCGGGCGGGTAGGCATCGCTTACGTCGAGAACGATGGATTACAACGCCTGGTTTATCGCAATCGTTTTGGGGCTCTTCCTGATGTGGAAGCTCGACCTCTTTGCCACTCTGCTGAACTTGAAAGCCCTTAGCGGAGAGATTCCTGCGGCCTTTGAGGGGTTCGTCGATGGGGAAGCCTATGAGCAGTCTCAGGAATACACTCGAGTTCGCGCGGTATTCGGAATTGGTGAAGGTATCTTTTCGCTCGTTTTGCTTTTCGTTTTTTGGTGGCTGGGAGGATTCGGCTGGCTCGATGAACAGGTAAGGTCTCTCGGGCACAGCCCCATTGTTTCCGGCCTTATTTTTGTGGTGACCTTGATGCTTGCGCATCATGTGATCGACCTGCCTTTCAACCTTTATTCCACCTTCGTGATTGAGGAGAAGTTTGGATTCAATCGCACCACCTTCGGCACCTGGGTGCAGGATCAGCTCAAGGGATTAGTCCTAGGCGCTTTGATAGGGCTGCCATTGCTTGCGGCGCTTCTCTGGATTTTTCAATCCGTAAACATGGCATGGGTCTGGGGCTGGGGACTGGTGACCGTTTTTTCCCTGGCGCTTACCTATGTCGCTCCCACCTGGATTATGCCGCTCTTCAACAAGTTTGAACCTCTCGAAGAGGGTGAGCTGAAAACAGAGATTCATGAGATGGCGGAGAAGTGTGAATTCCCGCTTAAGGAAGTCTTTGTGATGGACGGGTCCAAGCGTTCCTCGAAATCGAATGCTTTTTTTACGGGCTTTGGTAAAAACAAGCGAATCGCTCTGTTTGATACGTTGATCGAGAATCACACCGTTCCTGAACTCGTCGGTGTTCTCGCCCATGAGATCGGGCACTACAAGCGCCGCCATATCGTAAAGTCGATGATTATTGGCGTAGCCACGACGGGAGCGATGTTCTTTCTTCTGGGAATGATGATGGAGAACCGGGCATTGTTTGACGCTTTCGGTGTAAAGGATACATCAGTTTATGTGAGCCTGATCCTTTTCGGTATCCTGATGAGTCCTGTTAATGATCTCCTGTCGATTGGCGGTAGCCTGTTGAGCCGTAAACATGAATTCGAAGCGGATGCTTACGCTGCTGAGGTTACAGGAAATCCCGGGGCCATGGCGGACGCGCTTCGCAAGTTGAGCAAAGACAATCTCAGTAACCTGACGCCACATCCTTTTTATGTGTTCCTCAACTACAGCCACCCGCCGGTGGCGGAGCGAGTCAAGGCCCTTGGGGTGGAGTGAGTCTCTAACCTCGATCTTTATTAGGGCTGGCTTGCTGCTGTTTGTTCGCCGAGATCGGTGCTATTGAAGGGCGGAGATGCGGGGAGCGAGGCTAGCCTTACGATTCAGCATCTCCCGATACAAAACTAGTAGACGTCACGCTGATAGCGATGGTCGTCTTTGAGCTGTTTGAGATAGGCTTGGGCCCCTTCTTCGTCGACCTTTCCGAATTTCTGGATCAGGGCGAGCAGTTCCTTTTCGACATCGACGGCCATATACTTTGCGTCACCGCAGACGTAAAAGTGAGCACCGCCTTCGAGCCAGTTCCAGACTTCCTCGGCGTTGTCGCGAATCTTGTCCTGGACGTAGACCTTGAACTCCTGATCGCGGGACCAGGCGAGATCAATTCTGGTGAGAACTCCCTCCTCTTGCATGGCGTCGAACTCTTCTTTGTAGAAATAGTCCGTGGTTTCGTGCGGATTGCCGAAAAAGAGCCAGTTGCGGCCCTCGGCCTTGGTGATCTGGCGTTCCTCAAGAAACGCGCGAAAAGGCGCAATACCCGTCCCGGGGCCGACCATGATGACATCTTTGCTCAGATCAGTAGGTAGCTTGAAGTGCTTGGTCGGCTGCATGAATACACGAACCGTCTCGTCTTCGCCCATGCCCTCGCAGAGGAAGCTGGAGCAGACGCCTTTGCGGACACGTCCCTTGGATTCGTAGACGACCTTGGCAACGGTGAGGTGAACCTCTCCGGGGTGTTTCTTCGGGCTGGAGGCAATGGAGTAAAGGCGCGGAGTCAGCTTGCGGAGCAGGCCGATGAAATCCTGACCACTCTTGAAATCAGCCGGGAATTCGTAAATGAGGTCGATGATTTCAATGCCATCAATGATTGAACTGACGGTGGCGTCATCTTCGATCACGGCGCGGAGGTAAGGGTGGCAGGTGAAGGGCTCCCACTTCTTGAGGATCGATTTAGTCACTGTTCGAATATCGTAGCACTCGATCAGAGCATCGCGCAGCGGCAGCTTGCGGCCGTCGTGGGCTTCGACAGAAACGGAGGTATTGAACGGCAGAGCGTTGAGAATTTCATCGACAAGGCCCTTGTCATTTCGCGGGTAGGTCGCCACGGCATCACCGACTTCATATTTTAGGTCAGATCCGTCGAGAATGAGCTCGATATGGCGGGTGTCCCGCGGCGAAGGCTCCAGATTCAGCTTCTCGCGAAACTTCATGGAAGCTGGGAACGGATTCTTTTTGCCGTAGGGTATTGCTTCCGCCGGCTCCTCCTGGGTTGCTGGGCTGTGGTCGGTTAATACGGCGAAATGGTCCTTCCCGATTTCGTCCAGCTTGGCGGTGACCGCGCAAAACCACTCCTCAGCAGGATCTTCGTAGTCCACATCGCAATCGACTCTGGGAACGATTCGCTTGGCTCCCAGTTCTTCGAGGCGGGCATCGAAAAGCTTACCCATCTCGCAGAAGTCGGCGTAATTCGTATCGCCCAGGGCCAGAACGGAGAATCTGGCTCCCTCAAGGCGGGCTTGCTCTTCGGATGAGAACTTAGCCCAGAAATCCTCGGCGTTGTCCGGCGGATCGCCTTCGCCCCAGGTGCTTGTAACGATTAGAATGAGCTTTTCCGCGGAAAGGTCCACAGAAGCGTGCTTCTCCATGTCGAGGGCCTCGGCCGCCCAGCCATCGGAGTTCATGACCTCAACAAAGCCCTCTGCAAGTGCCTGAGCGTTGCCACTCTGACTGCCTACGAGAAAAAGGGCGCGAGGTTTGCCCGGCCCGGTAGCCACCGGTGCAGCGGTAGCGCCAGTGACTCGCTTGGCGAATTCGGTCATGTAGGACTGGATCCACTCGCGCTGTTCAGCCGTGAATGGAGCATCTTTGGAAATCTCAGGAAGTGAGGTGGCCATAGTTTGGGAGGGAGGGAGATATAGCGCAGCTTTGCTAAATGGCAAATAGCAGCACATTCCAAGCCAGATAATACGTCTATTGGACCCTGATTGGGCTCAATTTAAGACAACTTTAGGGCACTATGGCGACAGCGACCGTTTCATCGACGACGATAACGCGGTAGTCTCGGCCTCCATGGCATTGTTTTGGTCTTCGTGATTGATTGTCACCAAAAGCAAGATGACACCACGCAGACCCTATCTTCTTTATCCGGAGTAAAAAGATACCGTTACTCACTGATGGATAGATAAATAAAGAGTTACTAATGACTTCAGCTACACGGATGCTGAAGCCATGGGGGAGGTGATCTACTCTATTGACCCCTTTGCGCTGAAGGGGGGATGCTTTTATCCATTCTGATTCTGAACATGCGGCTTGAAGACCGGTCGAAATTGGTGCATTCGGTGTGTGTTGTTCGATTTTTCGTGCAGCCTTATCCCCCTGATGAAAATCTTCTGGCTCATACTTCGACTCGGTTTCGGTGCGCTCTTTATCTGGAGTGGCATCGCTAAGTTGAAGGACCCCATTTCATTTGCAGACGATGTTCGGAATTTCCGAATCATCGGCGATCCGATTGCTCCCGCGATGGCTTTGCTGATTCCGTGGGTGGAAATTGTGGCTGGCATCGCTGTGATGGCCGGTAAATGGGCACGCGGGGGTGCATTTGTTCTCGTTGGGGCCCTCGTGATGTTCACCGGCGCAGTGGTATTGGGTTGGGTTCGAGGACTCGATATCACCTGCGGCTGTTTTGGTGGCAATGAGGAACTGAACTACCCGGTCAAAGTTGCGGAGAACATCGGCCTGCTGATCTGGGGGATGGCCATCTGGTTCCGCGCTGAGATGGATGGGGTTTCGACGCCTCCACCTTCTTCGGAGCCGATAGAGGCTTGAATTTGCGACCAGAACTACCTTGTCAGGGCGCTTTGGGCGGTCCTGCTTTCTGAATCATCAGTCAAGAGGCCTGAGAACGAAACTCAGTTTTGCAGCGCTGCAAATGGGGGTAGGACTTGCAACGGTTGCCAAATCGTAAGGGCCGGGCAACCTCTAACTCAAGCAAGCGCGGCGCGATATGGGCATAGTCGGGAAACGCTCCCTGGTTCCCGGTGGATGGGGTTCGCGCTGAGTTGTTGGAATCAGTCGACTGGGAGCGCTTCTGTGGAGGCGCCGGCAGCCGGCTCGATACCAAGAAGCTTGGCCACGGTGGCGTGGAAGCCGAGTTGGTCAATCTCATCCAGTGTTCCGCTGCTGATGGGGGCATTGGGGTAACCGGAAATGAGCATTTGCCCTGACATCCGGATCGACTCCTCGACGGGGTAACCGAAACCGGAGAATCCGGTAATGGGATCAAAGACCGGATCATCAGATTTTTTTTCGGTGAAGGCGTAGCCGGTCTTGAGCACCAGGATACGGTCGCCCGTGCGTTCGGGGTGATTGTAAGACCACTCTTCGGGTAGATCCTCTTTCTTGATGGTTCGGAAGTAGATTCGCTTGCTCAGTTCGCTGTCGAATTTTTCCTTAAAGACCTTCTGTTCGCCTTCTGACTCGGGGAGGTCCTTGAAGAACAGGTTGGCGATAGCATCGTGGGCGATGATGTCCGCATTGGCCATCATCTCATCTCCGAGGAGGTGGGGGATGTTTACATTTTTCTGGCGCTCTGCCATACCGTGGTCAGTGGTGACGAGGAAGATCAGGTTGGCATTTTTCGGAGCGAGGTCGCTCCACTCCGCCTGAACGGTTTCGAAGAAGGACTTCAAAGCTGCGTCGGTCTCGGCGATAGCTTCGTAAGTTTCATCTTCTCGTGGACCGAACTCGAGGCCCGCCTTAAGAATGTCGTCGAGTCGAAGCATCACGAGACGGAACTTGTCCGCGTCTCCAACTCCGGCTGGCGCGGCAGGGGTAACGTCAGTAGAAGAACCTTCAGTATCAGCTGCCATTTCTGCGTCACTTTCTGCAGCATCTGACGGGGCAGCTCCTCCGCCAGATCCAGCGCGCCAGGCTTCCAGAGCGCGGTTAAGGCGGGCAGCATCGTCGAGGCTCTCATCGTAGCTGGAGAGGAAATCACCTGCCGCATTCTCGCCGGTCTGGTTGAATGAGAGCGGCCAGTCGTGCACGAGAGTTTTGATTCCCTGCCGTGTCGCGGTTGTCCAGATCGGCTCGGCATCTAGGAGGCCAGGGTCATCGGCGTCGACAACGTTGCCGTCGACACGAACCTTGTCGCCGAGGATACCGTGAGTCGAGGCGGTAACACCTGTCGCGAGGGTGATGTGGGCCGGAGCGGTGAGACACGGAAAGTTTGGTCGCATCTTGTTGGTTTCATCACCATCGCTGGCAAGCATGTCGAAGAAGGGAGTGTCTGCCTTTTCAAGGTAGTCACCGCGAAAACCGGGAATGCTGACCCAGATGACCACGGGCGGACCGTCACCGCTGGACATAGCCACTTCGGGCTCGTTCATTTCCTCCTCACTGCTGGTGCTGACGATTTCGCTAGCCTTCGCCTGTTGGTTGCGGATGTCGGCCAGAATCTGCGGGGTGGACTTGTCACCTTCCATGGCGACGCGCGAAATCTTGATGCCTTGGCTACCGCTCCAAAGGAAGATAATGATGAACGCGAAGAGCAAGACCGCTATGAAGGTCAGGATCGAACTGGCGAGGGAACGGAACATGTCGGACTGTTATCTGAATTTCAGGCTTGGTGCAAGTGATGGAAGGTTAGAAATCAGGAACGGAGAAGCGCCGCAAAAGCTCCGTCGTAACCGTTCTCCCAAGGAAGGCAGCGTTGAATCTCCTCCACCTTGAGCCCGGAAGCCTCAATCACCGCTTCATTTTCTATGTGATCGATGGAGCAGGTGCTGTAGACGAGACGTCCTCCCGGCTTGAGGTAGCGGGCCGCGTTTTTGAGCAGTCGAGCCTGAACCTCAGCCTGGCGTTTGAAATCATCGGGTTGCAGGCGCCAGCGAACATCAACGCGGCGACGCATCACGCCACTGTTGGAACAGGGTACGTCGAGGAGGATGGCGTCGAACTGGGTGCCTTTCGGCATTTGATCTTCGTGATACCAGTCAGCCTGGATGATTTCGGTGTTGTTGATGCCGAGTCGATCCAGGTTTTCTCGGGTTTGCTGGAGGCGCTGGTTGGAGCTGTCCGTAGCGGTGATTTGTCCTGTGTTGCCCATCAGGGCGGCAAGGTATCCCGTTTTTCCTCCGGGTGCGGCGCAGGCGTCGAGAACCGATTCTCCGGGCTGAGGTGCCAGTAGTCGGCAGCAATGCGAAGTGCTGGGGTCCTGGATATAAATGAGCCCCTCGTTGAGCCAGTCGATGTTAGGAGCTCCCTCGACCTTGAAAAAATCCGGGTAGTCATCGCCGAGCCAACAGGGTTGGGTCTCTGACTTAACCCTTTTCAATGCTTCGGCATCGGCGGTAAGGGCATTAAGGCGGGCGAAGACGGACGGTGGGTGATTGTTCCATTCAAGAAGGGCACGAGTGTTCTCCTCGCCGAATTGCTTTTCCCATCGCTCGATGAGGAAGCCGGGGTGGGAGAAGCGGTCTTCCAGCGGCCAGGTCTCGATCTCCGAATTGAACTCACCCTCCCGACGCAGTGCATTCCGGAGAATCGCGTTGACGAGACCTTTCTCATGCTGCCGGGCGAGATTGACAGTTTCGTTGACGGCGGCGTGGTTGGCGATGCCGGAGCAGAAGATCTGGTAGAGACCAATCCGGAGAATGTTTTGGGTCGCCGGCTTGATCCGTCCTCTTCGGAGTTTTTCAATGATCTCGTCGACTAGGAACAAGTTGCGGATGGTGCCGTAAAAAATGTCCTGGGCCAGCCCCCGGTCAGCCGAGGAGAGGCGAAATTTCCCGGCCAGTTCCGAGAGGATTTCATCAGCATAGACCGACGTATCCTCCCAGGTGTTGAGAGCTTCAAGAGCGCAGCGACGGGCAGACATTTCGGGAAAGGCAGAAGGGAGCAGTCAATTCGAGGCTGTCAGTTTGGCACGAATTGCCTTTGCGGTTTCGCCGTCGACTATCAGTGAGACTGCGAGAGCATTGCCAAACGTTTCGAAATCATTGAACCTCCAGACAATTTCTTTATCGCGGGTGATCTCGATGATTTGAGGATTGTCAGGGCCAGCGTGGCAATTACCGATGACGAGGTTGCCGTTGCCGAGTTCCTGTATAGTGGTGACCCAGGCTAGAGTGATTCCATCGAGGTCATTCTGTTCTAGCTTCCAAACGATTTCTTTTTCGGGGGTGACTTCGAGAACGCTGTGTCCGTTACCGGTCGCAATGAGATAGTTGCCGTTTGCCGCCTTGATGGCATTGAAGCATCGACCGCCGAAGCCATCGGGCCCATGGCCGCGGGCCGGCTCCTTGCCGAAAAGTGGGATGGGGAATTCCCAGATAACTTTGCCACCGGGATCATACTCTTTCACAACCTGGTCAGCTTCGTGAGCTACCAGGTAGTTACCGTTGCTGAGCTTGTGGACCTGGCGAGTGTCAGAGTGGCCATTAGGCTCGCTGACCTGGAGCGGCAGCTCTTTCAAGAGTTTGCCCTTGGCGCCGACTTCAATGATTCGGCTGGATCCGGACTCCACGATCATGGTCTTCCCATTATTAAGGCGCTGCACCGCGTGAACCTCAAACTTGTCGGGAGTGTTCGCCTTGGTGCGATTCGACTTTGCTGCGTCGTAGTTCCAGACGATGCCCTCGGTCAGGTCAATTTCGATGATGTTTTTCCAGCCGTCTTGGGTGAGCAGGTTGAGGTTGGGGAGAAGGTGCAGGTTGTGAACCGGGCCACTGAGATTGTGCTGCCAGAGCACCTTGTTGCCGTCAGAAGGATCGACAATAGCGACGGAGCGCCTGCCTTCGGCGCCGATGACGAGACGATCGTCAGCCGAAAGTGTGGTGGCGAGGGTAAAGAGCGCAGCCAGAGCCGCGATGGTGGTCTTCATAAGGGGGTTAGGAATCGAGGGGGGTGACAGGCCAGTTTGCCTTGAGTTGCGAGGACTTGATCCAGCCGCGCAGGCCGCCGGGGATGTCAGCGTAGCACCACTGTCCGGAGGTTTGCAAGACACGGACCTCCGATCCGGGGGGCAGGGCAATAACTGCCTTCGCATCCGGTGAAGGGGCGGTCAAGGCTGCAGCATTGGGTGCTACCACAGTTGTGAAATTTCGACTGTCGACATTGCGATCGAGATATCTTTGTAGCTGAAATCCAACGATGCTAAGCATCGCAAGAATGACGCCTACGGTGATCAAGGTGGATCGGTTAGGCTTGAAACGCTCACTGAAGAAGGCGCCGGAGAGGCAGATCAATCCGGTCCAGAGGCAAAGTGTGCCGATCCAGCGTCCCGTTCCGTGGGGTGAATTTCGAAGCGCCTTATCGAGTGCATTGTCATCGAATTCAAGGAAGCCAAGGCGGGTGCGCAGGAATTCGACGTTCTGGCGGGCATCAGGCATATCCGGCTCAGCCAGCATAGCGCGACGCATCCACAGCATGGCTTCGCCTTCGTTGCCGAGGTGATACTGGGTCGTTCCGAAATTGTAGTAGAGTTCAGAGGAGATGAGTCCCTTCTCAACCAGGCCCTCGAACTTGAGTTTGGCTTGCTCGAAGTTCCCGGATTCAAAATCGGCGTTGGCTGCAAGGTAGACCTCTTCAGGTTCCTGAGCCCGTGCCGAACAGGTGACGGTGATGAGGGCAACAGCGAGCACGGTGCGGATGAATGTTTGAAGATGGCGTTTCACTGGGTCTGGAGTCTTCGTAGGATGGAGTGAAGTTCACCTGCCTCGTCAGGATCGACCGGGGCGTTGGAGGCAGATTCACCACTGTAGAGAAAGGTCTCGCAGCGCCTCGCGATCTTGTCGATGAGTTCCTCTACGGGAGGTGGTGCGCTGGTGTTCTCCTTTTGCCACAACGACAGGGCAGTGGAAACGGCATGGTAGAACTCTCTCCTGGGTGTGCCCGCCTTGGGGATCAGTTTGAGGGCCTGCTTGAAAGAGGTGGGAGCGTTAGGGTGATGGATACGGTGTTGGTAGCCTCTGAGCCAGCGAAAGAGGCCGAATCCAACGATGGTGGTGAAGGCGATCGAGAAGGCCACCTGAACGGCAAGATAGAGGGTGCCGGGTTTTCCGGGGCTGATTTCGGCGATCCAGCGGGGAGAGGTCAGGCGAATGTGCAGCATTTCATCGAATGCCGGAGCCGGTCGTTCGGCGGCTTGGGCGGATTCACTGTTGTTGCTCGAGACGTTGAGGGGTTCGTCGAGGACTTCGTAGGTAGTGCCGTCGTCACTGACTGTGATCGGAATTGGATCCGTTTTGAGAGTGACATACTCAGCTTTGATTGGATTGAAGTAGGCGAGTTCGAAGGAGGGAATCTCTTTGGCCTCGAATTCCGGGATGATGACCTGGGAGAACCGGGCGCTACCCGGCTCTATGCCATCGGAATCCTCTTCGTCCGTGAGGGTCTTGGCAGGATCGAAGATTTTCCAGTTCTCATCTGTGCTTGAGAAGACGGGGGCAGACATGGTGCGAAGGTTTCCGATGCCGGTGACTTCGAAGTCTATCGAGATGGGGTCGCCGATATTTAACTCGGTGGTCGAAGGCTTGGCATTGATGAGGAAAACACCGACGCCACCGGTGAAACTGGCGGGGGCTCCTTCGGGTAGAGGTTTGACGGTCGTCGTAACTGTATTGGTGGCCAGTTCCTTGAGGGTAGTTCTCGTAAAAAAAGCGGAAAGACCTCGACCACCGTCGGAGTCGAGGACACGCACGGCCATCATGCCGGGACCGAGGCGATGCTCGCCAGGTTTTAGTGCAAAAAATGTCGAAGGAAGGCTGGCATTCGAGAAGAGCGTGTTGCCGATCTCCGAAGCATCGGTTCGAACATTGCGGAAGCCTTTAAAGATGAAGCTTTCGTGCTCGAGTTGGGCACGAACGACATCATTGATTGAGTTCCTTCCGCGGACGTAACCAGTCATGGTGAACGGGACAATCTCATTGACGTAGAACTCGGTCTTATCGAGCTCAAGCTTGCCGAACTCGGAGCGTGACGCATGGGCGGCATCAGAATTATCGCGTTCATGAATGGTTACCACAATCGGTTGGGTGGAAACCTCGGAGTCCTTGAAGGGAACAGAAATACCCGGGATTCTGTATTGCCCGAGTTCCGTGCCACGGACCCGGTAAAAGTGAGTGGTGACGAAGGTGGAGACACCGTTGACATTACTGAAGTTGCTGTGTTTTTTCGAGTGGCTGATCTCAAGGCCTTCCGCAGGGATCTGGGCTGGCATGTCGACGTCACCACCGGCGAACTTGAACACCAGGGTGCCGTATTCACCGATCGGGATCTTATTGTCGGCATTGAGCAGCTCAGACGAGAAAATGGTCTGCGCACTTGGGTTGTCCTGCGCCGTCATTGGCATGACAAAGAGCAATGTCAGTAGAAAGATGACGATTCGTTGGGGCATCAGTTACCAGTTCTTGTAGTTCTCGTTTCCTGAAGGCATCAAGACAGGGCGGACCTCGGTTTCATCAGCCAAGGCTTCGAGGAGTTGGCGGGCCTCCGAAGGTGAGTATCCGGTTTGGGGATTCTGTTCCAGATCTTCCGGATTCATCCGGGCCTGCTGAGGCTGCGCGTTTTGAGGTTGGTCAGGCTGGGCGCCGAGATCGCCCTCTTGCGGGGCTTCGGGCTGTTCCGGTGGATCCTGTGAAACCTGGCTGTCGTCCTGTTGTGGATCCTTATTGTCCTGATTCTGCTCCTCGTCGCCACCGGGATCCTCGGGCTCTTCCTGCTCGTTTTCGCCGGAATTTTCATCGGGCTGCTGCTCCCCATTCTGCCTGTCCTCGTTCGGATCCCGCTGATCTTCCTCTTCCTGTTGTGATTGCTCCTGTTCGTTCTGCGGCTCTTCCTCTTCCTGCTGAGATTGCTTCTGGTCCTGCTGTTTCTGATCCTGCTGATCGGAATCACCCTGCTGCTGGTCCTGTTGTTGCTGTTCTTCCTGCTGTTGTTCTTCTTGCTGGTTTTTCAGCTCCTCCAGTTTCTTTTTTACGGTTTCCAGATTGTGAGCTGCCTGCTTGTTGTTGGCGTTGAGCGAGAGGGCAGACTCGTAGTGTTCAATCGCGCCTTCCCACTGGCGGATGGTGTTTTCGCGCTGGTCGTTGGGAGATGACAGGCTTTGAAGGGTGTCTGGGTTCGCTGTGCTCTGGAGGTTGGTCAGACCGGAGGCGCCTTGCTCAAAGAGCGTGTTCCCGAGATTATAGTGGGCCAGTTCGCGAATGCTGTCGCTGGAATCCACGAGAGCCTGCCCGTAGGCTTCGGCAGCCCGCTCGTAGTTGCCTGTGCGAAAGGTGGCAGCCCCGAGGCCCATCTGAAGGTAGGGGTGGTCGCGCTTGCTGTTCTTTTCCGACAGGGCACCTTCGTAGGTTCGAATGGCCTCATCATAGTTGCCTTCGAGGTATGACTCGTGGCCCTGCATCACGGCATCTTTAGCGTTAAGGTCAGGGCTGAGGAGAATCAGGGCGGCGACAAGACCGCGGGCGGCAACGGGTGCGAAGCCCGGCCTGGTTTGGCGCGGCTTCAGCCAAAGCAAAGGGACAAAGTGCGATAGAACGAGGAGTAAAAAAGAGGCACCGAGCGGCCACATAAAACGCTCAATCGGGCGGAGGCGGGATTCTCCCTCTTCGCGAGTCGTGGCAATGCCCTTTTGGATTTCGCTGACGACCCTGGAAAGAGAGGTTTTACCTCCGAGGTGAACATAGAGCCCGTCTTTGCCCGCCAGTTCACGGATAGCTCCGGTTTCGAGCCGGCTGCGAACGACCTGGCCTTCATTGTCCTTGAGGAAAACGCCGGGGATGGGATCTCCTTGCTGATCGAGCTCAGGGATGAGCGAGCCTTCGCGGGTGCCTACGCCGACGGTGATAATGGTCATCCCTGCTTCGCCGGCGCGGAGGCGAACTCCTTCCAACTCCTCTCCACCTTCGAGGGCTTCGCCATCTGAGAAGAGAACGAGCGTGCTTTGGTCGAGGTTGGCTTCCTTGAAGGTCTCAAGGGCGAGTTCAGCAGCCGCGGTAAGATTGGTTCCGCCACGGGGGATCACTTCGGTATCGAGTTGGTTGATCGCTTCAAGTACTGCCTCGTGGTCGACGGTGAGTGGCGCCTGGAGAAAAGGGCGGCCGGCAAATGCCATCAGCCCGATACGGTCTTCGGGCAGGGCCCTGACAATCTCATTCGCCGCCAGCATGGCGCGGGAAAGGCGATTGGGTGCAAGATCGTCAGCCAGCATGCTGCGCGATGTGTCGATGGCGATAATGAGGTTGCGGGAGTCTGTCTGGGTCTGAACTTCCTCGTATCCCAACTGCGGGCGGGCCAGGGCTGCAAACAGCGTCAACAGGGCAAGCATGCGCAGGGAGAAAACAACCCAGCGCTGAGGACGGCTGCTTCCATTAACCAACTGCCCCATGAGTTTCGGTGAAACGAGACCGGGGATCTTCTTGTGGGCATACCAATGCGCCCACCAACGCAAGGCGAAGAGAGGAACAATGAGGAGTCCTCCCCAGAGCCAGGCCGGGATTGCAAAGGTTAGGTCGGTCATGGGTATCGCCTCCAGAAGGTTTCTTCTCCAACGATAGTTAGCAAACCAAAAATAAGAGCGGCCATGGCAGGCCAGTGAAAGAGTTCATCTGCCTCGATGTGGGTATGACGGATCACTTCGGTTTTTTCCATTTCGTCGATGTCGGCGAAGATCCGCTCGAGGCCAGATGTATCCTGGGCGCGGAAGTATTTTCCTTCAGCGATATCAGCGATTTCCTTGAGTGTCGTTTCGTCGAACTCCTGCCGGAGTCGCTGCGGTCCTACTGGGGTTTGAATCACGTAGTCACCGTAGGTGCCCACAGCGATTGTGTAGACCTTGATGCCTAGCGTTTTGGCGAGTTTGGCGGCCTCAATTGGGGAGAGTTTGCCAGCGTTATTGACGCCGTCGGTGAGCAGGACGAGGACCTTGCTTTTCGAGTCTCGCTTGTCGAGGCGCCTGGCGGCCGCAGCGATGGCAGATCCGATCGCTGTACCATCCTCGACCATGCCAATCTTGACCCGCTCAAGTCCCATTGGGCCTTCAAGCCAGGATTTAGACATGGTCAGGGGACTGGCGAGGTAGGGGCGTCCAGCAAAAGCCAGAATGCCGATGCGGTCTGTGGTGCGGCTTCGAATGAAATCGCGGGTGACCTTTTTGGCTGCCTGGAGTCGGTTGGCCCGACTGCTGGCTATGGTGAAATCTTCCACCTGCATGGAGCGGGACACGTCGATCGCGAGAATGAGTTCCACACCGCTTTCGGAAACATGCTCAGTCCGGTTTACGATCTGGGGGCGAGCCAGGGCAAGGGTCAGGCAAATCAGCGAAAGGAACAGGCTTGCGAGGCGAAATCCACCGGCCCGGCCGCGGGCGATGGGACCCAGTCTTCCGAGAATGTGAAGGGATGAAAAGACGACGGCTCCCTGGTTGCCGGATTTGCTGCGAAGCAATGCCAGCAGAGGGATGAGGGCAAGCAGCAGGAACGCCCAAGGATAGGCGAAAGCGAAGGTCGTTTCTGCGAGGTAAAACATCACGCCACGGAAGGTATGACACCGTAAACGTTCATTCGCTCGCAGATTTTACCACTCGATAACGGCGCTGGCCCAAGTCAGGCCGGCTCCGAATGCGACGAGCAGGATCTTGTCTCCACGGTTAATGCGGCCGCTGCGATGAGCTTCATCAAGTGCGATGGCCACGGCGGCAGCAGAAGTGTTGCCGTATTTGTCTAGGTTGATGAAAACGTCGTCGCGATTGATTTCGAGGCGTTCCACAATCGCATCAATGATGCGGAGATTGGCCTGGTGCGGAATCAGCAGTTTAATGTCGCCGGGAGTCAGACCTGCGGCTTCGATAGCTTCGATGCTGGCCCGCTTCATCGCGTTGACAGCGTGCTTGAAAACCTCGCGACCCTGCATGGCGAGAACCGCGGAGTTTTCTTTCGCGTTCTCAGGAGTGATCGGGCAGGCGGACCCACCACAGGGAATGTTGAGAAGTTCGGCCTGGGCTCCGTCGGTGCCGAGCTGGGAGGAGAGAATCTTTCCGTCGCCGTTGGTCGAGGGGAGAATAACGGCGGCACCGGCTCCATCGCCAAAAAGTACGCAGGTATTGCGATCATTCCAGTCAACAAAGGCACTCAGCTTCTCGGCCCCGACAATGACAGCGTTCTTGAAGGCACCGGCTCCAACGCAGTGTTTGGCGTGTTCCAGGGCGTAGAGGAAGCCTGAGCAAGCTGCTGAAATATCGAAGGCAACGGCTTTGAGTGAACCCAGCTGCTGTTGCACGTAGCAGGCGGTGGCCGGGGTCAGTGTGTCAGGGGTGATCGTGGCAACGATAATGAGCTCGACTTCAGCAGGATCAACGCCTGCCTGCTCCAAAGCCGCACGGGCTGCGTTGCTAGCGAGGTGACTGGTGTGTTCGCCTTCGGCAGCAATGTGTCGTTCCTTGATCCCGGTGCGAGATGTGATCCACTCGTCCGAAGTGTCCACCATCGCCTCAAGGTCGTGATTGGTCATCACTCGCTCAGGGAGGTAGCTACCGGTTCCAGCGATCCTCACAGGGAGCAGCGTGGGAGTGGAAGGTGCAACGGGATCAGTCATAAGCGAAAGTCTTCAGCAGGAAGCTTACTTCGTCAGAAGTGAAGCGACCTGTATCATTTCCTCTTCGATGTGCGGATTGACGTGGTGTTTTACAGCTTCTGCACCGACTCGGATAGCATTCTTTACGGCTCTTGGCGAACTGGAACCGTGTCCGATGATGACTATTCCATTCACTCCTAGCAGCGGACTGCCTCCGTAGGTTTCGTAGTTTCCGCGTTCCTTGGCGGCTTTGAAGGCGCCTTGGGAAATGAGCCCGCCCATTTGGCGGATGGGATTGGCCATGATTTCCTGCCTCAACCACTTGGAAACGGCCTTGGCAGTCGCTTCGACGGTTTTGAGCAGGACATTGCCGACAAAGCCGTCACAGACAACGACATCGAGCTGCGAATCAAAAAGGTCGTGCCCTTCGACGTTACCGACGAAGTTCAGGTGAGAATCTTTCAATAACTGGAAAACCTCTCGGGTGAAATCGGTGCCCTTGGAGTCTTCTTCACCAACAGACATAAGGCCCACGCGAGGCTTGTCTTTACCCTGGACGTGGCTGGCGTAAACCGAGCCCATGATCCCATAACCGAGCAAGTGAGAGGGTTTGGCTTCGACATTGGCGCCCGCGTCAACGACGTTGCAGGGCCCGTATTCGTTGGGAAGAGGGGAAGCGATGCCGGCTCGCTCAACGCCAGGAATGGTGCGTAGTTTAATGGTCGAGGCGGCCACAACCGCCCCGGTATTGCCGGCACTGACGAAAGCCTCACAGTCGCCTTTCTTAATCAGATCGAGGGAAACGGCGATCGAAGACTTCTTCTTCTGCCGCACCGATTTGACGGCAGACTCGTGCATTTCCACGGCTTCGGGAGCATGGACGATCTCGATTTTCCGGTGGCTGAAGGAAACCCGGTCGAGTTCGGATTTCACAGTATCCTCATCGCCAACGAGATATAGCTTTTCGAGGTCGATGGAAGAATCTGAGAGTGCTTCCACAGCACCCTCAATGGTGGCTTCGGGCGCTTTGTCGCCGCCCATGACATCCAACGCGATTCTCATCGTTTAAAATGAGTTCCTATCTAGGAACAGTGGGGACGAACATGCAACCCGGAAAAAAACAAAGTCACCCCGAGATGAGGTGACTTCCTTCGTCTGAGTAACCGGCAGAGAAAGAGCCGATCAAAGCTCGTCCACAGTGATGACTTGGCGGCCCTTGTAATACCCACAGCTAGGGCAGGCAATGTGGGACGGAGCTGCACTGCCACACTCAGGGCAAACGTTAAGCTTACGGGCGCGCCAGCGCTGACCGGAACGACGGAGGCGCTTCTTCATTTTGGAGGTGCGACGTTTTGGAACTGCCATAGCTTAATTAGAATTTAGTGGAGCGCGCACTTAAGCTCGCATTGAGTAAAAGTCAACGAAGTAAAACGCAGGATTTTTCGGGAATCCTAAATTTTGCTCACTTCATTGTCATAGACATCGAACCAGTGGCAGAGGGTTTTGCTCGCGGGAATGAATTTTTGGGAATATCCCTTGAGGATTCCATGCGATGCGCCGGTCGTTTCGTTGAATTGGTCCGATTTCGGCGTCATTGCGAGGGATGACATGCAGCCCTCGAGCCTTCATACTGCGTCACGATGAAACCGCTGCTTTTCCTCTTCTGCCTGTTTTCTGCAGGTGTCCTCCTCGCTGAAGACCGCCCCAATGTCGTCATGTTGCTCGCCGATGACTTGGGTTGGGCGGATCTCGGTTGCTACGACGGTCCGGTAAAAACACCGAATCTGGATTCCCTGGCGAAAGAGGGAACCAGGTTCACGAACTTTTACTCCGGTTGCGCCGTCTGTTCTCCTTCGCGCGCTACGCTGCTGACGGGGCGCCATCACATCCGGACAGGCGTCTACAGTTGGATTCACGACGAGAGCCAGAATTCTCATCTTCTCAAGAGGGAGGTCACCCTTGCCGAGGTCCTCAAAAAGGCAGGCTACAGCACGGCTCATGTCGGAAAATGGCATTTGGGCCTGCCGACTGAGGAACGCGACAAGCCGACCCCGGATCAGCACGGGTTTGATCACTGGTTTGCGACGTGGAACAATGCAGAACCCAGCCATAAGAATCCTGAAACCTTCATTCGCAACGGCGAGGAGGTCGGCAAGCTCGAAGGGTATTCCTGTCAAATCGTTGTTGATGAGGCGATTACATGGCTGGATGACCATCGCGATAAGGGCGCTCCGTTTTTTCTCAACGTGTGGTTTCACGAGCCTCACGCTCCCATTGCGGCTCCAGATGAAATCGTTTCGGAGTATGGCGAACTTAAGGAGAAAGGGGCGATTTATTCGGGGACGATTGACAACACGGATCGCGCGGTTGGGCGTTTGCTCGCCAAACTCAAGGAAGTCGCGCCGGCAGAAAACACACTCATTATCTACGGCTCGGATAACGGCAGCTACCTCCAGGACCGAGTCGGTGGACTACGGGGAAAGAAAGGGAACAACTGGGATGGAGGCATTCGTGTGCCGGGAATCTTCTATTGGCCGGGAACGGTTCAGAGCGGTCTCGTAACGGACGAGGCCGGGGGACTGGTTGATGTGCTTCCTACCGTGTGCGGTTTGCTTGGTCTGGAGGCACCCGCCGACGTTCACCTCGATGGCAGCGATCTCAGTCCGGTCCTTAGAGGAAAGCCGGAAGCGTTTTCCCGTCATCAGCCCATGTTCTGGCATCTCCAGAAGTCTCGGCCCATGGTCGCCATGCGGGACGGGAACTACTCACTGGTCGCGGACCCCGATTATGAGCTATCGACAAGTAATATGTTCCAGGAGAGCTGGATTCCGACGATCAAGGCAGGAGGCTACACCAATTTCCAGCTCTTCAACCTGGTTAATGATCCCAACCAGACGATCGATCTAGCAGGCAAGAAGCCGGAAGTCGTCGAAGCACTGAAGAAGAAGCTGCTTCAGATCAACGCCAGCATCATGACTGACGGCGAGGACTGGCATCTGAAGTAGGTTGGGCGTTCTTATTGTCTGTTTCCGCAATCGGGATACGTGATTCGGACCCGTGGCAACGCTTGAAAAGAGCAGAATCTATGGCTCAGTGCGCCGCCCTCTATGAAATCCCTCCGAATTGCTCTCCTTTCTGCCTTCTCTTCGATTGCGATCAGTTCCGCTCTCGGAGCCGACAAGGTGCCAAACGATTTGATCCTCAGCACTGTTGCAGGTCCTGATGTGGTTCCCAGCCCTGCCTGCCTCTGCGCTGCCGCCGACGGTTCTATTTTTGTTGGTGTCGACCTGAATGGTTCCCTGGGTAAAGGTCCCGGAAAAGGCCGCATCGTGAAGCTGATCGATGGGGATAAGGATGGGATCGCCGATTCTCACACTATTTTCGCTGAGATCGACAACCCTCGCGGGCTGATCGCTTCTGGAGATAAACTCTGGGTGCTCCACACCAATTTTGGAGATGACGGCAAAGCAACCGGGATGGATCTCAAGTTACTTGTCGATGCTGATGGAGATGGCGTCGCCGACGGTCCATCAGAGCCATTGGTTGAGAACATCTGTGCCGCTTCATCTCTCAACAGCCGCGGAACTGACCACTCCACCAACGGCATCCAGATGGGTATCGACGGTTGGATTTACATTGCGATCGGGGATTTCGGTTTTGCTGACGCGGTTGATCGCGATGGAACGAAGTTGACCTTGCTGGGTGGCGGAATTGTCAGGGTCCGTCCCGACGGGACGGAAATGGAGCTCTACACCACCGGTATGCGCAACATTTACGATATGGCGATCGATCCTTTCATGAACGTCTTCACCCGGGGAAACACCAACGACGGTGGCGGTTGGAATGTGCGTTTCACTCACCACATCCAGTCCGGGGAATACGGCTACCCGCGTCTCTTTATTAACTTTGCCGATGAAATCATCCCAGCGCTTGAAGATCTCGGCGGTGGCTCCGGTGTTGGTGCGATCTTTATCGACGAGCCGACCTGGCCGGAAACATACAACAAGCAACCGCTCATGGCCGACTGGGGACGCAAGGCCGTCTACTTGCACCGTCTCACTGTGGATGGCTCCAGCTTCACCCAGGTGCCCGAGGAGTTTGTCAGGGTTTCGCAGGTTTCTGACCTCGATCTCGATGCGAGCGGTCAAATGTTCCTGAGTGCCTGGGATGGTGCCGGTTTCAAAGGTGATGAATCCAAGGGTTACGTGGTTCGCGTGGTTCCTCAGGGGTGGACCTATTCTGCCGCTCCTGACTTCGAAAACGCCGATCTGAACAGGCTGGTCGGTCTCCTCGCATCTGATAGTGCGAAGGTGAGGGGATTTGCCCAACTTGAATTGTTGGGCCGTGAGAATGCAGCTGATGCCGTCGCCGGTCTCAAGCAACTAATCGCGGACGAGGTAAAGTCGCTCGAGTGCCGGGTGGCAGCGCTCTACACGGCGAGCCAGATCGAGGAGGATCCTGCTTTTGCCCTTGCCTACGCGGGTGATTCCGCGCTTCGTGAATTCGCGCTTCGCGCTGCGACTGACCGGCTGCCGCGTCTGAAAGAGGCGCAGTTGCCGCTTGAGCCGTTTCTTTCCGCTCTCAATGATGGATCCCCTCGTCAGAAAGTGGCCGCCGCTATTGCAATGGGGCGCCTTGGTGATGAAAAGGCAGCGGAAGCTCTTCTCGCTGTCGAATACACCCGACCCGATGTGGATGGTAAACCAACCGCGACCCAGCTTGATACGCTCAAAGGTGGCAATCGCGTGGCCAAGGTGAAGTTCGAGGTGGCTGCTGGAGAGACGCTTTATCTGAATCTCAAGGAAACCAATCCGGCCGAAGAGCCGACTCACGTTGCCTTCTACAACCCTGTGTTTGTGGTCAGTGGCGGCAGGACCGTAAAGCTGGGAGATCTCAAGCCGGTCGCGGGCAAGGTTCACGTCGATCAGAACCCGGATGGCTCCGAGCTCAGCAAGAAAGCGGCGAAGGGGACAGAGCATTTCGTCACCGCTGAAGTCCAGGAAGATCTCGCTTATGAAGTGCCTGCCGGCGCTCTTCGTTTCGAAGCAACGGTGAAGAAGGCAGAGTCAGGTCCTGCTGACGGCTCCATTGATTTCTTTGCTTCCACTGTCGATGTTCAGGAGGGTGGGAACGCCGCTTCCGCCAGTCCGCGCCACTCCACTCCGAACTCTGACATTGTTCTTCCTCACGTGGCGGTGAAGTCATTGGTCAGCCTGGATGCCGTTGACGCAAGCCTCGCCGCTGTGGGAACGTCAGGACAGGACCTCGCTCTTTGGGCACTTTCCTACATGCACAGCCCGGAGGCCGTCGACGGTTTGCTCGCTGCGCTGAACCGAACCGACAACGAAGCACAGCAGGAGGACCTCTTGCGGACTCTCGCTCGCCTTTACCAGAAAGAAGCACCCTACGACGGTAGCTGGTGGTGGACGACACGTCCGGACACTCGTGGGCCCTACTACAAGCCGGAGACCTGGGAGAGTTCCGAGAAAATCGCAGTGGCCATGAAGCAGCTTCACTCCGAGAGCGGCGAAGACGGGCAGCGCCTTCTCGCGCGGCTCAACGATCGCATGCGGATGAAGATTGATGAGCTCGGCACCCTCGTAGTGGAGTCCGAGGTTGAGGAAATGCCCACGGTTGATCTCGCCAAGATCAGCTCCAAGCAGGGAGCCGTCGGCACCACACCGATCGAGGATGTGATTCTCTCATTAGACAAGCTTAAGGGAGACGTGGCCAAGGGCGAGCAGCTGTTCGCGCAGCAGGGCTGTGTGGCTTGTCACGCGCTCGAAGTCGGTGGTCCGGCGCTCGGTCCGTTCATGGGGCAGATCGGTTCTATCATGAACAAGGAGCAGATCGCCGTCGCGATCCTGCGTCCTAACGATACCATTTCTCAGGGCTTCCAGACCGCCCAGGTGAAGATGAAGGACGGAACTGTTCACGTGGGTTTCGTCACCGAGAGCAATTCCGACACCATGACGCTGCGCAACATGGCCGGACAGGTCACACAGTTAAATGCGTCTGACATCGAGCACGAAGAGCATCTTCCCACTTCCATGATGCCGCCCGGCCTAGCAAACGCACTGTCTCTCGAAGACTTTGCGTCCATGGTGGAATACCTCGCGTCCAAGAAGTAGGAAGGAGGGGCGACAGTCCCATCGACTTGAGTGAGGTATCTGGTGCGAACTACAAGAATGTCGCTCCTTCTTAGGTGGTTGGCTTTGTGAGCCTAGCGAAGCTTCACGGACAGTGAAGGCGCGGGCAGGGTTGGGTGACGCTTGCTCGCGATGCCGTGAACGAGGCCACCCGATTCATTCTCGCTCGTCTGGCGGACGATAATCAGGGTCGCGAGACGGTTCTGGTCTGCGTTGAGAAAGTCAGTCAGCAAGGCTCCATCGAGCTGGAAGACTCCGCTCTGGGCCCCTCGCGGGAGGGTGAACGTGCCTAGTGAAACCACTTTGTCAGGGTTGAGTTGATTGCCGGTTTGAATGCCTTCATTGCCAGGTGCAGTTTCCCAATCCACTTCTCCTGAGACCCAGTTGTCGCCAGAGTCATCGGTCAGTCCAAAGACTTCGAACACAGAATCACTGAGGAGAGAGGCCAGGCCCCAGCCGGTAGGAGTGAATTGAAGAGACAGTTCTGCCTCCGCAATGGAATCCGGGGCGAAACGGGAGAGATCGAAGCGCAGGTAGGCCTTGCGGTGAGGTGCTATCCTCGCGGAAGTTTTGCCGGTTTTGATCAGGAGCAGCTCGTTCGAAATGTGATCGGCCGGGGCGAAGGTGTGAATATAGCCGTCAGTGCCATTGCCGTAGCCGGTCGAAATAGTCCGCCAATTGCCTTCGCGGATGAGCTTGTTTTCGCGGGATGACCAGGCGCCTTCCTCGGGGCCGTCTCCGACTTCGCCGAGTCCTTCGCCAGCGACAAAATTGCGCTGACCGGTATGGAGTTCCACGCTCTCGTCGGAGGAGGGATCCTGGACCTCGACAAGGCCCTCGAATACCTGCGTCTTTGTCGCTCCAGAGCGGGGATCCACGTTCACCACAAAGCGCGTTCCGTGATCGATCACGTTTACCCGGGGTGTCTCGATGCGGAAACCTTTGGCCGACTCTTCCACCTCGGTGACGGCGGTACCGCCCTTTAGAACGCAGTTCATTGAATCGATCAGGTCCAGCTGGGCCGAACCTTCGAGGATAACTGTAGCACCGGAATCAAAAGCGATTGTCGCCAATCCCTCGCTGAGTCTCAGTTTACCCGCGCTGAGGCGGGATCCTTCACCGGTGGGTAAGGTGCTGCTCTCCCAACGGGCTGCTTCAGTAGTTTCCATCGTGGCGAAGGACTGGGGAGTGGCTTCGGGTCGAATCAAGACTAGTGCCATAAGCGCCACTGCGGCCGCCGCGGTGAGGAGTTGGGGAAGTGAGGGCAGTCGGGAGGGACGGTATGCCTCAAAATCCTCGATGTTTTCCCCGCTGGTCGCGCTGATGTGATCCCAGTAGAGGAAAGCGTGGTCGTGCATGAAGTCATTAAAGGCGCGGCGGGCTTCTGCACTGCTCTCGAGGAGGGTTTCCAGCTCGGAAATCTCGTCGGCGGACAGCTTTTGCTCGACGTGACCGTTGGCGAGCTCGAGTAGTCGATCTTTTTGGGAAAAATTCATGCTTTAGTTAGTTCTTGCTCAACGCATTCGAACAGGTTTTTACGCAGACGGCTGAGGAGGCGATAGATCGCTCCTTCGGTCCGTTCTGTCTTGCGGGATATCGTTTCGATGGACGATTCGTCACGATAGCGCATCTGCAGGATCTCGCGGTGATCGTCCGGAAGTTTTAACACGCATTCCTGAAGCGCCGCTTCCCGCTTGATCCAGTGTTGTTCGCGGATCGCGGTTTCGCATTCTTCACTGAGCAGTTCCAGCATGCGATCGCTCAGCCTTTCGGAAGGATGGCGCTTGGACTGGCGGCGAAAGGACAAGATCTGGTGAAAAAGAATCTTCCTGGCCCAGGCCGGAAAATTGGTGCCGAGCTCGAACTTGTGAAACTGGCGCCACATGATGATTTTGCCTTCCTGGAGAATGTCCTGCGCGTCCTGGGGGCAGGCAATGAGGCCAGTCACGTAGATGCCAAGCCTTTTCTCGTGTTCGCCGAGCAGGCCGAGAAAAGCTTCGGTGCGTTCGTCTGTGTTTGTCCCGGAATTCATCCACTTCTAGTTAAATAAGGCCGAGAGTTGGCGGTTTGGACACAATTTCCGAACCTTTAGGCTGAATGCTGTAAGCCATTTTGCCGTATATTTCGGGCAATCAGGTGTCAGGTTCGACGGATTTGAGGGCGAACACTTCTACGTCCACGCCTGATGAGAAGTGGGCTAGATCGGGCGGGCGATTGTCGGTTCCAAATCCACACCATTTCATAGCTCCGGCCTGACACTGACTCACCTTGGCTGTTTCGAGACGGTAAGGAGGGTGGGCTACGGAACCAACCAGAAGTTGTTCCAGGTTAGGTTGCCACGCGAATAGACGGTATCTTTCAGCAAGGAAATACTCGATCGTCCCCGGTTTACCTGACACGTTATCGCCGGTCCCGCGGTAGTAAATGGTGGAACGATGCTCGGAGGTGCCTCGTTTTGGCACGCATTGATAGTGAATCTCGTCGCCGTGGCGTGGGGCTGACATCTTTGCTTGATAGTAAGGTAGATGAAAGCGGCGCTGCGCCACAGTGCAGGCCAGTGGGTTGTTAGCATCGAGTGAATAGAACCACACACCGGGAGTGCCGGAACTGTCGTAAACGTAGGTCCTGACATTCATCTCAAGAAAGTTCACTGTTCCGGGTATCTTGGGCAGCCCGCGCAGGCGAATGTTCCGCATGTAGAACGGCACTAGGCCCACATAGGCACGACCTTGAAAGGTATCGACGTAGACGCCCGGGGGAAGCGTCGACTCAATGAGAGCCGGATCAATCTCCCAATGCAGGAAAGCGAGATCGGCCCACGACTGATACATGACCGGAGGCCCATCCGGACGCCGGCAGGCAAGTTGCCGGTTTTCGAGGGTGGGAAGGGCGGCCATGCGGGGCAATTCTAGTAAAGTTGCCCTTTGCGGTAGGCTGCCGGAGAAATACCGCGATGTTGTTTCAGCATGCGACTGAAGTAGTAGCGATTCGGGAATCCACAATTCTCGGCAACCTGCTCGATTGACTGATCGGAGTGACGCAACAAGTGGCAGGCCTTGTCGAGGCGGTAGTTCAGCAGGACGCCCATTGGGGCAACGCGAAGTTGGGAGCGGAAGAGGTGATTTAGATTTCGAACACTGACACCGGCTGCCTTGGCGGCGTCTTCGGCGTTGACCTTGCGGGCGAGGTTGGTTTCAAGAAACTCCATCGCTTTCTCCACACGAGGGTCGAGTTTCTGGTCGGTCCAGGCGGCGGGCGGCAGGTTTCCAAGAGCGTGAACAACAAGGCTGGCGGACTCCCAATTGTAGGGTTCACCCTTAGCGTTGTTGAGGGTGTCAAGGAAGCCCTCGCTGATTTCGTCGATGGATTGAGTATAAATCCCCGGGACGGAGAGTAGGTCACTGCGTCCGAGAATGAAGTGAACATACCACTTTGTAAAAGGCTCCGGATTGTGGGATGTAATCGAGGTTCGGGGCGGGATCAGGTACAAGTTGCCGGGCACGAGTTCGGTTTCTTCGTCATTGATGCTGACAATGGCTTTGCCTTCTACGGGACAGTAGAGGCGCCAATAGGGATCAATCAACCCCTTGAGGTCCCAGTGTTCCAAGTGGATCTTTCGAGTGGCGTGGATTTCAAGGGACATACCTGGAAGCATGACCTCGCGCTCTCCCTTCACATCGTGAGGTGAGCCGTCAGGCACCAGGCTGAAAAACTTTTCGTTGGGAGTACTCATTTTCGCAAGCTTCCGAAAATGACACAAGGGGGCACTGCTGTCCAGCCTTGAGATATAAGCTTTTTTACCAGTTTTTGCCTGACATGACACAAGAGCCTTATGTCCGAGGTCAGCGTTCGCGCCCGCCGAAAAGAAAACGGCTGAACTCCCGGATCGCTCCACGAAAGTTTCTCTCCCCCTGATGCTGAGCTCGGGGGTCAACTGGTTGTGCCACGAGTTCTCCCGGGATGGGAAAGGCTTGAGGCTGCCGGTCCTTGCGGGCAAAGGGACCGAAACTGTGACCTCGGCAAGTGCCTTGTGGGCGCTTGTCAGGGGGGAGAGGCATCTGATAGGGGTACAAAGTGTGTTCACTGGCGAGCAATCCGCATTCGCGGCAGAGGACGGTGTTTTGAGAACCAGCGGGCAAGGGCAGTGGCTCGGCGGCATACCCGGAACTCTCAGCTGT
Source organism: Verrucomicrobiales bacterium (assembly GCA_049594415.1). Taxonomy (GTDB): domain Bacteria; phylum Verrucomicrobiota; class Verrucomicrobiia; order Verrucomicrobiales; family DEV007; genus Arctic95D-9. The sequence goes on along the minus strand of JBMYJM010000001.1, from coordinate 462,526 downwards.
TTTCATAACTTCCGTCCAAACGGGCAGGGCCAGGGTGCTGCCGTAGCCCTTGTTCATGATTGTCTTGGGCTGGTCCAGTCCAACCCAGACACCGGTGGTGATTTTGTCTGTAAACCCGACGAACCAGGCATCTCGATAATCATTGGTGGTTCCTGTCTTCCCATAAGAAGGTGCGGTATAGCCGGCATTGCGCGCGGATGCCCCCGTACCGTTTGTCATAACCTGCCCGAGAATGTCGGAGGTCATCCAGGCGGTCGACTCGGAGAGGATTGGAACCGCTTCGATCTGATGCTTGTAAAGGAGTTCACCATCGCTGTTCTCGATGCGATCGATCATGTGCACCTTGTAGTTCATGCCCTTACCGGGAAAGATTGACATCGCACTGGTCATTATTACCGGAGTGGTTTCGAAGGCGCCGAGGTAGACAACCGGTGAGTCGGGAACAGTTCCGAACTTGAGAGCGTTGGCGAGGCCGCGAACATTTTCGAGACCTCCAATCTGGCCAACCCGAATGGACATGGTGTTGCGGGATCGGATCAGGCCAACTGCGGAAGGTTGCAGGCCGCCGAAACTACCGTCGCTGTTTTGTGGGCTCCAGACCGGTCCGCCGTTGTGCTTAAGTCGGATCGGGTCGTCACTGACGTAGGCCCCGGGGAGCAGGCCGGTGGTCTCAAAGGCATTGGCGTAGACAAAGGGTTTAAAGGTGGACCCTACCTGGCGCCTAGCCTGGTAAACGCGGTTGAAAGCGCTTTCACCAAAGTCGCGTCCACCCACCATAGCGAGGATGGCCCCGCTCGAGTTGTCGAGCGTGACAACGGCTCCCTGCAGGTAGCGAGTGGCCTCTCCGTCCTTGTGGGCACTGCGAGGGGGATGCTGGAATCCGGGCCGCGACTCGATTGCCGTAAGATGATCGTTGAGAGCTTTCTCCGCTGAGGCCTGAAGGTTCGCATCGAGCGTGGTGTGGATCTTGAGCCCGCCTGACTCAATGTCGATTGGGTCGAGGAAGGTGCTGAGCAGATCGAATACCGCCTGTAGCGTGTAACTTCCTGACGCGAGACGTTTGTCGGGGGGGCGTAGAGTGATCGTTTCGTTCTTCGCCGCATCGGCTTCGGCCTGCGTGATAGTTTCTTCAGCGACCATACGGGCGAGCACTTCGTCGCGGGTTCCCTTGGCATCCTCGATACTGCGGAATGGATTGAGAAGACTCGGGCCGCGGATCACACCGGCAAGCATGGCGCCTTCTCCGGCGCTTAACTCGCTGGCCGGTTTCATGAAGAAACCCTGGGAAGCGCGCTCAATGCCATAGAGACCGGAACCAAAGTAAATCCGATTCATGTAGAAACCGAGGATCTCCTCCTTGGAGTAGTTGCGCTCGATCCGTTTGGCGATGGCGACTTCGAGAAGCTTGCGACTGATGGTCTTGTCCCTGTTGCCGTAGGCATTGCGCGCCAGCTGCATCGTGAGAGTGGATGCACCCTGCTCAAAGCCTCCGGCTTTGAGATTAAGGACAACGGCACGGAGTACACCAATGTAGTCCACGCCGTCGTGCTCGTAGAAGCGGCTGTCCTCACGGGCCAGGAGGGCGTTGATAAAGTGCTCCGAGACTTCCGAGGCGGGAACGACGAGGCGGTTCTCTCCGTGGCCGGAAACATGGCCGAGAATGTTGCCCTGCTTGTCGTAAACGAGAGTGCGCTGAGGAACCTCTTTGAGGTCATCCATGTCAAAATGCTGCGCGACGTTTTTGTAGTAAACGGCGCCGATGATGCCGGCGGCGATTCCGAGGGAAGTCAGAAGCCAAAAGAGTCGAAAGAGCACTCCGAAACAACCTGAGCGGCGTTTTTTGCGGCCAGTTTTGGCGTAAATGGCTTCGAAGTGACCACGTTGGGGGGACTGTTTTTTCTTTCCGGGCATATTCGGCAGGCGATAATATCTTTAAGATAGGTTAAATATCGCGATTGGTCCAACTCGAAGAGGTTTTTGGGGGCGATTGTCGCAGTATTTGACGAACCGATGCCGAGCCTTGTTAATAAAAAGGTTTCCCGGGGCAAGGCCAGGCTTCGTAAATTATGCAGGAATGAAGGAACTCTTTCGCGAGGCGGATTCCGCCATTGTCGGACATATGAAGTCGATCCTCGAGAATGAGGGGATCGCGACGGTGATTCGCAATGAACACCTCTACATGGCCGCCCTTAGCGAGGTGCCGATTCCCGAGTTTTTTCCCGCCCTCAACGTGATTCACGACGAGGATTACCCTCGAGCTTTGCGGGTGCTGAAAGAATATGTCGAAAAATCCCGAGCCAATGCCGGGAAGGCGAACGAAGAAGTTATCTGCCCTTCCTGCGGAGAGACCAATCCGGGCAACTTCGAAGTCTGCTGGTCCTGCGAGAGTCCCTTGGCCCCGCTGGAAGAGTAGGCAAAAGCGGCTGGAAACATGGGTGACACCATGATTGCGGCATCGGCGCTCTCTCGACAGTAGGAGCTTTTCGATTTTGTGTGGATCGCTATGAAATCCCTGCTCGCTGTTTGCTCTGCTTTACTCCTCGTCGTTTCGTCGTTTGCCGCGGACACCCGGCCCAATATTGTCATCATGATGGTCGACGATCTCGGCTTTTCGGACTTCGGCTGCTACGGCAGCGAGATTGAAACGCCGCACATCGACGGGTTGGCGGAGAACGGGATTCGCTTCAATGGTTTCTACAACACGGCGAAGTGTCACTCGTCCCGGGTCTCTTTGTTGACGGGTCTCTATTGTGACCAGGCCGGCAGCACGAAGCTGAATCGTGGGGTCACTATTGCTGAAGTGTTAGGAAAGGCCGGTTATTCAACGGCCATGGTGGGCAAGTGGCACCTCGATAAGCAGCCGACCGACCGTGGATTCGAAAAATACTTTGGGCACCTGTCAGGTGCGACCAACTTTTTTACCGGCGACAATACCTTTCGGCTGAACGGTGAGCCATGGAATGATTTCGACGAGGACTTCTACACCACCGACGTCTTTATCGATTACGCCGAGCGGTTTTTGGACGAGATCAAAGAAGAGTCACCGGACGATCCCTTCTTTCTCTATGTCGCTCACAATGCGCCGCATTACCCGCTGCATGTGCTTGAGGAAGACTATCGGAAGTATGAAGGGCGCTATGACGAAGGGTGGGACAAGGTCCGAGCTGCCCGCCACGAAAAGCAGCTTGAGATGGGCATCGTGCCAAGTGAGTGGCAACTGAGTCCGCGACCGAAGCTCGTTCCTGCCTGGGACGAGCTCAATGAGGAAGAGAAGGCCTGGGATAATCGTCGCATGACTGCCTTCGCCGGCATGGTCGATCGGATTGACCAAAGCACGGGTCGCCTCATACAGAAGCTCAAGGAGATCGGCGAATTTGAGAATACGCTCATCATGATCTGCTCGGACAACGGGGCTTGTCCGTTTGACCGGACCAGGGGAGCCGAGTTTGAGCCATGGGACAGTCGTTCCTACTGGTGCTACGACACCGGCTGGTCGCATGTTGGCAACACGCCCTTCCGCCTGCACAAGCAGAACCAGCACGAGGGCGGCATCTCATCTCCGATGATCGCGCACTGGCCAGCAGGAATGAAAGCAGAGAAGGGGAGTATCACCGCGCAGCCGGCGCACTTGATCGATTTCATGGCGACGGCGATCGAGCTGGGAGAGACGACCTACCCTGAGTCGTGGCCCGAACAGCCCGAGGTGGAGATTGATCCGCTCCAAGGCAAGTCACTCGTTCCGATCTTCAACGGCGAAGAGCGCGAGGGGCATGAGTTCCTCTACTTCCGTTTTTCCACCAACCGAGCTATCCGCAGGGATCACTGGAAACTGGTCACTCACAAAGCGAGCCAGTGGGAGCTCTATGATATCGTGAAGGATGGCACCGAGATGAACAACCTCGCCCACCAGCACCCCGAAGTGGTGAAGGAGCTTTCCGAACTCTGGCACACCACCGCCATCGAAGTGGATCGGCTTTCTGGAAAGAACGCCGCCCCCGTTTCCGGCAAGACGCCTCCGAGTCTGAAGAAGTCCGGCACCGTCGCGGGTGGTGAAAAGAAAAAGAGGTAATACATTGAATCCGGGAGAGTTAGGACGTGAGTCGCTTGAACTCGAGAGCTTGCAGGTTTACGGCAAGTCACCCTGGTTTGGTATGCCTATGGTGGGTATATGGTTGCGATGAGAAGTGATGTCGCACGTTTGTTTCAAAAATGTGCAGAGCCATCACATCTGTGAAACGTGAGCAACAGGCCGTTCATCCCCCTTAACAGTGTCCAGAGTGCCAAAAAAACCTTGCCGCGCGAGGCGATCTCCCTAACTTGGCGGCGAAAAAGGTCTAATTGCAACTAAACCAACTGTTTATCAATGAACACTAAAATACAAGTTATCCTAGCTCTCGTCGCGGTGGTGGTCATTCCGACCCTACGTGCTGGTGACGTAGTGATACCGGCCAAATCGCCTTTGCACGAAGCGCCTTCCGAGGCGACTGGTTATGTCTTCGCATATGGAGGGTGGTCGCTGGGGCTCAGCACCAACTCGTTTCTCACCGATCCGTCAGGAGATGGTGTCCCGTTTGGAGCCGGTCTTGACGACGGGTATATCATTGGCGGCGGTTCCGGTCTATACTCCGATCTTTTCGGGGGTAGTCGCTTCGAATTGGAGGCTCTTTTAAGTTCGGCCGACTACAACTCCTTAACATTCGATGGGAATGGGGTGCCAATCGACGGCAAGATGGAGACGAAAGGGCTATTAATCAATGTTCTCAAGGAGTTTCCTCTTGGTAACGCGACGGCTTACGCCGGTGGTGGCCTGGGAATCGGCTCTGTAGAAGCTTCTTTCGAAACACCGCTTGCCCCGACCCCCGTCAACAGTCAGGACACCTGTCTGGCATACCAGCTGAAAGCAGGTGTCGACATTCCTGTTTCTGACCGGTTTGCAATTTTTGGGGAATACAAGCTGATCGGTATGTCAGACCGCTCAAGCACATTTTCCGTTTTTCAGCAAGAGACTGACGGTTTCGTCAGCAACCACTTCGTAGTAGGTTGCAGATTCTCTTTCTAGGCTGAACCAAGATTTGTTTTTCTACTCCCGCACCCTGTTCGCAAGGTGCGGGATTTTTTTGTACACTGCCCCGGTGGGGCAAGGCAGTTTCTCAGGAGTTCGCCTAATTGATAGCGTGTTCACTTGTTGCATTGGGTGGAGTAGTAGTCTGCGTCCTCTGCGCTGTCCTTTCGCTCCTACTGCGCGGACCGTTCTTCCTTTTTCCTGTCGTCTGTCACGGCGCATCGCCACCGGAAGAAGAGTCACTCCCCAAAGTCTTGCTATTAGGCATTGAAATGATAGCTTGTTTCCATGCTGCCAAATCCTCGATTGGCGGTATTCTTTCCTCTGCTAATCCTCCTTGCGGTAGCGTTTATTTCCCTCAATAACCGCTTTTCCGAAACAGGAGTCGACGGTCGAGAGAGGGACACCACCACGCCAACCCCTGCCTCGCTTCGACAACGTCTTGAGGCCGCTCCCGACCTCGCTGCGTTTCAGAACTGGCTCTCAGCGTTTAGCTCGCCTACGGCGAATGCCGACTTAGACGACGGCATTCAATACGCACTGGCGCGGCGCAATGCCCTGAAGGAATTGATTCAGATTGATCCAGCTGCGGCCATGGCGCAGGCGATTCCCTACGAACAGCGCGAGGCGTTGCCGGAGGAGATTGAGCAACTTCTCGAAGTGCCGATTCGGGCCACTGGCGACCTTGAAGTGATCGCGACTTGTGCGTTTAGCGACGGGCAAATGAGTCGTCTCGATCGCTTTGCGATCGATAAAGCGACCGGAGTGCGCTACGAGGCCTTTCCGGTCGGCAGTCGGGAGGCGGTGCCCACGAAGCGGGGAATCTCAATCCAGGGGATTGCCGTCGACGGAGTGATGGCGCTCGCTGAGGAGCCGTTGCGAATCCTGGGGGAGCAGGAACGGATCGATCTCCGGTATCCGGTGAACACGTTTCAGGTTGGTGAGAGTTACTATGCGGCCGAGAGCGCGGCCGTGATTGCCGGCCTGAGATCTCGGCTTTCTTCCGATGAGCTTACTCTTGGGCCGGATACGATTCCGACTTACCGGGCCCTGCGCCTCTCTGGTATCGAAGGCGTCCGGCTCGTTGGGGCCGTGCCTGATGCGGCGCAGGATAGCTCGGGAACAGGGGGAGAAGGAATTGTGTTGGCTTCACCTCATACCGAAGGTGCGAAAACGATCCTCTACATCCGAGCCCGCTTTGCCGATCAGGACCCGAACTTTGAGCCGATTGCGCTCTCGACGCTACAGAGTCGTCAGGCCGGGGTTGAGCAGTTCTGGTTGGATAACTCCTACGGAAAATCCTCTGTCACCACGACTTACACCGACACGGTAACCCTCGAGGATCCGACGGCTTCATGGCCGCAAGGGCTTGGAACTTTGCTGCAGCAGGCGCGTGACGCGGCGATCGCTGCTCAACCGGAAGGACTGGACTGGGACTACCAGAATTACGACTTTTACACGGTGGTTACGAGTGGTGGCAGCTTCGGTTACGGAGGAGTTGCTACGGTTGGAGGCCGGGGATCTCACATGAACGGTGCAGGTGCCACTCACATCAGGACGGCGGCCCATGAATTCGGTCACAACCTCGGCCTGCGTCATGCCCAATACTGGCGCACGGATTCGCCCTCTCCCATCGGGCGGGACAGTGTGCCGGGGGGGTATCGTGGGGATGCGGTCAACGACGAGCACATCGAATATGGTCACAAATTTTCGACGATGGGTGCTCAGAGTGGTAGTGGCGATCTCAATGCTGGACGCGGCCACTTCACCATTGGCGAAAAGGAGCATATTGATTGGCTGGTCGAGGCTGACGGAGATCACGTCAGTCTGGATCAAAGTGCTACCGTTCGCCTTTACCGACAAGATATTCCCTCATCCGAGCACGCAGCCATGACCCCCGGGGTGGCCCGAAGCATCAAGATCAATCGAAACTCCGATGACTATACGAGCACGACGAACAAGCGTCGCTACTGGTTGTCGCACCGGTGGCTTCCGACCAATGGTATCGCCGAAACTTGGCTGAGACGAGGGATACAGGTTGACTGGCAGCGCGAGGTTTACGGCGGTGATGGCAGTATACAACTCGATATGACGCCATACTCCCGGAACAGCACAACGGTTGGTGGCAGCTACACGACCGATAATAACGACAAGGAAGATGCCGCCTTGATCATTGGGCGAACTTATTCGGATACCGTGGCTGATATTCACATCACACCCATTGGCCAGGGCGGAAGCTCTCCCAACCAATGGGTCGACGTGGTCGTCAACCTTGATACGCAGGCGGGAAATGCCGGCCCGCAGATATCTTCATTCACTTCCAGCGCCATCGAAGTGGGCACGAATGTCGCGGTGAACTTTGCTGTGACTGCGAGCGACCCTGACGGAGACGCTCTCGCGTATGGTTGGGACTTTGGAGACAATTCCATCGTCAATGCGGCGCTCAATTCGTCCACGGCGACGAAGAGTTGGAGTTCGGCCGGGCAGTATGTGGTGGAGAGTACGATTTCCGACCGGAAGGGGGGCATTGCGACGAGCAAGATTATCGTCACAGTAGGATCCCCCAGTAACGTTTCCCAGATTTCCGGCCGGGTGCTTCACGGTGGCATGCCTGTGGCCGGGGCTCGGGTCAACGTGTCGAATACGCAACAGGCCTGGACCGGAAGTGACGGCACCTACACCATCGCGGGTTTGGCGACCGGTAACTACACGGTCTCGGCAGCAAAGCAAGGGCTCACGTTCACGCCGCAGTTTGTTAATCCGGTGGCTCTCTCCAGCTTGAACTCTTTCGGTCGGGATTTCTACGCCAACGAAGGCTTACCTGGCAGTGGAGGCCTCACCTTGGCAGTTTCTCCGTTTGAAGTGGATATTCCGCTCGGCGCTTCGGTCCGTTTTGAGGCGGACGGCTGGGATCTCGGTGGTAATTCAGTTGGGGTGTCTCCAATTTGGTCTGTTAGTAGCGGCGGAACAATCGATAGCGGCGGAACCTTCGATGCGACCAGTGAGGGGACCTTCACAGTGACGGCCGCAGTCGGATCCACCACGGCGAATGCGACGGTGAGAGTGGTTTCGCTCGATGTTCCCGCGGTGGGGATCACGGCGCTCGACAGCGAAGCGCAGGAGAATAGTTCCAACAACGGCAGTTTTAGGATTCGTCGTTACGGAGATGTCTCTGCATCGCAGTCGGTGTCGTTGTCTTTCTCGGGCAGCGCCACTGGAGGGAGCGACTACACCGTTCCATCCACACCAGTGAGTTTTGCCGCGAATCAGACCTTTGCGGATCTTACGATCAGTGCGACCAATGACTTCGAAGATGAAGTCAATGAAACAGTGGTTGCGAGCCTGAACGAGGACCCGGCTTACCAGATCTTCGGCAGCGAAACCAGTGCGATGGTGACGATCCTGGACGATGGAGACCTCGGGCCTGAAGTGACGATTGTTTCTCCGACAACGAACCCAGCCATTGTCCCACCAGGCGTCGGACTTCTTCTACGAGGCACGGCCACCGATGATGGATTGCCTAATCCTCCCGGCAGTCTCTCCGGAAGGTGGGAGATGGTGTCAGGACCGGACGGTGGCTTCGTCTCATTCTCGCCGTCTCAGTCGTTTGAGACTCTGGCTCGTTTCAACCTTCCGGGGATTTACACGCTCGCCTTTCTAGTCAGTGACGGGGTGAACACTTCTTCTGCTCAGCTGCGGGTTATCTCCGGTATCACGAACGGGACGCCGTCGACAACGAATCAGGTGATTCACTACACCTTCAATGAAGGTAGTGGAACCACGGCAATCGACACGACCGGTGGTGATCATAACGGTAGCCTCGCTAACGGAGTTTCATGGTCGAGTGTTAATGATTCGATCGCGGGCGGTGCAGTCCGATTTGATGGGGTGAATGATGTCATTCAAATTGCCGACTCTTCCGACATTAATGTTGGAACTCAGCGTGAGCGTACTATTGCTTTCTGGTTCCGTGCCGATGATGCTTCGAAAACAGCGACTCAAGTTCTATATGAGGAAGGCGGAGGCACTCGTGGATTGAATTTCTATCTGGAGGCGGGAACGCTCTATTTCGGAGGGTGGAACAATAACGAGAATGGTTGGGGTGAATCCTATTTGTCGACGCCACTCAGCGATGATGAATGGCATCATGTCGCGATCGTGCTGGACGCTCCAGAGACAACAAATGGTAACTTTATTGCCTACCTTGATGGTTTTGAGGTAGCGCGTTCGCCTGCGGCGGCCATCAACAATCACACAGGTGACATTGGGATCGGAGCGAAGAATGACTCGACTCGCTATCACGATGGGAGCTCAAGTGGCGATGGCAATCACTTCGAGGGGTGGATCGATGAATTTCAACTCTGGAATCGAGCGCTACCAGCTGAGGAAATTGGGCAACTTGTTTCAGTGCTACAAGAGGTGGGCCCTGAGCTCAGTATCTCTTCAACCCGTGAAGGTAAGGCCGCTCTTGCGATTCCGAACGGCGTGGGATTGATTCTTGATGGCGCCACTGCGGTGGGCGAATCTCCAACCTTGGGGTGGATTTCCCTGATTGAGCCGACCGGAGAAACGGTAGCGTTTGGAGATATTTCGGTCGCGAGCACCACCGCGACCTTCTCGGGCTCAGGTTATTATTACCTGCGACTCAAAGCAGACGGAATCGGAATTTCCACTGGTCTCGATGTCCATGCCTACGTGGGAAATAATTCTCCCACCAATCCGGCGACGGCGAGCCAGGTCCTGTATTACTCACTTGACGAAGGAAGTGGCACCACAGCGGGGGATGGCGTGGGCAATGATAACAACGGCACGTTGACCAATGGAACCGGGTGGACCTCGAACACGGGTGGCGTCTCCGGTGCTGCAGCGGTCTTTGATGGCACCGACGATGTTATCACAATCAACAATGCACCGGGGATCAACACGGCGACCTTCAATCAACGAGTGATCTCTCTATGGTTCAATGCTGATGACCTCGCTCCTTCCGCGAAGCAGGTCCTCTTTGAGGAAGGCGGGACCACCCGGGGCTTGAACCTCTACCTGGAGAACGGGTTGATTTACTTTGGAGGTTGGAATGCTAATCTCAATGGCTGGGATCAAACCTATTTGTCGGCACCTTTTACCGCTGGTCAATGGCATCACGCAGTACTGGTGCTGGATGCTTCGAACGATGGCACAACGCGCCCTGATGCCTTCCGCGCCTTCCTCGACGGTATTCCAATCGGCAGCGGTGAGGGAGCTCAGATGTCTTCCCACACGGGGGCGATTGGTCTCGGAGCGATGCGCAGTGACTCCAAGTTTCACGACGGGAACGAAGGGGGAGACGGACTGAACTTCTCCGGCAAGATCGATGAATTCCATCTCTGGACGGGTCGTGTCCTTGGCGCAGATGAAATCGGCCAACTCTACTCCTTTGGCAATATTGGTCCTCTCGTTGATGCCGGTGAGGACGTGGCTGAAGCGACGGGCTATCCTGATCTTCCGCTGCAGGGCAGTCGCAGCGATGATGGCCGATGGAGTGGATCTCTCACCACGACCTGGAGTGTCGTCAGTGCCCCGTCCAGTGTGGCGTTTGGTAGCCCCGATGGGAATGGCGTCAACACAAGGGCGACGGTTTCGGAATATGGGACGTATCGCTTCCGCCTGATTGCCGACGATGGGGAGATCAAGACATTCGATGAGGTATTGATCACCGCGGTTGAAACCAGCGAACCTTACGATACATGGGCCGAAGTCTATCCTGAACTGACCGAAGCTGAGCGATCTCCCGGCGCAAATCCTGACAATGATGCCTTTAGCAATCTCGAGGAGTATGCCTTAGGGCTTAATCCGACTGAGGCCGATAACACCGCTGAGCCCTTCTCCGTATCGGGGGGAGGGGTGAACGATACGCTGAGTGAGGAGTATTATGAGTTCCAGTACCTCCGTCGCCTTACGCATGTGGACTTGGGTCTTGTCTACGAACTTCAGACGAACACGTCACTGGATGAAAGCGGTTGGAGTAGTATCGGCGTCACTGAAGTGGGAGCGACTCCGGTTGATGCACTCTTCGAAATGGTTACGGTAAGAGTCGATGCGCCGATTTCCAGTTCCTTTGATCAGGTGTTCGCGCGGGTTCGACTGAGTTTGGCTGAGTGAGTGATACAGGTTGGCACCTGTCCGATGCTGATGGGGTTGCATTGCAGTTCGAAAACTCCAGCGCAATCAGCCGCGCTGAATCAATCGCCGATTTGCATTATTCAAAACGATGGATAAATAAGATTTATCGATTCGTGGGGTAAAAAAATGGGTGACATTATGAGCATCATGGACTTTTCATTACTGCTTGTAGTTGGATTTCTTTCCGTTGCTTTGATCATCGCATTGGCGCTCTGTCGACGTTCCAAGGTCGCTAGTTTGGTCGCTTCGATTTTCTCAATTGGATGCGCGGGGTTCTGTGGGTTCGGCTTTATAGCCTGCTTTGAGCCTTCGGATTCGCCGGTCTGGCCGTGGCAGGTGGCCTATGGCATCTTCGGTATGGGTTTTCTTTTCGCTAGCTTTCTGGGAGTAAAGCAGGTCTGGGGACGTATCGCGCGAGGTAGGAGCGTGAAGTGATATGGTAGGTAATTTAGTTTTGTTTCGGCTGGGCTACCGGTTCCGGGGTGAATTGATTTTTCCTGCAATATCGTGGCAAGGGGTAAGAATGTTTTGCATTTTCAACGCCCTTGGCTAAGGGCCTCCGTAAGTTTCTGATTGGAATTTGATACAACTCACGGGAGCCGGTTCTGCTATTATTTTGTTGTGAGGTTTTAGGCTGACGACTCGGGCGTCGTATGGAAGTGTTTCTCAAAAGCGGAATCAACATAAGTGATTGAGAAGCGGGTTTGGGCGAACTTCCTAACCACATTGGTAGTTAACCAGCGGCCCATAAAAACAGTGTCCGTGTTTGGCCCGAATCAAGCTTCTTCGTCGGCATAGGTATCACCTCTGTTTGCCGTGAAAATACTGATTATCAGTTCCAGTCCCCGTCGTGACGGTAATTCGATCCGTCTCGCGCAATCCGCCCAGGAAGGTTCTCGAGAAGCGGGCCACGAATCCGAACTGGTTTTCGTGGATGACTATATTACGTCCTTCCTCAGGGATTGCCGTCTCTGTAGGAATGATGCCGGTGATTGCACAATCGATGATCGCTTTGGTGAACTCTTTCTCGACAAGTTCATCCCGGCGGATGGCGTCATTTTCGCAACCCCTATTTACTGGTATGGGATGTCAGGGCAATTGAAGACCTTTTTCGACCGAACATTCTGTTTCTACGCGGCTTCGTGTCCGAACTCGGGTGCAAACTCAGAAGGGATGATGAACAAGCGCATTGGCTTGTTGCTGACTTCGGAAGAAACTTACCCCGGAGCGGAGCTTGGTCTGGTGCACCAGTTGCAGGAATACTGTCGCTACACCCACTCTTCTTTCGTCGATGTGGTCCGTGGCTTTGGCAACACAAGGGGGGATGTGGACGACGACCCTTGTCGGCCGCTGGGAGACGCGAAGCGGTTGGGAGCAGAACTGTTCGACCGTCTATCCACCGATTATTGCCTCGATACACCGCGAGGCAACTCGCTTTGGTCTTAGAAGTCCAAATTCAGGAATCCTCCTTGAGCCGTTACTCAAATCACGCGGTCATTTCCACCATCAATAGGCACCTGGGCGCCGGTAGTCTTCCCAAACAATGGACTGGCCATCGCGGCAACCATGTTGCCGACGTCCTTGGACTTGATCTCTGTCTTCATGAGATTGCGAGTCTTGTATTCCTCAACCGTCATGTTGTAGCGTTCGGCGGAACGCTTTAGATTTTCAGGAGTCCATAGCTTGGTGTCGAACACGGCATCAGGGTGAACGATGTTGCAGCGAACGCCGAAAGGGGCAAGCTCCAGAGAAGCAACACGGCAGAGCTGGGTCAGGCCGGCCTTGGCGCAGGAGTAGCTGGCAGCGCCGGCACCGGGGGCGTTAACGTTGCGAGATCCCACCAGGATGATGGCTCCGTCGATGCCGTTCTTAAGGTAAGGGATGGCGTGTTTGAGGAGAATCTGGTGGCTGGTCAAGTTGACGGCCATGGACTTCTCCCAGTTCGATGACTCGAGGTTTTCGAGGTAGGCACCCGCGGTGAAGATACCGGCGTTGCTGACAAGAATATCGATGCCGCCGAACTGGCGCACGACATCGTCGATCACTGATTTGACCTTCTTGTCATTGGTGAGGTTAGCAATGACGCCAATGCCGCCGATCTTCGCCATTTGCTCTTCGATCTCGGGACTGAGATCAATGCCAATGACCTTGGCTCCCTGCTCGGCGAGCGATGCAGCGCAAGCGAAACCAATACCGGCGGCAGATCCCGTCACCACGGCGACTTTGCCTTGGTGGGTTGGAGCCGAGCCGCCCTTCTTGAGTTTGGCCTGCTCGAGCTTCCAGTATTCGATTTCAAAGAGCTTTCCAGCGGGAAGGGCTTTCCAGCCGCCTTCGAAGGCAGCTTCAGCCTTTTGAATCGTCTGCCAAGTGTGGGTTACAATGTCGGTGAGCACGCCGGCTTCCTTCTCCGTCGCACCAAAGCTGATGACGCCTTTGTCCTGCCAGACGGCCCAACGTGGATCTGGCGCTAGCATGGTTTCACCCTGGTTGTATTTGTCGAAATACTTGGTGTAGTCAGACGCGAACTTGTCGAGAGACTTTGCGGAGTCTTTGCCAATGATCGCGGGAATCCGCTTCGTGCGAATGGTATGATCCGGAGTGAGGGGGCCTCTTGTAGCGAGACGGGCAACGTCACTTCGGCTCGCGAAACCGGCAGCAAGAGGGGACTGATCCATTGAAGCAATCACCGGTACGCCGCGGAGTTGGGACACCTGCTTGCGAATTTCAGAAAGGGCGAGCAAGTCCTCTTCCGGCTTGGCCTTAGGGAGCTTGAAACCTTTGCCCAAGTTTTTGGCGAGGTACCGCTCGGCTTCGGTCACCAGCTTGATCATTAGCTCGTAGCTCGTTTTCGCACTATCATGCATCGTGAAGATGCCGTGGTTCATAAGAATGATACCTTCGAGTTCGTAGGGGTCCACCTTATCGAGAGCCTTTGCGACCGCTTTGGCCAAATCGAAACCAGGCATGACGTAAGGAATTACAGCAACGCGATCGCCGAAGACTTCTTCGACTGCCTTTCGACCATCCTTATGGTTGGTCAGTGCCACGACTGCATTGGCATGGGTATGATCAACGAACTTCTGCGGGATCACCGCGTGAAGAATCGCTTCGATGCTCGGATTGGGCGCGCTTGGCTCGAGCATCGCAGCCCGCTGCTGCTTTACCATTTCCGGATCGGAAAGCTCTTTGAGCTCAGCCATCTTGAGAAGTGCATCCATACGGACGGGAGCGAATCCTTCTTTCTCGATGGTGCCGAGATCCCAGCCGGAGCCCTTAACATGGAGAACGTCGACTTTGTCTCCGAAAAAATCTGTTTCCGTGCATTTGACTGAAGTGTTGCCGCCGCCGTGGAGAACGAGTTCGGGATTGGCTCCGAGGAGGCGTGAGGTGTAGACACGCTTGCCGAGGTCACCTTTGTATTTGCGGGCTTCTGAGTCAGACCAGAGGGATTTCATGGATGGGTAGCTTGGGCGGTGGGCGGGGGAAGGTTGGTTTTGTCCCTCCCGATCTAGATCATACCTCTAACCCTGCTCTCCAGCGGGGGAACAAAGTCAAGTGGTGGGAAAAGAACAGGAGCGTTTGAAGATTAGCTGTAGACCTTATTCGGGTCGTAGCTCTGGTCTTCGATTTCTTGCCCTAAGGCTACGGGATCTCCCGCCTCCTGTATATTTCTGTAAAAGCAAGATCGGTATCCAGCGTGGCAGCAACCGGGACCTTTTTGGCGGACTTTCAGAACCAGGGCGTCCTGATCGCAATCGGTAAGAATTTTTTCTACCGTCTGAGTATGTCCGGAAGTCGCTCCCTTATGCCAGATTTCCTGACGGCTCCTTGAAAAGTAAACGGCTTCGCCGATCTCGAGGGTCTGCTTAAGGGAATCCTCGTTCATGTAAGCGACCATGAGAACCTCGTTGGTGTCGGCGTCCTGCGCGATAGCGACGATCAGACCATGATTGTCGAACTTCGGCGCGAAGACGGGTTCTGTTTCGACGAGTTTCTTATCGTCGCGTGAACCGAAGGTGATTTCTACTGTATTGGACATGGTTCAGTTGGGTGTTGAGAACAATTAAAAATAGACATTCCTGCCAGAGGCATTCATAGATGCATTCGACGTCGATGCAACGGGGGAAATTTTTTACATTTGAAGGCTCGGAAGGGTGCGGTAAATCTACCCAGATCCAGCGATTCGTGTCCATGTTGGAGAGCGCGGGCATCGAGGTGCTGCAAACCCGCGAACCGGGCGGCACCCCTGCAGGTGAGAAAATTCGCCAGTTGCTGCAGTTTGACGCCGATGCCGCTGACCTCACCGACGAGAGTGAATTGCTTCTCTTTGCCGCGAGCCGGGCCCAACTGGTCAGGAAAATGATTGAGCCGGCTCTCGAGGCAGGAAAATGGGTCGTGGCAGATCGATTTTTTGATTCAACCACGGTCTATCAGGGCGTCGGGCGTGGGCTTGATGTGGGTGCAGTTAAGGAAATTAATGCCTTTGCCGTCGGTGGCACGGTGCCGGACCTGACTTTTTTGCTGGATCTCGATGTGGAAATTGGGCATTCGAGGGCGGTTGCGGCCAGTGGAGAGGTTGAAGACCGCATGGAATCCAACCCGCTCGAATTCTTTGAAAGTGTTCGGCAGGGCTATCTTCGCCTAGCGGAGGAAGACCCCGGGAGAATTGTCGTGATTGATGCCTCGGCCTCGATTGACGAAGTGACCGAAGAGATAAATTTAGTTTTCAGCCAGCGCGTGGGAGCCCTGACCGCATGAGTTTCCGCTACGAAAAGGCTTTAGAGTTGGTGGAGCAGGCTCGCGAGAACGAGCGCTTGGCTCACGCCTATTTAATTACCGGCCCTGCTGGCAGCGGTAAAGAGGCCCTTGCCGTGAAGATGATTGAGATGGTCAATCCGGAGGGGCAGACCGGGGTAACCTTACTTGAGGAACTGAAGTCGTCGACAACTACCGTAGTCGGGCCCGAATCGAAGTCCCGACGAATCACCGTGAAAGCAATCCGCGATCTGGAGCACACCTTGCAGATGGCGGCTCCCGCCGGCGTGACCAAGTTTGCGGTGGTGAAAGATGCCGACTGTATGGGGCAGGAAGCTGAGAATGCCTTTCTCAAGACCCTTGAGGAGCCGCCGGCTGCCTGTCGCCTGTTGCTCCTGACAGCGCGCCCGGAGATTTTGCTGGATACGATTCTTTCTCGCTGTATCCAGATCAACCTGGCGGGCAAGCCGGGACCTGCAGAACTTGACTCATCGGCGGCCGATTTTCTGGCAGCGTTGAAAAGGCATGCTATCGAGCAGCAGAAGGGTGTTTCGGGAGCACTCGGCCTGATGGCCAGATTTGACCGTATTCTGAAAGAAGAAAAGGCCGCAATCGCGAAGCGGAATGAAGAAGCCCTCAAGGCCGAGGTGGCTCACTACCGTCAGACCACGGAGGGGGACTACCTCAAGCGTCGCGAAGAATACTACAAGGCCCTCACCGAAGCCGAATACCTCCAGCAGAGGAACCAGTTAATCGACTACCTGATGATGTGGTTCGGTGATGCGATGCGACTTCAGCATAGCGCCAAGCACCTCGACCTTCCCGGCTACGAGGAAGGGACACGCTTGCTGGCGAATTCCCTCAGCATCGACGAACTGAGCCATCGGGTGAGGGCTGTCGAGACCCTGCGTGAGAATCTGAACACGAATGTTTTCGAGGCCCTCGCGCTTGAGGTCGGGTTTATACGAGCGTTCGGGTAAGCAGGAGTATTCACCCCATCTTCAAAGCATCACTTAAGCCCGGGGCATCCTGATTGAGATGCAGGTCCATCTGTGGGAACGGTATTGATATGCCGGCGTCGTCGAGAGCGAGCTTGATGTTCTCGGTCAGGGCGCACTTGGTGGCGAAGTAGTCAGATGTTTTGACCCACGGGCGCACCAGAATGTCGACGCTGGAAGCCCCGAGTTCGCCGACAGCGATCAATGGCTCAGGATCCTTGAGGAGGCGATCCTCCATCGCGACTACACCCTCAAGGACCTGTTTGGCCTTGCGTAGATCATCGTCGTAGCCAACTCCGATGACTAGATCGATACGCCGCGTGTCGCGTGCGTTGTTGTTGACGATCTTGCCGCCGAAGATGTCACCGTTCGGAAGGATGATTTCGCGGTTGTCCGGGGTCCGCATGGTAGTGCTGAAGATGTGGACGTTTTCGACGACGCCTTCTGCTCCGCCGGCTTGAATGGAATCTCCGGTCTTGAACGGGCGAAATATAATGAGCATAACACCGGCCGCAAAGTTCTGGAGCGAATCCTTCAGGGCGAGACCAATGGCGAGACCAGCGGCGCCGAGGACAGCGATGAACGAAGTGGTGGGAACGCCGAGCCGGTTGAGGGCGGCGATGATGAAGACGAAGTAAAGAGCCCACTTCAGCAGGCTGGTCACAAAATCGACCAGCATGTCGTCGATCTTGGCACGTCTCATCCCCCGGCAGACCAGCTTGACGATCCACTTGGAGAGGATGATCCCGGAAATGAGAATCAGCAGAGCGAAGCCGATGTTAGTTCCCCACGGGAGGAGGTATTCGTCGGTGAAAGCTTGGAGATCAAATGAAGCGGCAGCTTCATCAGTGTTGAGGGTCTGAGCGTCCATGGTTTGTCAGCAGAGCATTGAGGATGCCACAGCAGCAGCGAATTTGAATCGAATTTTACGAAAAATAGATCAGGTTATTTCGACGATCCGCCATGGGCCGCTTTAGGTGGTCAATCTATTAAGTCCATCGCAGCCATCCACCTTTCTGTGAGTATCGGCCATTGTCGAATCTCTTCCAAGGTGTTCTGATAACCAAATCCGTGTCCGCCCTTCGCGAAGATGTGCAGCTCGCAGGGGCGGTCGTTGCGGCGCATCTCGATGTAGAAACGGGCGCTGCCCTCGACCCACTTCTTATCACCGTGAGCACAGACGACGAAAGCAGGTGGGGTGTTTTCGTCGACGGTGATCTCAGGCGAAAGCTTATCGGGATCATTGTCATCGATCTGGTAGGCGGGATAGACCAGGATACCGAAATCGGGAACGATATTTTCATGGTCGAGTTTCGGGTCGGTCTCGTAGGTTTGTTCACCGTCCCATGTGATTGCCATCGAGGAAAGGTGCCCGCCGGCGGAAAACCCGAGAATGCCCACTTTATCGGGATCGAGTTTCCACTCTTCAGCCTGGTTTCGGATCATTCCGATCGCTCGGTGCACGTCCTGGAGTGGCGCGTGGTGCTTTTCGAGATTATCGCGGCGCGGGACCCGATATTTCAGCAGCCCGGCGGACACGCCGATGGAATTGAGCCACTGGCAGATCTCTTTCCCTTCGTGAGAGTAGGCGAGAATATTGTAGCCGCCCCCGGGGCAGACAATGACGGAAGCCCCGTTCGGTTCCAGAGCAGGATACCAGGTCAGAGTAGGCTCACTGACGCTGGAAACTATCTCGATCTGGAAGTTTCCTCTGAGCTCAAGTTTCTCTTTGGGAAGCTTGAGGTTGGCTTCACCGGGAACTCCTTCGGGCCATAGTGTGATCGGTTCAAGTGGCGCGGCCGTCAGAAATATCGGAAGGAAAAGTAGGCTGATAACAATCGTTTTCATGGGAAATGGATTAATGGAACGAATCGAATTCGGTGAGCGCGTCATTGAGTGATTCAATTTGATCATCAGAGTGTGCGGCAGATAGGGTGACTCGAAGGCGTGCCGTTCCCCGGGGGACGGTGGGATAGCGAATCGCTGGTACGAGAAAGCCCTTGTTTTTGAGTTTCTCGGCAGCCTCCAGCGTCGGCTCGTTCTCACCAATGATTACCGGAACGATGGCGCTTTCCGCCTTCGTTCTGAAGGCGTCTACGTTAGTCCAAAGTTTTGAGCGGAGTTGATCACCTTCGTCTCCGGTGATTAAATCGAGACAGTCCGAGATGGTGGCGGCGAGTGATGGAGGAGGTGCCGTTGAATAGATGAAACTTCGCGCCTTGTTAGTCAGTAAATCAATCAAGCTGCGGGATGCACAAAGGTAGCCCCCGGAGAGACCGGTGCCTTTGCTGAATGTCCCCATCTGCAGATCCACCTGGTTTTCGACTCCCAGTTCGGCGGCAAGCCCGCGTCCTTGAGGACCGATGATGCCGAAGGCGTGCGCTTCATCAAGCATGAGGAGGGCGGGGGAGTCGGTCACGATGTCACAGATTTCCTGCAAAGGTGCCCGGTCACCGTCCATGCTGAAGATGGATTCCGTAACGACGAGGATGCGTTCGTTTGCCTGAACTTTTTCGGTGGCCCATTCGAGGTGTTTCTCCAGCTTCGGAAGGTCATTGTGAGGATAAACCCTTATCGTCGCTCCGCTCAGTCGGGCGCCGTCGATGAGAGAGGCGTGGCAAAGTTTGTCGAGGATGATGATGTCATCCTTCCCGCAGAGGGCGGGGATCACCCCTGTTGCCGTGGCAAACCCGGAACTGAAAGTGAGAGCGGCTTCGGCGTTTTTTAGGGCAGCAATCTTCTCTTCGAGTTCATGATGGGGAGACTGGGAACCGCAGACAAGACGGGAGGCTCCGGATCCCGTACCGTAGCGCTCAATGTTGGCAGTAAAGGATACCTTGTTGGCCGGGTGATTGGCTAGTCCGAGGTAGTCGTTGGATGAGAAATTGAGAAATTCTCCTGACCCAGCAAGGTTGATTTTAACGCCCTGGGGGGAGTCGATACGACGGAGTTGGCGCCGGAGACCTGCCTGATCCAGATCATTGAGTTCACTGTCAGGATCGCGCATCGGCTAGTCGTCCGAATTCAGGAATGCCGTCGCATTGAGCAGATCAACCGCCTGCTGGAGTGCCCGGTCCTGGAGTGGTGGCTTGTCCCAAGGAGTGGGCTTGTTGTTGCTACGCAGCAGGAAATAATCTATTTCAGGGTCAGTCCCGGCAACGAGTGCGGCTTCGTTGAGGCGGGGACGCTGTTTCTGGACAAGAAATTCGTTGAGCTCACGGTCTCCTTGCGTCTGGCGGAAGATAGAGTGAATGGAGCTGTAGGGAGTGGGTGTAATGATGTCGGGTGTGATGCCTGTGCGAAAAATGGAAGAATCATCTTCGAGCACAACCTCGGCTATGGCATAGCGTAGCACCCGATCCTGGTCGATGGGGACATCGCGATATTCGACGGTCAGGCCGGGTGTCTTTTCCCCGATGATAAGGCAGGCGGTCTCCCGCTTGAGGACGGTGGCGATGATTTCACCGACGTTTCCCGTTTGAGCGTTGACGAGGAGAATAAGATTCTTGTTCCAACTGTTGGCGACGGGTTGGGACACGAAGAGAGTGGGGCGATCATTACCCGGGCGCCTGATCTTGAAGAGAAGCTCATTCGGGGGGCGGAATCGGCTCAGGATTTCAGAGGCGATGACGAACTCGGCCTGGGCCTGGGGAGAACGCAGGTCAACGATGAGATTGAACAGTTCCGGTGTTTCCGAGAATTCTTCCAGCGCTTTATCAAGTTCAGTGACACCCTCACGGTTGAACTTGCCGAAGCGGATGTAGGCTGTGTCATCGGCAACAGTGGCACGGTGAAAAACAAAAGGGGAATCACGTTCGCTGAGTTCCTTCTCGGTGAGCAACATCGCACCGAAGTCGAGTCGCTTCAGCATGCCTTGGAGAGCCGCCCGGTTGACTTCGAGTTCATCAAGATTTTCGTGATTGATATAGTCGCTGGTGAGAAGGCGAAAGGCCTCCTGAAGGCTCGACTGATTGAGCGTGTCGATCAGGCCGCGGAGTCGCTGTGGATCGTCGGCGGCCGGGACGGCTTGGGGCGGTTCCGTTTCCTCAGAAATCTCCTGTTTTGCGAAAAGGGCACAGGGCAGGATAGCCAGCAGGAAAAGGAGTCGCAGGATCATCGTCGACATCAGTCTACGGAATTCGGGAAATGGTTCAATGATTCGCTTCCCCCTGATTGAGGCCATGAAAAGTGTGCGGCGAGGCATTCAGCTAGATAAGAAACACCACCGGTAGTAGCTTCAAGCAGCGGCTGACCGAGTGCGAGACGCGCGGTGATAGCGGCGGAAAGGGTGCAGCCGGTTCCGTGCACATCGGGAACCTCAAGGCGTCGATGAGGGATTTCGAAGACATGGCCGTCAATGCAGGCGTAATCGGTCACGGTAGATAAGTTTTTGGCATGGCCACCTTTGACGAGAAAGCCGGCGCCATAGGTTTCAAAGAGCTGTCTGGCCGCTTCGGCGGGAGTGAACGTTTCGGGATCGACTCCGAGGAGATCCGCCGTCTCCGGGAGGTTGGGCGTCACCAGCGTGGCGAGTGGGATGAGTTCTGATTTGAGCAACTTGCGTCCCGCAGCGTCGAGGAGATCCGGTCCGGCGGTGGCTCGCATCACCGGATCGATGACAAAAGGCGTATCGGAGTGTTCCCTGACAAAATCTGCTACGATGCGGATGTTATCCGCGGTCGCAAGCATACCGGTCTTGATAGAATGAATGGTAAATGCGGAGCTTACCCTGTTGAGTTGAGCACCCAAAAGGGTTGAGTCGACAGGTTGGACCATGGAGACACTGCCTGGCGCTTGGGCGACAATCCCGGTGAGAGCGTTTACCCCGTAGACCTGGTGGGCGGAAAAGGTCTTGAGGTCGGCCTGCACACCGGCCCCGCCCGATGAGTCTGATCCGGCGATGGTGAGTGCCACGGGTGGTGATGCGGGGGAGGTAATAGCAGGCAGTAATTCAGATTATGAGGTTCGCGAAGCTTGCCAGAAAGCAGCGATGAGTGCAAATAAGACTGTTGCCTTTCCATGAGCTCGACACCTTCTGAACCTCCTTACCCTCAATCGGTTTTTGCCAACAAGCTGACCGACCATTCCGGAATCACTGAGCTCATGGACGATCTCGGCGAAGCTCTCACTATCGGTAAAGATAGCCTTCTTATGATGGGGGGCGGCAATCCCGGCCACATTCCCCGCATGCAGCACCTTTGGCGCAAGCAGATGCAGGAGCTACTGGATGGAGAGGGTAATGAGTTTGACCGTGTCCTCGCAGACTATGACCAACCGGCTGGCAGCCCGAGTTTCCGGGATGCGGTGGCCAGCTTTCTTAACAGGGAATACAACTGGGATTTGAGCCGGGATAATATCGCGATCACCAATGGTGGGCAGACAGCGTTCTTTTTCTTGTTAAACCGCTTCGCCGGCGAGATGGCTGATGGCGGTGAGAAGCGCATCCTTTTGCCGATTGTTCCCGAGTATATCGGCTACGGGGACCAGGGAATCTCCGGCTCCGGTCTTTTCGACAGCCGCAAACCGCTCATCGAAATGATCGGAGAGCGTCGATTCAAATACCGCATCGATTTCGACAATCTCGATCTCAATGACAGTCATGGTGCAATCGCCGTGTCCCGTCCAACCAACCCCAGCAGCAATGTCCTGACCGATAGAGAAATTTCGAAGCTGCGCGAGCTTGCCAGCGAGCAGGGGATTCCTCTTATCATCGACAATGCCTACGGGTTGCCGTTTCCCGGGGTAGTGTTTCACGATGCCACTCCGGTGTGGGATGAAAACATCATCCTGACATTGAGCTTGAGTAAGCTTGGCCTTCCCGGAACCCGAACCGGAATCGTGGTGGCACGACCGGAGATCATTCGCGAGATCCGCTCGATGACGGCGATCATCGGGCTGGCGAATAACAACATTGGCCAGGCACTGACTCGACCATTGCTCGAATCGGGTGAGATCAAACACCTGGCTGATGAAGTGGTTCGCCCGTATTACCGGAACCGCTCCGAACACGCCATCGAGCTCGCGAGAGAGTATCTGCCGGACGACGTGCCGTGGCGGGTTCATGATAGCGAGGGTGCCTTCTTCCTCTGGTTCTGGTTTGAGAACCTTCCTATCAGCTGCCGTGAACTCTATCGCAGACTTAAGGAGGCGGGAGTCGTGGTCGTGTCAGGAGAATACTTCTTCTTTGGCCTTGATACCGATGGTTGGGATCATGCCCGGCAGTGCATTCGCGTGAGCTACACCCAGCCTGAGCCCATCGTGGAAGGCGGGTTCCGGATTCTCGGTGAAGTGATTCGGAAGGTATACGGGGTGGACTAGGTCCGCCTCGTTCAGCCCTTGACGAGGACTGCGGTGGGGTTGCCGTTGGAATCCTCGATGATAGACATCTTCAGTTTCCAGTGGACGGAAATACTCTTTAAAAGCTCGCGGCGAGTGACTCCTGATGAGGAGAAGTTAAAAGGCGCCGCGGTTGCCGGCAGCTTTTCGGTTTGGTAGAAAATGCTGTTGAGAGGATCCTGGTCGAAAATGAGCTCAGGAGTCATGTGCTTGTAGTGCACTTCGAATTCTTCATCGAGCCACTTGTTGAGCGGCTCAAAGTCAGTGATTAGAAAGCCGGAAGTGTCGATATTACCATTTCCGGTGGCTGAGCCACCTCCAACGTTAGCATTGCCATGGCCTCCGGGTGTGCAGGCAGAGATCCCGACACAGAGGCATGCGAGTGTGATGAAAAGCCAACCTTTGCCGAATTTCATGTTGTGAATAATAGGCGGGATTACTGGAAATGTCTTTGAAAAACTTCACGTTATGGGGTCACAATTCCGACGGAGCTTGCAGTCAGCTTAGAGTTTTATGAAAACCGCTATTTATCCGGGAAGTTTCGATCCCATTCACAACGGTCACCTAGATGTTATCGAGCGTGCTTCGAAACTTTGGGATCGAGTGATCGTAGCGGTCGCCGTGAATCATGAGAAGCAGGGTCTCTTCACGATGGAGGAACGGGTCGGCCTGATTAAGGAAGCATCGGGGCATCTGCCAAGTGTCGAGGTGACCGCTTTTGAAGGGCTCCTCGTTGACTACGTGTTGGAAGTCAAAGCGAACGCTGTGCTTCGCGGGCTACGGGCAGTCTCCGATTTCGAATACGAGTTCCAGATGGCTTTGATGAACCGCAGTCTCGATGAATCGCTCGAGACGGTGTTCCTCATGCCGAGTCAGGAGAATATCTACCTTAGTTCACGGATTGTGAAGGAAGTCGCGACCTTTGGCGGGGATATCACGAAGTTTGTCCCGGCCGTGGTTAACGATGCGGTCGCTGAAAAGTTGAACCATTAATTGTCCTTCTTCGCAGCTGCCTTCTTCTTGGCGGCTTTTTTGGTGGCCACTTTTTTGGCGGCGGTCTTCTTCTTGGAGGGCTCGCGCGGCGGGAATTCCCAGCCGAGCATGCGGCGCCCCTTCTTGTTGCAGGTCAAAGCGGCCTTGAAAGGACGTCCTTTTTTACTGATCCACTGTTCGATGACGTCGGTCTTGCCCTCAGTGAAATACTTAAGCGCCTGGTCGCGCGGAATCTCGTATTTGCACATCTCCTTGGAAAGGCGGGCTTTGCAGCCGTCACCGGAGATACGGCGGTCACAGATGTAACTGTGAGGCGTCGTGTAGATGTCGCCTTTTTCGCAGAGCGGGCAGGCGCAGAGCTTGTTTTCTTCCTTGATCGACTCGGCTTCTTCTTCCTCTTCCGGGGTTTTCTCGAAAACGAAGCCGGCCTTGAGCCCGGCCTTCTTGTCTTCCTGGAGTTCGATCGCCGCGTCGAAAGGTTGCTTGAAACGGTTCACGAAACCGGTCAGGGGGCCAACCAGTTTGGAGGTGAGAAGCGTCTTGGCTTCCTCCTCGGTAAGGGGGCGGCTGGCCACCACCTTGGGCAGGGTGAACTTGCAGTCCGGTTGCTTGCATTTGTAGCGACCATCGTCCTGTCCCATCGTCGGAGCTCCGCAGACGGGGCAGGGAGCCGGGAAGTCGGGCCACTCGCGTTCGAGAGCGGTCTTGGCGTAGTCCTTGGCGGTGTCGACGACGTTGCCGGTGAGTTGCTTGATGTCCCGCATGAAGGTGGGGCGATCGAGCTTGCCCTGTTCCATCTGACGAAGCTTGTACTCCCACTGGCCGGTCATTTCGGGTGAGGTGAGCAGGCCGATCTCCATGTTGTGGAGCTGATCAATGAGGCGGGTCCCGCGGGTCGTTACGTAGATGTCGCGACCGTCCCGCGTAATGTATTTGTCGTTGATAAGGCCTTCGATCGTGGCGGCACGGGTGGCCGGAGTGCCGAGGCCGCGCTCGGACATGGCATCGCGGAGTTCTTCGTCGTCGACGCGCTTGCCGGCGGTTTCCATCGCCGAAAGCAGGGTGCTCTCGTTGTATCGGGCCGGGGGACGAGTGGCTTTCTTCTCCAGCTTGACCGGATCAGCCTTGGGCGTTTCGCCGGGTTGGACCGCAACGATTTGCTTGTCGGCGCTGGCCTTCTTGCCACTTTCCTCTTCGTGGGCAGGTTTGTCAGGGGCGCCGACTTTCTTGCCGTAGACACCAAGCCATCCGGCTTTGATGAGAATCTTACCATCGCTCTTGAAGGCGTCCTCACCGATGCGGGAAATGCGGGTGGTGTTTTCGAACTCGGCGGAGGGATAGAAAGCCGCGATGAAACGACGGCTCACCATATCATAGAGTTTTTGCTCAGCCTCATCGAGACCGGACGGGATCTGGCCGGTAGGGATGATGGCAAAGTGGTCGCTGACCTTGGCGCCGTTGAAAATGCGCTTGTTTCCGCCGCTGACGAGGTTGTTCTCCAGGGCATAGGCGGCGTGGCCAGGCATGTCGCCGACCGTGTAGCCGGAGGCGCTTGAGATCTTGGTCAGGGTCTCAAGGGTGGTGTTCACGTAATCGTCCGGCAGGTAGCGCGAGTCGGTTCGCGGGTAGGTAAGGGCCTTGTGGCGTTCGTAAAGGGATTGAGCCAGCTGAAGGGTGCGGCGGGCGGAGAAACCGAAACGTCCGTTGGCTTCACGTTGGAGACTGGTCAGGTCGTAAAGTTGCGGCGCGCTCTGTTTGGAGGGCTTCTTCTTCTCTTCGATGGTGGCGTCCTTACCCTGACAACGTTCCACGATGGCTTCAGCCTGGGCGCGGTCCCAGAGACGCTCAGCGCGGGCGTGAGGCTTGTCCTCGGACTTCTTGAAGGTTTCATCGAACCAGCGACCGAGGTAGGTGCCGGCAGAGACGCCGAAGCTGCCGTGGATTTCGAAGTAGTCTTCACTGACAAAGTCATCGATCTCGCGTTCCCGTTCAGCAAGCAGGGCGAGGGTCGGAGTCTGGACCCGGCCGACCGGAGTCTTGTTAAAACCGCCGAACTTCGAGTTGAAGGCGGTCATGGCGCGGGTCGAGTTGATTCCGACGAGCCAGTCTGATTCGGAGCGGCAGTAGGCCGCGTCGGAGAGAGGCTGCATTTCCTCGTCGGTGCGAAGTTCGGCAAAAGCTTCGCGGATAGCGCCGTCGGTCATGGACTGCATCCAGAGTCGCTTAACCAGCTTCTCGATACCGCAGAACTGTACGATGTAGCGAAAAATCAATTCACCCTCGCGGCCGGCATCGCAGGCATTGATGATTTCGGTGACTTCCTTGCGCTTCATGAGGCGCTTGAGCAGGTTGAGGCGGGTTTTGGCGCCTTTCTGCTCGCTCGGCTCGAGAACGAATTCGGCGGGCAGGACAGGGAGGGCATCGAACTTCCACGGAAGCGATTTGCCGTCGGCCGTCATGGGCTTGGCCGTCTGAACAAGGTGACCGACCGCAGAGGAAATGATATAGCGATCGTTCTCAAAAAAGTCGTCTTTCTTGTCGAATCTGCCGATGCCAGGGTCCTTTCCGAGGACGCGAGCAAGGTCATTGGCAACGCTGGGTTTCTCGGCGATGATGAGTGATTTCGACATGGTGCTGGAAGAGTAAGGAGGGATTTCCCCGGAAACGGAGTGCCCCGTTTTCCGCCATCCGTCAAATCAGTTTCGTGAAGTATTTGCCCGGCAACTGCTTCACGAGGGACTTCATTTCGAGCTGCAACAGGCTTGCACTGACGGCTCCAGCGGGCACAGAAATGGCTTCGGAAATGGTGTCGATGGTCTGCTCTCCTTTTTCGAGTTCTTCGAGAATTCTGGTCTGCTGATCGTCGAGAGACTCAAGAGTTGGAGAGGGTTTTTCGGAGGGATGTTCGGAGGGATGTTCGGGAGCGGCGAACCCGAGATTCAGGGAATTGAGCCCGGTGCTGAGATCGTCGATGACATCCCGAGCGGTGGTGACGAGAGTGGCGCCCTGTCGGATGAGGCGGTTGCAGCCTTCGGAGGTGGGTCGGTCAATCGGGCCGGGGACGGCGAAGACCGTTCGACCCTGCTCGAGCGCCTGGTTAGCAGTGATGAGTGAGCCACTGCGCCCGGGAGCTTCGATCACGAGCAGGCCCTCGGACATGCCGGAGACGATCCGGTTGCGCAAGGGGAAGGACTGCTTATCGGGAACGTAGAGGACCGGAAACTCGGAAATGACGGCTCCGTTTTCCGCAATGCGGTTGGCGAGCACATCGTTTTCCGCCGGGTAAATATTGCCGATGCCGGATCCGAGGACGGCAATGGTGCGCCCCTCCGCGGCGAGAGCGGCTTCGTGGGCGGCCGTGTCGATACCGCGGGCAAGACCGCTGATAATAGTGAAACCGGCCCGAGCGAGCTGGAAGCTGAGCTTGCGGGCCTGTTCGCGGCCGTAATGGGTCATGCGGCGGGAGCCGACCACGCCGACGGCGGCGGCATCGCAGGGCTCGATCTGTCCCTTCACATATAAAAGAAACGGGGGATCGTGAATCTCCCGCAGGGCCGGGGGATAATGGCTGTCTTCGAGGGTGATAGTGGTGATCCCGTGATCGGCCATGCGGCGCTGCTCCTCTGCGAGATCGATCAGATTCTCCCAATCGCGGATGGAGCGAGCCATCTCGCGGCCGATTCCCGGGATCTGCTGGAGGTCTTTTTCACTGGTGCTGAGGATGTCCTGCGGTTGGGAGAAGGCTTCGAGAAGGCGATGCACCCGGATCGGGCCGATGCCCGGTAAAAGGTTCAGTGCGAGGAATGCCTCCTTCGAAGTCATATATTTTCGGATAACCGATCTGGTCGGAAAAGGCAAGTGTTTAAATGAACAGTATTTTAATTTTGGATTTATCAGGGAGCAGTGAGGATTGGGGAATTTGGATTAGCGGATCTTGGCTTCTCCGTCTAACATCGCGGCACATCGACTATTGAATTTTCTCGATGGTCGTTACTTTAGACGAACCAGAACGTAAGTCTCATTGTGAAGTCACTATTCCTCGTATCCGGTGAAATCAGTGGGGACACCCACGGATCGGCCCTGCTGCGTGCGTTGGGTGAGACCGGTGAGTGGGAATTCTCCGGCCTCGGAGGTCCGCTTATGAACGAGGTCTCCGGTAAGATTGAGAACTGGCTCGAAGAGGCGGCCGTGTTAGGGCTTTGGGAAGTGCTGAAGAAGTATTCCTACTTCAAAGCCAAGCTGAAGGAAACGTTCGGTCGCATCCTTGAAGGAAAGCCGGACGGAGTGGTGCTGGTCGACTACCCCGGCTTCAATCTGCGCCTCGCCAAGAGACTGCGGTCGGAAGGCTACTCGGGGAAGCTGATTTACTACATCAGTCCCCAGGTTTGGGCTTGGAAGAAAGGACGGATCCAGACGATGGCGGAGATGCTGGACCTGATGATCTGCATCTTTCCATTCGAGAAAGAACTCTACGAGAGCTCGGGTCTGCCGACAGAGTTTAGCGGCCATCCGCTGGTCGATGAGATGGCGAAGCTCAAGGACGACAGCATTGAGCGGGATCCCGGTCTCGTTGCCTTGTTGCCCGGTTCCCGCGAACGGGAGGTGGAGAAACTCTTTCCGCCCATGCTCGGCGCTGCGACGCTGTTGTTGAAGGATCACCCCGACCTGAAGTTTGCCACCTCGGGCGCGACGCCATTACTGACAGAGCGCCTTCGCGAACTGGTGGACGAGGCCGGTTTGTCAGGCTCGATTCAGGTCGGTGAATCAACCAGCCACGATATCATGCAGCAGGCCGGAGTGGGTGTGGTTGCTTCGGGAACCGCGACGCTCGAGGCGGCGTGCCTCGGCTTGCCCTACTGCCTGACCTACAAGGTGGCCTGGCTCACCGCGGTGGCCGCCCGCCGACTGATGCAGGTTAAGTTTCTCGGGATCGTCAACGTCATGGCTGACCGCGAGGTCGTGCCGGAACTGCTCCAGGACCGGGCCACGCCGAAAGGGATCGCCTCAGCTCTCGGGGACCTGCTTTCGAGCGAGGAGAAACGAAACCAACTCCGGTCCGACCTCGAAGAGGTGGTGGCAACTCTCGGTAGAGGCGGCGCTCACGAAAATGCCGCGAGTGTCATCAGTGGACTCTGGAACGAATCATGAAGCCTCAGAAACTCTTTCCCATTTTGCTGGTGGGGCTGCCGGCCGGTCTTCTATTCATTGGTGTGTTGGCCATGGTGAATTCCCACCTCCAGAAATCGAAGGGGCCGGAGGATCCGAACGAAGAGATTCGATTGGAAGCCGCTGCCCTGAATCGCAGGCCGGTCAATCGCGAGACCCTTGAGATGCATTTGCGGACGCTCTGCGAAAAAATCGGCGAGCGTCACGTCGGCAAGATCGGCAACCTCGAAAAAGCTGCTTTCTGGATTGAGTCGACCCTCGGGCCGACGAACCTCGGCTACGTGGTCAAGCGCGAGGAATATGAACTCGGCACCAGCCAGCCCGATGCTGAGCAGCCGGACCGGGTTCGCAATCTTGTGGCCGAGCTTCCGGGCCGATCACTGCGCGATGAAATCGTGATCGTCGGAGCTCACTATGACACGGTTCCGGGGTGTCCCGGGGCCAATGACAACGGCACCGGTCTTGTGGGGCTCATCTCCATTGCCCAGGCGCTGGCAGGGGAGCAACAGGAGCGCACCATTCGCTTCGTGGCCTTCGTGAACGAGGAGCCGCCCTACTTCCAAACCGACGAGATGGGCAGTCGGGTGCACGCCCGTGGATGCATGGAGCGTGAAGAGAACATCGTGGCCATGATCAGTCTCGACGGGATCGGGTATTTCTCTGATGAAGCAGACAGTCAGCAGGCGCCTCCCGGACTGGAGGGGCACTTTCCCCCTGTCGGTAACTTTCTCGCCCTGGTCGCGAACGAGAATTCCCGCTTCCTCGCCGATCAAGGCAAGACCGTGTTTGAGGCCACTTCCGGTGTTCCGGCGGTTGCGGGTGCCTTTCCCGAGAGCATTCCCGGAGTGGGCTGGTCCGATCACTGGTCCTTCTGGCAGGAAGGATTTCCTGCAGTGATGGCGACGGATACGATACCGTTCCGCTACGAGCATTACCACAAGGCGACCGATACGGTCGATCAGCTCGACTTCGAACAGCTCGAGACGGTGGTGAAAGGACTCGAAGAAGTGGTGAGAGCCTGGGCCAATCCGGCGGGAATTTAACCCTACTCACTCGCGAGAACCATTCCGGCCTCCTCGCTGAGAAACTCGGCAATACCGTTATCCTTGTTGCAGAGAATAACCTTCGGCTCGACCGGCTTCTCAGTCAGCTCGAAGCCCATGATGATGACTTTCTCGCCGGCATTGATGAGATGGGCGGCGGCACCGTTGATACCGATAACACCGGATCCCGGCTCGCCTTCAATGACATAGGTCTCGAGGCGGGTGCCGGTTGTGGCGCTGACGACGAGGACCTTTTCACCCACCCACAGGCCCACCGCATCGATCAGATTCTTGTCGATGGTGATGCTGCCGACATAGTCCGGGTTCGCTTCCGTGACGGTCGCGAGATGGATCTTGGAACGTAAGAGGCTGCGCATGGTTGGGGAAATTGGCGCAAGGTTTCCCCAAAAAGGTTCGAAAATCAAGGGATCACTGCGTCTGGGGACGAAGTGATTGTGTCTGCGCGGGAGGAAGAACCTCACATGAGGGTCCGTTCCACGGCTTTCTTCCAGTGCGCCAGGTTTTCCTGCATCGCCTTGTGGTCCGGACCGGGCTCAAAGCGAGCCGACTCGGCCAAGTTGGCGGCGATTTCCTCCTTAGTGGCCCAGACCCCGGTGGCCAGACCAGCGAGATAGGCAGCGCCAAGCGCCGTCGTTTCGGCCACCTGGGAGCGAATCACGGGCACGCCGAGGATGTCGGCCTGGATCTGCATGAGCAAATCATTGAGCGAGGCACCGCCGTCGACCCGCAGTTCCGAGAGCTCGATGCCGGTATCGGCGATCATGGCCTGCATGAGGTCGTTGGTCTGGAAAGCAATGGCTTCGAGCGCTGCGCGCGCGAGATGGCCTTTGCCGGCGCCCCGGGTCAGGCCGGAGATCGTTCCGCGGGCGAAACCGTCCCAGTAGGGGGCTCCGAGGCCGGCGAAGGCGGGGACGAAGTAGACACCGCCATTGTCCTCAACCTCGCGGGCGAGTGCCTCGACCTCGCCAGAGGATTGAATGATGCCCAGTTGGTCGCGCAGCCACTGCACCACGGCGCCTCCAATGAAAACACTGCCTTCGAGAGCATATTCTGTATGGTCTTCCAGCTGCCATGCAATGGTGGTCAGTAACTTATGATCTGATTTTATGATTTCTGATCCAGTGTTTTTGAGCAGGAAACAGCCGGTTCCATAGGTATTTTTGGCCATACCGGGGTGGTGACAGGCCTGTCCGAAAAGCGCAGCCTGCTGGTCTCCGGCAATACCGGAAATGGGAATGAGATCACCGAAGACCTCTTCGGCGGTGTCGCCGTAGAACTCGCTGCTGGAGCGGATTTCGGGAAGCACCGAGGCGGGGATATCGAACAATTCGAGCAGTTCCTCGCTCCAGGCCACTTCGCGAATGTCGCAGAGCATGGTTCGGGAGGCGTTGGACACGTCGGTGATGTGGAGCTCGCCACCGGAGAGGTTCCACGCCAGCCACGAGTCGATCGTGCCAAAGGCCAGTTCGCCCGCCTCCGCCCGCTTCCGGGCGTCAGGGTAGTGATCGAGCATCCATTTCAGCTTCGAGCCGGAAAAGTAGGCGTCGATGACGAGACCGGTCAGCTCCTGGATGCG
Organism: Verrucomicrobiales bacterium; assembly: GCA_049594415.1. GTDB lineage: Bacteria > Verrucomicrobiota > Verrucomicrobiia > Verrucomicrobiales > DEV007 > Arctic95D-9. The sequence goes on along the minus strand of JBMYJM010000001.1, from coordinate 430,417 downwards.
CTCGCTGTGGCCGGCTTCGACCAGTTCACGGCAGTATTCCGCGGTGCGCCGGTCCTGCCAGACGATGGCGTTGCCGAGCGGTTCTCCCGTTTCGCGATCCCACAACACGGCGGTTTCACGTTGGTTGGTGATGCCGATGCCGGCGATCTCGATGGGGGTGAGGCTCGCTTTCTCGATGGCTTCGCGAGCAACCCTGAGCTGCGTCTCCCAGATTTCGGTCGCGTTATGTTCCACCCAGCCCGGTTGGGGAAAAATCTGCTCGAACTCCTCCTGCGCCACCGAAACGATAGCGCCGCGATTGTCGAAGACAATGGCGCGAGAACTGGTCGTGCCCTGGTCGAGCGAAAGAATGTGGCGCGGCATGGAGGAATGGTAGGAAGAATGTAGGCTGGAGGGAAGGGAAATAGTTGGGAGTCGCTCTCACGATTGGTGCGCCCGAGAGAGAACATCTAACAGGTTTGAGTGGCTGAGCTGACCCGGTAAGTTGTAGGGATGTAAGGTGTGCAAGTGGAAACTTGCTTGACGGGGTGGGCGGGAAGCTCGAAAGAATTGTTAAAGCGATGCAACGAACTTGCTTCGCAAGTCGCTGATGAGATACGCTATATATGACTCATACAGGGTGCAGGGTTCGCTATGAGTAGTTACAACAACTGGCTGCGTAAGTTGGAGTCAGAACGTGTGGACAGGGCGTTCGCCTCAAAACAGGCGGTTTTCCTCATATGGGCGCCCTGTTATATTGCTCTGGGTAACGGGCTACTTTGGATGGCCATCGATCCAGGAGGAGAGACAAATTATCCCCTTTTGATGGCGTGCCTTTTCGGTCTGGTAGCGGCTTCAATTAGTTCAAACCGCCGGAAGATCCTCCAACAGGATAAAGTCATCCAGCAACTGGAGGAGCAACTGCGCGAGGCAAATTCACATAACCAACAATCTTCTGCAGGCGACAACCAAAAGGCCCCGCCTTAGGAGTGAAGTTGGAAAAAATGAAGAAAGCTATTTCAATAATTGTTATTGCTCTTGTCGTTCTCGGGACTGGTGCATGTCTGACTTTGAATCTGCGTGCCAAGCAGAAGTATGACAAGATGAGGAACGAGCTCTCGCACCTTTCGTGTTCCGTGGTCGCAATGGATGCCGAGACTACGGCCCTCCTTGCGGAGGTCCGAAAGAAATGGCGCCAGAGTCATAGTCAAATGGACGGACCCCACTCTGATGCACTCAAGACACTCGGGCTAGACCCGTCTGTTTCGAATCTGGCGCATGTCTTCACCTATCGACTGCCGAGATACTCACTCTTATCCATCGGAAACAATAAGAAGTCAGCCACCATGGCCCTGGTGCAAGGCCTGCTCATGCCTGACGCAATAGACGATTCCATTCATGTCTCTGCCGATGGGCATCTGGCTCTCATCCAAGTCCATAAAAACTGCGTTCTGGTCTTTGCAGACGAGAGTTCAGGGCTTCGTGAAGAAATGTATGTGCAAGGGAACATCAAACAATCTCCTGCCGGCGACTTCCTAAAGGCGGCGCCTGAGGAGTTACGTTAGGCTAGAAAATGAAGCCCCTGCCATACATCTCTTTGATTCGGGGCGGATGGATTCGATCGGCGGGCGACTTCAAGCAGGCCTGTGCCTCGCTACGATACACGAAGAAGTTTTAGAAGCGGTCGATATTGCAGGGTTTATTTAACAGCATCTACTGGACCGGGCCGGAGCAATGGCACCTGCGAACTAATGAAGCCGAACAAGGCGAGGCACGCACCCTAAAATTCAAACACGAATTTAACCAATAACCGGCAATTGGGATGCGTATCCCTTACTGACCGCGCCCTCCACCGACGCGGATCAAACGATCCATATTGCCAGTGTGGTAAGCTCAAAGCAACTCACATGGATGATCTAAAAGCACTGGAGCAGTTTTACACCAACGACCTGCGCGAGCCATTGGCCTGTTTGGAGAAAGCGCGTAAACGCCTCCTCCTCACGTTCCTGCTCATCACTGTGGTCCTGGTGGTCGCTAACGTGTCGTTGTTTCTGGTGATGGAAGGGAACGAGAAGTCACTGGCCGCCTTTACCATCGTCGGTTCCCTGATCGGGTTTGCCTGTTTGGCTTCGAGCAAGATGTCCCGCTGGGCCAATGACTTCAAGACCACGGTTATTTCCCCGCTGCTCCACCGCATCGAGCCGAGCCTGACTTACTATCCCGGGGAAAAGGTCGATAGTGACGTCTTTCACTCCACATGCCTCTATGAGTTCAGCCAGGCCTTTGACTACGACGGGGAAGATCTTGTCACCGGCGTTCTGGCAGGAGTTCCTGTTTCATTTTCTGAACTGCAGGTCACCTCGGGAAGCAGTAAGAGTGGGACGACGACTCATTTCCGCGGTATGTTCCTTGTCGCTGATGTGGATGTCGGGATCGATGACTCCGTGTGGCTTCTTCCACATGGCTACCTGAGCATGAGGGAAAAAATGAGCCGGGTTTCCGGATTGCTGTTCGGTTTTCTCAACAGAATGTCGCAGCGCGAGGGCGAGGAGATCGAACTCGAAGACAACGAGTTTTCGAAGCTCTACCAGGTTGTGGCCGAGGACGAATCGACCGCGACGCGGCTGTTGAACGATGAATTGCGGGAGAAGTTGATCGAATTGCGACAACGCTCCAACCAGGATGCGCGGGTGAGCTTTCAGCCGAACCGGATTGCCGTGGCGCTATCGACCGAGGGTAATCTCTTCGAACCGCGCCTGACCAAAACGATCCTTTCCTACGAGGTCGTTCGTCAATTCGCCGAGGACGTGACCCATGCCCTCAGCATTGTCCTTGCGATTCAGCCGGTCGCCCGGTGAGCCTTGCAGAATCACTTCAGGAAGATGAGGAACTTTCGGCAGACAAAGTTCACCAAAGCTGAAGTGATCATGAATCCGAACTGGGCGATCCAGGGGTTGAGACCAGCGGAGATGAGAAGGGGGCCACCCAGCAAGCCGGCACTGAAACTGGCGAGAGAAATTCCGGTGAAAAGGGAAAATTCAAACCACTTGGAATGGCGGCCCGGGGTGAAGACGAACCAGATGTTTAGCAGGTAGGCGGAGAGGTTGGAAAAGGGAAAAGCGATCAGGTTGCTGATGATGGCGTTTTTCTCCTTCACGGAATCAGTCAGAGCAGGTCCGTCGAGGTAGTCGTGGGCCGGAAAGTAGGAGTGGGACAGCCAGGCGAAGATGGTCAGTTGAACCACGGTGGAAACGAGGCCGGAGGCGACATATTTTCCGAATTGCACGGTCGCAGGCGCCTCCTTGCTCGGGAGCCACTTCAGGGTCTCGCGCATTCCGTGAGCGCGGCGATGCTCGAGGACGGTGTGGATGTCCTGTCGGAGAGTTCGGAAAAGCGCCTTGTGCATAAACAGGCGGGAATATGACTCATCGCGCCGGCTTCGCCAGTGAGGATATAGGCACGGGATGCGGATTGATGACTCGTTTGGACACCGTTTCTCTCCGCAAAAGCGCAACTTCCTAGTTTTCTGCAGTCGTGTAGTATATCATCGATGAATTCCGCCGCCATTCGGAAGACGGCCGTTGCCGTTTCGATATTTGCCAGCACCGCATTGCTCTCCCGGGCTGATGAAGGAATGGTTTTCTTTGAGTCGAAGATCCGTCCGGCATTGATCAAGCACTGCTATGAATGCCATTCCGAGGCAGAGGGAAAGAAAAAGGGTGGTCTCTGGCTCGACCGCAAAGCGGGCTGGGAAGTCGGGGGCGATTCCGGTCCGGCGGCGATTCCCGGCGACGTGGACGGTAGCCTCCTGGTTCAGACGATCCGCTACGAGGATCCAGACCTCGAGATGCCGCCGAAGACAAAGTTGCCGGATGCGGTGGTCGCGGACTTCGAAAAGTGGGTCGCCATGGGACTGCCGGACCCGCGAGTGGAGGGAATGGAAAATGAGGCCGGTGGCATGACCGTTGAAGAGGGGCGGAGTTTCTGGTCCTTCAGTCCCCGGAGAACTGATTTCGGCGGCCGTGAATCGATCGACGATTTTATCGAAGCGAGGTTGGAAGAGAAAGGTCTCGAAGTGGCGGAGCAGGCTTTGCCGGCCCATCGCCTGCGCCGGGCGCGGGTTGACCTGACCGGCCTTGTCCCGACGCTGGAGGAGCAGCTGCATTTTGAAACTGACCCAAGCGAGGAGAACTGGGAGAACTTTGTGGATCAGTGGCTGGAATCGGATGCGTTCGGCGAGCGTTGGGGGCGACACTGGCTCGATATTGTCCGCTACTCGGATTCGAGCGGTGGCGGACGGGCCATTCCTTTCCCCGAGGCGTGGCGGTTTCGCGATTACGTGATCGATTCATTTCGCCGGGATCGTCCGCTCGATGAGTTGATTGTGGCTCATGTGGCCGGCGACCTGTTGCCCTACGACACCCAGCGGGAGCGTTCCGAGAACCTGATCGCGACCGGGTTCCTTGTCATGGGCCCAATCAACTACGAGAACCAGAACAAAGAGGAACTCAATTTTGAAATCATCGACGAGCAAGTCGATACCATCGGCCGGGCTTTCATGGGCCAGACCATTGCCTGCGCCCGCTGTCACGATCACAAGTTCGATCCCATTCCGACCAAGGACTATTACGCCCTCGCCGGGATCTTCCTTAGTACTAATTCTGTGACTCACTCCAATGTCTCCAAGTGGCATCAGGAGCCGGTTCCACCCACCAAGGAGGCAAAGCAGGCAATCGAAGACTACCAGGTTCAAAAGGCAGCGGCTGACAAGGAGGTCGCTCAGCTCAAGAAGGAGCTGGCCAATCTCGGCCGCGGTGCCGGGAAGAAATCGAAGCAGGTCGCGTCGAAAGTGTTGCCGGGCATCGTGATCGACGATGTGGATGCGGTCAAAGTGGGCGAGTGGAACGAATCCACTCATTCGCCGCGCTTTGTCGACGCGGGCTACATCCACGACCTCAACGAGGGGCTCGGGGAGAAGTCGGTCCGCTTTGAATATGTCTTTGAAAAGAGCGGTCGCTACGAGCTCCGGGTCTCCTACGCAGCGGGCGACAATCGAAGCGCTAAGGTGGGCGTCTCGGTCCAGGTCGGCGCCACCCGGGAGGCCCACACGATCAACCAGAAACTCAAGCCGGAATACGATGAACTGTTTCAGTCCATCGGCGTTTACGAGATCGAAGAAGGCGACGAGTCCGTCGTCGAATTTGCCAACCAGGGCAACGGCGTCGCGATCGTTGATGCGGTCCAGTGGTTGCCGCTCGACCTCGCGAAAGGAGAGGATAAGAAAAAAGCGAAGGACGACGGCGGGGAGAAGGATCCCAGGATCGAGGCATTGGAGAACATGCTCGCCAAGGCTGAGACCAAGGTTAAGCAGCTCGCCAGAAAAGCGCCGGCCATTCCCCAGGCTATGTGTGTGGTCGACAACAAAGGCGAGGCCATTGGAGACACCGAGATTCGCATCCGCGGAGTTGAAGCCAGCAAGGGCGAGATCGCTCCTCGAGGATTCCTCGAGGTGGCCAGCCTCGGCGAAGTAGCGATCTCAGAGGAGAGCAGCGGTCGCCTCGAGCTGGCCAAGTGGCTGACCGATGAGAATCACCCCCTGACAGCCCGCGTGCTGGCGAACCGAATCTGGTTGAAGCTGATGGGTGAGGGACTGGTGACTTCCCCGGACAATTTCGGAACCACGGGCACACCGCCTACGCATCCGGACCTGTTGGACTACCTCGCCGGTCGGTTGATAGAATCCGGCTGGTCGACTAAGGCGCTGGTCCGCGAAATCATGATGTCCGAGGTGTATGCGCGTTCTTCCGCTCCGACCTCTGAATCGGTGGCGATGAAGGACCCGGAGAACCATCTTTATTCTCACGCTCACCTGCGTTCGCTTGATGCAGAGACGATGCGCGACGCGATGCTGACTTTGTCAGGCTCTCTCGACAAGGAAGCGGGAGGTCCTTCGCTGCCCAAGAATTTCAAGAGTGAGTTCGGCTATGAGTTCACCACGATGAAGCGAAGTGTCTATGTGCCGATCTTCCGCAATGTCGGCTACGAGATGTTCAGCGTGTTCGATTTTGCCAATCCGAACTTCACCGTCGGCAAGCGCGCTGAGAGCACCATTCCCACCCAGATGCTTTTCATGACCAACAGTGAGTTCGTTCACGCGAGGGCGGAGGAGGCAGCGAGCCAGTTGCTCCAGCTGCCGGCCACGGGCCCGCGCGAGCGTATCATCGTTGCGTTTCGCCAGACCCTGGGCCGGGGGCCTTCGGAGAAAGAGCTGGCCATTGCGATGGATTTTGTGAAAGCTTCAGGTTCCGGCCCCGACGGGCACGAAGCCTGGGCCGGATTGCAGCGCACGCTCTTCGGCTCAGTTGATTTTCGAACTCTCCGTTAATTTGTGGTATAATCAATCCTGTCAGATCATGCACTCAACCCTGTCTGATTCCATCTTTGCTTCGCCTCCGAGTCGGCGAGCCTTGCTGAAAAGCGCGGCCTGCGGATTTGGTGGCCTCGCGCTTTCCTCGTTTGCCAGTCAACAACCAGTCATCGTTCCGAGAGCGAAGCGAGTCATCTTCCTTTTCATGCAGGGAGGCCCGAGCCAAGTCGACACCTACGATTACAAACCGGAACTGGAGAAGGCTCACGAGAAGAAGGTGAACTTCTGGGTGCCGCGCACCCGGCAGGACGAGGAGCGCGAGGTGATGAAGTCGTTCTGGGAATGGAAGCAATACGGAGAATGCGGTCGCTGGTCGACCTCGATCTTCCCGGAAGTGGCCAAGCATGTCGACGATCTCTGTTTTATTCACTCCATGCATACCGAAGGGGTGGCGCACGGTCCGGCGACCCTGTTTCTCCACACCGGGGCGACGAACCTTGTTCGTCCTTCCATGGGCGCGTGGATCAGCTACGGTCTCGGTTCGGAGAATGCTAACCTTCCGGCTTTCGTGACGGTGAATCCTCCGGCGAACAAGGGCGGTCCGCGTAACTGGGGTAATGCTTTTCTGCCGGCGTCGAGCCAGGGGACTGTGTTAGGACAGCCCGGTAATTTCAACGCCAAGCCTGAGATTCGGAACCTGACCAGCCCGCTGGGGATGGACGGGGCCAAGCGGGAATACGATTTCCTGAACCGCCTCAACGAGGCCCAACGTGGCGGGAGTGAAGACGCGCTTGTCGACGGCATGATTGCTTCTCACGAACTGGCCTGGCGGATGCAGACGCACGCCGCTGATCTGGTTAATGTCGAGAGGGAATGCCGTGATACCCGGGAACTTTACGGTATCGGCGATGACGCTACCGATGGCTTCGGGCGACAATGCCTTGCCGCGCGACAGCTGGCTGAGTCCGGAGTGCGCTTCATCCAGGTGAGCCATTGCGACAATAAGTCCACGCCGGTCTGGGATCAGCACAGCAATATGCCGAAGCACGAGCAGCTGGCTGCGGAAGTGGACCGACCTATTGCCGGACTGCTCACCGACCTTAAGCGTCGCGGACTGCTTGAGGACACGCTGGTCTGGTGGGGCTCTGAGTTTGGACGGACGCCCTTCACCCAGAATAATCTTGGACGCGACCACAACCCGCGTGGATTTACGACCTGGCTGGCTGGGGGCGGCGTGAAGCCCGGCTTCGCCTACGGCTCGACCGATGAACTCGGTTTTCAGGCCGTGGAGAACAAGGTTCACATGCACGATCTGCATGCGACCATTCTGCACCTGTTAGGTCTCGATCACGAGAAGCTGACATACAGATACGCCGGTCGCGATTTCCGGCTCACCGATGTTCACGGACGCGTCGTGACCGAGATCATGGCGTAAGACGTCGGAGGCATGGAGGGCCGGGTTCCACCCCGGCCACATTTTGGCTGCCGATCAGGTCTCGCCTTTGTCTACCTTCTTGACGTGCTCGAGGTAGATGTTCGCCTCCTTCTTGATCACCGGGAGCAGGAAGTAGAGACCAATCAGGTTCGGCGCGACCATGGCAAAGATCATGGCATCGGATAGGTTGATCACGCTGCTGAGTGAGGCGGATGATCCCACGATAACAAGTAGACAGAAGATCACCTTATAGATGATGACTGGAATCTTGACATTGTCCCCGAGTCCACTGAAGAGATAAATGATGCCCTGTTCACCGTAGTAGGACCACGAGATCATGGTGGAGAAGGCGAAGAGAACAACGGCCACTGTCAGGATCTTAGGGAACCAGGAGATCTTTGAGCCAAAAGCAAGGGAAGTCATCGGGACCCCTTTGCGATCAGCGATCGCGCTGGATTCAACCCAACCAGTGACTTCAGTGGACTCTTCGAAGTCGGCCGAGACGAGACCGATGACCTCGGAATAGTTCACCACCTCAGGTCCCCCGCCTCCGGTTGCTGGCCTTGCGAAGTCCTTGTCTCGTTTGACGTGAATATATTGACCGGCATCGAGTTGTTTAACTACTTCGGAGGATCCAGGTTCAGCCACCATGGCGACGCCCGCCTCATCGGAGACCTCGGCACTGACCTGCCAGGTGCCGGTGATGACAATGACAAGAGCGGTCATGGTGCAGACCACCACGGTGTCGACAAACGGCTCCAGCAGCGCCACGAAACCCTCACTGGCAGGTTTGTCCGTCTTCACCGCGGCGTGAGCGATCGGGGCAGAGCCCAGTCCGGCTTCGTTTGAGAAGGCGGCCCTCTTGATGCCCTGGATCAATACCCCAATTAGACCGCCGGTGACGGCGCTGGTGCTGAAGGCGGAGGAGAAGATGACCCCAAAGGCGGCACCCACTTCACCGATGTTGGTAAAAATGATGAAAAGAGCGGCGAGGACATAGGCGCCACACATGAAGGGCACGAGGAAAGCCGTGACGTGAGCAATTCTAACAATGCCACCGAGAATCACCGCGGCAACGATCCCGGCTAGCGCGCAGCCGAAGATGAGCTTGGAGGTGTCGACGGGCATATCTCCCATGAACTGCCCGTGAAACTGCGAGAAGGCCTGGTTGGCCTGAAACATGTTACCGGCACCGAAGGCCCCTCCGAGAACGAAGATGGCGAAGAAGATAGCGAGGATGCCGCCAAATGTGCCCATCCCGATGTCCTTGAAACCGTCCTGCAGGTAATACATCGCACCACCTCTGACACTGCCGTCCTTCTCGATGCGGCGATATTTCACGCCGAGCGTGCATTCGGCGAACTTGGTGGTCATTCCGCAAAGGCCCATGATGATCATCCAGAACGTGGCACCCGGCCCACCAATGCCGACTGCGACGGCAACCCCGGCAATGTTTCCGAGTCCGACGGTGGCTGAAAGAGCGGCGCTAAGTGCCTGGAAGTGGGTGATTTGACCCGGCGCGTCCTTCGGCGTGTATTTGCCGCGGACGGTTCGAAAGGCGACTCCGAAACCGCGGAGGTTGATGAACTTAAAGTAAACCGTCAGGAAAACGGCTGTCGAACCAAGGATCACGAGGATGATCGGAAGGGTGACACCTTCCATGATGGTGGGGCCGCCGAAAACGAAACCGGCAGCGGCATCGGAAACGTCTTTGAGAGCATCGTCGATTCTCGTGGCGAGGCCCGGAGCATCCTCTTGGGAGAAGGCTGGCAGGGGGGTGAAAAGTAGAAGCAGTGCGGGAAGAAAGCGATAAATACAAGACATGATTCCTCCTTGGATGCTAATGAGGGCCGAGAGGTAAATGCAATCAGTTTCTGGACCAGATCGGCGCTAATACTTTTGTCGATAGACTGCAAATTTGGGAGGGAGAAAAAAATGCATGATTTTCGAGGATTTGGACCCCATCTCCTTGCAAAATCGTGGCGTATTGCTTAATGAAATCGAAATGAACGCCCTCTGCCAAGCCCTTTGCCGTTTCTGGCAATCTTCGATCGGAAAAAAGCTCATTGTTGCTGTGACCGGTATCATTCTCGTTGGCTTCCTGATCGCCCACGTCTCGGGGAACATGCTGATCTTTGCGGGACGGGAGGCAATGAATGATTACGCTTATTTCTTACATCACTTCCTCCATGGTGCCGGCATCTGGTTGTTCCGGGCAGTTCTCTTGGCAGCTTTCGTTCTCCACATCGTGGCCACGGTTGCCCTGACCAGACAGAACCGGGCAGCGAAAACAGAGCGTTATGAGCGCGAGGCGACTAACGTAGCATCAGGAAGTTCCCGCATCATGATCTGGAGTGGCCTCACGGTGCTTTTCTTCGTAGTTTTTCATATCTTTCATTTCACCATCCGGGTAAACCCCGAACTCGCCGACATGAAGATGCCCTCAGGCGAACATGACGTCTGGGGCATGGTCATCGTCGGATTTCGTACTCCGTGGGTTATCCTGCTCTACGCCGTCGGCGTGACCCTGCTCTGCTCGCATCTCAGCCACGGCATCGCATCGATCTTTCAAACCCTGGGCTGGCGCAGTGGGCGCAGCAAGGACATCATTGGCAAAGTCGGCTGGGTCATCGCCATCTCACTCTGGCTCGGGTTCCTTTCCATTCCCATGGCGGTTGCCGCCGGGTTTGGAGACGGTCAAGTTCCCGCACCAGTTGGAGAAGGGGCCGCGGCGAAACACTGATCGAGATTCTGAACTCCTAACCTGAGCCCAACGAATTTTCCCTACCATGGCATCCAACGGATCTCTCAATTCCGCTGTCCCCGAAGGCCCGATGGCCGAAAAGTGGACCAAGCATAAGAACGAATCCAAGCTGATTAACCCGGCGAACAAGCGCAAGTATTCGATCATCGTTGTCGGGTCTGGCCTCGCTGGTGGATCTGCTGCCGCCTCGCTCAGTGAACTTGGTTATCACGTGAAGTGTTTCTGCTACCAGGACAGTCCCCGCCGCGCCCACTCGATTGCGGCGCAAGGCGGTATCAATGCCGCCAAGAACTACCAGAACGACGGCGACTCGGTGCACCGCCTTTTTTACGACACTATCAAGGGAGGTGATTTCCGCTCCCGCGAGGCGAACGTGTACCGACTTGCGGAGGTGAGCAGCAACATCATCGACCAGTGCGTTGCCCAAGGGGTCCCATTCGCGCGAGAATACGGCGGCCTCCTTGACAACCGTTCTTTCGGTGGTGCACAGGTCAGCCGAACCTTCTACGCTCGCGGCCAGACCGGTCAGCAGCTTTTAATAGGTGCCTACCAGGCGTTGTCCAAGGAAATCGCCAAAGGTGGAGTGGAAATGTTTCCCCGCACCGAGATGATGGATCTCGTCGTTGTCGACGGCCATGCCAAGGGCATCATAGTTCGTGACCTCGTGACCGGAAAGATTTCACGTCATGCGGCTGACACTGTAATTTTGGCCACAGGCGGCTACGGTAACGTGTTCTTCCTTTCAACCAACGCGATGGGCTGCAACGTGATGGCAGCCTACCGTGCTCATAAGAAGGGGGCCTACATGGCCAACCCCTGCTACACACAGATTCATCCAACCTGCATTCCGGTGAGCGGTGACTACCAGAGTAAGCTGACGCTGATGTCCGAGTCGCTTCGTAATGACGGACGCATCTGGGTTCCCAAATCGGCCGACGACGCAGCATCCATTCGTGATGGCAAGAAAACTGCCGCAGATATTGCGGAGGAGGATCGTGATTACTATCTCGAGCGCAAATATCCAAGCTTCGGTAATTTGGCTCCGCGAGACATTTCTTCACGCTCCGCCAAGGAGGTCTGTGACGAGGGCCGCGGTGTTTCTGCAACCGGCCTTGGTGTTTACCTCGATTTCCGCGACTCGATTGAGCGTCTCGGCGAGGACACGATCCGTGCCCGCTACGGCAATCTGTTCCAAATGTATGAGAAAATCCAGGGCTCCAATCCGTACAAGGAGCCCATGATGATTTACCCAGCGGTGCACTACACCATGGGCGGTCTCTGGGTCGACTACAACCTGATGTCCAACCTGCCCGGTCTCCACGTGTTGGGCGAGGCCAATTTCTCTGACCACGGTGCCAACCGTCTTGGCGCGAGTGCCCTGATGCAGGGCCTTGCCGACGGTTACTTCGTGATTCCGGCGACCCTTCCGAATTACCTTGCTGGCGAGAAGCCCGGCAGTGTCACCACTGACAATCCGGCGTTTGAAGAGGCTGAAAAGGCAGTGTCCGACCGCATCGAGAAACTGCTTTCCATCAAAGGCAACCGCACCGTGGACAGCTTCCACCGCGAGCTTGGCCTACTCGTCTGGGACAAGTGCGGCATGACTCGCAGTAAGGAAGGTCTCGAAGAAGCGATCGAAAAAATTCCGAAAATTCGTGAAGAATTCTGGAGCAATGTGAAGATTCCCGGGACCGGTGAGAATCTCAACGCTGAACTGGAGAAGGCGGGCCGGGTTGCTGATTTCCTCGAGTTTGGTGAGTTGATGTGTCGTGACGCTCTCGACCGCGAAGAGAGTTGTGGTGGCCATTTCCGCGAGGAGTATCAGTTTACCGGGGACGATGAAGACGTGAAGTCCGGCTACACCAATGCCGGTGAAGCAAAGCGCCGTGATGATGAATACAGCTATGTCGCGGCTTGGGAATACACCGGTGACGATTCTCCGCCCAAACTTCACAAAGAAGAACTCAAATTCGATGCCGTTAAACAGTCCGTACGTTCCTACAAGTAAACGCCAATCTCCTATCCAACCGACATGAACTTGATTCTCAAAGTCTGGCGCCAGAAACACGCGAACGACACCGGCTCGATTGAAACTTACGACGCGAAAGACATTCCTGCTGAAGCTTCGTTTCTCGAGATGCTCGATATCGTTAACGGGCAGATCATCGAAAAAGGGGGTGATCCCATTCATTTCGATCATGACTGCCGTGAAGGCATTTGCGGTAGCTGCTCGTTGACGATTAACGGTGTTCCACACTCCAAAGAAAAGGGGATCACGACATGCCAGGTGCACATGCGCAAGTTCAGGGAAGGGGATACGATTTGGATTGAGCCTTTCCGTGGTAAAGCGTTTCCGGTTGTCCGTGACCTCGTTGTGGATCGCTCTTCTTTTGACCGAATTGTTGCCGCAGGTGGTTACATCTCTGTCCGCACTGGTTCAGCGGAGGATGCCAATTCATTGCCTGTGAGCAAAGAGTTGGCTGATGCTTCGTTCGATGCTGCGGCTTGCATTGGTTGTGGTGCCTGTGTTGCCGCCTGCAAGAACGCCAGCGCTATGCTGTTCGTGGGAGCTAAGGCCTCCCATCTCAACCACTTGCCCCAGGGACAACCGGAGAAGGACAAGCGAGTCCTTGCTATGGTTCGCCAAATGGACGAAGAAGGTTTCGGTAACTGCACCAATCAGTATGAGTGTGAGGCTGTCTGTCCGAAAGAGATCAGTGCTGACGTGATCTCCAAGCTAAATCGCGACTACGTGGCAGCTGTGACGAAGGAAGCCCTGAAATAGGTGAGGACAAAACATCGTCATTCCTGACTCGGCCAAGTCGCTGCGCTGATAGGGGAGTCGCGGATTTTGAAGGCTTGATCACGCCGTGGTCTTTTCCTTGAATCGATTGTGCTTTGCAACAGGCTGTTTCCGATTAATGTGATCTTAACCTCACGTAGCTTTCCAAAGTAGCGCAGGTCCATCTCACTCGAACCGGTTGAGTGAGTGATTGAACTCCTTTGATACGGATTCCCCAGCCATCCATGTCCTCCTCCGTCGACTCGATCCAGACTATCAAGGTCCCCAAGCCTGTTCCGCTTACCACGACCCGATTTCGTCCTCCCAAAAAGAATATTCCGCAGACCAAGCTTGAGCGGGATCACTTTCTTCAGTCCATCCGCAACTACATCGAGCAGGAAAACCCGGTCCCGCCAATGCCTTTGGACGAGCTGGAGGAGCACGCCAAGGTCATTCTGAAGGATCTTAATTACGAAGGGGACGACACTTACCTTCATTACACCGCGGTGTGCCTCAACAACGAGATGTGGCGCGAGACCCTCGCTGAGATTCCGTATGAACGACGCCTTCTCCTCATGCCAAAGTGCCTTCGCGTCGAGGAGAAGTGCCCGGCTCCTTTCGATGAGTTTGGCCTGCTCTGCAAACAGTGCGGTCTTTGCTCGATCCAGGATTTCCAGAACGAAGCCGAGCGTCTCGGTTATGCCGTGCTCGTTGCCGAGGGCTCTGCGATTGTGATGTCGCTGATCCAGACCGGTCAAATCGAAGCGATCGTGGGCATTTCATGCCTGCCGGTGCTTGAGCGAACGTTCCCGTATGTCGAGGCGGCTGCGATTCCTTCGATCGCAGTCCCGCTGCTGCAGGATGACTGCATCAATACCACGGTCGATATCGACTGGGTCTGGGAATACATCCACCTGACCAGTGACGATCAGACCCGTCGTCTTGATCTCAATGCGCTCCACGAAGAGGTGAAGAGCTGGTTCACCGCTGAGTCTATCGAAGCGGTCATGGGATCCTGTGAGGGGGCTCAGGAGGAGATTGCTCGTGAATGGCTCGCCCGTGACGGCAAACGCTGGCGCCCCTACCTGACCGTGGCCGCCTTCGAAGCGCTGCGCGAAGATCGTGGTGAGCCTATCCCGGAGGACATCAAGAAGATCGCGATCGCGACTGAACTTTTCCACAAGGCGTCTCTGATCCACGACGATATCGAGGACGAAGACCACGGTCGCTACGACCAGCCGACCCTGCACATGCAGCACGGTATTCCTGTGGCCCTGAACGCCGGCGACTTGCTGATCGGTGAGGGTTATCGACTCATCGGCGAAAGCAAGATCTCTGATGCCCAGAAATCTGAGATGCTTCTGGTGGCTTCCCAGGGCCAGCGCGAACTTTGCCGTGGCCAGGGAGCGGAGCTTGTCTGGGCACGTGAGCCGAAGCCTCTCAAGTCGAAGCAAGTGCTCGAGATTTTCCGCCAGAAGACCGCGCCTGCTTTCGAAGTGGCCCTGAAGCTTGGCGCCAGTTACGCTGGTAAGCTTGATGAAGTCGGTGACGTCCTCGCGAAGTTCTCCGAGAACATGGGCATCGCCTATCAAATTCGTGATGACATGGACGATCTTGGTGAAGATGCGGGGGACAACGAGCTCGAGCAGATGCGTCCGAGCGTGCTGCTGGCTGTCGCCCGCGAGCGCGCCAAGGGAGATGACAAGGCGTTGCTGGAATCTCTCTGGAGCCACGAAGATCTCGAGGACATCGCTATCCATAAGATTCGCAAGCTGGCTCACGAAGTCGAAGCAGACGAGAAGTGCCTGCTTCTTCTCGAAACCTACAAAGAAGCGGCTGTGCGCAGTCTCGCTGACCTCGAGAACCCCAACCTTAAAGGTCTGCTTCGCCGAGTCATGGGTAAGATCTTTAACGATCTCGAAATCAAAGGCTGGTGCCGTGAGTTCGAGGTTAGGAACGGCGTGCGCGAAGACGAGGAAGCGGCCGAGTGAGGGAGTGAGGGAGTGAGCGTTTACGCTTTTCCCGGCTAACCCCCGCTAATTGAGTAGGTACCAGTAAGGGCAGCTGGGATTAACTGCGTCTTACATCCCGGAGAAGATCAGCCACCAGCCAATGCCACAGGCCAGGCAGAAAAGGAAGAGGAAGCGCATCCCGGCCTTGCTTCGCTCCGAGTGGTAACGACGGCGTGCAGCATGGGTCATGGCTCGCTTGGCGCGCTTGTGAGCGGAACGATCCGGAGGAGGGAGGATGTTCTGCTGCTTCATCATCTCACGCTGGGTTTCAGCCTGGTGGTGCTTGGCTAGGAAAGTTTCAATCGCTCCGATCTGGGCGTGCAGCTGGTGATGGGCCTCCTTGGAGCAGGACTTGGTGCGCGTCTGCTGCGGTTTCTTCTCAGAGTCATTGATCCAGGAAGAATCCTTGCGGGAGGTCGCGTGGCGACGCTTTCTGTTTTTTGGAGAAGAAGAGAAAAGGCTCATGCTGGATGCAAATAGTGTGAATACCGTCGGCCTGGGCGGCTGTCAGGAAAAATAAAACAAGCAATGCTTTTCTTAGAATAAGAGTATCAGGAGCAGTGCAATCACAGCGAAGCCGACGAGTGGTAGCGAAAATGCAAATCCACTGCGAAGCCAGTAAAGGAAACTTCCCTGGAGGGCGGCGGAAGGAAGTCGAACTGACGGGGCGCTTCCTCTGCTAAGAAGGCCGCCACCACTGGATTTCTTTCCTCCTAAACTGTTCAAGAGCGGCATGATATTGTCGATCTCGTCTTCGGCAGCTTCGATGCAGCCAAGGGCGCGGGCGAGTTCTGTTTTGCGATCAGCGCGACTCCAAGTCTCGGGGTTAAGAGTATTGATGTTGGAAAGATGAGCTTCGAGGCGCTCGTGTGAGGCGGCGCACTCCTCGGAGATGCGCTGTGCTTCAGCTGCTTCGCGATCGAGTATTGAAAGGTAACGAGTCAGGTCTTCGGTGATCTCGGTGCGACCTTCTTTAAACTGCCCCTCTTTTTGAGTGAGTTCTTCGAGCTCAGCAGCCTGGCGCTTGATTTGCTCCTCCTGTTGACGGAGTTGGCGGAGCTGGTCCTGGGCCTGCTGATATTCGTCGTTCAGATCCTCGGTGTAAGGCGTGACTGCCTCAAACTGCCGGGGATCGAATTGTATGTCGAGGTCGTTTCCGCCCTCCTCGTTGAGGAACATCGGTTGGATTTCAGCTACAGCAGACATAACAGGAAGCGTGGGTTTTAATTACTTAACTTCCATTAATATTATCAATTGCTTAGAATTTCCAGTCTTTTTAGCTTTTTTTTCGAAAAAGTCAGAGGAATTGCGGTCACTATGAAAGTTAGAATCAATAAAGTGCCTGCCCCGACGTAGCCTCTGGTCTCCTTGAACCAGTTGGGATTGATTTCATTAGAGCTGAAAATACTCCAGCGGGTGTAGACCAGGAGCATAATGAAGCTGAGGATAAAAATGAAGCTGGCGACGAGGCAGAGTGTGCCGCCGAAGCCACTGACGATCTTTGCGGCGTTGGATTCCTCGAGATTAGGGAAAAGTACTCCCAGTCCAACGGCAAGGGCATTGAGACCGATTGCCAGCAAAGCAATGGCGCAAGCGAAGAAGAGAGAATCCCCCCAGCCCAGCTGGAGATTGTAGCCGCTGATGAGGAGAATGAGAATGACAATGATTCCACTGCTGAAAGTGCTGATTACGAATTTCTGGGTCACGAGGGTCGGTAAACGGAGTGGTGACATGGCGAGAATCCAAAGACGCCGACCTTCGAGACTGAATTGTGGGAAGACGAAACGGGTCGTCAGGGTAGAGAGGGCCAGTGCGCAGACGGCAAGGTTAAGGAAAGCGACGATGTAGAGGTCACGAGGTTGGCTGATGTCACCGTTCATTTGACGCAGTCCGCTGGCATAGATGGCCAGTAGTCCAAAGACGAGAGAGAACTGGATCCACTGAGCCGGCTCACGGAAGAAGGTCCGGAAATCCTTTCTTGAAATGGCGGCGAGGGGGCGTCCAGCGAAACGGAATAACGTAAATTCCGTCTGCAATCCGGTCAGTGTCCCTGGGTCACTATTGTTTCGCTGGCGATTGGCAGCAAGCGCAGCACGCTGAATGCTTCGGTTCCATGAGTTGAAGAAGATATTTTTCCCCGTCCAGTAGAGCGCCAGTCCGCCCATCAGGCAGTTGCTGACTAGCAGAGAAGGGTAGAGCAGCGTGCTGAAATGCCGGTAAGGCCTCGTCCAGTCGATGATGGAAGCGGCGAGCCAGGTGCTGGGCATGGCCCGGTTCACAGCGATGTTGGTGTGCTGCAGGACGCGCTGGAAGGTGAGCGCGGCGCTGAGCCCGGAATCTTCCGCGGCCTTTTGTCCCTGTAGCGCCGTCCACGCCGCCGAGCCGATCAGGCCAAGCGCAATCATCGTCA
Organism: Verrucomicrobiales bacterium; assembly: GCA_049594415.1. Taxonomy (GTDB): domain Bacteria; phylum Verrucomicrobiota; class Verrucomicrobiia; order Verrucomicrobiales; family DEV007; genus Arctic95D-9. The sequence goes on along the minus strand of JBMYJM010000001.1, from coordinate 412,668 downwards.
GGGCTACCTGGAGTTGACGCTTGCTGAGGTAGCGGACACAAATCACCATCAGCAGCGTTCCGATGGTGCTTGCGAGAAGGAGGAAGGGGATGAGAATGGCGAGTGCTTTGAAGTAAAAAAGCGGGCTGACGTCACGAAACCGTGCAAAGGCGACCAGCAAAGGGGCTAGGATAAAAAGAAGGCCCCAGCTTGAGAATATGGCTGCTTCAAAGCTCTTCCAGAGAAAAATGGCCCGGTGAGACACCGGTAGACTGAGCAGCCATGAGGTGTCCCGGTTTCGGTAGAGAGAGATGTAAGTGGTGATGGCGACAGAGAAAATCAGCATCAGCATGAAGCAGAAGAACATGACGCTGATGAGGCGGTCGCTAAGCAGGGAGCCGGCAGCGGGAAGCTTGCTGACATACTCAAGTCCGCGACTGAAGAGCCAGAATGAGGCAATCAAGTAGGTGAGCAGGAAAGCCACAATTGTCCCGGTCATGAGGCGCGAATGACTAGCCACGAGACTGGCTTTTCGAAAAAGGATTGTGTGATGAACCCGGAAGAGGAGAAGCCATTGCGAGAAAGTTGACATTGAAGGGCGGAAGAGGCGGATTTTTCCTTTGGAAAAGTGAATTTATCTCTAAGGTGAACCCCATGGCAAGCATAGGAACCCCGTTCACTTCCGAAGCCACCCGAGTCATGCTCTGTGGGTCTGGCGAACTCGGCAAAGAAGTCGTCATTGAACTCCAGCGTTACGGTGTCGAGGTAATCGCTGTTGATGCCTACGAAAATGCTCCGGCGATGCAGGTGGCGGACCGGTCGCATGTGGTCTCGATGCTTGATGGAGTTGCCTTGCGTGCTGTCATTGAGCAGGAGAGGCCGCACCTCGTAGTGCCGGAAGTTGAAGCGATCGCGACCGATACATTGGCTGCATTGCAGGAGGAGGGTGTGACGACGATCATTCCGACACCGAGAGCAACCCAATTGACCATGAATCGCGAAGGAATTCGCCGTCTTGCTGCGGAAGAGCTCGGTTTGAAAACCTCCCCTTACCGGTTCGCCTCCAATGAAGAAGAATACAAAGAGGCGGTTGAGGCGATCGGTTTGCCATTCGTGATCAAGCCGATCATGAGTTCTTCGGGCAAAGGCCAGAGCACGGTGCGAAGCGAAGACGAAATTGAGGCGGCCTGGCAATACGCTCAGGAGGGTGGGCGTGCCGGCAAAGGCAAGGTGATTGTCGAGGGTTTTGTGGATTTTGATTACGAAATCACCCAACTGACCGTGCGCCACGTGGGCGGCACCTCCTTCTGTGAACCTATCGGGCACATCCAGGTGGACGGAGACTACCGTGAAAGTTGGCAACCTCAGCCCATGAGCGAAGCAGCGAAAGCCGAGGCCCGGAGATACGCTGAAGCGGTGACCGACAGCCTCGGTGGGCGTGGCATCTTTGGAGTGGAGCTTTTCATCAAAGGGGATGATGTGATTTTCTCTGAAGTGTCGCCACGTCCCCACGACACCGGGATGGTGACCATGATCGCCCAGGATCTTTCCCAGTTCGCGCTGCATGCCCGCGCTATTCTCGGGCTGCCGATACCCAATATCCAGCAACATGGTTATTCGGCCTCTTCGGTGCTGCTTGTCGAAGGCGATTCGCAAAACGTGACCTACGGCAATCTTGAGAATGCTCTGAACGCCCCTGATACCCAAATTCGACTTTTCGGAAAACCACAGGTGGCCGGAAAGCGCCGCATGGGCGTAGCCATTGCTCGGGGAAACTCTATCGATGAAGCTCGCGAGAAGGCTCGCAACGCCAGCGGGGCGATCAATGTTTCCTTGTAATCCTCCCTCTTCCTCAACAGAACTATGTCCAGCATCATCAAGCAGGCACACCCGTGGCTCGAAGGCCTGGTCGCCTACGATCCCGGTAAGCCGATCGAAGAGACAGCCCGTGAACTAGGGTTGAATCCTGAAGATATCATCAAGGTCGCTTCCAACGAGAACCCGCTCGGCCCTTCTCCCAAGGCGGTCGAGGCCATGAAAGAGGCAGCCGAGGGCGTGAATATTTACCCCGACGGCGGTGGCTATAAGTTGCGCACGGCTATTGCTGAGAAATTTGGTTTGCAGCGCGAGAACGTGATTCTCGGGAACGGTTCTAACGAAATTATCGAATTGATCGGGCACGGCTTTCTTAATCCGGGAGACAATGTGATCGCCGCCGAGCACGCTTTCGTGGTTTACAAGCTGATGGCGAAGTTGTTCGGCGCCGAAACCATTGAAGTTCCGGATCCCGGATTTGTTCATGACCTCGATGCGATGTCGGCAGCGATCACTCCGCAGACAAAGAAGGTCTTTATCGCCAATCCTAACAACCCGACCGGAACCATGGTGGGGCAGGATGAAATCGATCGCTTCATGGATAAGGTTCCCGATCACGTCATGGTTATCTTTGACGAGGCCTACTACGAGTTTCTGCACGAGCCACCGAACACGCTCAAATACGTGAAGGAGGGCCGCAATGTGGTCATTATGCGGACATTTTCAAAGATCCAGGGTCTGGCCGGCCTGCGGATCGGTTACGGGCTGACCAGTCCCGAGATTTCAGAGGTGCTCCAGAAATGCCGGCAGCCCTTCAATACCAATTCCATTGCCCAGGCCGGTGCCATCGCCGGGCTGATGGACGACAAGCACCAGCAGTCTACCCGAGACCTCAATGATGAAGGACTAGCTTACCTGCAGGGCGCTTTTGAGGAGATGGGACTCGAGTATGTGCCAAGTTCTGCCAACTTCGTTCTCGTGAACGTCGGCGATGGCGATGCCGTTTTTGATGCGATGCTCAAGAAGGGGGTCATTATTCGGGCGATGCGTGGTTACAAACTTCCCGATTGGGTTCGAATATCTACCGGGACGAGGGAGCAGAATGAGCGATGTATCGCGACTCTTAAGGAAGTCCTTGGTGAGGCATGAAGAATAAGCATGAGTGGCACGACTGGGCTGAAGACGGAGAGCAGATGTATTATCGTGCCATTCTGCACGCAGGGCGCTGGGAGTTTTTCTCCACTCGTAAATCCGATCCAGAGTGGGAAAAGCATACCATTCTTCCCCTGGAAAAGATGGAGGCCCTTCGCGAAGTGATGTGGAATAAGCACCTGCGACGGCGAGTCCCGCTGAAGCACATTGAGTATATCGACCAGTTGATCGGTGAACTCCGTCTTGCCGGGCCGGCTGAGGAAGATAGCCCTTCTGCCTAACTTCGTGACAGCCCACCTGCCTGAAACAAGAGGGTAGGCCGGAGCCCACAGCGTCACTAAGGCCGGGAATGGGTTAACGCGATCGCGCTAACGGAATTAGTTCATTCGTCTTAAATTCCGAGACGCCAACAGGGGCAAATCCAGACACCACAATTCTCGAAAGTTGGGGTATGTTTCCATTGCTCCTATGAAATTATCCCTGCCTCTTTTGTTTGCTGCTCTCGGTTTGAGCCTCTCGATTTCCCCTGCCACAGCCGCAGAAGACTTCGATGTGCAGAAAGCAGCCAGAGAAATCGATAAGCTGATCCTCAGCGGACTTGAGAAACACGGAGTTGAACCGAATGAAGCGATCAATGACGAAACCTTCGTTCGACGAGTCTACCTCGACATAATCGGACGCATTCCGACGATCGAAGAGGCAGAAAACTTCCATGGCTCGACTTACGATCGCAAGCGTGAGCAACTCATCACTGATTTGCTCGAGAGCGAGGGTCACATGTCACGAGCTTACAATTTCTGGGCGGACGTTCTGCGGATTAACCGTGGTCTGGGAGGCAACAGCAATACGGTGGAAGCCGCCTATCAACTCTGGGTTAAGGATGCGATCAAGGAAAACAAGCCCTACGACGAGTTTGTTCATGATCTCGTTTCGGCCAAGGGCATGATATGGGACAACGGAGCGATCGGGTACTACGTGAGAGACCGCGGTATGCCGCTCGATAACATGTCGAACACGGTTCGCGTTTTTCTCGGAACCCGTCTCGAATGCGCCCAGTGCCACGACCACCCCTTCGATAAGTGGACGCAGATGGACTACTACCAGATGGCTGCGTTCTCCTACGGCATGGATTCCCGACGCTACGACACGCCGAATCGCCAGGCGCTGTCTGAGTATCAGCGCGAGCAGCGCAAGGAGGTTCACCAAAAAGCTGTGAGAGTGGAGAACTTTCCGTCCTTCACGAGCGAAAACGCTATCAAGAAGTTCGAAGCGGGTAGGAACTTCGACAAGAGCCTGGAGCGGATGGGGGTCAACAAGAAGCAGTTCCGCAATCTTGCCGAGAAATCCCTCGCGGCCTACAACGACTACGCTCATGAAAGCCGCGTTCAACGCCGCGTCGTCAGCGATCTCTACAACCCACTCCAGTATGTGCAGACCAGTGAGAACACGAAAACACTGAAGCTGCCTCACGATTACCAGTATGACGATGCCAAGCCTCACGATGCCGTGTCTCCGCGCACCATGTTTGGCGAAGATATCGACATGGAGAACATCGATGCCGGGATGATTGACAAGTATGCTGATTGGATGACTTCCAAGGAGAACCCGACTTTTACCAAGGTGATTGTGAACCGTCTCTGGAAGCACGTGTTCGGACACGGTGTTTTTGAGCCGGTCGATGAGCTCACCGAACAAACCAATGTGGCTAATCCCGAGCTTCTCGCCTACCTCGAAAGCATGATGCGCGATCTCGACTACGACATGCGCAAATACCAGGAAGTGCTCTTCAACACCGATGCCTACCAGCGCGGTGCCAACTACGAAGAAGTGGTTCTCGGAACTCCTTACCACTTCCAGGGACCGCTTCTGCGCCGCATGAGCGCTGAGCAAATCTGGGACTCCATCGTTGCCTTAGCGCTGCCCGAGGTCGATGTCTACCGTCCCCGCATCAAGTCTCAGATCTCCAGTGTTCAGAAGGTTCGCGATATCTACGATGCCCTCGAAGACCGTGCCCCCAAGGACTACATCGCCATGGTGGAGAAAATCACCAAGGTTTACGCAGAGACCCAGCCTAAAGAGGCAAAGATCCGCGAGAAGATGTATGCCGCCCGTGAAGCAGAAAACGAAGAGCTCTATCGCAAGCTGAATCAAGAGCTTGGTGCCGTTCGCCGCGAAAGCCGCGATGCGATCTCTGAGATCGGATACGGACAGCTTGGCAAGAAAGTCAGTGACGAAGACCTTCTCGCTGCTCTCGGCATGAACGAGATGATGATGTCATCGGATGGCAAGATGTCGATGTCCATGGAAGGTGGAGCAGGCGAGCAAGTGGTGATGACTAAACTTCCCAAGGTCGACATGCCGAAACCTCCGGCAAACTTGGATCGCCAGCAGCAGAAGGCGTGGACAACGAAAAAGAAAAACGAGCATCGAATTTACACGAATCTGGTATCAAAGATGGCTCGTTCTTCCGAGTTGGAGTCTCCTGCGCCGCGCGGTCACTTCCTCCGCGAGTTCGGTCAATCCGATCGCGAAGTGATCGAGAATGCTTCAAGTCACGCTTCCGTGCCCCAAGCCTTGGCGCTGCTTAACGGACCGATCGTAGAATCGCTCGTGAATGAGTTTGCTGTGTTTGGTCGCCGTGTCCACAGCGCGGGTGATCCAGAAGAGAAGACCCGCATGATTTTCCAGGCTATGCTGACCCGAGAACCCACGGAACGGGAGATGGAGCTATCTCTCGCCGAGATCGAGAAATACGGTGACAAAGCCTACGAGGGCCTCGTCTGGGCGCTTCTCAACACGCAGCAGTTCATCTTCGTTCAGTAATTAGATTTCGTTCTACCTCACAATATCCATCCCATAAATCCTATGAACTCAGTCAACAAAGTAGATGAATGGAGCCGCCGCCGCTTCATGGAGGGAACCGCCAAGTCCCTTCTAGGTGTTGGTGCTCTCGGAATGGCCAGCCGCTCTAACGCCGCACTTGGTCCTAACCTTGGGCTTCCTGAGCGTGTCGGAGCGGCCAAGCATATCATTTACCTCTACATGGGCGGGGGGATGACTCACCTTGATACCTTCGACACGAAGCCGGGCCATGAGAATCAGGGGCAGACCAAGTCGATCAACACCAATGTTGACGGTCTCCAGATCTCTGAGTATCTGCCTTCGCTGGCTCAGCAGGCCGACAAGCTCACCATCGTGAACTCGCTCTCTTCCACTGCTGGAGCTCACTCTCAGGGTAACTACCTGATGCATACCAGCTATGAGCAACGTGCCACAATCAAGCATCCCGGGATTGGCGCGTGGGCACTTAAGTTTAAGGGTAAGATGAATCCAAACCTTCCCGGTTCGGTCTTCATCGGCGGAAATAGCCGCATCAACGGTGGTGGTGGTTTCTTCGAGCCTCAATACGAGCCGCTCGCGATTAACGATCCGGCCGGTGGTCTCAAGAACTCCAAGCTTCGCGGCGTGGACCAAGAGATGTTCGACGACCGCCTCGAGCTTGCGAGCAAGTTCGACCAGGAATTCCATGAGCGCTACGACGTGAAACAGGTCCGCGCCTACACTTCCATGTATGACGACGCGGTTCGCATCATGCAGAGTTCCGACCTCCAGGCTTTCGATCTGAGCAAGGAAGATGTAATGACTCGTGAGCGTTACGGGAATAACGCTTTTGGGCAGGGCTGCCTCCTTGCTCGCCGCCTAATTGAGCACGATGTGCGTGCCGTTGAGGTCACCTACGGTGGCTGGGATATGCACAACAACGTCTTCATTTCTGCTCCGGAGCGCTGTGGTGTCCTTGATCAGGGCATGGCAGCGCTGCTGAAGGACCTAGAACGCCGTGGCAAACTGGAAGAAACGGTAGTTGTCCTCACCACTGAGTTCGGACGGACGCCGCGCATCAACCAGAATGCTGGACGCGACCACTATCCGAAGGCCTTCAGCTCGGTTCTTGCCGGTGGCGGTTTCCGTGGTGGAATCAAATATGGTAAGACCGACGAAGGTGCTGAAAACGTCATCGAAAACGTGGTTAAGATCCCGGACTTTAACGCGACGATTGCTCACGCACTGGGCCTTCCGATTGACCAAGTTCTTTATAGCCCGAGCAAGCGACCATTCACTGTGGCGCACAAAGGCAAGCCGGTCCTCGATTTGTTTGCTTGAATTTTGCGGATTGATCAAATTTGTGAGAAGGCCGACGGGAAACCGTTGGCCTTTTTCATTTAAAAGCACTGAAAAGCAATCAGTTACCCCGTTTTCTTACCTTTTATGATCATGGTATGCTGGCGGACTTTTGGGTAGAAGGCGTCCCACTGCCCTCGTTAGAGCCCTTTTTGTGCCCCTAGTTGGGCCGTTCCAAAGCTAGGTAGAAGCCGTGCGGCTTGCCAGCTGCAGAGAGCTGTGCGGCACGGAAATGGTAAAGACAGTCTCGAGACCGGGTTGGCTGTCGACTGAAATTGTGCCGCTGTGAGCTTCAACCGCGCGTTTAACGATGGAAAGCCCGAGGCCGGTTCCTTTGACCTGGTTTTGCGCGTGGTGCTTTTGTATCCGGTAGAACCGCTTGAAGATCAGCGGGATGTCAGCTGCTGGAATGCCAATGCCATTATCCTTTATTTCAATGATGTAGCGACCTCCTTCGGATCTTAATTTGACGTCAATCCTGAGGCCCTTGGAGCGGTTTTGCTTGAGAGCATTTTCGATGAGGTTGAAGAAGATCTGGTCCCAGTAATATCGGTCGCCTTCGAGAACCCAGGCTTCATCGGAGTTAGCATTCACCTTCACCTTGGCATGGTGCTCTTCAATAAGCGGCATTAGTTGGGAGATTATTTCGTCCAGTGAGTCACGCAGATCAAAGGGTTCGAAGTTGAGGAGATTGGAGGCGTTTTCAAGTTTGGAAATGGTGAGCATGTCTTCGACGATCCGGGAGATGCGCTTACCGTGTTTCCGCATCGTGCGAACGGCGCGACGGAACATGGCCTGATTGAGGTTCATGTCAGCATCATCCATGGTTTCGAGGTAACCGTTTATGATGGAGAGCGGTGTCCTGAGTTCGTGAGAAGCGTTGGCAACAAAGTCCCGCCGGATTTGCTCAGTCTCCAGTTGGCTGGTGATGTTCCTCAACAAGATCCAAGTACCTGATCCGGTAGCTCCGGCGCCTTCGAAGGTCAGGGGTTCCGCCTCTACCAGCAGGCTGATCTCCTTGATTCGATCTCTCTCCAGTTCTTGGGTTCTGAGCACAATTTTGTCTGAGACTTTGGAACCCAGTTCTTCAGCCAGTTCGAGTGTGTCGTAGATTCGGTGGTCTCGACACACTTCGAGGAAGGGCCGCTCAAGGTAGGCCTGATCGCTGGGGAACAGCTGGCGGGCGGCTTCGTTGAGAAAGCGGATCTCACGATTGGCATCAAGGATGAAGATGGCATCCTTGATCTCGTTGAGGAGAGCTTCGAGAAAGTCCCGGCGGTTCCGTTCAGAGTCTCGCAACAGAGTTGCCTCGGTAACCGTATCCAAAGCGGCGGTGCTGAGAGTGAGGAGTCTCTGCTGGGTAGCAACGTCGGCAATGTCCCTGAGCGGTGGCGGCGGGTCCTTGGTGAGTGCGCCAGTGAGTTCCTCGATTCCTCGACGAAGGGAAAAGAGGCGCCAAGCAAACCAGATGCAGAGGCCTGACAGGACGACTATGATGGCGATCTCCATGAATTCTGGGGAACCTTAGCGGCGGCTCAACCCTCCGAGAAACGGTAGCCTATCCCCCTCACTGTCTCAATGGAATTCCCGTAATGGCTCAACTTCTCTCGCAGACGTTTGATGTGGGTGTCGAGGGTGCGAGTCTGGATCATGTCGCTATATCCCCAGACTTTTTTTAGAAGATCGGCTCGCTCCTGGGTAATGCCCGGAGATTCAATGAGACTCAGAAGGAGTTTGAACTCAGTGGCAGTGAGTTCGATTTCTTCTCCGTCCAGGTGAAGTTTGAGCGCGCTTTTATCGAGACTGAACGGGCCCGACTCAACGACATTACTCCCCGTATTCAGGTTGGCGCGACGAAGGAGGTTGCGAACGCGCAGCATCAGCTCTTTGGGACTGAATGGCTTCGATAGATAGTCATCCGCCCCGAGTTGAAGGCCTTCAATCTTCTCCTCAAGGCGACCAAGCGCGGTCAGCATTATAACCGGTATATCTTTCGTGCGAGGATCTTCGCGAATGGTTTTGTAGACAGTCAGGCCGTCCATTTCCGGTAGCATCAGGTCCAGGATAATAAGATCTGGTCGGTCTGATCTGGCCTTTTCCAAGGCATCGAGACCATTGACGGCTTGGGTCAGCTTGTAGTTCTCTTCACGAAGCAGGTTGACGGCAATCAGTTCGCGAATGTCTTCTTCGTCATCAACGATGAGAATGGAGGGCATGGTAATAGCGGGGTCTTTGAGGAGACAGCTTTAGGTTCTTGGTTTGAACTCAAACTTAAAGTGGAGTGACGTTACAAAACTGTAACGGTGACCGATTCCGTTCCCGAAGCGTAAAATCGGGCTATTTTGGGAAATCTTATGTCGCAATCGTATTGGAGCGATCCTAACATAAGGTAGCCGGTTCAACCCCCAGTCATGACGCAAACGGTCCAACCCAAGCCAGCCAAGGTGCAGGTCATCGTGAATCCCGCACCCTCAAGGCGAATCCCACTTCTTGCGATCTTGAACCAGGCGTTTCGCGACGCCGGGATCTACTGGGATATTTCCATCACCCACGGGACGGGAGATGGTGCCACTCTTGCCCGGAAGGCAGTTGAAAGCGGAGCTGAGGTAGTGGCAGTCTATGGGGGGGACGGAACCGTGATGGAGGTAGCGTCCGGATTGATTGGCACCGACGTCCCCATGCTGATCCTTGGCGGTGGAACGGGTAACCTGGTCGCATCCGAGCTTCGTCTGCCAACCCAACTGGAGCGCGCTTGCGACCTGATCTGTGGTGACGAATACACCACGCGATATATTGATGCGGGCATGGTTGGTGATCGTCCGTTCCTGCTCAGAATCGGCTGTGGTATTGAGGTGGGTGTCGTCCAAGAAGCGACGAGAGAGCTTAAGGATCAGTTTGGCAAATGGGCCTATGTTTTTGCAGGTATTAAAATGCTCCAGGAAACTCCGGAAGCAAACTACCGGCTCACCATTGATGGTGAGGACCCGATTGATGTCTCGGGCGTTGCCTGTGTCGTCGCCAATGCCGGAACAGTGGGTGTAGGTCGTTTGACCTTAGCCCCTTCTGTGGACGTGAATGACGGGCGCCTTGACCTTTTTATCCTCAAGAAGGCAAACATCGAGGGGATAGTCCAGCTTGCCAGCAAGATGATGGGGTTGGACCAGATACGTCGGGAGGACACGGAGCAGGCCGCTCTCGACGCCTCCCAGCTGGTGACTCACTGGAGCGTCGACGCGGTGGAGATTGAATCGGACCCGAAGCTTGATATTCAGGTGGACGGAGACGTGGTCGCGAGCACTCCTCAACTGGTGAGCGCCGTGCCGGCGGCTCTGAGAGTCGTTGTTTAGGCTGCCGCGGGCAAACTCGCGCCACTAGGGTGACCGAGGGAATTACTGCATGAAAATAATGGAAATGGTGCTAATTGAGCCGTAGCGCCCGCTTATGTGAGCAACTCTCAAACTCGCTTTCCTGAGACATGTCATCGCCTGAGAATAAGAAACTCGTAATCGCCTGCGGGGGAACCGGCGGCCATCTTTTTCCCGGCATCGCTGTAGCTGAAGCGTGGACGAAGTCCGGAGGTGAAGTCTTGCTCCTGATTTCGGAAAAACAGATCGATGCACTGGCATCGGAAGGCTATGACCATCTTCGCTTTGAGAAAATGCCCTCGATTGCGATGCCGTCGCCGCTCTCTCCGAAGATGCCGGTGTTCCTGTTCCGGTTTTTCCAGTCGATGAGGGAGTGCCGAAAGCTTTTCAAGAAGTTTGGGGCGGATGCCGTGTTGGGAATGGGTGGATTCACATCGGCAGCGCCGTTATTGGCTGGAAAACGACTGGGTCTGCCAACCTTTATTCACGAATCGAATTCCATTCCGGGAAGAGCGAACCGTCTCAATGCGAAGTTTTCTCAAACGGTTCTCCTTGGGTTTGAGGCGTGTGTGGAGCATTTTTCGGGAGCCCGCTCCGAGGTCGTAGGGACGCCGATTCGGCCGTCAGTGGCCAATCGACCGGGTAGGGAGGAGGCGGCTCAGTTTTTTGGCCTGGATCCCGAGAAGCCGGTGGTAATGGTAATGGGTGGGAGCCAGGGAGCGCAGCGGATCAATGAACTCGTTGCGGCCGGTCTAGAGAAGTTCGAGGCCGCCGGGATCCAGATGTTGCATATCGCGGGCCCGGCTGATTACGATTCCGTGAAGCCTGCCTACGACGCACATCCCAGGGGTGGAGTTCTCAAGGGCTTTCTGAAAGAGGTAGAGTTTGCTCTTGGTGTTGCCGATGTTTCGATTTGCCGATCCGGGGCATCTTCACTGACTGAATTGTCATTTTATGAAATACCTTCGGTTTTGATTCCGTATCCCTATTCGGCGGAAGATCACCAGCTCTACAATGCTGAGATCTTCTCTAAACCCGGTGCCGCTGAATTGTGGTCCCAGGATGAACTCGACGAGGATACCTTCGCCGACAAGGTCATCGAACTGGTTAAGGATGAGGGGAAATTGAAGGCGATGCGAGACGAGATGTCCAAGCTTGCGGTGCCCGATGCGTCGGAGCGAGTTTGCCAAGTTGTCGCATCGACACTCCACTAACGAATCCGCCGAAAGATTTCTATAATTTTGTATGAGTAGTAGCTGCAGGGAATGGGCCGAACGGTTTGGGGACCGTAAACAGTCGCTCAGGGTGCATTTGATAGGGGTGGCCGGCTCGGGTATGAGTGGACTTGCCTCGTTGTTTCTTGGGTTGGGGCACCGGGTGTCTGGTTCGGACCGTGTGACATCAAAGGAAACGGAGCGACTTGAAAAAGAAGGCCTCATGTTTTCGGGGCCGCATACCGCTAAGGCAGTTCAGAATGCTGATGTAGTGGTCTACTCAAGCGCCATCAAGCCCGGGAATGCTGCCTATGATGCTGCCATCGAAAAGGGAGTTCCCATGCTTCGGAGGGCTGAGGCCCTAGCCGCGATCATGCTGAGGAAGAGAGGGATTGTTGTTGCGGGAACCCACGGCAAGACCACGACATCAGCCTTGGCTGCGCATACCCTAAAGGTCGGCGCCAAGGACCCTTCGCACTATGTTGGAGCAGAGATTCCGATCCTTGGAACCAATGCCAATTGGGATGATTCCGGTGAATACTTTGTGGCCGAAGGCGATGAAAGTGACGGCACCCTGGTGAACTTTCATCCAGAACACGCCATTCTTCTCAATGTGGAAGAAGAGCATCTTGATTACTACAAGGGCGGGCTGGATCAAATTTGCGAAGTGTTCAGCCAGTTCTGTGACCAGACCACCGGTAAGATCTTCTATTGTGGAGACGATCCCAACGCCCAACGCGTTTGTGGCGGAAGGGAGAACAGCATCAGCTATGGCTGGAGCCGAGGCCTGGATTATTCCGCCGGTGATCTGGCTCCGAAAGGAGCCGGGACGGATTTCACAATTTTCCGAAACAGTGAAGAATTTGGTCGCGTCAGGCTGGGTATTCCCGGTCGGCATAATGTCCTCAATGCTCTGGCTGTGGTGGCCGTGGCCACCGAGAGTGGTGTCAGCCTCGATCATATCGACGAGGCGTTGGGATCTTTTCGCGGGGCTCGCAGGCGGTTCGAACTCAAACGCAACAGCGATGATGTCACGGTCGTGGATGACTATGGGCATCACCCAACTGAAATTGCGGCAACGATTCAGACAGCAAGAAGCCAGCACGCCGGTCGGTTGATCTGTCTGTTTCAGCCTCACCGCTACTCAAGGACCCAATTGCTTAAGGATGAATTCGGGGTTTGTTTCGACGGGGTCGATGAGCTCTGGGTTTCAGATATTTATCCTGCCAGTGAAAAGCCTATTCAAGGTATTACCGGGGACACCATCGTCGAGGCAGTCAAAGCGCGCGGGGAAGTAGCTAAGGTGATGTCACACCCTGATCTCGCTACCATGCACCTCGAGGTTGGGGCGCGTTTGGAGCCGGGAGATTGGGTCGTGACCCTTGGAGCCGGGAACATTCATGAAGTTTCGACAAGACTGAGCCAGGACCTGGCGACGGTCGATGAGTTGAAGCAGGTCCTCGATGAGCCTGGCGGGGTGGTGAAGCTTTACGAGTCGATGCGCCGCCATACGACCATGAAGGTTGGCGGACCGGCTCAGTTCTGGATCGAACCGACGACCGTTAAAGGTCTCGGCCGGATTGTGAAGCACTGTGCAGACAGCGCTACCCCGATTCGTATCGTGGGCCGGGGATCTAATATACTGGTTCGGGACGGAGGCATTCCCGGTATAACGATCAATCCCGTTAAAGGAGAGTTTGGAGAGATATTGACGGAAGGGAACACCATTCGTGCCGGAGCCGGTGTGAAACTGAAGGCGCTAGCCTCCGCCGCGCAATCTGCAGGCGTAGGGGGCTTTGAATGGATGGAAGGAGTTCCCGGAAACGTTGGCGGCAGCCTGCGCATGAATGCCGGCGCGATGGGAGCAGAGACATTTGATCACGTGGTCAGCGTCAAGATGGTGGACGCTGAAGGAGAGGTTTTCGAAAAATCCGTTGAAGAGATCAGGCATTACTACCGTAATGTGCCCGAATTGGCCTATAACGTGGCCGTCTCCGCCTTATTTCGGGGTGAGCCAAGTCCGGACTGTGAAATCGCCGCAATGATGGAGGCATCGAAAGCGAAGCGACGGTCGTCTCAGCCAATCGCGGCCAGTGCGGGCTGCATCTTTAAGAATCCCGAAAGCATAGGAGCGGGACAACTCGTTGACGAGTTGGGATTGAAGGATACCGGAGTGGGCGAGGCCCGCGTGAGTGAAGTTCATGGAAACTTTATTGTAAATGATCGCCGCGCTACCGCGGCCGAGGTGCTCGAATTGATCAAGCAGATCAAAGCCAAGGCTCTTGAGAAGCGTGGCATCGAATTGGAGACTGAGGTACAGATCATCGGGCAGGATGAACCGGTGTAGCGAATCACTTAGATTTTGAAGCAGATGAAAGCAGTTGGAAAAATGCATGTTGCCGTCCTGGCCGGCGGACCCGGTTCAGAGAGGGAAGTATCCATGGCTTCCGCCAAGGGAGTAGCCGGCGCGCTCGAGGGCAAAGTCGGGAAAGTGACATTTGTCGATGTTCAGGATGAAAATTTTGAATTGCCGGAAGACACCGATGTGGCCTTCAACGTGATTCACGGGACCTTTGGTGAAGACGGGGCGCTTCAGGCTGAGTTGGATAAGCGTGGCGTGATTTACACCGGAGCACGGCAAAAGAGCTCTGAAGCCGCTTTCGATAAGATTCTAAGCAAGGAGGCATTTGTTGCCGCCGGGGTCACCACTCCCGTTTCGGAAGTGGTCATGATCAGTGAGGGGAACTGTTCCGCTGGTTCCGTGGGGATACCCTGCGTGGTGAAACCTCCGCGGGAAGGCTCCAGTGTTGGTGTCCATCTGGTTGAGACCGAAGAGGACTGGGACTCCGCCATTAAGGATGCCGGTAAATACAGTAACGACGTCATGGTCGAGCAACTCATCCGCGGCAAGGAGTTGACCGTGGGCATCGTTGGTGACGAGGTTCTTCCCATAGTACACATTCAGCCTCGGTCAGGTTTCTACGATATCTCAAATAAGTATCCGTGGATGACTGGGGAGGGTGGGACCGACTACTTTTGTCCGGCTGATCTGTCGCCAGAAGTGACGAAAATGGTTCAGGAGGAGGCCTTGAAAGCGCACCGGTCGCTCGGAATTGAGGTCTACTCCCGGGTCGATATATTACTGCGTGAGGAGGACCAGCAGCCTTTTGTCCTGGAGGTGAACACGATTCCCGGGATGACTGAAAGCAGCCTACTGCCCAAAGCGGCTTATGAGGCGGGAATGAATTTTGGAAATCTTTGTTTGAAAATTATTAAACTTTCCTTTAATTTCGATTAATGCGAAAGAAAACAGGGAAAGGCAACTACCACAAATTCAGCATTTTTCCCCGTAGCTGGCGCCGCAGGCGGCTGCCGGATGAGACGGACTGGATTGTCCTCGAGGCTGAGATATCGCCTGGCGCCCCGGTGCGACGTCGTCGGCGTCCCGCTTTTGTTTGGCCAGTTCGCATTGCAGCTGTGGCCGCTCTCGGTTTTAGCATTCCCATCGGCCTGAATCGGGTCAACAACGAGATTTTCTATCAGAATGAGGAATTCGTGCTCCGCCAGCTTACGGTGAAGACTGACGGCGTTCTCAGCGAGGGTAAACTTCGTGAGGTGGCCAACGTGTCTCCCGGGATGAATTTAATGGAAATCGACCTGGGGAAGCTCAAGGTCCGTTTGGAACAGCTTCCGATCGTGGAGAAGGCTATGGTGGTGCGGGAAATGCCGGACAGGATCAATATTTCTGTTACTGAGCGTAAGCCGGTGGCGTGGCTTTCGTGTCCGCCGCTTGGAATCCGGCCTGCCGATATGGAGCGTGGTTATCTCCTCGATAAGGAGGGTGTTTTTTTCCGATGCATGAATCTGACCGAGGCTGAGCAGAACCTTCCCGTGATCGAGACTTATCGAATGGACGAGCCGAGGGAGGGTGATGTCATGAGCGTTGACGGAACCACGTGTGCGTTGGACCTGATCGCAAAGCAGGGAAAAATACCCGGCACTGAAGATCTCATGGTGCACGCTGTGAAGCTTAAGAATGAATGGTCTTTCGAGTGCCTCTACCGGGGCGGCATGATTGTGACCTTTTCCATCCTCGACGTTGACCGTGGCCTGAAGGACCTTGGCATCATCGTGGCTCAGGTCGGTCAGATGGATGCTCCTCTTGCCACCGTGAACGTCGCTGTAAGCCGGAATATTCCAGTCACTTTTTCCCAGCCGATTGACCCCTCGGCAGTTTCAGTCATTGCCGAGCCCCTCCGAAAAGCAGCAGAGTGGGGAGTCAAGTCGTTCGACGACACACAAGAAAAACACTTGCGCTCTATTTTGAAAAGCGGCTAAATGCTTAGGGAGAGTTAGGTTTTAATGGCAGTGTCGAATATCTACGTCGGTCTTGAAATCGGGACCTCGAAGGTCTGTATCGTCGTAGGTGAAGTGCGCGGTGATGGCGCAATCAAGATTCTTGGGGTCGGTCAACACCCTGCAGCGGGGGTTCGAAAAGGGGAAATCGTTGATCCTGAGACAGTTCAGACCTGTTTGCACGATGCTTTGGCGCGGGCAGAGGAACGTAGTGATGTCGAGGTTAACACGGTCTTTCTTGCTGTGAGCGGATCTCATATCCAGAGTTTAAATAATCGGGGGACGATCCGTGTCGCTGATGAACAGATGGAAATCAACGGCGAAGACCTTGAAGAGGTGAAGAAAATCGCCCGTGATGTGCCTGTTCCGAAAGAAAACGGCTACATTCACTCCATTATTCAGCACTATTATGTTGATGGTCAGGAGAAGGTTCTGAATCCTCTCGGAATGCTCGGCCAGAAACTCGAAGCCGATTATCACATCATTCACGGTGTCAAAACGCGGATTCAGAATTCAATCAAGTGTGTCCGGGAAGTCCCGCTCGAGGTTGAAGACATCGTCTTTTCTCCAGTGGCTGCCGCCCAGGTGGTTCTGAACCGTGAGTCCAAAAACGAGGGTGCGCTCCTCATTGATATTGGAGGCGGTACAACCGACTACATCTGTTTTGTGGATGGAGCTGTCGTGGAGAGTGGCTGTGTTCCGATTGGTGGCGACCACATCACCAACGATATTGCTCTGGTCCTGAAAATTCCGCTGGCTCGTGCTGAAAAGCTTAAGGTCAATCACGGCAGTGCATCGTTAAGGAATATTGAACACGATGAAATCGCGATCGAAGGCGATAGTGGTAAGACCGTGGAGCAGGAGCTGCTCAACCAGATCATGAACGCCCGTGCCACTGAGTTGCTTTCAGTTGTTGCTGAACCCCTCCAGCAGCAGGGGCTTCTCGATAAGCTTGGTAAAGGTATTTTTCTGACGGGCGGATCATCACTGATGACTGGTATCGATGATCTTGCGGAGGATATTTTCGGGATTCCAGTGCAAAAAGCTGGGTCTACCGATATGTCAGGACCGTCTGCCCTATTTGAAAACCCCCAGTATGCGACACCCGTGGGGCTGATCCGTTACGCTCAACTACTTGATGAACAACGTCCGAAGAAGGGAACTCTAAGTAAACTGGGTAAAAGTTTCGAACGGATTTTCGGCGGGGGAAGATGATTCTCCAACTGTTTTCGGCCTGGGAAAGTGATCCTCGGCTCGTTTCTTTGAGTTTGACAATTTTGTCGCTTTATTGAAGCTAATAAAAACCCATGATCGAGTACAACCAAATAGGGCAAGGTGAGATTCCCTCAGATTCAGAGCTAGGTGTTAAGGTAATTGGTGTCGGCGGTGCCGGTGCCAATGTGCTCGACCGAATGGCTCTTGAAGGCAGCGACGATGCAGAGTTGCTGACACTAAATACAGATGTGAGAGCGCTCTCTACCTCCGTTTCGAGTGACAAGATCCAACTTGGAGCCACTCTTCTGAAAGGGATGGGGACGGGTGGTGATCCTTCGCTAGGTAAGCAGGCTGCGCTCGAGGCTGTCGATGAAATCCGGGCAGCGGTTCGCGAAAAGGGAATCATTTTTCTTTGCGTTGGTCTTGGCGGTGGCACCGGCTCTGGTGCTGCTCCTGAAGTTTGCCGGATCGCGAGAGAAGAAGGCGTCTTCCTTGTTGTCTTTGCAACAATGCCGTTCTCCTTTGAGGGGGCTCGTCGAGCCGAGCAGGCTCGCGATGCTCTTGAGGTCGTCGGTAAATACGCCAATGCTGTTATCACGTTTGACAATGATCGAATGGGCGAACTCATCGTTCCTAAGGACGGTGTGACTCAGGCTTTCGCGGCTGCTGACAAGATTATCAGCCAGAGCATTCGTGCCACCATGAACGTAGTCTTCCGACCCGGTATCATCCGGATCGGGATGGATGATCTTCTTTCCGCGCTCGATTCCAAAGACTCCCGCTGTCTCTTCGGATACGGCCTCGCCAAGGGCGATAACCGGTCCCATGAAGCCGTTGAACAAGCACTGAAGTGTCCGCTGCTCGATAAGGGGCGCCTGCTCAATGATGCCAATGCGGTTATGGTTCAGGTCGCCGGTGGCGACACGATGACCCTTTACGAAGTGCAGTTGGTCATGGAAGAAGTCAGCAAGCACGTTGGTGATGGGACTCAGATTCTTTTTGGAACGGGTACTGACAAACGCCTCGGAAACAGTCTTTCTGTCACGATCATCAGTTCCATCGTGGGCCCGGGAAGCGGGAGTATTTCGAGCGCTCCAGTGGAGAAACAGGAAGAGGCTCCTGCTGTCAGCCTGGGTGGGCTTTCATCCGATCCGTCTCCGCTCGCGCCCGCTGATGACGAAGCCGAGGAGGAAGAAGAGGAAACACCCGCTCTCTCGATGCCTGAGCCTGTCGAAGAGGAGGAAGATGATTTTTCCGCGATGCTTCAGAGCGAGCCTGAGGAAGAAGAGGAATCTGCTGCAGATGCCGCAGATGCCGCAGATGCCGCAGATGCTGCAGATGCCGCAGATACGGAATCCGATGATGACTCTGCAACATTGGAGCCTCTGGGTAAATCAGATGAAAAGGAGGAGGGAGGAGATCCTCCATCTATTGCCGACCTCAAGATCGATGATGCGGAAGAAGAGGATAGTCGCAATCCAATTGCTCGGGCCGTCGAAGCAGCATCAGATGACGTCACTTCAATTCAACCCATTGATTTTCCGGGTGATGATGAAGGTGTCGAAGGTATCGAAGCAGTCACTGACACTGAGCAAAAAATCACTTTGACCCGTATGGTTTCCGACGGAAATACGGGCCGCATCAAGGCTCGTCCTTCAGAGGATAACGAGGGGACTTCGCTGTCGCTTCAACCTCAGACTGAGGGAGATTCTGAAGACGAAGTAGATGATATCGATGATACTTCTGAAGAAGCCAAGCAACAGCAGGAGATGCTTCAACTGGAACCGATCTCGGGCAAAGGCCGTTTCGCGAAGACAGATCCGACAATCGTTGACGGCGAAGATCTTGATGTTCCGACTTTTCTCCGAAAGAAGAAGTAAAAAGCGGCTCACCAATGGAACTCTAGAAGAGGCCGGTGCAGTTATTGCTCCGGCCTTTTTTTTTGGTATTGCCGGAGGTGATATTAATGCGAACACCGAGGTGACGTGGCTGTGTTTTGAATAGGTGCACATCAAGAAGAGTTATGACCCTGGCAAACTTCTCACGGGCATTGGTGCGAATTCCCCGATGTTTTGAAACGTCCTCAGCGTTTAGCCCTATCATTTCCATCCCGGACTGACGTGCGATATAGATGGCTCGTTCGTTGTGGAACTGCTGGGAGATCACCATGAGATTGCGTTGACCGAAGATTTTGTTAGCACGAATCACCGAGTCGAGGGTGCGAAGGCCGGCGTAGTCACAAATGATACGATCTTCGGGAACACCCTTCAGGATAAGGGCCTCTTTCATCAAATGAGGTTCGTTATAGCTGTGATTTGAGTTGTCGCCGCTCACGATGAGGTAGCGGCATTTTCCCTTTATAAACGCTTCAGCAGCAGCTTCAATGCGATATTTGAAGTAGAGATTGGAGCGGCCGCTGGAAAGCGTCTTTGCGCAACCAAGGACGAGCGCAACATCAGCTTCGGGCAGATCTTCAACGCGATCGTAGAGCCAGCGAGTCGCCTGCGTCTCAACCCAGTAATCGCTTAGACCGAGAGTGAGGTACCCAAGGAAAGTCGGGAAAAAGGCGAGGATCAGGAAGAGACGAAAATGGCGTAATCCAATCATTCGCGTTGATACGCTGGATGGAAGGGGCTTCTTTCAAGTAGGACGTCTAGTCGTTAGAGTGAAAGTCGCTAACGAGAGCAACTGGATCCTCCCCAGTGGAGAGATCGCGATGGCGGTATTCGCTAATCGCGTTGTCATTTGATGAAAGAAATCCAGTGATTTCGTCGCGGGCCGTACCGTTTTCGCTGCGGGACCATTGGAGAAACTCGGCTACGCAGCGGTGACTTCCTGTAGCACCTCTCAGCCCTCCTGATACCGCAAGATCCCCTGTGCAATCTCCTCGGCCAGAATCTGGCGGAACCATTCAGCGCCGCAACGCTGGCTTTCCCATCGATTCGAGATAAAGCCGCATTCAACGAGGGCGGCGGTGCAACGAGTCTTTTCAAGTACCTTGAGGCGCTCAGGCTTAAAACCCCGATTCCTCGTGACAAGGCGCCTTCCAAGCTCGCTTTGAATGTAGCTGGCCAGTTCCCGGCCCTTTTCGCTACCGGGCCAATAAAGTGTCTCTGTCCCACCGATGCTGCGATCGGTATGGCCATTGAAATGCAGACTAATAAAGATGGTTTCTGCCGAGGAATTGGCCATTTTCGCCCTGTCTTCTAAGGAAATGAACTCGTCTGTAGTTCGAGTCAGGGTTGTTGTAATGCCCTTGCTGGTCAGGATTTTTTGAAGTCGGAGGGCCAGATCAAGGGTGAGTTCTTTCTCAACCAGTCCATAGGCATTAGACCCGGGATCCTTGCCGCCATGGCCCGGATCAATCACCACATGGGTGAAAGGCTCCAGAGCGAGGGCGGGAACGAATGGGGTAAAGCCAAGAATCACGGCCGCAAAAGCTGGCCACCATGTTTGTTTCAGAAACATGCGACTCATAAGGTAACCAGAGAGGGTGCCAAAGTCGAGCAACTGTTTAAGAAAACTTAGTTAAATTTGCAAGAAGCTCAAGTCTCGTCGAATTCCTTAAGTTTCAACCACCGGAGTAGAATGGTGGCAACACAGCCGATCAGCATGACCCAGAGAGCAATATGAGGGATGGGAGTCTCGAGAGAGGCAGCGAAAGGAAACAGCATCAGCACCGAGGTGATCGAAATGAGGGCTAGACGGTGAATTCGAGTCATTGGGCCGATTGCGGCGCGCGTTTTGCCAGCACCTCTCATGACACCAAGTGAGCGCATGTAAGCGGAAAAAATGGCGGCGAGGGCTGAAGCGAGGCCGAGCCAGTGACTAGAGAGTGCGGCAAAGCCAAAGCCAATGATAGTGACAGCGTCTGAGACTCGCTCGGGAAGCTCGGTGAAGAAGATTTCCTCGACCGAGCGTTTAGAGTTGTGATGGTGAAGAAAGGTGTCGAGGCGAATGCACGCAATCCTTAGGAGGCAGAAGACGGCTCCCAGTAGCCAGAAGAGTTTCGGGTGGTAGGGTTCCCGGGTGCCCATGAAAGAAAAGCCTGCGAGAATACCCAGGATCATGCCCGCAATTGCGACCATTTCGCTTGTGACGCCCAGTCCCATCAGGAAAATGGAAACGCGTCTCATTGGCTGCCAACTGCGACGGCCTTTTGATCTTTTGCGAGGGCTCATTTAAAATGCTGCAGGCCGTAACCTTCCGGCTATCTTCTGCAGTCTAGATTTCGTAGCTTGATGGCCATGAGTTTAGCTGTTATTTGACGCTTACGCTCAGGAAATTGCCAAGATTTTGCGTTCTCTATGACTTTCCCCGATGACACGCCAGCTCAAATCGACGAGGAGGCGGAAAAGCGCGAGGCAAACGAGCGGGATGTGGCGCTGATGCTTCGAGTGAAAACGGGAGATATGGTTGCTTTCGAGCAACTGGTCGAAATTCACCAGGGGCCTGTGATAGGGACCGTTGCCAAGATGCTGGGCGGAGCTTCTGAAGCTGAGGATATCGCTCAGCAGGTCTTTGTGAGGGTGTGGAAGTCGGCGGCTCGCTATGAGCCTCAGGCGAAATTTACGACTTGGTTGTTCACCATCACCCGAAATCTCGTCTTCAATGAGACTCGACGCCGCAAGCGTAAACCGACGGTTTCCGTTGAAGAGCGAGAGGAGGAGAGCCACCGGGTGGTTGAAGATGTGCAGACGGTCTCACCGGACCAGAATGTGCTGCACGCTGAACTGAAAGAGGCAGTGGACAGGGCGATCCAGGAACTTCCTGATAAGCAGCGCATGGCGGTTGTATTGCGCCGATATGAGGAAATGCCGTATGATGAGATCGGCAAGATCCTCTCGATGTCAGTCCCGGCCGTGAAAAGCCTGCTCTTTCGGGCCAGAACCCAACTGAAGGATTCCCTTCAAAAATACCTCGACGCCTGAGGGTCACTCACCGATCCGCCAGAGATGTTCTTCGGTCCTGACAATAAAACCATCATTTACTACGGCGAAGGAGGAAAGTCCGAACTCTTTGAGCTTGTTCTCTGAAACTTTCTTGAAAGTCTTTCCCGGCTTCACCACGGTGGTGGTGCCTTCGCCGTTGTGGAAAAAGAGGTGGCCTCCGGCGTAGACTGGCGAGGCCGAGTATCCGCCTTTACCATCAAGTCGCTCGCGATAGTGGACTTCACCGGTTGCAGCATCAAAGCAGGTCAGCACCCCCTTGTCGTCATTGAGGAAAAGCAGGTCATCGACCAGAATGGGGGAACTCTCCTTCGGGATTGTTTTCTGCTCGGTCCAGACAAGATTCGTATCGGTTACATCTCCGCGCCCGTCGACTTTTACGGCAAAGAGACTGGCCTGGTTGAACCCGGAGCAAACGTAAATGACTCCATCCTTGTAGACGGGGCGAGGAACGACCGAGTATCCCTCGCCATAGCGAAAGCGCCAGATTTCGTTACCTTCTCGCGGCTCATAAGCGATGACTGCCCCGGAACCGGGCAAAATGATCTGAGGATTCCCGTTTGCTTCGATAGCCAGTGGAGTGGAAAAGGAAAACGTGCGGCTCACATCGACGTTCCTAGGGACCTGCCAAAGAACGTCGCCGTTGTGTTTGTCGAGTGCCACCACGATCGGGTCTACCGCTCCGTCACAGGAGAAAATGAGGCGATCTTCAAAAAGCAGCGGGGATCCACCGTTACCATGGACCGGCTTGTAGGGAAGTCCGGTCTGCTTCCAGAGAACCTTCCCGTCTCTGGTATCGACGCAAGCCGTTCCATTGTGCCCAAAGTGAACATAAAGACGCCCGTTTTCATAAATCGGAGAAGGTGAAGCGTGGCTGTTCTTCTTGTGGATCTTTCCATCTTCGACTTCAAAAATTTCTTGTTCCCAGATCAACTTGCCACTGCCGAGTTCGTAGCATCGGGCCTGGAGTGAAAGATTACTGCGTTTCTCTGCCGCCGTGGTGACATACACCTGATCACCTGCGACAGCGGGAGTGGACCAAGCTCTTCCTGGAACCTTGATCTGCCATCGAATGTTTTCGCGATCGGACCATTTAAGCGGCACGTTGGCGTTAGGGGCGTGTCCGGTGTGTGTGCTTCCGCGGAATTCAGGCCAGTCGGCCTGAAGTTCCGGGGGAGCGAAAAGGACCAGTCCGGAGAGTAACAGGAAAGTCAGTGCGCGATTCATTGGGCTAGTACGCCGGATTTCCCTAATTCAGACAAGCCCGTATTGGCGTATGGATCATTCAATTCCCAATTTCGTTTGCCAGAGAAAATCGTAGCCGTATTCCGGGTAGTAGGTCTGCACGATGAAGGCAACGAGGAAGAAGTCGACAATAAGGTGGACAATCAGCACCCAGAGCAGTGACTCAGACTTTTCGAACATGTTGCCCTGGGTCCAGGCGAAGAAAAACACGATGAAGATGCCAAGTCCGGTGAAAGCCATGTCAAAGAGCACCGCGGTGTAGAGCACAGCCTGCATGGCATTGGCAACTTTATAAGAGAAGAGACTCCGAAGAAGCGCGTAGGCCGTGTTCACGAAGAACAACTCATCCCAAATTCCAACCATGTTGATACCGATAAATAGGCGCCGAATCATGCCCTGGTTGGGTTTTTCGGGCATCTCCCAGTGACGGAAGAGTTCGTCCTCGAAGAAGACCAGGTTTCCCCAGGCGTAGCCTTTCAGGACCAGCCAGGCGAGGGGAATGGAGATGATAGTGTAGATGATATCGTGTTTGCGCCAGTTCCGGGGCCAGAAGCGGAAACGGATGATATTGTCATCTCCGCTGAAACGCTGATAAAGAAACGGCAGCAGGATGACGAGGGTGAAAGGAACGCCTACTTTAATAAAGTTTTCGTTGGAGAGCGAGGTGTTGATATCGGTCAGTCCCAGAATGACAACACAGGCCAGCAGCACGCCCATGCGGCGTCGAAGCTTGGCTTCTTTGTCGGCAGCGACGAGGAAAATGCACACTGCCAGAAATATGAAACCGATGATGAGTTGATTGGCTGGGATCAGGAGGATGGTCGCGGCGACATAGCTCGCCAGCATGCCCTTGCGGCGAGAAGTCAGTTCCAGGTTGAGGCTCTCAATCACAGAAGGAATGTCGCCGGGTCAACGAGGTGGTCAAGCGAATCAGAGGGACATGTCGCGAGATGAGGAAGTATCACACCGCTTTTCGCACTTCTTTACGGATAGTGGGATAATTGACCATTCAGTTGATCTATGAGAAACCCTTTTCATGAGATTTTCTTTAATTAAACATCCGCTGCTTTGTAGAGGCTGTGTCTTTCTGTTCGTCTTTTCCCTCGCTACTTCTGTGGCGCAGGAAAGAAAGCCAGAGGTGGAATTGATTGATAACGAGGGTAAGCCGACGGTAGCAGGAAAGGGGAACCCTTCACAGAAGCGTGACGCCAAGAATGAAAAGTCCGGCAAAGAGGCTCCGCCTCAGGATCCTGAACTGGAAAAATACGGTATTTATGCCGAGTCCGCTCCAACTCCTGAGCGTGGGGAGGCCATTGAGACAACGCTGCCGTTGAAGCTGGAAAAAGACGATCGCATTGCCCTGGTGGGAAATACGCTGCTCGATCGTGGGGGGCAGTTTGGATTCTTTGAATCGATGCTCTACCAGACCTATCCCGAGCTGGAGTTGACGATTCGCAATTTTGCCTGGTCGGCTGACGAAGTAGATCTCCAGCCTCGCCCTGACAACTTTGCTACGGTTCCGCAGCATCTCACCCGTGAGAAGATTGACGTTATTTTCGCCGCCTTCGGCTACAACGAATCATTCGGGGGCGAGGAGAAGATCGACGAGTTCAAGGATCGCCTTCGCGCCTATCTCGAAGACATTAAGACCTCTGCTTTCAACGGTGAAACCGGTCCTCGTATTGTCCTGATTTCACCGGTTGCCAACGAGAACACCGAAAAGGTCGCGGCGGCTGACATGAATAACGACCGCATTGCTCTTTATGTGAAAGCAATGGGGGAAGTGGCTGCCGAGCAGAAGGTGGGCTTCGCCGATGTTTTTAACGCGACCCGCACGGCGATGGATGATCCTGACACGCAGCTCACGATCAACGGTGCTCACATGACGGCGGAAGGTTACGAGATCTATGCTGAACAGCTTTACAGCGAGATGTTCCAGCAGTCTCCGCCGGATGTGAATGAAGCGATTCGAGAAGTCGTTGTGGATAAGAACCGCCAGTTCATGCGGCGATATCGACCGGTGAACACCTTCTACTATGTGGGAGGCCGCAAGAAGAGCTACGGTTACCTCGATTTCCTGCCCGCGATGCGGAACTTCGATATCATGACCTCCAATCGGGAGGCGCGTGTGCACGCCCTCGCTCGTGGCAAAAATGCCAATGGTCCGATTGATGATTCCAATTTGCCGGAACTCGACGCCGTGATTGAAGGTCGCGGAGCCAACGAATGGCTCAACCCCGCCGACGAGCTTAGCGAGTTTCAAATTGATCCTCGTTTCGAGGTCAATGCCTTCGCCACTGAGGAGGAGTTTCCTGATATTGCGTGTCCTATCGCGATGCGTTGGGATTCAAAAGGACGCCTTTGGGTCAGCTGCTCAACCACTTATCCTCACGTTTATCCTGGCAATGAGCCCAACGATAAGATCGTGATCCTCGAGGACACCGACAAGGACGGTAAAGCGGATAAGTCGACTGTCTTTGCTGAGGACCTTCACATTCCGCTCTCCTTCGTTATCACTGAAAACGGAGTCTATGTCTCCGATCAGCCTGATCTGGTTCTCCTCGAGGACACTGATGGTGACGACGTGGCTGACAAAAAGACGCGAGTGCTGACCGGCTTCGGCACAGAGGACAGTCACCACTCGCTCCATGACTTTGTCTGGACGCCGGATGGTGATCTCATCTTCCGCGAGTCCATCTTTCACAACTCCCAGGTCGAGACTGCCTACGGACCTGTCCGTGCAAAAAACTCAGCCTGGTTCCGCTACACGCCCCGGACCGAGGAGCTGATCGCCTTTGGTGGCTATCGAAACACGAACCCCTGGGGTGTGACTTTCGACGACTGGGGCAACCACGTTGCCAGTCACCCGATCTTTGCGGAGGCGTTTCATGCGCTCAATGCGCCGTATCCGAATCAACACCCCAATGCGGTTGGGATCCCGGCCTACTCAGGCGTCTGCGGGCACGAATTTGTCGACTTTCCGATGTGGCCGGAAGAAATGAAGGGTGGGTTTGTTAAAGTTCGTTATAAGCCAACGAACCGCGTCGAGTTCCACAAGTGGGTCAAGCACGACGACCACTACACCGAAGAATACCAGTTTGATCTGATCTTTTCGCAGAACCTAAGTTTCATCCCAGTGGATCTCCAATACGGACCACGCGGAGCGATGTATGTCTGCGACTGGTACAATCCCGTGAAAGGGCATGCTCAGTATTCGCTTCGTGATCCTCGACGCGACCGCGACTCCGGTCGTATCTGGCGCATCGTTCCGAAGGGAGCCCCATTGCAGGATCCGCCGCGGTTTGAGGGCGCTTCGACTGGGGGTCTGATCGAATTGCTCAAGCGTCCTGAATACCGCTACCGCTATTGGGCGAAACGTGAGCTTGCAATGCGTGATGCCGATGAGGTGGTGCCGGCTCTCGATAAATGGGTGGCCGGACTTGATAAGGGTGCGGATCGCTATCGCCATCATCAGCTTGAGGCTGTGTGGACTTACCGTCGCTTCGAAGTGATGCGTCCTGATCTGCTCCAAGAACTCCTGACTTGCGATCATGACGATGCCCGAGCCGCAGCTACCAAGCAGTTGCGCTACTGGTTCCCGAGTTTCGAGGATGGCGGACTCAAGGCTCTGGCTGCCGCGGCTGGGGATCCCAATGGCATTGTCAGGATGCAGGCACTGATTGCGGCGACCTACTATGGATCTCCCGGTGCGCTTGATGCGGTTGTGCCGGCTTTCGATCTTCCGATGGAAGCCCACCTGAAGTACGCGGCACGCACGGCCATCGGCTCCGAGGTGCTGGGCAATATCTGGATGAATCAGCGAGACAAGTATCCAACCGTGGCAGGGTTTTATGATAGCTGGGCTGACTACGAGAAGATGGCGTCCGGCAAAGGCGCGCGCAATTCCAACGATTCTAATTTCGACAGCCAGAAGGGGCTCGTGACGGTTGAAATCGGCTGTGTTCCCGAGCGCATGATGTATACCAAGACGAAGTTCACCGTGAAAGCCGGGGCTCCGGTGAAGCTGGTGTTCTCCAATCCGGATGCAACTCCGCACAACCTCGTCATCGGTAAGCCGGGTTCAGTTGAAGAGCTTGGTATTGCGGGCAACGAGATGGCCAAGGATCCTAACGGTTACAAAAGGGGATATGTTCCCAAGAGCAATAAGATCCTCCATCACTCGAAGCTGCTTGAGCCCAACACCAGTGAAACGATGCGTTTCCAAGCTCCCAAGACACCCGGTGTTTATCCCTACGTCTGCACCTTCCCCGGTCATTGGATCATTATGAAAGGAGAGATGGTGGTGAAGTGATCCTTTTTGCCAGCCCTTGAACGAATTCAAAGCGAACCCGGCTCATGAATCATAAGTGCAGGCAGGTTGCGGCTTTCAATGGTTCCGCTGAGGTGGTGACCCATAAGAGGAGAGCAGTAACCACCGCAAAGTGGCTCCCATTCTCCAAACCAGTGCTGAAGGACGACATCACGGTCGGCCTTTGCCCTTGCTGCGGGTGGCGCCACCGTTATCAATGACCCCGTCACCGTCCCGGTCCTCGCCGTAAGGCATCTCATTTTCAAAGTAGATTCCCTCGCGTCGGCCGAGTGACACGTGATCGCCGTAGTCCTTTCGTTCTTCCGAGGCGGCAAACAACTCGTTGCTCATGAGCAGTGCCTCCTTGATCTGTTCGCTGGAAGCAGAGAGGGGGAGTTGTTCCATGACACTTCCGCTCTGGCCAAATTGATCGGCACGAACGATGACGTAGCCGGGCTGGCTGCTGCTCTTCTTGATATCGTCGGCCCAATTCTTGTCGGCCTCCTTGTCAGCAAAGTCGACGTGGAAGCGTCCAATGATAGCTTCATCGGCCATGACTGGTTTCAGGGCAGCTTCGGCCTGGGAGCGTCCGGCTTCAGATACGACAACAAAAATAAGAAGCCGTTGATCAGCTGATGCCACATTGAGTGCCTGCCGGAAGGTGTGGAAGTCCTGAACGGTTTGATCCTTGAGATCACCCTTGGGCTTGAATTGCTTGGCAATGCTGCTCATTTCGATGACCACCTGCTCATCGGTAGCGCTGGTGCCACCGGGTCCACGGCGGCCCGGGGTCAGCGCCTGACTCGGTCCACGTCCGCTTCCAGAGAGGCGGGTTTCACCATCCGGCGCGAGGAGGCAGAAGGCCGTGTTAGCAAATGCCCCTCTGAGAAAGGTTCTGACCATGTCATGATGCTCCTGGTTTTCGAAAGATTCGAGACGAACGCAAACGTAGTCGCGGGAGGCGGCGATAAATTCTTCGGTCGAGAACAAACTGTTCTGCGTTTTTGTGTAGCCGGGTCAGAAGACACCGGAGATGCCGGAACAGGTTGCTGCCGCCGCCATGAAGAAGATGGGGCGGTTCGAACGAGCGGCTTCGGTAAGGGCGGTATCCCAAGTCGTGTACCACATGATCCCTTCGGCACCGATCGCTTGAGGGCCGGCACCGATATCAGTTGGCCTGGGGCCTCCTTTACTGCTTTTACCGCCTTTTCCAGAGTCCGGCCGTTGGGCAAGAGATAGCGAAGGAAGGATTAAGAGAGAGAGGAGTAGAAGGAGGGCGGGTTTCTTCATGCTGTAAGTAACACCGTGAAGCGAACCAAGTTTCGAAATTTCGTTTTGTCTACCCCGGTCCGCTAATGTCGTTGCTGATTTGGTCGGCGTAGAGTTTGGCGTGACTGATGTTTTCCTAGGCTCCTTTTTCTGCGACGCCCACTTCCTGAAGGGTTTCCAGGAGATATTCGGAGTAACGCTGGAATTCACGTATTCTGATGGCCAATAGTTGGTCCCCTTCGCTGGGAGGGCGGCCGCTGTATGTGATCGGGCGCCGGTAGCGGCCGAAAAGATTTCGCTTAGCGACCAGCAAACAGGTGAGCGCTGACGAGAGCGGAGCGCTCAGCGTGATCTTTCGCAATATGCTCGAAGGCGAGGAGGTGGACCGCTACATGGTTCTTCTCCCTGGAGCGTCCAGTTTTGAACTGGATATCACGCAGCGCTAGCCTTTCTTCTGAGCCTTGGCCCACGAGTCACGGAGCCCAACCGATCTGTTAAAAATAAGGGCATCTGAGGTGCTGTCCGTATCGGCGCAGAAGTAGCCGAGGCGCTCAAACTGAACGGTGTCTCCGGCTTCCACCCCGGAGAGGTTGATCTCGAGTTTGGCGTTTGGAAGGATCTCGAGTGAATCAGGATTGAGGTGATCGAGGAAAGATCCTTCCCCTTTGTCAGGAGCTTCCTCCATGAAGAGGCGATCGTAGAGCCGCACTTCGGCTTCGGCACAGTCAGTCGCGCTGACCCAATGGATCGTGGCTTTGACCTTTCGACCGTCGGGCGGGTTCTGGCCGCTCTTGGTTGCCGGATCGTAGGTGCAGCGAAGCTCAATGATCTCTCCATTGTCGTCTTTAATGGCTTCTTCACACCTGATCCAGTAAGCAGAACGAAGGCGCACTTCGACGTCGGGGGAAAGGCGGAAGAATTTCTTTGGAGGATCCTCCATAAAGTCATCTCGCTCGATGTAAATTTCTCGCCCGAAAGGAATCTCCCGATTGCCGAGAGACGGGTCTTCGGGATTGATGACTGATTCGAGAATCTCAGTCTCACCTTCAGGATAATTGGTGATAACCACTTTGATCGGATTCAGCACCGCCATGTAACGAGGAGCCTCTTTATTAAGGACTTCGCGAACCGCGTTCTCGAGCAACGCGATATCGTTCACACTCTGGAACTTGGTGATTCCAATGGTGTCGCAGAAGTTACGTATCGCTTTCGCGGGATAACCGCGGCGACGGATGCCAGAAATGGTGGGCATGCGAGGGTCATCCCAGCCGCTGACATGATTTTCCTCCACAAGTTGGAGCAGCTTGCGCTTGCTCATCACTGTGTAATTGAGATTGAGGCGTGAAAATTCGATCTGGCGTGGAGTGGACGGCACCGGAAGGTTCTCGATGAACCATTCGTAAAGTGGCCGATGGTTTTCGAATTCAAGGGTGCATAGGGAATGGGTAATGAACTCCAGCGCGTCGCTCTGGCCGTGGGTGAAGTCATACATCGGGTAGATGCACCACTTGTCGCCCGTGCGGTGATGTTCTTCGTGAAGAATCCGGTAGAGGACCGGGTCGCGCATGTTGAGATTGGGATCCGCCATGTCAATCTTGGCCCGGAGCACCTTTTCTCCGTTGCTGAACTCGCCATTCTTCATCCGCTCGAAAAGCGCGAGGTTTTCCTCGACAGAGCGGTCGCGGAAAGGGCTGTTGGTTCCCGGCTCCTGGAGATTGCCGCGACCCTTGCGAATTTCATCGGCGTTCTGATCGTCGACATAGGCTTTACCTTCCTTGATCAGGTAGACGGCCCATTCGTGAAGTTTCTCGAAATAGTCAGAGGCGAAGTAGATATGATCGCCCCAGTCGAAACCGAGCCAGTTTATGTCTTCCTTGATGGAATCAACGTATTCGACGTCTTCCTTCACCGGGTTGGTGTCGTCGAATCGCAGGTGGCAGCGACCACCATATTCCTCGGCGATCCCGAAATTGAGGCAGATGGACTTGGCGTGGCCAAGGTGCAGGTAGCCGTTCGGCTCCGGGGGGAAGCGGGTGACGGTGCCATCGTGTTTCCCGGACGCGAGGTCTTCGTCGATGATGTCACGGATAAAGTCTTTGGAAGGTGAGGGCGGAACGCTCATGGGTGCAGGCGTCGGCAGTGTGAAGGCCGAGTGCGGACCGGAAACTATCTGTTTTTCCCATGGCTGCAACGAGATCGAGCAAGAAGTTTGGCGGAGTTGTTAACCAAAAATTGCGCAATCTTCTTGATTGAATATCTCTGGAAAACGGGCAGATTCGGATTGGTAACGAGATTCAGTCGCAATAAGGCTGTTAAGATCTAATGAAACCTACCCGTTTTCTCACTCTATTTGGCACCGTTGTTTTGGGTGCGATTTTCGAGCCTGCTCAGGCTCAAGACAATGAATTGACGCTCTACACGCAGCGGCACTATGCCTTTGATGAAGCAGTTCATGCGAAGTTTTTCGAAAAAACCGGCATTAAGATCAATGTGGTCAAGGCCGCTGCTGACGAACTGATCGTACGTCTCAAGGAAGAGGGAGAGAATACTCCTGCTGACATTTTTATGACTACTGACGGGGGAACGCTTCACCGCGCTCATCAGGCGGGACTTTTGCGGCCGATGACTTCCAAGACCGCGCTCGAGAAAGTGCACCCTCCGCTTCGCGAGAAGGATTCCCATTGGGTGGCAATGACTCGCCGTGCTCGCGTGATCGTTCACTCCATTGACCGTGTTGAGCCGTCTGAGCTTTCCACTTACGAAGCGCTCACCGACGAAAAGTGGCGCGGACGGGTCGTGGTTCGTTCTTCTACCAACAGCTACAACCAAGCACTGCTAACTACCATCATTGAAGCGGACGGCCGCGAAAAGGCGCTCGAGTGGGCGACCGGTGTTCGTAAGAATATGGCTCGACCGCCGCAGGGGAGTGACCGTGACCAGGTTCGCGCGATTGCTGCCGGACTCGCGGATGTGGCTATTGTGAACACATACTACATTGGCATTCTGGAGACTGCGGAAGAGCAGAAGGATCGCGATGCAGCAGCAGCGGTGAAAATTTTTTTCCCTAACCAGGACGGCCGCGGAGCTCACGTCAATATCAGTGGCCTTGGCGTTGTGAAGGCCAGCAAGAAGGCAGTCCTCGCCAACCAGTTCATTGATTTCCTCCTCTCCGAAGAGGTGCAGGCCCAATACAGCGAGAACACCTTTGAGTATCCTGTTGTCGACGGGGTTCCCCTTTCTGAACGCCAGCAGCGATGGGGGGAGTTCAAGGCCGATAACGTCGATTTCTCAGTGCTTGGTGACCTGAATGCCGAAGCCCTGAAAGTGTTCAACGAAGCCGGCTGGGAGTAAGCCGGACCATGTTTGATTTATGGACGGAGTCTCTTCAGTTGCCGCTGAATCAAAATTGCTGAAGCGGGCTTCGGTCTCGACTCCAAAACGGAGATTCCTTTTGAAGCGTCCCGATCGATGGGGCGCTTTCGCGTTTCTGTTGGCAGCATTGATCTGTCTACCGATCGCCGCCGTTCTTCTCCAGGTCGGGCAGGAAAGTGAATCCTGGAACCATCTCGTGAAAACGGTTCTCGGAAGCTACCTGAAAAACACCCTCATCCTCGTCGCTGGGGTAACCTTAATTGCCTGCCTTATGGCCGTGCCGTCGGCCTGGTTAGTGACCTGCTTTGATTTCCCGGGTCGTAAGTTTTTGAACTGGGGGCTCGTCCTGCCTCTGGCGATTCCCACCTATGTGGCCGCATTCGTTTTTTACGAGGGGCCGCAGGCGGCGATTCCTTTCCTCATTTGGGTAAGAACCAACTGGGGAATCGATGCCTTTCTTTCGTTCGAACTCGTGATTCGATACGGGATCCTCATCGTAATGATGGCATCTGTGCTCTACCCATACGTTTACCTCGCTTGCCGGTCCGCCTTTGCTCAGCAGGGACGGGCGGTGCTTGAGGTGGCCCGCTGTCTTGGGGATTCCCCCCGACAGGTCTTCTTTCGGACGGCTTTACCGATGGCCAGACCCGGGATGGTTGCCGGCGTCGCCTTGGTGATCATGGAGGTCATCAACGACTACGGCGCGGTGCACTTTTTCGGGGTGCCGACCCTGACCGAGGGAGTCTTTCGAACCTGGTTCGGAATGGGCGACAAGGTTGCGGCTTTGCGACTGGCCAGCATCGTCATGGTGACGGTTGGATTTTTGCTGGCTGCAGAGCAGTTACTCCGAGGTCGTGCCAGATTTGTTGAGGCGGAGGCCAGCCAGATCCCACTGTCTCGGGTGCGCTTGTCAGGATGGCGGGGGTGGTGTGCTATGCTGGTTTGTCTGCTGCCTCTCCTGATTGGTTTTATCTACCCGGTGGGGCAGCTTTTTAGATGGGCTTGGCTTAATCTGGCCTCTGAGGCCGGAGGCTCGTTTGTGGCAGGGCAAGCGATCGCGCGCGGAACCGGACTGGCCGCCGTGACTGCCATGGTGATGCCGCTGATGGCGGCCCTGTTTGCCTATTCTGTCCGTTTGCGGGAAAATCGCAGCCGTCGGTTCTTGAATCGTGTTGCCGGCCTTGGGTATGCGACTCCCGGGGCCGTGATTGCCGTCGGTGTTCTTGTGGTCTTTGGAACGATGGACCGGTGGGAGATCGGTTGGATTCCCCTGGTCAGCGGGACGCTGTTTGCGATCGGTTTTGCCTACATGGTACGCTTCTTTGCGATTCCGTTGCAATTTTCACGCGCCGGGATGGACCGCCTTGGCCGTCCTCTCGAGGAGGCTTCGCGTCTCCTCGGGCAGTCACCTATGGCCACCTTTCTCAAGATTGACCTGCCTTTGCTGAAGGGACCTTTGATTGCAGCCGGGATGCTTCTCTTCGTCGATATTCTCAAAGAACTGCCGCTTACCCTGATCCTGCGGCCCGCCAACTTTGAGACACTTGCGACGACGGCCTTCAGTTTGGCCAAGGAGTCCCGCCTGCAGGCCTGCGCTGTTCCGTCCTTGATGATTGTGGTAGCTGGTGCGATTGGATTGCTGGTGATGAATCGCTGGCTGGCATCACCCACCTCAAATGACTGAATTTTCGCCACTTTTGTCCTTCCGGGAGGTGACTCGGAGATTTTCACAGCAGAAGCATCCTGCAGTTAAGGGAGTCTCACTTGATGTGAACGACGGGGATATCCTCGCGTTGATTGGTGAGAGTGGAAGCGGTAAAACAACATTGCTCCGATTGGCTGCCGGGTTGGAGGCGCCTGATGAAGGAGAGGTGTTTCTTGGGGGAGAAGTGGTGGCCGACGGAAGCGGAATAGAGGTGCCACCTGAGAAACGTCGTCTCGGATTGATGTTTCAGGACGGAGCCCTATTTCCTCACTTGAACGCCGATAAGAATATAGCCTACGGCCTGGCGGGATGGGATTCGAACCGAATCCGTGCACGAGTTGCCGAGTGCATCGGGATGGTCGACTTAAAAGGAAAGGAATCACGTTTCCCCCACGAGTTATCTGGAGGTGAGCGTCAGCGACTTGCTCTCGCTCGTGCTTTAGCGCCCGAGCCGCAACTACTTCTGTTGGATGAGCCGTTCAGTCACCTTGATCCGTCTCTTAGGCGCAAGTTGAGGGAGGAAATTCGTAGGATTCTTGTCGATCTCGGGCAAACGGCTTTGTTGGTCACTCACGATCCCGAAGATGCACTGGCCATCGCCACGCGAGTTGCGATCCTTGATCGAGGCAAGGTGATTCAGGTCGGAAGTCCTTCCGAAGTGTATCAGGGGCCGGTGGATCAATACTGCGCCGAGCGCTTTGGTCCAGCCAACAAGGTGCGCAACCCTGAGACAGGGGAAGTGACTTGGACCCGTCCAGAGGATGCTCGCTGGATTTCCTGCGAGGTGGCAGAAGAGGGATCCATGGCGACCGTCGCCGACGTCAGGCCGATGGGAACGGTTTATGAAGTCTCAGTGGTTCCGGATGACGATCCCAACGAGCGATGGCTCTGCTTCTTCAAGGAAGGCGAGCAACTCAAAGCCGGAGATCGCGGCCGTGTTGCCTGGCGCGGTAAGCCGGACAAGGTCGCCTGGAAAAGTTAATTTAGTTCAGTCTTTCAACTGGTCCAGTGTTCCCCAGGCGTCATCGCTTCCCTCCGGCTTCGCTTCCTCTTCGAGAGGTTTCTGGATTTTCACCACATAGTGGGCTTTGGGACAGAGCTTGCCGGGCACGAGCTCATCGCAACGCGGATAGGAGGGGAGGTCGAGGAGAAAGTCTTCCCGAATGATTTCGGCAAGATCAAAGCTTTGCTGGTCTTCATCAAGCTCCAGATCAGAACTCCACTTGGAGAAGTCGGCCTCGTAATTAAAGTATTCGAGGCATGTGCTGCATTGAAGTTGGAATTGGCCCTTGAGACTCCCTTCGAAGGTCACCACGCCATCGAAATGATATATCGTGGCATCGTAGGTAATGTCGCCGGCAGGTTGAATGCTGTCCTCGGGCGAGAGGTCGAAGATAGTCGCTGCAAGATTACCACTGCGGTGCAGGCCCTCTTCGGGGATCTCTGAAATGAAGATTTCCATGGTCTCGTTGTAAGGGACTGCTGGATTCGTCTGGATGCAAACATTACGCGAAATCTCACGATATTTTTTAAACAATAATTGGCAATCGGCGTTTGCGCCGAAGAGTCGAATCACCTATATCCATGACAATGAGTCGATACGCAATTGGTCTTGATTACGGCACCAACTCCTGTCGTTCACTGCTGGTGGACATCGATACCGGAGAAGAACTTGGGTCCGTCGTATTTCCCTATCCCTCCGGCACACTTGGAATTCTGACCGATCCGGCCGATCCGAATGTGGCCCGCCAGAATCCACAGGATTATCTTGACGGCATGTTGGCTATTATCACCGGTGCGCTGGCTCAGGCCAAAGAGTCGAATTCGGATTTCGATGCGTCTGAGGTTATTGGCATTGGTATCGACACTACCGGGAGCACCGTGATTCCGATCGATGAATCCGGTATGCCTTTGGCGCTGAAAGAAGAGTTCAAAGACAACCTCAATGCTTGCGTCTGGCTCTGGAAGGATCACACAGCGCACCAGGAAGCGGCCAAAATTACCGAGAAGGCTTCTACGGACCGTCCCCACTATCTTGCCAAATGTGGCGGCACCTATTCCAGCGAATGGTGGTGGAGTAAGATCTGGCGGTGTCTCAACATCGACCGCAACGTCTTTAATGCTGCCTACTCCTGGGTGGAACATTGTGACTGGCTTCCGGCTGTTCTTACCGGCAATGACAAGCCTTCCAAAGTGAAGCGCAGCGTGTGTGCAGCCGGGCACAAAGCAATGTATTGCGAAGAATGGGGCGGCCTCCCGGACAGGGAATTCCTCGCCTCTCTCGACCCTGCACTTGGTGACTTGCGCGACCGTCTTTATGACAAGGCCGACACATCACTCGCACAAGCCGGGAAATTGACGAGTGAATGGGCTGAAAAACTTGGGCTCTCAGAGGGGATCCCGGTCGCCGTAGGCGCATTTGATGCCCACCATGGCGCGGTTGGTTCTGGCGGCAAAGTCGGAACCTTGGTGAAAATCCTTGGAACCAGCACCTGCGATATTACAGTACTGCCGAACAGCGCTGAACTCGGCGACGTGCCCGGCGTTTGCGGCGTGGTCGATGGTTCGGTGCTTCCCGATCACTATGGCATTGAAGCGGGGCAGTCAGCAGTCGGTGACATATTCCTCTGGTATGTGAATCATCTTGTTCCGGATTCATACGGAGTTTCGCAGGACGAAAAATTTATCGAGATGGAGAGGCGAATGAGTGGTCACAAGCCAGGTGAAACCGGACTGATGGCACTCGACTGGAATAACGGCAACCGCACCATCCTGACCGATGTTCGTCTCAGTGGCATGATTCTCGGCCAGACTCTACACACCGAAGCCCACGAGATTTACCGGGCTTTGATTGAAGCCACGGCTTTTGGGGCGCTGACCATCATTAATCGGATGGAGGAATATGGCGTTAAAATTAACGAAGTCGTCAACACAGGTGGCCTTGCGGTGAAGAATGCGACCTTAATGCAGATCTACGCTGATATCTTGGGTCGTCCGTTGCGCGTGGCTGCGAGCGAACAAACCTGTGCCCTTGGAGCTGCCATCTTTGGAGCTGCTTGCGGTGGCGAAGTCACCGTGGCCGAAGTGCAGGCAAACTGCTGCAAGATGCGGGATGTGGAATACCAGCCCATTCCGGGTAACCAGGAGGTCTATGCGGAACTCTATCAGATATATAAAACGCTCCACGATGCCTTTGGAACAGATGAGTGGTCCGGTTCGCTGGGACAAGTAATGAAAGGCCTCATTGAAATTCGGCAGCGTCAACGCGGCTGATGATTCACGAAAATTCTGAACGTGCTTCTTAGCCAGGCAGCGGCCTAAGCGCATTGTGTCAGACCCCGCGTGATAGGCAGGTTCCGATTTACCGAGGGGTATACCATTCACAAGCACCTGAGGATACCGGCGGCGGGAATCGAACCCGCACTTCCGAAGAAACGCGATTTTGAATCGCGCGCGTCTACCAATTCCGCCACACCGGCATGTGATGGGAAGCGAGGCTCTTGACCTCATCTTACGCAGGCGTGGAGCTTAACGTCGGGACCGTGAAAATCAAGAAGGGAAAAGCACTCGTCATGAAAAGAAACGGCTATTCGAGCCACTTCAGGTCGACGAGTCGGGCAGAAACGAAGCCTACCGAAATCTGAGACTGAAGTTCCAACGGGATGCGATACTCATCATCGCTCACCCAGAGGTTGGTCTGCTTAATCTTGTCATAGGTCTTGATGGAGAAATCGGGATTGATCTTTCCGACACGGACATCGAGGCGAATTGTGCTGTAAGTCTTCCCCTTGATTTTGCGAGTCTCGCGACCCATGACCTTCAGTTCGGTGAGATAGGGGCGATTGAACGGAGTTACCACCATGGAAATTTTTTCGCCGTTCTCGAGTGAGTGGCTGCGAAGGTAAAAGGCGGAGGAGAGCACGTCCTGACCAAAGTCAAAATTGAAGCGGGAGGTTGCCGTAACGGCCTCTTCGTCTCTCTTCTGGGCCGTAGTGGTGTAGATCTGGCGGTCAGATTCAAAAATGATGTCGTAGGAGTTGGTCGCGTTTCGGTCCTTTTCGTCGAGCTGGAAAACGATCGGGCGGAGTGAGTCTTGAGCGATAACAGAACGAGCCCGAAAATCGTAGGGCCAGAGAATGCGGGCGAAGCCGGAACTTTGCCCGGAAGCATCGCCGATGAACTGAGCGGTGCCATCTTCGGGTTCGATCACTGAAATCTGAAACTTTCCGGCGTTGACGCGATTGTTCCAACTTAGGGTGTATCCCAATTTGACCGGGCGTAGGTTAGCGTGTCCGCCTGGAGGTATTCGGGTGACGTCCTCCATCCAAGAGGGAGCGTCTCCGCTCTGGGCAAGAACGGTTGCGACCCCGGTGGAGAAGACGGCCAGAACAGTGAAAAAGCGGGGATTCATCGTTGAGGGGCGCTCGTTATTGACTAATAGCCGCGATGACGAAACGTAATAGCTGCGTTGATCTAAGCGAATTTGTACCGAACGATACTACCATGGTCTCCCTAAGAAAACCATATAATTGTAAATATTCCGGAAAATTTAATCTTTTTATGGCAATTATTGGGCTCATTGCTCTGCTCTCGGGGTGTGGAAGCTCGGAAAACAGGGGTGAAACGGGCAAATCTGAGGGAGAATCATCGGGGAAAATCTCGGATTGGCCCCTGTTTCGGGGAGATGCGGAAATGCAGGGGGTGAGTCCTGAAAACTTGTCCGCGCCGCTTGAATTGGCCTGGAGCTACGAAAGCGGGCAGGTCCAAGGAAAGCGACGCGCTCCAATCGAAGCCTCTCCGGTTATCCACGACGGCATCGTTTTTGTGGGGACGCTTGGTAGTGAGTTTCTAGCACTCAACTTGGGGGACGGTTCCAAGATTTGGAAAGTTGAGACTGAGGGACCCACTTCGGCACCAGCAGCGGTTTATGACGGCATCGTCTATTTCGGCGACACCTACGGCTTTGTTTATGCGCTTGATGTCAAGACCGGTGAACAAGTCTGGCAACACGAAACTGACGGCAAAATCGAGGGTGGTGTGAATATCCTGATTTCTGAAGAGGCTTCGCGGGTCTTCATTGGAAGCCACGATTATTTTCTTTATTGCTTCGATGCCAAGTCCGGCGAGGTGCTCTGGAAAGAGGAGACAGGGAACTACATCGTTTCGACGCCTTCAATTGTGAATTCGGGAGGTATGGAGGCAGTATCCTTCGGCGGCTGTGATGGGTTGCTCTACATTCTTCCTGTCGATGGTCGGGGGGCGGGACGGGAAGTAGAGGTAGGCTCTTACATCGCTAACTCGGCGGCCGTGCGTGACGGTATAGCCTACCTTGCTCACAATGGCGGAGAAGTGATCGCGATTGACGTCGCCACCGGTGAAGAGGTCTGGAAAAATGTTACCGGCGCCGAATACACTGCTTCTCCGGCGGTAGACGAAAGCCATGTTTATGTGGCAGGACCGGATAAGCGGCTGGTGGCCTATGACCGAGTCATGGGCAAAGAATTCTGGGCCTTTCGGGCACCGCGGTCTCTTGACGCATCGCCGGTGATTGCCGGCGACACCATCTGGCAGGGCGGAATGGACGGCCGCCTCTATGCCGTGAATCGTGAGGACGGCAAAGAGCTTTGGAACTTTGAAATCGGGAGCCAGATCAAGGCTTCCCCGGCGGTATCGCGTGGCACGCTCGTGGTTTGCGGGCAAGACGGGGTGGTGTATGCTTTCCGCTGAGTCCCTCCCAAACCTCCGAATTTCTCAAGTTTATGTCAGACTCCTCCAACAGCACCTCGCCCGTAGGTGTGATCGACAAGCTAAGTCTCCCGCTCGACGGGGACAGCGCCGAGCAAACCGAAGTCGGTAACTACTTCGTCGCCAACTACCCACCTTTTTCATTCTGGGCTCCCGAATACAAGAGTGCCGTGATGGATGTTCTGGATGGGCCGGCTCCGAACGACACGAACTTGGGCGTCTATTTTCATATCCCGTTTTGCCGAAAGCGTTGTCACTTCTGCTATTTTCGGGTCTACACGGACAAGAATGCTTCTGAGATTAATGATTATCTCGAGGCGGGGATTCGCGAGTTCGAGGCCTATGCGAAAAAGCCATACCTCACCGGTCGCAAGCCGCAGTTCGTTTACTTTGGTGGAGGCACTCCGAGTTATCTCTCGGTGAAGCAACTGCAAAGCCTCACTGATCGCATGAAAGATCTTTTTCCGTGGGACGAGGCCGAAGAGGTTGCTTTTGAGTGTGAGCCGGGAACGCTGACGGAGAAGAAGCTCGAAGCGCTCAAGGAAATTGGAGTGACGCGTCTCAGTCTAGGTATCGAAGCCTTTGATGATCACTTGCTGGAGGTAAACGGTCGTGCGCACCGTTCCAAGGAAGCTTATCGTGCTCTCGGTTTTGCTAAAACCTTAGGATTTGATCAGGTGAATATCGATCTCATTGCCGGAATGATGGATGAGACCGAGGATAACTGGAAAAAGTGCGTCGACACTGCCATCGAACAAGATCCTGATTGTGTTACCATCTACCAGATGGAGATTCCATACAACACCACGATCTATCGCGACATGAAGGAGAGTGGTCGTATTTCGGCTCCGGTTGCGACCTGGCCAACCAAGCGGGCCTGGGTTGACTGGGCTTTCAATCGTTTCGAAGAGGCAGGTTACACTGTCAGCAGCGCTTACACGGTAGTGAAGAATCCCGAGACGACTAAGTTTGTTTATCGCGACAGCCTCTGGGAAGGAGCGGACTTGCTTTCCGCAGGTGTGGCCAGCTTCGGTCATTTCGGTGGAGTTCATTACCAGAACCAAGCCGACGTGGATCCCTACAATGAATTGGTGAATTCCGGTGAACTTCCAATTTTTCGATCCTACGCGACTTCGCCGGAAGAGCGCTTTGTCAGGGAGTTTGTCCTTCAACTGAAGCTGGGACGGACTTCGATGCAGTATTTCCAGGACAAATATGGTGTTGATGTCTCGACCCGTTACGCAGCTGAGCTAGGCAAACTTGAAGACGACGGTTACTTCGCCAAAGACGGCGATGACATCGTGGTGAGCCGTGACGGCATGCTGCAGATTGACCGACTCCTCCATGGATTTTTCCTCGAAGAACATCTCGATGCACGTTACACCTGACCAGTCTGAAGCAGGTCAGGCGTATGCCGAAGCATTGCATCGCCTGTTGCCTTTTCATTTTTTCTACGAGAAGGCGGGGCTGGAGCTCCCTGATATCACCTTCCTCGAGGGCGGTGAGGTGCCGTATCCCTACCGCTCATTATTGGTGCATACCAACGACATGACCCCTACGCTGGCGGCCTTTCATCACTCTAAGCTCTACCTGGAGGTGCACAAGCACGAGTCGAACGACGAATTCGTAATGCGCCTTGTGAGCCTCCATGCGGCCTCGTCCGACAAGCCAGTTGAATACGGAGCGATCGCGATTCAACTGGGCGGTCTCTCGGAAGACGTCCGCCACGAGGTGATTGCCGGCGAAAAGCCGCTGGGCGGAATCCTCGGAGAATACGCGGTAGAGCACCGCGGCAGCCCCGGCGCCTACTTCTCGGTTCCTGCCGACGGGCTTATCGCCGATGCTCTGGGACAGGAATCCGGAGAAATCCTCTACGGGCGCTGCAATCAGCTCCTCGATCGAGATGGCGCGGTTTTCGCCGATATTGTGGAGATTCTTCCTCGGTGTAATGAATCCGAAAAATGGGTTGAGAACGTATCTACAAAGTGAATCTTGGCTTATTCCCACCCTCCTTAACATGAAGCGAACTGACTGGGACATAATTGTGATTGGCGCTGGGCCTGCTGGAACGACATCAGCCGCCCTGCTCGCCGAGAAGGGTTATTCCGTTCTTATCCTCGAAAAGGAGAAATTTCCTCGGTATCACGTCGGTGAGTCGATGATGCCCTTTTGTTGGTACACGCTCGATCGGTTAGGTCTCGTTAACAAGATGGACGAAATTGGATTTCAGCAGAAATTCAGTGTCCAATTCGCCTCGACGGAGGGCAAGATGTCCCGCCCCTTCTACTTTTTTCAGCATTACGATCACCCCTCCGCGACAACATGGCAGGTAGAACGGGAAGAGTTTGACCAGATGATTCTGGACAAGGCTCTGGAAAAGGGTGCCAGTTTCCGTGACGAGACTAAAGTCATTGAACCGATCCATGATGAAGGTGGTGCAGTGGTTGGGGTGGTGGCCGAGAAGGGGGGGCAGCGTTACGAGCTAGGAGCAAAAGTTGTTGTCGACGCCTCCGGCCGCGATTGTTTTTACGCAAGCAAGAATCAGTGGAGAAGACGTGATCCAAAACTGAATAAGGTCGCGATCTGGACCTACTATGAGGGGGCAATGCGAGACCCCGGACTCGATGCGGGTTCGACCACTGTTGCCTACCTCCCTGATAAAGGTTGGTTTTGGTATATTCCGATGCGCAATGATCTCGTCAGTGTGGGTGTGGTAGCTGAGCGTGACTATCTCTTTCGCGATTCCCGGGATCCGGGAGAAATCATGGATCGGGAGGTTGAGGAGAACGTGTGGATCAAAGAGCACCTCGCCTCGGGAAAGCAGAAGGGTGAATACTGGGTGACGGGGGAATATAGCTATCGCTCTGACTACTGCGCCACCGATGGACTTATTCTTGCCGGCGATGCCTTTGCTTTCCTCGACCCAGTGTTTTCGTCTGGTGTTTTCCTGGCTCTCAAGTCCGGTGAAATGGCCGCTGACGCCGTCGACACGGCTCTTAAGGGCGGTGATGTCACAGCGCAAAACTTCCAAAAGTATGGTGAGGATATCTGT
Organism: Verrucomicrobiales bacterium; assembly: GCA_049594415.1. Classification (GTDB taxonomy): domain Bacteria; phylum Verrucomicrobiota; class Verrucomicrobiia; order Verrucomicrobiales; family DEV007; genus Arctic95D-9. Next base: position 369,747 of record JBMYJM010000001.1, on the reverse strand, counting down.
CTCGCCATCGAACGGATGCGAAAGATTGTCTATGCTTTCTATCGACCCGAGTTCAATTTCGGGAAGCTGGTGAAAATGTATCCTGATCTTCGTCCAACATTGACGGATCTTCTGATCGGAGACATTTTTGTCGATAAGTTCGACGAGCTTTTTGACGCGGTGAGAGAAATTTGTGATTTGCCCGAAGAGCTCGATTACGGTCATCAGGTCAAGTTCAACGAGGCTGTCAGCGCGGTGGGATAAAGCGCCTCAGGTTTTCATTCGGCAGAGGTTTTGTTCCTTGCGGGTAAACCATAGATGGGTTGAGTGAGAGAGGTCTCATCAATGCATCGATTTTGGATATTTCTGGTTGGTTCGTGGCTGGCATTGACCACTACAGTCGAGACGCCGGCCGAGGACAGCAGTCGTGCGCTCAAGATCATATTTGTTGCCGGCGGGCACGGACACAGTGATGTCGACCTTAACCGGTCGATCCGTGATGGGATCAGCGAGCGTTTGTCGAGGCCGGTTGAGTGGAAGGTAAAGACAGCTTCGTCAGGAAATAACTCCGGAATGAAGGAAGTCTTTCCCAACGCCGGTTGGGCGGACGGTTTCGATCTGGCGATTCATATCCACGATTTTTCCGAGGTCACGGACGGCCCTTATCTCGAGAGGGTGTTGTACCCGCACACACGCGGGAAGCCGGCTGTGCTGTTGGGGCGGTCAGCCGGTTCTTTTGGAGAAGTCGGCAGTGAGTGGGCGAAGCTGGCAGGAAGTTCCGCGGATTCGAAATTGAAGGACTGGACAAACGAGTTTGGAAGTGGCACTCGCGTGTATTGCAATGCGATGGCATTTGAGTCAGCTACTGAGGACTTGGCAGTCTACCTGGATACGGTGACCAGAGGTGTGGTCTGGGCACTTGAAGAAGAAGGCGAAGGGCTTTCCAAGGACGGCCCGAAGCGCGAAACTCCTGAGATCACTGACGAGGTCCTTCCTCAAATTACAAAAGCTGAACTAGGGACCAACTTGTTGAAGGGAGCTGAGCTTTCAGCCTTCTCCCTTCCATCATTGCCCCAGAATAGCATGGGAAGCGTGATTGACGGGGATGCTGCGACGTCCTGGAAACTGGCCGGAACCGGTCCGGGAAGCCTCGTTCTGAAAATGGCGGAGTCTAAATCACCAAAAGTCATCGCGGTTTTCTGGGAGGATCAGGCTGAGAGCTACCAATTGGAGGTTGATGCGGACCGGTGGGCTCATCTCGAGGCGTTTCTCGAAACCGAAGGTGGGAAGGTTCGATTCTATCCTGTCCATTCTGAAAAGATCGGCGGCTTGAGGTTCTCTTTTTCAGGGAAATCAGACTGGCCGGGCCTGATTGAAGTGGTGGGCTACACGGATCTGAATGAAATTCCGGATGAGGTCATATCGATAGAAACAAGAGAAAAGCTCAAGGAGAAGGCACTGGTCAGCACGGAGAACAATCGTGCGAAAGTGCCCACAGCCTGGAAACTTGCCAGAGTCGATCAGACCGTGGGCTTGGTGATTCAGCAGATGATTCCCCGGGCTGAAGGAGGCGTTTGGTTGTTTGTGAGGGACTCACACGGCGATGGCACGGGGAGTGTCTACCTCGTGAATCGTGACGCGGCAATAACTCAATTCCTGCATTCGGTTAGCCCAAATGCAAGCATTAGCTGGGACGGCGAGTGGCTCTATGTTGGCGGAATCGAGGTTCGACGAAGAGGCGAGACGGCCTATTCGGTGATTGTAACGAGTGCCTATCGTGACACGAATCATGATGGGGTTGCCGATGAGCGTCTCGAATTAGCTGAGGTGGATCTACGAACAGCAGGGGTTGAAGGTAGATGGGGGAGCCAGAGCGCAGTTGCCGATATGGCGATGGGTCCGGGCGGTGAATTCTATGCGATTCTGTCTTCTGCAAATGAAGATGACCGTCTCGTAACGTTCCATCAGAGGCGTGGGGCGGCATTATCTTTGTTCCGTTCCAATGAGCGCATGACATGGCTCTCTGTCAGCTGCGAAGGCGATGTGCTGGTTCGTCTTCAGTCGAGAAAAAGGAGGGTTAGTCGGTTTTATCGATCATTTTTGATCCCTGATCTACACCTTGAAAATGTCGCCCCCATTTCAAACGCGGATCAAGCGTTTGCAAGACTTCCCAAAGTTCGAAGCGAGGCGGATTTGCCGGAATCCGGGGAGGAGCATCGCGCCAGGATTCAGGGGGGCGGCTTAGGCGAACAAGGAGTAGAAGTTTCCTCGCAAGCACGGTTCTCGTCAGTTGTTATTGACGGCGAGAGTAGATGCTGGCTGCTTGGTGAAGAGAATGAATTAACAGCCGTTTACCTCGCTAGGCCCGAGAGCGGGGGCGAAGCATTCATTACCTGGGATACGATGAACGATCGTGAGGTGGTTGAATCATTTTCTCATGCCAACCCTACTGTCAGGTTTGAAGCCCCGTTTGAGCTTTCGAGGCGAAAGCAAACTTTTCGTCATTCAATTCTCTCGAAATACACGGAAGCACAGGGGGACAAAAGTCTCGAAGTCGCCTGGCTGAGGCTCTCTTCTTTCGAAAGTGACAGGGAAAATGCCTCAGCGGTAGCAGTTGCGGCGACAACATCAGAGTTCCCGGAGGTTCGGGCTTTGGCGTTCCATTTCCTGGGCGATGAAGCCTTCCAGGGGCTGCGCAAGACGATAGGTTTGATTCAAAGCGAGACTTCAGCGCGGGTTTCGGCCTCCATTCTGGGAGCGGCTGCCCGTCAGAATCTGAAGATCGACGGGCTTGATGAACTTGTCGCTAACTTTGCCCGGAAATCGAAGCCGGAACTGGTGGTGGCAGCTCGTTCGTTCCTGATCAATCGGGGGCAGTTTTTCGATGTGAACCGACGGGCTTTGGGAGAGATAAATGATCCAGACGATCCCATCACCGGTGAACTCGATCTGGGAATCGCAAACCCTGATGATATCATTGAACTAATCGAGCGAGCTCGTGAGACCCGATCGTTCAAAGTGCGGAATAGAGTTGTTTCCATGCTCGCCAATAAGTATCAGCAGCAGAATCTTGAATCACAGGCGCAGATCGCAAGCTATCTCAATGGGTTGCTTAGCAACAGCCGGGTAGACCCTGGCTATGTCCTGAAACTGATGCATCGCAGCGGCATTTCAGTAGAAAACCCGGAGACACTGGTGGCGGTCGCGAGACGTGAACTCGCGGTTGAATCCCAAGCGATCGAGCTATTGAGGTATATGGAACTTCCGGTTTCGGCTTTTTCCTGGCTGGAGGAACTCATCACGGATGATGCTCGAGATCAGGAATTGAGGCTCAGGGCCCTGTCCTTATTGGCTGCCGGCGGCGATGAGGCCGCGTTGCGGCGCATCCCGGGTATCCTTGGCGATCTTGGCGAGTGGCGGATCGAGTCAGTCTCCAAAGACCTTGGAGTCCAATTCTGGAAGGGCTGGGTCGAAAATCCCGCTCAATCCGGGCAAACGGGGTGGTTGATTGGGGAATCGAAATCCAGCAATGCGATGCGAAGGGAACTGGCCTGGCGAGCTATGATCCACCAGTATTCCCGAAATGTTGGATCTGATGATATCGAAGCCAGGTTTCGGGCCATGGCGACGGTCCCCGGTGAGCGGTTCGAAGAGTTGAGAGATTTGGCGCTCGAAATGGAGGCGCCAGCGGTTGTTGATTTGTTGGGAATGACCTCGGATCCAGAAGATTAAAGAAAAGTAAAAACCATTTATAAGCCGCTAGTAAAACGCGGTTTATAAAAACTTTACCCATCCCCAATGGTCTAATTTTTTAAGGTTTTGACCTGAGAGGTCAAGCAAGCCAAACTGAGCCTTGAGATCGGGACGTATTTCGAGAAGTGGGAGGACCACGAATGCTCTTTCTTGAAGGCGCGGATGAGGCAGGGTGAGCCGGTCCGATTGTAGCTCGATTTCTTCGTAGTAGAGCAGATCAAGATCAACGGGACGGGGCGCATTCCGGGCGCGTTCATCCGGTCGTCCCAGTTTCCGCTCAATGTCCTGGGTGAAATCGAGCAGATCGACGGGTGAAAGCTCTGTCTCGATTTCGATGACGCAGTTTAAAAAGTCGGGTGAATCGGGCGGGCATTTCACGGGTGCTGTTTCATAGAGCCCCGAAACCAGCAGGTGGGAGGTGCTCTTGGCGTCTCCGAGGCAAACAATTGCTTCGGAGAGGTTGGAGACGCGATCACCCAGGTTGGAGCCCAGACTAATTCCAACCTTGGCCATGAGAGATCAGATCAGGCCTTGCGAAGGCTGAGCACATCCTCCATGTCGTAAAGACCGTTCTTCAAACCCCTCTCGGCAAGCCATTTAGCTGCTCGGACGGAGCCTTTGGCGAAAGTGAGGCGACTGGAAGCTTTGTGAGTGAGTTCGACTCGCTCTCCGTCGCCAGCGTAGACGACGGTATGGTCTCCGACAACATCTCCGCCGCGGAGAGCGTGAACCCCGATCTCATTATCCTTGCGAGGACCGACATCTCCAAAACGACCGTGGGCGCAATCTTCGTCGTAGGAGAGTTTGCGCACTTCGGTGAGAATTTCAGCGAGTCGACGAGCGGTTCCGCTGGGTGAATCAATCTTGTGACGGTGGTGCATTTCAACCACCTCAAGATCGAAGTCAGTGCCGAGAATCTCGGTGGCTTTGCGAGTTAGCCAAAAAAGTGTATTCACACCGACGGAATAATTGGGCGCGTGAACAATAGGGATGCTTTTGGAGGCATCGCGGATTAGTTTGAGCTGGGCATCGTCGTGCCCGGTCGTGCCCATGACAAGAGCCTTGCCGGCTGCGACGCAGCCTTCGATGAGCTCATTGGTGAATGAGGGGAGCGTGAAGTCGATCACGGTGTCAGATTTAGCGAGAGCCTCTTCAAGAGAGTCGCCAAGATCGATTCCGGCAGCGACGCGGGTTTTCGGGTCGTCGCCAACGCTGGCTGCGACGGCTTGTCCCATGCGTCCGCGGCATCCTGTGACAAGAATATTGAGCATGATTTCAGGTGGTTTGGAGGGTGTGCGGGAGAGTCTTTTGCCCGATGGAGTGGAAATTCCTCGGGATTAGAGAAGGTCGAGGTCGGCAAGGGTGGAGCGGAGTTTCTCGATATTTTCGTCGCTCATTTCAACCATGGGCAGACGAAGCTTGGGCGAACATTCTTGGGTCAGTCCAAGTGCTGCCTTGATCGGCACGGGGTTCGTGTCGAGTTTCAGGAACGCTTCAAAGAGATCGTTGTAGCGTGCGTGAGTAGCTTCGGCGTCGCCGATTCTATTTTCGAGCATGGCTCTGCAAAGTTCTGCCATCGCTGAGGGGATCAGGTTGGAAGCCACGGATACCACGCCGACTGCGCCCGCCTTCATGAAATCGACGGTCAGAGCGTCGTCACCGCTGAGAATATTGAATTCTTGCGGTAGGGCGGCGCGAAGCTGTCGGACGCGTTCTGTGACCCCTCCCGCTTCCTTGATTGCTTTGATATTCGGGCAGGCTTCAGCAAGACGGACGGTGGTGTCGATTTCGATTTCGATGTGGCATCGTCCGGGAATGGAGTAGAGCATCAGGGGAAGACCAGTGGATTGGGCAATCGCCTTGTAGTGCTGAAAGAGACCTTCCTGCGAAGGCTTATTGTAGTAGGGCGTGACGAGCAGGGCGGCGTCGGCGCCGGCCAGTTCTGCCGACTGGGTCATTTCCACGGCTTCGCGGGTCGAATTAGAACCGGTGCCTGCGATGACAAGGCCACGCTTGTTAGCCTGTTTCACCGCGATTTCGATGACGCGGTGGTGTTCCTCTACGGAAAGGGTAGCGGATTCACCGGTAGTGCCCACGGGGACGATACCGCTGATCCCGTTATCGAACTGTTTGTCGATCAGATTGCGGAAGGCGTCAGTATCAATGATCCCGTTATCGGCGAACGGGGTGACGAGTGCGGTGTGGGCTCCTGAGAACATGGAACGGAGAGGTTAGGTCAAATAGTTTCCAATATGCCTTCAAACGTAAAGTCGGCGGGACCTAACAAGGTCACGTTTTCGTAGGCCTCATCACCAACGTGGTCAAATCCTACTTCGAGAGTATCGCCACCGGCGACTTTCACTCGAATCGGTGAGGGCACATCTGCGATTTCATGGTGAATGATTGAGCAGGCGACCATTCCCGTGCCGCAGGCAAGGGTCTCATCTTCGACTCCGCGTTCGTAGGTGCGTATGCGGATCGACCCGGGTGCGGTGACTTCGACGAAATTTACGTTGGTCCCGGCGGGAGCGAAGTGCTCATGAAAGCGCGTGTCCGCTCCCATTGTCTTGATATCGACAGAGTCGAGGTCGTCAACAAAGATAACAGCGTGAGGGACGCCGGTGTTCAGCGAATGGACGATGGTTTCGTGCCCGTTGATTTCTAAGGTTTCGTTCAGTGCGAAATCAAAGGGTTTGCTGAGCTCGATTCGAACCTCATCATCGATGAATTCGCCTCTGATGATTCCGGCGATTGTTTCGAACGTGGTTTCAGTCAGTGAATTGCCTTCTAACTGGTTCACGAAACGGGCAAAACAACGGGCTCCGTTGCCGCACATTTCGGCTTCGCCTCCGTCCGCGTTGTAATAGCGCATGCGAAAGTCGGCACCGTTCTCGGGACGCTCGACGGCGATGAAGCCATCAGCACCCACGCCACGCTGGCGCTGGCAGATTTTTTCGATCTGCTCCTTATTGAGGGACAGTGAGTTATTACGATTGTCAACCATGACAAAGTCGTTACCTGCACCGTTCATTTTGGTGAATTTGAGCATCGGATTCAGTAAGGCTAAGGCCTCTGATGAGGTTAGACCGACTTGGCACCGTCGACAAGCGGTTTGACGAAGCCTTCGACTTTCGCCGCGACGTCGTCGGAGTCCCCGTTTGTCTCGATTTGGCGGACAATGGCACTGCCGACTACGACACCCTCCGCAGAACGTGCGACTTCGGCTGATTGCTCGGGCGTGGAGATGCCGAAACCAACCACGACAGGCACAGAAGCGTGCTCTTGAATCGCAGCCACATTCTCGGCAATCCCCTTGGCAAGGCTATGCTGGGCACCTGTGACGCCCTCACGAGACACGTAGTATATGAAGCCTTCGCTGCTACCCGCGAGTTTTGGAATGCGGTCGGGCGGCGTCGTGGGAGCGATCAGACGGATATGCTTCAGCGAATCGAGTTCCTGGAGCTCTTCATTGCGGGAAGCCTCGTCCGGCGGAAGATCAAGCAGGAGGACCCCGTCGGCTCCCGCCTCGGCCGCGTCACGGTGAAACGCTTCAAAGCCGTAAGTGTATACTGGATTGAGGTAGGTGAAGAGGACGATAGGAACTTCTGAGCTTTCCCGGAAACGGCGAATCAGGTCCAGGACACCCCGCGTATTACCGCCAGCCTCAAGGGCGCGGTGGGCCGCCATCTGGTTGACGATTCCGTCGGCCATCGGATCAGAGAAAGGAATCCCGAGCTCGATGATGTCAGCGCCGGCTCGCTCCAGTCCGTGCATGATTTCAAGAGAGCGATCCATATTCGGATCGCCAGCGCAGATGTAGGCAACAAAGGCAGCTTTCCCTTCCTCCTTAAGGGCTGCGAAACGTTGATCGATGCGATTTTCCTGACTCATGAAACGGCGGCATTATCGCAGCATTCAGCGAAGGCGAAACCGGAAATCATCGCAATTTCTCAGCTGCCGAGCGGCTGAGAGGGTCGAAGCGTGGCTTTAGCGGATTTACTCGCCGGCGAGGGCCTTGGTGACCGCATCCTCAAGAGCTTCGCCGCGGAGGTTGGAAGCCACCACCTTACCGTCTTTGCCGATCAGGAAAGTGGCGGGGATGCTGCCAATTCCGAAGCGTTGAGCGATTTCGTTGGCCCAGCCTTTGCCGTCAAAATACTGAGGCCAGGGCATTTCGTTGCTCTTGATGAACTGCTTAAGGGCAGCTTTGTCTTCGTCGAGCGAAATACCGATGACATCAAAACCGGCTTCCTTATGCTTGTTGTAAGTCTCGATGACATTGGGCATCTCGGCGATGCACGGTCCACACCAGGTCGCCCAGAAGTCGATCAGGATGACCTTGTCCCTCATCTTGGCGAGGTCGACTTCGCTTCCTCCCAGATCGGTGAAAGCAAACTCCATCGTGTCGCCGACCCCGGGGAGGTAAAGTTCAGAAGCGAGTTGGTCGATGAACTGATTCAGCTGAGGTGACTGGGGATTCGCAGCGAAGTCACTTTTTATCTTCGTGACGAAGGCTTTTGCCTTGTCGCGCTGATTGGAAGCAATAGATGACTCGATGAACGGACGAACGATCTGCGCCACAATTAACTGCAGGTTGGCGTCGGGTCCTTTGTCCTGAAGTTCGTAGCGCTGTGTCAGGAGGTTGGGAACAGGAGTGAATTCACCCATCGACATGTTGGTGTCGACAAGGATGCTCAGTGCCATGTCATGATCTTCTGCTTCGGGGTTTGCCTCGAGGTAGGCGGTCAAGGCTGCGATCTTTTGCAAATCATGCTTTTTGGCGATTTCGACGGCGGATTCAGAAAGGGCAGTCGAGGGGAGCAGGCCGATGGCTAGAAGGGCAAGAGTAGGGGGAATAGGGAATTTCATGCACATTGTTGATGAATCAATCTTCGTCACTATTGACGTGTGATGCCCGCTTGTCTTGCACGAAAACCTTTGAATTTCGCCGGATCGCTGTGACGGCGGCTTCGCCGCCGTTTATTAAGCATGAATTAGCGATAAATAAAATTGAAACTTATGGGAATTCTTGTTTCATCGGGAGAGGGCGTTGAAAGGGATGGTTTCGAGAATTGATTTCTTTCGCTGATCCCCCTAGCTTGAATTTAAAGGGAGTGTTCCAGGCCGGAATGCCTGCCGCTCCCTCAGTGATGACATGGAATTTGACTGGATTGACTGCCACTTTGACCTCAAAAAGATACCACCAAGGGAGGTGGAAGAGGCATTCGAAGATCCTTTTTCAATCCGGTTACTGCCGGAATCCGATTCCGGCGATGGAGAGGCCCGCTACTTTGCTCTCGGGAAAACTCTGGCTAACCGGTATCTCTTCTCCGCGTTCTGGACTGACGGTAAAAACTACCGCGTCATTTTCTGCCGGGACATGACCGATGACGAGTCGTCTTTTTATGAACGCAAGAATGCCGAGTGGCTTTAATCCTGAAAAGACCCGAACCCTTTCTGAAAAGTGAAGACAATCCAGAGTTGGAGTGAAATCCCTGAATTTGAAGACGAGGCCGCTGAAGCGGCCTTCTGGGCAAAACATTCGCTCGACGCCAGACTGATGAATGCGTCGCTGCATCGTCAGAACGTCAGAGAATCGACCACGATTACCTTGCGATTTGATCCGCAGATGTTGAGCAGGATCAAGCGATTGGCCCGCCGGCGGTACCTGAACTATCAGAGCATGATCAAGCAGTGGCTCAGTGAGCGTCTCGAAGAGGAGATTTCCCGCCAGGATGACTAGGGTTCGGGGGGGCAACTGCAGAAAGAAGATGACGCTGGAGGAAGCGCGCGAAGAAGTATCCCGGCTCTCCCAGGAGCTGGAACGTCACAACCGCCTGTATTACGTCGATGGGAATCCCGACATCTCGGATCGTGACTACGATGAGATGTTCCGCAACCTCGAACTCCTTGAGGCGCGGTTTCCAGAACTGTCTTCGCCAAACTCTCCAACCAGACGGGTTGGCGGCGAACCGATCGATGGATTCGAACAGCGGGAGCATTTCCTGCAGATGCTCAGTATCGATGATGTCTTTTCCGAGGAGGAATTGACCGATTTCTACGAGCGCCTCCAGCGCTTGCTCGGAATTGATCAGATCGAGGTCGTTATTGAGCCCAAGATTGATGGGGTTGCGGTGGCCATGCATTACGAGCGGGGAGAACTGGCCTTTGCCGTGACCCGCGGGGACGGAACTGTCGGTGATGATATCACTGAAAATGTCAGGACCATCAGTAATGTGCCTCTCCGATTGCCTGATGGCGCCCCGGACTGGCTTGAGGTCCGGGGTGAAATATTCATGCCGAATGCCCGTTTTGCTGCCCTGAACGAGTCGCGTGATGAGGCAGGTTTACCAACTTTTAAGAATCCGAGGAACGCGACGGCGGGCACGCTCAAGTTGCTGGATTCCCGCGAAGTGGCAAAACGTCCCCTCGAATTCATTGCCCACGGGATGGGAAGGGTGGACGGACTGGAGATTACCTCTATGGCCCAGTTCCACGACTTAATGAGGAGTCTTGGGATTCCCACAAATTCTCCGATATGGACCCGGGACTCACTCGAAGGGGTTTTGGATGTTGTCCGGGAGCTTGATTTGAAGCGCCACGATCTGCCCTACGAGACCGATGGCGCGGTGGTGAAGGTCGCGAGTCTGGCACAGCAGTCAGAACTCGGAAAAACCTCTAGAGCTCCGCGCTGGGCGGCTGCTTTCAAGTATCCGCCCGAACAGAAAGAGACTATCATTCGTGAAATCACCATTCAGGTTGGGCGCACGGGAACCTTGACCCCTGTCGCCGAATTGGACCCGGTTCTGGTCTCTGGAACGACGGTCAGTCGAGCGACCCTGCATAACCAGGACGAAATTGATCGAAAAGATATCAGGATCGGGGATTCGGTTTTGATTGAGAAAGCCGGTGAAATCATTCCTGCGGTTGTAAAAGTGCTGCCTGAAAAGCGGCTGTCCGACTCAGAGAAATACGACATATTTCGCGCCGTCGGTGGGAAATGCCCAAGTTGTGAGAGCGAGATTGTTCGTCCAGATGGATTTGTGGCGTGGAAATGCCTGAATCCCGCTTGCCCCGCTAAGTCCGCAAACCGCATCAAGCAGTTTGTGAGCCGCAAAGCTTTGGACGTCGAAGGCGTTGGCAACATCGTTGCTGAGAAACTTGTCGAACGTGGAGTTATTGTCGAGGTCCTGGATTTGTTCTCTGTGCCGCTCGAGACGCTCGCCACGCTGAATATCGGAACCGAGCAGGACTCCCGCGTTCTTGGTGTAAGAAAGGCGGAGAGTATTATCTCCACCCTAGGGCGAGCCAAATCGGCTCCCTTGCATCGTTGGATCTACGCTTTAGGCATTCCTCAGGTTGGAGAATCGGCATCGAGAGAGCTATCCCGCCTTCACGAACACTTTTCCCTGCTGAATGGCTCGGAGCTTCTGCTCGAGCTCCAGACGCTGAAAACAGGAGACAGGAAGGAAGATAACGAGATTCTCGCGCCTTATGAAATTGCCGGGGAAGTCGGGCCAACGGTGGCCCGCAACGTTTGTGCCTTCTTTGAATCGGCAGAGGGCGAGAGGGTCCTTGCCGGGCTAGAAGAGATCGGGATTGATCCGAAGTCTGAGAACTTTGCTCCGAAGCCTTCCGAAGCGGACGTTGACGTCTCCAACCCAGTCGCGGGGAAGACCTTCGTCATTACCGGAACTTTATCGGCCCCTCGCGGCCAAATTAAGGAGGCCATTCAAAATCAGGGGGGGAAAGTTGCCGGTTCGATCAGCAAGAATACAGATTATCTGCTGGCGGGGGAAGGGGGTGGATCCAAGCGGGATAAGGCGGAAAGCCTTGGGGTGGCGATCATCGGTGAAGATGATCTCACCAGTATGATGGCTCAAATTGAGTCATCGTCGTCGTAGAAGGCGTGACAGCCAGGAGCTCTTTTCGTTTCGAGAGCTCATTTCCCTCTGCTGGTTGAGAAGGAAAAGGGTGTGGTCATCAGTCAAAGTCGCGTCAAAATGGTGGCCGCGTTTCCTGCTTTCGCCGATGAGACCGGGGCGGAATTTCTTCTCCCGGATGAGGGCTTTGTGCTCTGAGAACATGCTGAGTGGGGGGCAGATTCGAGAAGGAACTACTTCACCCTGAGCGAGATTACGCGGAATGCAAGAAACACCCCCTAATATGAACGCCCACCGATTTATCGGCGCGTGTCTACGTTATGAAACGAAAGAATGATTCGGCGTTGCAAGTTGTGGTGGCGGCGATCTCCTCTTTGCTGACTCCGAAAACGTCTGCGAGCGCCGAGGCCGTATGAGAGACCATAGCGGGTTCGCACCGCTTTCCGCGAAACGGAACTGGCGCGAGGTAAGGGCAATCTGTCTCTACCATGATGCGGTCAGCGGGGACCATGGCGGCGACTTCTCGAATTTCAGGAGCGTTGGGGAAGGTGAGTATTCCGGTGAAAGAGATCAAGTGGCCCATTTCGAGCGCTGCTTCGGCCTCAGGGACGGTTCCAGTGAAACAGTGAAGAACAGCGCGAACTCGAGAAAACTGGTTCAGAACAGCGGTGACATCCTCAGCGCTGTTCCTCTGGTGGATCACAACCGGCAAATCTGAATCGATCGCGAGTTGAAGCTGGATTTCGAAGATTTCCAATTGTCTGGCCCGCCACGAGTCCTCGGTAAAGCCTTCAGGGGGAGAGTGAAAGTAATCGAGTCCAATCTCGCCGATTGCCGCCAGTTCAGGCATCTGAGCGAGTTCCTTGAGTTCGGATTCCCAGCTTTCATCAACTTCGTCGACGTAGAGGGGGTGGATTCCCGCCGTTGCTGCCACAATACCCGGAAACCGGCGGGCGAGATCGAGGTTCTCGCAGGAATCATCGATATCGCAGGCGATCGAGACAATTCTGTCCACGCCGTTCTCATTGGCGGCTGCAATCAGGGAGTCGACCTCGCCATCGAATTTCGATGAGGCGAGGTGGGCATGAGAGTCAATCAGTCCGGGTTGGATTTCGCCATTCATTTAAGTTCCAAGGTGCTACGATCCACACATCTTCAGAAAGATCGAAAAAAATTCTGAAAAAAACCTTTTTCAATGCAGTTAACCTGTGTTAATCGAATAAGGTTAATCGGGAGCGTTTTTTAACCTCCCGATCCGCGATTAAATGATGAGAACCCAACGTTTTGTATCAGCCTTGGCAGGGCTTGCTGTGAGTTTTGCAAGCTCAGCCATTGCTCAGCATACTGTAACCGACCAATACGGGACCGAAATTCTCGTCGATGTGTTGCCTCCTCAGGTTCAATCACAGGTGCAGCAGACTCAATCGGTTCTTGATTCCGGTGGTGGTGAGGGCCCCATCGAAGTTGACGAATTGGGTCGATTTGATCTGAGGAACGCTGGTGGCCAGGGGGGAGCTTTCGGACCGAGCCAGGATGAATACTTGGTTAACCAGCTTTTGGGGGTGGTTCTCTTGCCGAGCCCGGGTGAGGTCCGCCTCGACGGATGGCCCGGTGTTGAGGGGATCTGGCATGACTTCGAAGAATTCCCGAAACCGGTTGGTCATGTAATCCAGAATTACATAGGAAGACCGGTTTCTCTTTCATCGCTCGACCGCATGGTCAAAGACGTTATCGTTGCCTACCGAAAGGGCGATCGTCCAGTTGTTGATGTGCTTCTACCTGAACAGGATATTACCTCCGGTGTCGTCCAGTTAGTGGTTATCGAATCCGAGTTGGCCCGGATTCGAGTGGAGGGAGCAGACGCTGATACTGAAGAATTCATTCGCAGCCAGATGCGAATACAGGAAGGCGAAGTGATCCGTGCCTCCGAAGTACTTAAGGACCTTTCCTGGGTTAACCGTTCGCCTTACCGCAAGGTCGACATGGTTTACGCACCCGGCATTGAATTCGGAACAACCGACGTGATTTTGAAGAGCTATGAGTCGAAAGGAGACTGGCTTTACGTTGGATTTGAGGATTCCGGCACCGAGTTTCTCGGGCGTGAGAAAATCGTAGCGGGCTTCAATTTTGGCGATCTGCTTGGGCCGCGCAATTCTCTCAGCTATCAGTATTCGGCCGACCTCGACTTCGAACATGTGCGCGCCAACTCCTTGGTATACACTCACGCTCTCCCATGGAGGCACTGGGTGACCTTCTTCGGCTCCTTCGTGGAGATTGACTCCGACCCGATCGATCAGGGTGGTGGCGCTTCTCTCGACTCCGGAGGCGACAACCTTCAACTTAGTGCCCGCTATGGAATTCCGCTTCAAGGAAAAGCTAACCGTGAGCGCGAAATGGTCTTTGGATTCGACTACAAATCCAACGGTAGTAACCTGGAATTCTTCGATCCTGCAAATGCTGGTCTGCTGCAGCTCTTTGGTGCAACAGGAGAGATCTTCCAGTTTAGCCTGGCTTACAACGAGAAGATTCAGCACAAGCGTGGCGTGACTGAGTTAGATGTTCGTGGTGTCTACTCACCGGGTGGATTTAGCAACCACAACAGTGATCAAGTTTTCAACCTGGTGCGATTCCCATCATCCTCGGAATACTTTTACGCGGTAGGTAGTGTTGAGCACCGTCATCGTCTAGGCGATCGTGGCTGGTCCTTCCGCGGCAAGTTCCAAGGTCAGTTATCGAATGAGAATCTCCAACCTTCCGAGCAGCTCGGAGCCGGTGGTTACTCCACGGTTCGCGGTTATGATGAGAGTATTGTTCGGGGTGATCACGGCTTCTGGGGAACTGCTGAACTCTATGCTCCGCCGATCTCCCTTGGTCGGATCTTCGACTGGGAGAACGAGACTGATACACTCCAGTTGCTAGGATTTTTTGACATGGCTCATCTCGGCAACGAAAATCTTCTTGCCGGAGAGGCAGAGAGTTTTGACATTGGTTCAGTCGGTGTTGGTATGCGCTGGGATTACAGTGACTGGTTCCGCCTGCGTGTTGACTACGGTCTGCCGGTATTCACCGAAAACGTCGTCGCGGATGAGTCTGGACGTTTCCACATTGGTGCGACGGCCACCTTTTAGGGGGTGGCGAGTTTAGCACGAAATCGCTTTCCAAAAGGCGTTGCTTTAGAGCAACGCCTTTTTTGTTTTCCGGGAGGCGTTACTTTACCCCTTCTGGCATGCAGCTAATTCTTCTAAATACAGCTTGAATGGGAAAGTCCGAAACGGTATCAATCTCGCGATTATTATTTGGTTTCAAATCCGAAAAATTTTATGGGAAGACCTGTTACATTATTCACCGGCCAGTGGGCCGACCTTGATTGCGAAACTGCAATCGGCAAAGCCAAGGAAATGGGCTATGACGGAGTGGAACTCGCCTGCTGGGGCGATCACTTCGAAGTCGACAAAGCTGATGCCAATTACTGTAAGGCGAAACGCGAGTTACTGGAAAAGCACGACATGAAGTGTTTTGCTATTTCCAGCCATCTAGTCGGACAGGCAGTATGCGACCGGATCGACGAACGTCATCAGCAAATTGTCCCCGAATACATTTGGGGAGATGGGGATCCCGAAGGGGTTCGTCAGCGCGCCGCTGACGAACTGAAAAAGACGGCTGTCGCCGCGAAGGAGTTCGGTGTTGGGGTGGTGAATGGATTTACCGGATCTTCGATTTGGCATCTTCTCTATTCGTTCCCGCCTGTTTTGCCCGGGCAAATTGATGCAGGCTTCAAGGATTTCGCTAATCGCTTTGGTCCGATCATGGATGTTTTTCAGGAGAATGGTATCAAGTTTGGTCTTGAAGTTCACCCTACTGAAATTGCTTTCGACATTGCCTCTGCAGAGCGCGCCCTCGAAGCGATCGATTATCATCCGGCGTTCGGATTTAACTATGATCCGAGCCACTTTGGTTATCAGGGGGTGGACTATATTGAGTTTATCTACCGCTTCTCTGACCGCATTAATCACGTGCACATGAAGGATGTTTACTGGTCTGATCAGCCCTGCGAGGCAGGAGTCTTCGGTGGGCATGTTGATTTCCACAACAGAAAGCGTTTCTGGGATTTCAAGTCTGTCGGCCGCGGATCAATCAACTTTGAGAAAATCATTCGTGCTTTGAATGACATCGAGTACGCTGGTCCCCTTTCGGTTGAGTGGGAAGACGGCGGTATGGATCGTGAAGCCGGTGCTGCTGAATCCGCCGAATTTGTTAAGAGGGCGGACTTCCCCCCGTCTAAGATCATCTTTGATGCACAGTTTGATCGCTGATTCTCTGAGTCAGAATTCATTAACGAAAGGCCACGTCGCGTAAAGCGGGGCGTGGCTTTTTCGTTCACAGGAAGCGGATTTAATCGGGGAGGGAGAGGAAAAAGAAGTGCGAGAATAGCTATGACAATTCCCGTGCTGCCACGCGGAGGTGATTTAGTAATCCTCAGCACTCAGGCCACCAGGTTGGAAATCAACCGGGAGTCTTACTTTGGGAAATGCCTTGAGGGTCAGGCTGAGGAGTACACCATATTCGTTGTCTCCAAGGCGGTTGTCCCTGATGATACCTCCGAGAGTAGCAGTACAGCTCGCCATATCACGGTGGATACTGTATTGCTGGTATTCAAGGGTGCTGTCATCAGCTTCAAAACGGTGATTGGTGCTGAAGCCCCAATTGTCACTGAGGCGGGTGTAGGTCTCTACCGTGTAGAGGTTCGAATCCCTGAATAGGGGATGATCAGTAATCAAGTAGTGACCAAACTGAACTCTGAACCAGTCCGTAGGCATGATACCGACGTTTGAATAGACTTCCGAGAAGCTCTGAGGATCGCTTGTCAAGGGCACCTGGGCTGTGGTGGTAGCGTAGAGCCAAGGTAGAGGATACCAGCGGATGTCGGTAAAGAAGTTCGAAACTTCCCGGTCAAATTCAGGGTCGTTAGCATAGAAATCCATGTAGTTGTCCAGCGTTAACCAGCGGTAGGTTGAACCGTTTCGGCGGGTATACCACTGCTGAGAAACTCCAGTGCGAAAAACCTGCCAGTCACGGAGATCGTCTACCGCTGTGTAAAGAGGCATGTCGATCGGGCGAAGCCGTGTTGAGGGCGTGAGACGGTCGATCGGAACGAAACGACCGTCGATCTCGTCAGTGGTTACGAACGAGTAATTCAGGTAGGGGCGCACGACATGAAGGATCCCATCCAGGCCTAGAGCCCGGTTGTAGACGTTGTGAGAGCGCTTTGAAAGCTTAAAGGAGACGTCTACGCCGGCATGGAGCGTGGTGCTGTCAAACGAACTAAGCCCCGGCATATCGAATTCGGAATAGTTGGCATAGCCTCCACCTGCACGGGGAACAACATCAAGGGAACCAACCTTGGTCGGGAAAATAAATTCATGATAAGTCTGAAATCGATTGTAGCCCGAAGGGTCAGTGATTCCGGCGAGAATAGAATCATCGTCAAGCTCTTCATCGAGGATTCCATAGGTCGTAAAACCGTTGTAGTAGAAACCTGTCTCACCCAGGGGCGTGCGGATAATGTCGACAGCGAGTTCAGGCGTGCGGGTGTCAGTTTGAAAAAATTCGTTAAACTGGAAGCGACTCGTGAGCGAAATTTCACCCTGGTCGAATAGCTTGTTAAGGTTAATCAGGTTGTCCGGCTTGGGATCAATACGGAATTCACTCGGGAAGAAGTCTTCGTAGAAGAACTGGTCGCTAAGCTTGTTGATGTCAAAGTCGACGTAGAAGGTTTCGTCTTTCGCTCCGGGAAGATAGACTCGGTGCTGCAGGTTAATTCGATAGCGATTTGGATCCACTGGCTTGGTCCTTGAGGAGCCAATAAACGGGACCTGCGGGTTGTTGTCGTTCGCATAATAAAGTTTAAGGCGCCCGATCTGTGGATTGTCTGTGAATTTGCGGTCCTCGATCTCCACTCCACCAGCCAAGCCTCGTTCCGAACGGATGTCGAAATGGGCTTTACCCAGGTAGTCGTCTCCAAGTTTGAAACCATATTGGTTAAGCAGGAAGCCGCCCCACGGTGAATTCCAGCCTGGCGTGAAGTAATATCCTAACTCTTCATCGAGTGGCTGAACGAAGTAGGGAAACCACATCACAGGGACTTTGCCGATGTGTACTTTTGCCCCGTGCAGAATGATTTTATCGTCCGGAAAAATTTCCAGTTTCTTGACCTTTATCCGAAAATTCGGATTGGCGGAGTCGTGAGTCGTAAAAGTCGAATTTAGGAGAGTGACGGGGCTTTCGGTCTGCTCATCAGGGCGAAGAATATTATCCGAGGTGTAAAATAGTGGCTCGAGTGAGCTTTTAAACTGACTGGTAGTCATCTCACCTGTGTGGATGTCATAGATTATCTCCTCGGCATCAACTGTTTCCGAGTCTGTAAAAACCCTGACGTTGTCGCGAGCGTAAATCTTGCCAGTGTGACGGTGGAACTCGACCTGGTCGGCAAAAATAGTTACCTCTCCATAGGTGACTTCCACATTGCCCCAGGCCTTGGCGACATCCATGCCCTGGTCGTATTCCGAGAAGTCGCTGTTGATGTCGACGCTCTGTGCCGTTTGTGCCCTAGAATCATCAACAAGCAAAGCAGAGACGACGACGAGAGAAGCTCCGAATAGAGCTGCCCGGCGCATCCATCGGAAAAACGAAACAAAGAAGCTGTCGAACGTGAAAATCAAAGCGGCCGTGCAAAGGGGATAAATATGGCCTCAGTTCGCCAAAATACCACATCCGATTTGCTACCAAATGGCCAAAAACCACCGAAATATTAGGATTTTGGCCGCATAAGCTTAATTTTTCTTAACAAAATAAGCGGGTTATTGGGAGCGGACCAGAACTCCTTTTTTTGAATTTTTGCGGAAAAAGTCAAAAAAACTGACGACTCCTTGAGGTAATTCTTCAGATGCTACGGTTTCGAGAACTTCTTCGAGGGTTTCGGAACCGCGGTAAATTCGACGGTAGCCTTCCTTAATACCTTTCCGAGCCTCTAGGCTGAGTCCGGCTCGCTTCAGTCCCACAGCGTTAATGCCGACGACTGAATTTATCCCCGCGATCATGACATAGTGGGGGATATCGAGGGAAGCTCCAGCCATGCCCTGGGCCATAACATAGTTTCCGACTCGAACAAACTGGTGAAAAACGGCGGCTCCTCCGAAAAAACAACAGTTCCCTACAGTAACGTGGCCGCCGAGTAACACGTTGTTCGCGAATGTGTTATCATTTCCAATGATGCAATCGTGGCCAACATGCGCTCCGTTCATGAGAAAGTTGCCATTTCCGATGACGGTGTTCCCTCCTGGCTCGATACTGCGATGGAGAGTGACATACTCACGAATAATATTGTTGTCTCCGAGAACGACACCGCTGGAAATTGATTCGTCAAATCCCTTGTAGTGCGGATCGGCGCTGACCAATGCACCCGAGCCGATGCGGCAATTGTCTCCGATTCGGGAACCGTTCAGGAGCTGAGATGACGCATCAATGCGACAATTATCACCGATAACGACGTCGTCTTCGATGATAACGAAAGGGCCTACAGTGATGTTCGCGCCGATTCTGGCGTTTTCTGAAACAATTGCGGAAGGATGGATCGACATGGAAAAACTGTGCTAGAGCAATCCGGCTTCACGAAAGCTGAAGTAGGACCGGCCTGAGGAATTGGTAGAAGAACCGATAACGATATGATCAGTAAATTCAAGGCCTACTGCATCACAAGCGGTCTTCATTCGTCTGGTGACATGATGATCAGCACCACTCGGCGTAGGATCTCCGGAGGGATGATTGTGAACCAGAATCATGGAATGGGCTGCATGACCGATGGCCTTCCGCAGGATTTCAGACGGGTTGGCGAATGATTCGTTACTGGTGCCAACGAAGACTTCGGCAATCTGAATCAGTCTCTTCTTATGATTCAGCAGAATCGCCCGCACTGATTCCTGGGAGAGGCGCTGCATTTCATTACCGACGAGCTCGTAGACTTCTTCCGGACAGGTGATGGGTTCTTCGTTGAAGGTTTCGCGTGCGAGCCGTTGCCCGAATTCAAAGATTCCTGCCAATTGTGCGGCTTTTGCCGGGCCAATTCCTCCGACCTTTGTCAGTTCCTCGACTGAAGCCCGTGAGAGATTCTTGAGCGATCCGAAATGCTTTAGTATTTCCCGTCCAAGCTCGATCGCGCTGAAGCCTTTTCGCCCGGTCCCGAGAAAGACGGCGAGGATTTCAGCATCACTCAAAGACACAGCTCCCTTTTGAAGCAGTTTTTCCCTTGGGCGTTCATCTTCCGGTAGATCTTTGATGAGCATGCTGCTAATTCGATAGCGGATTCCGCGGATCGAGTAAAGCAGGCGCTTTTCACCGTTGCGGCAGTTAGCGAACGCTGACACAATCTCACTGCCTCGACTCTATGACTGACTCAACCATCGCTGCCATTGCTTCGCCACCCGGAATGGGCGCGGTTTCACTAGTGCGCATTAGCGGGCCTGAGGCTTGCTCGGTCGCGGAGAAAGTCTTCAGGGGGCGCTCCCGGGAGAAATGGATTCCAAGGACGCAGCACTTTGGTGAGGTGTTTGATGCGGACGGCGAAAAGGTCGACGAAATTTTATTGACTTGGTTTCCGGGGCCTTGCAGCTTCACCGGTGAGGATGTGATCGAGTTAGGATGTCATGGTGGCGTCATTGTAACGCGTCAGGTGCTTGAGGCAATCCTGTGTGCCGGTGCGGAGTCGGCCGAGCCCGGAGAGTTTTCCCGCCGTGCCTTTTTTAATGGGCGCATCGACTTGACCCAGGCTGAAGCGATCATGGATTTGATCTCGGCGAAGACTGAATTGGCGGCCCGGGCAGCGCAAGGTCAGTTGGAAGGAACGTTAGGGCGTGAAATTGAGGGGATTCGTGGGGATCTAATTTCCGCGACCGCTCAACTCGAGGCTTATATCGATTTCCCTGAGGAGGACATTACTCCCGATACAGCTTCTCAGCTCTTCGAGCGTATTGATAAAATCGAGGGCAAGATCACCGGCTTGTTGTCTACCGCCGATCAAGGCAAAATTCTGAGAGAAGGGTTAAAAACAGTCATTACCGGGGCGCCCAATGCCGGCAAGTCGAGCTTGTTGAACCTCCTCCTCGGTTTTGAGCGCGCTATTGTCAACGATCAGGCCGGGACGACGAGAGATACCATTGAGGAAGTTATCAACCTGAGCGGCATCCCTATTCGGCTCATTGATACGGCAGGCATTCGCGAGGGAGAGGGCGAGATCGAAAAAGAAGGGATCAGGAGAAGCCGGCACGAACTGGAGTTGGCTGAATTGGTTTTACTGGTGATAGACAGTCACGACTCAGCTGAGAAACTGCAAGGGATCGAGTTTGATGAGTCTACCCGGGTGATTCGTATTCTCAACAAGTCCGATCTCACCAGGCATCCCGATTGGGACGAAGCGGAGGGTATTGAGGTCTCCTGCATTGATCCTTCCGCTGGCGAAGAGCTGCGTGAATTGCTTTACCGGGAGATAGCTTCGGACCGGGCTATTGGAACGACCAGCTTGACCACGATTAACTCGCGTCATCAACACTGCCTGAGACAGGCGGGCCAGGCTGTCAGGAAATCACGCGCTTGCCTTGATGCCGGTGAATCGCCTGAGTTCGTTGCGATGGATCTTCGGAGTGCGCTTGAAGCGGTTGGCGAAGTTGTTGGTCAAACGGATGTGGAAGAGATACTCGGAGAGATCTTCAGCACATTCTGCATCGGCAAATGAAAGGCCTCGCACCCGACGCTCAAATCCGTCAGGTGTTCAAACCTGACGGATTTGGAAATGGTTTTAGGCGATATCAGCTGAAAAGCTTGGTCGCGGGTTCGCCGTGGTTGGCGAACGTGAAGGGCCGCTGAGTCGGGGAGTAAATGGTTTCCTCGAGGGGGAGACCCATTCCATATCCAATGGTCGCGAGAAAATCCTCGGGCTTCATGGGGTCACTCTTCACTTTTTTGCCGGCCCCGTCGGTTGAGCCGTAAACAGTGCCACCCTTGACGCCTCCGCCTGCAAGAACGCAGGAGTAAGCAGCGGGGTAGTGATCCCGGCCCTCATTCATGTTGAGGTCCGGAGTTCTACCGAATTCTGTTCCGATAGCAACCAAGGTGGATTCGAGTAATCCTCGCGATTCGAGGTCTTTCAGAAGAGTGCTGACCGCTGTGTCTAACTCGGGAAGCTTGGAGCGTGTCGCGAGGTCAACTCCAACGTGCATGTCCCAACCTCCTGAAATAACTTCCACCACGCGGACGCCGTTTTCGACGAGTCGACGAGCAAGGAGGCAGCCTTGGCCAAGGCGGGACTCGCCGTAGTCGGCGCGATTCGCTTCGCCTGAAATATCGAAGGCACTCAGTGCGTCGCTGTTGAGGAGTTTATTAGCCTGATTGTAGTATTCAACGTAGGAGTCAGGACCAGCATATTTGAACTTTTCAGTGAATTGTTGGCCCAATTTGGAAGCCATTTCCATGCGGCGGCTGAATCGATCACCGCCCACAATCAGATCAGTGTTGGGAACACCTCCGCTTGGGTCTGCGATCGGAAGAGGACTCAACGCTGGTTCCATGAATCCGGCG
This sequence comes from Verrucomicrobiales bacterium, assembly GCA_049594415.1. Taxonomy (GTDB): domain Bacteria; phylum Verrucomicrobiota; class Verrucomicrobiia; order Verrucomicrobiales; family DEV007; genus Arctic95D-9. Next base: position 347,506 of record JBMYJM010000001.1, on the reverse strand, counting down.
TTTGAGGTGCTTCTCCCAACGACAACGCTATCGGGAAGTGTCCCTTCGCGTTTGCCAAGAAGACGCTCTGCCCATGGACCTACAGTTGGGTGAACGATGGTGGCACGCTTCTCATAGCCAGTACGCATGATGTATTGCCCCTGTTCGTGCGCGCCATTCGTGGATGTCATCGAGTTGATAACGGCGAGCTTGTCTGCCTGTGACGCAAGACCAGGCAGGAGGCTTCCGAATTTCATATTGTCGACCGGAGAGTCGATCGATTCGGATTTTCCCATCACATCGCCACGTTTGGGATCAAAGGTGTCGAGGTGGGTCATGCCACCGGAGAGATAGATGTAGATCAGGTTTTTGGCCTTGGCTCCGTCCTGAGCTTTGAAGGTTTTAGGAAGGAAGGGGACGCTGAGGCTGACACCGAGTGAAAGTTTGGCCGACATTTCCATGAAAAGGCGGCGGCTTTGACAGTCATTGCCGGCTAGTGATGCGATATGATCCATGATTAAAAGAAGTCGATGTTAGATTGGGGTGAAACGTAGTTTGTCTGTTACTGGACGTAAAGAAATTCAGGACTGTTCATCAGGGCCCAGGCAAGGTCGCTTATACCTTCGTCACCGTAATCCTCTATCATATCCATGCCAAGTTTAAGCTCATCATCGTTGGGGAAGCGGTTGAGCATGGTGAAGAAAACGCCACGAACCTTATCATCCGGACCGTCGAGGTCTTCAAGGTCATCAACTACCTTGGAGGAAGATCCGGTAAGTTGGCGGGTAACCGTTCCATTCATTAGCGCAAAGACCTGCGGGACGGATCCGTCGTAGTTGTGCTCATCAGTAATCCTGCGATCAGATTGACCAAAGGTATCCAGCATTGAAGCTGCCGGTGCAGGCTGTTGGAGTTCGGAAGCGCGAAGTTGGCTGTCGGTCACATAACTTGGAGTCCAGTCTCCCGTTTCGTTGGAAACAACGGCAGTAGCCGCTCGATTACCGTAATTCCTTTGCCAAGCCTCATAATGCTCCCAGACCTCCTCGTTGGAGGCGGTATTGAAGTCGATGTTAAGAATTTTCTTATACATCGAGCCGTCAGCTCCGGTTTTGTCATCGATCTCTGCTCCATTAGCAAGAACCATCATGGAATCCCAAGCCTGCTCCGCGCGCATGCGTCGCAGCACGGGACCTTGGAAGTAATAAGCATCAGCCCAATCCGGTTCTTCGGTTGTCGCCAACGACTGGTAGGCTCGAGTGTTATAGAGAATTCGCATAAATTCACGAAGGTCATAGTCGACCCGTTGCATTTCCCGGGTTACAAATTGTAGAACTTCGGGCTGCGACGCTTTGGCGATCATGCCATCAGAAAAGTCACTCACCGGGCCAACAAGGGCGCGACCGAAAGCTCGTTCCCACATGCGATTTGCGATCACCAGGGCGAAGCGAGGATTCTCAGGTGCTGTGAGCCACTCAGCAACAGCCTCACGCCGTGTCTTGCCACCTTTTTTGGCTGCAGCCCCAATCAACGTTCGCGGATTGGCAACTTCGTTGGGCTTACCTCCGCTGCCAATAAAGTCGTGAGGAAGGACAGTTTCAAGCGTCTCGTTATCCGTAACGTTCCAGCCGAGAGCTGACACGAAAAAGCGAAAGCGATTGCCTGTGTTATCAGGAGGAGGCGCGACTCCCTTTTCGCTGTAAGCCCACTCTTGAAACTGCTGTTGCCAACCTTCGGGCGCATTGGGCATCATGGTGACAGCTCCACTCATCATACCGCCACCGTAGCGGCGAATGGAGCGCTGGGTGTTTCCGAAGAAGGCGGCCATCTGGTAAAAGTCACCTTGAGTCCACTCGTCGAAGGGGTGGTCGTGACACTGAGCACAGGAAATGTCGATGCCGAGCATCACCTGACCGAAATTCGAGAAAGCATCAAATTCCATGCCGGTATCGCGAAGAATGAATCCTGCGGCCGGGTTTTGTCCGACATTTCCTTCGGCAGTGATCATATCGACAACCACCTCGTCGTAGGGGCGGTTGGACTTGAGTTGGTCGCGCCACCACTGCATGTAGGGATCCATGCGAATGCCATTGTTGAAGTCGCTCGCGTGCAGGCGATACATGTCCGCAAAGTAGTTGAACAAGTTAGAGGCATATCCCGGAGACAGGAGGAGATCATCAATCAGTGCCTGACGCTTGTCTTCCCGGCCGCTCTCGGCAAATTTGAGAAACTCTTCACGTGTCGGAATTCTTCCGGCAATATCGAGATAGACGCGGCGCACGAAAAGATCATCTGGAAGAGGCTCATTGAACGAAGAAAAGCCGTTTGCCTTGAGTTGCTTGGCAAGCAGTCCATCGATCTGGCGTGCTGAGGCCATTGTGTAGGAATCGTCGCCGATCAGGGCAAGGCGTTTCGCGGCTTCCTGATCGGCCTTGATAAAGCGGTCCGGGGCAACAAGAGCTTCCTGCCCATTTGCGAGCTTGAATTTGTATTTCTCGCCCTCGATACCAAGAAAGATAGCCTTCATTTTTTTACCGTCGGTGCTGGTCCATTCACGCCCCTCAACTGAGGTCGTGAAACAGGACGCGACGAAAGAAAGACCGAAGACGAATAACAGTGAGCTTAAATGGCTTTTCATGGGCTTATTCTGTATAATCAATATAACTCGGAATATCGATTTTGTGACAAAAAATCACGTTTAGGTTGATACATTTTTGCGCCTCACTCGAGACGCTCCTGTTGAGATGACATCGGAGCCACAATTGGCTCGTTCTATGGATGAAACCGGTAGACGGCCGTGCCTGAACGCAACACGAGTGCGCCGTCCAACGGGATCGGCGAAGCCATAATTGAGCCTTCGATCTGGTTCGTGGCCACCTCAGTGTAGCTGTCTCCCGGAGAGAAAACGGTGACCTTACCCTCTTCGCTGGCGACGTAGATGTGCCCGTCGGCAAAAACCGGCGATGCGGAATAGTTTCCGTCGATACGACCATTCCACAAAATGGCTCCGCTTGCAGCCCTGAAGCAGGTGGTGATTCCTCCATCGGAAATGACGAAAAGCCTACCGTCGAGCAGAAGCGGGGAGGGCTTAGCGGGAATACGCTTGGGATCCTGCCACACGACCTTGTCGGTGCCCGTAATATCGCCGTTGCCGTCTGTGTGCACGGCCATAAGAACCGGTTTGCCAAAGCCAGTTGAAAAGAAGAGAAGGTCGTCATCCTTGCTGTAGACGGGGCGGGGAACCACTGAGAAGCCGGAGCCATGATCCAGTCTCCAGATTTCTTCGCCGGTCTCGGGAACATAGCTGATCATCCACTGGGACCCCATGCAGATGAGCTGCTCACGGCCATTCGGGTCTGTTATGATGATTGGCGTGTTGTAGGATTTCTTCTGATCGCCTTTCTCCGCTCGCATCTCGGGGCGGTCAGTTGTCCAAACGGTCTCGCCGGAATCGACATCAAGGGCAGTTACGAACTGCCGGTCGACCCCGTCACAAATTAGCACGAGGAGACCATCTTTGATGAAGGGGGAGCTGCCGGGTCCGACACTGTGTTCGAGTTCAATTTTCCGATTCCAGACCTCTTCACCTGTGATTCGATTGATGCAGAATGTCCCGAAGGTTCCGAAGTGTGCGATGACGTTGTCCCCGGAGAGCACAGGAGTGGGGGAGGCGTAGCTGTTGAACTTGTGAATGGGGTCCGGCTTTTCGATGTCGGCCAGCTTGATCTGCTGCTTAATGCTGCCGGTCTCGTAGTCTACCTGGAGCAAGGCAAGTTCAATACTACGAGCCACCTGCTTTTGCTTGAACTTCTTCTCCTCCTCGCCGGCTTCGGTCAACAGTTTGATACGCTCCTCTTCGTCGGGGAAAATTTCAATGGCTGTGGTCATCCAGAGACTCCTTCCGTCGTAGACCGGAGACGACCACCCGCGACCGGGGAGATCCGTTTTCCATGTCAGATTTGAGGATTCGCCGAATTTAACCGGGACATTGGTTGCTCTGGAAATTCCGTCACCACTAGGGCCGCGAAATTGGGGCCAGTAATCAGCTTGCGCGAGAGATACAGCAGCGAGAAAAATCGCAATGAACAGGGACTTATTTGCCATGGTTGACGAGGTGTTCGACGTGTTGATTGACGCGGTCGCGGTCAGGAATGGGCTCTTGGGCCCCTTTGCCTAAGGTTGTTAGAGCACCCGCACAGTTAGCTGCACGGACAGCTGAGTCCAGAGATTCTCCGGACGCGATTCGGGCCGTGAAACACCCGGCGAAGGAGTCTCCGGCACCGACTGTGTCGACCGGAAGCACTGGAAGAGTCGGGACTTCAAAAGAATCGCCGACGTGTAGAAATACCGAGGTGTCCTCTGAACCTCTTGTCACGATGAGGTGATTGATCCGCAATTCGTGAAGGCGTTGACGGACTGTGGATTCGGGCTCGTCGAATGGAGAAAATTCAAGGAGGTCGACTGCTTCAAGTTCATTCACGATGGCGTAGTCGACCTCTACTTCCCGCCATGGAAAGGTGGGAATGTAGGGTGATGGATTGATGATCACCGGTATCTCCGAACGATTGGCGATTCGAATCGCTTCAACCAGTGCAGGCATCGGAACTTCGAACTGCCCAAGGAGGGCCTGACAAGCTTCTAATTCCGGTGCCGACTCCAGCAGGTGGGCCGCCGAGAGGCTGTCATTAGCTCCGGAGGCTGTGACGATCGTGTTCTCCCCGGTTTCATCCACGGTAATAAATGCAGCGCCGGTCTTGGTGGGGACGGTTAGGATTCCGGTGACATCGATTCCTTCATCTTTGAGCGCTTTTCGGTAAGTAACTCCCTCATCATCAGCGCCTACGGCGCCGAAAAATCTTGGGTGGCAACTCTGGCGGGCTACGGCAATGGCCTGGTTCGCACCTTTACCTCCGCGGAATAGTTCGAGGCAGTCAGACGGAACGGTTTCGCCGGGTGCGGGTAGATATTCGACACGAGTGAAGTAGTCGATATTGAGCGAACCAATGACAGCAACGGACGGGGGTAACTCTTCACTCATGAACTTGAGACGGCCACGCTAGCAAAAGATCACGTCTTGGGAAGCGATTGTTTCTTTCCCGTATCATCGAGACGCACCAGGGTCACTTCGGTCGAAAAAATAGTTTCGTTCTCACGGGTGACGGCCACGCGGTAGGTGACTGAAGTATTTCCGATTCGTTTCCTGATGCAGTCAAATTTCAGAATCGAACCGTCTCTCACGCTCTTGCGAAAAGAGACCTCATTCATGCCCACGGTGACGAAATGGCAACCGGGGAACTCCGTTGTTGCAGCCATCCAGGCGAACTCATCGACCCATTTGAGTAGGTAGCCCCCAAAAAGGAAGCCGAAATGATTCAGGTGTTCGGGAAGAACAAGTCGGTGATTTTCCATGCGCGTAACGATCTCAGAAGAGGGGGTGGATTCCCATTCCAATTCGCTTTGATGATATAGAATCTGCGCGCGACGGCGCGGATCTCCAAAACGTTTCTTTAATTTCCCTGAATTTACTTTGCATGTATCTTACAGTTCACGCATCTACCCCTCAATCGCAGTCATGAAATTTCGTCCCAGCTTGATGGCGCTTGCCCTTGTTTTCGGTGTCAGCGCAGCCAATTCTCAGGAGAGCGGCTCATCCCAGTCTGGCTTCAACAAATCGATTGATGAGCTGACGGCGGATGAAGTCCTTCGCCTGGTGCGCTACAGCTACACCCTTTATGATAAAGACTTTACGGGAAACCTTCGCTTGGGTCTGACCAAGAAGGTTCCTTTTCTGATGTCCCTGAAACCGGAGTCTATTCGTTTCATTTTCGATAATCCGGCGCAAGTGATTCACCTCGATACCCGAAACTCCAGCTTTGAGCTCTTTGAGGGGACGGGTGGGGAGGAACTCAAGCCAGTACCCTCGTCGAAATATGCCGCGCATATTCGTGAGACCGATGTGACGTACGATGATTTGTCGATGCGGTTCCTCTACTGGCCGAATGCCAAGATCGTGAAGCTTGACCGCATCAAGCAGCGCGATTGCTGGGTAGTTCGGATTAGAAACCCCGACGGCGAGGGTTCTTACTCCACTGTCGATGTTTGGATCGATAAAGGAAGTGGGGGCATGCTAAAGATGATCGGCTACAACAATTCTGGGCGCCCTGTCCGCCGTTTCGAGGTCCTCCACGGCAAGAAATTCGGTGATATCTGGATGATTGATGAAATGCGAATTGAGACCCTGGATCCGCGTAGCGGACGGATTTCATCCAGCACCCGGATGCAGATCAAGTCTGCCGTGAATTGACAAACTCCGAACTTACCCCTGCCAAGTCAGCCTCTTAAACCTGTTTGTTCTGTAGGTCCGCCATTTCCTTCGCCTTCTGCTGGATTGCTTCGGCTGAGGGTAATGATTCGAGGTCGAGCTCGGCCAGAACCTCGGGAGGAATAATGCCGGACTGCTGCAGTTTGATCATGCAGCGTTTTCGCTCGTCGAGCGCTTTGTCGGGACTGCGCTCCTTGGAAAAGCGGGATTTGGCCTTCTCGCTGCGAGTCTTCAAGCTGGAATAGATATCTCCACCGAGGAGAGAGGTGATATCGACCTTCATGCTTTCGCGCTCCACATCTTGCTGGCGCACGGGTTCCCCGTTGATTGGACCCGAAGCGTATTTTGGGAACATGATGGCGACCTCCGGGCACACTCGGGAGCAGGCTGGGCAGTTGGTTTTGCAGTTATCGTTGTTTTGCACCTGAATTTGCTTCTCGTCATCGACGCCGTAGACGTCGAAAAGGCAGAAACTGAGGCATTGCATGCAATTGGTGCAACGATCGTAGTCAATCACGGGAAACCAGGGTTTCCAAGCGCCGTTGGCGCCGGGTTGATTTTGTTCGGCGTCCAGGCTTTCGCGCGCTTCCTCGACTTGCTCCAGGATCGACTCGTGGCTGAGACCAGTTGTGTCCCGGGTTTCAATCCGGGTCGTGCCGGAGTTGTCAATGATTTCGGGAGCGACTTTGTTGAACTGTCCAAGCACAATTATGGCTGAAGCCGCCCGGGTATTTCCCGTCGATGCGTCTTCAGACACCCGGCGCACGCTGTATCCCTGGTCCAGAAGGTTGGCCGTTAGCGCAAGGCGGTCACTTGGGGCAGTTGGAGTAGTTCCAGTTCCCTCGTAAAGAATGACTTGAATGGGTTTTTTACTGTCCTTCATTCGACGTTCAAGGCTTTGATAATCGTTTCGGCAGTGTCCTCTCTCATATTGAGAACTTCAACGGAACCGTCCTCAGGAAAGGGGATTCCAGCCTGGTGAAAGAGCCACTTCACGGCACGTGGGTAGCAGGCCGCAATCTTTACGTTTTCGTCACCTTTGAGCAGCTCACCGAGGCGATCATCCCGGCGGGCTGACATTTCACACAGGTCGGAAACGCACTCAAAGTCGCGTCCGGAAGAGCAGAGTCTTTCCAGTACCTCTTCCTTGGTTTTTGGAGGGACGACTTGTGAGAAAGCGCAGCGGCAGTAGAGAATTTTATTGGAGGAGTCGCTCACAGGTGGAGAGGTGGAGAGTGTGATATTTCTGAATCATTCGTTTCTTTCGACGGGGTTTCAATCTCAAACTGATCCGATTAGGGACGCAAGAGCGCCTGAAATAGCGGGGTTTGAGCCGAAATTTGAGTTTCCAACTGGTTGAATACCGTTAACTTAAGGAATCGTGATTGTCCCCCGTTCCAGATTAACCTTCCCCATCGGTCTTCCGGCAATCATGATCGGGCTCGTTTTCGCTCTCTCATTAAGGGCCCAGGAATCGGTGAAGCAGCCATTCGACAGCATCCCTGACCAATTTTTTCAAATTCAGGACTCGTTCGGATTTTTCTGGAAGGCAGCCCCTAACGGCGCATTGACCTCAGGCGAAACGCAGTATCTGCAGTCGGGATTGAATCTACTGGTCGATGGAGTGGCCTTTACTCCCACGAGCGGTTCTCAAATCGTGCCGGGAGAGGGGGTGGATATGGCTTCGCTGTCCCTGGAGGAAGATCGAGAGGACGTCGAAATTGTGCGTGATCTCTGGTTCGACAAAGAGCGTGGAGGAGTTCGGGTGGTCGATCAAATAAAGAACACTTCTGGTGCCGCCACATCTATGAGGGTGCAACTTCGGACGACTTATCCTTTTGGCTGGAAGTCGCTTCATGAAAGCGATGGGACTCAGTTGAACGCTGAACCAGTGCTGGCCCTGGCCGATGGCGATGGCGGCCTTTCTATACGTTTTGGTCCATCGGAGGGCAGGCCAGATACATTGATCCTGACTTCTGATGGTGGAGTTGCCAGCCAACCAACCATTGAGGCTTCGGCGAACCGGCGGGAACTGACATTGACCTATGAGCTGGCGTTGTCGCCCGGGGGAACTGCCGCCCTTCTTCATTGGATGTTGCAGCGTTCTCTTGCCGAAACGACGGAGACAGCGGCAGCACTCTCCGATTTATGGCAACGTGGGAAGCTGATCCGTCCGGGAGTGTCGGCAAGCCTGGCCAGTGAGTTTGTGAATTTCGATCCGGACGCGTTTCCTTCAGAGACAGTGGCGCCATCTCGATTAAGATCACTTATCGCTCTCAATGAGTTAATTGATCGGGTGGGGATTCACCGAAGAAGTGAGGAACTGCTATGGATCAGCACAGTTAACCAAGTGGCCGGCACGGTAGATGTTGCCGGAAACATTCAATTCGAAGCCGAGCATTTGGGTGAACAGGAAGTCGAACTGGCAAAGGTCGCAGCCATCAGAGGAGGGGGCGGTTTTGGCAGGTCGCAGATGGTCTATCTCCGCAACGGCACTGTTCTGTCCGGTTTGGGCGGTGAAACGCGGTTACTTCTTTCCCTCGGCAAAGGTGAAGGGCAGGAAATAGACCTGAAGCGTTTGAATCTGCTGCTTTTCAGAACAGGTAAGTCCGACGGTGCGCCGCCGGAGAATGCAGAGGTGTTCGCTGAGTTGCGAGACGGTTCTGTGTTCGCCTTGTCTGGGGTCGGAGGGGTGTATTTAAGCGGCTACACCGCTTGGGGTGAATTGGAGATCCCCCTGTCAGAGATTGTGGAAGCCGGCTACGAAGTGAAACCCAACGCGCAGATGGGAATGCGGCTTAAGAACGGATCCCGACTTTCCGTATTTTTGCAGGACAGGCCATTGCCTCTGACCCTGTCGTCAGGAGAGAACGTTGAGGTATCATCGCTGAGTTTACGACGTCTGTGGACGGTCAATGCAGAGAGCCATAAAGGGAGTGAGAATTCATCGGAATGGATTGAATTGTCTGAAGTGCCGGGGGATATCCCTGATTCTGCGTTTCTCCTGGTCGGCAACAACATGGTGGCGGGTAGTTTCAGGGACAGTGCTGTCAACTTGAGTGTTGAGGGTTCAACGATGCGCCTTCCAGTTGAGCAGATTGTCAGGATGAAGCGCTCGATTGTTGAAGGCGGTCAGATGGGGACTGAGTTTGTAGTTGAGCTCGCCAATGGCGACGCAGTTGTCGGCGAAGTGACAAGTGGTTTTATGGAGCTTGAGGCAAGCGAAGTGGGCAGAGTTCCTGCCCATCATTTATTGGATTTTCAAAGGAAGGCTGCGCAGGCGGATTGATGAGAGTACGCCCTAACATATTTCTCAAGCGTGCGGCTCGACTTCACTTCGGAAGTGCTTTTCTTTTTGCTGCGTTGCCCTTGTTCGCGCAGGAACCCATTGCCCCGGAAAAGAGGGACGCCCTGCTTCCGGCTGCGATGGGAGTGAGGACCGACAAGGCTGGAAATTCGTGGGATATTGGCGCAGACGGCTCGATTGGAAGGGTGGGAAGTACGATGGTGAACCATGGCCTTGCCTTGGAGATTAATGGACAGGAGTTGGTACCTTTTCAGCCGTTGATGACCCAGGATGGTGACGAGGTCGTGGTTTTCGGGCAACCGTTGGCTGATCTTCCAGGTGTTGAGGTGCAGCGTCGTGTGCGGCTTTTGGGTGATTCCGGGGTCTTGCGTTACGTGGAGTTCTTCTACAACGGCTCTTCGAGGGATGTGGTGCTGGATGTGTTCCTCAAGACAAACTTTTCCGGCAACTACCAGACCTTCGTTTCTAATCGAGGCAGGACCGAGCCAGTGATCCTTGATGCAACCGAAACCGGGATAGTGGTGAGCCCGGGGCCGGGACAGGCAAACCGTGCATTCGTATTCAGCCTGGCCGGAAAGGGGAATCCGGTTCGTCCGGGAATATCGTCTCAGAATCGCTTTGGATTGAGGTTTCAATATCGCCTTCGTTTGGAGTCGGGGGAATCGGCTTCGCTGATGCACGGCGTAGCGCAAGTGCCCATCCCGCAGAACTTCGACAGACAAAGCCTGCTGAGTCTTTTTGCGCCCGTTTCTCTCGAAGCGCTTGCTGAGCAGGCTTCGGGTGAAGAGTGGTCTGATTTTCTTGTGAACGTTGGTAGAAGTGTGGAACAAGATCGCGGAGCTTGGAGTGGTGTAGCGGGGCTTGGTGTTGAGCGCGGTTTGCGTGATGTCTTGGCGATCGGAGAGAAGACTCGTCTCGTTGGCACTGCCGAGGGTGGAGAAATTTCAGCTATCGGCCCCTATGGTGAGATCAGTGTAGCGTTCTCATCAGTGGCGGCGATTGTCGGTAAACAGGGGGCGCTTTCCGGCATGCCTCGAATCTATCTCAGGGACGGGCAGATCTTTTCTGCCGACATCGCTCTTTCCGAGCTGAGTTTTACGCAGGCGGGCGGAGGAAGAGTTGATATTCAGGTTGATAGGCTGGACCGGCTCGTGATGGGGAATGCAGAAGCGGATGTAGACTGGCGAAAGAGTGGACTGGCGATGATTGAAACGTTTTCGGGTGACCGATTGAGAGTGGCCGATAGCAGCGCGCTCAAATTGATGGGAGTGACTCCGTGGGGAGAACTCCCGGTATCGCTCGAGGATCTCTCGTGGCTCGGTCCTGCGGGCGAAAACAGCGCGGGACACTTAGTGGAGTTGGTCGATGGGACTCGATGTCGGGTGTTTCTTGCCGGGAGTGAGGTGCCGTTCGAATCAGAATTGCTCGGGAATGTCGCCCTGAATCCTCGCGATTTAAGGGAAGTCACGACCCTAAATGATCGAAAGCAGTTCAGCCGTGCGATTGACGCCGGTATGAAGGCTGTGCTCAGGGTCGGAGGCGGGCAGATAATCGTGGGAGACATTGGCAACACGACACTGCCAATCATCAGCAACGGTGTTTTGATCGAGACGGCTACTTCCAAGATACGCCAGATTAAGAGGGTGGAAGGTCCTGCGATTGGTGCAGGTGGAATGCCTGAGCGAGTCCCTGCATTTGAGATTCTGCAGTGGGATGGTGGTATTGTGAGGGGTTTTATTAGGTTAGATGAGCTTTCAATGGAGGTGTCAGGGCGGAACTGGAAGATTCCTTTGGAAGATATTGAGCGTGTAGAAACGCCGTGGCCACTACCAGATAAAGAGTCACTGAAAGCGATCAAGAATCTGATTTCCCTTCTCGGGGCGCGGGAGTGGTTGGTCAGGGAGAAGGCTACGAGGGAATTGGGCGCATTCGGTCACCTTGCGCGCCCAGTGTTGCAAAGGGAACTTACCACGGTTTCTGATCCAGAGGTGAGTCGGCGACTGGAACGAATTCTTTCGAGCTTGAACTGAGATTCTACACTTTGAGGGAAGAATATTTTTCGACCTCAGACCCTTAATTGTTTGGACAACGACCAACAGCTTAAAGCCTATTTACATGCTTCCGCGGTGGTGAAACGCCGGATCGGGTTGGTGGACTTTGCCAACTGGGTGAAGCGGAGCCATTGGGTGATTGGTATTAGCGGGATTATTCTCGTCGCCGTGCTTCGGCGTTTTTTCGGATGGACTTCGTTTGAGGTGCTGCCTCTTCTGACTCTTTTCGGTTTATGGCTTGGGGCGGGAGTTGTGCTGATAGTGAGGCGCGCGCCTGAGGTACTCGAGGCTCTGGTAACACTCGATCACAGTGGTGCCTGGAAAGATCGTTTTGCCTCCGCCTGGTCGTTTCTGACGCAGGACCATCGAGAGGTTGGTGAGGAATTACATATTGAGAGAGCAGGGGGCTCTCTCCAACAGGCTATCGCTTCGTTTCCGGAATCGATGCCTTTGCCTGATCTGAGAGCAGCCTGGGTGTTACCGGTGCTCGCGCTTATTTTTTCCATGGCTCCGATTCTGCGTCCTGTTCCCAGCGCTGCGCAGAGTATTCTTTCCGATGAGATGGTCGAAGCTGCCAGTGGTCAGGCTGAAGTAATCAAACGTGAGGCCCGACAACTCGATAAACTGACTTCGCTTAATGAAGACGAACAAAGGGAGTTCGAGCAATTGCTTGTTGATGTGGAGCAGATGACCTCGCAGTTGGAAGATGGAGAGGGCCTCACTACTGGCGAAATGCTTGAGGCGCTTGAAGCCCGGGCCCGAGCGGTGGAGCGAATGGCACGAAGCATCGGGGACGGTGAAGAGGTTTGGGCCTCTGATGCGATGATCGAGGCCATGGCAGATCATCCTGACACGGCGGATATTGCGGTCGCTGTGCGGGACAAGAACGCGGAGAGCGTCGCCGGTGAGGCTACCTCATTGCAATCATTGCTCGAGTCTGATTCTTTGAGTTCGGAGGTAGAAGGGAGAATGAGACGCAGCCTGGCAAATATCTCAAAATCCGGTGATAAATCAGACGAGGCGCGGCCGGTAGGCGAAAGGTTCGGAAACGCTTCGATCAAGATGAATACTGGCCAGTCCCTCGAGGCCGCTCGCGAATTTGAAGAGTTGGCAAAACACTTCCGCCTGATTCGGGAGAGGGATGAAGCGCGGAAAAAGCTAGAGGGCCTTGCTGAAGCGATGCGGGAAGCAGGGGGTGAAATCAGTGGGAAGGAACTTGAGAAGATGGAGGAATTGGCGGCATCCAGGCAATCTGAACGAGCTATCCCTGAAGGGTTAAAAGGGCTGGAAAGCGATGAGCTGATTCAAGGACTTAGCGCGATGAAGCCTCCGCAGGAACCTGCAGCCCCCGAAGGAGACGAGCTTCCCGGCCTCGCAGGAGGCGAGGGAGAAATCAAGGCGCCTCCGGTGCCTGGAACTTCGCAGGATGCCCCGTCCGGTGGGGGCGGCGGACAACAGGCATTAAAAGCACCAATCCCCGGTGAGGGTGATGCCAATGGTGCGGGAGGTTCGTTGGCGGCGAATGACTCGGAAGAGCCGGGTGGCGGAAGTTCTATGCAGGCGCCCATCCCGGGCATGGCTCCGGGGGATTCCGAGGCGGGGAGTGCCATTAATGCTCCGGGTGGACAACCCGGAGATTCCAGTGTTTCGGGACAGGGGGGAGATCAAGCAGGAACAGGCACCGCAGAACTCGTGGATACCGAATCAGCGATCTATGAGGCAGGTAACGATTCCCAAGTGGTGGCACAGATTAACGACGAGGGCGAATCAACATTCCGCGCGGTTGATGGCGAGATTCACCAGGAAGAGGTCACGAGAAGTCGCCGTGACATTGCCGCCGAGTTCATTGCCGTGGAAGAGCAGGCCTTGGACGGGAAGTCGCTGCCGTTATCAAGGCGCCAACATGTGGTTCGTTATTTTTCCGCGGTTCGACAGCAGTTCGAGAAGGAAGAATGATGGGCTGGTGTCTTGTTAGAGTTTAATTAGAATGAGTGAAACCAAAGAACTGGAACAGAATCTTGAACGATTTCAGGAGAAGTTTGCCGAACTGAAGGCAGAAATTCAGAAAGCGATCGTCGGTTACGATGAGCTTCTCTCAGATACGCTGGTCGCTGTATTTGCGCGGGGACACGTCCTTCTTGAAGGGGTTCCGGGGTTGGGAAAGACATTTCTGGTCCAGACTCTTTCCAAGGCGATGGGGTTGAAGTCCGGACGCATTCAGTGTACGCCGGATCTGATGCCTGCCGATATTCTCGGTACCCACATCGTGAATGAAAACGAGGAAGGTCGCAGGGTGATGGACTTTGAACCAGGGCCAGTATTCGCCAACCTGGTTCTCGTTGATGAGGTGAACCGTGCCACTCCAAAGACACAGGCAGCACTACTCGAAGTGATGCAAGAAGGTGCGGTGACGGCGGGTGGGGAAACCATGACGCTTCCGAAGCCGTTTTTTGTGATGGCCACGCAAAACCCGATGGAGATGGAGGGTACTTACCCACTTCCAGAAGCGCAGGCGGATCGCTTTCTCTTTAAGCTGAGGGTTCCCTTTCCTGACCGTGACACACTGGTTGAGATTTCGAAGCGAACGTCGGCGTTCAATGCGCCGGAACTTTCGCGAGTGATTACTGATGATGAATTGATCGAATTTCAAAAGATCGCTGCGGTCGTGCCGGTGGCGGATCACATCACCGAGTATGCGGCTCGGCTTGTTCTGGGGACGCACCCCGGGGAAGAGGGGTGCCTTGATTCAGTGAACCATTATATCAGTTACGGAGCCAGCCCCCGAGGAATGCAGGCATTGATTCGCGGGGCCCGTATCTATTGCGCGCTGGAAGGACGTACTGCCGTTTCTGCTGATGACTTACGGCGCGTCGCACTTCCTGCACTTCGTCACCGGGTGATCATGAATTTCCAGGGTGAAGCAGAGTCTCGCGATATCGACGAATTAATCTCGGAGGTGATCAACTCAGTAGAACCTTAAACCGGCCGGTAATGTTATTTTGATCTTTAGAGAGTCCATAGCAGTTCGTTTGAGAAACCGTTTCCAGTTTGTTCTGGCGGGGGTTCTAGCGTTTACTTTGCCACTGGTTGCGCAGGAAGAGACTGGTGAATCTTTTGATCAGCTATCCATTCAGTATCGGACCGCGCTCTACAACGATCCGTTGTTGGATTCGGCACTCGAGGCGCTTGTGGCGCTCTATGCCGAGGCAGATCGTCTCGGAGAGCTGATTGGGACCTATCAAAGTCATATTGAACAATACCCAAGTGATCCCGGTGCCAAGACAGTATTGATTCGGGCAATGCAAAGCGCGGAGCGTCCGGGTGTCGATGAGTTGCTGGCGTCGTCCGTTTCTTCTCATCCTGATTATGCACCGTTGCAATACCTGCTTTTTTCCACATTGGATGCTAAGGGTGATGAGCGTTCACTAGATGCCTTGTCTTTAGCAATTGATCTGGAGCCGAGTCCCGAGCGGCGAGCCCAGTGGCTTGAGTTGCTCCTTGAGCGTTCCGGTGTGGAGGGAAGTCGCGAAGTCGCGGAGCTCCAGTTGCAGAAGATTCTCGAGATCGAGAACACTTCCTACGAGGAGGTTCTTTCGCTCGCACGCCTGATGCAACGTTACGAGTTCTGGGGAGCCAGCATAGAAGCGCTAAAGCGAGCTTCAGACGAAGGAGTAGACGGTGAAGCCTCTGTTGAGATCGCGGTTCGATTGGCGCGTGCTTTGACTGAGTTGAACCAAGAAGCGGAAGCAGGACAAGCGCTAGATGCTTTGTTGGAAAAATTGGGGACGAATCATTGGAGAAGACGAGAAATCATGAGCATGAGGCTCAATGTGGTTTCTACCGACGAAGAACGCGGTCAGTTGATCGAAAAATTTCAGAGGGAATACGAGGCGAATCCGGCCAGCGAAGGAGCGATCCTCGATTTAGCGGATGTCCTAATTGCCGCAGAGCGTCAAAATGAAGCGGCAGCTTTGCTGGTGAAGCATGCCGAAGAACTCCCGGAGTCCCAAACGATTGAAGATCGTGCGCTTCAATTGCTGCGGTCAGCACAAAACCCGCGAGCGTACGAGTCATTTCTTCAAGATCGGCTCGAACTCAATCCGGAACGCCGGGAACTGAGACTGGAACTCGTCAAGGTTCGTTATTCTCTAGGGATGGATGCTGACGCCAGTCAGGACTTTCAGGCCGTGGTTGCCGGACTGAGTTCCGAGGAATCCTCACAGGAGATTTTGGATCTGCAGCGATACCTCCGCAGTATTGACCGCAAGGACGCCGCAACACTTTACCTGGCTCAATATTTGAAAGTGAGTCCAGAAAGGCTCGATGTAGCACGAGAGTTAATTGAGATATACCTGTCTGGGGATCGGCGCGCTGATGCCGAAAAGCTGGTTACTTCTCTCGACGCTGCAGGAGCCGCACCGGAAAACGTCGTTGACCTCGTCGAGTATCTTCTCTCCGTTGAAATGTTTTCTGGGGCGAGGTTTATGCTGGTTGAGCGCCTGGGCCAGACTCCGAATGACTTTGTTCTCGGAGTTATTTTGATTCGAGCATTGGGGGAATTAGGAGATCACGCGACGGCAGTTCGTCAGATCACGCTTTTAAGGGATAAGACTGACAGCCCGGAACGCTATTCTCAATGGCTTGAGGCATCGAAGGCGGCTCATGCCCGAATGGAAACGCTCGACACATTTCTAGAATCCGAGCAGCAGCGTTTTTCCTTCAGTGACGACGAATGGTCGGAAGCTAAGGTCGAGAAATTCCTGATTCTGTGCGAGGCCTCCAAGGCAAGACTCGCCAGTGACAGCATCGCAGTGGCTCTTCGGGACAGGCTCTCGACGAACTCACTCGAACCAGCACTGAAGACACGGTTTCAGAGGTTTCTGTTGGGATTGCTGGAGTATACCCCGGGTGCATCGGCTGAGGTTGAGAACCTTCTTACCGATCTGGCGAAGGCTAATCCGGGAGTTGCGCCGGAGTATGATTTGAGACGTGCCTTGCTCTACCATCGGTCCCAGCAGTTGGAAAAAGCGCAGGCCTTGATCCAGGAAGTCAGTGTTCAGCAGGTGTTATCTGCCAACGCGCTGAGAGAGGGGGTGGAAGCGTTATTAGAATACCGATTCCTCGAGCAAGCCGCGCAATTTCTTTCCCGAATCAACGTTCTTGAGCCGGAAGATGTGTTCAGCTGGTCCCGACGGCTCAGCCTTCTGGCCACCAAAGGGGAGGAGGCTGAGTTTCGTCAAGTGACCCGCAGCCTGGTGCGGGGTGAATCCGGCGTTCGATTGCATCCGGACTCCATCAGCCAGCTTAACAATCAACTGGTGAACTCTTATTGGAGGTCTTTGGCCCGCCTCTTTTCTTCGAATCGTTACGATGATGTGCTGCCGCTGCTTGCTTCCGTTGAAAGAGAGGTGCAGCCCCTTGAGCGGCAGGCCTGGATCGAATGGACTCGATTCGTAGTTCTCGCAAAACTCGCGAGGGCTGCCGAAGCTGAGGATGCTCGCGAGCGGTTTGTCACGCTTGTTGAAGAAGGTAAGCTCGACAGTATCCGTTTCCCGGACGGTCTCGAACTGGAAGCAGGCGCAGCGGTCAATTTTCAGGCGGATCCCAAGGATTCGCTGATGATTCAGGTGACTCCAGATACGGATTTCCTAACCGAAGGCCCCGAATTGAAATGGGGATTTGAAGCTCCCGAAGGGATGCGAATCCGTACTTTTTGGAAGGGGAACGGGCGCGTACTCGTCGTCGACGATGTTAATACCGTGTTTGGAATTGACAGCATTGATGGCCGACTCTTGTGGCAGAAGGAAGCTACCTCCTCCCGTGGAAACCGGAGGGGGCGTCCGGATTCGTTTGGAGACTCACCCATGCGGCTGGGAGAGAATATATCGATCGCCTCGGGGGACAGGGCTAGGGTGGTGCAGGGGTTTGCTGCGCGAGGGGCGCGCTTTTTTCTCGTAGAGGAGGAGAGCTTGAAATGTTACTCCATCAAGGACGGGTCGCCAGTTTGGACAGCCGAGCTTCCCTTTGCTAGCGATCCTGAAAAGCTCTCCGTTGGTAAAGCGGATATCTTGGCCGTATCCGAAGAGTTGGTCGTTGTCTTTCGACCACATACCCAATCGGCAGCCGGTTACGACCTTGGGGGTGGTAAGCTGAGGTGGCTGCACGAGGGCGAACCGATTGCCCAAGATGATTTTGCTAGAATTGACACGCTGAATTCCGGAGCTCAGATAGCGAATGGGCGTGTTCTCCTCTATGGTCAGAAAGCCGAGATTCTCGAAGCAGAAAGCGGCAAGAGAATCTGGAAACTGGATCCGGATGGCTTGGCTGTGTTGCCTGTCGAATTGAGGCGCTATCGTGGCAATGAAGAAGCCATTTCAGTCGAAGGTTCTGAGGTGTCGGTCGAGCTTCCATTATCGGAAGTGGAGGTCTTCGATGCAGTAAGCTCCACTTCATTGTTGTCTTCGTCACTCTTTTTCGAATCGAGGAATGTTGGCGCCATCGTTAGCCCTGTGGCCTATTGGGCTCATCGGCGGAGTGAAACTTCAGAGCCTGCTTTTGCACACCTTGGAAGTAGTTCAATCTGGCTTGGGCATGGCGCTGTAATTCGAAAGATCCCGACTGACATTCCGGTGGGAAGTGATCAGTTGGCCGGATCCGGCACCTTCCTCGGTGAGAACGGTTCACACGGGTGGTTTGTTGAAGATGGCTACCTCTATCACACGGATTTTACGAGGAAGCGAACATACGCCGTTGAAGTTACGGATCTTGGTGATGCGACATCGATCCGAGCGCTGTATGCCGGGAATCAGATTGTCGTTAAGGGAGAGCGCGGTTTTAAAGTCATCAATGCGCTTTCTGGCAAGGTGACCGGCGAGTCAAATTGGGGTGAAGACGTCGTCAGCTATCTGAGCGCTGCCGGCATTGGAATTCCCGAACGTGAAGGCGAAGGATTTCTTACATGGAAGGGAAGAGTGATCACCAGTGGACCACGCGCTTCATTAGTTTGCCGCCCTCTGACGGACGTTATCAAAGGCGGTTCCTACCTGACATCTTTTCAGGAACGGGTGCTTATCTGCCTCGGCCCTGCGAGTGCGGCGGGTGAAAAGAGTTCATTTTCAGAAGGGGACACTGAGGTCGAGTAGCTTATGGGAGATCTCGCGACGTCCACTTCAAATGAAGAGTTATTTGATCCTGAATTTCTGGATCGTTTAAGGGCGATGTTCCTTCGCTTGAGGAGGCGCAAGCAGCTTCGGAAGAAGGGGATTCAGTCGACACCTGCGACCGGATTCACCCGTGAATTCAAGGGATTCCGTCACTACACGCCTCGGGATGATTACCGGGCCATTGACTGGCAACTCTATGCCCGTCTCGATCGGCTATTTATTCGTCTGTATGAGGAGATTCAGGAGTTTCATGTCCACATTGTCGTCGATACCAGTTCGTCAATGAATCAGCCCTTTCCGGAAAAGCGGCTGACGGCTCAAAAACTGGCCGTTGCTCTTGGTTATATGGGGCTGGTGGGGCATCACCGGGTCAGCCTCTA
The DNA here is from genome assembly GCA_049594415.1 of Verrucomicrobiales bacterium. Lineage (GTDB taxonomy): Bacteria > Verrucomicrobiota > Verrucomicrobiia > Verrucomicrobiales > DEV007 > Arctic95D-9. The sequence continues at coordinate 328,307 of JBMYJM010000001.1, read as the reverse complement.
TTCGATTGGTGAATCTGTGTCCGACCCGATGGCGCCGCTGAAAGGGCAGAGCAGTCTCCAGCGGGTCCTCGATTTTGTCGGTGGGTTGAAATTTGAGGGAAAGACAAACCTGGATCAGGCCTTTCAGGATTTCAGGCCCAGCCGTCGGCGATACGGGATTATATTCGTGATTTCCGATCTTTATGGGCGTGAGATTGATGAGGCAGTCAGTTCCATCAAGCATGCCAGCCTGTGGCCGGGGGAAGTACATTTCCTGCACGTTCACCATCCTTGGGAAGAGGATCCGAATCTTGATGGTGAGATAGAGCTGCTCGACGTCGAGACGGGTGAGCAACGCCGGCTTTGGTTTACTCCGCGTGACCGGAAACGCTATCGCGCGTGTTACAACGAATTCCTCAAGGGCATTGAGAAAGAATGCCAGGGTCGGCAGATTGACCACCAAAGATGGCGGACTGACTACCCGTTTGATGATTTGTTTCTCGACCTCCTTTCCCGTGGCTCAGCCCTTGGCGCCGGGGCCCCATAATTTCCTGAACGGATGCAGTTCCTTTCTCCACAGTTTCTTTGGCTGCTCGGGCTTTTGGTGATTCCGATTGCGCTCTACCTGTTTCGTCGAAAGTCCCGGACCTTCGAAGTCTCAACCCTGGTGTTTTTCAAAACCCTCGCACAGGAACACCAAGAATCGGCATGGCTCCGGCGATTGAAGAAATTGGCTTCCTTTCTCCTGACGCTCCTCATGTTGGCGCTTCCGGTGTTTGTCCTCGCGCGATTGTTACCGAATCAGGATGATTCCGAGGAGGTGCGTTCCATTGTGATTTTGCTCGATCGTTCGGCGTCGATGGGATTACAAGATGAGTCCGAAGAGACTCGGCTTGATGAAGCGAAGAGGCGTATTCGTTCGAGACTTGAGCGGGTGCCCGAAGAGATCGGAGTTTCACTCGTTACCTATGACGCACGCTCGGAGGTAGTTCAGCCAAGAACCGAAAGTCGAAGAGAATTGATTTCCCGACTTGATGGAGTCACCGTCCGTCCGTTTGCGGCCAGCCAGGAGGAAGGCCTGGAGGCAGCGGCTCTTCTGGCAGGACTTGAGCCGCCGTCGTTGATCTGGCACGCCAGCGATCGACCGTTTGAGGAAGAAGGGCTGAACGAAGAGCTTTCATTGCAACAGCTGGACGTAGCCCTCAGCGAAGTCAGTAATCCCGGAATCACCGGGTTTCAGCTCAGGCCGGCACCGCTGCAGCATTCAATTTACGAAGCTTATGTGCAGGTCGCGCTCAATGAGGCTGCAGCGGAAGAGACAACGGTGCGTGTCGCGCTCTCAGTAGGTGGGGTGCCGAGTCAGTATCGCGATGTGGATCTGGCTCCGGGCGATCGGGTCGGGCTTTCCTTTCGGGTCAATGGGGTGAGCCGCCAGATCCTGAGAGTGGAATTACAAAGCGAGGGGGACAAGTTTATTCTCGATAACGAAGTTGTTATACCGCTTCCCGAAGCTCGGCCAACCCTTGCAGCCTGGATTCGCCATTCGGAGTCGGAGGACCCCTACACGCGTCTGGCTCTGGCATCGATTCAGGAGTCCGGTCGTTTTGAATTGCTCAAAGGTGATCCTGACGCATGGCCGTTGTCTGAAAAGGTGGATGCCGTGATCTTTGATGGCTGGCTTCCGGACGAGTGGCCCGAGGAGATTTCGGCGATCGTGATCAATCCTCCGGGAGAATCAGGTCCAGTGCGGGCAAAGCGTCTGAACTCCCCGGTTCCCTACGATGATGTGAGAGTAGGGAACGAGGGGCATCCTCTCCTCTATGGGGTGTCCTCTAGTCGTGTGGCGGTCACTCAGACGGCTCTATTAGATGCAGCCGTTACCTTGGAGCCGCTCTGGTTAACCGGTAACGAAACAATCCTTGCCGCGGGCGAAGTAAAGGGGCAGCGGCTGGTTATCATGGGGTTTTCGCCGGGGCTTTCAGAGCGTCTTCCTTTGACGGCTTCATTTCCACTCCTGATGGGAAATGCCCTTCTCTGGAGTGTCGAGAATGCTGGTGAAAAGGCAGCACTCTCGCTGCACTCTACCGGAGAACTGGTGGAGGTCGAAGGTTCCAGCGTGACGTGGGTGGAGGCGGGTAGCACCTCCGCGAAAGCTCGTGAAATCCCGCTTCGATCAGACCTCCTCCCGATGGATCGCGCTGGATTCTGGGAAACGGATTCAGGTCAGAAGGGTGGTTCTTTTCTTTTGTCTTCTAATGAAAGTGATTTGCGCGCGCGAAAAGACGTTGAGAGTGAGGGGTACTTTTCTTCCAGTGTTTCAGGTGGAGCCAGCTTGAAGAGTTGGTTACTGGCCATCCTGCTTCTGGTTCTGTTAGGCGAATACTTTTTGTTGCACCGTTTTGCCGTTTATTGAGATGAATTGGTTGCTGCCACAGGTCCTTTTTCTTGCGATACCGGCGATTGCCATCCTCTTGTGGATTGATCGCCGGTCACGTCACCCCATGAACAAGGGGCGCCGTTGTGGACTTCTTGTGACTCGGGCATTGCTCATCATACTGGCGCTGCTGGCGATTGCTTCGCCGGCTCGGATGATTCGGTCCAATCACCAGGCGGTCATTTTCGTGCTTGATCACAGTCGGAGTGAGGGGATTGACGGGATATCGAGGGAATACGCAGCTGCTGCGAAAATTCAGGCGTCCCTCCCGCGCAGCACTTCGGTTGGTATTGTTGCAGCAGGCAGCGAACCAAGGTTGATCCGTTATCCTGAGACGGGTCAGATTGAACTGGATCTAGAATTACAACAAGAGATCGTTGACCTGATCGGTTCAGGAACGGACTACGAGAAGGCCATTCAACTCTCCAGTGGGCTCTTTCCGGGAGGAGTGGCACGCCACGTTGTGGTGGTTGGTGACGGGGTGGAAACTGCTGGTGATATGATAGGTGCAGCAAAAGAAGCATCCCTGTCTGGCATTAAACTACATACATTGGGAGTCGCGGGGGAGATTCAGCCGGATGCCAGGGTTGCGCGCTTGGAAAGTTCACAGTCGAGATTGAATGAAGGGGCAACACTTTCGCTTAGTGCGACAATCGAGAGTTCCCTGTCAGGATCCGGACGAATCCGGATGTTTGAAAATGGAGTCGAAGTCGATGCAGAGACTATTGATATCAAGGCGGGAGGAGTCCAGCAAGTTGAGTTCACGCGTTCCCCAGAGAAACGCGGGATTTATAATTACCGGGTTGTTGTGGAAGGTTTTGAAGGGCGCGACTCAATCCCGGAAAACAATGAAGCCCTCGCCATTGTCGATGTAAGAGGCAAGCCGCTGTTTCTTTATGTGGAAGGTGAAGAAGGCGAGAGCCGCTATCTTTCTGACGCAATGCTGCGTGAAGGGATTCGGCTCGATGTCCGATCTCCTGAAGCCTTACCGGGATCGCTACAACAGTTGGCCGGTTATGACGGAATCATTCTTTCTGATATAGCCGCTCATCGTCTTGGTGATAAGCGCATGGATGCAATACGAGACTACGTCGAGAACCTTGGAGGTGGCGTCGTAATGATCGGCGGAATGAATTCGTTCGGTGTCGGAGGTTACTATCGTACTCCGATTGAAGAAATTCTGCCCGTGAAGTTGAAAGCTCCTGATCAGGAAGAAATGCAATCATCTGCTCTGGCCTTGGTCATGGATCGTTCAGGATCCATGTCAGGACAGAAAATTGAGATTTGTAAATCAGCCGCCATCGCAACGGCGGAACTGCTTTCGCCGGATGACTACATTGGTATTTACGCATTTGATTCGCAGGTTCATGAAATTGTCCCGATGACTAAAGTGACTTCGACCAGTGCAATCGCTAATCAGATCGCGCTTCTTGGCTCAGGGGGAGGGACCAATATCTACCCCGGAATTGTTATGGCTCGGGATGCGCTCAACGAGGTAAAGGCAAAGATTCGCCATATGATCGTTTTGACCGATGGGCAGACTTCCGGTCAGGGCTACCAGACACTGGCATCTCAATGCCATGCTGAGGGGATTACGATTTCAACGGTCGCAGTTGGTTCAGGGGCACAGATTGGTTTGTTGCAGGCGATAGCGGCTGCGGGTGGGGGGCAGAGTTACGTGACGATGGATCCAACGGCTATCACTCGAATCTTCACTCAGGATACAATGACGCACACAGGGCGAATGATTCGTGAGGAGGCATTTGAACCTAAGTTGGCGGAACCTCATCCGATGCTTCGGGATTGGGATGAAGCAAGAACGCCTCCTTTGCTGGGATATGTGAAAACAAATCGCCGGGCAACAGCCCAAGTGCCACTAGTAACAGACAAGGGGGATCCTCTCCTCGCGCACTGGCGGTTTGGACTTGGAAAAGTGACGGCTTTCACATCAGACTGCAAGTCACGGTGGGCCGCTCTGTGGTTGGCGGACTGGGAGGGTTACGGTCGTCTATGGTCACAGATTCTCCGAGAGTCGGCGCGACCACCTCAGGGTCTTAACATGGACCTGAGATTAGAAGAGAAGGGAGATGAGATTTCAATGGTGGTCGACTTGATCGAAGACGCTGCCTCGAGAAAGAACGGTGCCACCGTTACCGCCGATGTCTTCTATGTGTCTGCCTCGGCGCTTGGTTCAGGAATCGATGAGGTGGCCAAAGTCGATTTGGAACAGGAAGGGCCAGGCTGGTATGAGGGGAGTTTTCGCCCCGATGATCCGGGGGTCTATCTCGTGCGCGCCCGTTCAGGAGCTCAACTGGTTTCGGCAGGTTATGTGTTTAATCCCTCGAGCGAGGTGGCGACCGGAAAGGTGGATAGGGAGAAACTGCGGTCGGTATCCAACCTCAGTGGTGGCACTTTTCTTGAATCGGTCGATGAGCCCCTCGAATTGTCCGGCACAGAAGTCGCCAAGTATGTTGAATTGTGGCCACTCATTCTGATGGCATTGCTTGCCATGTTTCTCGTTGATTTGATCATTCGTCGCTGGGAGAACGTCATGGGTGTTGTTGAGCAGGTAACGCTCCCGTTCGCAGGCCGAAAAGCTTGATCAGCTTTTCGATTTCCGATCCTGGTCTGCTATATCTGAATTCTCAGGCAAGCGCCAGCAAAGGATCATTCCGAGTCCATCAGACCAGGAACGCTGGCCTCCGCTGACAAAAGAAAATGGCAGCAAGTTAATGAACGAACCTAAAAACGCGGCCATGATAAAGCTTTGCGCGGCGATTGTAGGAATGTCTCCAGTTCGCTGTAGCAGTGTGTCTGGTCCGATCAAGGCGCCTAGAATGGCAGCGAACAGTAGCTCAACGCCAGGTCCCGCGGCGTAGATGCAGAAATGCTTTAGTCTTGGAGCAATGTTGTCGGTCTGAAGTGGAATAACGAATCCGGACAGGGGGATACTGCGAAACTCGATTTGCGTGCGCGCAATTGTGAAGCCGCCCCGTCTTTGACCGGAGCCAATCACGATTTGTGCAACGTGCCATCCCATCGCTTTCGCGACAAGAGCGTGACTTCCTTCGTGTATGACCAGCAAAAGGATCCACGAGGCGAGGAAGAAAGGAACGCTCAGTTTAACAGGACTGAAGTCGGAAAACACTTCCAGGGCAATGAATAGCCCGAAGAACAGCGAGATAATCACGATAATACCCCATTCGTTTGGCGTGTTCGGAGATCGCTCCGGCGGATTCGTGAGAGGATTGTTCTCCATCAAGTCCCTGGAAAGAAAGATTCCGCCGCGGTTTTGTCAACCGATGGACGCGAGCTGAGAGTCTATAATGCAGCGGCGGAAAACGTCCCATTGTCTAGAAACCAAATCTTCGTATTGAGGACAGTGACTCCGTGGTTCTTGCAGATTTCTCTATTCTCTCAAATTGGCGGGAAAGTCACCCTGGGAGATTAATCCAGAACCGGGTCAGGTCTGGTCGTTCTCACTCGAGTTCTCGAACACACCAGCTTCAATCTCTTCGGGCTCGACACGCAAAAACTGAACTTGCCTGACAGTTCGCTCGTCAGCCTGAAGAATCGTGGCCCGGAAGCCTTCTAACTCGATGATTTCTCCAGATTCCGGAATTCGACCGATCAGGCTGGTGAGGTAACCGCCGACGGTGCTGACGTCCCGGTCCTGGAGATCGAGGTGTTCGACGTGATCTTCCAGCTCATGGAGCGGGTAGCCGCCCTCGACGACAAAAGAATCATCGTCGATGATTTCGATGCCCGGCACCTCTTCATCGTCAAATTCGTCATGAATTTCTCCGACGACTTGGTCAAGGACGTCGTCAAGCATCACAAGTCCGACTGAACCCCCGAATTCATCGACCACCAGCGCGATGTGGGCGCGTTTGCTGAGAAACACCTTGAGCATCTCATCGAGCGGTAGCTTCTCGGAAACCCGGATGAGATCTCGCTTGGCGGCAAACAGGTTCATCGATTCGCGCTGCATCTCACGCAGCAGGTCCTTGATATGGATTAATCCGAGGGTTTTATCGAGGTGATTGTCGACCAGAGGAAACCGAGTGTGCTTGGATTCGAGCGCAATATCAAGATTTTCACGAAATGTGCGATGCACATCCAAAGCGATGACTTCACTGCGAGGAGTGAGAATATCCCGAACGCATAAGTCATTTAACTCCAACGTATTAGTTAATATTTCTTGTTCTGTTTGCGTAACTTCATGGGCACGACCAGTTTCCTCAACGAGGTAGCGCAATTCGTCTGCGGTGTGGTCGATTTGAGCGAAGTCGACTGGCTCGAGTCGGAAAACAAGCTTTAGGATCAGGTTCGAGAGCTTTTCGACGATCCAGACGGGAATCGCGACAATGATGTAGAAAGCTCGCAGAGGTTGGCTGGAAGCCAATGCAGTACCAACCGGGCGCTGGGCACCGAGCGCTTTAGGAAGCAATTCTCCAATAACCAGGCTCGAGAATGTCAAAATGGAGACAGCTAGAACGAAGGAAATGATCTGCGTGACGACCAAATTGACACCCAGAGGGTTGAACAGGGGATGTAACCAGCGGGAAATCAATGGTTCACCAAGCGCTCCGAGGACTATGCTGGATGCTGTAATGCCGACCTGGCAAGCCGCGGAGTAGATTGCGGAGTTCTTGAGAAGCTTTAGAGTCAAGGCAGCACCAGGTTTGCCTGCTTCAGCAGCTTCTTCCAGTTGTGAGGTATGAACCCGGCTCAGTGACACGTCAGCGGCGACGAGGAAGGCATTGACGAGAATTAAGGCCAGCAGAATGACGACCTGAATCCAGGAATCCCAGGAATGGAATGAAGCTGCGAGCGCTGGCTCGGTAGAAATATCAGCTACCAAAGGTAGAAGATCAATTGTGGTCATTCAGTGCTTTTGTCGGGAAACCCCGAAGCCCGGTCCGTTTCAATCCCTGGACAGGGCGCGGAATTGTAAAAGTAACCAAGAATAGTTGAATAGCCAGCACTAATGAGACAGGACGTTTTCTGTAACAGTTTCGGCTATCAGTAGAACAGGGGGTTTATAGCAAAGGTGCCATAGTCTTAAATTTTATATTACATATATTGTAGGAAGTTATCGAAGGATTCCGATAAAAGGACTTTTCCACCGTTGGTAAAGGCTCTAATAGATCGCCCACTCGTCCGTCTTTGGTTGTGATTAATTTAGGCAACACCAGATGTTCCACATGGAATCTACTGAGACCGAAGAAATCGTCTGTTGCCAATATTTTGGCTTTCTCAAAAACTTCTGAAGGATTCCTCCCCATCAATTCCATATTGAAGGATGCGGCAGTTCGTTTACCATTGGCCCCTCAACGTTTGACCCTGTTTTAGCTATGATCCGGAAAATCCCCTTTGTCTTGTGCGCCGGCGCGGTGCTCTCTCTGTCGACTGCTGAGGCGCAGTTTTCTTTCAGTAAGCTGTTCAATAACAAGAGCGAGGAACGAGTTGGCGCCGAAGAATATGCGACTCAGCAAGATAATGCTCAGTCGAGGCTGGATAGAGCGATCTCATACGAGAACTCGGGTAAATCCAAGCAGGCTCGTGATGCCTACCGCGCGCTCGTGAAGTCCTACCCCCGGACAGATGCGGCGGCTGAAGCGCAGTTCCGCTATGCCAATATGTTGGATGTGACCGGAGATTCGAGGAAAGCGTTTGAAGCCTACCAGGATTTGATCACCAACTTTCGCAATACCAATCACTTCAATGAATCGGTGCAGCGGCAGTTTGATATCGCTGAGGATATGAGAAGGAGCGAGAGAAAAGGATTCCTTGGCCTGGGAGCTTCTATTCAGCCCTCGAAGCTGATTGAGATGTTCGATCAAGTGGCCCGTTCCATGCCTCAGTCCGAGTTAGCGCCAAAGTCGCTGCTTAGTATTGCACAGATTCATCTAGAGCAGGAAGACAGGGTTTCAGCGGAATCTTTTTACCAGAAAGTCGTGAACACTTACCCCTCAACCCCCCACGCGACCGAAGCGCAGTATCAGATTTTTAAGATTCGCGGTGTGACTGCCGCGAATTCCAACAGCCCTAACGAAGATCGCTCTCAGCGTGAAGCAGGGATCGACTTCGTGAATTCCAATCCGAATGACCAGCGCGCCGCCGAAATTCGCTCAGGACTTGATGATATTGAAGCCCGATCCATGGAAAAACTCTTCAATACAGGCCGATTCTACGAAAAGAGTGGTAAGCCGGAGTCTGCCCGGGTCTATTACCGGGAAGTCATTAAAAATCCGAACACTCCATGGGCCGCCAAGGCGCAGGAGCGACTCAACGCTATCGACAACGCTCCGGTATCGATCGAGAAGAAAGCCAGTTTCTTCGGGGGCAATCCGCTGAAAAAGGAATCGGTTGAGATGCGCACTTCGGATGACGAAGTGCTCCCACTGCCAGCCACTGAAGCAGAGTCCTGATCACCGGAAACATTAGACGCGGTCTACTTTTCCAATTAGACTACCTTAGCGATACTGCTTGTTTTTTCTGCCTTCCCTCATAATTTCACGCAGTTCGCGTGCTGGAGGCCGTTGCGGAATCCGAATATTTGAACTCTGCCCAGATGAACCGACTGACATTTTCGCTATTCCTTGCCACCATTGCTGCTGTTATCCTTTCTGGCTGCGCTGGCTACCAACTGGGTGACGTGAAACCATCGGTTTACGCTGGAATTAACAACCTCAACGTCCCTATTTTCAGGAACGATACTCTGGAGCCTCGGCTTTCTAGCCTGGTTACCAATGCGGTAATCAAGGAGATTCAGGTGGACGGCACCTATCGCGTCAGCAATCGAGGCAGTTCGGATGCGGTTCTCGTGGGGAGAATTACCCAAATTCGCAAGAGTCAGCTGCGCGCCGCCCGCACGGACACATTGGAGTCTCAGGAGCTGCGTTTGCAGATCTATGTGGAGTTTCATCTCGAAGATCCCACCACCGGTGAAGTCATAAAATCCACGATTCCTGATGCAGAGAGTTCTAACGACAAGCGCGTCGGAGACGATCCACTTGTTTTTGCGGGTCAAGGGCGCGTCGTGGGCACTACCATCCAGTTTGTAGATCCGAGCTTTCAAGTTGGAGAGCGCAATGCCCTCTCAATAGCGGCACAAGATGCCGCCTCGAAGGTGGTTGACCAGCTGGCGCACGGCTGGTAAACCTTTAACGGTCGGCTGCAATGCCAAATAGATCTTCGGGTTCCATTCAACTCATTGGTTCGCCAATCGGCAACCTCGGAGATATTACCTTCAGGGCTGTTGAGTGCCTCAAGGCAGCTGATGTGATCGCCTGCGAAGACACGAGGCATTCGAACCGATTACTCAGGCACCTAGAGATCGGAGAAAAGGAGCTTGTAGCGCTGCATGATCATAATGAAGGGCGTCGTGCACGGTCTTTGGCTGATCGAGCTTGTGCGGGAGAAACCGTTGCTTATCTCTCTGATGCTGGAATGCCTACCATCTCCGATCCAGGCTACCGCCTTGTGAATGCCTGCGTGGAGGCTGGCGTCCGGGTTGAGGTAATACCGGGACCTTCAGCCGTCATGACGGCCTTAGCTGGCTCCGGTTTACCGACCGATTCCTTTTACTTCGGGGGGTTTCTGCCGGTAAAGGGTGGTAAGCGGTCCAGAGAACTCGAATCTGCTATAGAAAGGGCTGAGACATCGATCTTCTTCGAATCCCCCCATCGAATCCTAAAGTCCCTGAATGCGCTGTGCGCGTTGGCGCCTGACAGAGGTATCTGCGTCGGGCGCGAGCTGACCAAGAAATTCGAGACCTTTCACCGAGGCTCGGCTGAAGAGATTTTAAGGGAATTCGAGGCGCTCCCTGCGATCAAGGGAGAGATCACTCTTTTGGTCGCGGGATGCGGTCGGCGCAGTGCCTCGAAAAGCTGAAGAACAAAAAACGGAGGCGGAGCCCCTCGGCCCCGCCTCGTTATCCATCTCAATATCAATGTCCTTTCAGACAGGGTCAGTTATCCAATAGTAAGTTGTAGCTAATGAGTTCCGGGCACCCGTTACTCGGTTGGTTGGCCCGGGATGTTAGTGCGGCTCGGAATTCGAATCGGACGAATCCTATTGCGACTGATTGGTTTGCGCCTCGGTTTGCTGGATTTATCGTATCGCTCTTGGAACAGCACGTCGTGGTGCGAGCCGGAATTCACTGAGGCCGTAGCTTTAAGCCACGACGGCACGGATGCGCTTAGCGCGAAAGTGAGCATTGTTATTTGTCTGTGGGAAAAATTTTGTGTGCCTCAAGCGGCGACTGGAACGCAACCTGTGTTTCGGGAGTTGTGTTCCAGAGTTGTCAGCGAATGTCTTCGCCAACTTCTCTTGATGGCTAATTTCGTGTGAGGCGAGTTTATTATAGAAATTATAACAAATCAACATGTTTATAACAAAATTTGCCCTTTCCCGAGACGTTACCGACATCAATAATTACTGAGCGCCCCTGTAACTTGCCGGCGAACTCCAAATGCCCTTCCCTTCTCCTGATTTCCTCCGGTCTCGTCTAAGTGAGCCTGTCACAGCAATCACAGCCTATGATTATCCAACCGCTCGCATCTGTGATGAAGCGGGAGTCCAAATGTTACTCGTGGGAGATTCACTCGGGATGGTCGTTGCCGGGAACGAGGACACCACATCGGTTACCCTGGATCACATGGTTTATCACACCGAGATGGTTCGTCGAGGTGTGAAAAATGCCGTCATTGTTTCGGATTTGCCTTATGCGACCTATGATGATCCAGAAATGGCCCTTGAGAGTTCCCGCCAGCTCATCGCAGCGGGTGCTGATGCGGTCAAATTGGAGGGCGGATTTTGCCAGATTCCGAAACTTGAGCGACTTCGTGAGGAGGGCATAGCTGTTTGCGCTCACATCGGGATGCTTCCACAGCGTGTTCGCGAGGAAGGCGGCTATCGAAAGAAGGGAAAGAGTGATCACGAGGCCAGAAGTCTCATTACAGCTGCTAAATCTCTCGAGGAGGCCGGCGCTTTCGCTATTGTCTTGGAAAGCGTCATGGCCGACGTCGCCACCGAAATTACAGAAAAACTCTCAATTCCGACGATCGGAATTGGCTCAGGGACGAAATGCGGCGGGCAGATCCGGGTGATTCATGATGTTATTGGTGCCTATCCCTGGTTTGTCCCCCCTTTTGCAACGGTTTATGGGGATGTTGCAGGCGAGATTCGAAAATCCATTGAATCCTTCTTAAAGGATATATGTAACTAGTTGTAGGAAAAGATTTTCTGAATTGTTTTTACGTACAGTAATTTCAGCTCACGATCGCGCTTTTAAGGGCATCACAATCCGTTTGGTCGAATCGGGATACCCAGCTGGTTTTGTTTGAAATCAGATCGCGGGCCGATCCTCTCAAGTGTTTTTGGTTTTGAAGTCTCATGACAAAAAACACTTGCGGTAGTTGGCAACAAGCGCCAGACTAACAAGGTCCCTGATTCCTCCGAGGCTGGGAGCCTGCCTAAGTTAATTCACTCTCGAATTCAGGCCTGGGCGACCTCTCATTCAACTAAGGGGCGATCGAGCTTCGGGCCAGTCACCGACTTCTTTTTGTCTCCTTAGCTCAGACATCTTAACTGTCAGGAACCACGAATACAACCTTGCCAAGGGCCCGAATGCCTTTCCGCGTTACAGCATTTGCCATTGAGTTGGCATTACAAAACTCCCATTTTCCCTGCGACTGCATTCGCCCACGCCGAGATGCCTCTTATTCTTTTTGGTTTCTTCCAGTTGTTTTCTGCTAGGTCTGTCGCCTAGCTCTACTTTCAACCTTTCCCTGTTCCATCCAAAACTATCCATGAGCCAGTCAGATCCCATTGAGGAAGCTCAATCTGCGGAAGCTGCCGCCGAAGAAAAACCGTCTACCGATGCGGTGGTTCCTGAAGCGCCGGCAAAAAAGAAATCCGAAGATCCTGCTGAATCCCCTGTCGAGTCCGGGTCCGAAGAAAAGAACTCTGGAGCGCCTTCTGAAAGTGTGGGTAACGCGTCCGGGGACAAGGATAAAACGGAATCGGGATTCAGCGACTCCGCCGACTCGGGCGAAAACGACGAGCGCGAGCCTAACCGCAAGCGTTCCGGTGAGCGTCGGCGCCGTTCTCGACATCGTCGTGGCGATAAAAGATCTACTAGTGAACAGGATGGTGAAGCCTCCGATGAAGAGAAGCCTGAGGGTGAAGAAGGTGGCGAAGAGAAGCCTCGAAAGACTCGTAAGCAACGTTACCTCGAACGAAAGGAAAAAGAGCGTGCTCGCGAGGCTGCTGCCCTCGAATCAGCTCCTGCGATCGAATCGGAAGGTATTGTCGAAATCTCTCCGAAGGGCTTTGGTTTTCTTCGCGAGAAAGGACGAAATTTCCAGCAATCACCGAAAGACGTTTTCATTACCCCCGAAGTGGTTCGAATCTTCGGTCTCCGCGACGGCCTGATGGTCAAATGTGTCTCCAAGCAAGGCCTCCGCGGTCCCCAGTTGATTGAGTTGCTCGAAATCAATGGACACCCTCCGGAAGAATACCAGAATCTTCCCTACTTCGAAGAGCTGACCGCGATCAATCCTGACAAGAAGCTGACGCTCGAGACCTCCGCAACGCGAGCAACGACTCGCGTTATTGATCTTATTGCTCCAATCGGACGGGGACAGCGCGGTTTGATTGTGGCACCTCCTCGCACCGGTAAAACCACCCTGCTGCATCATATTGCCGAGGGAATTATCGAAAACTACGACGAAGAGATTCACCTCATGGTCCTCCTTGTCGACGAGCGCCCGGAAGAAGTGACTGACTTTCAGCGTTCCTTTCCTGACATTGAGGTCTTCTCAAGTTCCAACGACAGCGACGGCAAAGATCACACCCGGATCGCGTTGCTGGCTATTGAACGTGCCAAGCGACTCGTTGAAGCCGGTGAGCACGTATTCATCTTGATGGATTCGATCACTCGGCTCGCCCGGGCCTTCAACTCGCAAATGCGAGGCGGAAAACGGGGGACGGCAAGTGGCGGCCTCGTTGTGGGAGCACTTGAAATTCCCCGCCGAATTTTTGCTGCGGCCCGTAATACACGCGAGGCCGGGTCTCTCACCATCGTCGCTACAGCATTGATTCAGACAAACAGCAAGGCTGATGAGGCAATCTTCCAGGAATTCAAAGGGACAGGAAATATGGAACTGGTTCTCGACCGCCAGATTGCTCAAAACTATGTTTATCCCGCAGTCGATATCCACAAGTCGGGCACGCGCCGAGAAGAGTTGCTCCTACCTCCCCATGTACTCGAGAAGATCTATGTGATTCGTCGCGGATTGAGCGGCTACAAGCAAATTGACGCGATGGAATGGTTGCTCCGCTGTCTCGAGCGTTACCCATCCAATGCTCAGATGCTCATGGATATTAAGACTTCGGTCTTGTCCTGACCGAAGTCTAAAAATCGGTGACTCATACCGGTAATTGTGTCATTTCGAAATGTTCCGGTGGCTACTCGTTCCCCTTTGACGTTAAGGATGCAGGAACCTCATTTGCCATCGTCTTCAGTTGATCCCGAAAAAGGTGAGATTGAGGAAACTTCACCGAGCGGGAGCGCCGAACCCAACAACTCGGAGGGCGCAAATTTCTCACGAAAGGTATCCTGGGCTCTTGATGAATGCATCAAGGTCCCAGCCACGAAGATCTCGTTCGGCTTCGATCCGATTCTCGGGCTGATTCCCTACGGCGGCGAGACCGTTGCTACGGTTATTGGAGCGACAATTCTTGGTGATGCCGGAAAAAAGGGTCTTCCCATCAGGACCCTGCTCAAGATGAGCGGCAATATGCTGCTCAATGCTATCGTTGGAACTATTCCATTTGCCGGGGACCTGTTTTCTGTTTGGTTCAAATCGAACACGAGGAACTATCAATTGCTCAATACCTATCTGGAAAGCAATCACGGAGAAGAAGCTTCTGGTGGCTGGGGACCATTCTTGATCGTTTTCGGCTCCGTCGGCCTCGTGCTTGTTCTCAATATTCTGACCTGGATCATTTTCACGGCATTCATGTTCTGGGTATATAATCAGGTCGTATACCTCGCGAATTGAGGAAGGCAACGAATGCACGTGATCTACATTGAGAATGCAATCCGGGAGCATCCGAGAACACTGGAAATGCTCGATAGATTTCCGCGTGCGGAGATCATTGAATGCGAACGCTACGGCGAGGTCTTCAACCGTAAGTCCCAGAATTTCAGGCTTCAAAAGAAACGCCCCGGTCTGATCCTCGCGAAGAAACACGGAAACCTCATTCTGCCTGCGCCGGAGGGTTATTCTATTGGTGCGGCTGATAATTACTATTTCAGCCACATGCTAAATTGCCTGTACGACTGCCGTTACTGCTTTCTCCAGGGTATGTATCGATCAGCGAACTATGTCTATTTTGTGAACTTTGAAGACTTCGAGTCTGCCATCGAGGAGCATGAAACAGCTTCCGATGGGCCTGCCTGCTATTTTTCGGGCTACGACTGCGATTCGCTGGCGATGGAGTCCGTCACCGGTTTTGCAGAAAGGTTTGTTCGATTCTTTGCCGCGCGTCCTGACAAATGGCTCGAGTTGCGCACCAAAAGCGTTAATACATCAATCCTGTCCGGTTATAACCCAGTCCCGAACATCATCACTGCCTTCACGATGACACCCCGTTTGGTCGCGAAAGAAATTGAGCACGGAGCCCCGTCATTTTCCAAGCGACTCGACAGGGTGAAGTCACTGACACAACAGGGTTGGAGGGTCGGGTTGAGACTGGATCCATTGATACCATGGCCCGGATTTCGTGAACTTTACCCTGAAATGATCGATCAGATTTTTTCGGAGGTGGACGGAGACATGATTCACTCGGTCACCGTGGGATCGATGCGCTTTCCCAAGAGCATGTATGAAAAGATCGTAAAGCTCTACCCGACGGATCCTCTCTTCGCCCTCCGGGATATGGATCTTCGTGAGGGGCAAATGACCTATCCAACGCAAATTGAAGAAGATCTCATCGGCTTAGTCGAAGAACGCCTATCCATCTATTTGCCCTTGGATCGTCTCTTCAGGCAGTTGCATTAAAGATCCGCTACTTGCGGCTCAGGCGAACGAACAGAAAAAGGCCAAGCCCGAGGCATAGGAGATTCGGAATCCAGACGAGTAGATGTGGAAAGGCTGAGGCATTGGCGCTCTGCATTTGAGCTACGATCAGCAGGACGTAGTAGGAAACGGCTATGAGGAGCGAAATCACAAACCCGGCGGTGCTTTCCCGACGCTGCGCGGTAATGCCAAGCGGAACCCCAACCAGGCCAAACACAATACAGGAAACGGAGAACGCGAAACGCGTACTGAGCTCGGTCTGATAAGTAACACGCTCGTCCGGTTCCAGGTCCTCATCACTGGCAAACTGGATCAGTCGGCGCAGGCTCAGATTGACCGGCTTGTCCGCTACATCCTTGTTACTCTTGTCGGGAAGTTCGAGCCCAATTTCGCCACTTTCGAAGAAGACTGGCTGTGTCGACTCCATAAAGTCTCCTTCCTGCCCCTTAGCCATCATATTGAAGTCGGTGAAATTAAAAATGAGCTCTGGAATCGATTTGGTCAGGTCAACGGATACCTCGGCCTTTCGCGCAACGACAAGTGCTTGGGGTCTACCGTCCTCGAGTTTGATCATCTGGAATCCATGCAGCGCCTCCCCCTCCTTTTTGGCATAGAGAAGATGATCGTCGATCTCATCCATCACGACCTGATCGGGAAAGATGAGAAGAGGTTCCCGCTTCACCATGTTAATCATAGTGGCCTTCATCCCCTCCATCTTCGTCTTTGCCGCCGGCGTGACGGCCAAATTGAACCAGCCGCAAATCAGTGTGAAAAACAGAGCCAATGCGCCGATTGGCAAACAGATTCGCCACATGCTCTGGCCAGACATCCGCATAGCAATAAACTCACTGTCAGCTGATAGTCTGCCGAATGTCAGAAGGATCGCAGTGAGAAACGAGAAAGGGATCGCGAGACTCAGGGAAATCGGAATCACCAGGATGATGAACTTGAAAACAAAACCGAGACTCAGATCGGGACGTTTGTCGAGTTCCCTCAGGATTTCCTTGAAGACATTTCCGAGGATCAGGATAACAAGGATCACCGTCACCGCGAAAACGGCGGAGATAAAAACTTGTTTGGCGATGTAACGATCAAGAAGTCTCATGGAGACAAAGAAAAGAACGGGTGGGACAGGCCACTTCTTTGAATCTTGTTCGACTTTCAGACAGTTCTCGAATATCAGCAACTCCTGAATCGTATCGCTTTTGTTTTCAAAGCGTCCAACTGCGCCCGTAACACCTTGACTGGTTGCACCCTTTCGCTAACCTGACACCGTAACTCTGACGGGGGTGCGCCCGGGGCGCTGAGATTGTCGCAACGGCAAGACCCTTTGAACCTGATGCAGATAATGCTGCCGCAGGGAGTCACTATGAACATCCATTCCCACACGTTTTTACCGACCTTTCCCGGATACTCTCAGCTCCGGTGACTCAGGTCGGTTTTTTTGTCCTTACCCCCAACCCACACACCCGCCATGATCACACCAAACGAATCAGCGCCTTCCGAACCCAAGACAGTTGCGGATGTTTTCCCTAACAGCCAGCGAATCTATGTGAATGGAAAGCTGCACCCTGAGCTAAAGGTGCCGATGCGAGAAATTGAACTGGCGACTACCGAGCACCCCAGCGGTCGAATCGAACAAAATGAGCCGATTCGTGTTTACGACACCAGCGGCCCTTGGGGTGACTCCTCTTACGGCGGCAACGTGGAGAATGGGCTTCCAGCCTTGCGTCGCGACTGGATTCTTGAGCGCGGTGACGTGGAGGAATATGAAGGCCGCAGCGTAAAGCCGGAGGATAACGGATACATTTCAGACGAACACGCGACTCGCTACAACGAGAAGAAAGAGGCTCGTAATCGGCTGAAGGAATACCCCGGCCTGAAGCGCAACCCGCTTCGCGCATCGGAAGGTCATCCTGTGACCCAGATGTGGTATGCCAAGCAAGGCATCGTCACTCCGGAAATGGAATACATCGCGATTCGCGAGAATCTTGGTCGCGAGGCTGCCTTCAAGGCCGCGACCGACGAAGACGGACCGCGTAACCTGATGCACTTTCAGCACCCCGGAAATTCCTTCGGAGCGGCCATTCCTGAGTATATCACCCCCGAATTCGTTCGAGATGAGGTTGCCCGCGGACGTGCCATCATTCCGGCCAACGTGAATCACCCTGAGAGCGAGCCCATGATCATCGGTCGCAATTTCCTGGTGAAGATCAACGCCAACATCGGCAACTCGGCGGTCGCCTCTACGATCGACGAAGAAGTGGAGAAGTTGCAGTGGTCGACTCTATGGGGCGCGGACACGGTGATGGACCTTTCTACGGGCAAGAATATTCACGCCACTCGCGAATGGATTATCCGTAACTCCCCTGTTCCGATCGGCACCGTTCCCATCTACCAGGCTTTGGAGAAAGTGAACGGCCGGGTCGAAGATCTTTGCTGGGAGGTCTTTCGTGATACTCTAATCGAGCAGGCGGAACAAGGCGTCGATTACTTCACCATCCACGCGGGCGTCTTGCTTCGATTCGTGCCGCAAACGGCGACTCGCACTACCGGGATCGTCAGTCGCGGTGGTTCCATCATGGCGAAGTGGTGTCTTGCCCACCACAAGGAGAACTTCCTTTATACCCACTGGTCAGACATCTGCGACATCATGGCTGATTACGATGTCAGCTTCTCAATTGGTGACGGTCTTCGTCCCGGATCCATTGCTGACGCCAGTGACGCAGCTCAGTTTGGTGAACTGGAGGTTCAGGGGGAACTGACCACGACTGCCTGGGAAAAAGGCGTGCAGGTCATGAATGAAGGTCCTGGCCACGTTCCCATGCACATGATTCAGGAAAACATGGAGAAGCAGATCGAATGGTGTCATGAGGCCCCGTTCTACACCCTTGGGCCCTTGACCACGGATGTGGCGCCCGGCTACGACCACATCACCTCAGGCATCGGGGCCGCCATGATCGGGTGGTATGGCTGCGCCATGCTCTGCTACGTGACTCCGAAGGAGCACCTTGGACTGCCAAATCGCGAGGATGTTCGCGAAGGTGTCGTGACTTACAAGATTGCGGCTCATGCGGCTGATTTGGCCAAGGGACATCCGGCTGCACAACTTCGGGACAACGCTCTTAGTAAAGCTCGGTTTGAATTCCGCTGGGAAGATCAGTTTAACCTGTCACTTGATCCGGCAAAAGCGCGCTCATTCCACGATGAAACGCTTCCCCAGGAAGGTGCCAAGACTGCCCACTTCTGCTCCATGTGCGGACCGACTTTCTGTTCGATGAAAATCTCTGAGGAAGTGCGTGAGTATGCCGCAAAGGAGGGACTGACGGACCAGGAAGCCATCGAAAAGGGTATGGAAGAAAAGGCCCAGGAGTTTGCCGAAAAGGGCTCCGAGATCTATTCCTGATCTTCCTTACATCGACAATTCAATATTTAGAACAGCCCACCGTTAGATATCGTTCACACGGAATCGCGGCGGGCTTTCTCTTGGGCTGTCACACGGAGTGTGGTGAGATCGCATTCATATCGATATGAAGAATCCCATACGCTATCTCGCATTCTCAATGGCTCTCACCTTCTTCGATCCAGTCTCCGGTGCAGATCCTGTCAAAGTATTTATCCTGACAGGTCAATCCAACATGGAGGGTAAAGGGTTGCCCACTCACCTGGACACCTATCAGGAAGATCCTCTGATCGCAGACACCTATGGCATGCTCAAAGATGGTGAGGGATGGGCGGTGCGCGATGATGTCTGGATCACCTATCCATCGAAAGCGCGGGGAGCTAAGCACGGAGCTCTCACGGTGGGTTACGGCACCAAGGGCGAAGACTCCATCGGCCCGGAATTCGGATTTGGTCATACCATCGGCGAAGCTACTGATGATCCGGTGTTGATCATCAAGGTGGCTTGGGGTGGCAAGAGCATTGGGGTGGATTACCGTCCTCCGACAGCCAGCCTCCCCGATGAGGAAGTGCTCGAGGAAATGCTGACCAAGGCGCAGAAAAGAAAGCCTGAGACGACCATGGAGGAAATCAAGGCTCGCTACGGACATTACTACCGAGAACTCCTCCGCTACACCAGAGAATCCCTCCAGAGCTACGAGGAACTTTTCCCTGAGTTGAAAGGGCGTGACTTTGAGTTGGCCGGACTGGTTTGGCACCAGGGATTCAACGACAAGGTGAACTCAAAAATGAAGTCCACCCAATACAAGGAATACACAAAGCTTCTTATCCAGTTCATAAAGGACATTCGACGTGACCTGGAAGCACCGGACCTTCCGTTTGTGATCGGAGAACTCAGCACTGGTGGCATCCCTTCACGCGGTGATTTTCAGGCCGCCCAGGCCGCTGCAGTCAAGCCCAGTGAGTTTGCCGGTAACGTCGCCTTCGTCCGGACTGCTGAATTCTACGACACCGTTGCCCACGAGCTCTATGAGAAGAACTACTGGAAGGGAACTGACGAGCAGAAAGCGAAGTGGCAGGCGGTCGGAAACGATCGCCCCTACCACTACCTCGGTTCGGGCAAAACATATTACCTCAAAGGCAAGGCGTTTGCCGAAGCGATGCTGGAGATGATCTACGACGATTAATTACGCCTTCTCTTCAGCCGCTTCCTCAAGCTCTTCTCTGGTCGAGCTTTTGTTGCCACGACCTGCGAGCTTATTGCTGGTCATTTGAACGACATAATAAAGCATGGGCACTGCAGCGAGGCTCAAGCATGTTGCGAGGATCATTCCACCAAAAACGGAGGTTCCGATCACTCGCTGTGACTCGGCACCTGCACCAGAAGCTATCAGGAGCGGGATCACTCCGAGGATAAAGGAGAACGCGGTCATCAAAACAGCGCGGAAGCGGAGCTGAGTTGCTTCGATCGCTGCTTCAAACACAGATTTGCCCTCCTCGTGAAGCACCTTGGCAAATTCAACGATGAGAATGGCGCTTTTGGTCGACAGTCCAATCAACAAGACGATTCCGATCTGGGTGTAAACATTGTTATCCATGTTTCGGGCCATAACGGCGACGACAGCACCTAGAAGAGCGGTAGGCACAGACAGAACCACGGAGATCGGAATGGACCAACTCTCATACTGAGCTGCTAACACCAGATAAACCATCACAATAGCAAGCACGAAAATGATAGTCGTTCCACCGGCTGCCTGTTTTTCCTGGTAAGACAGTTCCGACCACGAGAATCCCATGGTTGAAGGCAGTTTGTCTCTAGACATGGCTTCCATCGTCTCGAGAGCCTGCCCAGAGCTGAATCCCGGTGCAGGGTTCCCAAGGATCTTGATCGAAGGATAGAGATTAAAACGAGTGACTGACTGGGGACCATACGAATCCTTTACCTCGGCGATCGCGCTCATTGGCGTCGTTGAGCCGTCGCGGTTACGGAGCTCAAGAGAACGGATATCGTTGGGAGAAGCCCTGAACTGCTTGTCGGCTTGAGCCATCACTTTGAATACGCGCCCGAACAGTGTAAAATCGTTCACGTAGGAGGATCCGAGATAAACTTGCAGCGTGTCGAAGACTTCCTGCATGGAGATTCCCATTCTCATGACCTGCTCGCGATCGATGTCTACAAAAATTTGAGGGATGCTCGCTCGGAAACTGGTGCTTAAACCGGCCAGACGTGGATCGGCGTTGCCGTCCTGAATAATCTCATTCGACATCTGTTCCAGTGGTCCAAAGCCTACCCCTGCTCTGTCCTGAAGCATGTAGGTGAAACCGCCCGCCGTTCCCACTCCGGGAAGAGATGGAACCGGGAATCCAAACGCCAGCGCATTGGGGTAAGTGTAGAGCTTTCGATTGATGGTCCGAATGATACTGGACTGGTGAAGATCCCTGCTTTGCCGTTCTTCCCAGGGTTCAAAGACGACAAGAAGGAAACCGGTACTGGCTGAAGCCGACCCGTCGATAATGGAATAACCCGCAATTGACATGTACTGCTCGACTCCGGGCACGTCTCCAATGAGATCACTGATTTCGGAAAGGGTCCCCTTGGTGCGCTCAAGAGAGGCACCATCTGGAAGCTGGATATTCACCATGCAGTAACCTTCATCTTCTTGGGGAACGAATCCTGTCGGCAGACTTCCAAGGCCGAGGAGCGCCGCCACGGCCATGACGATAAAAATGATCACCGAAATGGCTGCCTTGCGGATCGCAAAACGGGTAACACCAAGGTAGCCGTTTGTCGTTTTTTCAAGAGCCTGGTTGAATCTGAAGAAAAGACCCTTGGTCGGTTCGTGCTGCTTTCGCAGAAGGATAGCACAGAGCGCGGGGCTGAGCGTGAGCGCGTTAATCGACGAGAAGATGGTCGCGATTGAAATGGTCACAGCAAACTGCTTGAAGAGCGTACCGGTAATGCCCGGCATAAAGATCGTCGGGACGAACACGGCAAGTAAAACGAGCGTTGTCGCTATGACAGGTCCGGACACCTCCAGCATCGCCTTCTCCGCCGCCTCCTTTGGTGAAAGACCTTCGGCGATCCAGCGCGAAGTATTTTCCACCACGACAATGGCATCGTCGACCACAATGCCGATCACAAGAACCAAGCCGAAAAGAGTGAGCTGGTTAAGTGAAAAACCGAGGGCAAGAAGCACCGTGAAAGTACCAATCAGGGCCACCGGTATCGTCACCGCCGGGACAATCGTGGCCCGAAAGTTCTGGAGGAAGATGTAGACTGTCAGAACAACAAGAATCAGTGCTGAGATCAACGTGGAGACCACTTCTGAAATTGAGGCCCTGACCACATCGGTGTTGTCGTAAATGATAGTGTATTCAAGGTCATCAGGGAAATCTGCGGCTAATTCTTCCAGCTTTGTTATCAGACCTTCAGCGACACCAATAATATTGGTTCCGGGGATCTGGTTGACAGCCAGAGTTGTCGATGGTTTGCCGTCGAGCTGCGAAGCAAAGTTGTAGAGATCAGATCCCAACTCGACCCGAGCGACATCACGAACGCGAACGAACGAGCCATCATCCCCAGCTTTCACGACGATATTTTCAAACTCGGAGACTTCACTGAGGCGCCCCTGAACATTGACGGTGTATTCGAATGCGGTGCCTTGCGGAGCCGGGGCTGTGCCAATGCGACCTCCAGCAACCTGGACGTTTTGCTGGCGAATCGCGTTAACTACCTCCGAAGCCGCGAGGTCGTAGCCCTGCAGGCGCTCCGGGTCGAGCCAGATTCGCATACTGAACTGACCCACCCCGAAAACAGTTACATTTCCAACATCCTTGACTCGCGCAAGTTCGTCCCGGATTCGCTGCCAGGCATAATTGCTGAGATAAGCGTCGTCATAGGTGCCGTTCGGTGAATATAAGCCTATATACATCACCGTATCGGTGGATTGCTTCTTCACCGTAACCCCTTGCCGTTTGACCTCTTCCGGCAGTTTTGCTTCAGCGATCGCAACGCGGTTCTGGGTAAGAACGTTGGCAGTGTCCAGGTCAACACCGGGTTCAAAAGTGACGGTCAAGTTCATGGTGCCGTCATTGGCGGAAATAGACGACATGTAGATCATGCCCTCCACACCGTTTACCTCCTGTTCGATCGGAGTGGCGACCGTCTCTGCGATAGTGCGGGCATCAGCTCCCGGATAAACAGTGCTGATCTGCACTGTTGGTGGAGCAATGTCAGGATAGCGTGCGATCGGGAGAGCTACCAGTGCCACCAGCCCAGCGATCACAATGACAATAGAAATCACCGCAGCAAAGATAGGGCGGCGAATGAAAAATAAGCTGAACATGACCAGATCCGTTGAGCGACCTTACTCTGCGATTCCTCCCTTGCCGCCGCCTTTCGAAGCCTCGGTAGGCTCTTCAACTGACGACATTTCCGAAGTTACTGTTTGATCCGATGCTGTCGTTGCCCCCTCTCCTCTCCTCCTAGGCTTCACTTCAAGACCAGGACGCGCTCGCTGAAGATTGTTCATTATGATAAGCTCGTCAGCTTTTACCCCGGTATTTCGGCCT
Organism: Verrucomicrobiales bacterium; assembly: GCA_049594415.1. Taxonomy (GTDB): domain Bacteria; phylum Verrucomicrobiota; class Verrucomicrobiia; order Verrucomicrobiales; family DEV007; genus Arctic95D-9. The sequence goes on along the minus strand of JBMYJM010000001.1, from coordinate 304,826 downwards.
TCGTCGTAGGCCTCGATGATGCGGAATTCCTCGAGGTATTCGCCCACCTTAATCTCAACAGAATACTCAGTCGGAATGACAACACGGCGCTCGACGACGTTTCCCTCTCCAACCAAAAGAACAAAATTCCCACCAAGGTCGCGTTGAACAACGGCTTGAGGAACTTTTACGGCATTCACGACCTCCTGGGGAATGCGAATGCGGCCAAAAGCACCATCAAGAATATTTCCGTCTTTGTTCTCAAATTCAGCGCGGAGACGAATGGTTCCGGTTTTGTTGCTGATCGTGTTGTCGACAAACTCGATTTTGCCAAGTTCCGGAACCGACGTTGTGTCGTTGGGGTCGCCAGTGGACTCGTCCGCAACCTTTACGGTGTGGAGCGTGCCATCGGCGAGGATCAGCTCCAGTTCACTGTCCTCGGGGCGTCGAGGTGCCATAGACGGGTTTTCAGCGTCCGGAAGGTTTGGCAGGTAAGGAACCACGGCACGTTCGCCAGCTTCGAAGTTGAAGTAAATAGGGCGATCCTGTGTCATTGTGGTCAGAAGCGTCGGCTCATTGGCCCCAACCAGGTTCCCCTGATCGACAAGGGACCGAGATACCCTGCCAGAAATTGGAGCGGTCACTGTTGCGTAATCTAAATCACGCTTTGCATCATCGAGACTGGCAGTTTCGATCTGGACCTGTGCTGTCTTTAGGTCGACGTCCGCCAATGCGGTGTCCTTGTCGACTGCTGAAACAGCCTGAGACTGGAAGGCCGTCTTCATTCGCTCGGCATTGATCTTGGCCAAGTCGAGATCAGCATTAGCCCGTGCAAGTTGAGCCTCGGCCGTCTTCCTCGCTGCTTCAAATTGATCGGGCTCAATCGTGAAAAGCGTGGTCCCCTCTTCGATGTAATCGCCTGCCTGAAAGTCACATGATTGGAGGAAGCCTTTGACCCTCGCCCGGATTTCCACGCGGCTGTAGGCTTCGGCACGACCGGGGAAGGTCAGATAAACGCGAGTATCTTCGACAATCGCGTTGCCAACCTCAACATTAAGCGGTGGAGGAGCGGCGAATTCCTCGGTGCGATTACATCCCCAATTCAATCCTGCAATAACAGCAAGACCAGTCAGCAAGTGAGAGTGGGTTCGGTTCATTTCAGATGAAAATCATGATTTGGGCTTAGCGTTGGGACCGATAGCCTCCAGCTCATTTGGACGCCTTTTTGTGACATTGAGAGGACCACCCTTGGCCTTCACCGAAGCTTCGGGAACCGGGATTAGTTCCACTTCGCTGCCGCCACCGAGGGCTTTGTAAAGCGTGATGTAGCTTTGGGAAATGTTTCCGCGAGCCACTGCGAGGTCATCTTCGGTATTGAATTTGGTTCGCTCAGCATCAAGCACACGCTGGAAATCAACGAGGCCGTTCTGGTAATTGTCCTTCACGAGGTCAACCGTCTCGCGGGCGGCTGAATCGGCGCGGCCAAGCGTAGCAACGCGATCCCAGCCATTGGCAATGCCAGACATACTGTTTTCCACCTCTTCGACAGCAAGGAGAATGGTGTTTTCATAATTCAGCAGAGCTTGTTCGGTCGCTGCCTCCTCGATTCGGATATTGTTGCGAATCCGGCCGGCGCTGAAAATCTGCCACTGGATCGCGGGTCCAAAGGAATACGCGCCTGCGGAGGTGTCCCAGAAATTGCTCGAAGAGATCGTCTGTAGGGAGAAATCACCGAAGAGCGTGAATCGGGGATAAAGATCCGATTCCGCGACACCGATAAGGGCGGTCTGCGCGGCAAGCTGACGTTCAGCGGCACGAATGTCAGGACGAGCCCGTATCAAGTCACATGGCATGCCGGCACTGTAACTCCGTGGAGGTGTTGGGATGCCGCCGCTCGAGCGCAGGATGCGATCGACTGTGGCTGGATGCTCGGCGGTAAGGCTGGCTAGTCGGTTGCGCGAGGCATCCAGTTGAATCTTCAACTGGGGAATGATGGCCCTGGTCGTTTCGAGGTTAGAAGTTGCTTGCGTCACGTCGATTCTCGGGGCGAGACCGGCGTCGAGGCGGGTCTGAGTGAGTTCCACTGAGTCCTGCTGGGCATCGGCGTTGGCAATAGCAAGGCGGATTCGCTCTTGAAGAGTCCGATACTCAATGTAATTGAGCGCTGTCTCCGAGAAAAGAGTTACCAGAGTGTCACGGTAGATCTCCAAAGAGGCTTCGAGGTTAGCTTCCGAGGCTTCTATATTACGGCGCAGGCCTCCGAAAATGTCGAGCTCCCAACCGGCGTCAAAACCTGCCACATAGAGGTCGGACGGGTTAGGGAGCGGTCCTGTTGCAAAGAGCGACTGGCTGGCACGGTTCCGAGAGTAGCTGGCGTCTCCATTAATAGCGGGGAGCGCCAGACTCTCGGCAACTCCTCGCTGGGCGCGTGCTATTGCGATATTCTGGGAGGCAATCTTAAGGTTCGGATTCGCCGTTCGCGTTTTCTCGATCAGCTGGTTCAGTGCAGGATCGTTGTAGGCCTTCCACCATTGGGTCAGTCTGGATTGTCGATTGACGTCGCTTTTCACGCTCCGAGTCCAGGCATCAGGGGCACCAACAACGGGGCTCTGGTAGTCAACTCCGACGATGACGCAACCTTGCATGACGATACCAACTGAAACGAAAGCGCTGCGGAGGAGTGCTCGCTTCATCCGACATGGAAGGAGAATCAATTGATTGTTCATTCAAAAGCTTCAGGAATTTTGGATTTCAATCGCTGAAACACAAGAGAAACGTCAAGATTCTATACCTAATAACTATATCAGACGACGCAGATATATATTGCCGCAAGTGAATTCTGGCGTTTCAATGCCCTCGTGAACAAGTTCAGTTCCGGAGGCAACTTGCCGCTGAAATCCATGGTTCTGCTCTCAGCTTTGCTGATTGTGATGATGATGAATCCCCTCGCGGTTGCAGCCGGCCAACCAGGGGTTTTCTGGCGGATGCTTTATCTGGCAGTTTTTTGCGCGGGTGGCTACCTCCTCATGGAGGAAAAGCGTTGGGTCGTTGCCTACATCCTCATCGCCATCCCCGCGCTCATATTTGGAGTAATCAACGAGAGCACCAGGGTTGGAGTTTCGATTGAGGTCATTTCCACTTCCCTGACGGCGATTCTTAAGACTCTTCTGATTTTTGCTGTCTTTCGTTTTTCGTTTTACCATCCCTCTGCCAACAAGCTCGATCGGATCATTGCAGGTATCTGCGGGTATATCATTCTCGGCCTCCTCTGGAGCGATATGATCGGAATTGTCGACCTCTTTTGCCCAGAAGGTTTTCGGACTCCTGAAGGATTGACCAGTATTGGAGATAATGGAGCCGCTCTCTACTACAGCTTCGTAACGCTGACGACACTTGGTTATGGGGACATTTCCCCGGCCAACCCCTGGACGCGGATGCTGGCCATCATGGAAGCATTGAGCGGAACGCTTTATTTGGCCGTGTTTATTGCGTCGATTGTGAGCCAAAAGCACGGAACGCCGACAGGCAAATCCAACTGACTCTATTACGGAGAATCTCAGGATAGCGGGAATGAACGTTTCGCGGGCGTCGAGGTGGATCATTACAGGGCCCCTTCTCTATCTCGTATTGAAACAATGCTTCGCTCGCATTCGTGGGATAGAAAAGATCCGGTCTCAAACGCCGGATTTCTTAATTTTCGCGTGCCAGATGCGGCTTGCTATGAATCGCAATATTACGCATATCTATCCCTGATGATATCACGCAGAAACCTCCTCGCCCAGGGTGCCGCGTTTGCTGGTGGACTTGCCTTCACTGGAACTGATGCGGAAGCTCAGTTGAAGCGCGAAGACACTGATCCCGAGTTTGCAGTCACAAACAGTCGAATCAAGCAGTCCATCATGGGCTGGTGTTTTAATGACCAGTTTGACTCTGACAAGATGGCTAACACGCTACAGTTGGCCAAATATTGCAAGGAAATTGGTATCGTGGCCATGGAAGGGATCCCGAGAGACGCCTATCCAGCCGTTCGAAAGATGGGTCTCGATATCTCTCTGATTTCCTCCCACGGCTTTGCCCAGGGACCGTGCAATCCTGAGTTCCGCCAGAAAGTGATAGAGGAACTCCTGAGCGGTATCGAAGTCGCCAAGGAAGTCGACTGCAAAAGCGTGATCACTTTTACTGGGATGAAGTTTGACGGTATGGATCCTGATAAAGCGGCGCAAGACTGTGTCGATACATGGAAAGAAGTGGTGCCCGCTGCAGAGAAAGCCGGCGTTAACATCGTGCTGGAACACCTCAACTCAAGGGACGACACCCACCCGATGAAAGGACACCCCGGTTACTTTGGGGATGACGTGGGTTTCTGCGCCGAGCTGGTCAGGAGGGTCGACTCACCCAATTTTAAGCTGCTCTTCGATATTTACCACGTTTCCGTAATGAACGGGGACGTTATTCGCCGAATCCGGCAGTATCAAGAAATCATCGGGCACTATCACACAGCCGGGAACCCGGGCCGTGCAGAACTCGATGACACGCAGGAGATCAACTACCCACCCATCCTGGAAGCCATTCTTGAAACAGGTTACAAAGATTACGTGGCCCAAGAGTTCATTCCCACTTGGGATGATCCCGTCCTCGCTTTGAGGAACGCCGCTCAACTCTGCGATATTTAAATCCCGAAGTTTGCTCCAAATTCCGCTAGGAAGGGCGGGTCGGTTCCCCCACCCTCAATTCCCGCTCTTCAAGTTGGAGGTCGCCTTGGAACGCGTCTAATTCCTCCTCGGTGCGTTTAACTTCGAGTTCAGCGTCGAGCATCTGCAGGTGTCCCTTACGCCAGATAATATAGCCACAAGCCAAACCACAAAGGACAAAAAAGATCCCGCAGAAGGCGTAGTAAATGAGGCTACCCTGACCCTCAACGGCTTTCTCAAGTCCACCGGGCAGGGGGGCAGCCGCGTCCGAATTCTGAGCGAGGATGAGCGCTCGTTGGATCATTAGTTAACCGCTTCAGCCTCCGGACTGATTATCTGCAAAAGTTCAACACGTCGGGCACGCCAGTTATTGCAGCGCCGATCCTGGCCTGAGCTTTTCACGGAAATGATAGACTGGGGAACACCGCGTTCGAGCAGGCGCTCACGGACTGCATCAGCCCTACGCGCACTCAGTAAATCCGTGTAATCCGGAGACCCTTCAGGACCCGAATATCCGACCACTGCGACAGTCAAATTCCGATTGGATTCACGGAGGACACGCGCGAACTGATCAATCGCGTTCAAGCCGCTTTCAGTCAGATCAGAACTGGATTCGTCAAAGAAGATAGAGTCATCCTTCGTCACTGAGAGCTCTGTTTCGGGCTCCAATTGCTCGTCAGGTAATTCAGCCGGGGCCTCGCATTGATTCCCGGACTCAATTGAGGCTTCGATCTCATCAAGAGCAACCCCGTCCCCTTTCTTCGCCGCTTGGGGGCTGGGAGAATTCTGGACAGAGTCCTCTATGCTATTGATGTTCGCAGTGTCAACGGCGGCTAAAGACTGGATGCCATCCGTCGACCGGAATCTTTGCTCAAGAGCGCGCAGTTTTTCTTTCAAGAGGTCAATCTCATCATCGCGGCTGGATCGCTGTAGCATGATATTGCTGATTTCTGCCTGGAGCTCGCGGATGATTTCGCCGCGCTTGGCTACCTTGTTTCGGAATTGCTCAACTTCCTCGATACTTTGTGATCGCTGCTTCTTCAAGAGTTCAGTCGATTGCTCCTGCTCGGCCAAGTTGGCACGGAGCTCTTCGATTTCTTCGAAACGGTCGGCGAGTATTGCTTCATGCGCAGCTACGATGGTTTCCTTGTCCTTGATGACCTGTTCGAGTTTGGCATCGAGTTCAAACTGCGTCTTCTCAGCTGCTTGCTTAACTTTGGCCAGTTTCGCTTTTCGGTTGGCTGCCTTTTTGTTGGAAGCGATCAGGTCGTCGTTGAGAGCAACCAACTCCCGTTCTATATCATCGATACTTTTGGACAGGGTCACCGTCCGCTCATCACTGGTGTTCAAGGCGCTTTTAAGCTCCGCGATTAATGCCTCTGAAGCGGCCTGCTCTTCTTTGGCGGCTGCGAGATCGGTGCCAAGAACCGCAGTGTATCGATTAAGGTCCTTGGTTTCCCCTTTGAGCCTCGAGATTTCCGTTTCCCCTTTGTGCTTGAGCTCTGCCATTGCTGATTCGTGTTCCGAAATCAGTTGGTTGATCGAATCAGCATGCTTGGAGGTTAGTTTTTCAATCGACTCAGCATCCGCCCTTTTGTCGGCCTCGGCACTTGCTTTGACCTGCTTCAACTCGTCACCTATCGCCTCGAGTTCCTGCTCACGGTTCTGGACGGCAGACTCCAGTCTTCCGGCTCGCTCACTGGCTTCTTTGATATTGCGAATGTATTCCTGTTTCTCCTCGGAGAGCTCTTCGAGTTCCCTCTTCAGGGCAGTGATTGCCTCATCTTCTCTGACAAGTTTAGACGTGAGTTCCTCGATTCGCTGGTCGGCCCTCTCAAGTGCTTCTTCAGATGTGACGGCCCGGAGGTTTGTCTCGTCAAAGGCAGCGGCTCGTCGATCCAGTTCGGCTTCGAGTTGGCTGGCGCGAGCCGCATGATAGCGGGCTGATTTCAGTTCCTCATCGTATTCCATCCGTACGGAGTTCATCTCTTCGTAGCGCTCTGTCAGGGCGCGCTCGAGATCCTCAATCCGATTCGCCTTGTTCTTGAGAGACTTTTCCTTGGAAGTGACCTGCACGGAAAGCGTAGATACCTGGCCGGAAGCTGCCTCGATCTCTCCCTCTTTCCTCGCTAGTTCCTGCTTCTGCTCCTGAATCAGATCGCGTTGTTGCCTGACTTCGGCCGAAAGGTCATCAACTTCAGCGCTGCGGTCCTCAATAATTGCCTCGAGTTCCTCCATCTGACCCGTGGAAATCTTGAGGTCATTCTGGGTTTCTTCGAAGCGGAGCCGAAGGTTGGCAAAATCATGACGGGACTCAAGAAGCGCAGCGTCCAACCGGATACGCTCTTCTTCGACCTCGCCGAGCTCATTAAGACGGGACTTCAGTGAATCAATCTCGCCCCTCCGCTCATTGAGGGCGGTCCGAACTTCATGCACTTCGTGGCAGGCGTCGTTCAGTTCTGCTTGCAGGGCGGCTTTCGACTGCTTTAGAGGCTCAATCACTGAGACTGCTTCGGTGAGCTTGGCCACTTCAGATTCGAGGTAACCGATTGTTGCGGTTTTGGAGGCTATTTCGGATTCGGTAGTCTTGATTGTGGTGCTCAACTGAGTGATCTCTTCGGATTTTTTACCGGATTGATTCTTTTCCCGCTCCAATTCGGAGCTGATTGCTTCAATCGTTTGGTTCGCCTTTTCCAATTCCCTGCCTCGGGCTTCAAGGGTTTCGGTGGTCTCGATGAGCGCTTCGCGGAGGATCTCGGCCTCTCGAGCCGTCACCTCCAGCTTTTCGGCTTTCAGCTTCAGGATGACCGTTTCGCGGTTTTTCCAGCTGAGCAGTGTTGCGAGCTGCTCCCCTGCTCGAGCCGCTTCTGTTGCGATGTGGTTGGCTTGCTCCAGCTCGGAGTTGGTCACTTCAACTTTTTGGTTCGCCTCTTCCAAATCCCTGTCTCGGGCTTCAAGAGTTTCGGTGGTCTCGATGAGCGCTTCGCGAAGGGTCTCGGCCTCTCGAGCCGTTACCTGCAGCTTTTCGGTTGCCCGCTTCAGGATGACCGTTTCACGGTTTTTCCAGCTAAGCAGTGTTGCGAGCTGCTCACTTGCTCGAGATGCTTCCGTTGCAGTATGGTTGGCCTGCTCCAGTTCGGAGTTCGTTGCTTCAACCTTTTGTTTCGCCTCTTCTAAATCCCTGTCTCGGGCTTCAAGAGTTTCGGTGGTCTCGATGAGCGCTTCGCGGAGGACCTCGGCCTCTCGAGCCGTTACCTGCAGCCTCTCGGTTTCCCGCTTCAGGGTGACCGTCTCACGATTTTTCCAGCTAAGCAGTGTTGCGTGCTGCTCCCCTGCTCGAGCGGCTTCCGTTGCAGTGTGGTTGGTCTGCTCCAGTTCGGAGTTCGTTGCTTCAACCTTTTGCTTCGCCTCCTCCAATTCCCTGTTTCGGGCCTCAAGAGTTTCCGTGGTCTCAACAAGTGCGTCACGGAGGATCTCGGCCTCTCGAGCCGCCACCTGCAGCCTCTCGGTTTCCCGCTTCAGGGTGACCGTTTCACGATTTTTCCAGCTAAGCAGTGTTGCGAGCTGCTCCCCTGCTCGAGACGCTTCCATTGCAGTATGCTTGGCTTGCTCCAGCTTTAGTTTGAGTGCTCTTATTTCACTTTCGTCAGGTAGCTCAATCAGTTGTGACTTGAGAGACTCCACCAGGCATGACTGCTTTTCGTGGTCCTCGCGGAGGGATTGAAATTGGACACCGGTATCGGTCAAGTCCTGCTCCAGTTCTTGAATGCGACATTGCAAATTCTCGGTCTGCTCAATGGTCAGGGTGACGGATTCCTCCTCAGACTCATCGCCCGTGGTTTCTTCTGTGACCTGCGCCCGGGCAAAGAATTCACCGGGAGACGTGGATTCTTTCGCCTCCGCCTTGAGTATTTCGATTTCCTTCTCCTTATCATTGAGCCGGGCTTGAAGCTGCTCGATGCGTCTTTCACTTCCACGATCAATCACCACGGGAGCAGGAAGGCCTTTGCCTGTTCCTTTAAGGTGAGCCGAGAGTTGTTCGATTCGGGCTTCCCGTGTCGCCAGCTCGGTTTCGCTCTGAGAAATTCGAGCTTCCCAAGCGTCACGGTCAGCCTGCCACCGTGATCGGAGCTTCTTGAACAGGTCCCGCTGCGAAGCCCCCAAGGAGCTCCACTGGCTTGCGAGGTTGAGATTCTCCTCAACGGCAAAAGACAGTCTCTGGTTGTAACGCCCCCAGATGAACTTTGCCATGAGCAAGCCGATCGCGAAGAAGACGATCGCAGACAAGCCGACGGGTAGCCATTTCTCAAGCAGGAACAATGTAAAATCGTGCATGATTTCGTTTGGTGTTTGTGCGAATCAATGATCGGAGGTGAGCTCCGCGCGAATCTTTGAGACTTCGTCGCTGCTCTTTTCGTAGTCGCTCAGGGCGTCACGGTTTTGACTTTCGATCTCCTCAGTAAGTTTACGTGTGTTCTTCCAAATTATCCAGCCCGTGACTAAACCTATCAAGGCGCAAACTCCTCCGCCGATCGCAAAGGTGATGCTCCAGTCAATAAAGAAGGTTTCGAGTTCTGGTGTCATTGTTTGGAATTAAAGGAAACGAAGGCTATTGTTCGCTCTCTCCTGCATTTTGTGGATCGTTTGCGATGGAAATTTCAACGCGGCGCGCTTTCCAACGTTCGCTGCGCGAGACGTTGGCGACACCTTCTCCGACGCTTTCCGTTGTCATGGTGTCTTTGGCGATCCCATTTTCGATCATGAGGACCATAACAGAGTTGGCGCGGCGCAGGCTAAGCTCGCGATTGTGTTCGGCGCTGCCAAGATTGTCGGCGAAGCCGGTTACCATAAGATTCAATGGAACTCCAGCGTCCTTAATCAAAGTCGCAATCTCCTCAACCTTTTCCTTACCTTCTCTGTTTACCACTTCACTGTTACTACCGAAGTAGATCGGCAATTCCTTGAGTGATTTCCTCAGCTTAGTCTCCTCCTGCGGCGCAAGCTGAGGTTCAGGCAAGGCCTCCTCTTCATTGTTTCTAAGTCGATTGTCGATCGTGAAGGAGCCTGGGAGGATGTTGACGGCAACATTCTGCAGCATCAAACTCGCAGAGGGGTCCAAAGTTTTACCCTCCAGCTTCATCTTGCTGTTCTTGATGGTAACGACCCCTGAATGCAGTCGCCCTTCGAATTCACCGAAGAACAGCGCAAGCTGATCTACCCAGGTTTCACGGTCAGATGAGGACGTTTCCTCCATGTTGTTGACGAGAGTGATCTCGCTATCGCCCATTTCCTTTTCAAGTTCCCGGAGAAAAGCATTCGAAGGCACCTTCCCGGTGAAGGTGAGTGTGCCATCATTGAACTTAGCTAAAAGCTGGATTTCCGGGTCTTCGATCGTCGAGTCCTTCACTGCGACATCCATAAGAATGCTCAGGGCGTTCGGCTGACTTATGATCCCTTCCAGGGTCTTGCGCACCTTCGACAATTCCTCTTCCGTTGTGACCATCCCGTTTATCCGAGCCCCTTCCGATGTGAATTCCGCAGTCAATTCGTCACTCAATAAGGTCAGGACGACCGGAAGGATCTCGGTGGCATTCTCTTCCCAAACTCCTTGGATATAGTCTCCACTAATCTCGACACGACTTTTGACTGGCAGCTTACTGTCGGCGGAACGAATTGCGTTGAGCAACGCATCGCGGTCTTCTTTAGTTGGCAGTGTCCCTGAGACGGTGATGCCAAATCGGTTTCGGGTGAAACTAAAGTGAGACGGTTTCAGCCTTTTGTCCGCCTCTGAAACCGTGACCTGATCGTTTATTGAAAAGCCGTCGATGAGAGATGCCAGCTCCATAACTCCCGCCTTGAGACCGTGATTGGGAACTTCACCGATAATTGTCAATTGCTCCGCCTCGCAGGCAACCACAGTTCTTCCTGGATGTTTTATCAATATCTCAGAAAGAGATGCCAGCGCCGCTGTGTTTGGGAAGGGTAGCCGTCGAGGATCGAGTTTGAGGGTGTTTTCAACCGTCTTAACTTGCTCGAGGGCCGCGAGGCGCCCCGCAAGGAGTTCTCGATTGGATTCTCCGTTTGCCGAAAACGCGCCACTGAGTTTTACAATATCGGAACCAGCCGGTCTTTCTATCTTCACGGCAGAAGAATGGGTCGGCTTGATCCCGATGGCTGCCTGCTCCAGCCGTGGAACAATTGCCATTGGAAGCGTTTCCGCTACGACCTGGAGTGCTTGTTCCTGTTGACTGTGGCTCTCGACCTCACCGCTCAGGATGGCGGTATGATATTGAAAACTGACCTCGACACCATTCAGGCCGGCCTCGTTTAGCGCCACCTTGGCCTGTTGCGAGAGTTCAGCTTCGAGACTGCTCTGATAGCCATACGTCGTGATGAGTGTGAAGGCGGCAACCGCAACAGCAAAGAGTATGGCGACGAGCAAAAACCTCATTAAGGCGACGTTTTCTAAGCCACGACAATATCCAATTTTTACAAAATTCTCAACCCACAACTGCCGCTGCTCCCTAAAGAAACGGTCAAAATTTGTAAAATTTTCTCAAAAGGCCTCGAAATCTAAAATTTCGAAGCAGAAACGGAACGCAGTCTCACTCGCTGTAAATGATTTTTTCGATATCACCGGGGCTTGAGGCAGATACGGCAAGGATGGCTCGCCGCTGCACCTGGTCTGCGAATTCAGGATCATCATGATGAGCGTTCTCGGTCGCTGCCATGATAGACTTGATCAAGGCCGGATCGGTCGACTGCGCTCGTTTGTAGAGATGACGAATCAACCGTCCCTCCTTAAAATATAAACGGTCTTCACTGCAAATATCCACCGTTTCTGCCTCGCCGTCCGCCTTGGCCCGGCCGGAGAATTTCCAATAACCTCCAACGACGAAAGCAAAGAATAGTTCACCATTCGAATAGTAGTAATACTCATCGCTGCCGCCGTGCGCGCCGTCCTCGAAACTGAGGTGAACCTTTACCAAATTACCTTCGGAAAAATACTGTGTTATTCTCCCCTGGAACGAATCGTTATGAGGCTCCCATTTCAGCGTTTTTCCTGAAAGGTCGGCCTCCTCAATGGTATTGTATGTCGCACGAATCTCTTTGACTGCGTTCTCAATCGGGTCAGCCCTGAGCAGCTGGGAGAAGGAAAAGGGAGCGAGTAAGGCAACGGTCACAGCAAAATGAGTTCTCATAGAAAGATATGACGAGCCTTGTTCCATGTTATGCAAGCACGACGCGCTTTTGTCGATCTCACAAAAAAGCCCAACTGGAATACCAGTCGGGCTTCTTGGAAAACCATCATGGTCTGTCAGGCGAATCAGTCTTCGCTGGTCATTTCAGCTTCAGCTTCAACACCGCGCTCGGCCATTGCAGCCTTGCGGCTGAGCTTGACGCGTCCGCGCTCGTCGATACCGATACACTTAGCGTGGACCATGTCACCCACCTTGACCACGTCGGTGACCTCATTCACTCGGAAGTCAGCAAGCTCCGAGATGTGGATCATGCCATCCTTACCGGGCAGAACTTCGACGAAGGCACCAAAGTTGGTCGTGCTCACCACCTTACCGTGGTAGGTCACACCCACCTCGATTTCAGCAGTGACGCGCTTAACCAGCTCGATGGCACGGTTGAGAGCCTCTACGTGGGCTGCGTAAATGGAGACAGTGCCGTCGTCGTCAATGTTAACGTCAGCGCCGGTCTCGGCCTGGATGCCTTTGATGTTCTTACCGCCGGGTCCAATAAGCTCACCGATCTTCTTCGGATCGATCTTGAAGCTCTCGATGCGCGGAGCATGTTCGCTGAGCGCTTTCGGTTCGGCAATGGCTTCGTTCATCACGTCGAGCACCTTCATGCGGCCACCCTTGGCTTTGTCGATGCCTTCGAAAAGAATATCGAGCGAGATACCGCGAAGCTTAAGGTCGAGCTGGAAACCAGTGACACCTTCGGTGGTTCCGCAGAGTTTGAAGTCCATGTCACCGTTGAAGTCCTCGTTCCCGATGATGTCGAGGATCGTGACGTAGCGCTTGAGGTCTTCACCTTCAAACTCGGTCACGAGACCGCAGGAAATTCCGGCCACTGGGCGAATCAACGGAACACCGGCGTCAAGAAGCGCCATGGTACCGGAGCAGACGGAAGCCATTGAGGTGGAGCCGTTGGACTCCATCACTTCGCTGGTCACGCGGATTGCGTAAGGAAAATCCGCTTCGTCCGGGATGACCGGCTCGATGGACTTTTCGGCGAGAGCACCATGACCAATTTCACGGCGGTTCATGCCGCCCATTCGCCCGGTTTCGCCAACCGAGAATGGTGGGAAATTGTAGTGGAGGATGAAGCTTTTGGTGTCTTCTCCACCAGCGTAGTTGTCCAAATACTGTCTCTCATCGGCAGGGGCGAGCGTTGCGATAGCAAGTGCCTGGGTCTCCCCACGTGCGAAAAGAGCCGAACCGTGAGTGCGTGGCATCAGGTCGATTTCAGCGCTAAGCGGTCGGATCGTTTCGCTGTCACGTCCGTCACAGCGAATGCCCTTGTCGAGGATTGCGATGCGGAAAGCTTTCTTCTGGAGGTAGTCAAACGCCTGACCCATCGCGAAGTCATCCGCGTCGGGATACTTGGCCAGAATGGCTTCTTCAACTTCTTTGCGCAGAGCACCGGTAGCGGCGCCACGCTCGTGCTTGGAAGGCTGATTGATAGCATCTTCGATTCGGTCACCGGCCACTTCGTAAGCGATCTCGAGTAGCTCGTCCTGAACCTCCATAAGCTCAGGGTTACGCTTCTCTTTACCAACTTTGCGGACCAGTTCTTCCTGCGCATCGATAATGGGTTGAATAGACTCTTGCGCGAAAGAAAGAGCTTCCTTCAGCTTTTCATCCGGCACCTCGTCACCGCCTCCTTCGATCATGATGACCTTGTCGCGGAGACCGGCGTAGACAAGATCGAGCGTGCTCTCCTCGCGTTGTTCGAAAGTCGGGTTGGCAACGAATTCACCGTTCACCAGGCCAACGCGTACAGCGGCGATCGGGCCGGCGAAAGGAATGTCGGAGACGCAGAGAGCGGCGGAGGCGCCGTTCATGCTGAGAATATCGGAGTCGTGCACTCCGTCAGCACTCAGAAGGAGAGAAACCACCTGGGTGTCGTAGAAGTAACCTTTCGGGAAAAGCGGACGCAGCGGGCGGTCCGTCATACGGCAGGTCAAAATCTCTTTTTCGGTGGGGCGACCTTCACGCTTGAAGTAACCACCGGGGAAGCGACCGGCGGCCGCTGCCTTTTCTTTGTATTCTACGGACAGAGGGAACCAGTCCTGACCCTCACGCACCTTCGTTTGTGAGACGGCAGTCACCATGACGATAGTTTCACCCACCTGCACAGTCACAGCTCCATCGGCAAGCTTACCCATCTTGCCGGTTTCGATTTTCATTTCATGCGCGCCGACCTGGCACGTGATGCTTTCAATACTCATTTATTTTTACTTTCTGGGATTAAATTTGTTTTGCCGGCCCCGTTTAGGGCCTTAACAGGCTCAAAAAAGATTTTTGTGGGGTTCTTCAGCGAAGAGAAACGGAACGCCGGCAGGAAGGTGCGGCGGCAGATCCGCCGGGAAAACCAATAAAAAAGCGCCGGTGGTGGCCGACGCTTCCTGTTCCGAACTATCGGCGCAGACCAAGGGTGGAAATCACCTTCTGATAGCGCTCATTTTCGGTCCTCGCCAGGTAATCGAGCAATTTGCGGCGGCGAGCAACGAGGCGGAGGAGTCCGCGGCGTGAGGAAAGATCTTTTTTGTTGTCCGACATGTGGTCGGTCAAAGCGACAATACGTTCAGTGAGACGTGCGATTTGAACGTCTGCGCTGCCGGTATCACCGTCGTGGAGTGCAAGCTCCGCTGTGCTTTTGGTTGATTCACTCATTTTCTAACAGAATTGGCATCGCCTTGACGCCGGTTCTTTTGGGTCGTATTTCAGTGGCGCGCACTAGAACACAAAGCGGGGCGTTTGCAATTGAAAAGGTGCCATAAAAGTCAGTTTTTCAGTAAAATTCCCGAGTCGCCCACCCGATTTTATGCGTAATATCGGATTGATGCACGACCCTGATGTCGCCAAAATTCCCGACTCTCTCCCTGTGATGATACTCAGTGGGGTCACTCTGTTTCCTCATGGATACATGCCCCTGTTCATCTTTGAGGAACGCTACCGGGACATGCTTCGCTATGCTTTGGAGCATCAGCGCATGTTCTGCGTTGGTTACGCCCGCCCCGGGGTTGACCACGATGAACACCCCGAACTGGTCTCCCTTCTCACCACTGCCGGTCTCGTGAGAGCTTGTGTGACCCACGATGATGGAACCTCCCACCTGATGCTGTCGGGATTGCAGAGGGTTGAAATCACGGGATGGGAACAGGACGGCCCTTTCCGCATTGCCTCCATTAAACCCCGCTCATCTCGTATCGATAACCCGGATGCCGTCGCGGAGCTCGCTCACGCTGTCGTCGATCTCTGCTCTCGTCTCTGTGACCAGAGTGCGCCGATGACGAACCAGCTGCGAGAGCATCTCCGCGGGATAAGGGATCCTGGCGCCATTTCAGATGTTGTCGCTCAAAATTTCGTCAGCGATCCCTCCGACCGTCAAGTTCTGCTCGAAACGACCGATGTTCACGAGAGGCTCAAGTTTCTTGCTCATCACCTCAGCCATCAGGCCGCCAAGGATCAGGGCTAGCTTGCTCCAACTGCCGGATGGTCAGTAGGTTTCGTTCTTCTATCTGACGAGATTCGTCCTCCATTTTTCGTTGACGATATCATCAGGGGCTAGAAGGATAGCGCCTGGATGTTCAACCCCCTGAACATTCAGCCCTTACGGCGAACCGTACTAACCTAAAACTATCTGGATACCCTTGTATGACGAAAATTAAATCTCTTATTAAACCACTCAATCTCATTGGGTTGCTCCTCTTTGGCGGCTCCACCTCCCTGTTCGCTCAGGACGAAGGAGCCGCGGGAACTCCTGCGATCGATACGGGCGATACTGCCTTGATGATCGTTTGCACCGTCCTGGTTCTTCTGATGACACTTCCGGGGCTCGCCTTGTTCTATGGTGGCCTTGTGCGCGCCAAGAACCTGCTCTCTGTGTTGATGCACTGTTTTGCAGTGGCCTGCCTGGCTTCTGTCCTCTGGGTCGTCTGCCTCTACAGCCTCGCTTTTAAAGGTGACAATGCCTGGATTGGTGACCTGAGTGCCCTTTTCCTGAAGGGTGTCGGCTCTGACAGTATGGAAGGCAGTATTCCGGAAACCGTGTTCGTCATGTTCCAAATGACCTTTGCGATCATCACTCCCGGTCTAATTGTCGGCGCGTTCGTGGAGCGGATGAAGTTCTCTGCGGTGATGCTCTTTAGCGCCCTGTGGCTAATCCTCGTCTACGCGCCGGCTGTTCACTGGGTGTGGTCCGGCTCGGGCTGGATGTTCAACAATGGAACCATCGATCTTGCGGGAGGTATTGTCGTTCACGCAACGGCCGGTGTATCCGCCCTAGTTCTCGCGAAAATGCTTGGGCCCCGCACCGGTTTTCCCAGTAAGTTACAACCTCCTCACAGCCCCGGTCTTGTTATGATGGGGGCCGCCCTTCTATGGGTCGGCTGGTTCGGCTTCAACGCCGGTAGTCAGCTTGCTGCGAACAACTCCGCGGGCATGACCATGCTCGTTACCCACATCTCTGCCGCGGTGGCCTCGCTCACCTGGATGGTGGTTGAGAAGATCAAGACCGGAAAACCCGGCCTCGTTGGCATCGTAACCGGTATGGTGGCGGGACTGGCTTCCATCACACCAGCCTCTGGTGCTGTTGGCCCTATGGGCGCCATCATCATTGGTTTCCTGGCCGGTATTATCTGCTACTTCGCCTGCGATCTCGTGAAGTCTGGTCTCAAGATCGACGACAGTCTCGACGTTTTTGCCGTTCACGGTGTCGGTGGAATCATGGGCACCCTGCTAGCTGCCTTTCTCGGAACGGAAATGTTCGGCGGTCAGGGTATCAACAAGGAAACAGCAATTGCCCAGTTCATGACCCAGGCACTGGGTGTGGGCGTGACGATTGTCTGGTCGGTCGTCGCTACCATCATTATCGTTTTCATCTGCAAAGCCACCGTTGGCCTGCGTGTGACTGACGAGGAAGAGGAGACTGGCCTCGACTTGGCTGAACATGGAGAACAGAGTTACACGCTCTAGACGCGAAGAAGGTCGCTGATCTGCACCTCGAAAGCGACGTGTAAAAAGCAAAACCCCGACCAGATCGCTCTGGCCGGGGTTTTTTATAATCAATGACACTAATATCAGGACGCGCGAAATTTATCTTTCATTAGAGAAAAGTGAAAAAACTTCAGAAAAAGGGCAATTACCAAGCAAAGAACGTAATTTACGCCCATGGTGAAAGCACTAAGCTCAGGGAGGCCATCGCGGCGGAGTCAGGTTTCAAAGAGAGCAAGGGTTAAAAATAGGGTATTTACCAATGCTTCAAAGCAGGTCATCTACTTTAATTGCGTTTTTGCAACATTTTGAAATTTGATTTAGATCCACGTCTGCCTCACCTTCAACTCAATGAATCAACGGGTCTTGCAACCGGGAGAAGTGATTTTCCGAGAAGGAGAAAAATCCGGGGAGGCATACGGCATTATTTCAGGAGAGGTTCAGATTTGTATAGATACGAAGGAAGGACCACGAGTCCTCTCACAACTCTATCCCAGCGAGATCTTTGGCGAGATGGGGATGATGGATGATAAGCCACGTTGTGCCACAGCGATCGCTTCGAAGGAAACTGTCATCCAAGTGATCACGGTGGACAAATTCATCGAATACCTCATGTCGGATCCCGGCCGGCTTTCCGCCTATCTCGGCACTGTGTTTGAAAGACTGAGGGATTCTGATCTTAAATTGAAGATGGCACCTCAACAAGAGGCGAAAGGCGGTTGCAGCGGCCGGCAAGACCATTCCCTCGAGGATTTGTTTTCCCGTAAGACCAGTGAGGAGGAAGAAGGAGAGCCGCGCCGAACGATTCGTCTCGTTTCGGCCATTCCCGGCAGTGATTCGCACGAAGTGGTGCTTGAGAGGTTCCCTTTCCGAATCGGACGACTTGATCTTAGTGGCGAAAGCTCTCCGGCCGAAAATAACGCCCTCAGTATCCCGGACCAAAAACCTTTCCAGATATCACGAAGTCACTGCTCAATCGAAGAGCGTTCCGGTCGCTACTTCGTGAGGGATCGCGGAAGCACCTTGGGGACAGTCGTGAACGGCAACCGTCTTTCCATCAATCACAAGAACCTTTCCCAGGAGTTGGTTCAGGGCGAGAACACGATCGTACTGGGTCGGGATGACAGTCCGCACATTTTCCGTATCATCGTGACCTGAGCTTTCATAGCCTCTTCAGCGCGACCACGACATCAGCGTAGCTGTCATCGAGTTCCCTTGTAACGTCCTCGTCGTGACTAAAGTCATGACATGCTACCAGCTGCAACTGTGGGACTGAGTTAATGAGCCGTTTTAACTGCGCGGCTGAATAAGTTCGCCCGGTCCAGTGTGTTTCCTGTTTCTGAACCAGGCCATCGCTGTGAGTGATGCACAGTCGTGAACGAATCTTTTCAGTGCGTTTCTTAGGGTCGGGCGGCCAGGTTCGCGTGTTGCAGACAACCTCAATCCCGTTTCGCTCCTCCACCCAGCGTTCATGAGTGATCCCGTCGTGGTCGTAGTTGGTGAGGTGCAGACCGATTATCAGCAGCCCACCCTTCTTCAACGCCTTGGCTGACTTTTCGAGGCAGCCGCGGGCGTCCTTCTCGCTTGGGAGGTATTTGAACGTGCTAACTAGACAATGAATCACGTCGAACTTCTGCGCCCGCGGAACCGAGAACGATTCCATCCGGTCTTTCCAGAGCTTTGCTTTCAATCCCATTTGTTTGTGTCTCAGCCATGCGAATTCCAGCATCGCTTCGCTGGCATCAAATCCGGCGGATGACCAGCCGCGCGCAGCAAGCTCTCTCATGAGGCGTCCCGTCCCGCAGGCCAGTTCAAGATTGGAGGGTTGTTTCGCCCCGGTTCCGTGTCGGGAATGCATTGCCTCGATGAAGTCGGCCTCATCACCAGTATCGACATCGAAGATGATATCGTAATAGAGCGGCGTCTCGTACCAGTCAATTTCGTTCATCTCGGCCATTACGTCGGGGACAGATTCACGAACGAGCCGCTCGAATCTCCGAGCGGCTTCCCGCAATGCCAGTCGGCGGCATGAAGCAATCTGAACACATCTGATTCATTGGCGGGAGAGTCAGTCATCAAGGGCTCATCAGATCTACCCGCAAATCCACCGGAGGCCCACTAAATTTAGCAGTAAAACAAATTAAGGACATCGATTGATCCTGAACAAATCCAAGCTACCCTCATCCAGCGCCGAATTATGAGATTTCCTGCGTTATTCGTTTCAGCGTTTTAAAGATGCGCATCGCTCTGATCTCCGATATCCACGGTAACCAAGTCGCTCTCGAGGCAGTCCTTGCTGACATTGACCTCTACGAGGTCGAAGAGATCATATGCCTCGGGGATATTATCGGCTATGGAAGTGACGCAGCGGAATGCCTCGAAATCGTCCGCAATCGCTGCTCAAAGATCCTGATGGGCAACCACGAGGTCTTCACCATCTTTGCCATCAATCCCCGAGACCTTGGGGGCGCTGCTGGCCGTGGGATTGAGCATGCCCGCGATACGCTATCCGAGGAGCAGCTTGACTGGATTGCTCGGCTCCCCATGACCGAAAAGGTCGCTGGAGCCACCCTGGTGCACGCCTCGCTTAATGATCCGGGAGAGTTCTACCACGTACTCAAGCTCCGCCACGCCAAGAAACACTTCCAGCACCAGGATGCGCCGCTCTGCTTCAACGGTCACACCCATAATCCCATAATTTTTGAGAAGGGCGAGAATTGGATCGAATCATGTAAGCCGCCTGACGGCTTTATCTCACTAAACCCTCGTTCGAAATATCTCATCAACGTCGGGTCAGTTGGTCAGCCCCGCGACGACAATCCCTCTGCCTGCTATGTCATTTTTGACACTGACAAATACGCCGTTTCATTCGAGCGCGTCGACTATGACGTTAAGAAAGCTCAGAAACGTTTCGAAGACTCCAAGATGCACCCCAGCGTGATTAAGCGAATCGCCAGAGGGCAGTGATCCGATTCTTCCGGATGTCGTATCAGTGACTGATCAATATTTTCGATGGGCCCGAGCGGCTTCCCGAACCTCACAAAGCAGGGAGAGTCGTCCAGCTGAACTGTAGATTCGAAAAAGCGGTTCGTGACACTGTGGTCTTTGACTAAGCTGAAGATTGGTTTTCGACAAGCCCGAAATTAGGAGCAACCGCTTGCACGTGGAAACGAGGAAGCGTAAGATCCCCTTTTCCAGCGCCGGTCGCGGTCCGGAAATCCCAAGACGGGGCTGTAGCTCAGTGGTTAGAGCAGGGGACTCATAATCCCTTGGTCGTCGGTTCAAGTCCGACCGGCCCTATTTTTCAGGTATTTTCATGCCTCCCCTTTCCTGCCGCCTTCTACTCAAGTCGGGACGTAACCAATCACATGCAGCCTCAGGTTGTCTGGTTTAAGAAAGACCTCAGAATCTCGGATCACCGACCGCTGGTTCATGCCGCGGAAAATGGTCCCGTTCTCGCTCTTTACGTTTATGAGAACCGGTTGCTGGGGGCAAAGGACTTTTCCGGTAGGCATCTCAAGTTTCTTAACGACTGTCTTGCTGAACTTCAGGCAGGCCTCCAGTCGCTCGGCGGAGAGCTTGCCCTCCATCGCGGGGAGGTGATTGACTCGCTACAGTCGATTCTTGAGGAAGTGGGCAGCTTTCATCTCTGGAGCCACGAAGAAACCGGAAATGATCTCAGCTTTCAGCGAGATATCGAAGTCGGAAAATGGTGCGAGGCTAACGGGGTCCTCTGGACAGAGATCCCCCAGTTTGGGGTGGTGCGTCGGCTGGAGAACCGTGATGGCTGGTCAACCCGGTGGAATTCACGGATGAGCGAACCGCTCACCCCCTGCCCGTCTCCCGACGAGCTTAAATTTTTGGCTTCCGAGATTCCAGGAAACCTCCTCCAAGGCACGGATAAGCTGGCTTTTCCGGAGGCGACCGGAACCCTCAATCTCCAGCAAGGCGGAAGATCGCATGCCTTGAGGTTGCAGGACTCGTTCCTGGAATCTCGCGGTCAGCACTACCAGAAAGAGATGTCGAGTCCACTTTCAGCGGAGTCTGCCTGCAGCCGCCTGTCTCCCTACCTCGCTTTCGGTTGCGTTTCGATGCGAGAAGTCTACCAGACCGCCCGAGACTACCGGGCCGAGCTTTATGAGCTCAAGAGAGAGGGCGAGACGATCGCACCGGGATGGCTTGGCAGCCTGAAGTCTTACCTTGGACGACTGCGGTGGCATTGCCACTTCATGCAAAAGCTGGAAGATGAGCCCTCCATCGAGTTTCGCAACTTCTCAAGATCCTGCGACGGGCTACGTGAGAACGAGTGGAACCAGGAATGGCACGAAGCCTGGTGCGAAGGGCACACTGGCTACCCCATGGTCGATGCAGCGATGCGCTACCTCCAGCATACCGGATGGATCAATTTCCGAATGCGGGCTATGTTAGTGTCATTTTCGTCCTACCATCTCTGGAATCACTGGAAGAAACCCGCCCACCACCTCGCCAGGCTCTTCACGGACTACGAGCCTGGAATTCACTACAGTCAAATCCAGATGCACAGTGGCGTCACTGGGATCAACACCGTGAGGATATACTCACCGATCAAGCAGGCAGAGGACCAGGATCCCAGTGGAGACTTCATTCGCCGATGGGTCCCCGAGCTCGAAGGGGTCCCGGCGCCATTGCTTCTCAAACCCGAAACGCTGACTTCGATGGAGCAGTCCCTCTACGGTTGCCGAATCGGGAAGGACTATCCGGCTCCAATCGTTGATCACTCCATCGCCTACCACGCTGCGAGGACGAGGATGTATCAACTCAGAGGAAGGCGAAAGTCTCGGGAGGAAGCCGCTCATATCCAAGCGAAGCATGGCTCGCGGAAGCGAGGTTCTCGATCATGGCGCTAATGCTAGCGCTTTAGAACCGAAGGCAGCAAGATGCCAATTTTCGACACGAAACCTTGCCTTCGGTGCGACTGAGGAAGCGATGCATCTCTGCGAAGAAGGCAATGTTTTTCCTGAAAAGGTTGTGCAAATCTTCTTGCTGATCTTCGCATCACGCGTCATAGGATGTAATATGCTGAAGTCTCTGATTTTTTCTACCGCCGCACTGGTTGGGATCACCTTCTCAGCCATAGCTGAAGAGCGTCCTAACGTGCTCTTTGTCTTCTCTGACGATCACGCCCCTCATGCCATTGGCGCCTACAATGGGTGGCTCAAACCGGTAAACCCCACCCCGGAAATCGATAAGCTCGCTGCCCAGGGCATGGTGTTTGAAAACAGCTTCTGCACCAACTCCATCTGCGGACCGAGCCGCGCCGTGATTCAGACTGGAAAACACAGTCACAAGAACGGCTTCATGAATAACGGGAACACCTTCGACTGGAATCAGCAGACATTCCCGAAATTGCTCCAGAAGGCTGGCTATCAGACTGCGATCTACGGCAAGTCCCACCTCAAGGGACATCCCCAGGGTTACGACGACTGGAAGGTCCTTCCCGGCCAGGGACTCTATTACAATCCCGACCTGATTGTCCCCGAAGGTAAAGTCACGATCGAAGGTCACTGCACCGACGTAGTCACTGACCTCGCTGTTGAATGGCTTAAGGAAAAGCGCACCGAGGATAAGCCTTTCATGTTGATGGTTCAGCACAAGGCTCCGCACCGCAACTGGATGCCGGCCGAGCGTCACCTCACCCTTTACGATGATGTGGAAATGCCGGAGCCTGCCACGCTCTTCGACACCTATGACACCAAAGCACCCGGTGCCCGTCACCAGGAGCTCGAGATCGATCGTCATATGGATATCAACTATGACCTCTTCCTCGACCTCACTCCTGACTTCACCCAGGAAGCATCGCAAAAGCGGCAAGACAAGTCAGCGTGGAATAATATGAAGCGAATGACCGAGAGCCAACTCAATGCCTGGTTCGCGGCCTACAAGCCCAAGGATGAAGCATTTCACGAGGCCAACCTAAGTGGCAAAGATCTTGTTCGCTGGAAATATCAGCGCTACGCCAAGAATTACCTTCGCACTGTAAAAGGCGTCGATGAAAGCGTCGGAACCCTCATGGCGACACTCGAAGAACTCGGTCTCGATGAAAACACTGTCGTAATCTACTCGTCCGACCAAGGCTTCTACATCGGGGATCACGGTTGGTACGACAAGCGCTGGATGTACGAGGAGTCCCTCAAGATGCCTCTCATCGTCAAGTGGCCCGGTGTGACTGAAGCTGGCTCCCGCAACACTGACCTCGTTCAAAACCTCGACTACGCTTCCACCTTCCTCGAAATGGCTGGAGCCAAGATTCCCAGCGATCTCCAAGGCAAATCACTCGTGCCTCTACTAAAGGGCGAAGGCGACGGAGAATTCCGCGAAGCGATCTACTATCACTACTACGAGTACCCCAGCGTTCACATGGTGCCCCGGCAGTACGGGATTCGCACGGATCGCTACAAGCTGATCCACTATTACCAGTTCAATGAGTGGGAGATGTATGACCTCCAGGAAGACCCTGACGAGCTCACCAACATCTACGAAACAGCCAGTCCTGAGCTCGTTTCCACAATGAAGCAGAAGCTCGAAGACCTTCGCGAGCACTACGACGACGACAGCGATGTGTCTGAGCTTCCTCTTGAGAAGCAGAAAGAGTTCTGGCCTGGAGACCGCTAGAATCGCGGAGAGATTCAGCGCTCTAAGACTACTGGCATTTAGGAATTCAGGGCTCTATTTGCTGCCCCCAAATTCCTAAACCGCCACACCCTCAACTTACTACAGCGCGCGAAGAACTTCCTCGGCTGCCCAGTATCCGCCCATGCCGTGAACTCCGGCCCCGGGCGGGGTTGAGGAAGAGCAGAGAAAGATGTCTTTTGCCGGTGTGGTATGGGGACGAAGTCGGGCCACCGGACGTGTCACGATCTGGCGCCAGTCGGAGACTCCGCCGAGAATGTCACCGCCGATGAGATTCGGGTTGTAGGCTTGATAGTCGGCGCAGTTCATGATGTGACGGTCAAGGACGCAGTCCTTGAAGCCGGGCGCAAAACGTTCTATCTGCCCCTCTATTGCTTCGGTCATATCGACCGCGGAACGTTTTGGGACATGGCAGTAGGCCCAAAAGGTGTGCTTACCCTCGGGAGCGCGACTGGGATCACACAAGCTTTGTTGAGCCGTAAGGACGAAGGGGCGTTCGCTGTGAATACCCTGCCACATTTCTCGCTCTGACTGGGCAACCTCATCAATCGTTCCGCCGATGTGAACGGTGCCGGCACGTCGACAGTCAGCGTTAGTCCACGGTACGGGTTCACTCATCGCGTAGTCGATCTTGAAAATGCCGGCACCCTGGCGATAACGTCGCAGGCGCTCCGCATAACTGACCGGAAGTCGGTCCCCGGCAATGTCAGCGAGCGCCGAGGGCGAGGTGTCGAAGATGTAGGCGTCAGCAGTAGGAAGCGCTTGAATGTCAGTGACCGTGCGGCCGGTTTCCAACTTGGCACCGAGAGACTCGAGATAACCGATCAACGCGTCGGTAATTCGCTGGGAGCCCCCCTTCGCGACCGGCCACCCGTAAGCGTGGCCCACCAGCATCAGCATCAATCCAATCGCATTGGTCGCTATGATACGGTCCAATGGCAGAATGGAGTGGGCCGCGTTGCCAGCCAGCAGCGCCCTAGCCTTCTCGTCAGGAAACCAAGCTCGGGCAGCGTCTAGGGAGGCGGGAAAAGCTTTCAATCCAAAGCGCCCCACAAGGAATGGATTCTTCGGCGGTTGTGGCGCCGCTAGCAGGTCCCTGATAAGATTGTGAGCTTCCGCAAAGAACGGCAGAAAAAGCTTTCGGTAGGCTTCCCGCGTTTCGGGGTCAAATTGAGCCGCGGTTTTTTCGATCGATCGATGGAGAATCACAGCGTCGCCGCCGTCGAGAGCGTGAGCGAGCGGCAATTCCGGATGTATCCACTCGAGGCCGTATTTTTTCAGCGGTAGCGAACTGAGGAACGGCGAGGCCAGCCCCATGGGGTGAATTGCCGAGCAGACGTCATGATGATATCCCGGGAGGGTCAATTGCGTTGTTCGGGTGCCACCACCGGGCTGATCATGCCCCTCGATAATCAGGACCGATTGCCCCTCCTGCGCAAGGCGCGCCGCAGCAGCGAGACCGTTCGGCCCTGCACCAATGACGACAGCATCGTATTCTTTCCCCATCCTCCTATCGAATTAACAGTGTTCCTGCCAAAAGCAAAGGCCGCCACCGGAACATTTTCGCTCCGATGGCGGCCTGAAAGTCGATTTCCGGATCAATTAAAGCTGACCGCAATCAGCCACGATAACCTCCTTGGAGGTACGGCCGCTACGACTGCCAAGCTCTTCGAGCTTTTGGACCACATCCATGCCCTCAACCACACTTCCGAAAACCGTATGATTTCCATCGAGCCACTCAGTCTTAACCGTGCAGATAAAGAACTGCGAGCCGTTGGTGTTCGGGCCGGCGTTCGCCATGGAGAGGATGCCGGGACCCGTGTGTTTCAGTTCAAAGTTTTCGTCGTCAAAACGGCGGCCGTAGATGGACTGACCCCCGGTTCCGTCGCCGTTGGTGATATCGCCACCCTGGCACATGAAATCAGGGATCACCCGGTGAAACGGGCTACCCTTATAGCTCATGCCCATTTTCTCACCGGTGCAGAGCGCGCGGAAGTTCTCGGCAGTTTTCGGGACCACGTCGCTGCGCAGTTCCATGACAATGCGGCCCACGGGCTCACCATCCGCTTCCATGTCGAAAAACACGCGCGGCAGATCGGTTGTTTCTTCAGTCATAAGTGTATAAAAATATCTTTTAACTAATTGTTATTTAAGTCGTTCTATAGATTTAATGATTACGTTTTCAGTGGGAACATCTCTCATCGGTCGCTCCATGGTTTGATTGCCCATACGAGCATGTAAACCCTTGGTTCCTGTCGCCACTTCGGCGATTTTATCAACGACGTTAAGACCCTCAACGACCTCACCGAAAACAGCATACCCCCAGCCATCGAAGGAAGGGAAGTCCAGATTATCATTGTCACCATCGTTGATGAAAAACTGGGAGGTGGCGCTGTGGGGATCACTGGTTCGAGCCATGGCGATCGAGCCTCGTCTATTCTTAAGCCCGTTTTTGGCCTCGTTCTCAACTGGATCTTTTACGGCTTTCTGTTCAATTCTCCCGTCCTCCTGAAGTTCAAACCCGCCTCCCTGGATCATGAATCCCTCAATGACGCGGTGAAAGACTGTGTTGGAGTAAAAGCCTTCATCCACGTAGCTCAGGAAGTTGGTGACGGTTTTGGGAGCTTTCTCTTCGTTGAGCTCCAGGGTTATATCACCGAGGCTGGTGTGAATCACTACCTTGGGTCCAGCATGCGCGGAAATCGAGGTAACAAGCGCAATGGCGCCGGCCAACAGAGTCATTTTAATCAAATTCATAATCTGGTTCAGGAACACGGCCCAAAACGGGGAAAACGAGCCATGATTAAGGTCCGCGATAGGCCAAATGAAGTCAACCACGGAAGGCCTGCACTCCGTCAATCCGCCCCGTTGAGGTGGTAGCTCAGGGAGATATACGTTTTTGGCGAAACCTGATACATTAGGAGGGCCTTCTGCCTTGCCCTGAAATCGCGTTCATGTATTCTACCTGCCGTATCCGAATAAACCCTTCTACCTAGTAAATACATGTCTTCACTGAAACTGCACAATGCCATGTGGCCCGGTCTCGTCGGAAAAGGCGATGACGAAGGCCAGGAACCCCCGATCTCCCTTGACCGCATGCTGGAATTGACCGCCGCCGCCGAGGTGGACGGCCAGAAATACGAGGGCATTGACTACTTTCTTTTCCACCCTCACACCGATCCCTACGCCAGTGATGAGGAACTGCGTGGAATCGCCGACACGATTGCCGGATACGGTTTCGACGTTGGCTCCCTGGTGGCCCCGGTTTGGGGTGGCACCGTGGGTGACTCCGCTATGGGCGACGACGAGTCCCAGAAGAAGTTTCTCGAAGCCGTGAAGGTTGGCTGCCGCATTGCCGGTGTCTTCAACGATCACGGGGTTCGCAAGCGCGGTGTCATCCGCATCGATTCCGCTGAGTTTGGTGTCGAGAAATGGCGCGAAGATCCTGCCACGAATACCAAGCGCATTGCTGCGACTTTCCGCGAGGCCGCCAAGATCGCTGCCGATCACGGTGAACGCCTTGCCGCTGAAGGTGAGATCTGCTGGGCCGGCATGCACAGCTGGAAGGACATGCTCGATCTCCTCGAGGAAGTCGGTATGCCCGAGACGCTCGGCTTCCAGGCTGACCTGGCCCACACTTACCTTTACCTTCTCGGCTACAACGCTCCCGAGCATGCCCTCCTTCAGGACGGCTACAGCGACGAAGAGTTCTACGCTGCCTACGAGGAAATGACCGACAAGCTGCGCCCGTGGACGATTGACTTCCACGTCGCCCAGAACGACGGCACGGTTCACGGAGCCGGCAGCCACGACAAGACAGGCAAACACTGCCCGGCTGACGATCCTAACGGCAAGCTCGATATCACCCGTTGCGCCAGCTACTGGCTCAAGGACTACGCCGACCGCGGCATCGAGCACATCTGCTGGGACGGTTGCATGTTCCCGAACGAGATGCTGGAGAATGGAGACACCTGGAACACCATTCTAAAGGCCATGATCGACGTGCGCGACGCCGTTTGATTCGATCAACAGCACTTTCGAAACGGCTGCTTCATTACGGGGCAGCCGTTTTTTTGTTTCTGCGCGTAACTCAGATCCTCACAGTGCCATAATAGTGGAGGGTCGAATTCCACCGACATCGACCAGTTTCTCAGTCATTTGCAGCAAAAGCTAAAGTTATTGCCAGCAGACGCTGACTTGACCCATTTCGGGGTTAGGTTTCCGCACCAGATCACGCCGATTTTTACGTTTTCAATTCAGGCAGCCCTTGGTAGCTTTCGACCCTCAGTTTTACCGCCCATGAGCAACAATATTGAATCGCTTCAAAAAGAAGATCGCATCTTCTCCCCTTCTCCCGAGTTTTCCGCCACGGCCCACATCAAGTCGATGGAGGAATACGAAACTCTCCACGCTCAGTCGATCACCGATCCGGAGGCATTCTGGGCCGATCAGGCCTCTTCGCTGACGTGGCAGAAGCCATGGGACACGGTCCTCGACTGGAGCGACGCACCTTTCGCCAGGTGGTTCGACGGCGGTAAGATCAATGCCGCGGAAAACTGCCTCGATCGGCATGTCACTGCGGGTAAGGGCGATGACATCGCGATTCACTGGGTCGGTGAGCCCGGCGACACCCGCGACGTGACTTTCTCAGAGCTCTTGACCGATACCTGCCGTTTTGCCAACGCGCTGAAAGCTCACGGGATCAAGCCTGGCGATCGTGTTCTCATTTACATGCCCATGGTACCCGAAGCCGCTGTGGCCATGCTTGCCTGCGCTCGCATCGGCGCAGTGCATTCCGTTGTTTTTGGTGGATTCTCTGCCACTTCAATCAAGGATCGTCTCGCTGACTCTGAAGCGACCGCGATCATCACTGCTGACGGTGGCTGGCGCCGCGGTAGCGTCGTCCCGCTCAAGGCCAACGTTGATGAAGCATTGGAAAGCTATGATGCGGTTGAAAGCGTGTTCGTTCTGAAGCGTTGTGAGAACGAGATCAATATGACTGACGGCCGCGACATCTGGTGGCATGATGTCACAGCCGATGTCTCCGACGACTGTCCGGCCGAAGGATTCGATGCCGAGCATCCGCTTTTCATTCTCTACACCTCTGGGTCCACCGGGAAGCCCAAGGGGATTCTCCACACGACCGGCGGTTACATGACCGGGACTGCGACGACCTTCAAATACATCTTCGATCACCAGCCTGACGATATCTACTGGTGTACCGCGGATGTGGGCTGGATCACCGGCCACAGCTACATTGTTTATGGTCCTATGGCTAATGGAGCCACTCAGGTCATGTATGAAGGCGCGCCAAACCAGCCTGACTGGGATCGCTTCTGGCAGATCGTAGCTGACTACAAGGTGACCATCTTTTACACCGCTCCCACCGCCATCCGTGCGTTTATCAAGGCGGGTGATCATCACGTTGAGAAACACGATCTCAGCTCCCTGCGCCTGCTCGGGACAGTCGGCGAACCGATCAATCCTGAAGCCTGGATGTGGTATCACGAAAAGATCGGTGGGGCCCGCTGCCCCATCGTTGATACCTGGTGGCAGACCGAGACCGGTGGCATCATGATCACGCCGCTTCCGGGTGCGACACCACTCAAGCCCGGCACCGCGACCCGTCCTTTCCTCGGTATCGACGCGGCCATCCTCGACGAGACTGGCGAAGAATGCGGCCCCAACGAGGGCGGTAAGCTGGTCATCCGAAAGCCTTGGCCCAGCATGCTGCGCACCATTTACAAAGACCCTGAGCGTTTCAAGGAAACCTACTGGAACGAATACGATGGAATCTACCTCGCCGGTGATGGCGCCCGCACTGACGATGACGGCTATTTCTGGATCGTAGGCCGTCTCGATGATGTCCTCAATGTCTCCGGGCACCGTCTCGGCACGGCTGAGGTTGAAAGTGCTCTCGTTTCCCACGATGCTGTCGCTGAGGCGGCTGTGGTCGGCCGTCCCCATGACATCAAGGGCCAGGCAGTAGTCGCCTTCGTAACTCTCAAGGAAGGCATCGACCACGGCGACGATCTCGCCGCCGAGCTCCGAAACCATGTCGGAACCGAAATCGGTGCCATTGCTAAGCCGGATGACATCCGCTTCGCTCAGGCCCTGCCCAAGACCCGGAGCGGCAAAATCATGCGTCGGCTCCTCAAGGAAATCGTCTCTGGCGGCGAAGTGAAGGGTGACACCACCACGCTTGAGGATTTCAACGTCGTGGCAAGCCTGCAAAAGGAGGACTGATCGAAGCAATCAGTTGATTTTGCGCCTCCACCGCCGGTGCGACTCTCACTGCCCCATACTCCGTGGTGCAGAAAAGGGGCCACCGAAGTGGGTGTATTGACTATTTTGGCAATCTTAACGTTTCCCGAGCTTGACGTCGTGGGCTTTCCGACCTAAGTTCCCGCCCTCTCCCCGGTCTTGAGGGGAAGATCCCAGAAATCTGCAATTAAATCCGACCACCTACCATGCCAGAAGTCGAAGTTAAAAAAGGCGAGCCGATCGATCGTGCTCTCAAGCGCCTCAAGGGCAAAATGGAGTCCGAAGGCATCATCGAAGAGATGCGCCGACTTCGTTCTTTCGAAACTCCTGCCCAGCGCACCAAGCGTAAGGCTCGAGCGACTGCCAAGCGTAACCGCGGTAATCGTTTCCGTTTCTCGCTTCGGGAGGATAAACCCAAAGAGGACGAGTCCTAAAAAGTCCCCTTTCAGATTCTGGAACACGAGGAAGCTGCCCGGCCGGGCGGCTTTTTTTGTAGCTGGTTTCTTCCAGTTTGATTAAGAAGGCGCGGACTCCACCGGCATGATCGGTGCGGTCGGCTCAATCACGCGTCGCTTGCGCGAAGGCTCGGGCTTGGCGGTTCCACTGAAGGTCTTGATGGCCTCGCCAGTCAGGTAATCTCTGAAAAACGCGGCCGCGGCTGACGTGATGCGGTCCACTTCATTCTCATCGTGATGAAGGACCACCATACGATGGGCTTCCTTAAAAAGGATGACGAGGTTGCCGCCGTCATAACGAAACGCCAATTGATCAGGGACCCGTTTTTCCTGAGCGTAGTAGTAGACGATGTCGTCGACCACACCCGAAAGCTTCTTCACCTTCTCGGTATCGAAGGACAAGTCACTGAAGATGATGTCGTGTTCCCGCTGGAGCATAACACCATAGACTGAGGCCACCTTCTTCAGGGCCTTAAGGGTGGCTGTGCGAGTTTCCGGAGTCATCAGTGGGAGTCGATGTATTCACGAATGGAACTCACAAATTCGCTGACCTCCATCTTGCGATTTACGATGGCACCGGCGATGACGGGGTCCTCGGGATCCGAGTTAGGGTCGAAGCAAAATCCGGCCGTCTCATCCCCCTGCACGCTAATTGCACTAGAGACAGCGTCCATTTCAAGCGTTTCGCCAAGCAGGAGTGCGCATTCCTGGAGTGCCATGAGATGATCCGCAAATTTGGCAGTATCATCCGGGCCTGTTTTGCCCCGTGCCGCGCCGCGACTGGCCGTGAAGAAGCGAAGCTCCTTTGTTTCGATGGCCTGATCGAGGAGCTCTTGTGATGTTTCTGCAACTTTTGCCATAGTCCATCCTGTTTCGGATTCGCGGTAAATGTATTTAAAGAGCCAATCTAAATTTACCAGCCAGAGTCATATTGTCGAATCATTATGCTGTGCCGATCCAGAATCGAGCACTACACTGAAGATGAATGACGCTGGCAAACAAGATCACGATCACCCGCCTGCTGCTAATCCCCGTCTTTATTGTTTTCTCGGCTTACTACAGTCTAAGCATTGTCGATGGTGCAGAGGTCGTCTGGTATCGCATCGCCGCGCTGATCACCTATGCGGTAGCTTCGCTCAGTGATGCACTTGATGGCTATATTGCCCGGAATTTCAACCAAAGCACCAACTTGGGGCGTGCTCTCGACCCCGTCGCGGACAAGTTGCTGCTGCTTGCCGGAGTCGTGACGCTCAGCGTGACCCAGTGGACCGCGGGGCTTCCGATCTGGTTCGCGGTCCTTGTTATTGCCCGGGATGTCACCATTGTGGCGGGAGTGGTCATTATCCATTACACCATTGGAAAGGTGAAAATGCGGCCCATCGTCACCAGTAAAATCTGCACATTTTTACAGTTAAGTTGCGTCTGCTGGGTTTTGGTGGACTTTTGGAGCGTCGAAGCCCGACCGCTTCCCCTTGAGATCCTGATCTACCTAGCAGCCGTGTTTACGCTCATTTCCGGCTACCAGTATATCGTGGAAGGCATTCAGCAAATGCGGGAACACGGGCATACCACGCCAGATTCCGATGTCTCGTAAACAGTTAGCCAAGGTTGCCATAGTCGGTCGTCCCAATGTCGGGAAGTCCGCCATCTTCAATTGCATCGCCAAGCGGCGCATTGCGATCGTGCACGATCAGCCCGGCGTGACGCGTGACCGTATCGCCACGGAGTGCAAACGCCCCAAGGGCATTTCTTTCGAGCTGACTGACACCGGCGGTATCGGTGCCGTCCTTGATGATGGTTTCGGCGAGCAGGTCCGGATGGAGGCAGACATCGCGATTGAGTCTGCCGACCTGATTCTTTTTGTCGTCGACGTCCACACCGGGATTCACCCGATCGACCGCGAGCTGGCCAACGTCCTCCGTAACTCGGGGGCTACGGTCGTTCTTCTCGCCAACAAGGTCGATACGCCTAAGCAGGAGCCTGATGCGGCGGAGTTTGTGGCCCTTGGTTTCGAAAATCAGGTCAACACTTCCGCGGCTCACGGTCGCAATTTTGACCGTCTCGAAAACCTGATCCAGACCGAGCTCAATGAGCTTGGGATTGAAAATTACGACGAAGAGAAAGACGGGCCTCCTCCGGTGAAGATTGCCATCGTTGGCCGTCCCAATGTTGGCAAGTCATCGCTCATCAATGCGCTGATGAACGATGAGCGCAGCATTGTCTCCGAAGTTGCCGGGACGACCCGCGACGCCGTCGATGTCCCCTACACCCGCGACGCCAAGGAATACATTCTCATCGACACGGCCGGAATTCGAAAGCGCAACAAGCGTGATACCTCGGTGGAGGTCTTTTCGGTGATGCGCTCGGAGAAATCAATCCGGCGCGCTGATCTGTGCCTGCTGGTCATCGATGCGGTCTCAGGGGTGACGAGCCAGGACCGCCGTATTGCCCGTATGGTGATTGATGCTCACAAGCCATGTATCGTTCTGCTCAATAAGTTCGATCTTTACCACCCCGGTGCCGATTTCCAGGACCGAATTGAGAACTTCCGTGAAGAACTTGGCGACGATCTCTTCTTTCTCCCCTACGCCCCCAAGGTCGCTATCTCAGCGAAAGAGAAACAGTATCTGGGGAAAATCTTCAACTACGTCCAGCAGGTCGTCGCCACCGCGCAGGATCCTGTATCAACCGGAGTGCTCAACCGTCTCCTTCAGCAATCCATCGAGCGGAATCCCCCACCGGTGCGCCACGGCAAGCGACTCAAGCTGCTCTATGCGACCCAGAAGCGCAGCGATCGTCCTCAGCCCGTTCCGGTTCCGGAGTATCTGCTCTTTGTGAATCACTCGAAGCTCCTGACCCGCACTTACCAGCGGTTCCTTGAGAACCAGATTCGAAAGGATTACCCGATGGAGGGGCTTCCTTTCGTCTTTCGGGTGCGTTCCCGCACCAGCTCGGACAAGAAGGGTGACAAAAAGGAAAAAGGCGGTCGGAAATCCTGACCGAAGCCTGAGAGCTCTTACTTGGAGCGGATCTCTTCAATCTCCTCCGGTGACTTCGGAAGAACCTGCATCTTGGCATCGTCGGGAATAGAGACGATGGGGTTTTCTTCAAAGAGGTAAGACTCCATGATCATGTAGACCTTACCGTCGTCATCCGGGGTGAAGGTCCGCGCACCCAGTTCGCGCGTGATCTTGAGCGGTTCGCCACCGGTCTCCACTTCCAAGACAAACTGTTGCTGTCCCGTCAGGCCGAACATGGGGTCCACCTTGCGCATTTCTTCCTTAATGGTCATGAGAGGGCGAAAGAGCTCACGGTATTCCACCTTGCCTCCTTTAATCTTTGGAGGGTCTACCTTAGGTAGTTCGAGGTCGACAAAGATGTTCAACGTTCCGCGAGGCTGGTTCGCGACAAGATCTGGATTCAAATCAAGGAGCTTTGCATTGTGTGGGACTTCGACGAAACCGTCGTAATCCACCACAAGGATAACCGGCGCGTCTTTCACATCGAGGTAAAGCTCGATATCCCGAGAAGAAACCAGTGAGTTCCGACTTTGGATACGGAGTCGATAACTCTCGGCTTCAGGCTTTGAACGTGAATCGCTCTGGGCGATCTTAATGAGCTGGCGGTATGGCAGTCGCGCCAGGTTTGAATGCGAGAGCGGGCGACCGGAGAGAGTTTCCGGTCCACTCTGCTCCTGAGCCTTGATCGAAGAAGGCCAGATGGCGGCAAGAATCAGAAGTGGAAACAGGGCGAACGGACCTTTCATAAGGGCGAAGTAATCAACACCGCCAGTCCGGGCAATTCAAGCGCCTTCGCCCTGCTGTTTTCGCCAAAAAAGCCGGATACCATCCGCACACATGTCGGTCCCATTGATGAGTTGAAGAGTTTCCAAGATTTCCCTTGGAGCCTTGACCCGAAACGCTTGTTCGAAGCAGAAAGCCTCGTAGGCAATCCGAAGAGAGTCCGGATCCATCTTCTCTTCGAGTCGCTGACGAATGAACTCTGCGTTTAACTCGACGGCGTGGCGATAGTCTTTCAGGTGTCCCGAGGGATCGTCGACGGCTCCAAAATGGGTAAGGTAAAGTTTTTCGAATTTGCGCCCGTCGATCAGGTCAATGGAAGCCAGGGTGTGCGCGAGGTGAAATTGCGGAGGGGCCGAGGTGACCGAGATATACTCACTGTCCGGTAGTCGAGCCCCGACCGCATCGCCGGCGAAGCAGGCCGAATTTACCGCAAAAGCATGATGGTGAAACGCGTGACCCGGTGTCTCAAGAACTTCGATTGAAAGGTCGCCGACCCTTATCACTTCACCCCCCTCAAGCGAATTCACCCGCTCTTTCGGCGCCGGGGTCATACCACCCCATAGTGAGTCGAAGCGTTCCGCGTAGATCATCTGAGCACTCTCAATCAACCGGGAAGGATCGACGAGGTGACGGGCGCCCTTATGATGGACATAGACCGGGATGCCCTCCCTGCCGAACCAGCCGGCCGCCCCGGCATGATCAAGATGGATGTGGGTCACAAAAACCGCATCCAGTTCGCGGGCCGGACATCCCAGTTCAGTTAGTTTTCCGAGAAGTTGATCCCGGGTCGATTCCGGCCCCGTTTCGATGAGAACCTTCGTTTCACCGCTCTCGACGAGAAAAGCAGCAATGGCGTAACGGGTGTCCTGGAACTCAAGGTCAATCGTGTGAATCTGCATTTTTCGCCAACTTGAACGAAACCTGCCGCGCAAGCCAACTCAAACTTGCCGGATGGGTGCGTCATGCCTAGATTGCTCCGAAATTTCGCCGGTGACTCCGGCGGCATCAGAACTCAATCATTTTCATGGACGTCCGCCAAGTAGCCCACCTCGCCCGCATCGAACTCACTGACGCCGAAGCTGAGGAATACCAGGGGCAAATGGATCACATTCTTAAGTATGTCGAGCAACTCAACGCCATCGACGTTGAGGGCATCGAACCCACGGCTCACGCGGCGCCAGTTTTTGACGTGATTCGCGAAGATAAGACCAGCGGACCCGGTCTCAGCCAGGAAGCGGTCCTTTCCAACGCGCCTGCTATCGCTCACGAGCAGATCAAGATGCCGAAAGTGATCGAATAGGTCTGTGTCCAAGTCGCCCTCTCTACTCTCAGTTTAACTTTTCCCACTCCATTGAACGCCGCGGATTTCACTATCACTCAGCTCAAACAGGCCTACCAGTCCGGTGACCTGACTCCCGCTGATGCCCTCAAGTCCATCGCCAAAGCCATCGACAGCAAAGATGGCGATATCGGCGGCTACCTTTCCTACGATCTTGATCTGGCATTGGCAGATGCTGAGAAGGTTGACCTCTCATTGCCTCTCGGTGGTGTGCCCATCGCGATCAAGGATCTGATCAATGCGGAAGGACAGCCCTGCGGCTGTGCTTCGAAGATGCTGACAGGGAAATACAAAGCACCTTACGATGCCACTGTGGTTCGTAAACTTCGCGAAGCGGGCGCGATTCCTTTTGGCCGGACCAACATGGATGAATTCGCGATGGGTTCATCGAACGAGAACTCCGGCATCAAGATCTGTCGCAATCCTCACGACCCTGAGCGAATCCCCGGTGGTTCATCAGGTGGGTCCGCGGCAGTCGTTGCTTCCAATACGGCCGTGGCTGCTCTCGGCACGGACACTGGCGGTTCCATTCGCCAACCGGCCAGCCACTGCGGTGTGGTGGGTCTCAAACCCACCTATGGGCGCGTTTCCCGATACGGCCTCGTGGCATTTGCCTCATCCCTCGATCAGGCGGGCCCGATGACCAAAACTGTTGAAGATGCCGCTCTCCTGCTCGGCGCGATTTCAGGCTCCTGCGAGCGCGACTCCACCTGCCTCGACCTCGAAGTTCCGGACTACACCGCCGCCCTCGACAAGGGTGTGGCCGGCCTCAGGGTCGGTTTGCCAAAAGAGTATTTCGCCGAAGGTCTCGATCCCGAGGTAAGGGCCCAAGTCGAATCCGGCATCAAGCAGCTCACCGATGACGGGGCTGAAGTGGTAGAGGTCTCCCTACCGAATACTGAGCACGCCGTGGCGACCTACTACGTCATTGCAACAGCGGAAGCCTCCGCCAACCTCGCCCGGTTCGATGGCGTGCGCTACGGGCATCGCTCCGCTAGCGCTGACGATCTTCTCAGCGTGTATGAGAAGTCCCGCGACGAAGGGCTGGGATCCGAAGTGAAGCGACGAATTATTCTCGGCACCTACGTGTTGAGCTCGGGTTACTACGACGCCTATTATCTCCGGGCTCAGAAAGTCCGCACCCTCATTCGCGATGATTTCAACCACGCATTCAAAAAGGTCGATGTGATTGCCTCGCCGGTTTCACCGACTCCAGCCTTCAAAATTGGAGAAAAACTTAGCGACCCTCTCTCCATGTATCTGGCGGATATCTACACCATATCCGCTAACCTTGCTGGGATCTGTGGTGTGTCTGTGCCTTGCGGAACGATCACGAAGGACGGCAAGGATCTGCCGGTTGGTCTGCAACTCCTTGGTAAACCACTTGGCGAAGAAACGATTCTCCAGGCGGCTTCCACTATATCTGACACCGCCTGATATCACCTTCACATGCGATTAGGGCTGGATCACGCAGTAGTCTCCTATATCAAGCTTACCCCACAAGTGTCGGGCCGACTGGTAAGGGAGTCGTATACAACCGGCCGATGCGGGATAATTAGGGACATACCCCTGATGCAGGCCAAAAGCACTGAAACTGAAACGCTGAAAGTATGGCATACTGGACCCATAGATTGAAGAGGTGTGGTGGCGATGACGGTCGCTAATAACATACTCGCCCGCTGGCGTTCGATGACCTGACTTTCCGGTAGAGCAGCGGCTTGAAAAGGTGGCTACGCCATTTTCATACAGAGTCAGCCGCTGGCTCGACAGGTCGACCACGACTTTGCGCGGTTGCGGGTTGGGAACCTCGCCAAGAAGAACGATCTGCTGAAGGTCGGTATCTTTGTGCCAAGAACCGATGATCGCAGCTGTCAGGTATTTTCGCGTGTATGCTTGCCCGTTGGCGCCGGCGTCCATCAACATCTGCGCAATCTCCTTGTTGCGAAGAGCGGCTGCCATCATGACCGGGCGGATTCTCCGATCCACCTGGAGGTGATACTTGAAGGTCTTGCTCTCAAACATGTCGAGAAATTCTGACCGGACCGGAGCACGTTCGTCGGCATCGACATCCACGCCAACGTCGATCAGGGCTTCGACCACGTCTGTCATCTGGTGTGCAATCGACCAGCCGAGAAGAGTGTGCCCGTCCTTGGATCTTATTCCTCTCACCGCAGCCCCCGCCTTGATCAAGGTAAGCGCGATTTTTTCGTCCCCTTCCCTCACTGCCTTGGAAAGCCACGACTCCGAGCTGTCGTACCGGGCGTTAGGATTGGCTCCGCCAGCAAGGAGAATGCCGGCGGCCTTACATCGGCCGCGTCTCAGGCAGAAATCGAGTGGGTCTTCACCTTCCGGACCCACCTGTCGAGGGTCGGCACCGGCCTCAAGAATCAAACGGATCACTTCGTCTTGATCAGACAGGATTGCGGTCCATAGATTATCGCCAATCGACGTGCCGGAATCGAGGAGAATTCGGACCGCACCCGCCGACCCGTCCCGCACCGCAATGTCGAAGACCCGTTCGTCGGTTTTCCGAAAGGTGGACTCCGGATCAGCCCCGGCATTTAGCAACAAGCTCATCAGAGGTATGTTGCGTTCGCTGTAAGCCCGAGCCAGCATCTGCTGCTTATCGAACTCAGCACCAGACACAATCAGCATATGAGCGATCGCGATGTTACCATTCTCGATTGAAAGCAGCAGTGGGCTCTCCATGCCGGCACCGTTGAGAGACGGATCAGCACCACCTTCGATTAGCAATTCGACGGCATTAAGTTCCTCTCCTGCGACAGCAAGAGCGAGAGGCGTGTAACCGTCTTTATTCGTCACATCGGGATTGGCGCCCTGTTCAAGAAAACGCTGAGCGGCAACCAGGTCCTTTTCAGTAATAGACTGCACAATCAGAGGCTCACCGCTCAGTCCATTGACATTGGCATCGGCTCCATGCTCAAAAAGGAGGTTTTCAAACGCCGTTGAACCTTGGTCGAACGCGTGACTGAGCGCCGTCAGTTCCATGCGCTTGTTCTCAGTGCAAAGGATATTAACGTCAGCTCCGTTCTCTAGGAGGAGACGGGTCTTCTTGAGATTCTTCTCCATCACGGCTTCGATAAGGAGTGGGTTACCGCTTTCACCGCGTGTATCCACGGCAGCTCCTTCCTTAAGGCAGCGTTGCATCAATTCAAAATTATCGCGACTGGCGGCTACCGCGAGTGCGGAGATCGGGGAAGCCCCGCGATACTCGACGTCCGCCCCATGACTGAACAGGAAATCGATCATCTCCGCGTCCTGCTTCTCAATAGCATCGATTACAAAAGGCCGTCCCACCCTTATATCGACATCAATCTTGGCACCGGCCTCAATCAGTGCGGAAGCCAACTCAAAATTCCGTTCTCGAAGAGCAGCACTAAGCGGCGTCTCTTTCTCGGAATCTGTGAAAGCGTTGATGTTTTCGACCACCTCGTTCCGTTCCATCAAAAACTGGATTGTGGATTCATTGCCGGAACGAACCGCTGCCAGCAAAGGAGTGAACCCATTGGCATCGGAATGGCCAAGGTCAATCCCAGCACGCTCGAGGTACTGCAGAATCGCCGTCTCCCCGTCTTTCGCCGCCTCAATGGCGCTGCCGGTGGAAACCTCCACTCCGCTTGCAATTAGGTATCGTGAAGCCTTTCCAGCGACCTCGTGACGCAGATAAAAGTCGGTGATGATCGCGCCCGCTAACAGGGAAAGCGTAAACAACGCAAGAAGCAGGGCTCTGAACAGGAAACCGGCAGGATTCATCTTCTCACTTCAAATTCGCCTAGATTCTCACTATTTTGCTTCGGATTTTGGGGGTCAATGCGAGCAATTGCTACGCACTTAAAAATATCACACTTCCCTGCCGACAAAACCGGAAAACCTGCCACAAACACACCGCAAAAAAATTTCTGCCGCTTGAGAATTTTGATGCAGGAAACCGGATCAGGCGTCTGGATCGAGCTCCGGTTTAAAATCAGCAG
Organism: Verrucomicrobiales bacterium; assembly: GCA_049594415.1. GTDB lineage: Bacteria > Verrucomicrobiota > Verrucomicrobiia > Verrucomicrobiales > DEV007 > Arctic95D-9. The sequence continues at coordinate 265,401 of JBMYJM010000001.1, read as the reverse complement.
CGTGATAAGAACTGCGAACCAACGGGCCTGAGGCCACATGGCGGAACCCTTTTCCTAAAGCGATTTCCTTGTAACGTTCAAAGGTGGCCGGCTCGATGTATTCCACTACCGGAAGGTGCTTCGGAGAAGGGCGCAGATACTGTCCAAGAGTCAAAACGGTCACATTGTGATCGCGCAGATCGTCCATCGCTTTGATTACTTCACCCTCCTCCTCTCCAAGACCGAGCATAATCCCACTCTTGGTGGCGCAACGGTTTCCCATCTCTTTCGCCATCTCCCTCGCCCTTTTGAGGACGAGCAGGGATCTCCAGTATTCCGCCTCAGAACGAACCACAGGCGTCAGTCGCTCAACGGTTTCGAGATTGTGATTGAAGATTTCGGGAGCGGCTTCCATCACGACCCAGAGGCAGTCGTCCTTGCCGATGAAATCGGGCACGAGGACCTCTATCACCGTGTCAGGATTCACCTCGCGGATCTTGTAAATCGTGTTCGCAAAGTGACTTGCTCCACCGTCGAGAAGGTCATCCCGAGCCACGGCAGTAATTACGACATGGTTCAAATTCATGCGGCGAACAGCCTCTGCAACGCGGTCCGGCTCATCGGCCTCGAGCGGCAAGGGGCGACGGGTGTCGACCGCACAGAAACCACACGCGCGCGTGCAGCGTTCGCCGGCGATCATCATTGTCGCAGTACCCTGACCCCAGCATTCCCAGCGGTTGGGACACTGAGCCTCTTCACAAACCGTGACCAAGTTCAAATCCTCGATCATTCCCTTGGTGTCCCAGAAGACAGGGTTGTTCGGAAGCCGCACCCGAATCCACGGGGGCTTTTTATCCTGGTGAAGGTTGGGATCGATCTTTACAGGCATGAAAAGACAGTCGGGATGGTTGCTTAGACCTTTACGCCAGAAAACGAATTATTTCTCTGGAAAAAGTGCGTGTATACCGGACTCAGTGGCCGGACACACTCCGCGCTCGGTGATCAGGCCCGTGACCAACCGGGCGGGCGTTACATCAAAGGCGTAGTTAACAACGGGGCTACCTTTTGCAACCACAGTCACCTCGATTTCAGGCTCCGAGGACAATTCAGCGTCAGGAGCCCCTCCCATTCGGGTGACTTCCTCGCCGTTTCTCTGCTCGATGGGGATTTTCTCGACTCCGTTCCGGGTTTCCCAGTCGAAGGTCGATGAGGGCAGCGCCACGTAGAAAGGAATCCCGTTGTCGTGGGCAGCGAGGGCTTTGAGGTAGGTGCCGATCTTATTCGCCACATCGCCGGTGTGAGTGGTGCGATCCGTCCCCGTAATCACCATGTCGACCATGCCGTGTTGCATAAGGTGTCCCCCGGTGTTGTCAGCGATCACCGTGTGAGGAACGCCGTGCTTTCCGAGTTCCCAGGCGGTGAGGCGGGCTCCCTGGTTCCTCGGGCGCGTCTCATCCACCCAAACATGGACGGGAATGCCGGCATCATGGGCAGCGTAGATCGGAGAAGTCGCTGATCCGTAATCGACAAAAGCCAACCAGCCAGCGTTGCAGTGTGTCAGGATATTGAACGGCTCGTCGTTGTCCTTGTTTCTATAAATCTCCTGAATCAAAGGCAAACCGTGTTCACCGATCCTGCGACACCAATCAGCATCCTCGTCGGCTATCTCAACGGCGAGGTGCCTGGCCACGGCGATCTTTTCCTCGATTCCGGATACCGCCGCAACAGCAGTAACCTGGCGATCGACCGCCCATGCGAGATTCACGGCGGTAGGACGGGTCGCTTTCAGCTTTTCCCCAAGCCTGGCGAATTCTTTGTCAAAGCCAGCGTCATCGGCTGCTTTTCGGCACTCCAGCGCTGCGAGGAACATCCCGGAAGCCGCAGTTGCTCCGATCAGTCCTGCCCCGCGGACCAGCATCCCAAAAATGGCATTGGCGGCATCATCACTCGTTCTCAACGTGGCAACCTCGAAAGACCAAGGCAACTTCCGCTGGTCGATGATTTCGACGGATTCACCGTCTTCGCCCAACCAGATGGTCCGATAAGGAGTACCGTCGACTAGCATTGAAAGATTCTAAAACGGGCTCGGATCCGGGCGAAGCCTCGAAAGATACCAGATCCAGATAGCAGGGCCGGTGAAAATCCAAAGAAACGCCCCGAGGGCCAGATAAGGGCCAAAGGGGAGCGGTCGCGACCACTGCTCCTTGGCAACGAACTTCTGGAAGAGCCCCACGATAGCTCCAATAATGGAGGCCGCAAAAAGCACATAAACCGCGGCCTGCCATCCGAGAAAGGCTCCAATCATGGCGACAAACTTCACATCACCGTAGCCCATTGCTTCGCGCGGCACTACCGCTTTGGTGATCTTACCGGAAACCTTCTTCACATCCTCCACTTCAATTCGTTCCCCGTCGATTTCGAAGCCGTCGCCCAAGACGGTGAACGATTCTTTAAACTCACGCTTCTCCTCATTGAGGTAGAGGTCCTGGATCTCTGTTTCGAGTCGATCCCAGCTGCGGAAAAAAACGTCTCCCCACTCGTATTCGTGCTCACCCAGCCTAATGATGATCGGTTCTTCGTCACCTCCAGGTTGTGAAATTTCAAAATCGGTCGGCTCATCGAATTCGTGCCGAATCTTTCCAAAAGCCATTTTGCCGAGCAGGACCACGAGCCAGAGCAGGACAAAGCCTCCCACAGCGCCAAGAATGCCCTGGAGGCCACCTTTCCACCAGATCACTTCCCCATGCAGAGCCGGGACAAGAAAACTCAGTAGAATCGCCACGCCACATCCACCGACGGTGATCGAATCCGGAATGATGAAATGGTCGAGATCAATGAATGTGGCCGCTATCAGTAGCGAAGTCAGGATCCAGAGGGCGAACACCTCGCCGAGGGTGCCATAATGTCCGAGGATGGTTTGAGCATCGGGTATTTTGATCATCCAGATCGCGAGAAAAACGATACCTGTCAGCACCTCGACCAACAAATAACGGACAGGGATGGGTTTCTCGCACCACTTGCACCGGCCTCGCAGCATGACCCAACTCACCACCGGTATATTGAGGGACATTGGGATCTGGGTTTTACAACTCGGGCAAAACGAACGCTTGGGCTGGTGGACACTGAGCCCGTTAGGAACTCGGTAGATCACCACGTTGAGGAAGGACCCGATGGATGCCCCAACACCAAATGCGAAGAGCGGAAGAAGGATAGCAAGAATCAGATCAGGCGACATAAGCGGATCGCTTGAGAGCATCGGTTAACCTATCCTAAGTGTCTAGTATTTATAATGTCCTGAGGGAGTTAAGCCGCCGCGCAAGGTCCTATCCTGCAGGGCGAAACATCTCATCCTGCCAACTCGAGGCCGGATTCCGTGATGGGCCCTGCCCGGAATAAACGTCCTGATTTCCCCGGCCGCTGTCTGCCGTCGAGCAACTCACGCCAATGAAGGCGATGGGGCCAAGACCCAGAAGGAGCTGAGATCGGGAGAGGACAGTCATTTTTGGCGGGTATTCGGGTTCAATTTGCCGGAGCATCGGGCTTACGATAAAACCAGTCCGGGAAGGGAGCTTCCTCCTCGCCACCGGCCTTACGATGAAGAAATTTGGTGCCTCGGTCACGCATGATCGGCATTTCGGTGCCGTCCGTTTCCTCCATAAGCTCAAAGAGGCGCTGATTAAGCCTCTCCACCGTTTCGGCATACTCGGGATCATTAATGAGGTTGATGCGCTCTTCGGGATCCTTTTCCAGGTCAAAGAGTTCGTCCACATCCCAGACTCCGTGATAGCGGATGTATTTGAAACGCTCACCCAGCACCGCGTGAGTCGTGGGTGTATGAGGGTAGTTGCGCTCCCAATAGTATTCGTAGAGCAGGTAGTCACGCCAGTCGCCGGACTCTCCTGATACGAGTGGCTTCATACTGCGACCGTCCATGTATTCTGGGATCTCCACTCCGGCGAAATCCAGCATGGTCGGAGCGACATCAATATTGGCGACGACTCCGGTCAAGGTCTGGCCTCCTTTGACGCTCTTTGGATAACGTAACAGCATCGGGATCCTGACTGAAGCATCGTAGGCGTTCCGCTTGTCAATGAGGCCGCGCTCGCCAAAGAGGAAGCCGTTGTCCGCCATAAAGAGGATCACCGTGTTGTCCAGTTCTCCGCGGTCTTCGAGCGCCTTGAGGACTGCTCCGGTGCTGTCATCAATGGCTCGGATCGTTTCGCAGTAGCGCTTGTAGTAAGTGCCTATATCCAGGTTGGTGTAGTAGGCGAACTCCACGCCATGCCGGCTGTTGCGCTGATTCTGAACCCAAAGCGGAACGTCTCGGAACAGCTCAGGCTGTTCAAACCAAGTGACCGGCTTCTCGAACGTTTCATTCTCGTAGCTGTAGGCATGACGGTTGGCAGGCAGGAAGTCGGCATGCACGGCTTTGTGTGAGAGGTAGAGCATCCAGGGTTTATCACCACTGCGTCCTTCGAGCCAGTCCGTTGCATAATCGGTCAGGACATCAGTAATGTAGCCGTCCTGCGGGACGCGTTCTCCGTTGATGTTCAGGCCGTCGCGACTGACCTGTGGCACATAGCGTCCTTTCACTTTGGCATCTGCCGGATCAGCGAAGTAAACTCCTTGCCCTTTGAAAGCGACCCAGTGGTCAAACCCGGGCTGAGGGTGATCAATCTCACCTCCCATATGCCACTTCCCAATGAATGCGGTTTCATATCCAACGTCCTGAAGATATTTAGGGAAAAAGACGAGCTTGTCAGAGAAAGGGTTGTAATTGTCGACCACCCGGTGGTTGTGGGCGTAGAGCCCTGTCAGGATTGAGGCCCGGCTTGGGGAACAGAGCGAGGTTGTGACGACAGCGTTCTTGAAGTGGACCCCTTCCCGTGCAATACGATCGAGAGTTGGCGTCTCCAGAAACGGATGCCCAAGGAATCCCATTGCGTCATAACGTTGATCATCGGTTAGGATGATGAGCAGGTTAGGTTTTTCTTCTGCCCGAACTAACGTCGACGTGAACAGAAGCCCGAGACCTATGAGGTGGCAAAGTTTACCCATGCGTGGATAGTAGGCAGCGAACCTTTTAAGGTCAATCCAGAGTGCCCAGACAGCGGACAGGCAATGACGATTGAGATATCCTGCCAGATCCAGAATCGATCTGCCCATCCCTCTGATTCTGAGCATGTCACAGCATTTTCTACGGGCTTGGCCCCTAAACTGCTCTACGTTTTATCGATCCTCATGTGTTAAAACCGCTTTATGTCCAGTCCTGGAAACAGCACCTACGTCGATCCTTTTCTCGGGAACGACACCACTTCGCTACCTCCCCCCGAAGGCATCGCCGCAAAATGGTGGTGTGCCAAACCACCGGTGGGCAACACTCACCCCGGTGCGACTCTACCTTTTGGTATGTTGTCTGTCTGTGCTTACTCCGGTGCCTACGTGACCGGCTACGGGCGGAACGACGTCTCACTCTCGGGAGACGATCCACGGAGACTCTTTGACCGGCACGAAATCCTGGGTCTGGCTCACTTTCAACAGTCCGGAACCGGGCGCATTCGTCAGTATTACAACTACTTCCTCACAACCCCGCTGACCGGGAATGGGCTCGAGGGTCTTGGAACGCGCCATCATCTTGTCAACGAAGAAGCCAAGCCGGGATTTTACGCCGGTAAATTTGAGGAGTCCGGTGTCACCTTTGAGGCCACTTGCACTAAAAGAACCGCCGTTCATCGCTACTGTTTTCCAAGCGATGCAACTGGTAAGGTCGCTGTCGATTTCAGCTCGGGAGGTCTACTGATTGAGGGCATGGGAGTCTATCCAGAGAAAGCGAAAGCAATCTTTCTCAACCCGACCACCTGCCAGGGGCGCGTCATCATTGAGGGTATTCCCTTCTACTTCCATCTCGAATGCACCACACCACTCAAAGCATCCGGATTTTGGGAGAACGGTGAGATTCTCGAAAAGTCCGGCAAGTACAAAGCCAGGAAAGAGATCAAAAAGGAACGCATACCTTTCGGAGCCTGGTTTGAAGCGGAGGATTCCGGTCAACCGATTGAGATCCGGATCGGGTTTTCACTCCACTGCTCGGAACGACCCGGCGAGGCCGTCGCTTTGAAGCAGGAAATGTCATTTGAGGAAATCTCTTCGGATGCCCGCGCCAACTGGGATTCCGTTCTTGGTAAAATCCAGGTCGAGGGTGGCAGTAATGAAATGCGGGAAATCTTCTATACCGCTCTCTATCACGCCACGCTCAAGCCGGCGGATTTCATGGACGAGAATCCCTTTTCAGGGGAGCCCGGCCCTTTCTTCTTCGATCTTTCGACTCTTTGGGATCTTTACAAGACCCAGTTGCCGCTCCTCATGACGCTCTGGCCAGAACTGGGTTCGGATTTTGTATCCTTCCTCCTCGATGTGGCCAAACGTGAAGGCGCCTTTCCAGTCAGTTACCTAATGGACAACGCTCCAGAACGATTTGCCAAGCAAGCCACCGGACTTTGTCACATGATCCTGAACGACGCCCACATGCGCGGGATCTCCGGTGACTGGGAGTCCGTTTTAAAGCAGCTTTGGAGGACCAGCCTCAGTGGCCGTGGCCGAGGCGGTAAATTCTCCGAATTCTCTCGAAACCATGTCGTTCAACCACTTTCTCACACACTAGATCTCGCTTTCGCCAATTGGTGTATTTCCCAGATGGCGAAGCGACTGGGCGATCAGATAATCTATGACGGTAGTATTCCCCTGGCCTACTACTGGACGAACGCCTTTGATGAAAAAACCGGCTTGCTCAGTGAGGATTCCGACTACTACGAAGGCGAAAACTGGAATTACTCCTTCCGCTTCATCCACGACATGGTGGGACGAATCAATCTCGCCGGCGGTGAAGAGCGGTTCGTCGAACTACTGGACCTGTTCTTCGGATACCGGGAACCGGAAGAGGGCCAGACCGTTCATCGCTTTGAGGGACTCAACAATGAGCCGGATATGGAGGCCCCGTATGCCTACCTCTGGGCTGGCCGACACGACCGAACCGCCGAAGTGGTGCGCAATGTTCTCAAATACCAGTTCACCACCGGCAAAGGTGGCTTGCCTGGTAACGACGACTCGGGTGGGCTTTCCTCATGGTATGTCTGGAGCGCCATTGGACTTTTCCCGGTCACTGGACTGCCTATCATGCTGATCGGAAGTCCGATCTTTCAGATCTCGACGATCAAGCTTTACGGCGGGGAATTTCGGATCATGTCGCTCAACCAGGGGCCGGAGAATTTCTACGTTCAGAGAGCCTGGCTCAACGGTAACCCGCTGGACCGCTGCTACCTCAAGCTCTCAGAATTCGCCCCGGAAGCCTCACTGACGCTGGAAATGGGCCCTGAGCCATCCGAGTGGGCCACCCGCACCCGCCCTCCTTCGTTTATTTCGTAAGGCGTTGATGCTTTGTGGGTCATGGGATTTCAGGGCCTGGCCGTGACGATTTCGATACCCCAAAAGTGTTTAGCAACTCCGAAATAAGAGGGATCTTGGCACGTAATCTGCGCTTTCGAGGCAGGAAATACACTCAACCCTTGCCAGACATGTACGAGACCCCAGATTCCACAGTAGAAAAGTTCACGGGGGAAGGCTCCCCCGATTCGGAGCCCACGAACCTTATTCTTGTCGTAAGAGCGGACCCCATCATTTGCGGTCACTCTACCGAAGCGCGGAACCTCGCCGAAGCAGCCATTGCCCGGGGGTTTCATTCGGTGCACATCGTTAGTTATCCGATCGAGACACTCCAGGAAAGCCAACTGCCCCTGAAGCCGCTCGATACCATCTCACCCTACTCTCGCGGCATCGAAGTTGACCGCCCTGCTCCGATTGGAGACTACAAGGTACTCGACGGACGCCTCAGCTACGCAATCAGCGGCCAGCTCGTTGACCTGCTCCACCAACTTCCCGGGAAAACCATTATCATGGATCTCTATCTCGTGCCTCACGGCCAGATGGTGATCAACGCCGTTGACAGCTTCAAGACGATTGCCAAAGAGCCTAACGTCATCACCATCGGTGAAGCCGTTGGTTCTGACATCACTAACGTGGTCACTAACGCACTCGCCGCCGAGCAAATCGGCGCCGCTCAGATGGTTCTCTCGAACTACCTACAGCACGACCTTCCCGTCGCCGTGAGCCAGTTCACCAAAGACATGATTGTTGATGCAGGCGCAAAAGTGGACGCCTGCCTCGGCACTGACTTTGCAACCCAGCTAAGCGACCGTGTCGAAATCAGCTTCCCTGCCATCGACACCAGTGCTTACACCGGTATAGAGAATGAAACGGGCCGAATTGAAGAGGTTCTCTCCAATCGTGGGCTCGAAAAGGACGGCTACGTCATGTTCCTCTCCCGGATTGCCCCTGCCAAGGGTGTCGACGACCTCATCGCCGCCTACAAATCCAGCGAACTCTACGGAAATAAGAAACTCATCATCTGTGGCAATGGTCCGATGAAGGAGGAAATCAAGGAGATGGCGGCGACTGACAACAGCATTGTCGTTCTCGATGATGTCTCTGATGAGGAAAAAGGAGTGCTCATGCACGGTGCATTTGCATACTGCCTTCCCAGCAAGCCGCGTCCCGAGTTTATTGAAACCTTTGGAATCGCCGTGGCGGAGAAGATGCTCGCCGGTGGTCTTGGCCCGGTCATTACCACTCGCACCGGAGGAATTCCGGAAGCGTCCGGTGGTCACTGCCTTGAGCATGAAGCCGGAAACGTGGACGAGCTCCGCGAATGCCTCAATCGCGCCTATTTCATGACCAACGAGGAGCGCGCCGAGCTTTCCGAGCGGGCGAGGCAGTTTGCTCTCAACTTCGATCGCGCTGCGATACTCGAAAATCTCCTTAACCGCAGCCATTCCGTCACAGCCTGAGCCTTCCAATCGACTTTATTGCCGAACCAAAGACGCCGCCTCGCAACCTCACAATCTCCCCACATCCATCGAAAGGGCCGGGAGGTGGACATCCATCTCCCGGTTCTTTTGAGGCCGGCTGATTTGTTCGCAGCTCAGGCCTATAAGTTTGTTTCGGGAAACCAATCTTGCGACGCGCCACATGCGTTGAGGCATGGGTCAGGCCACCTGGGGTAGTTTTTGAGACCAAGTTCAAGTTGGTAACCGCAAGCTGAAACTTTGAGGGCTCGAAAATTTGGACTGTTTCGTGCCTTGGCACGATTAGCGGAATCTGCTTCATTCACCGCATGCGTAAATCAATCTGGTTCTTTGCCTCACTCGGCTTCTTAGTTCCCAACTCTTTCGCCCAAGAGGTTTCAGAAACCGAAGTGGAAGCTCCTGACACAACCGGGCTTCCAAACCTCGTCCTTATCATCGCCGATGACATGGCTTGGGACGACTCAGCACCCTACGGACATGACTCGATCATGACACCCAATCTGACCCGTCTCGCGAACGAGGGAATGAGGTTCGACAATGCCATTCTCACGATCAGTTCATGCAGTCCAAGTCGCGCCAGTATTATCACCGGTCGCTACCCTCACCAGACCGATGCCGAGGAGCTTCACTGGCCGGTCCCAGAAGACCAGATCACCTTTGTCGAGAAGCTGCGTGATCGAGGTTACTGGACCGGCGCTGCCGGCAAATGGCACCTCGGTGAAGCGGTGCGCGATCGTTTCGATGAAATTCGCGAGGTCGATACCTCTGGCTTCCAACTGCCTAGCGGAGAAGCCGGTAAGGCCGGAAAGTTTGTCGAAACCCTTGAGGGGGAGGCCCAGAGCGGTTGCGCCGACTGGGTTCCACTGCTGAAGGACCGCCCCACCGACAAGCCGTTCTTCCTTTGGCTCGCCGCGCTCGATCCGCATCGACCCTATCATCCCAATATCCTTGAGGAAGGATCACGCCCTCAGGAAATCAAGGTGCCTCCCTACCATCCTGACACTCCTGCTGTCCGTGCCGACTATCAGCTTTATTATGACGAGATCACCCGCCTCGACAAATACGTGGGGCTGGTCATGGATGAAATCGAAGATCAAGGACAAACTGATAACACGCTCGTTCTTTTCATCAGCGACAATGGACGCCCCTTTCCCCGCGACAAGACTACGATGTACGATAGCGGTATCAAAACTCCGTGGATTGTGAAGTGGCCCGAAACGATCAAGGCCGGCACCCAGTGCAAGCGCCTCGTCAGCTCGATTGACATTGCCAAGACGTTTATGAAGCTCGGTGGAGTTGATAATCCTGGACCGACCTTTGAAGGCGTCGATTTCTCCTCACTCCTAACAGATCCGGAAAAACCCATCCGCGACTTTGCCTTTGCTGAGAAGAATTGGCACGATTTCGAAGATCATGTCCGCGCCGTTCGCAACGAGCGTTACAAATACATCCGCAACTATTACAGCGACCTCCCCCAAACTCCCTCAGCTGATGGACTGCGCAGCCCCACCTATGTTGAGCTGCTTCGGCTTCGCGATCGAGGCGAACTCACTGAGGACCAAATGGGTTGCTTCGTGACACCTCGCCCCGACGAAGAACTCTACGACACCAAGTTAGATCCCTACGAACTGAACAACCTCGCAGGAGACGAACGTTACGATGCCCTGCTTCGCGCTATGCGCGCTGCTTTGACGGACTGGGAGGCCCGGACTGGCGACAGTGCTCCTTCGCTCCGCACCGCCGACGAATTCGACCGCGTCACTGGACTTCCCACTCCCGCTCGCGTTCGGCCCCGCCTTTCCAAGCAGGAAATGGTTGAGAAAGGTCTCGTTGCTCCCTGATTTACCCTGGCATGAACTTCCCGAAACTTTTCTCGATGACTCTTATTGCTGTGGTGGCCGCTCCGGCTGTCGCCTTCAGTTTTGAATGGACTGACACTGAAGGCGAATACCTCGATCTGAAACATGGTTCGCGAAACATTGCGCGCTACGTTTATGAACCAATCGACGAGAGTTCACCGGAACGCCGAGAGGCCACCTATAAACCATTTTGCCACGTTTATCACTGGTATAGCAAAGACCAGTTCATCACCAAGGGCCCGGGAGGAAAATTCACTCACCATCGCGGGATCTTCTACGGCTTCTCTAAGACGAGTTATACCGATCGCGACGGTGAAAAGCACGAGAAGGTTGATACCTGGCATTGCCGAAGGGGACACCTCGTCCATCGCGAGTTTGTCAATAAGACCGCCGATGAGCGTTCCGCTTCATTCACTTCCCTGATCGACTGGGTCGGTGACGATGGTAAAGGCTTTGCCGAGGAAAAGCGTACCATGACCTTCAGCATGGAAGGTTCCGACATCGTCGTGGATTTCCAATCCACGCTGACCCCGACTGTCCCCGAGATGCGGGTTGATGGAGATCCCCAGCACGCCGGCTTCCAGTTCCGGGCTCACAACGATGTGCACGACGAGCACAAGAACGCGACATACTACATCCGCCCCGAAACCGGGGTCGGAGCCACTGGCGAAACCATCAACTGGTCTGCCAAGCTCGACAACGAGAAGACCCGTGACCTTCCCTGGAAGGCCATGTGCTTCACGGTTCACGGCAAGCGCTACACGGTTTCCTACCTCGATCACCCGGACAATCCCAAGCCGGCCCGCTACAGCGAGCGGGACTATGGACGTTTTGGCAGCTACTTTGCGACCGATATCATCCCGGAGAAACCACTCACAGTGAACTACCGGCTCGTTATTCATCAGGGAGAACTCGAAGCAGAGGAAGTTGCAAAACAAAGCGAAGCATTCCTGAGTGAAGAATAGTTCCGCCAACGGAATCCTCCGTATGCCCAGATACAGCTCCAAGGAACAACCTTCCTCCCTGACCGGACATTCCCGTTCGGAGGTTACGGACATTCTTAAGAAGGTTCGTAAGATCGAATTACGGACCCGGGGGCTGGTTCGCGAAAGCTTCGGCGGCGAATACCACAGTTGCTTCAAAGGAGAAGGGATCGACTTTGATGATTTCCGGGAATATCAGCCCGGAGACGAAGTTCGCGCGATCGATTGGAATGTCACAGCACGCTTTGGGCACCCTTATGTGAAAAAGTTTACCGAGGAACGTGAGCTCACCGTTTTTGTCTGCGTCGACATCAGTGCCTCCGGCAATTATGGCAGCCATGGACCGAGCAAGCGTGAATTAATGGCAGAGGTTGCCGCGCTTCTGACTTTCAGCGCTCAGCAAAACAAGGATAAGGTAGGCCTCATTCTCTTCACTGACGAGGTCGAGCTCTACCTTCCACCCAGGAAAGGAACGGCGCATGCCCTTCGCCTCATACGTGAGATACTACTATTCGAGCCCAAGGGACTAAAGACCTCTTTCCGGGCTCCGGTTGATCTACTCAAAAATGCGGTGAGAAAGCGATCCCTCGTCTTCATGCTCTCCGACTATCTTTTTGAGGAGGAAATCAGCAAGGAACTCAGGATCGTGAATCGGAAACATGACCTCGTCGCAATTCAGGTAAGTGATCCCGCCGAACTCTTCCTACCATCAGTCGGGCACGTTCGACTCGAAGATCCCGAAACTGGCCAACAGGTGGAAGTGAACACCTCCAACCCACGGGTTCGTGCTGCCTATACGCGTGCAGCTCAGGAGTGGCAGGAATCGATTGATTGTGAATTCAAACGTCTCTCAGTCGACAAAATCTCTCTCAGAACAGACGAAGAATACCTCCCCGCACTTCACGGATTTTTCAAGCGACGGGAGCAGATCGAGATCTGATGGACTGTTTCGATCACATTCTCGCCCAGCTACCAAATGCTGATGAGCTTTACGATATCGTCATTCTTGAACCGAAAACTTCACTCTGGCCTTTTTTTATCTGGGCATTGTTGATCTTCGTTCTTCTCGGCAGTATCGCAGCACTGATTATTAATATTATTCGTTCTCGCAGTCCAAATGCACCAGTGATGAGTCCGCAGGATAGAGCCAGGGCACGCTTCCGGGTGATCCAGCAAAAGACTGATTCAATACCAGTCAGTGAGATCATGTTAGAAGTATCGGACACCCTCAAAGATTACCTTGCTGAAAAATACGATGACCCCCTGAGGTTTGAAACAACCCAGGAGTTTCTTAAACGCATCTCAAAGCAGAAGACCAAGCTGCCAGCAGCAGTACAGCTGGAGTTGCGAAGTTTTCTCGTTGCCGCTGACGAGATTAAGTTTGGCAGAAGCGCCGATGCGGAGGAGAAGAGCCTACCCTTGATCAAGGCCGCTGAGAACGTCGTCAGCCTCTGTCAAACCATCGATCACTAACCTCACCAGCGGGTTATTTCTAAATTCTTTATATACTTTTAATTGTATTTGATTAGTATATATATCAAGGAATCCCCGGTTCCTCACGTCAACCATGAGAAAAATGACCACGCCTTCATTCGGCGCAGTAAATCCGCGTCCTTCACCATCGCCCGGAACGAATGTTTCTGACTCCAGCGACGCATATTCGAGGAGTTCTCACCTTGCTTCCTACCTCAATTCAGTAGGAAAAGCTCTCGGAGCAGAATCCTGGAGTGTGGCCACCCTAAAGCCATCCACAGCCGATTCCTCGGGTTTGAAGTTTGAGCCCCTTGGCAACTTAACAACCGCCGATCAGACTGCTCTTCAACAAATTCTCACGAACGATTTCAATGACCGTAAAAACATCGATAACTCCGGGATCCACCCCACCCGTTTCTACGCAACGTTTTACCACGATGACGCTCTTGGTCCCTTCTTCAGCTCAGTTGTGAGAATCGCTCCGAATACTTTACTCGGTATTCGGTTCCGGCTTTCAGAATTCTTTTCAAACACAAACCCCTCACAAGTGCATCACGCAGAAGCAGCACTTCAGGCGCTGGCCCAATTCTCCGGTCGACCTTATCATCACAAAAGTGAGAACTAATCACCCACTGTTTTGGGGTTTACTTTCTCGAACTAAATACTATATATGTGTATATCCCGAAACCGGGCGAAACGCGATGCGGCCCCGACGGTTTCGCCAGTCAGGAAGGACTGGAGCCAATCGCACATAATTTCCGACCGGTAGCAACACCGGTCGGAGCAAAGGAGGAGCGATCCTCCGTCCGGATTGTAGCCCCGGCGGAGGGTGGTTGTTCTTTTTCCACACTCCACGGTTTCTATACTCCTACCGTTCCTCTTTGAATCTCGAGTTCCCGGGATTGACCAAACATTAGCTTCGCTTACCCTTCCAACTGTCATGATTTCTCTGCGAATTTTCCTAGCTTCCAGCATGGTTCTTTTCCTCTGTAACTGTTCCAGTTTCGAAACGGAATGGGATCAGGCTGTTTCGGATTACCATTCCGGCACGACTTCGGCTCCCTACGGTCCATGGCAAGGCGAATGGAAAACGAAAACCAACGGGCATACTGGCGACCTGCGTGCCATCGTGAAACCTGCCTCTCATGAAGGAAGCTACACTTTTCGCTATCACGCGACCTGGGGCCTAATCTTCCAGGGAACCTACTCAGTCACTTTCCCCGGCGAGAAGCAGGGCGGCGCCTACGTGATCGAAGGCAAGAAGAGCCTCGGCCCCTTCGGGACCTTTGGACACAAAGCCACCGTCAATTCCAACTCGTTTAAAGCCTCCTACTCGAATGAAAATGGTGACCTCGGTGCTTTCACCTTGAGCCGCCCGTGATCGGCTCGAACCGGCATGCCTCGCGATCGCTCCCTGCCTATCTTCGACCTCGAGGTCGACCTGGCTGCTGCCCTCTCTCAATCCAACGCGCGCGTCGTTGTTGAAGCGCCGACGGGCTCGGGTAAATCCACCCAGATCCCCCAATTCCTGCATGACTCCAAGCTTTGTGGTAACGGGGAAATTTATGTGCTTCAGCCCCGACGGATTGCAGCACGCATGCTGGCACGTCGGGTCTCGCAGGAGCGTGGGAGCCAACCCGGCGAGGAAATCGGATTTCAGGTCCGTTTTGAGAACGCCGTTTCAGCAAAGACTCGTGTCCGTTTCGTCACCGAAGGCATCCTCATTCGCAAGTTTATCGAACAGCCAGACCTGAAGGACATTTCCGCTGTCGTCCTCGACGAATTCCACGAGCGCCATTTTTTTGCCGACATTAGTCTCGCCCGCTGTCTTGAACTCCAAAGGACGAAACGCCCTGACCTGAAGATCGTCGCCATGTCCGCGACTCTTGATGGCGGGTCTCTCGCCGATTACCTCGGTGAAGGCACTTCTCATCTGGTCTCGCAAGGACGCACCTTCCCAGTTGAGATCAATTACGCTCCGCCTCGCGAGCGGCATAAAGGGGAACTGTGGGATCACGCGGCCCGGACGATTAAAGATCATCTCAAGGCGGAAAGCGCGCCCGGGCATGTGCTCGTGTTCATGCCGGGACGGTTTGAAATTCAGAAAACGGCGCAGGCGCTGCGAAGGGCAAGCTGGGCCAGACATTTCGAAATACTCGAGCTCTATGGAGAACTTTCCCCAGACAAGCAGGACGCTGCTGTTTCCTCCTCCCAACCCAAGATCGTTGTCGCGACCAATGTGGCCGAAACCTCCATCACGATTGATGGCGTCACCCTCGTCGTTGACTCCGGCCTCGAGCGGCGCTCATCATTCGATCACCGGCGGGGCATTACCACCCTTCATATTGAGAAGATCTCCCGCGCTTCAGCCGACCAACGGGCCGGACGCGCCGGTCGAACCGCGCCGGGAACCGCGATCCGTTTGTGGAGCGAGCGGGAGCACGAATCCCGGGCCTTCGCCACTCCGGCGGAAATTCATCGGATGGATCTGTCGGAGGCCTTGCTGATTCTCAGTTCGAGTGGAATCAGTGACACGCGGAATTTCAATTGGTTCGACGATCCGGACCCGCTCGGCCTCGAGGAAGCCTACCGACGGCTCAAAACTCTTGGAGCATTTGATTCGAAAGAGCAACTCACTCCACTTGGACGGCAAATCAGCCAGCTTCCCGTGCCGCCGCGCTTTGGCCGCATTCTCGTCGAAGCGGCGAAGCGCCAGTGTCTTGGTTATGTTTCTCTAATCGTAGCACTGACCCAGTCGCGCCCTCTTTTCCCCGCCAAAAAGAGCCAGCCAGATCATCTCATGCCCGAGGATTTCACGGCTGACGGCGACAGCTCAGATTTCCAGCCACTGCTGCGCGCCTGGTTCCAGATGAAGCAAAACGGATTTCGGCAGGACCTCAGTGAGCGACTCGGTATTCACGCCGCAGCCTCACGCGATGTCGGCAGGATCGCTGACCAGCTCGTGCGGATCGGTTCCCGCTGGTCCGAGACAACGGGCGGCAGCGACATGGAGCCCGATGCCGAAACCCTTGGCCGAATTCTACTCTCTGGATTTTCTGACCGTCTCGCCATCCGTCACAACGCCAATACCCTCTCCTGCGCCGTGATCGGCGGTCGTCGTGGCCAGATTGAAAAAGACAGCATCGCCTCGGATAAAGGAACTCACCTCTTTCTCGCCGGAGAGATGATCGAGGTCGAGGGCCGTGACGTGACCGTTAAGTTGGGGCTTTGCACTCAGATTGAGGAAAGCTGGCTCCGCGACACGTTTCCGGACGATTTCGTGGAGCACGCCGGTGCGGCCTGGAATGATAGTTCCCGCAAGGTTGAAGCACGCCGCGAAAAACGCTTTCGTGACCTCATTATCGAGTCACGCCCCAGTGCTGAGGTTCCACTCGATGAAGCGGCCACCCTGCTGGCTCAACGCGTTCACTCCGGTGAACTCAATCTCAAGGCCTGGGATGAAAAAGTGGAAAGCTACTTTGCTCGGGTCAATCTCATCGCAGAGCATTGCCCCGAGTATGAAATCTCTTCCATCGATGATGATGCGAGACTGCTCATGCTGGAGCAAATCTGCACCGGCGCGACCAGCTACAAGCAAATCAAGGATCGGCCCGTCACCAAGGTCGTGAAGGAATGGCTCCCGCAACACCAGGCCGGTATCATCGAACATCTCGCCCCGGAGAGCCTCACTCTTTCGAACGGAAAGCAAACCCGGGTTCACTACTTGCCCGGCGAAAAACCAAAGATCTCCGTTTTGATTCAACACATCTTCGGCCTGACCGATTCACCGAAAGTCTGTGACAGCAGGCAACCCGTTGTCGTTGAAATCCTCGCGCCGAACCATCGGCCCGTTCAAGTCACCGAGGATCTCGCCAGTTTCTGGACCGGTAGTTATCCGGCCGTGCGTTCCCAGCTTCGCGGGCGTTACCCGAAGCACCAGTGGCCCGAATTCTAATTCTTGTATCGCGGGATCCAGCCACGAACAATCGATTCTCGGTGAAAAATTATAATTTTGTCAGGGCGACAGAATTTATAAATTTTTATCATTTTAAAATTATTTTATCTGGGCGCTAGCCCCCTGATTTGCCGGCCCTGCCGCCGTTGGCATTCACACTGGATGGCACTCGCCCGTATCGCCTCGATGCTTAGCCCCATCGGGTCACCTAGCCTAACCTCATTCGCGGGAATTTAGGTTTTACATATAGTTAAGAATTCCTAATAATTACGATGCTACCTGCTTTGCGGGAGCATCTTGATCGATCACACCTCTCAACATGCGCCATGGATACATCACCCGACCCGCCATCAAACCCGAACGCTTCCGGGCCGATTAAGCACCTCTTTTTCTGGCTCTCAGGTGCCGGGGCCGGTACACTTGAGCAATGCCCCGGATGGGAGCAGCGAAAGTATGTTGCCTTCGGGGCGACCGTTCTCGTTCCCAGCGTATTCGCTTTTATCGCCTGCGCTTATGCCCTTTCCACCCTGACCGATAACTGGAAAGTCATCATTCCCGTGGCCCTTGCCTGGGGACTGATCATCATGACGATCGACCGGGCATTGCTCTCGATCTATCGCTCTTACCAGGGATTCTTTCGCAAGATCAACCAGTTCGCCCTGCGTATCGTCGTCGCGGCCCTCATGGGAATTACCATTTCACACCCCCTTACCCTTCTCCTCTTTAAGGACACCATCTCCAGCGTCATCGAAGAAGATCGCCAAAAGGAAGTCGAGGAGGTTCGCGTCGCGGCAAACAAGGAGAAGAGAAACGTCGAAACCAAGATCGACGAAATGGAGGCCGAAATTGCGACCCGTCGTGAAGAATTCAATGCCACCTTCTCCGCTGAGTTTCTCGTTGAAGACTCTTCCGTAAGCGAAGCTGACCCGATTGCCGCGCTCGACGATGAGCTCCGCGCACAAATGGAAGATCGCATTGCCGCGGACACGGCCACTTACACCCTGAAAATTGAGAGCATTGATGAGGACTTCGCCGCCATGCAGGCCCAATACAGCAGTCTGCAGGAAGAGCTCGATCACTGGCAGCGTGAGTTTGAAAACGAAGTGAACGGCCAACGCAGCGGTATTGTTGGACTCGGACCTCGTGCCCGAAGCATCCAGACCGACCAGCTCGCCTGGCGTCGTGATGAGGCAACCCGCATTGGCGAGATGCTGAAATTCCTTACTGAGCAGCGCAATGAGCTCTCTGGCGAGATCAAGGACGCAGAAGACCTGATCAAAGGGGAATTCGTCATTATTGCTGCGGCTAAGGCTGAGCGTCTCAAGGACGAGCGCGAACGCGTCGCGGATCTCAAGCGACAGGTTCAGCAGTCACAGGCGGACCAGTTCGTGGTGCAGCAGAACTCGATTCGTGAAACGATAGCCGCGCAGATCGACACCCGTCTTGAAGAACTTAGCCGTCTCCAAGGTGAACTGGTGTCTATTGGAACTCAGGAACAGGGCCGAATCAATGCCATCAACGCCGAGCCACGCAAGGACATCCTCACTCAATCCCTTGCCCTCCATCATCTCTTCAAAGAGAACGAGGAAGGTGGCCAGATGGCGCTGATCACCTATGCAGTGCTTTGTGCACTCTTCCTCCTCGTGGATACTATTCCCCTCGTGGTGAAGTTCTTCTCCCGCCCCGGGCCTTACGACGCTCTTGTTGACCGTGACGAGGTTCGCTTTGCCCGTGAGCGCCAAGCCTGGCTCAAGAGCTACAATGAATACATGGATAGCTTATCGGCGGGGCGGTTGCTTCACCTAACTCAAAACAAGCCCCTGGAAAAAGCTGTTATCGAAGGTATAGACAGCTCTCGTGCCGCGAAAGAGTTCGTGGAAAACCTAATCGAATTAGAGACCGCCTTCGAAGAACGGATCGAAACAGAGAGAGCCCGCTTCGCCGAGGAGAAGGACAATCGAGCCAGACTACGTGCGGATCGTCTCGAACACTTTTCCGAGACTTTTTACAGTGATCTCAATCATCGCATGGAATCCTTCTTCGATCAGGACGCGGCGAAGAAAGAAGCGGCGCGAGGCATTGCCTAGAGAATAGGATTCTCAGTCCAACCTTGTCACATTCCCACTCCTGACTGTGGCGCGGTAAAGGCGGCCTCGATCACTCGGATATCGGGTGGTTGACCGTCGATCAGGAGGACTTCGATGATATCGAACCGGAAAATCACTTCCGGTCGATCGAGGGCTTTTAACCAAGCGTTCGCTCCCCTCAGGATCAGAGCCTGTTTGTGCCGGTCTACCGCATCCGCGGGGCGACCGAACTGCTCGCTCGTCCTCGTTTTCACCTCAGCAAACACCAGGATGTCTCCATCCCGATAAACCAGATCGACCTCTCCGCCCCGTTTGGGTTTGAAGTTCCGATAGAGCGGCTTGCTCCCACGCACGCTGATATACTTTCGTGCGAGGCGTTCGCCCGTGTCGCCGACCCACCGATTCCACTCCCCGGCTTCATTGTCATTGCAATCCGGCAGTTGGATCGGCCACTCGCACTCCCGATCAATGATTCGATACCAGCATTGGCGCAGCCACTTCATGACAGATCCAATTCCATCTGCGACACTGGAGCGAAGCTGCGGCGATGAATCGGGCACGGACCATGCTCTCTCAATGCCTCGCAGTGAGCCTTGGTTCCATAGCCTTTGTGACGCTCAAACCCGTATTCAGGGTATATCTCGGCGTATTTCATCATGAGCCGGTCGCGCTCCACCTTGGCGATGATACTGGCAGCGGCGATCGACAGGCTCAGGGAATCACCTTTCACGAGCGCCCGGTGCTCGGTCGGAAAGCCCTTGATCGGTTTCCCGTCGATCAGGGCAGCGTCAGCCGGCGGATCCAGCTTTAAAAAGGCGCGTCTCATCCCCGCCCAGGTGGCCTTTAGAATGTTGATTTCGTCGATTTCCTGAGCCTCGACCAAGGCGGATGCCCAATCAATGCGTGCATCACCGGTGATCTCTTTATACAACTCCTCTCGCTTCTTCTCGCTCAGACGCTTAGAGTCATTTAATACACTGTGGGAATAGTGCTCTGGAAGGACCACAGCAGCCACCGAAACGGGCCCGGCGAGGGGTCCTCGCCCGGCTTCGTCAATACCGGCGATTCGTTTGAAGCCTTCTACGGCCAGCTTCAGTTCGTGGGAGAGGTCAGGCATCAGTATTCGTTGACTACATTGATCAGATCACGAAAACGGCCGGCTATGCCGCGCTTTTTATGGCAGATGAGGCGGGGCATGTCCTTCAGGTGCACTTCGTCCTGTTCTTCGGGTAGCGCCTCGGAGGCGGCGAACTCCCCCTCATCCAGCAGATCGCTGAAATCCCGGTTGAGGCGGTTCAGCATTTCATTCGTGACCGGATGCTGCAGACGCATCACTAGTTTTTTGTCCACATAGCGATAGCTATGGTAGTTCCGATAGAACCCGATCACCTCCTCAACAGCTTCGTCCATGTCGGTCGTCATCTTGAAGAGATTGAAGTCCCCCTCGGAGATCAGGCCAAGCCGAAACAAGTGATCCTGGACGAACTGGAACCAAGTCTTCCAGTAGGTTCCACCTTCTCTGTCGAGCAGAACTATCGGCACGATCTGCGCTTTACCGGTCTGAATCAGGGTCAGGGCTTCAAAAAGCTCGTCCATCGTTCCAAAACCGCCTGGTAACGCAGCAAGCGCATCACTTTCCTTCACGAAGGCCAGTTTGCGGGTGAAGAAGTAATTAAAGTTAATCAGCTTCTCGTCGCCATCGATCGTCTCGTTCGCACTTTGCTCAAAAGGCAGATTAATATTGAGGCCAAAGCTGTTATCACGGCCGGAGCCTTTCTGGGCCGCGCCCATAATTCCATCACCGGCACCGGTGATGCCCATGAATCCCGCCTCACGCATCCGGCGGCCGAATTCGACTGCCACTTTGAACTCCGGTTCGTCCGGTTTGGTTCGGGCGCTACCAAAGATGGAAATCTTCCGCTCCTCGACATAGGGGCTGAATACCTTACTGGCCTCGCGCATCTCCTTGAGGGCCCGGTTAAAGAGCTTCATGTCCCCCTCTGGCGGACAATCCTTGCCCAGTTTCAAAGCCGTGACGATCATTTCCTGAACCAGTTCGGCGCTGGCGCCACAGGACCATTCGTCGACCAGTGAACTGATCCTCCTGTCAATATCCGGGTTACCAGTCGAACGGTGCTTTTTCGGAAGTCCGAAAATCCCACCCCCGGTGAAGTCACGTGGATCTTTGCGCAGATTCCTTCTTTTACTCATAGGCTGAAAAGGCTAAAGGAACGAACCCTGCGGCTCAATCAGGAATGCCAGTCATAGCGGGGGAAAACGCGATTTTTTCCTTTCCCACAGCGGCATTCGGATGCTTATTCCCCGCCCCATGCCTAATCCTCTTGACGATATTCGCATCAACAGCCTTCGGCAGCTGATCGCCCCGACCGTTCTCATGGAAAAAGTGCCGGTTTCTCCTGAAGCCGCTGAGGTCGTAGGAACAGCCCGCCAGGAAATCGCCGATGTGCTCTCCGGCACAGATGACCGTGTCCTTGCCGTCGTCGGCCCCTGCTCGATTCACGATACCAAGGCTGCCCTCGAATACGCAGAACGTCTCGCCACGCTGAAGGACGAGGTGAAGGACGATGTGCTTCTTATCATGCGGGTCTACTTTGAAAAACCCCGGACCACAGTGGGTTGGAAAGGGCTGATCAACGATCCGCACCTCGACGAATCATTCGACATCAACGAAGGCCTCACAATCGCCCGTAAACTGCTTCGTGATATCGCTGAAAAAGGCGTCGCTGCCGGCACCGAATTCCTCGATACCATAAGCCCGCAGTTCTACGCTGATCTCATCAGTTGGGGCGCCATTGGTGCCCGCACCACCGAATGCCAGCTCCACCGCGAGCTTGCTTCCGGTCTCAGCATGCCGGTTGGCTTTAAGAACGGCACCGGCGGCAACTTCCAGATTGCAATCGACGCGATCCAATCAGCCAGCCACCCCCACCAGTTTCTCTCTGTCACTAAGTCCGGTGATAGCGCCATCGTCGCCACAAGGGGCAACGAGACCTGTCATATTATTCTCCGTGGCGGCAAGACCGGTCCCAACTTCAGTCCCGAAAGTGTTGCCGAGGTGCGCAAGGCACTCGAAGGGCGAGACATGGACTCCGCTCTCATGCTCGATTGCAGCCACGCTAACAGTGAGAAGGACTTCCGCAACCAGCCGAAGGTTTGCGAAGCCATTGGCCAACAGATTGCCGGAGGCGATACCTCTATCCGAGCGGTCATGATCGAGAGCCACCTCAACCAAGGCGCCCAGAAGATCAGTTCCGACCTCGACTCACTCGACTACGGCGTCAGCGTCACTGACTCCTGTGTCGGTTGGGAAACCACTGTTGAAATGCTCAACCAACTCGCTTCCGACGTGAGAAAGCGGCGGGCAACGTTCCTGGTGTAATCCGTTGTTTCACCGGACATAAACCGCTTGGCACTAATTGATGATTATTTGTTGCCACGAAAAGGGATCGGTTCGACTTGAGTTTATGGTAGTTTCTCGGTCACCAGGGTGCCGCTGAATAGTAGCAGAGCAGGAATGGGCGGTTCTCAAAGCAGACTCGCATGCTCCCACCTATCATTCTAAAAGAATCGTTCCCTATACGAATCGCGGACCGGATGGATATTTTATCCGCACCGCTAACGGGTAAGTGACACTCATCCACGAATTCCACGATGTGCATTTTCACGCTGAGCGGCTAAATCGCTTTCAGGTCGGCGACAGTTCTTCACTCGCCTGAAACTTTGGGCGTTGCAGTCCTCCGTCCATGGACGAAGATTAGGCGATGCCCTCCTCTCCTGATGCCGTCTCAGCTTTGGAACTGGCCAGCAGTCTCCAGGCACGTTTCGTGAATAAACTCGAGAGCGTTGCTAATCGTCACGGGCAGTCGGTCAGCTTTGAAGAAACGAAGTGGCTGCGCGACGAAGGTCTCCATGGAGGCGGCAATCGCTTCACCGCACCTGAAGGTTCGATCTACAACCGGGCTTCCGTCAACGTTTCCCAGATCCACTACGACGATCAGCCTGACAAGAAGCTCGGTTCCGCGACCGCAATCTCCACCATCATCCACCCGGGCAACCCCCACGCACCCTCCGTCCATATCCATATCAGTTGGACCGAGATGAAAAACGGTAACGGCTACTGGCGCATCATGGGAGATCTCAACCCTTCTATGGTGAACGAGGAATACAAAGACCGATTCACTGCGGCGATGAAGGAAGCCGCTCCAAACCAGTTTAAGGAAGCCGCCGCACAGGGAGACCGCTACTTCTATATACCGGCCCTAAAACGGCACCGGGGTGTCACTCACTTCTACCTCGAAAGCTACCACACCGACAACCGCGCCACCGACCACGAACTCGCTAAACAGTTTGGTGAAACGGTGATCGACACCTACGTTGACATTCTTGATGCGGCCCTGACAAGCTACCCTGACTTCGACGATAAAGCCCGGGCCGAGCAACTCGCTTACCACACCCTCTATTTTTTTCAGGTTCTCACTCTCGACCGAGGAACCACCTCAGGCCTGCTGGTGCATGATCAAAACGACGTCGGAATCATGGGTTCACTGCCCTCACAGGTAGACCGCAACTTGCTCGCAAGTTGGGCCAGCCTCGTCGCTGCTCCCCAGGACCAGTTGGTTCGGAAACTTGTAGACGCCCTTCCAGACTCCTCACCGACCAGGGTGAGTGAAGAGACCAAACGCGCCCTTGCGTCGGCTGTAAGAGAGCACTATCGGGAAAACCCTGATTCCCTCGCGCTTCAGGCGCGTGGAAACCAAATCCCCCCCACGGTCGACAATCACTCGTGAGGGGAATGGACTGGCTCGCTTAATCGAAAGTCTCGAGCGTTCCAGCGGCTTTTTCCTTCCCGTCCCATTCGATGCCTTCGCGGGGGGCGGGATCTTCGGTCCAGTCACCGAAATCAGCGCCTGCTGCGATCCACTTGGCGAAGAGATCTTTCTCGGCGTCCGTCCACTGAGGCGCCTTACCCTCAGGCGGGAAGTGCATGTCGTCACTGAGCGGAAGTTTAGTCACTCCTAACATGCGTGATTCGTCAGGCTTTCCGGGAACGAGGATCTTCTCGTCGTTTTCATCCACGGAGTTCAAAATGCCTTCCTTGGTAGCGAGGACAATATCGGCCTTGGGCTTTCGCGTTCTGCCGCGCTCGTCTTCATAGGGAGGTGAGTGGCAAGTCACACATCCGGATTTAACAAACGGGTAGATCTGGGTCGCGAAATCGATGTCTTCGGCTTTCAAAGACATACCGGGGGTGGCCAGGCAAATTAGGGCAATGAATAATGTGGATTTCTGCATGATAGGAAGAGACACAAGTTATGGAGTAAATACAACTTATTATATCGAGCCGATTCATCAAGGCTCGACAATGATTACGTTACATGACGCTTTACCGTTCGCACAGTCGTAATAAAAACGTGATGCCGCTAGATTTATTAATTCGTTATCTTCACTTTATATCGCTGTTCGCCCTAAGCGCTGCGTTAATAGCTCAAGCCTTTCTCCTCCGTCCTGAAATGACCCGAAGGGAAATCGCGCAAATTCAGCGTGTCGATATTCTTTATGCCGTCATGGTTGTATTGGTCCTCGGAACTGGATTTGCCCAGTGGTTCTGGGTCGGAAAACCATCAGAGTTCTATTCGAGTAATCCGATTTTCCACGCCAAATTGACTCTTTTCCTGATCATTGGCCTTCTCTCGGCCTGGCCCAGCGTATTCCTCGGAAGACAGAGAAAAGGAGACTCTGAGGAAACCGTTGAGGTCCCGAAAGGTGTGATCCTCAGCGTTCGAGCCGAGGTCCTACTGCTCATCCTCATGCCACTGCTTGCCAGCCTCATGGCCAAGGGAGTTGGCATTCCAGCAAACGGCTAACCTCATGTTCAGGTGGGAAAAGGAAATTCCCTATGAGGAGGCCATCGCTAATGAGCCTCAGGAATCATTTGTTGTGATCGACGGGCAGCGAGTTCACGCCGTCGATTCGGGTGAGGGAACAGCCTTGGTGATGCTTCATGGATTTGCTTCGAGTGCACACTCATTTCGCTTCTTACGTGAGCCCCTTTCGGTTACTCACCGGCTTATTGCTTTCGATTTAAACGGGTTTGGGCTGACGCAGCGCCCGCATCAAAGCGAGGATTATTGCATTGAACACCAATCAGATCTCATCGCCCAGGTTCTTGCCGAAAAGGGCATCGAACAGTTTTGTCTGATGGGGCATTCCTATGGCGCTGTCGTGAGCAGCTGCATTGCCGAACGATATCCCGAAAAGGTGCTCAAGATCATACTGGTGAGTCCGCCGGAGGAGTTTGCGGGAGAGGTTCCATGGTATCTCCGGGGAAAGCTTGGCACGCGTCTCGCCATCCTGATGCTTTGGCTGCTTCTTTCTAATGCGGAGAAATTCCACCGGCTTTCGAGCAGAGCCGTCTACCATAACGAATCGCTGACTCGAGAAGTGTCGAACCATTACCGCCAATCCATGTTGGTGGAAGGGTTCAGGAGCGCCTGCCTAGGCTTGATGGAAGCATTCGGGAAGCATCGCGCCAGCATGATCCGCTACGAGGCGATCGCGCAGCCCGTCCTCATTATTTCCGGTGAGCAGGACGCGGTGGTGTCACCCGATAACATTGCCGCTGTCGCGGGCATGATTGCCCACGCCTCTGTCGTGACCGTCCCTGAATGCGGTCACTGCCCCCCTGAGGAGCAGCCCGATGCGGTGATTGAAGTGACCCTACAGTTTCTCGCTTCGTAATCTTGCTCGATGAACTCGAACCTTCAAAATGCGTTCCTTGGTTCCCTCGTCGCCGACGCTGTCGCCCTGCCGGTTCACTGGTATTACAACACCTCCGCTCTCGATCGCGACTACGGGGAGCTCGAAGGCTATCTCAAGCCAAAGAATCCCCACCCTGACAGCATCCTCTGGCGATCGCGTTATTCGGCACGAAACAAGATCGGGGAAATCCTTCACGATCAGGCCGTCTACTGGGGGCAGCACGGCGTCCATTACCACCAGTTCCTCGAAGCGGGTGACAACACGATCAATTACCTGCTCGCGATCCAGCTCTATCGCTCGACCGTCCGGGCTGGCCGTTTCGATGCCGATGAGTGGTTGGCGCTCTACATTAAGCTGATGCAGACCCCGGGATGGCATCACGACACCTACCTTGAGGAGTGTCACCGCGCTTTCTTCGACGGTCTTGCCTCCGGCAAAGCCCCCAGCCAGTGCGGGATTGATGATATCCACATCGGCGGACTCGCCACCGTTCCTGCGCTCATTGCGGCCCTCGATGCCCTGCAGGATGGACCGCCGCGGGTGGATGACATCCTCGTTCGCCAGCATGTCGCGCTGACTCACCGCAACCGCAACGTCGACCAGGCAGCGCTCGCCTTGGCCCGAATGCTGGAAACCATCGCCAACGGGGCCACACTTCACGAGGCTATTCTCGAACACGGCACCGGCTGGGTTGGAAAGAGGCGCCTCGAGAAAATGGCCTCCCTCAGCGACCGCGAACTCATTGGGGCCCGTTACTCTCCTGCCTGTTACTTGCCTGAGTCATTTGCCGCATCGCTCTGTCTAGCCTGGAAATACGCCGATGACTTTTCTGAAGGCGTCCTCGCCAATGCTCGCTGTGGTGGGGACAGCTGTCATCGCGGCGCAGTGGTCGGCTCACTCCTCGGCGCGGCCACGCCCGAAATCCCCGCCTATTGGCTGCAGAACCTGAAATCGATGGAACGACTGCGTTGCGACACCCTCGATCCGATCTTTACTGATTGATCCCGCCTCGACGCCTCTCACGGATTAACACGGCCTTAGCGACTTCTACTTGCTGATGTATCTTTGGTATTCCGATATCTACACCGATGGACTTGACCCGGAATCAACCTTTCCGCGGGAGCGCTATCGGGAGGTCCGGGCTCGGCTCAAGGAGTGCGACCGGATCACCTTTCCCGTGCCAACCCCACTTCCGGTTGAGGATATTAAATTAGCCCACGACCCTTCCTATGTGGATGCCTTTCTCAACGGCTCCCTCGATACCACAGCGGTTCGTCGGATCGGCTTGAGGCCTTGGACTGATGTGATCGCCGAACGAACCCTTATCCTCACGCACGGAACGGTTTCGGCGACGAGGCATGTTCTCGAATCCGGTGGCTTCGCCGGTAACCTCGGAGGCGGCACGCACCACGCCTACTACGACTTCGGATCCGGCTATTGCATCTTCAACGACCTCGCCATCTCAGCCCTTATCGCGCGACGGGACTATGGCATTCGACGAGTCCTCATTCTCGATCTTGACGTCCATCAGGGCGACGGCACCGCCGCTATCTTTGAAAAGGATCCTGACATTCGCACGGTATCATTCCATTGCGGGAAGAATTTCCCTTTTCGAAAGATGTCCTCCGATCTCGATGTTGAATTTGCGCCGGGAACCAAAGATGAGGAATACCTCTCCACGCTGGAATCCTTTCTCGAACGGGATCTCCCCCTCTTCGATCCCGAGCTGATCCTGTATCAAGCAGGTGTCGACGGATTGGCAGCAGACCGGCTCGGTCACCTCTCACTCACCCGCGAAGGTCTGCAGGCTCGCAATAAGCTAGTTTTCTCCGCTGCCCGACAGCGCCTGTTACCGCTCGTGGTCACCATGGGAGGCGGGTATGGTGAACCACTGGCGAAGTCCGTGGAGGCGCATGCGGATTTGTTTTTGCAGGCGGCGAAGGGTTGATAAATCACATTGGGAATCCTGTTCTTAAATTTCCTCACCGCCTTACTGATTCACCTCAAAGAATAAAATTGTCGCGGTTTTGCTTTGGCTACGCTCGGGCTTCTTCTCGGACACCCGGATCGCGGCCTGGTGATACCCGCGAGGGAGGTCATCGGCGAGGATCACGCTACGGGGATAGTTGAGGCCTTTGCTGTAGCGATCATGATAGAGTTGAACCTCTTTCCACTCTCCCTTGTCGACGCTAATTTCCAGGCTGCCGGCATCAGGGCCGGCGAGGACGAAGGCCCCTAACATGGTTCCCTGGAAGGCGTAGTAGAGATACGAGCCCGCTTCATCGGAACGGAGGGCAGGATAGGGTTCATACTGTTCTCGGATGCCGCCGACAGGCAGTAGATCGCGGGAAACGCGCGCCCACTTCCAGCCACCTAACCAATCCAGTTTTTGAGGGTCAACCGCCACGGCGTTGAAGTAAGAACCCGAATCGAGCGGAGCCGGCAAGGCCACCGGGGTTGGGGTTTCTCCTGAGATTGTCTTGTCTAGGATATGGGTGATGAGACCAGTGGCGAACTCGTAGCCCTTGTCCGATGGGTGCACGTTCTTGTAGTCATCCTCCCAAGTCATCCGTCCGTCCTTGATCTCAGTGGCGAGCGCCTGGCCCACATCAGCGATCGCGAGCCCGTAGTGCCGTGCCACGGCCTTGTGAGCGGATGCGCTGACGGCTTCTTCTCCTGCCTGAATCTTCTCCAGCATGGGTTTGTTCACGAACTGAACGGAAATCACATCCCCTTTCGGGTTGGCATTGAAATACTGGCGGATAATGCCCTCGAGCCCGCGAATCGCGGTCTTGCGATCGTGCTCTGCATCCTGGTCATCGTTGACCGCAAACTCCACAATGAGGAGATCAACCTGGCCCTTAGAAAGAACATCGCGTTGAAGGCGGAAGGCTCCGCTGACCGAGCAGGTTGATGAAAGGCCGGCATTGGTGAAGGTGAACTCCACATCGGGCCATTCTTCCTCCAACCAGGCGGAGACCTTGCCAACGTGTCCGCTCTCCTTCTGCGTGATCGATCCGCCAATAAAGGCCACGTGAGCTTTGCGATCCTTTTCGAGGCGGGCAATAAAGTTGGGAACGCCCTGCTTCCCGATCTCCACCCCAACGGGTTCTTCAGCTTGGACAGTGGCAGCCGGACTCAACAGCAAAGTCATGGCGAGAATCGGGGAGAAAAATGGGGCTTTCATGGGTTGCTGGAAACGAGTAAAAGCGAGAATACTTCGCTCATGAAATCGTTTTTTCAGTTTATCGCGCCAATTCTCGGGCTGGCTCTTCTATCCCCTGCCATTCGGGCCGAGACTTCCAAGCCGAACTTTCTCGTCATCATGGTCGACGACCTCGGCTACGGTGACCTCTCCTGCTACGGAGCTCCGGATCTCAAGTCACCACACATCGATGAATTGTTCGCTGCAGGAATGCGTTTCGATTCGTTCTACGCCAACTGCCCGGTGTGTTCTCCGACACGTGCCTCATTCCTCACCGGGCTCTATCCCGACAACGCCGGTGTCCCGGGCGTAATTCGTACGTCACTCGATGACCGCCCCACGAGCTGGGGTAATCTTCGCAACGATGTCACCACGTTGCCGACTCACCTCAAGACCGCAGGCTACGACACCGCCCTGATCGGAAAGTGGCACCTCGGCCTTGAAGCTCCCGATCGTCCCCACGACGTCGGCTTTGATTTCTTTCACGGTTTCCTCGGAGACATGATGGATGACTACTACGGCCACCTTCGATTCGGTCAGAACTATATGCGCCGTATGGAGGCTGTGATCGAGCCAGAAGGCCACGCCACCGATCTCTTCACGGACTGGACGCTGGACTATTTCAAGACTCGAAAGGACAAGGAGAAACCGTTTTTTCTCTTTCTCGCCTACAACGCGCCACATACGCCGATCCAGCCACCCCAAGAGTGGCTCGACAAGGTGTTGGAGCGGGAAAAAGGTATCGATCCGAAGCGCGCCGCGCTCGTTGCTCTGATCGAGCACCTCGACGATGCCGTTGGTCGTGTGGTGAAAGGGCTCAAGGATGAGGGCCACTGGGAAGATACTGTCGTCATTTTTACCAGCGACAACGGTGGCCAGGGCAACGTCGGTGCCCGCAACCTGCCGCTCAATGGAGCGAAGCAGGACATGTGGGAAGGCGGAATTCGCGTCGGTACTGCCGTGACCTGGCCGGGAGTGATCCAGCCCGGCTCTCGTCAGCCTGATCATGTTTCCCTGACCATGGACATTTACCCCACGCTCGCTGAGATCGCCGGCACGCCAGTCACGCACGAGATGGACGGCCGCAGCTTCCTTCCGGTTCTCAAGGGAGAGCCTTTCGAAGAAGAAGACCGGGCGCTGTTCTGGGTCCGCCTCGAGGGCAACATGAAGTATGGCGGCATCCCCTATCACGCCGTCCGAATCGGCGATTGGAAGCTGCTGCGGAACCACTCCTTTGAGCCCTACCAGATGTTCAACCTCGCCAACGACCCGGGCGAACAGAACCCGATCCCTCGTGAGAAAGCACCCAAAATGTATAACGACCTTTTCAACGCGCTTCTCCAGCACATCAACGAGGCCGGCCGCTATCCGTGGCAGCGTGAGAATCCCTGATCGGTATGGGCATGCGGACGGGACTTGGCCTCAGGCTGGAAACCTACGGGAGCTCGCTGCTCGGGGCGCAGCTGTCCTGGTTTCCCCCGTCAGCGGATTGCAAACTCCTCATCGTTGCCGGCATCCACGGTGAGGAGCCCGATACCACCGTGTCGCTTTCCAGGGCGATACGATCGATTGAGGTGACTGAGATCGCCCCCTCGATTGGACTGATCCTGACCGCCAATCCTGACGGACTTCAGCTCGGAACCCGCGGCAACGTCAACGGCGTGGACCTCAATCGCAATTTTCCCACCGCCAACTGGCAGGCTGATCCAGCGACCTGCCGCTGGCACGCCGACGAAGATCTCGCCTTACCTATTCTGACCGGAGACCACGGAGGATCGGAGCCCGAAACTGCGGCGCTGATCGAGCTGATCGAAATGACAGGCCCCGCCCGCATTTTAGCCCTCCACGGTCCGCTCGCCTGCATCGATGACCCGCAGCCCGGTCCCTTCGCCGAGTGGCTCGCTAGGGAGACAGGGATGCCGCTGCTCACCGATATCGGGTATCCCACCCCCGGCTCACTGGGAACCTGGGGCGACGAACAAGGTATCCCGGTCACGACCTGGGAGTTTCCGCCTGAGGGAATTGAGATTTTAAGTCGCACCCAGGTGCCAACGCTGATTGAGATACTTCGTGACAACTATCCCCTATGAACGGTGTTGTAACCGGAAGAAAAGGCCTTGCGTCTATTTCAATATCCATGAAATCCACCTTCCTTTTATCCACCATTGCAGCGCTAGCTACCACAAGCAGCTTTGCAGAAGTCACCTATCACCAGGATATCGCCCCAATCATTTACGCGAATTGCATGAGTTGCCATCGCGATGGCGAAAGCGCTCCGTTTCCCCTAAGCAACTACGAAGAGGTCTCGAAGAAAGCGAGGACCATCAAGCGGGTCGTCAACGATCGCTACATGCCGCCATGGCACGCCAGCCCGGAGCTCACCCACTTCTCCGATGTACGGCGCCTCGCGGATGATCAGATCCTGTTGATCAATCAATGGGTCGACGCCGGGAAACCCGAGGGCAACAGCGAGGACGCGCCGCCTCTTCCTGAATTCCCCGAAGGTTGGCAGCTCGGCGAGCCGGATATCATCCTGACGATGAAGGAAGCCTATCCCGTCCCCGCAGAAGGCCCTGACATTTACCGCAACTTTGTCCTTCCAATGGATCTTCCCGAGGACAAGTGGGTCAAAGCCATCGAGCTCCGCCCCTCTGCCCGCGCTGTGGTTCATCACTCCCTCTATTTTCTCGACGACAGCGGCACCGCACGCAAACTCGATGGCAAGGACGGAAAGCCTGGTTTCAGTGGAATGAGTTTTCGCAAGAGCGGATCGCTGGGCGGTTATGTCCCCGGCGTTTCCCCCAAGCATCTGCCCGGCGATCTGGCCCGGCCGCTTCCCAAGGGATCCGACCTCGTTCTCTCAACCCATTTCCACCCCTCCGGCAAACCCGAAATGGAACAGACCACTGTGGGGATCTATCTCGCTGACAAAGCACCGACGCGCCAGATCCAGGAGATTCAGATCCCCCCCGGTTTTGGTCGCGGGATGGGAATCGACATTCCGGCAGGAGAAGACAATTACACCATTACCGACAGCTTCACCCTCCCCGTCGACGCCGAGGCGGTCAGCATCACCGGCCACGCTCACTACATCGCCGAGAACATGAACATGATGGCGAAATATCCGGACGGGGAAGAACGGATGCTGCTCGATATTCCAGACTGGGATCTCGACTGGCAGGACATCTATTTCTTCAACGAGAGGATTATTCTGCCGGCAGGAACTGTATTGACCACCACCATAACCTACGACAATTCGGAGAATAACTACGACAATCCTTTCTCGCCGCCACAGCGCATCAAATGGGGCCGTGAGTCCACCGATGAAATGGGTAGCATCACTCTCCTGGCCGTTCCGACTGAAGCCGACGACATCACCATGCTGACGCGACAGACCAAGATCAACCAGGCCAAGATCTTTGCCCAACTTGGACGTGAGCTCTCCAATGCCCGGTTACTCGAGCGTTTCCCAACGGTGATTAAATTTCTCGACAAGGACATGGACGGAAGCCTGCAGAGCAGCGAACTTCCTGAGCGCCTCCGGTCCGCCCTATTACTTCGGCTCGACGCAGATGAGAATAATACTCTCGATGCATCCGAGTTGAAAACGCTTCAGGATTGGCTGGAGAGCATGAAAGTCTCCCAGGACGCATGACACGACTCCTGACCACAATTTTCCTGCTCGCCTCTCCGCTCATGGCCGCGGAGAAAGCGGGACGTGTCGAGATCTTCGTGTCGACAGACTGCCCCATCGCCAACGCCTACTCTCCTGAGCTCTCCCGACTGCATGAGGAATACGGAGCGAAGGGAGTCGAGTTTCTGCTCGTCTACCCCGACCCCTCAACAACTGATTCTGACATCGCCGAGCATCGTGAGGAGTATTCACTGACCGTTCCTGGAGTTACTGATCCCGCCCACGAGCGAGTGAAGGCCTCCGGGGCGAAGATTACCCCGGAGGCGGCCGTCTATAATTCCACTGGCGACCTCGTCTACCGCGGGCGGATCGACAACCTCTTCAACGATTACGGAGACAAACGCCGCGTCGTCACCGAGCATAATCTGCGCTCCGTGTTGGAAAAACTGATCAAAAGAGAACCCCTTTTGTTCAAAGAAATCAAAGCAATCGGCTGTTATATTGAGCCGCTTAATTGAGGGCGCCTTTTACATTGCCTACCTTGGATATCCCCTTACTATCAACGAATGAGACTGTTGATACTTTCGCTCTTCGTAGCGGCTTTTTCTCTCACTTTCACAGGATGTGAGACCAATAATATCAGCGGCGTCACCGAGCCACAGCCGGTTTATTCGCAGGAACCGGTCACAACCGCAGATCGCACCAGTCAGATTCAGTCTGGTGTCGACTCGATTCAGCGCAGCACTGGAGGGAACATTCGCTAAGACCTAAAAAAGAAGCTGACTTCCTGCCTCTTATCGAGACACCATCAAACCTGCGGGATCGGATTTACTTCTCGCAGGCTTTTTATGATGTTACAATTGTTCCGTCTTCTATGGAGCCAGTAAGTATTGTCGAATCCGTTCTGGATAATCTACCCGTTGCTATCTTTGCAAAGGATGCGGCCGATGATTTTACCTTCATCCTGTGGAATAAGAAACAGGAAGAGGTCACTACGATTCCGAGCTCCAAAGCAGTCGGCAAAAATGACTATAAGCTTTTCTCACGTGAGTCAGCTGATTACTTTCGCAGCGTCGACAAAGCCGTCGTTAAACGCGGCAAACTGATGAAGGTTCCTGATGAAATCATCGAGACTCAGGATGGCAAGGAAGTCCACCTACGCACTATTAAAATTCCAGTTTTTGATGCAGCGACTCAACGCCAGCTCGTGGTCGGTATCAGCGAAGACATAACCGAGCAGGTCAAATCCCGCGAGAAGCTCGAATCTCTCAACAAGAACCTCACCGAAGCCAACCGCGAACTCCAGGAAACCCAAATGCAGCTGATCCAAGCTGAAAAACTGGAGTCAATCGGCCGCCTTGCTGCCGGGGTTGCCCATGAAGTCAAAAACCCTCTAGCGCTTCTATTGCTCGGGGTGGACTACCTTTCCCAGGGCGTTGATCCAGATGACCAGAATGTTGACAAGATTCTCAACCAGATGCGCGATGCAATAGAACGTGCCGATCGCATCGTTCGTGGGTTGGTTGATTTCTCATCGCAACGCGCTCTCATGCGGAAACAGACCAGACTAAAGAACCTTCTCGACGATGTTCTGCTGCTCATCAGACACGAATTAACCCGATCCAATACGTCGGTTGGTCTCCACGTGCCCGATGACTTACCCGATGTTTACCTCGATCTTTCCAAATTTGAGCAGGTCCTCATCAACCTCATTATCAATGCAACTCACGCCATGGCCGACGTCGATAGCCCTAGACTGGAAATCGTTGCCTCCTATGAGGATCTCGAGAATGTCGTTAAGAACCAGGGTGCACGTAAGAAAGAGGTTTTCCGATCCGGAGACCGGGTCGTTCACCTTGAAATTAAGGACAACGGACACGGGATCGATAGCAAAGACTCCGGTCGTGTCTTTGACCCTTTTTTCACGACCAAAGCAACCGGTCAGGGCACCGGGCTTGGTTTGTCGGTTTCCCGAAAGATTGTTGCGCTTCACGCCGGTGAACTCACACTCAAAAACCGCGAGGATACCACGGGCGCGGTCGCAAAAATCACCCTACCTACCAAGCTCGACTCAACCACTTGAGAACATGGATCAAAAAGGCAAAAGGCGTTGACACTTACAATTCCTAACTGGCAACCTACAGGAGAGTAAAACTCAAGCCCTCCCAACGTATGTCAAAAAAGGTTCTGCTAGTCGACGATGAAGCGGGATTCACGGAGCTTCTCAAGATAAATCTCGAGAAGACCGGCGAATTTGAAGTCCAAATTGAGAACGATTCAACTCTGGCCCTCGGCACCGCGCGACGCTTCCAGCCCGACGCAATTCTATTGGACGTCGTGATGCCTGGAATGGATGGAGGTGACGTGCAGACTCAACTCCAAGGCGACCCTTTTCTCAGCAGTGTTCCCATCATTATGTTGACCGCCCTGGTTGACTCCGCCGAACTCTCAGAAGGGGCAGTAGCTCAGAGCGGCTCTTCCATCATGTTGCCCAAGCCAGTCGACCTAGCCTTGCTTCTTAACGTGCTCCACCGGGCTATCAATGATGCCGAACAAGCTTGATGCGCTCAGTCATGAGTAGAATCCTTAAAACAAAGGATGCCATTTGTCCGGATGATCAGTAATCTCGGCCAGTGTGCAGCTTACTCCCGCCATGGACTTTCGTGCGGTTAAGTGGTCCAGATAACCCTGCAGTAAACTGATTACCCTCGTAGCGGATTTTCCTTCGCGGCAAAACTTTCACAATCCGAAGGTCGATCTTCCCATCCTATTCGATGCACGGTGGTTGGGTGAAAGTTTTCCAAACTGTTCTCTTTCTCTGCACCGGCAATTTCTACCGCAGCCGGTATGCGGAGGCGTGGTTTAACTACCAGGCATGCGGATCCGGTTTGCACTGGCGGGCGGAGTCGAAAGGCTTTCGACCGCACCTTGCTTCCGAAGACTTGTCTCACTGGGCCGCGGATCGTCTCGATCAATCCGGTATCGCCCGCTCACTCACCTCAACCAAACCCGCCATAGTCACCGCGGAAGACCTTGCCGAATCGTCTCTTGTCATTGCCGTGAGCGAGAAGGAACATGCTCCCATGATCGACAACCAGTTCCCAAAATGGACCAACCGGATTCGTTACTGGGACATTTGTGATGTCGACGAAACCGCTCCTGAAATCGCACTTCCACAAATTGAATCTGAAGTCGATAAATTGGTCCGAAACCTGCGCTCAGGGACTGCGTGTGGAAGAAATTGTGACGTTTTTATCGAATTTTAGTTCATCGAATATTTTGACAATATTAAATAAACTGTTCACAATTTGGTTCATACATGTTCGCGTTTCACATCAGGGTGTCGCGAACCGCTGCTATGAGTGATCTGCAATCCGATACAGGTGCGGGCGGGGCATCTTCCAAAGGGACCGTCCAGGTCGAGATGTTCAATGGAAACGGAGCAACGCGACGGCGCCAGCAACGCTCCTCAAAGAAGAAAAAGCCATACGGTGATGGACTCAAAGCCCCCTCTCCGATTGGGAAAAACTTTGTCCTCGATACCAATGTTCTGCTTCACGACCCTGACTGTCTCGACAGGTTTGGGGATAATCACATCTGTATTCCCATCGAAGTGCTATGTGAACTGGACCGGTTCAAGGGAGAACAGTCTGAACGGGGAGCTAATACCCGAAATGTCCACCGCCGTCTAGCCGACATCTTTTCATCCCACCCCAACGAAGCGACCATCGGCATTCCTACACCCAGCGGAGGCTCCGTCAGGCTGGTGCCAAACAATGGCAAGAGCGCCGCGGTGGAAGAACTGATGGCGACCTTTCGTGGGCAGGAAACTAATGACAACCGCATTCTCATTTGTGCTAGCATGGTCGCCGAGCAAAACTCAGCACCGACAATTCTGATTACTAAGGATTTAAATCTGCAGCTCAAAGCTCACGCAGTTGGCATTCCCTGCGAGGACTATCAAAACGATAAAGTTGACAGTGATCAGGTTCGCCAGACCGGGCCACGAATCATAGACCTCAAGCCCAACGAGCTTCAAAGATTCGCCAGCACCGGTGGCATCGACCTGCCTACCTACGTGAAAAAGATCAGCCCGAACGAATATGTGCTTCTCAAAGCCGGTGAAAAACGCACCATGCCGGCGCGCATGGGCTCCGACGGCGCTTTCCATAAGCTGCACGTCCCCGATCAGATTAAGATCCAGCGAGGCACTCCAATCCGCCCGCTCAATCTCGGCCAGCAATGCTTCATCGATGCGCTGCTCAACCCGGAAGCCACCCTGGTAACCTGTTACGGGCAGGCTGGAACCGGCAAGACGCTGCTAGCGGTTGCCTCGGCGCTTCATGCAACCTTTGCAGGAGATTTCAATGGCGTCACTGTAAGTCGCCCCGTGATTCCCCTCGGAGACACACTGGGATTTCTCCCCGGCTCACTGGAAGAGAAACTAGACCCGTGGCTTAAGCCTGTCTTTGATGCTCTCGAGTTCCTACTGACCCCGGATAACACCACCGGTAAACGCCGCCAGCAGCAGAAAGGGCGCAAGGGAAACACTGATGCACCCATGAACGGGGCTGGAAAAAAGGTCTATGACGGCATGCTTGAATCCGGCCTCGTGGAGATCGAAGCGCTCTGCTACATCCGAGGACGCTCAATCCCGAACCGCTACTTTATTCTCGACGAAGCTCAACAGCTCACGCCGCTTGAGGCAAAGACCATCGTGACCCGCATGGCGCGGGGATCGAAACTGGTTCTTATTGGAGACCCTGCTCAGATAGACAACCCTTATGTGGATCGACTCAGTAATGGCCTCGTGTATACTCGCGACCGCCTTCGCAACGAGCCCTGCAGCTCGCACGTTACGCTGGAACGCGGAGAGCGCAGCCAGTTGGCGGAAGCAGCAGCAAAGAAAATGTAGATCAGACGGAACCTCTGCATTTTATTTGCGCAAAAGTCAGGTTCGGGGGCTAGATTCCCCCGAAGATGGCACATGATTACACGATCAAACGCGTTCCGAAGAACGCAAAGTCCGAAATTGACTATGCCAGCGAACTGAATGAAAACCAGTTCGCCGCTGTTACGGCGCCCCCCGGCCCCTCCCTTGTAATCGCCGGTGCGGGTAGCGGAAAGACCCGTACCCTCACCTACCGCGTTGCTTACCTGCTCGATAATGGCATCGCTCCAGGGAGTATTCTGCTGCTGACATTTACCAACAAAGCCGCCCGGGAAATGCTCGACCGAGTCGAGGAACTAGTGCCCTACGATACCCGTGATCTTTGGGGCGGAACGTTCCACTCGGTAGGGAACCGGATTCTGCGCCGTCACGCCCCCGAAATAGGTTGGGAGAGGAACTTCTCGATCATGGATCGCGAGGATCAAAAAGAGATTCTCAATGCGGTGATTGCCGAGAGTGACATCGACACGAAGTCAATGCGCTTTCCGAAACCAGAGGTCCTCGCAGATATCTTCAGCCTTACCAAGAACACCAGCTGTGAAATCGACGATATCCTCCATTCGAGGTATCCTTACTTTCATCATCTCGTCGAGCAAATCACCTCACTTGAAAAAGGCTACGAGAAGAAAAAGAAGTCCACAAACTCGATGGACTTTGACGATCTCCTTGAGAAGACTCTGCAACTTTTTGAAGAGCATCCCGTGATTCGAGATTCTTACCAGCGCCAATTTGAATGGGTTCTCGTCGACGAATATCAGGATACCAACTCCCTTCAGGCCGACCTGATCAGGATCTTTGCGGAACCCCAAAAAAACGTAATGGTGGTTGGTGATGACGCCCAATCAATCTACTCATGGCGTGGCGCTGACTTCCGCAATATCCTCGATTTTCCTGAGGATTACGAAGGAGCAACCAAGTATCTCATTGAAACCAACTACCGCTCCGTTCCAGAGATCCTGACACTGGCAAATGCCGCCATCGCCCCAAACACGCAGCAGTTTAAGAAGGACCTCGCCGCCTGGCGCCCGGATCGACAGATGCTCCCGGCTCTCGCACCGCTTCAGGATCCCAACACCCAAGCAGCCTTCGTAGCTCAGCGAATCCTCGAACTCAGGGATGAAGGGATCGAACTCAATGAAATCGCGGTTCTCTATCGGGCTCATTTTCACGCTATGGAGATCCAATTAGAGCTGACCAATCGCGGGATTCCTTTTGTGATCACCAGTGGCCTTCGGTTCTTCGAACAGGCGCACATCAAGGACGCAGCAGCGTTCATGAAATTTGTCTGCAACCGAAGAGACGAAGTCGCCTTCAAACGCTTTGTGAAAATGCTTCCGGGAATCGGGGCTAAGAGCGCTGACAACCTCTGGAACGAATGGCTCAAGACAGACGAAGCTCATGCCAAGGTGGTGCATTCCTTCTCTGACACCATGCTTGGCTTCAAGGTTCCCTCGAAGGCGAAAACGACCTGGGAGCAACTGGCCTACACGCTCGACGAACTCGTGAGCCACGACGGACAACCGAAGCCTCCCGCAGCGATGATGCCTTCCATTCTTGGCGGTGTTTATGAGGACTACATGCGGAGCAAATTCACCAACTTTGACCACCGTCGGCAGGACCTCCTCCAGCTCGAGAAATACGCCGAGAAATTCGACGACATCGAGGAATTCCTTAGCCAACTAAGCCTGCTGGCTGGTCAGGACGCCGTCAGTGCAACTCAGGCGGAACCGGATAAAGAGGCCGTTTGTCTGAGTTCTGTGCATCAGGCGAAAGGCCTTGAGTGGCGAGCTGTTTTCGTGGTCTGGCTGGCAGATGGACGCTTTCCCAACAACCGGGTAATCGATCAAGATGACGAAGATAACAGCGGTCTCGAAGAGGAACGCCGTCTCTTCTACGTCGCAGTCACTCGCGCCAAGGATGAACTCTACCTCACTTACCCGCTCATCTGGCATGGCGCCTTTGATGGTGATACGCTTCAGCGCCCTTCTCGCTTCATCGACGATATTCCCACTGATTTGATTGAGGAGTGGAACATCGGACCGGCTGCCTGGTAGTTTCTACGCCTCCCAAAGGTCTCCGCCGGGCGATCCCGAAGAAGGCGCCGGAGGAAATTCCCGCTTCCCTGTTCACGGTTGAATTTAACTTGAGAGCCGTCGCTCCAGCTCACTATGCTGCAGGAATGAAGCGCTGTATGTCGGCCTTAACGCTTGGACTGGTTCTCGCAGCCTATAGCGCAGAGTTTCGCGACATTCCCACCGAACCGCTTCCCGGCGACCAGATGCTCGAAGAATACTTCGAGGAGGAAACACGTAAGCTGAGCCAGCGCACTGCCAAACTCCTCGAGAACATCGATGACTGGCCTCGCCAAAAAGCGGATCTACGTCGCCAGCTCTTCGAAATGCTCGGCCTTCAGCCGCTTCCCGCCCGCTCTGATCTCAAGGCCACGGTCACGGGCTCACTTGAGCGCGAAGGCATCATCGTCGAGAAAATCGTCTTTCAGTCACGTCCTGGACTTTACGTCACTGCCAACTTTTACCGGCCTAAAGAACAGGATGGTCCTCTCCCGACCATTCTCTATGTCTGCGGTCACGGTAAGGTGTATATCGATGGCGTCAGTTACGGGAACAAAACCCACTACCAACATCATGGCACCTGGTTTGCAAAGAATGGTTACACCTGCCTCACCATCGACACACTTCAGCTGGGAGAGATTGAAGGGGTCCATCACGGCACCTGCCGGTTCAATCGCTGGTGGTGGAACTCACGCGGCTACACCTCCGCGGGTGTTGAAGCCTGGAACTGTATCCGTGCGCTCGACTACCTTGAAACACGAGAAGAGGTCGACAGCACGAAGATTGGAGCGACGGGACGTTCGGGAGGTGGAGCCTACACCTTTTGGATCTCGGCGCTGGATGAACGGATCAAGGTTTGCGCTCCCGTGGCCGGCATCACCTCATTGCGAAACCATGTCGTCGACGGCTGCATTGAAGGTCATTGCGACTGCATGTTCATGGTCAATACCTACCGCTGGGATTTCCCCCTTGTCGCATCCCTGATTGCTCCCCGACCGCAACTCATCTTGAACACGGACAAGGACCGGATCTTTCCTCTCGATGGTGTCGTGGACGTTTACGAGAAAACCCGCAAGGTTTATGAAGCGCTCGATGCCGGGAACAAATTTGGCCTCGCTCTTTACGAAGGTCCTCACAAAGACACCCAGCCACTTCGGGTTCCCGCTTTTCACTGGTTCGAAAGGCACCTCAAGGATAACGGAATGGAAGATGAAATGGCCGACACCACAGCCCCAAAGATCTTCAAACCGGAGGAACTGAAGGTTCTCAGGGAGATCCCCGGGAACGAACGCAACACCATCATTGATGACGACTTCACCAAGCGGGTGCCGAGAACGCTGCGCCCACCTGAGACAAAGGCGCACTGGGACGCTGAACGCCCCCTGATTCAAAATCGTCTCAAGGCTAAGTCTTTTCGGGGATGGCCGCGCACTGGGGAAGACCTCAACCTTTCTGAGGAATACCGGCACGCACAGGAAGGCATCGAATTCGTGCGTTTCAGTTTCGACAGCCAGTCCAGCATCCGGCTTCCCCTTTACCTCGCCAAACCGGAAAAGACAAAGTTGGCTGACCTCGAACTCTTGGTCATTAATGCCCTCGATGAAAAGACCTGGGAGGACTTTCTTACCTCGCCCGGTGCCGCCTTTCCCAATGCCTTTCCGGGGATGACACTTCCAGATCTCGATCAGGATGCGTTCACCTCGGAGCAGAAGATGCACCAATCCATGAAATGGGGCATGGTCTACCTCCCTCCCCGCGGCATCGGTCCTACGGCCTGGACGGACGATCCGCGGGAAGTCATCCATATCCGACGACGCTTTAACTTGTTGGGACAGACTTTGGATGGCATGCGCGTCTGGGACATCCGACGCAGTATCCAGGCGCTCCGTGAAATCGAAGGCGTTGATCAAACTCAGCTCTGGCTCCAATCCAGCGGAATCATGGCCGGCAACGCTCTCTACGCGGCCCTTTATGAACCGGATATCCATCGACTGGACCTGCACGGACTTCCCACTACCAACCGCGAGGGGCCGACCTATTTGAACGTGCTTCGATTCACTGACGTGCCACAAGTCGCTGCGATAGTCGGCGAAGAAAGCCAGCTTCGCATCTATCACGATCAACCCGAAAAGTGGAGCTTCCTAACAGAAATCGCCGAGACGCTCGAATGGCCTGACAAGCGGATCCAGATCAGGAAATCCCTACGCTGAGCGATTTATTGCGATATCGTAATCTTCTACTCATCCATTGTGGCTGCCGTCTAAGGAACTCACCCGGGTTCCTCAAGATGCCGAAGGTGATCTACCCGCTTCATTTCGCTTCATCCATTGCCTTTGCAGAGGCAGAGCCAACTCCGGAAGGGGTTCAGTTTTTCGGGGAGAAGGTTCGCCCGATCCTGATTGACTCCTGCTTCGAAGATCACGCACGTCAGGCTTACCAGCGCAGAGTGAACCGTGATGTCGTGAAACCGGTCGACTTCGAGTCATATGCAGAACTCGTTGAAGAAATCTGAGGTTACTGGATACCTTTGAAAAAGCCCTCAAAGAAGCCGAGGCAGAGGATATCACCTACCTTCGGATCGAGGAACCAAGCCATGGAGTCTGCAAGGAACACAAAGCCGATACCAACCCGGCGATGGAAGGATTCTTCGCCCGCGTCTTGAACCCGGCAGAGTAGCGCTCTCCCCGCACACCGGGTTACTTGACCGGCAATTGCTCAACCACTTGGGAGCGCCCCTCTTTTCCGGTTCCACCGAGCACGATCAGCGGGGCGTTTGGTGGATCGACAAATCGCGAAAAGAAGCGCCCATGTTCGAATTGAGCCACTTCGTCCCAAGCCTCCTTTCCATTGTAGGTGTAGACGGTGCCACTGAAGCCGGTGATGTAGAGTTTGCCATCATCGCTGTCGACGAGTCCCGCGAGTCCAAATCCGTCCATGGGACCTTCAGGGAGATCAGGCCCTTTGCGCCACTCTTCTGTCTCGAGATTGAGAATGTCAACTTCGAGACTGGTATCGCCTCCGTTGTCGAGCCCGCCCATGCAGAACAGCTCATCACCCACCACCGCGATGGAAAGGGCGCGACGAATAAAGGGCTGCTCAATGCTGCGCCACTCGGGCTTCTCTGCCGCCAGATCGAGCACTTCGACGGTTTTCAGCCAGGTGCTGGACTTGTCCTTTCCCTTCATTTGCCACCCACCGACCACGTAGATTTTATCGCCTACAATGAGCGAATCATGGCTGGAGCGCGGCACGGGAAGGTCAACAAGCGATGACCATTTGCCGGATTCCGGATCGAAGCGGCGTACATAGGGAACGGAGACGAGATCCTGCTCATCATTCCTCGCGTTCTTTGGCTGCATTCCACCGACGCGAATCACGCCGGATTCATGAGTCCAGAGCGTTGGTCCGAGGGCAGGCTCATCTGACGCCAGCTCCTCCCAGTCAGCCCCGTCTTCAAGTTTGAGGCGATAGAGTGGCTTGTTCACATCATCCCAGCTATAGCTGTGGGCTCTTCCCAGTTGTCCACCGTAGACGTAGATCGCTCCCTCATGAAAGGTCGCGCCGAAGCTAGTGATACCTACAGGAAGATCCGGATATCGCGTGTTGTCGTCAGCCACAGACAATAGCGACACTGTAGTCAGAAGAAGTAGAATGCCCTGAACTCGCATGATCGAATGTGAATTCGAATGCTCTTACATTCCAGCGGGAAACGAGACGGATGGACGCCTGCATCCGCTTTCGAAGCAAGCAAGGGATAATGCGCAGTTGAAAGCCCTCAAGGTGCGCCGGGATTTTAACGGATAGGAGTAATTTCTCTTCTTCTGCTTTCTAACCTTTCGACGATTACTAAACAAAAAAGGGCCTACTGAAAAACAGCAGGCGCCTCGCATCAGCCCAAAGGACTGAAGAATCTTAGTTGAAAAGGATTGATTAAAACTCACCCCGGATCGAAAGCGTAGCGTTGACCGGAGCTCCAACGGAGATTTGATGGTTGCTGTGCGAGTGAGGGTAGTAATCGGTGTCGAACAGGTTTTCTACATTTAGCTGAAGACGATAGCTGTCGGAGAGTTTGTAGAACACTGCAGCATCGACCCGGGTGTAGCTCGGCAGGATCGCACTGTTACCATTATCAGCAAAACTCTGATCTTGGTAAACCAAACCAAGGCCTACACCAAGTCGATCGTTGACTGCATACTGATTCCAGATTGAAAACATGTGCTCTGGAAGTTCGCGCGGGCGCAATCCGGTAGCACCGGCCCGGTTCACCTGCTCACTATCGAGGTAGGTGTAGCCGGCTGAAATGAACCAACGATCCGTGAGGAAACCAGTCAATTCAGCTTCGAAACCAGTTGTTTCGGTATCGATCACGTCAAGCGTGGCAGGATCATTGTCAGCGACCTGAGGAGAGCTCCCCTCCATTTTGAACAATGCAGCTCTCAAGCTGAGATCGTCCGCAAGGTCGTAATTCACTCCTGCCTCAAGGTTCGAGAATGTGTTCGGGTCAAGGTCATTATTATCTCCGTTGATGTTTGCAAACTGCTCACCGCTCCGGGGCATGAAGGTCTCGCTGTAACTACCGTAGACGGAGAGATTTTCAGAAGGCTTGCCAATCAATCCAAGGCGAGGAGAAACCGCTTCATCACGACGGGTTCTTACTTCATTGGCAACAACGTTGTTCACGTGGATATCGAAACTGTCAAAACGAGCACCAAGAACCACGTCAAGCTGATCACCAACCGCTATTTGGTCTTGAGCGAAGAATGAATAGGTATCGACGGTGACCCGAGTGTCATCAGCAATATCGGCGGTGAAATCGTTAGAGGTGATGTTGCCCGAGGCGTTGACGCCGGATCCTCCAACCAGAGCGAAGTTACTGGCAACGAATGTCTCTTTGTCAGTGCCTGTCGTGTCCCAAAAAGTATTGAAACGATCCTGGTCAGAAGATTGGTTTACATACTCCGCTCCGATAAGAACAGTGTGACCAAGATTTCCTGTCTCAAACTCGCCCACCAAATCTCCGGAGATAGCGAAGTTCTGACGAACGGTCGT
The DNA here is from genome assembly GCA_049594415.1 of Verrucomicrobiales bacterium. Taxonomy (GTDB): domain Bacteria; phylum Verrucomicrobiota; class Verrucomicrobiia; order Verrucomicrobiales; family DEV007; genus Arctic95D-9. The sequence continues at coordinate 220,456 of JBMYJM010000001.1, read as the reverse complement.
GTCAATGTACCCATCAATAGTAACGACGTCAGTAGCTTCGTCATACCCGGAAGCATAGAAGTTCTGGTAGAGCTTATCGTAGTCTCCGTAGAAGGTCGACACCCGGGCACTCCACTGGTCAGAGAGATCGTGGCTTAGCGTCGCACGAATGGAGTGGGCTTCAAACGTTGAGTAATTCTGGTCAGGGTCACCAAAAACGGTCCCAGCAAGTGCTGCAACAGGAAGACCATTGTCACCGGTAGGGATGCCGCGGTCGATAAACTCGTAAAAGTCGTTGTATTCATAAGACACGTCAAGACGAGTGTCTGGCCCCAGAATGAAAGCCATCGTCGGGTTAACTCCATAACGCTCACCCTCATAAAAGTCGCGGTGGCCTTCGAGGTGTTCCCAGAAACCGTTGAAGCGAAACGCTCCCGTGGACTCTGAAATAATCTGCTTACCTCCCTTACCTCCGGTGATGTAGCTATCTGATCCGAAGGAGATGTTTGAATCGATCTGAAAGAGCGAGCCGCCAAACGTATCGAGTGAAACATCAAAGCCGTTGAAGTCGTAGCCGACCACAGGTTTCTTTGATACTCGATTCAAAATGCCACCTGTGCCTCCGCGCCCGAAAGTCAAAGCGCTTGGACCGCGAAGGATCTCGACCCGCTCGACATTGTAGAGGGAACGATAATATTGAACGTCATCGCGAAATCCATCGAGGAAAAAGTCGGCAGTTGAACGCTGTCCACGGAAAATAATCGCATCGCGATGACCTTCACCCTGAGAGTTTGCAACGCCGGGTGCGTAATCGACAATCTGACCGAGGCGAGAGATGCCTTGATCGTCCATCCGCGCTTCGGAAAACACTGTCACACTCTGAGGCACATCAAGAAGGGGTGTCTGAGTTTTCAGGGCGGTCACTTCATCAAAAATAATCAGCGGGCTAATCTCGACCTCAGACTGTTCAATCATAACAGGCTCTGGAACCGGAACTGGTGCTGGGGCCGGAGCTGGACGAGGTGCGGGAGCCGACCTCTCTCCGATCACAACAGTGTCATCCAACTGTCCTTGGGTAAAGGCTGCGGCCGGAATTAGGAAAATGACCGAAAGAAGCGCCTTCGCACATGTGCCCAAAAGCCTCTCGATTAGCGGGTTAGTGATGTCTTGATTCATATCAGTTGGATATTTCTAACCAAGACCGGCGAATTGCACAAGATGAATTTGAGACTCATTCTCATTATTGTTGACAAAACAACGCTAATCCAGTGAAGATCCGACTCGAATAGAAGGCCTCAGCGCTACTTTAAATGACGATCGAGGAGGCCGTTGTATATTCCTTAACGCTCTTTCATTCCAAGCCCGGGTTCCGCGATTCGAACATCTTCATATTAGCGCTTCCCGCGGTTCGAAAAAAGAGACGGGCCAGCTCCGATGCGACGCGGTCGGGGCTCTTTTCGCAGTCGCCGTAGCCTTCGGCCTCGAATCCACCATTAAGGTCGCGTTCACCTCCCCCAGCGTCCGCTTACTGTTCGGGTGTCAGGTCCTTGGGATCCAGGCCTCCATTCGTCCCCTGATTCACCCTGATTTTCGCCCCGTCATGCCTAAACAGCGGATTCTCGGCAAAAACGGCCCGTTTCCGGGAGGTTTTTCGACGGCAAATCCTTGAAATTCGGCGCTTCAGGAGTAAATCAAGATGCCTCCCCGATTGCCCGTTCTGGAAAATGGAACGAGAGCCAATCTTCTTGAAATTATAAAGCTTCGGCTGACTATTGCGGCGCCTTATGAACCTGTATTCGGAATACCTCAACGAGATCGAAGAGCGAAAAGCCCAGGGATTGAATCCCAAGCCCATTGATGATGGTGCCCTGCTCTCGGAAATCATTGCTCAAATCAAGGATCTGGAGAACGAGCATCGCGAGGAATCCCTCAAGTTTTTCATCTACAACACCCTCCCCGGCACCACGAGTGCTGCCGGGGTAAAGGCTCAGTTCCTCAAAGAAATCATCCTTGGTCAGTCGGTGGTTGAGGAGATCACACCCGCTTTCGCCTTTGAACTGCTCTCTCACATGAAGGGCGGCCCCTCCGTCGAGGTGCTCCTCGACATCGCCCTTGGTGACGATAAAGAAATCGCACGCAGCGCTGCCGACGTGCTTAAGACCCAGGTATTTCTCTACGAAGCTGACACTGACCGCCTCGCTACCGCGCACCGCGGCGGAAACGGATTTGCGACTGAGATTCTCGAAAGCTACGCCAAAGCCGAGTTCTTCACGAAGCTTCCGGAAGTTGACGAAGAAATCCAGGTCGTCACCTACATCGCGGCTGAAGGCGACATCTCCACTGACCTTCTCTCCCCCGGTAACCAGGCTCACTCACGTTCTGATCGCGAGCTTCACGGCAAGTGCATGATCTCGGAGCAAGCCCAGAGTGAAATCAAGGCGCTGCAGAATATCCACCCCAACAAAAGCGTCATGCTGATCGCAGAGAAAGGCACCATGGGCGTGGGATCCTCTCGTATGTCCGGCGTGAACAATGTCGCTCTCTGGACCGGCAAGCAGGCCAGCCCCTACGTGCCTTTCGTGAACATCGCGCCTATCGTGGCTGGAACGAACGGCATTTCCCCTATCTTTCTCACCACCGTCAGCGTGACCGGCGGTATTGGTATCGATCTCAAGAACTGGGTCAAGAAGCTGGATGCCGACGGCAATCCGGTTCTTGATGACAATGGTGATCCGGTTCTGGAACAGACCTATTCCGTTGATACCGGGACGGTTCTCACCATCAACACCAGGGAAAAGAAGCTCTACAACGGTGACACCGAGTTGGCCGACATCTCCTCGGCCCTGACCCCTCAGAAGGTCGAGTTCATCAAAGCCGGCGGTTCTTACGCGGTCGTTTTCGGCAAGAAGCTCCAGAGCTTTGCCGCCGCAACTCTCGGCATCGAGCCCGATGCCGTCTTCGCACCGTCGAAAGAGATCTCTCACGACGGACAGGGTCTCACTGCTGTTGAAAAGATCTTCAACCGGAACGTCGTTGGTGCGACTGAAGGCGCCATTCTTCACGCCGGCTCGGATGTTCGCGTGAAGGTAAACATCGTGGGCTCCCAGGACACCACTGGTCTTATGACATCGCAGGAGCTCGAGTCCATGGCCGCGACAATCATTTCTCCGACCGTCGACGGCGCTTACCAGTCCGGTTGCCACACCGCCTCGGTCTGGGACAAGAAGGCCCAGGCAAACATTCCCAAGTTGATGAAGTTCATGCACGGCTTCGGACTCATCACCGCCCGTGACCCGAAGGGCGAATATCACGCCATGACCGACGTGATCCACAAGGTTCTCAATGACCTCACCGTGGACGAATGGGCGATCATCATTGGCGGTGACTCCCACACCCGCATGTCCAAGGGTGTTGCTTTCGGAGCTGACTCCGGAACGGTGGCCCTCGCTCTCGCCACCGGCGAAGCAACCATGCCGATCCCCGAGTCCGTGAAGGTGACCTTCAAGGGTGACCTCAAGAATCACATGGATTTCCGTGACGTGGTTCATGCGACCCAGGCACAGATGCTGAAGCAGTTCGGCGAAAACGTTTTCCAGGGTCGCGTCATCGAAGTTCACATCGGCACGCTGCCGGCAGACCAGGCATTCACCTTCACTGACTGGACCGCGGAAATGAAAGCCAAGGCTTCTATCTGCATCTCCCAGGACGCCACCCTGATCGAGTCGCTCGAAATCGCGAAGAACCGGATCCAGATCATGATCGACAAGGGGATGGACAACGAAAAGCAGGTCCTCCAGGGACTCGTCGATAAGGCGTCCGCTCGTATCACCGAGATCCAGTCCGGTGAAAAACCCGCCCTGACTCCGGATGCGAACGCCGAGTATTTTGCCGAGTTTGTCGTCGATCTTGATCAAATCGTGGAGCCGATGATTGCGGACCCGGACGTTAACAACGATGAGGTTTCGAAACGCTACACGCACGACACCATTCGCGCTGTTTCCTATTACGGCGGCGAAAAGAAAGTTGATCTCGGCTTTGTTGGTTCCTGCATGGTACACAAAGGCGATCTCAAGATCCTTTCTCAAATGCTACGCAACCTCGAAGCACAGCAGGGCCAGGTGGAATTCCAGGCGCCTCTTGTCGTCGCCGCTCCTACCTACAACATCATTGATGAACTGAAGGAGGAAGGTGACTGGGAAATACTCGAGAAGTATTCCGGTTTTGTCTTTGATGACGATGCGCCAAAGAACGAGGCCCGGACCGAATACGAGAACATGATGTATCTCGAACGCCCCGGTTGTAACCTCTGCATGGGTAACCAGGAGAAGGCCGCCAAAGGTGATACCGTCATGGCCACCTCAACCCGTCTCTTCCAGGGACGTGTGGTTGAAGACTCCGAGCGCAAGAAGGGCGAGTCCCTGCTCGCCTCGACACCCGTCGTCGTGCTTTCCGCCATCCTTGGGCGAATCCCCAATATGGAAGAGTACAAGGCTGCCGTGGAAGGAATCGAGCTGACTCAGTTCGCTCCGCCACTCGAAGCCTTGGCCAGCTAGAGGCGACTGCGTGCCGCCAAGTGCGGCGGATATCGCCTAACATTCTGCTCTCCGAGCAACCGGCACAGTGACCACCATGGACGCCATGGTCGACCATCACTGGTATCCCGCGCTCCGGCTTTGTTGAACCCGGAAATCACCTTCCCCGGTCTACCTCATCAAGGAGGCTCTCAACTTCTCGAGATTGCGCTCATGCGGAGCCTGCCAGTGGTCTTTGTCCGTTAGTTCACGATCGTAGATCTCACCCGGCTGGATCGGTTCGTGGGCCTCTTCTGCCAGGGCGATCAGTCGCTTCAACACATCAGGGTGTTCACTGGCAACGTTGTCCAGTTCCTCAACTTCTGAGGAAAGATCATACAACTCCCAATCGCCCTTCTTTCCTCGATAGGCTTTCCAATTTCCCTCCCGGACTGCCGTCTGACCGACATATTCCCAGTAGAGGTAGTCATGCTGCTCCTGTTCCCCTTGCCCGGTTAACGTCGGCAGTATAGACAACCCGTCAGTCGGCGGGCAATCCGCACCGCTGATTGCAGCAAGCGTCGGCATCACGTCAGGGTAGTAGAACAAGTGTTTACTCACGGCGCCCGGCTTCACCTTGGCGGGCCATCGCACGTAGTAAGGAACTTTCAAACCGCCTTCGTAGAGAGATCCCTTACCGGCACGAAAGCGCTCGCCGGTCTCTCGGTTGAAATTGGGACCGAAGAAACCATGCGGGCGATCCTCGGTCGCGAAGTAGGCCTGCCCGCCGTTGTCGCCGCAAAGAAAGATGACGGTGTTGTCATCGATCTCCAACTCTTTGAGCAAATCGATGATAGCGCCGAGCTGGCCATCGACCATGTGCATGAAGGCCGCATATACCCGGGAATCGCGTTCCGTTTTCTGTCCGGCCGTCCACGGCTTATCCTTAAACAGCTGCCACGAAGGGTCATCTTCGTTGATCCCCCAGAGTCCGTGGGGTGGTGTCCAGGGGAGATAGCAGAAGAAGGGCTCATCCTGGTGATCTTTGATGAACTGGATCGACTCTTCGAAAATCACATCCTGGGCATGAGTTTCCCCTTCGTAGAAACTTAAACCATCATTACCGGGCAGCAGCACTTCCTCACTGTTTCGGATCAGGTAGCGGGGATAAAAGGTATGGGCATGCACCTGGTCATAGTAGCCAAAGAAGACATCAAAGCCGTGTTTCTCGGGAACCCCTGAGGTTCCACGTCCACCGATTCCCCATTTTCCAAAGCCTCCCGTCGCATAGCCGAGCGGTTTCAACATGCTGGCGAGAGTGGGTTCCTCGGCCCGGATCGGGGCAAAGCCATTATTCGCCCGCATCGACATGTGCCCCGAATGCATCCCCGTCAGCAGCGAGCAGCGGGTCGGACCACAGACCGGGGCTCCGGCATACGCATTGGTAAACCGCATGCCCTCGGCGGCAAACTGATCGATGTTCGGGGTGATCAAATCCGGATTGCCCATGTGCCCTGACTCGAAGTAGCCCCATTCATCAAGCATCAGGTAGATAATGTTAGGCTTGGCCTCCGCCGCACCAGCCAGGAGCGGAGATCCCAAGCAGAACAGCGGAATAGCCGCGCGGAGAAAACGTCTCATATCGTGACTCTAGCGTGCCCGGTTCCGATTCGGCAACTGGCGCAAAAAACTTCGGCAGATTATCAATAACGTCACCTCCTCCTCTATTGATACACGCAATGCGCCGTTGACCCGACTCGGTTCTTTTGCTCCGATCAGGCAGTCCACCATGAAAGCCGTTTGCACCCTTCTTGTCCTCTCTCTTCTCGCAGTCGCTTCGGCTCGAGACAAACCGCCGACCGGAGAGGTTCACACTCTACCCGAGTCCACGGCCGGGAAAACGATTTCACTTAACCCGGATTACTGGCTTTACGGAGCCGACAAACCCGGCACTGACCAGCGGCCACTGCTCATCGTGCTGCACGGTGGTGGTGGCACCGGTCGTGACATCGAAAAGATCAAGGGGGCGGCCATGGGCCCGCTCCGGACGATGAAAGAGGCGGGGATCGATGCCATCGTCGTGGCCCCCCAGGCGGCTGAGAACCCCATTAAGCTCGGAGCCAAGGGTGGCTGGGTGCCGTCTGACCTCGACCTCCTTCTCGAACATCTGCTTGCCAATCTACCCATCGACCCTGACCGGGTCTACCTCACCGGCGTCAGCATGGGCGGCTACGGGACCTACGCCTGGGCCGGGGTCAGCCCACAGCACTTCGCCGCTGTCGCACCGATGGTCGGCGGCATCGGCCCCGGTGGCCCGAAAGACATCACTCCACAGCTCAACCTCTGGGGGAAGAACCTCGCCACCATCCCCTTGCGTGCTTACTACGGTGCGAAAGACAAGGTCGTTCCGATGGACCGGGGAGAAATGATCCTTGCCGCCATCAAGAAAGCGGGCGGTACCCAGGCAGAACTGATCGTCTACGACGACCTCGGGCACGACGCCGCCCGTCGCCCCTATTCTGACCCCGACTTCTTCAAGTGGCTCTTCAGTCACACCCGCAGCAATCCGTGATTCCGCCTTTTAAGCGGCTCGAATAGCGCTTATTCGCTCCAACTTGATCCCATTACCTTTCCTCACCCCAATGATTCGCCTCATCTTTTGTCTCACCACTGTCCTGACTCTCCTGTTTGTCCAGGCTCACCCGCTTCTCGCCGAAGAACGCCCTAACATTCTTTGGATCACCAGCGAGGACAACGGCATCTCCTGGGTCAGCAGCTATGGCGGCACCAACGCTCAGACTCCCAACATCGACAAGCTCGCCGCCGAGGGCTTTCGCTATGAGTATTGCTTCGACAACGCCGCGGTGTGCGCCCCGACCCGCTCCTGCTGGATTACCGGGATGTATGCCATCTCCAACGGCTCACAGCCCATGCGGAGCCGCTACGACTTCCCTCACGACCGGATTCCCTACTACCCGGACCTGCTCCGAAAAGCCGGCTATCACACCTCCAATCCCGGCAAGACAGACTACAACATCGGCGGGCGTGACGACTACGATGCCTGGGATGTCGGCAAGGGTCAGAAGGTCACCTACGGCTGGAAAAAGCGGGCCGAGGGTCAACCCTTTTTCGCCGTCGTCAACTACACTGACAGCCACGAGAGCAAAGCGCACGGGGACAACGAGAACACCCGCAACGATCCCGCCAAGATGAAGCTGTTTTCCTATCACCCCGACCTGCCGGAGATCCGCAAAACCTACGCCAAGTACGCCGATGCCGTGGAAAACATGGACGAGAAAGTCGGACAGTGCCTTGCCGAACTCGAAAAGGATGGTCTCGCTGACGACACCATCGTGATTTACTGCTCCGACCACGGTGGCGTGCTCGCCCGCAGCAAGCGATTCGTATACTCCAGCGGAATTCACTGCCCGCTGGTGGTTCGCATCCCCGAGAAGTTCAAGCACCTCTACCCGGCCGATGAACCCGGAGCCGTGATCGATCGTCTCGTCAGCTTCGTTGACATGCCCAAGACCTGGCTCAGCCTGGCTGGTGCTGAGATTCCCGACAGCTTTCAGGGCACCGTCTTCCTCGGCGACGGTATCGAGGAAGAGCCGAAGTATCACCTCGGTTTCCGTGAGCGTGCCGATGAACGCGCCGACTGCGTCCGCGTGATGCGTGACAAGCGCTACTCCTATCACAAGAACTACGTGCCCTTCGCTCCGGCCGGCCAGCACCTCGCCTACCTCTGGAAAGCCGAAGCCACCCCGGCCTGGGAGCAACACCACCGTGAAGGCAAGACCGACGAGGTCACCGGCCGTTTCTTTGAGCCACGGGTCTCCGAGGAGTTCTACGACAACGAAACCGACTTCGACAATGTCCACAACCTGATCGATGCCCCCGAGCACCAGGAGAAGATCAACAAGCTCAAAGCGGCGCTTCGCCAGAAGCAACTCGAGCTCTACGACTCCGGCCTGCTCCCCGAACAGATGCGGGTGCGCCGTGCCGAAGCCAACGGTCTCACTATCTACGACATGGTGCGTGACGAAAAGCTCTACCCGCTTGCCACCTATCTCGACGCCGCTGACGTCGCCCTCGCTCGCGACAAGACCAGCCTTGGGCCATTTGTCAGTGCCCAGGAAGAAAAGGACGAAGGGCTTCGCTGGTGGGGCATCGTCGGACTCCACTTGCTGGAAGAGGACGCCGCCGCCGCAGCTGACACCCTCACCGCCGCCCTAGCCGACAGCGAAGACGAAATTCGCATGATGGCCGCCTGGACACTCATCAAACTCGGCCAATCCGAGCAGGCTCTCGCCACCCTCGACGACATGCTCATGAATGGCTGCAAAAACGAGGACATGCTGCACAACGTACTCGACTGGATGGGTGAACCCGCCCTGCCGCTGGTGAAGAAATACATCGAGAACGGCGGCAACCGCCAGGGCAAATACGGCATTGGCATTCTTGGCCGCATTGCTGAGTTGAATGGGTGGTGAGACTCCCCTGTCTTGCTTTAACTACACCCCATACCACTTCGTGAACTCCTCCACCTCAGCTCGCTCAGTGCGGTAATTGTTCACCGGGGCTTCACGCTCCGGGTAACCCAGGGCGATTCCGCAGATCAGCTTTTTCTCCTGCGGCAGCCCGAGAGCCTCACGCACAATGTCAGGGTATTCCGCCAGGGCAGCCTGGGGGCAGGTCTCCAGATCAAAGCCGCGAGCGGCCAGCATCACGTTCTGAATGAACATGCCGCAGTCCACCCACGAACCCTGTTCCAGCGCCTCGTCGACGAAGAAATAGAGTTCCACCGGTGCATCGAAGCCGTGGTAGTTCTTTTCCCACTGGGCAGCTCGTCCCTCCTTGTCGGATCGCTCAATTCCGAGCGCGTCGTATAGCGCCATGCCGCAGACGAACCGGCGGGTGCGGTAGGGCTCCGGGAAACGATGGGCGTAGTATTGATAGTCGGCCTTACCGTGATCACCATTACGAAACGCCTCGGCCATGCGGTCCCCGATCTGCTTTTTGAGTTCGCCTGATACGACAGCGACTTCCCAAGGCTGCGTGTTACCACCTGAAGGAGCCCAACGCGCCGCTTCGAGAACAGCTTCGATCGTCTCCCGGGAAACGGGTGTATCAAGGAAAGCGCGGGTGGAGGCCCGACCACGAATCGCTTCGATAAGATCCATCCGGAAGGCTACACGAAGCGCTCATAAAATCTACTTCGCATATCCCCCCATAACACTTAATGTGGCAACGGCGCGCAACGCTCACCTCCCAGATAGCGCTTCAGCAGGGCACGCATTTGTTCGACCTTCTCCGGATGCTCGCCTGAGAGGTCCCTGGACTGGCGAGGATCAACCCTGAGGTTAAAGAGTAGCCCGTCGCGATCCTTGCCAAATTCGCTCAGGCCAAAGTATTCGAGATAGTGTGTTCCCTCTTTTTTCGAGGCACCGGACGCGGCATCAACCAGGACCCAGTCCCCCTGCCTCAGGGCGTATTTACCGGCATTGGTATTCTGGACAGTTGCGGTGCGGAGCGGCTTCATATAATTCTCTCCTTTCAGAACCGGAAGCAGGTTGTAGCTGTCGATCGCTTCGTCCTCACTGAGAGCGTATCCAATCAATTTCGCAAAAGTGGCGGCAAAGTCGACTTGGCTCACCACCTCGTCAGAAACAGCCCCTGCCTCAACCTGAGCGGGCCAGCGCACGATGAAGGGTACCCGGTGTCCGCCTTCATAGATGTCGCGCTTGACGCCGCGGAATTCGCCCGAGCTCCATTGATCAAATTCCTTGAGGCGGTCAAACGCGGCCGTCTCAGCTCCGTTGTCGGCAGTGAAAATGACGATGGTGTTGTTGGCCACGCGCGCTTTATCCAGCGCGTCGAGCACCTTGCCGACCTGGGCATCAGTCTCGATCACAAAGTCCCCGTAGTAGCCGGCCTCCGATTCGCCGTGAAACTCCTCGTTCGGGACGATGGGATAATGCGGTGAGTTAAAGCCGAGGTAGGCAAAGAAGGGCTTGTCCGACGACTGCTTCTCCAACCACTCCACGGTTTTGTCGGTAATGGTTGGTAGGATATCGTAAGGATTCCAACTCTCTGCCATGGGGCCGGGACGAAATGATCCAGCACCTGCGAGAGGTTCGGACTTGATCACCGGCAGCGTGGGAATGGTCACGAAACGATCATTCTCGATCCAGCAATAGGGAGGAAAGTTAATCGTTCCGTCGCCCCAGTAGTAATCAAAACCCTGCTCCAGCGGGCCGTCCGGGAACGGCTTAGTCCAGTCATAGGCCTCGGGATCGGGGTCTCCTGCTTTGCGCCCTTCCTTGCGGATCGCATCGAAGTCCCAGCCCAAGTGCCATTTACCAAACGCGCCGGTGTTGTAGCCCTTGCTCTGGAACATCTTGGCGATCGTAAAATCGTCATCTTCGAAAACGGTCCCCCCAAACGCCCCGACAATCCCGTGAAACCGACGCCAATGATGCTGCCCGGTCAGGAGAGCAAAGCGACTCGGTGTACAAATCCCGGAAGAACTGTGTCCGTCGGTAAATGTCATGCCCTGTGAGGCAAGCCGATCCAAATTGGGCGTTCGAATTTTTGCTTCGGTATTCCCATAGGAAACATCAGCAACTCCCATGTCGTCGGCGTAAAGGATCACGACGTTAGGGAAATCGGCGGCGGAGAGATGGAGTGCTGAAGCAACAGCTGCAGCAAGAATTAAACGGAAGCGGCTCTTCATAAATGTTCGCCAAGAGGCGGTGATCTAATATCAGAATGGTGGCTGACAACCGCTACCAAAAACCTTCCCCCCTCGCTGGCCTGTTTGCGTTTGAGACGGTTTCATTTATTAATCGCAAAGGTGAGCACTGTGACGCCACTAGACAGAACAGAGTTGCTTACCCAATTTTCAGGCCCATTCGAAGTGAGCGGCTTCAATTCAGCACGTGTAAATTTCAAAAAGACTCATATAAAACGCCTCATCAGATTCCTTCTCTATTTACTTTTCTCGTCCTCTTCTCGACCAATGCTCCAATCACTAACAAGGAAGCTGATAAAAGAACAAAAACAGCTACCCTAACCAACTTCACACCCGCGAATACGCAGTCATTCGGATCTGGTGTCTGTCATTCAGCGGCGATGTCGGGTATCCGCCTCTAGCCCCCCACTGGAGAATTGACATCCGATCACTCAAGCCAACCGAGTTCAACAAAGAACGTATCTAACTGCTTTAAAGTCTTTGGAAAAGCGGGTTCTTTTCCCCTAGATCCCTTCCGGCTGGCATTGAAAAATCCGTGCCCTTCACCTTCGTAACCATTGAGGGTGCAATCCACCCCGACTTCGCCCATTCTATCGGTGAAAAGTTCGACAGTCTTGAATGGCACAGTCGAATCTTCAGTGCCATGGAAAATGACACATGGAGGCGCGTCGTTGGTGATGTGGTGATAGGGCGATAACTCGATTGGATCGACGCCAATCCGTTCCTTCAATCCAGCACTGTGGTCTCGTCCATCCCACTTCATCCCTTTAATGGGAGCGAGAATCACAGCTGGGTTAAACAGAGCCATTGCGTTCGCCTTTGAGCCTGCATCAAAGTTCAAAACTCCAACACAGGCGGCAAGATGGCCTCCGGCACTCCCACCACCGGAAGCGATACGATTAGGATCCACTCCGAGTTCTACCGCATTCGTTCGCACATAAGCGATGGCGTCACGAGCATCCTGGACACAGTCTTTCGCTTGGACTCCCTGCCTTGATTTCACCCGATAATCTGCAACGAAAGCAATCATGCCACGCTTCGCAAGATACTCGGATTGCGGGACGAACTGGGTCGGTGATCCAGAACTCCACCCACCACCAAAGAAAAATACGATCGCAGGATGATTGCCCCCGGGTTGCCAGCCTTCCGGTTTGAACATCCACAACTTCAAATCAGTATCGCTGGCATTCTTGTATACCATCTCCTCGGCTCCTTCGATGACCGGAGGATAGTTCCCCTTTTGGGCAAAGAGGGAGGAACTCAACAGGAGAAGAGAAACACAAGTAACCGCAATTTTCATGGCGAATCCTAGACAGATTGCCACGAGGTCGTCACGACCGTTTTTTGCTTTAAACGTCATTCACCAATGGATGCTGACCTAAACCGACCGATTTATCACAAAGAGCGATTACTCCCTGACCTTCAAAATACCTCGCATGATCATCGCGTGCCCCGGGAAGGTGCAGACAAATTCGTAGTCACCCGGCTCGGTCGGCACGTCGAATTCGAGCTCGGTTGAAGTCTGGCCGTCGATCATATCGGTGTGAGCGATGATATCGGATGACTCCGGAATGAACTGAGCGGCAAAACCGTCGGCACCCATGGCGATAGCGGCATTAGCCACCTCAGTCGCCGTGCCCGGCTTGGTGATAACCAGGTTGTGCGGAAGCGCGTCTGGATTGTTGAATTCAATATGCATCTTCTGACCGGCCTTGACCGTCATTTCTTTCACATCGTAGCGCAGCTGCTCCACGAGGGTATTCACACGCCACTTGCTGACGCCGCCCTCGTTGGAGATAAGGCCACCCGCTTCAACTTCCATCTCCTTTTGCTCTTCGATCTCTTGAGCTCCGAGCGCTGGATCCGCAACATCCCAGTGATGCTTAACCGTGGCGGCCGCAATGCGGGCATGTTCAACAGGTGAGCCAAGCACAGTGTCTAGCAGTTCGCGATTCCTGACATTGTGCTGCTGGTGAACCCAGAGAGCTTCGAGCAGGTGTCGGGCATGATCCGGGTTCTTCGGATCGAGGGTTGCCACCCATTCCTCCGCAGCCGCGATCACCTTCTTGCTGTCGCGCTCGGAAAGCTCAACCCGGGTGCGGTGACGCACACCATCGACCGGGTGCTCGAGGTTCTTCATCAGCGCCGCCTCGGACTCTCCGTCAACGGCGACGGGCTCCTGGAGCGGACGAGACGGGTAGCTGATGCGGTAGATGCGACCGTGAAGCTTGTCGCGATTGGGGTCGCGAATATTGTGCTGCATGTGCCCGATGATCACGTTGCACCAGTCGGATACATAAAGAGCACCATCCTCGCCAAACACCGCATCGGTGGGACGGAAGTTGCCATCCGTGGAAACCAGCAGCGGCTCTTCCGGAGTGCCCCAGACTTCACCCACACCATGTTCCACGGTCACTTCCTTCTTGGTCGTCTTGCCGGTCTTCTTGTCCTTGTTTTGCTGCACTTCAGTGCGGGTAAACCCGTCACGATTGAGCTTGTAGTTCTTCAGACCCAGGAAACCAATCGTGTTGGCGACAAGGAAATTTTGCTGGATGTCATCCGGGAAATGCAAGGATGAAACGATCGCATCCGCCGCCACGGGACGCACTTCCTTGGTTAACAGCATGTGCATTTTGAATCCCTCGCCATCGGGACGCACCTGGTAGCTGCGACCTCCGGTTCCGTCATTGGCGTAATGATAGCCCCACTCATCGAAAGCGATGCCGTGAGGGTTCGGGCTGTTGTTGGCGTGGAGCGCGATCGTAAAGCGTCGAGGATCCCATCGGAACATAGCGGAGTTGCCGGTATTAAGTGACGTTCCCCAAGGAGTTTCGTGATTGTGCTGAAGGAACACACCACTCTGCCAGTAGACGTGGCCGTCAGGACCGTAGACAAGATTGTTGGCGGTGTGATGGGTGTCGGAGGAGCCGAAACCATTCAGGATGACCTCGCGGTGGTCGGCCACGTCGTCCCCATCGGTGTCCTTGAGAAAGATCAGGTCCGGCTGGGAGGTGACGAGCACCCCGCCGTTCCAGAACTCAAATCCGAGCGGGTTGTGGACGCGGGCGAATTCCTTGCACTTGTCAGCCACGCCATCACCATCAGTGTCCTCAAGGATCACCAGCGCATCCTTCATTTCCTGGAGCGGCTCCCACTTAGGGTAGGTTGGCCAGACAGCAGCCCAGAGGCGGCCCTTCGTATCCACCTGCATCTGCACGGGGTTCACCATTTCGGGAAACATGGCTTCGTCAGCGAAAAGGTTGACCTCGTAGCCCTCGGGAAGGGTCATCTTGGTAATGCCTTCTTCACCACTGAGGTAATCCAGCGAACCTTCCTTGCTTGCATTGGAACTTTGTGAGCCACCACCGACATTGGAGACCACCGAAACTGCCGGTGGCACGTTACCGTCACTGAGAGTGTGCTCCTTGGCTTGGGCTGCGGCCCAGATGGCGGCGTCGCGGTTGGCGCTCATGACATCAAGCATGGTTAACTCATGCTGAAGCACTTCGGCATTGGTCTGACCGTCGACAAACTTCAGTCCGGCGCGGGAACCCCAGATGTCGTTTCCGTCGACCGCACGGTAGCGGTTGAACCAGTTCCAGTTCTTGTCCTTCACCGCATCACGAATTATCTCGTAGGAAGCGCCTTCCACCGGGCTACCCTCTCCCGCAAGCGCGTCGGCAACGACTCCGGAAACAAGCTTCTGCCCAAGTTCATTGAGGTGAATCCCATTGATGGTGAGAGGATCTTCATTCGACGCGTAAAGTTCCTGGCTGGTATTAAACAGATCCACGAAAGCCACGCCTGATTTTTTGGCCGCAGCGCGAATCGCTTCCGTGTAGGCTGCAAGGCGCTTGTTGTTTGATTTCCCATTGGGCAGGTTCGGGTCCTTGAGATTCTCGTGAGCGATAGGGCTGAACAGAACGATACGGGGAAAGCTTTTGCCATTCGGCTGGTAGCTGCGCAGTTTCTGCACAAACTCGACATACTGCTGAGTGAATTCCTCAGGCGTTTCGTCAAAGGACTCATTGTAACCAAAGAAACACCCGATCACATCCGCTCCGACATGCTGGAGGTAGGCATCTACTGGGGAAAAGTTCTTGGAACGAGGAAAGCTGCCGACGCGGTCACCCGCCACGGACATGTTGCGCACCACCAACTCCAGGTTGGGAAGGCGCTGCTGCAGCGCGGTTTCGAAGTGACCTTCATGCTGAAAACGTTCTCCTAACGCATTGCCGATCAGAGCGAAGGTGTCTCCCTGGTGAAAGGCGAACGGCTTGGGATCCTTGTAATCCGCCGGAACCTCTACAGGAGGACGGGAACTCAGTTCCTGATAGGTGGGCTTTTCGCTCTTCTTCCAATCCGTTCCTGTGGAGGCCTTTCCGCTGGCCTCCAGATAAATACTCTTGCCCTTGGCAATCGTCTGAATATGAAAGGAGGACTTCGGGGCTCCAATCGTCAGTTTCTCAAAAAGCACGCGACGCTCGGAGTCCAGCAGTTGAAGTGTGAAACCGTCGAGGCGCTGCCCGAGGCTACCATCACCCCGGTTCCAGATGCTTAGCGAACCGATCGGCTTCTCCGAGCCAAGATCGAGCTCCCACCAAGGATTCTTGATGTTCTGAGCGGTATGGGTTTGCCCGTTATCATTGTAGGCTGGACTCCTGTTGCCGTCGATAGCACGGCTTGCCTCGCCGCCGCTAGCAGTGCTGATCTGAGAGGCTTTGCCTCCAGGCGCGATATTCTTGCCGTTACTGAAGACTTCGACCTCCGCAAGCGTCAGTGTGCGCTTTTCACCGGCAAGGATCACGCGAACATACTGAGCTTCCGTTCCGCCTTTGTCTTTGGCGTAAGGGGACTCCACGCCCGCCGCCGTAACGGGTGAAATGAAGAAGACAGCAGCCAACGCTGCAGAGATGATTCGGGGGACTTCTTTCATGATAATAGAGCATGAACATACGAGGCTAAATCTCGTGAAGCAAGATACTGCGCCGGCGAAAAGTATGCCTGATCACGCACCCATTTGGATCGGACGCTGTCTTACTTCCTGACTCGAATCACCTTGAACGCTTTTCGCACCTCGGGTATCTCAGACTTCACTATGCCAAAACTTACTATCGTCGCCGACATTCGAGTCAATCCTGAACACCGCGAAGAAATCCTGGCCGGACTCAGGGGCTTGATCGCACCCACCCTGGAGGAAGCGGGGTGCCTTCAATACGACCTCCACGAAGATAACGAAAATCCCAACCACTTTCTCTTCTATGAGACCTGGGAAACCCGAGAGCTCTGGCAGGACCACATGGAAACCGACCACATCAGGGCATTTCAGACCGCCAGTGACGGCAAGATCGAAGACGTGGCCCTCTACGAAATGACGCACCTCGATTGAGGTGCGTCATCGCCAAAAAGAGTTTGAGCGAAGACTCAAACCTCCACATCAAGTTCCCAACCCTTGCGGTAAGAACGGCGAACTAGGCCAGCGGCTTCGGGGCAGTTCGGGGAACTGAGCGTCGCCGCATCCCACTTCACCTCTTTATTGAGGCGAACGGCAAGGTTGCCGAGAAGGACCATTTCAGTGAATGGCCCGGAGTGATGCATGTTGGAAAGTGCTCCCTTGGGATCACCTGCCACGATCGCATCGTAGAACTCCTTGTAGGGATCTTGATCACGGGCACGCGGAATTGTCTGTTCGACTTCGAAACCATCGAGACGGCTCCCCGGCTTTACGATCCAAGTGTCTTTACTGCGATCAAAGTAAAGACGAGCGTTATCGTCCCCGATGATAACACACCCGTAGCTGTTACCATCATTTGGTCCCTGCCCGGATAGAATGCTGTCCGGCGGAAGGTTGCGCTCCTGCGGCCTCTTCGACGGATCGGCCGAACTTTCGAGCGCCCACTTGTCGGGGTTAAACACGGCGTCCTTGTAACCGTCATACCACACATACTTGACGGGTGGCTTATCACCACGATCCATGAATTTGTAGGTAATCGTCGACCAGGTTGGGGGCGAGATATCGCTCATCGCGCCGCGACCATCAGCACTGATTGCTTCCACACTGGTCGGCGCCCCGAGATCAGCGGCCCAGTAGCTCATGTCCATGATGTGGCAAGCCATGTCACCGAGAGCACCGGTACCGAATTCCCAGTAACCGCGCCAGTTAAAAGGGAGGATCTTCGTGCTGAATTCAACCCCTTCGGTGGGTCCCAACCAAAGGTCCCAGTCAATGTGCTTGGGCGCCGGCTCAGCTTCAGGATACTTGGGGATTCCCTGGGGCCAAATAGGACGATTGGTCCACGCATGGACTTGTCGAACTTCGCCAATGATTCCTGCCTGAATCAACTCAACGCAGCGGCGCATGTGATCGTTTGCATGAGCCTGGTTGCCCATCTGGGTTACAACACCGGTTTCGGCAGCTACCTTGGCCATGGCGCGAGCTTCCCAGACGCTGTGAGAAAGAGGCTTCTGACAGTAGACATGCTTGCCCGCACGCATCGCAGCAATGGCAGGGTGCGCGTGGACGTGGTCCGGAGCAGAAATCGTGACAGCATCGATTTTGTCGCCTTCACTGGCGATCATCTCGCGCCAGTCCATGTAGAAAGAAGCGTCCGGATACTTGGCGCGTGTGCCGACAAGCTTCTCTAGACGACCCTCAACATTTGGATACTGAGCGACGTCGACCACATCACAAAGGGATACGATTTCAAAGCCGGCATCATCACAGCCCTGAATGTCTGCGACGCCTTTACCGCCTGTGCCAATGGCTCCGAGGGTTAACTTGGAGTTCGCACCGAACACCCGGCTGGGAACAACTTGAAAATTCCAGGCCGCTGCGGCTGCAGCAGTCCCTTTGACCATATTACGACGTGAGATCTTTTTCATTCTGGTATCGAGCGGGCTATGATGCCACGCGTCTAAGGTATGAGTCGAGAACTTCCGCGCAAACGTTCCTCTCCACCTGTATGCGCTAGATGGTTCGGCCCAAAAAAGCCCATTGGGAGTGGAGCGCCCACAAACTTGATCTGGGAGACCGTTCGCTAAACCCTAGGGCCCCTTGCGCTTTTTCATCGTCGGTGACGGATCCTCATGAGACTCGAGAAAAGCTTCCAGCCGGCTCTTTAATTCTTTAGTCTTCTCTTCTTGTTTCGAGGATAAGTCCTTCGACTCGGCAATATCCTTGTTCACGTTGAAAAGCTGGACGGACTGGATCTGGCGCTCGCTATTGATTTCAGCCAGGAGCTTCCAGTTACCATCACGAATTGCAGCGTTTCCCTGCCGTGGGCGGGAAAACACGATTCCCTCTACAGCACGTTTCACCGGACCTGCTTCCGGCTTTTCCAGCAAAGAAGCAAAACTGCCACCATCCACATCCCCGGACAGCTCACCGGCGCCTCCCGCCAGTTCATAGAAAGTCGGCAGGAAGTCGTACCCGACCACGGGAACCCGGCAAACCGAACCTGCTTCAATCGAAGGACCACGAACCAGGAACGGCACACGAATGCCGCCTTCCAGCAACGAGTGTTTCGCCCCTGACAAAGGCACGTTTGGCGCCGCACTCTCCGGATCACCGCCGGGCACCACTCCGCGTCCACCGTTGTCCGTGGTGAAAATGACGTAGGTGTTTTCAGAAATGCCCAGTGCATCGACCTCATCGAGAATCCGCCCGATCGCAGTGTCCATCTCCTCGAGCATTCCAGCCCAACCGGGCGAATACGCGCGGTCCGGAGCCCCTTTATCCTGGTACTTCTTCAGCGATGCCTCCAGCAACTCGATCCTGAGGTGGACCGCGTAATAGCTCACCTGCGCGTAGAAGGGCTTCCCCGCTTTTGCCTGCTGGCGCATGAAATCAATGGTACGGTCCGTAACCGAATCAGTCCGCTTAGGGTCATCAACGATATGGGCTGGCTCCATCTTGTCGGCCATCCCGCCGGTAACATTTCCGGTGTGGCCATCACTGACGTCGTAGCCGCACTCCTCGGGAGAAGAGATCATCCTCTCTCCCCACTTACCAAAGTGCGCGCACTGGTATTCCGCATTCGCTTTTTTGAGTGCTCTCGGAATAGTCAGGTGCTCGGCCGGAACCCAGACACTCTCAAATTCAGATCCCGACCGAGCCGCGCTGGTTCCACAAAGAATGCTGCGTCGGGTCGGGGTGCAGAGCGGAGCTGGGGAATAGCCACTGGTGAACCGCATTCCCTCATTCGCGATCCGGTCCATCGCTGGTGTCTCGAGATAGTCCGACCCGGAATCCGCGACCTCCGGATCCATCAAGCCGGAACGCTGACTCCACCCCTGATCGTCCGTCAGAATCAAAATGATATTAGGCGATTCCGCTCGGACACTCAGGGTAAGAGATGCGAAAGTAGCTAGCAGAATAAGATTTTTTCCAATGTTCATTTCAGCGCCTGGTATCTACTCCAACAATGCGAACACTTGCCAGTAATAAAAAATGGAAGCGATCAACCAAATGGTTTCACCACTCCAGAAAAAGACACCACCGTTCGCGAGCTACAACATTACAGAACCGATTTTCAACTTTTGATCAAATCTCAAACTTGGCTATCAGGCCGTGAGACTCCTCAGTTGACCCGGGCTAAGTTTGCGGCACCTTCCCCGCCATGAGTGTTCGTACTCGATTTGCCCCGTCTCCCACCGGCTTCCTCCACATTGGAGGTGCCCGCACCGCTCTCTACAATTGGCTTTACGCCAAGCGTCACGGCGGCCAGTTCATCCTGCGTGTGGAAGATACGGACGCAGAACGCAGCACAGATGGCTCGATGAACGTCATTCTCGACGGGCTCAAGTGGCTCGGTCTCGATTGGGATGAAGGCCCCGCGCTCGGCGGCAACGAGAGCCGTGGTGATCGTGGTCCTTACCGTCAGAGCAAACGAGTCGACATCTACGACCGCTACCTCGCCAAGCTCGAAAAAGCCGGCCTCGTCTACGAAGACGAAGGCGCCATTCGTTTCAAGGTGCCCGATAAAACCATCACGGTGAATGACCAGGTCTGCGGCGAAGTTTCGGTGAATCTCAAGGAGCAGGGCTCCACCCGCTTCGACCCGGAAACCAAGCAGGAGGTCCCCGCCAATCCAGACATCGTCATCAAGCGCCCCAACGGTGGTTACATTTTCCACTTCGTGAATGTCGTCGACGACATCGAGATGGGTATCACTCACGTGATCCGCGGAGAGGATCACCTATCTAACACACCGAAGCACCTTGCCCTTTTCGAAGCCTTTGATGTCGAGCCACCTACCTACGCCCACATTCCCCTCAACCTGAACCAGAACGGTTCCAAGATGAGCAAACGCGACAAGGGGGCGCTCATTCACGAATACCAGGAGAAGGGATTCCTACCGGACGCCGTGAACAACTACATGGCTCTGTTGGGATGGTCCGGCAAAGACGATCAGGAGATCTTCTCCTTTGATGAACTCCAGCAACGCTTCAATCTCAGTGGGATCAATAAATCCAATTCCAAGTTCGACTACGACAAGTGCCTTTGGATGAATGCGGAGCATCTGAAGAAACTTTCGCCGGACGCTCTTTCGACGGCATCGCGGCCGTTCCTCCAGAATGACGGGATCCCCGTCGATGATGACCGCATCCCCGCAGCTCTGGAGCTTGCCCGCGAGCGGGCCCAGCTCCTAAGCGAAGTGCCGGGTATCATCGCTACCATCTTTGCCGACACCGTTAAATACGACAACAGCGCCGTGGAAAAAGTGGCCAGTCGTGACGGGATGGCAGAAGTGATTCATACCCTAATCAAGGGCCTAGATACCGTTCCTGACTGGAATCCCGATTCGATAAAAACGGCCATCGAAACCTCTGCAGGATCCATCGGCGCCAAGACGGGAGCGCTCATGATGCCCTGCCGTGTCGCGGTCATGGGCGCTATGGGTGGAGCCGATCTAGTGCCGGTCCTCGAACTACTGGGTAAAGAAGAGGTAGTGGAACGCCTGCGAGGCTTCGCGAAGAAGTTGTAACACTATTATTACGGCAACCGAGCCCGTCGAAACGCTTCGCCGAAACTGCGAATCCGGCTTCAACCGATTCACCAAAGACCACGCGTGATGATCGCCTCGTTAATGAGGCGGAAGTTCAACACTCCCAAATCTTTAGACAGCCGGAAACTTGCACCACTTTTCTTCGGAGGCAGAACTCTCCACCGCCGCCTTAATGAAGGCTAGACCGGCGACGCCGTCGTCGACTCCGGGAAAGTCGTAGCCACCTTCGGGAGCCGGGTTGCCGTCGATCTTGTCAGCTATCGCCTGTGCCGCTGCGAGGTAGATGTTGGCGAATGCCTCGATAAAGCCTTCGGGATGCGCGAACGGCGTCCGGGTGAAGCCGTGACCAGAAGCTTCCTCTGAAATGTAATCATTGCCACGACGGTAGATCTTCCGGGGAGCGTTCGCGTATTTCACAATCAGCTCATTGGGATCCTCCTGGTGCCACTCGAGCGAGGCCTTGGTGCCGTAAACTCGAATGTTGAGAGCGTTTTCGTCTCCGTTGGAAATCTGGGAGGCATGAATGATGCCCTTAGCACCGCCTTCGAAGCGAACCAGGTTGTTGCCGTCATCGTCGAGCTCACGTCCGGGAATAAACGCTGTCAGATCAGAGCAGATCTCGTCGATTTCCAGTCCGGTGATGTAGCGGATTAGGTTATGAGCGTGCGTGCCGATGTCGCCCATGCAGTTGGAGATACCGGCAATCTTCGGATCCGAGCGCCAGTTGCTAATCTTGCCCTGGCCCTCGCCCTCGACGTCTCCCACCGCATAGCCCTGCGGGTACTCAGCGACGATCTTAAGAATCCGTCCAAGCTCACCGTCTTTGACCATACGCTTGGCCTCTTTGACCATCGGGTAACCAGTGTAGTTGTGAGTCAGGGCAAAGACCTGATCGGAGTTGTTCACGATCTCGCGAAGTTCCAGTGCCTGCTCGTAGGTCTGGGTCATCGGCTTGTCGCAAATCACGTTGAAACCGGCTTCAATGAAGGTCTTGGCGACATCAAAGTGAAGGAAGTTCTGCACCACGATAGATACGAAGTCGATCTTGTCTTCTCGCTGCGCCTCCTTCTCCGCCATTTCCTGGTAGCTGCCGTAGACGCGATCCGGTTCGAGGAAGAAGTCTTCACCCGAGAGTTTGGACTTCTCCGGATCGGAGGAAAATGCTCCAGCGACGAGCTCAATTTTGCCATCAAGGTTGGCTGCCATGCGGTGGACCTGGCCAATAAAAGCACCACGGCCGCCGCCGACCATTCCCATACGTAGTTTTCGATTCATAAAGAGGTTTTGCGGTTCTAGAGATCTCAACGTTCAATCAGATCCCGGAAGGACTGCGAGCTTAAGCAATTCACCCCGAAAATGCAACACGGTGAAATGCGGCAATTTTCTAGCTTATTACGTCATCACAACCGCGCGCCAGCGCGTTGAGGGGCGCGCTCCCCGCGACCGCTGAATAGGTGAGGCATCTGGAATCCACTACACACTTTGCGGGCAGGCAGGAGCCTGCCCCTCCACGCCTTCGGCGCAGAAACATGCAGCCCAATTTGAGTTTAAAATCATTACCAAGTCGTAATGTTTCCGTCATCGCCCAGTCAGAGTTCTATGATAAGCTTTCTTCGTCCTATGCGAGTGCTCGTTGTCGAAGATCAGGAAAAGATTGCTACCTTCACGCAGAAGGGCCTGGAAGAGGCAGGCTTTACCGCAGAAGTCTGTCATCACGGAGACACCGCATTCGAACTGGCCACGACCCAGGAATTCGACGCGATCGTCCTAGACATCATGCTGCCGGGGCGGGACGGACTCAGCATCGTCCGCGGCTTACGCGAACGGAACATCAGCACACCGGTGATCCTCCTTACCGCCCGCAACGAGCTCAACGAACGCATCGAGGGGCTCAACATGGGAGCCGACGATTACCTGACGAAGCCCTTCTACGTCGAAGAACTGGTCGCGAGGCTTCAGGCACTAATTCGACGCAGCGACGGTCGGACCGCCAAAACGATTCTCCAAAACGGGGATCTCTCACTCGACATCGTGAAACGCCAAGCGCATCGCTCAGGTGATCCGATCGAGCTCAGTGCCCGTGAATACTCCCTGCTGGAGTATCTCATTCGCTCACCCGGTCGAGTCTTTTCCCGGTCCCAGATCAGCCAGCATGTCTGGAACACCCACTTTGATACCGGCACCAACATGGTCGACGTCGCCGTGGCCCGACTTCGCAAGAAGATCGATGATGGCTTCGACTTGAAACTCATCGAAACGATCCGCGGAGTTGGCTACCGGATGAAGGAGGTCCCGCCCGAGGCATGAGACCTTCTTCCTTCCGTGTCCAGATTGTCTTTTGGTCCGTTATCGTGTCAGGGGCCGTCTTACTCAGCTTTGGCCTTGTTGCCTGGTGGTCACTCAATCACGACCGGCTGGACAAACTCGACGAATCGCTGACTGCGTTCGGATTTCGCCAGGCGACCCGAATCAGCCGGAATGCCGATGTCGAACGCCTTGAGCTTTCTCTCATCGAGCAACTGGGTGAAGAACGAGCGCAAACCCGATTTCTGGCTCTATTGAGGACAGATCAGGAATTGTTCCGCTCTAGCAATGCACCTGAAGGCGTGAACTTTGCCGACTACCCCGGCGGCGAAGAAGTCATGGATCCGCAACCCTATGTTCCCAAACCACCGCCTAAGCCTGAGAGCCTGAAAGCTGAACTCCCACCTGGAAAGATTCGTGAGGTGAAGCATCCTCGCTACTACACCGTTCAGCACGAAGGCAAACACTACCGCATCGGAATCTTTCCAAATCGTGAAGTCACCTTCGTCGTCGGTGCCGACCTTGTTGAACTGAAGGGTGAAATTGATGACTTGAAGCGTGCCTTCCTGCTTGCTCTCCCCGGGGCGCTTCTCCTCGTTGCATTAGGGGCCTGGCTGCTCTCACGACGCGCCTTGCAACCCATTCACTCCCTGGAGCGGGACATGACCCGAATCTCGGCGCGGGATCTCGACAATCGGCTTGAGGTTAAAAACGCGAATACCGAGTTTGCCGCCATCATCGGACAATACAACGCCATGTTAGAACGGCTTGAACGCAGCTTCAAGCAAGCCACTCGCTTCAGCGCCGATGTCTCCCATGAACTGAAGACACCACTGGCGATCATGCGAGGCAACCTCGAACGCGCGCTCGCCGATACTGAAGATCCTGACAAACAGTCCGTCTTTTCCGACCTCCTTGAACAAACCGACCGCCAGAAGGCCATTCTCGAAAATCTGCTTCTCCTATCGCGGGCCGACTCCGGACACCTCACGGTATCAAAGGAGTCGCTCGACCTGAGCAAACTGCTGCATACCTGGCTGGAAGACGCAAGTTTCCTCGCCGAGGGTAGAAACATCACGATCGAAAGCAAAATCGATTCCGATATTCACCTCAAGGGAGACCCGAATCTACTACAGCAGGTGGCTCATAATCTTTTCTCAAACGCCGTTCGTCACAACCAGGATGCGGGAGTCATCTCATGTTCCTTATCCTCAACACCAGCGATCATTACCTGGACGGTTGCCAATACCGGCCCTCTCCTTACCAACGGCGATTTGAGTTCCATTTTTGACCGGTTCAAACGCGGCGAATCCACTCAAGGAAACGGCTCGGGACTCGGCCTCAGCCTGATCAAAGAAATCATCACTGCTCACGACGGCACTATTAGCGCCGAAGTCTTCGAAGAAAGGAATGTTTTCACCGTGAAACTTTCGAACATTTCACCGCTGTAATATTGGCGTCATAAAACTGACACGGAAGGATGGTTTACTTAGGCATGAAACCAAACCTACTTGTTCTCGCCCTGGTTATTGCGGCACTCGCCTGCCTTGGTTCAGTCCGTTCTGCTGACCAGCCCAATATCCTCTTCCTGCTTTCCGACGACCAGAGCTGGAACGGCCTCTCGTGCCAGATGCATCCCGACATCCCGGGATCCGCTCATCGCTACATTGAGACGCCCAATATCGCGCGCCTCGCATCAGAAGGGCGACGATTCTCCGCAGCCTATTCTCCGGCACCGGTTTGTTCTCCCACTCGAATCAGCCTGCAGACCGGCAAAAGCCCTGCTCAGCTCAATTGGACAAAGGCAGCGCCTACTATGACAGCTGAGGATGGATTTAGATTGATCTCCCCAACCATCAATAAGCGCATCCCCGAAGAAGAAGTCACCATTGGAGAAATCCTGCAACGTGCCGGATACGCGACAGCTCTTTATGGAAAATGGCACCTCGCAGGAGGCGGTCCTGAATCTCATGGATACCACGAAAGCGACGGCGAAACCGGGAACCAGGATGCCGCCCCGTTCGTCGAACCCAACCCAGTCGATATTTTCGGCATGGGAGAACGGGCCGCCGCTTTCATGGAGAAAAGCAAAGAAGCAGGAAAGCCCTTTTTCATCACCTGCTACTACCACGCGCTCCACTATCCCCAGAACGCGACCAAAGCACTGGTTGAAAAATACAACGAACTGATCCCGGGCGGTAACGAAAAGGAGATCGGTCGCGCCGCCATCTCGGAAGACCTGGATCGTGGGATTGGCCTGCTGTTAGAGCGACTCGAGGAACTCGGCTTGAAGGACAACACCTACGTGATTTACATGTCAGACAACGGCGGCGGCGTTCGCGGGGTGATGAAAGGCGGTAAAGGTGATGTCTGGGAGGCCGGTATTCGCGTGCCACTCATCGTCCGAGGCCCTGGAATCGAAGCGAACTCCTGGTGTCATGAGCGCGTCGTGGGCTACGACTTCTTCAATACCTTCTGTGAACTTGGTCAGGTGACTGAGCGCCTTCCAGCCGATGTCGAAGGCGGCTCGATTACTCATCTGCTTCACGGAGAAACAGGTCCTGTGATGCGACCGTTTGAAGAACTCGTCTTTCATTTCCCTCACTACCAGGGGGATTCGCCACACACGGCGCTCTACCTCGGTGACTACAAGTTGATCCGACACTATGAGGACGGGGCCCTGAACCTGTTCAACATCACGGAGGACATCGGAGAGTCCCGCAATCTGGCAACTCAAATGCCCGAGCGCGCCAGCCAGATGGAAGGCTTGATGGATGCCTATCTGGAAACCGTCGGCGCTCAATTCCCCACTCCCAACCCCAATTACGATCCCGCCAATCCTCCGGACATCAGAAAGGGCAACGCAGACAAGAAGGGCGGCGGCGGCGGCAAAGGCAGCAAGGGTGGGAAAGGTGGTAAGAAACCACGCAAGTAACCGGCCTCTCCTGTGAACATGACGTCGCGGTAATAATGGCGTCACCTCTCTGACATCTTCCTCTGCTTAACTGAACTCACTATGAAAGCTCACGCACTCACTCTCATTTCCTGCCTCGCGGTTGCGGCATTGGCCAGCCTGACATGCCTACCCGTTGCCGATGCCCAGAATCCCCCTCCCAAGTCTGAGCGAGGAAAGGGCAAAGGCAAGAAGGGCGGCAAAGGCCCCCGAATCAACAAGCCGAGCATCGATGAAACGCTCAAAGCCAACATCTATGCCGACAACTGGTTCAAACTTTACATCAACGGCAACCTCGTCGCCGTGGATTCGATCTCCTTCATCCCTCACAATGTCATCTCTGTCGATGTGCTGCCTCAATATCCCATGACTATCGCCGTCATGGCCAAGGACAATGCCGACCCGACCACCGGTCTGGAATACAACAACACCAACCTCGGCGACGGCGGGTTCATCCTCAAGTTCAGCGACGGCACCGTCACCAACGCCAACTGGAAGGCTCAGAGCTTCTTTCACGGCCCGATCAATCGCGACCTCGAGAATCCGAAAACGAAGCACACCGAGATTCCCGAAAACTGGTTTGCAATTGATTTTGACGACTCAGCCTGGGCGAACGCCACCGAACACAGCGAGGAAGCCGTCGCCCCCAAGAGTCCCTTCTACGAGCATGATTTCGAAGGCGCCCAATGGATCTGGACCGATGACCTCGCGCTCGACAACACGGTGCTCTTTCGCATCACGGTTCCCTCGCCTCCTAACGGGGCTCCCATGCCCCCCGCCGACTGGCCTCGAGGTCACATTGACGCCTCTAACCGTTAGTCCCGCTCTCTCCCCTCAGCCTGTAACCCTGACCCAGCCCCATGAAAACGATCATTCTGGCCACTTGCACCGTGCTCCTCACCGCCATCGGGATACCTCTCGCCGTCGCCGCGATTGCTCCGAAACTGGCTCCTTTCTCAGCCAAACATCCCGGCAAGCATACGCTGGAAAATCCGGGTGGACCGATTCCGGCAACGGCTCAGGCCTTCGCACCGTTCAAAGACACCCTTGGCATTTCCTGGGATGAAGAGTTTCTCTACATCGAAGGCAATGGACTTCCTGACCATGACATGATGCGTGGCATCACCGGCTGGCAGCAGCAGGTCCCCATCCCGCATGATTTCACGGGTAAGAAACGTTTCAAGCTGCCGCTCAATCCCACCGTCCTGGAAGAACCACAGGAGCTCACCCTGCTCGGCCCCATCGCTTTGGCCGTAAACGGGATTCCGATTTTTCACTCGCTCACCCAGAGCGGCAAGGACGCCTACCTCGGTGGCGAACTCGACGAATGGGGCGGACACTGCGGCCGAGCTGACGACTATCACTACCATATCGCCCCGTCCCATCTCGAAGCATTTGTCGGCAAAGGAAATCCAGTCGCGTTCGGGATCGACGGGCACCCGGTCTACCTGGAAGATCCGTCGAAGGACAAGCCGCTCGATGAGTGTCACGGCTACTTTGACGACGAGGGCAACTACCGCTACGTCGGCAACCTTGAGGCGCCCTACATGATGGCCTACTTCCGGGGCCCCGCCAATCTCGAGGACCGGCCGAGGACCCAGGGGGTGCGCCCCTTCCTGCCGCCGCTTCGTGGCGCTTCGATCACCGGATTCAGCGGTGGGCTGGATGAAGGCTACTCGCTGGAATATGAACTCCGGGGCGAAAAAGGCTACGTGAACTA
This sequence comes from Verrucomicrobiales bacterium, assembly GCA_049594415.1. GTDB lineage: Bacteria > Verrucomicrobiota > Verrucomicrobiia > Verrucomicrobiales > DEV007 > Arctic95D-9. The sequence goes on along the minus strand of JBMYJM010000001.1, from coordinate 192,228 downwards.
CCAGATCACCGACAAAGGAGCCGATTTCGAGTTTATCGACCCCGATGGCTCCGTCCGTGAAGAGTCCCACCAACGCCGCGCCGGAGGTGGTGGTGGCAAAGGAGGGAAAGGCCGTCCCCCAGGAGGAATGCAGCCTCCCCGTCCGGAACCCACCGGGACTCCGCCCATGCAACCCACCGGAGGCGGAGGAGGCAAGAGCCGTCCCGATCCTCTCGCAGAGGCACTCGATGCGAATCGCGACGGAATCATCGATCAGGAAGAAATCGCCGGAGCTCTCGAGCTACTTCAACAACTGGACAAAGACCAGGACGGAAAGCTCAATCGTGAAGAAGCCACCGGGAAGCCTCCTGGAAACAAAAAAGGAGGGAAGCGTTAGTCCGCCTCGAAAGAACTCAGACCGATTCAGATGATGAACTATTTTTCTTTCAGGCTCTTGCTCGCTGTCCTCTTCAGCCCCCTCCTCCTCTCGGCCCAGGGCCAGGGGGGCGGCGGCAAAGGCGGCGGACCACGCAGTCCCATCCTCACGGCCCTCGACACCAACGGCGATCGTGAAATCTCAGAGGATGAGATGGAAAACGCCCGACGCAATCTCCTGTCTCTCGACACCAATGAGAACGGTCAATTAGAGGCCGGCGAATTCCGACTAGATCCCGCATCATCAGGCGGCAACATGGCGCCTCAGCCTAACAAGGGAGCCGAAGCCCCCTCTGGACGCACCCCGTGGATGCTGGTCCACGCTCTCGAACTGGATGCGGATGGCAACGGCATCGTTGAATTCGAATCCGAGCTGATGGCTGAAGTGGCCCTGGTCTTCAAGGCCTATGACAAAAACGGGGATCAAAAGGTCACACCGGAAGAGTCAGCCGCCAAAGGAGGCATGCCCCGCTCTGCTCTGGGCGGATTCGTGAGGGAGCATGCTACCGAACTCGACAAAGACCGGGACGGCGGCATCTCCAAAACCGAGATGACGGCACAATTTGCCCGCTTCTTCGGACAGGCGGACAAGAACGGTGACAATCGCCTCACGGCAGATGAATACACCGTCGAAGGCGGCGTCACTCCGCGCTTTCCGGAAAAAATGAAGCCCTCACCGGACTCTCCTGACAAAGGCACCGCCCAAGCCCCCCCCGCGGACAATCTGCCCAACAAACTCTGGTTGGCGGTTCATGCCGAAGCGGTCGACATCAACGGTGACGGAGATATTCGGCTCGACGAGCTCATGAATCAGGCGCGCATGGCCTTCCTTGCCTTTGATGCCGATGGCAATGGCGTGGTCGCCAGAGAGGAATATATCGGCAACCAACCACGACAGGCAGTCGCCGGGTATCTCATCGAGGAGACGGCCGGGATCGACGCCGACGCCAATGGCTTGCTCACCGCCAAAGAATTCGCCGGCGCCTTGAGAGAACAGTTTCAGGCCCTGGATAAGAATGGCGACAGCCGCATCGACCCCGCCGAACTCTCTCATCCCGTTCCGCCAACCGACCAAGGTCAGGCGCCGGAGGCTGCCCCTTCAGCGCCTCCATCAGAGCCCACACCGATACCGGCGCCCTCTTCCTTTCCTGCCGGAACAGCATCGAATCAGCCAGCCAGAGAAGGGGCGCCCAACATCGTTCTATTTCTCATCGATGACATGGGCTGGAATGCGATGGGCTTCTCGGGCAACGAAATGATCGAAACACCCCGCACCGACGAAATGGCCCGACAAGGCATGATCTTCACCAATGCCTACGCCAGCGCCCCGAACTGCGCCCCGACCCGGGCCTGCCTCATGAGTGGCCAGTACCCGCCTCGTCACGGCGTCTACACAGTCGTCGATGACCGACACACCCCCGGATCCCCCCATCACAAAGTGCTCGCCGCCCAGAGCAACGCCGAACTCGCGACCGAATCCGTCACCATCGCCGAAGCCCTCAAGGCGGGCGGCTATGCAACCGGTATGTTCGGCATGTGGAACCTCGGGCGCGGACGCGACGGCCCCACCACGCCGACCGGCCAAGGCTTTGACGTCTTCAAACAACCCCGAGACGTCGGTTTCGACAAAGATCGCTTCTTCAACGATAAGGGCCAGTATCTCACCGACGAACTGACCACTGCCGGAATCGAATGGATGTCAGACCAGAAGGACCAGCCCTTCTTTCTCTACATGGCATATCATGCCGTCCATTCTCCTTTCGAGCCCAAGCCGGAACTGGTGGAAAAATATCGTAAAAAAAGCGCTCAAGATCCTGACTACGCGGCAACTGTCGAAGCAACGGACTTCAATGTTGGGCGTATCATCGATGCCTTGCGCGAAAAAGAACTCTCTGATAACACCCTTGTTATTTTTCACTCCGACAACGGCGGCACCCGACAGTACATCCAACCGCTCGCCGGTGGAAAGGGCACCGTTTACGAAGGCGGGCTGCGTGTCCCAACAGCCGTTTGGGGTCCTGGCGTCGTCCAGGGAACAACTGATGAACCCATGCTCTCCATGGACATCTACCCCACCGTGCTTGATTTCGCTGGACTTGAACCACCTGCCAATCACCTGCTTGATGGCGAAAGCCTAGCCCCCTTGCTGACAGGGACCAGCTCCCGTTTGAACCGCGACCGAGTCTTCTGGCATTTCCCCAGCTACATCGGGGGCGGCGGTCCCAGCAGCGCCATGCGCCAAGGGGATTGGAAGGTCATCGAGAAATTTGAATCACAAACCTACGAGGTCTACGATCTCTCCCGCGACCCTGAGGAACGCACGAACCTAGCAGATTCGACGCCTGAGGCTGAGGAACTCATCAACACCCTTCGTGCCTGGCAAATGGAAACCGGCGCGCCCCGTCCCACGGGCTCCAACCCCAACTTCGATCCATCCGCCGAACCCAAGAAAGGTCGAGATCAGCGCGGCAAAAAGAATGCCAAGTAACCGAAAGAGAATGTGCCAAGAAACCCCTGATGCGGCCTTTGATCTTCTAAACAATTATAATTACGCGGTTTTCCGTAATTGAGGTAGATTATATAATCTACCTCAATTCAAACGTTCAAGTCCCCCGAAGACATCGCGAACCGCATCGGCGAGTGGGTTCACTTTGCAGAAAGTGCCTCTCAACAACCTCCTTTTTGCCGGCCGGAGACCTGGGCTCCTGCCATGCAGTCTTTGCTCGAGACGAATGCAGATAAGCGTTCTTCTGTTGAGGTCATCGTCCTTGAACATCACGCCGAGGAGGGCGGAGATCTCCTTGGCATCTATCCTCTCTATCGGAAAGGCCACCGACTGCTTTCCCTCGCTGAGAACTATCTCGACTACCAGGACATCATCGCTCAGGACGCAGAGGCTTCTCGCGAACTCCTGAGCAGCGCCGTCCCCTATGCGATCCGTGAGAACCTCGTATTCATCATCGGACACGTCTCTGAATCGAGCCTAATCTCGGACGTAATTCGAAAGTCCCTCCCCTTTCAGAATGCCTGGCTCTGCAAGCGCTACTTCGGGTTTTGTGTTGTGGCAGGCTTTGACATTGAATCCTCTGCTGAAGATGGGTTCATCACCGCCCTACCCAGACGACAACGCCGACGCTATCGATCCAGCGCCAAAAGAATGAACGGTGATTCAGCCTCCTATAAAGTGGAGCATCTATGGAGTCCTGACGTTACCCCCTCTCACATTGATGCCATCGGAACTCTTCATCGCGAAAATCAGCAACTACGCTCCGGCGGCTCACCTTTCAGCGATCCCTATTTCACTCGCTTCCTCGAGTTGCAGACAAAGACTCAAAATAACTTTCTTCTCTCCATTCTGAAACGCGACGACGAACTCATCGCTTTCTGTATGGGATGGGGCACCCAAGAAACATTCTACTATTACATCACTGACTACGACCGAAAGCATGCCTCACTCGCGCCCGGAGGCTGGCTTCTCATTGAGACCTGCAAACATTTGGTCCAGGAGGCGGGATGCAACAGTTTCCGCCTCGATCTATTACTTGGAAGCGAAGCCTACAAGACACAATGGGAAACAGATCGCTACTACGTTGATCGCATCGTCATCATTCCCAAATCGATTTTACGCGCCCCGTGGGCATTGGCCTACGCCTTGCTCTACAAACTCAAGGCCATCAAGAATCGCTTTTTCAGAATCGGCTACTTTGCCGAGTCTTCCTAGTTCGTTCCCGGAAAACAAAACAGGCGAATGGTTTCCCATTCGCCTGCTCTGAAATTGAAAGGTGGTGCTTCGTTAGATCGCGACAGGCTTGCCACTTTCGGCTGCTTCATAGACAGCATCAATGATCTGCATGAGCGCCAGCCCCTGCTCCGCATTATTAAGCGCCGGAGCGGTACCTTCGATCGCTTCGATAAAGTTCGCTGCGGAATTGATGCGGCCCATGTCCTCACATTCTTCCACTTCGATCGTCTTATCGACGCGCTCACCGTTTTCCTGCAGATAGAGTTCGCAGGTATCGATGGCAGTCTCGTCGAGGCCGTCTTCGCCGAAGAGGCGCTCGACCTTACCGCCTGCTTCCACACCTTGGAAAACGACGGAAACTTCCTCGCGCTTGATCATTTCCGCCCACGACATCTGGAAGCTGAGCGTTTGGCCCGTTTCGAACATCACGAATCCGTGTGCAGCGGACTCGACATCAGTCACACCGTCGGCATTGTCAGGAATACCCCACGGGCCCTTGAACTGCTTATCGGAGATGTGGTCATCAAAGGTGCTGCCCATGACGTAGGTCGGCTTGGGATTGCCCATGAAGTACATGGCCAAATCGAGCATATGCAGAAGGTCAATCACGGGACCACCACCTGAAAGAGCTTTGGTGGTGAACCAACCGCCGAAGCCGGGAATACCAGTGCGGCGCGTCCACTTAGCCTGGGCGGAGTTGATTCGACCGACGACACCGTCGTTGATGGCCTTCATCATTTCGCGAGACTCGGGACGGGCGCGATTGTTAAAATTAAACATGAGCTGCTTGCCAGCAGCATCACGAGCAGTGATCATTTCTTCAACCTCCGTGGCATTGAGCGCCGGAGGCTTCTCACAGAAGACGTGCTTGCCTGCGTTGAGAGCCTGGATCGCGAGAGGCGCGTGAAACTTGTTAGGAACAATGATCGACACGGCATCGATATCAGACTCGAGCATCTCGGCAACGTCGCCGTATACATTCGGGATACCGTATTTCTCAGCGGAGGCTTTGGCCGCTTCCAAATTCACATCCGCCATCGCGACGACATCTGCGCCTGCCTTGCGGAATCCATCGATATGATATTGGGCCATTCCGCCCGCACCTATAACACCTACTTTCGTTGACATAATAATATTGAGAGAGTCAAAAACTGAATGGGTTCGAGCATCGACTTACTCGATTTCCTCAGCGCGTGGGGGCTCGACGCGAGGGGCATCATCTGCTTCAGAAGTCTCGGAAGTCTCAATCGCGGGAATCTCGACTTTCATTCCTGCCTCGATCGCCAGCCTGGTGGTTTCCTCGGTAATATCGACCTCTTTCGAGTGAGTGAACACCGGCGGCGTGGTCTTCATCAAAACTACGTCGAGCCCTCTTTTCTTGGCGGCCATCAGGGCAACCGGCTCGAGGCGAATGCGAAATTCGTTGATCATGCGAACGCGCTCTTGGGCGAGGTTTTGCTGCGCCTGATTTTTCAGGCGATTAAACTCTAGGTTTAATTGCTGATTGGTCTGGAGGACCTTTTGACGATCTGAATCAGAAGGATTCTCTCCAGCTCCTTGTTCAACATTGTTCATCTGGGCCTGCATCGTCGCCTGGGTGCGCTGAAGTTCAGCGTTGAGGTCGGATTGCATCGTGATGAGATCCACACGGACTTTGTCTTCAACGCCAAGCTCACGGGCAACAGCATCGATGTCCAGAATGGCGACACCTCCACTTTGGGCCTGGCCGGGAACAGCAAAAAAGATCGTGATACACGTGGTAAGAAGAAGATTTTTCATAAACATGGCTAAATACTCCCCGAAGGGACGGAGACCGTAAAGATGATCACACAGCAAGTCCAGAGCTTTTCACAGCGCTACCTGGTGACGTTTCCCCTTCTCTGCGGCGGGTAAATCGCGTTTCTCGGGATTACCGCCTTCGATTCACACTGAGAACGCCTTCGACTTGCAGTGAAAATCGGCACCCCCCTACCTCGCCACGCAATAGAGAGTCTTTCCAGAGCGAAGGTATAGCCTCCCGTCGATGGGAGCAATAGTGGCCCGAAAAGTCTCCTCTTTGGCTGAATCACCCAGCGAATTTACCGAGACAATATCCAATGCCCTCCCTGGGCGTACCACAATGACATCACCGCCGTGGACAGTCTGCAGGTAGAGCAACCCGCCGGCGACCAATGGAGCCGCTGCGATCTCCACTCCCTCGCCCAATCGCTCCACATAGTAGGCTTCACCGGTCGCGGCATCATAGCTCGTGGCGATCCCGCTCATACTGCTGATGAACAAGGTGCCGTCCACAACTGCAGGCGACGGCAAGTCACGCCCGCCCTTTCGAGACGCATGCCACAGCATATGGCTCTCCGTCACGTTTCCGGTTCCGCCTGGCTTGACGCAATAGGTATCGCCCGGCTTCCCGTTAACCACGAAGAGTTTCCCATCATAGTAGTCAGGCACCGGTGATCCACGGCCATTAAACGCTTCGCAGAACCACAGTTCCTCGCCGGTGTCGGGATTATACCCACGAACTCCGAACTCTCCGTTCAGGATAAGTTCACGCTTCCCTTCGTGCTCGATCAGGATTGGCGTACTCCAGCCTCCCTTGGGTTTGTCCTCACGGGGTGAATCCCATAGAATATCTCCAGTCTGCAGATCCAACGCCACCAAGCGTGAAATCCCAGTGGCATCACAGTTCTGGATCACTTTCCCATCCAGGATGATCGGTGATGCAGCAATACCCCACGTGCCGGGAAAGTCGCCGAGGTCCACGGACCACTTTTTCTCTCCCTCAACCGTGAAAGCATGAAGCCCTCCGGGCCCGAAAAAGGCAACAACAGTCTTACCGTCCGTGGCGCAGGACGGAGTCGCCTGTGAATTCATTTTATGAAATTCCTCAGACCTCTCGCTAGCCACCGACTGGTCCCAGAGCAGCTCACCGGAAGAAACCGAGTAAGCCATCACGTAACGCTCCGCACCGTCGTCAGAAGCACCCGTCAAAAAAAGGCGGTCACCCCAGCTGACCGGGGATGACTGACCGGCACCTTTCAGCTCAGTTTTCCATGCAATGTTGCTCTCGTCCCACTTGGTTGGGAGTCCGGTCGCTTCGGAATGTCCCCGCCCAGTTGGACCTCGGAACTGGTGCCAGTTGTCTTCGGCGAGACCGATGCAGGCGTTACAGGTGATGATAGCGATACAGAGAGGAAGCTTCATGGAGTGGGAGTTACGGGTTTACGGAAAACGATAAAATGTTGAATCGGCAAAAAATTTCGCACCTCGACAAACTCGAGACCAACCACGTCCATCTCGCGCTGAACCTGTTGCACCGTCATCTTGTGAAGTGGTTTGATCGGCACCGAAGGGTCTTCTCCGCGATATTCGAGGAAAACGAGTCGACCCCCGGGCCTGAGCCCTTCCACGATCGACTCCGCCATTTCTCGGGGATGGGAAAACTCATGGTAGGCATCGACCAAGATGACCAGGTCTACGCTGTCATCAGGGAGATTGACGTCCTCTATAGTACCCAGAACTGTTTCAACATTAGGAGCTTTCTTCAGCTTTTTCTTCCCCTCGATAAATCTCAACATTTCAGGCTGGATATCCACCGCAAGCACCTTGCCCTCAGGAACAAGTGGCGCCATAAGGAAGGTGAAATAGCCCGAACCCGCTCCGATATCGGCAACCACATCGTCAGGGTCGAGTTCGAGGTTCTCCATGACCAATGAAGGTCTTTCCTCCTCTTCCCGATCCGGACGCTCCAGCCAGCGAATGGCGTGTTGACTCACCACCTGGGAGATCTCCCGCCCCATGTAAACCTTACCAGTGCCATCCCTTGTCGGCTCTTTGAAAGAGTATATTTGATCGCCAAAACAGGGAATTGAAAGAAACAGCAAAACAGCCACATGTCCGATTCGGAGGCGCATCGATTCGAAGATCACTCTTCTCCATGAAAAACAAAAGAAGGAAACAGCCCTAATCGCGGCATCGCGACTTCACGAAACTGAATCCGTGAAATAATTCAGCATCTCACTCGTCTACCAGCGTTCCAAAGTCATGCAGAACTGCGTGTGAACGTGGATCAATCTTTGGACTGCGTGTCGCAGCAGGAAGTCGGAAGAGTTAGTTCCCGAGGAGAGCCCTTTCGACATCAAAGCCAACGGCACCCGAATCACCAAAAGTTGGCAGAACGCCTCGTCAGAGGCAGTTTTTGAGCATTGCCAGAAATTCTCGGAAGGTTTACCTTCAGTCTCAACATCATGGGCGACGACGAATTGACGAGGAGAACGGTTCTTTACGGCAGTGCCGGCATGGCCGCCGCTGGAATGATTCCAGGGGCAAAGGCTTCTCCGAAGCCGCAACCTGGCGACCTAGAAACCGAGGAACCGCCGGATGAAGCGGTCGAAGAAACCATTGAAGAGGCTCCCGATTCAGAGGATCTACCTCCCAAGGCGGAACCCGCCGAAGAAGAGATCATCGAACTCAAAGGCCTTAAGGCAGCTGTCCTCGGCCATACCGGAGCTGGAAACTTTGGTCACGGTCTGGATGTTGTCTTTAACCGCCTCGACGGCGTCCGTCTCGTCGCTATTTCAGACGAAGACGATGCTGGTCTCGAGAAAGCCCACACCAAGACAGGTGCCATTAATGGCTACGAGGGCTATCGGGAACTCTTCGAAAACGAACAACCTGACATTGTTGCCGTCGCACCTCGATGGACCGACCAGCACCACGCCATGGTCGAGGCCGCTCTGATCGCCGGAGCACACGTCTATTGCGAGAAGCCCTTCACTCGAACTCTCAAAGAGGCCGATGAACTGCTCAAACTGGCCGAGGATAACAATCTCAAGATTGCTGTCGCCCACCAGATGCGCTGCGATCCCTATTTGAAGCGCTTTCACGCCGAGCAAAAAGAACTGATTGGCGAACTGCTCGAAATGCGGGTTTACGGCAAAATGGATCATCGCGTCGGTGGTGAGGACATGCTCGTCCTCGGGACCCACCTTTTTGACATCGTGCGCCTTTTCGGTGGAGATGTGCAGTATTGCACCGCCCGTATCTCCAAGAACGGAGCACCTGCCATCGCTGAAGATACACATGAGTCTAAGAAGGAAAATCTCGGCCCATTGCTGGGCGACTCCATCCGTGCCGAGTTCGTGATGGATTCAGGAATCAGCGTGACCTTCATTTCCGACGAACGCTATCGCGACGTCGTCGGTCCGTGGGGTATCGAGTTCATTGGCACCCAGTCAACCATGCGACTCTTCGCCAATCACCCGCCCACATTCTCACTTCTCGAACGAGGCGATCCCGGGTCAACTGACCGATTTGAAACCTGGAAACAGTGGCCGGAGGTAGACGGTGAATACCATCCCATGTTTGAGAAACTCACGGGCATGGACTCAGCCAACCGCCGAGTGATTAAGGACTTTCTGGATGCGATTGAAAATGATCGTGAACCCGAAAGTTCCGGAGAGCGAGCGATGAAGGCTCTCGAAATGATTCACGGAGTTTGGCAGGCAGGGGCGACGATGAAGCGGGCTTACTTCCCGCTCTCCAACCGCCTTCATCCGCTAAGCGAAGAATCACGCTGACTTTGGTTTGAGTCGTCCTCCTGATACGCTCTGATCGGGGTGCCGCATACCTTAACGACCCGCTCTTTTTAATGGCTGATCTCTTTACCGTAGAGAACCTCTTTACCTTGCTCATGCTCGTCATGCTTCAGGCAGTCCTGGGCTTCGACAATCTCCTCTATATTTCGCTCGAGTCACAAAGGGCGCCGAAAGAAGCGCAGGCCAGAGTTCGCCAACTCGGTATCGGGCTGGCGATTTTTCTCCGCATCGGTCTTCTCTTTATCCTCAAGACCGTGATCGACAAAGTCCAGGCGACAGCCTTTACTCTCAACACTTCGTTTGTTTCCGGCGAGTTCACCGTTCATTCCCTTATTGTGCTGGCGGGCGGGGGATTCATCATCTACACCGCCATCAAGGAGGTTTTTCATATGATCGCCATTAACCCGGGGCACAAAGGACACGTCGGCGAGGGGTCGACCAAATCAGTCGCTTCAGTGATTACCTGGATCGTGTTGATGAACCTTGTTTTCTCCTTTGATTCAATCCTCAGTGCCATGGCTCTTACCAAGAACTTTGTCGTCATGGCCACCGCGATCGTTATCGGCGGCATTCTCATGATCTGGCTCTCTGACAAAGTTTCCAGATTCCTTCAGAAGAACCGCATGTATGAAGTGCTGGGACTTTTCATTCTTCTGATCGTAGGCATCATGCTCCTTACCGAGGGGGGGCACCTTGCTCATCTCAAGTTCTTCGGTCACGAGGTCCATCAAATGACCAAAACGACCTTCTATTTTGTTATCGCCGTTCTCGTCCTCACTGACGTCGTTCAGAGCCGATACCAAAAGCGCCTGCTCGCCAAACAAGAGAAACTGGCTCATGCTGAGGCGGATGAGTCCCACTCCTGAGCCCACTCTCCGATTTCAGTAGATATCCCTAACCGGTGCACCGGTACATGACTCGACCCAGACCGGCACTCATTTTTATCTTCATCACGCTCTTTCTGGACGTGCTGGGTTTAGGCTTGATCATTCCTATCCTCCCCAGGCTCATCGATGAGCTCACCGCCGGTGGAATTGATAATGCCTCCTACATGTTCGGTGCCCTCGCAGGGATCTACTCTTTGATGCAGTTCGTCTGTGCGCCGGTGATCGGAAGCCTTTCTGACCGCTTCGGACGAAGGCCGGTCATTTTAGTCTCCCTCTTTGGTTCAGGCATCGACTATTTCCTGATGGGTTGGGCCCCAACCCTGGCCTGGTTCTTCATCGCCCGCATCATCTCCGGAATCACCGGAGCAAATTTTACCGCGGCCGTCGCCTACATTGCTGACATCAGCCCGAAAGAAAAGAGGGCTGCCAATTTCGGTATTATCGGTGCTGCTTTTGGACTTGGGTTCATTTTCGGCCCGGCACTTGGAGGGTGGTTAGGCGAAGAGAACCTGCGCCTTCCTTTTTACGTTGCCGGTGTTCTTACATTGATCAACTGGCTCTACGGTGTCTTCATTCTTCCTGAGTCACTCAAACCGGAAAACCGCCGCGCCTTCCGTTGGGAGCGATCCAATCCGGTAGGTGCCCTTCTCGAATTGCGCAGGCACCCGCTTGTCCACGGACTTTCTATCAGTTACTTCCTGAGCAGCCTCGCTCATCAAATCTATCCAGCTATCTGGGTGCTCTACACGGCGTTCCGGTATAACTGGACGACCAAAGAAACCGGGCTATCACTTGCTCTCGTCGGTCTCACAGGCGCTATCGTTCAAGGTGGTCTTTCACGAATCATTATCCCGAAAATAGGTGAACGAAATGCGGCTGTCGGTGGGCTCCTCATCATGGCCGCATCGATGGTTGGTTATGGCCTTTCGTCAGAACCTTGGATAGTTTATCCTATCATTGTATTCGGTTCTTTCGGCGGTTTAGCGGTTCCGGCAATGCAGGGAATGATTTCAATCACAGTTGGCGCCGATGAGCAGGGTGGTATCCAAGGCTCGTTGACTAGTCTGCAGAGCGTGGCTGGCTTCATGGGGCCACCCCTCGCCACCGGTGTCTTCGGTTACTTTATCAGCAAACACGCGCCTTTCATTCTCCCTGGAGCATCATTCTTCTGCAGCGCTCTCATTGTCGGTTTGGCAGCAATCATCGCTGCGAAATCGTTCAAAGCAGGCCAGGTCAATTATCGAGGCCTTAGAGCCGACCAAGAAACCGACTCGTAACTGGCTCATACCCGAAACCTTCGCCAGTTAGACTGGAACACCGTGATCCGTGGGCCTCATGCCTTACCCTTTTCCGGATATTTAAGTGTTCTGTAACAAACACCCCAACATCTTGTGCTCGCAATCCGTTTTCGGGCTCAAAAACCAATATATTGTGGTTTTTTGCCGTTGACACCCCTACATCTTGTTGTAATCCTTCACAACCATGTCACAAAATCGACACGCCTGAGCCATGCGTTGTGTGAAATGTAGCAGCTTGGATGACAAGGTCATCGATTCCCGCCTCTCAAAGGATGGTTTTTCCATCCGACGGAGACGTGAATGCCTGGACTGCGGCCACCGATTTACCACCTATGAGCAGGTCGAACGACGCGATATTCTCGTTATTAAGCGGGATGGCACCCGGGAACCCTTTAAACGCGACAAACTACTCAGCGGCCTCATCAAGGCCTGCGAGAAGCGCCCGGTTTCTCTGGATGCGCTCGAATCCGCCGTCGACGAGATTGTTAACGAGCTGACTACGGAGAACCTTAAGGAACTCCCCAGCCGTATGATCGGTCCCAAGGTGATGTCCCGCCTTCAGAACATCGACCCGGTTGCTTTCGTTCGTTACGCCTCTGTCTACCGACAGTTCCAAGACGTCGGTGAATTTAGCGAAGTCATCGAATCACTCGGGAATTCCCCTCTCGACAATGTTCTCCAGCCCGATCTTTTCGAAGCCGGTCAGAAGAACTGATTCTCAAGGCGTCGCTACCAACACTTACGACATACCAATAAACAGACTCAACCGAATCCGCCCCACCGTTCCCACAAAAAGTAACCCATGATCGCACTCCCTCAGGCGCTGCCGTTTATTCGTATCGGCTCTGCCAGCCTCGCCCTATGCCAGAAAGACTGGATCACCGAAACTCTCACCAATGCCACCCAGGGAACCGATGTGCCGACCTGGCTCGCCGAAGACATCTCACGTGGTGTCGAACGCTTCCTCGCCAACCACTATAAGGGCACGGTGATTGATTCCGATGAGTTCTTTGCGCGCATCGAGAAGACGCTTGCCAAATTTGGTCTGACCGATGTCGCGCTGAACATCGACAAGACTCCTCCACCAGTTCGCATTTCACTCAACGAGCTCGCCCGTCGGGCCGGCACGGGATATGAACTCGTCTTTTTCCAACTTCTCCAGGAGCAACTCCAATCGGCAACTTACGGAGGCGTCAGTCGCGTTGAATGTCACGGCATCAAGCCCTGTGTGAAACGCCTCGTTGCCACCAAGAAGTGGTCCAAGCGTTGCGAAAGTTTGCATGAGGAAATCTCGGACTTTCTCGACCAGGCAAAAGCCCACGCCTCAGCAGTCAGCCCGGAGATGACATTCATGATCGCTTCCTGATCAGCCATGACCCTTTTCGAGAAAATCATTGCCCGCGATATCCCTGCCGACATCGTTTTCGAGGACGACAGGGCGCTGGCATTCAAGGACATCTCGCCGCAGGCACCAACCCACATTCTTGTCATCCCCAAGAAGCCAATCCCACGGGTAGGTGAAGCAGAGCCCGAGGATGAGGCCGTATTGGGCCACCTGCTCCTCACCGCGCAACAAATCGCGGCGGATCTCGGGATCAACAGCATTGATAAAGGATTCCGTCTGGTCATCAACAACGGCAAACTTGGAGGTGAAGCAGTGCCTCATCTTCATGTCCACCTTCTCTCCGGTCGCCAGATGCAGTGGCCCCCAGGATAGGACGTCCGCCTTTCCTTTTCATCGAGAAATTCCGGTTGGACGACGCCGATTTCACCTTATCATTGGCGCGTGAACACAGCTCCTGTCCAACTGCCGCAGATAGGATGGCGTGAATACCTCGCCATCCCTGATCTCGACATTCGCATGATCAAAGCCAAGGTCGACACGGGGGCCCGAACTTCGGCGCTCCACAGTTCCGAAGTTGAGGTCTATGAGTCCGATGAGGGAATCAAGCGGGTTCGTTTTCAGGCGCACCCGATGCATCGCGATCCCGGCTTCTCACTTGCCTGTGATCTACCTCTTTCAAGCTATCGATCGGTTCGCAATTCCGGAGGGAAAGAGGAAATTCGCCCTTTCATCACCCTCCCCGTTATCATCGGTGAACACCTTTTCGAAACTGAGATCAGTCTTGCCAATCGGAAAAACATGAAATTCAGGATGCTTCTCGGAAGAACTGCGCTAAAGGGACGCTTTGTTGTCGATTCCGGCACATCCTACTTGCTGAGTCAGCGCCCCAAAGTGCATCATTAGGCGTTTTTGAATGTTCCTCCTCCCGCGCCTCCATGAAAATCGCCATCCTTTCGCGTAACAAGAAACTCTACTCGACAAATTCACTTTACGAGGCCGGGATCGCACGCGGTCATGAAGTTTGCGTGATCGACTACTTGAAGTGCCACATGGAGATCACCTCTCTTCGCCCCGGCATCTATCTCGGCGAAGACAAGCTCGAAGGCTACGACGCCATCATTCCCCGCATCGGTGCGACCTATACGTTTTTCGGCTGCGCGGTCGTGCGCCAGTTCGAGATGATGGGAGTCTACTCGGTCAACGAGTCTGTTGCCATCACGCGGGCCCGGGACAAACTCCGCAGCCTTCAGCTTCTCGCCCGCAAGGGCATCGGCATGCCAGTGACTACTTTTGCCCACGACCCCAGGGCTGCCGAACATCTCATCAAGCAGGTCGGGGGTGCTCCACTTGTCATTAAGCTGCTTGAAGGAACCCAGGGGGTCGGAGTGGTTCTGGCTGAGACAAAGAAGGCCGGAGAATCCGTCATTGAAGCCTTCCGCGGACTCAACGCCAACATTCTCGCGCAGGAATTTATCAAGGAAGCCGGAGGCTCAGATATCCGCTGCTTCGTTGTCGGAGGCAAAGTGGTCGCTTCCATCAAGCGCGAAGCCAAGGAGGGCGAGTTCCGTTCCAACCTTCACCGTGGTGGAACTGCCTCGGTTACTAAGATCACTCCGGAGGAACGTTCCACGGCGGTCCGCGCCGCCAAGATCCTGGGCCTCAACGTCGCCGGAGTTGATTTGCTTCGCTCCAACCACGGCCCTGTCGTGATGGAGGTGAATTCCTCCCCGGGCCTGGAGGGGATTGAGACCGCCACAGGGAAAGATGTGGCCGGAATGATCATCGACCTGATTGAAAAGAATGCCAACAAGCCGGCAGCCACTCGCACCAGAACTCGGGGCAAGGGCTAGGCATTCCAATCTTGCGGAACCTTAACCAAACGCCCATTCTAATACGGTGAGTGACACAGAATCTCATCTGGCGAGCTACAGCGCCCCCCTCGTTATCGGGAACCAGTCCGTCAAACCCGGCAAAAAAGGCATTGTCGACCTTACGGTCGGCTCGCAACTCGATTATCAACCCGTCGAAATGTGTGTCCATGTCAGGCGTGGTCGCCAGCCCGGCCCCACTCTTCTCCTTACTGCCGGAATCCATGGTGATGAACTCACCGGTGTTGAGATTCTCCGCCGCCTACTCAAGTCTCGCCGGCTTCAAAGCCTGCGAGGTTCACTGCTGGTGATACCGGTGGTTTGCATGCCGGCATTTCTCAACCGCAGTCGATATCTTCCTGACCGACGCGATCTCAACCGGCTTTTTCCCGGCTCCACCGAGGGGTCACTCGGAGGACGGCTCGCCTCCACTTTCATTGATGAGGTGGTCAACCAGTCTCACTACGCGATTGATTATCACGCCGGTGCCGTCGGTCGCCCCAACCTTCCCCAAATTCGCGTGACGGAATCCGAGGTAGACAGCATGGTGCTCGCCAAGGCATTCAAACCGCCCGTGATCATTGAAACCGCCCTGCGCGAGGGCTCCCTTCGCTATCAGTTCGGGCGGCTCGGGATTCCTTCCTTACTTTACGAAGCCGGCGAGGCCGGACGCCTCGATTCTGCCTCGATTCGCTATGGCCTGAGAGGCACCTTCAATGTGCTGGAGCATCTTGAGATGCTTCCTCCGCCGCGCCACAAATCGGAGCCGAAATCAAAAACGGTGGTTGCCACGGGAACCCAGTGGCTGAGAGCTCCCCAGGGAGGTCTCTTTTCCAACAACGTCGATCTCGGTCAGGCCGTCGGGCCTGATACCAAACTCGGAGTCGTCGGCGATCCTCTGGGGCGTCGCGAGACTCCACTAACATCGGACACTGACGGGGTTGTCATCGGATTCAACCGCCTCGCCACCGTTGACGAAGGCGATGCGCTTTTTCACATCGCCACTACCAGTAATCCAGAAAAGGCCGAAGCTCACATTCAGCGCAGTGAGGAAATCATGGAGGAACATACCGCGCCCCTGCATTAGCAGGTCACCACTTGTTCCAGAAAGAAACCTCTCCGCCCCGCAACCGCGTGATTGCCTTACCGGCAGCGTTCCGCTCAACTGGTCCGCATGAAATTCGCTCACGCTTTTCTCGTCGCCTTTTCTATCCTGGCGCTACCACTCACTGCTCAAGACAAGAAACCCAAGCGCGATGTCAACAAACTCGAAGGTGCTGCGACCCTTGAGCGGCTCAGTTCGGTTGATAATTGGCAAACGCTCTTCAACGGCAAAGACCTAGCGGGTTGGCAGGGTGATACTGAACAGTATGTCGTCGAAGACGGAGTTTTAGTCTGCCAAAAGGGCGCCAAGGTTCTGGAAACAAAAAAGCAATACTCCGACTTCGTTTTCCAGTTCCAGTTTAAGCTGACAGAGAGTGGCAACAACGGGCTTGGTATTCGTGTTCCGTCAGGACAAAACGCCGCCTATGCTGGCATGGAATTGCAGATCCTCGACCATGGTGGCAAGCGCTATATTTCCGAAACCAAGGATGGGAAAAAACTGACCTGGCTCAAGCCCTGGCAGGTGCATGGTTCTATCTACGGGGTTTTCCCTGCCAAAACAGGTTACCTTAAGCCGGTTGGAGAATGGAACGAGCAGACTGTGATCTGCATTGAGGACCATGTTAAAGTGGTGCTCAACGGAGCCGTCATACTCGACGCCTACCTCGACAAGCTCACTCCGGTCGATGGCAGGCCACACTCCGGACTGAAGAGCCGCAAAGGTCACATCCAGTTTTGCGGTCACAGCGATCACGTCGAGTTCAAGGACATCCGCATTGCTGACTTCGCCCCAAGCGCACCGATGTTGAAAGACAATCCTGACAACACAGCTCCGAATGGATTCACAACCCTCTTTAACGGCAAGGATCTCGAGGGTTGGAAAGGCCTCGCCCACAAGAACGCGAACGAGCGTCGCGCGCTGAAAGGAAAAGCCCTCACAGAAGCCCAGACGGCAGCCGATGAGGTCATGAAGGAACACTGGAGCGTGTTGGACGGAGTCTTGACCTATGACGGAAAAGGACAGTCGCTGTGCACAAACAAAGACTACGGTGATTTCGAATTCTACGTCGACTACAAGATTCCACCCGGTGCTGACAGCGGCATCTACCTTCGCGGCACTCCCCAGATCCAGATCTGGGACCCGTGGGATGCCCGAACCAAGGACGGCTCCACGCCCTCAACTCCCGAGGACTGGGTCACTGCTTATCGCACCGGGCGAAACCTGGGATCCGGCGGCCTCTGGAACAACCGCCAGGCCAGCAACCGCCCTCTCGCCAATGCCGACAAAAAGCCGGGACAGTGGAATACATTTCTGGTTCGCATGGTCGGTGACCGTGTTTCTATCTGGCTCAACGGTAAGCAGGTCGTCGACCGCACCGTCCTTGAGAACTACTGGGACAAAACGAGAACCACGCCACTCCCGAGGGCCGATCAGATTGAGCTTCAACACCACGGGAGCGAGCTCTTCTTCAAAAACCTCTACATCCGAGAGCTTCCATACTGAGTCAGAGGCTCAAAGGGGCCAAATTTCGTTGCTTGCTATCAAAAGCACCGGCGCCGAGAGAACCTGCGGTAACGGCTCCAACAGCGCTTGAATAAATCCACACTTGCTAGAACACTATTTCTGCCGCTGACGCCAACTCATTGTCACGACGGCTCCTCAGCATCCTCAATCTGGCTTTCGAGAATAGTCTGCGCAGCTGCTTCATTTTCTTCGACGACCTGTAACCGGACTCCCGGCTTATTCACAAAAAACATAGGAGCGACTCCAGCACTCATCTCGTCGGGAATAAAGGCCTCGATCCCGGCAGCCCCAAGAGTCAGCTTGGCAATCTGGGCTTCTTCGAGGGTTGTAAAACGGGCAATCGTTTTCATTCTGAGGGGTGTGAATTCTCTTCGGCGTCCCTGGCGAAAGCTTCACTGGCGACCTTGAAACGTTTGTATTCCGAATACATCCGAAGTCTCGCTGTCTTCAACTCAGAGGCCTTGGAAAAACAGTATCTTGCCGCTACGTGGAACACCACCCCGAAAATTGCGGGGGTTGTGAAAGGCCCAAGAATTGGAATGGGTATTACAAGCCACTTTTGGTGTAACATCAGCCACCCGACAAAAATCCCGATGCCGGTTGTCAGCAACACCAGCCCCTGGTGGATGCGAGCAACCCAATACTCCCCCTCTGTCACATCCGCTGCCGGTGCCAACCGTGCTGGAATCCTCGATTCACGGAAATTTGGCCTCTCGTTTTGAGAGTTCATTTATCCCCCGACTTCTTCCCGTATATGAACCAGAGATTGCGGACGTAGATGAACCAGCCGGTACTTTGTCCAAGGAATCCCACAATCTCTTTTCGCCAGATGAAATAGACCATCAGCATGGAAGACCCGAGGAGACTCAGCCACCAGAAGATCGGTGGCACTACGGAACTCTGTACTTTCTCACTGGCATACCATTGAGCCACCATTCTCCCCATGAACACAACCTGGCCAACAAACCCGAATAATACCCACAGCACACCGGCCAACGATGTGACATCGAGCCACTTGTAAACCCGAGGCAGATCGCTGGTTCTGACATACAGTTCACGCAAAAACTCTTCCCCGGATAATTGAGGATCGCCCTCTTTCCAACCATCGAACCGGGCTTTCAAACCGCCCTCACCACTCTCTACGACCTCAATCGTCGCGATGCGGTCGGACATATTAAAAGGCGGCGCCAATTTTTCCCCGGGACGGGCCACCAGGCCAACAGACAACATCAAGAACCAGCCGATCGCCGGAACAATCAAAAGCACTGCGGCCGCTGCCACTACCTGTTTTCGGGATAACTTCATCGGCGAAGACGCAGCCGGAAAGCCACGATAATAAAAGTCGCAATGATTCCTGTCAAAAATGCGCCCAAGCCGGCATGAAGCAGGCAACTGGTAAATCCATAAGTCTTGCGGGCTCCCTCCTCCATCTGAATCATTTCATCCGCACCCAATCCGGCACCCTTGTAGTAATTGCCGATTTCAGCAACAACGTAGTCGGTGTAGCCGGGGTCGATCACCTTGAGGTATCCAATCTGGGCCAGAACGACAATCACTGTCGCGAGACCGCACATCACCACCCCCGACCTCATACTTTCAATGAAAGTCGACTCGGGCACAGCCTTAAGAACTTCCCGCATGCCTAGAATGTAACCGACGATGGAGATAATCCCTCCAACCAGGACACTCGCCTGTATGAGTGCGAGACCGTTGTCCCTCATCCCCAGATAGTAGGAAGCGTAGAGCCAGGCGAGATTGACCACGCCTATTAAAGCTCCCCACTTCAGCTCGATTCTCCCCGTCATAGAAAATCCCACGCTAAGCGAAGCCGCTGCCGAAACAAGCAGCGAATCGCCGTGAGGATCTGTAAGCGAGAGCAAGCAACGACGTCCAACGTTCATAATAAGAACCCCACCCAGTCAGGAAATCATGGTGAACCACACGATCGCTTATACGATGGAACTTGAGGCCACGCAAAACCACATCGCAGCCCCCGTCAATCTCGATGGAGTTCGATCCCAGCTTATCGAGAAGGCACTAACCACTGTTATCACCGAAGAGCTATGTGACCCACAGCGGGCGATCGGCCTGCTCACCAGACAGGAGGAACACCACCTCAAATTCGTCGGTTTCCTCAAGGAACACGGGAAAGACTAGCTCAACCTGGTCGTAAACTGACTGCTCCCTCGTCCAACTCCCAGACTTCATCGGGAAGTTGGCCCAGTTCTTCCAGGTGATGGGTCACCCAAAGGGTTGTCACCGGCGATTGACTGAAAATCTTCGTAAAGTATCGCAGAGTTTCCTCCCGCGCATCCGGGTCGAGGCCTGACATAGGCTCGTCAAGAAACAAAACCGGAGGACGGGTGGACAAAGCACGTGCCAGAGCGACCCGCTTTTTCTCCCCGCCACTCAGTCCAAAAGGACGCCTTTCTAACAAGCCCTCCAGTCCGAGTTCTTCAGAGAGTTCTCCAACGCGTCCTTCGATTTTAGTGGCGCTCCAACCCCGCAGCCTAGGGGCAAATTCAAGATGTTGTCGCACCGTCGAGGCAGGAAAAAGAGCCGCATCCTGAGGGACGTAGCCTATGTCACGATCGCGAGGAGGCAGATGGGTCACCTTCCGGTCTACCAACTGAATCTCACCGCCGGCGACATCCCTTAAACCACAAAGGGCTTCGAGCAGGGTGGTTTTTCCTGATCCTGTCTTTCCAACGAGTCCAGCGCACTTTCCTCGAGGGACTTCCAAATTGATCTCGGCCAGTTGAAAGGAACCTGATTCAACCGATATATCGGTAACTCGAATCATGTTAAAATACCTCCCTTCTATTTAATAAACAGGCTTTTACAACAATCAGAATAGAAATTGCCAATGTCATTTGCAAAAGCGCTACGATTGCCGCACTTTCAAGCCGTCCTGCTCCGATCTCAAGGTAGACAGAGGTCGAAAGCACCTCGGTTTTTCCCCGGAATGTTCCCGCAAAAACCACGATAGGCCCAAACTCCCCCATCGAACGTGCCCAGGCAATTGAAGCAGCGCCAACC
The DNA here is from genome assembly GCA_049594415.1 of Verrucomicrobiales bacterium. Lineage (GTDB taxonomy): Bacteria > Verrucomicrobiota > Verrucomicrobiia > Verrucomicrobiales > DEV007 > Arctic95D-9. The sequence goes on along the minus strand of JBMYJM010000001.1, from coordinate 171,412 downwards.
ACCCCTCGCTTCACTGAGGGTAGAGCCACCTTTTTGAAAGCCTGGAACGGACTGCATCCCAGAGTCTGTGCCACTTGCTCCGCCCGCGGGTCCAGTTCATCAAATGAGGCCAGCATTGAGCGAATGGCCAAAGCCGTTCCAACAGTCGCCTGCGCGAGAATAATAGCAGCCACCGAAAAAGTCACTGGTGTCCCAAGCCATTCATCAATCGACTTTCCTCCGAGGGGCAACTGACTAAAAAGCAATAAAAGACAGAATCCCACCACCAGGGGCGGCAGTAGAATCGGAATATCAAAGACTGTTTCCAGCAAGCGTGAGGTCCGCCCGCTGAATCTCGAGAGAGCATAGGCAGTTGGAACGGCAACCAAGGTCGATATCAAGGCCGAGACGGTTGACGTCATCACTGTTAGCCAGCACGCTCGAACCAGATCTGGCGAAAAGAGATCAAAATTCCGTTCCTTCCCGGGCACTTCGCTGGCGACGTAGTAGACGTTAGCCGCGATCAACCCCACAATCAGGGCCAGATAAACCCACCCAAGGCCCATCAGGCTAACCCGGAATCCGGTGGAGGACGGCAATGTAGGTTTCATGGCGCCTCCTCCATCTTTAGCCCATGCGCTCTGAAGAAAACACGACCGGTTTCCTCGGCAGCCAGAAACCTGGCAAACCGGGTCGCGACCTCGGGGAGCGGACTCGACAGAAGCACGGCGACTTCCACCTTTGAAACCACCTTGTCCAAACTCGCAAGTTTCTGAATCGTTATGCCCTCGTAACCAGCCGCCACATTATCCCAGACAATACCGCTATCGACTGCACCCAGCTGGATCGCATTCGCCAGTTCATAAACGGTCACAAAGCGGGCGTGGGGTTTCATATCATTCCAAACCCGTTTCTGTTTGAGCACTTCTTCAGTCACTTTGCCAATGGCGCCAGCCTCGGGGATCACCATCCCCTGGCGCCGGGAGCCCATGACCCATTCCGGGAGATTTGATACCCCGAACTTTCTGCTCGTATTCCACGCCAACACAGGAGACTGCGTGCCGATTTCATGCCTCGAAATCACCAAACCCCGCTCAGAAGCTTCTTCAAGGTAGGCAACATCGGCAGCGAGATAGAGATCGGCTTTCACTTGATCCATCATCGCGAGGAGGGTTCCCGAACCCCCGAACTGAATATCGACCTCGATGCCGGTCTGATCCTCAAATTCCCGAACTACCCCGGAAACCGGTTCGCGCATACCGGCCGCGCAAAGCAGCAATAATCGCGGCCCGTCCGGTTCTCGCTTGCCGCAACCGCTAATCGTTGCGCAAAGCAAAAGCACCATGATCAATCTTGCTCCGGAAAACGACATATGACGCGACTCTCACATATAGCTATCCCCCGCGCAACGAATTGCCGCGATTGCCGCGATTGCCGCGATTGCCGACATTATGCCAGATCAGACACAAAAACACCCCTCCATTGCTTCGGATTACGATACAAGCCTTTACCTGCCGAGCGAAGTCTTTACGCATTTGTGTTTCACATATGGTTTGGTCACCGACCCGAAATAGATAGGTTGATGGTGATGAAGCTCCCAACGCTCATCCCTTTAGGCGGCTAAATCAAAACTCTTAGTGGGTCCACTATCACAATCAAATCATCCCCCCCTGACATGAAACTAAGTTATCTCGCCCCCGTCCTCCTGATCACGGCTGTCGCAGCAACCCTGACCGCTCAACAAAAAGGCAAAGGCAAAGGTAAAGGAGCGCCCAAAATTAAATGGCGCGTCGAGCAACTCCACAAAGACAACAACGAAGGAGCCGCAGTCGGCGACATCAATGGGGATGGCAAACTCGATGTCACCGCCGGTGAATTCTGGTACGAGGCACCCGACTTCAAGCAACATCCGGTCCGCAAGATAATGCCCCATGGTGCGGACTACATGCAGAACAACTCGGAGCATCTCATCGACATGGACGGTGATGGCGATCTAGACATTCTCTCAGGCGCTTTCACCCTGCCAATTGTTAACTGGTATGAGAATCCCGGAGCCGGCAACTACGACGTGGCTGCTTGGAACATTCACCAGTTGGTCGACACCGGCACCGGACACAACGAAGCCACCTTCCTTCACGACATTGATGGGGACGGCACCCCCGAGTTTATCGAAAACTCCTGGAATAAGGCAAACCCGACCCAGATTTTCCGGCTGGTACGAGATGACAACGGAATGATCACCACCGAGAAACATGTCGTTTCTGAGAGTGGAAACGGCCACGGAATGGGCTTCGGCGATATCAACGGCGACAGCAGACAGGACATCATCTTTCAGGCCGGCTGGTACGAGCAGCCTGCTGATGGCCCCTATTCAGGGCCTTGGACTTACCATCACGACTTCGATATTCCCCATGCCAGCTGCCCTGTTCTCATCCTTGATCTTAACGGTGACGGAAGGAATGACTTTATCTGGGCCGACGGTCACAGCTTCGGCCTTTACTGGCACGAGCAGCTCCCGCCTCGCGCCGACGGCACCACTGTCTGGCGACAGCACCTCATCGACAAGAAGTTCTCCCAGGCCCACTGCCTCGCCTGGGACGATATTGACAACGATGGCGAAAACGAACTCATCACTGGTAAGCGATACTATGCCCACTCGGGAAAGGATGCAGGTTCACACGACGACGTGACGGTTCAATATTATGACTGGAAGCCGGATACCACCAGCTGGGTTAAACACCTCATCTCAACCGCTCCCGCTGGTGAAGGTCCCGGCATCGGCCTCCAGATCAACGTGCAGGATCTCGATGGCAATGGCTGGAAAGACCTTGTCCTTCCCGGCAAGAGTGGGACCCACATTATCTGGAATGAGGGAAAATGAGAACCCGACCGAGCAGCTCTGTCGATGAATACTCAATCCACTCCTCATCATGAGCTCTGACTCCGAAGAACTCGTCCCTGAAGAAGAGCCTTTGGGCGATGAAGTGCCGGAGGAAAAAACTCCTCAAGGTGAGCCCATCCCCACCGTCCTCCACTCGTTTTACGAAGATCGACCTTTTGTATCCTGCACCCGCTGCGGGGAGTCACTGGCTGACTTCAAGGACGGCTATCGCATTTCCAAGAACTTCAACAAGGACGAGTGCATCATTGAATACGCGCTTTGTCTGCCCTGCCTCGACGCAATGCTCGACGAAGCGTCTGAGGAATCCAAAATCGCCCTGGCCAATTTCCAGGCCGAAAATCTTCGCGACGTCAGCGGTTTCGATGAATGCGCACTCTGCGATAAGACCTTTGATAAGGTCAAAGACGGAGATTACTCGTTCGCCGGCGTTTGCGTTGGAAACAAGATGTTCGATAGCGCTATGGTCTGCTTCGGGTGCATGGAAGAAATGGCGGAGGTGATGTCAGAGGAGACCCGACGCACTTGGGACCGTTTCCGGGAGGAGAACTTCCCCGGTATTCCTTCAGATTTCGAGCCCTTTCCGAATCAGGGCGCACCAATTGTATTCTAATTAGTGCGGGAATCCGGCGAAAGCGCCACTGCGAGAATATCTGAAAGGAAAAGCGATTTCATGCGCTAAAGATTTCATGCACCACCCCTAAAGAGACAACATCCACCCTCTACGTCACTCAATCGCCAAGCTTACCCGACAAAACAGGGCGAATTCCCTGCCCTAGTCACGGCTTCGGACATATTTTAGATGGCATAATTGAGCGATTGAACTAATCACTAAAAGGCGGATAGTTAACATATACGTAATCTTTTCCTCATGCGACCGAACACTTGGATGCAGGCCCTCGCAGGTGCTTTTTTGATCAGCTTCTCACAACCTGAAGCCTCCGCCCAGGGAATGGAACAGTATATTAAGTCAAAAGCCTCAGCGGCTGACTCGAGCCTTTCCCGGTGGTATGGCACTCGTAACTACCAACCGATCTGGACCGGAGAACGCCTCATGGGCCTCGCTCAGTTTCTCCAGGAGCTCGATAACCACGGCCTCCCTCCCCGCCTCTTCAATTTCAATGAATGGGACGCACGCTGGCGCGACCCCAGTCTGGACCCCTCCGAGCGAGCCGCAACTGACGTTGGCACCACACAGCTGGCCCTATACGCAATTCAGGCGCTAGCCTATGGTTTTACCGAACCAAAAGACATGCATCCCAAGTGGAAGCCGATCAGCCGGAAGGTATCCGCTTACGCCTTTCTCGATGAAGCACTGAAATATGATCCCGGCCAATTTTCAGCCGTGCTCCTCGATAAGGCCCCACCCGAGGACGCCCGCTACGATGATATGGTCAAAAGCCTGGCCCGCTATCGCGAAATCGCCCGCTTCGGTGGGTGGCGTAAACTCCCCGTGACAGCAGTTGCCTCAGGGCCGGGTGATCCCTACCCCGAAATCAAGCTACTGCGCGCCCGCCTCCAGGCTGAAGGAGACCTGCCAGGGGGAAGTCTTACGAAAACCAGGCGCAAAGAAATTGACCAGCGAACTGCGGACGCCATTAAGTCTTTCCAGTTTCGTCACGGCATCGAGCCAGATGGCTATCTTGGCCAGCGCACACTCGCCGAACTCAACATTCCTACGTCTGACCGCCTCAACTCTTTGATCATCAACATTGATCGCCTTCGCTGGATGCCCCGCGCCTACGAAAAGTCCGAGCATCTCGAGGTCAATATCGCAGAAAGTGCCCTCCGCATGTTCGACAAGGGCAAACAAATCACGGTGATGCCTGTGATCGTTGGTGTGAAGGGCAAGCACCAAACACCAGTGTTTCACGGTGATATCGAGCACCTCTTTTTCCGTCCTTACTGGAATGTGCCCCCCTCGATCGCGAGGACTGAGATCGTTCCCGCTGCTCTGAGTAATCCCACCGCCTACATGGCCGAGCACAACTACGAGATCATCCCATTCTATGGAGCGGCTCCTAATCAGATCCTTCCCGTGAACAGCACCAATCTGAACAAAGCTGCCGCCGGAAGCCTTTACATACGCCAAACATCTGGGCCTGATAATTCTCTGGGCCTAGTGAAATTTATTTTTCCCAATGACTCGTCTGTTTACCTTCACGACACCCCGGACCACTCCCTCTTTACCCATGCAGATCGTGATTTCAGTCACGGCTGCGTTCGTGTCTCACGGCCTGATGAGCTAGCTGACCTTCTCCTCAAGCGAAACGGGGGTTGGAACATCGATTCCGTCCAAGCTGCCATGCAGGATGTCAATGCGCCCAACCGCAAGGAGGAATTCTCACGCTCCATGCCGGTTTACCTGATCTATTGGACCTCAACCATCATGGTCGACGGCCGCGTCCGTTTCGATGAGGACATCTACGGTCACGACGTGGCGATGTATCAGAAGTTCGGCTTGCAGTAGTGCAGCTTCGCTGCCGCGATTGGTGATTCGTTGTTAGTGATTCGCTATCGCGCCCTCCGCGCGTTGGCGCGCGGATAGTTTTAGTCTCCCGCTTGATCGCGGAAGCGGGAAATGAGTGCAAACTGTATGAGACCGTTACCAGTAGGCAGTCAAGCAAGGCCTCGCCCTGCCGCACTACAATCGCTTCAACAGCAAAAGACGGAAGTTCATCACCTCTTCGCCCGGGATCTCCGTCGCTCGAAGCGTCAACTCTCCAGCCCCCTTCTCCAGCTCGATCTCCCCAAGCGTCATTCGCTGCCATTCCTGGGTGTAGCTCTCACCTCGCGGTGAGCGGTCATCAGAGGCTCCAATCAACTCGGTGTCTGTCGCCATCTCGACTTTGCCGGTCAGGGAATCCCCCTTAAAGCTGAGTTCGAGGGTAGACCCGACATTCTCTTCCTCACATGTGTAGAACAATTCGACCTGAAACTTGCCTGACTCGGCCACCTCAGCCGTCCAGGTGATCTCGTCATCCGTGGAAATCCAATTGGCAAAGAAGGAGTCATTCGGAAACTTGTTGGAACGCTTAATATTGCCACGAGGAATCCCGTCTCGAGCCGGCACCTGGGTAAAGGCTTGGCCGGGATCCGCGATCACGAAAGGACGAGCGTCATCACCTAATTCAGCGATCATGGCATCTTTCCAAGCGAGGCGCTCAATATTGAGGCGGTCGTAGACATCTTTATTCTGCTTTGCGACATTGGTTCTTTGGCCCGGGTCATTCTCCATATCGAAGAGTTGCTTGTCATGGCTGAGGCGCCAACGCGCGGTCCTCACCGAAAAACGGTCTTTCCATCCACTGAAGATGATGCGTTCTTTGAGAGCTTCAGATGCGCCTTCCCCCTCTTTGATGAGAACCGAAGCGAGGCTGACTCCATCCAGCGGCTCGACTCCGATATGCTCGACGCCCGCCATTTCAGCAAGCGTCGGCAGCAAGTCGATTGCCGCCCCAAGGGTCACTACCTTGGTTCCGGCTTCGATGCCGGCGGGCCAGCGGATCAGCATAGGGCTGCGCACTCCCCCCTCATCAGTGGCCCCCTTCTTCCCCTTCATTCCCCCATTCCAACGGAAACCGTTGGGGCCGTTATCACAGAAGTAGATCACCATCGTGTTTTCGGCGATTTCTAACTCGTCAAGTTTCCCAAGCAGACGGCCGACGTTCCAGTCGATGTTCTCACACATGGCGAGAGCACAACGAAGATGGAGATCGTCTTCCTTTTCCGGTTCGCGATGACGCATTGCCAATTCCTTGCCCTTGAAACGATCCCAGAATTCATCGGGTACCTGCATCGGGGAATGTGGCGTGTTGTAGGGCAAGTAGACAAAGAAGGGTTTGTCTTTATTCTCAGCGATGAAATCCATGGCCTTGTCGGTGAAGTCATCCACCACGAAGCCCTCGCCCGTTACGATCTCGCCGTTGTGCTCGAGCATCGGGCTGAAGTAGTTGCCCCAGTGCCCAGAACAGAAGCCGTAGAACTCGTCGAAACCACGCCCGTTGGGGTGATACGGATACTGCATCCCATTGTGCCACTTCCCGAAGGCAGCGGTCTTATAGCCGGCCGCCTTGAAAGAATCCGCGATGGTAACCTCGTCGAGGTCCATTCGCTCGCCACCTGCCGAAGTGGAATAAACCCCGCTGCGCTGGTGAAAGCGCCCCGTCAGGAATTCTGCTCTGGTTGGCGAACAAACTGGGCACACGTAGAACCGGTCGAAGGAAGCACCGTCTATCGCGAGGGAATCAATGTTCGGAGTCGAAAGGTTTTTGTTACCAGATAAACTCAAGTCCCCCCAGCCCTGATCATCAGTCAAAATGACGATCAGATTGGGTTTGTCAGCATAGGCAATCGTGGTAGCGAGAAGGAGAGAAAACGCAGCGAAAAATCTCATGCAACGAGGCTAACACCGGCCCATTCCGACGCAAAGGCGCGATTAGGCGCGAACTCGGTGCGCTTGGTGATGCCCCTCTGCCCCCCCCTGAGTATCAAGTGATGCCTGATACCACAGCATCTCTCTAGCTCTTTTTTCTGCGACGAATAGCGCAATCATAACCTCAAAAACCGGAGATTTCTCCAACGGAATCCATCTCTATTTCCTTGTCCCTGCGTCAGGATTTGCTTAGATCCTTCCTGTCCTATTCCGCTCATGGTATCTATTCAAATTCGCGGACTCGTCAAGCGCTTCGGCAGTGTTGTCGCGCTGAACCAGCTCGATATCGACATCGCTTCTGGCGAACTCTTTTTCCTGCTCGGGCCCAGTGGCTGCGGCAAGACAACCCTGCTTCGTTCCATTGCTGGGTTTCATCTCCCTGAAGAGGGGAAGATCCTGTTCGACGGCGACGATGTCAGCCAGGTCCCGCCTCACAAACGGGAGACAGCCATGATGTTTCAGAGCTACGCGCTGTGGCCCCATCTCAATGTCTTCAAGAATGTTGCATTCGGCCTCGAAGAACGACGCGTCAAAAAGGCTGAGATCAAGGATCGGGTCGAGAAGGCCCTTGCCATGGTCAAGATGAACGGTCTCGGCAATCGCAAGATCAATCAACTCTCCGGAGGGCAGCAACAACGTGTCGCGCTCGCTCGCGCCCTCGTGGTGCGCCCTCGATGCCTCATGTTGGATGAACCGCTCTCAAATCTCGATGCGAAGCTTCGCATCGAGATGCGCACCGAGATCCGCCGCATCTGCAAGGAATTCGGGCTCACGGCAATCTATGTGACCCACGATCAAAAAGAAGCTCTCTCCATCGCCGACCGCCTCGCCGTCCTCGATGGTGGCAACATCGCTCAGGTCGGAACACCGGAGGAGGTCTACCGCAAACCTCGCACCGCTCTCGTCGCTGGTTTCATTGGCGAGACCAATCTCGTCGACGGGCAGGTTGCCTTTCAGTCGGGGGAGCAAATTCATGTGAAGACCGCCATCGGCGAACTGGTGGGACGACCATCTAATCCGGACTGGACACCTCAGCCTGACGAACGGGTCACTGTTTCAGTTCGCCCCGAATGCCTTTCGATCGCTATTAGTCCTCCGGCAGAGAATGCCATCGCCGGCAAACTGACGGAGTCGACTTACCTGGGTGAGGTGGCCCATTACTCGCTCAGTGTTGACGGACGCGAAGATCCGATTCACCTGTCCGAGCTAAACCCGCGCCGCGTCATTCGGGACACGGGAGAAACGCTCTACGCCACTGCCAAACCCGAGGACATCGTCCTCCTGCCTCCTCGCTGAACGTGCTCCCGCGACTCTCCATTGTTAGTATTCTACTGGCTATCGTCCTCGTGGCTCCGTTCGCCTTGCGCCCCCCCCCGGAACAAGGCGGCCTCAATCTCGATGACGACGTGGAACGCCTCGTCATTATTACCCCTCACAACGAATCCATTCAGTCAGAGTTCGCCCGGGCTTTCGCTGGCCACATGAGGGAGAACTACGGTCGAACCGTTTTCATCGACTGGCGCCAGCCTGGCGGCACTTCGGAAATTGCCAAGTTCCTGGGCTCCGAATACTCTTCCCGGTTCGAGCAGTATTGGAAAAAGAAGACCAAACTCCCCTTTTCCGCGCCGGTCAGGACAGCGTGGACCAACGGAGGCCTCGATGAAGCGGTCGCCTCGACCATGCCACAGGGTTTACTCGATGAACTCACCCTGTTGGATCGGGACAATTCGAAACAGCTCGCTCTCGCGGCCCGCGCTCTCTACCTCGAATCCGATATCGGTGTCGGAATTGATCTTTTCTTTGGCGGCGGTGCCTATGATTTCCGAAAGCAGGCCTCTATTGGACACCTCGTGGGACAGAACGCCTCGGGCCAATTCGGTCCCGCGATCCTCGCCGCGGAGAAACCAGACTGGTTCAGCGACTCTGTCATGCCCGAAATGGTTTCCGGAGAACCTTTCCGAGACAAGGACTACCGCTGGGTCGGGACCGTGCTCTCGGCCTTCGGAATCTGCTACAACGAAGATGTCACCGCTCGCCTCGGCTTGCCTGACGGACTTCAGACCTGGGAGGATCTGGCCAATCCGAAACTCGCCGGACAAATTGCGCTCGCTGACCCCACTAAATCAGGCTCAACGACGAAAGCTTTCGAGATGTTGATCCAGGAACGAATCCAGCGTCTCATTCGCGAGGAAGGCTTAAGCGAAAATGAAGCCGTTCGCCGCGGCTGGAACGAGTCGATGAAGCTCATCCTCAAAATCAGCGCCAACAGCCGCTACTTCACCGACTCGGCGGCCAAGGTTCCCCGTGATGTGGCCCAGGGTGATGCCGCTGCCGGTATGTGTATTGATTTCTACGGTCGCACTTTCAATGAGATCTATCGGGACGATGTGGGCAATTCTCATATTCACTTCGTCATGCCCAAAGCTGGCAGTTCGATCAGTGCCGATCCAGTCGGGATGCTTCGAGGAGCCCCCTCGCCGGAACTGGCCCAGAAATTTGTGGAGTATATTCTGTCTCCAGATGGACAAAAGCTCTGGAACTTCAGGCCCGGAACGCCCGGTGGGCCCAAGCGATTTGCCCTGCGGCGCCCTCCCATCCGAAAAGATTTCTACACTCCTGAGAATCAGGGCCACATGTCAGATCCCGATGTAAACCTCTTTGAACTCGCCGAGGGCTTCAATTACCGCGATGACTGGACCGGGCACCTCTTCGCTTCGCTCCGCTTTGCCATCAAATGCGCCTGCATTGATCCCCATCAGGAGCAGCGCTCAGCTTGGCATACCATTATCGACGACGGAATGCCTGACGAAGGGGTCAAGGCCTTCGAAAACATTTATCTGATTAGTTACGAGTCGGTAATGAACGACATCGCACCGGTTTTGAAGACACGGGACAAGGTGGCGGAGGTCGAGTTGGCGAGGCGCTTGTCGAATGCGTTTCGGAAACAGTATCAGGTAATCAGTAATCACCGGAACGAATGAACAAAGGCCTCGCAGCGACCATCTACGGCTTCACTATCGTGTTTTTTGGCCTGTTCTTCGTCTATCCGATCTGGCACACGGTGAAAGAAGCCTTCGTGACGCCGGAGGATACTTTCACCCTTGTTTATATTGCCGAAATATTTAAAAATCCCATTTACGTAGAGGGACTTATAAATAGTTTTTACATGGGACTGTTTACAACTCTATTGTCCCTCTTAATTGCCCTTCCCCTGGCCCTGATGGCCAATCACTGGGATTTCAAAGGGAAGGAAATCCTAAACTCGCTGATTCTCGTGCCATTGATCCTTCCTCCCTTCGTGGGAGCTCTCGGAATCCGCCAGATCCTCGGCCAGGCAGGCGTTTTCAACTCCTTTCTCATCGACCTTGGGCTTATGGACGCCAATGCTCCCCACGACTGGCTAGGTGAAGGCCAACTCCTCGGTGTCGTCCTGATGAACGCCCTTCACCTCTACCCAATCGCCTACCTCAATATCTCCGCAGCACTGGCAAATGTTGATCCCGCCATGGAAGAAGCCGCCGAGAACCTGGGCTGCCACGGAATTCGACGCCTTTCCCGCATTACTTTGCCAATGATCATGCCCGGAGTTTTCGCCGGGGCGACCATTATCTTCATCTGGTCCTTCACCGAGCTGGGAGTCCCTTTGATCTTTGATTTCAGCCGGGTAACTTCTGTCCAGATCTTCCACGGGATCAAAGATCTGAGCGGCAATCCATTCCCTTACGCTCTCGTCGTCCTCATGCTGGTAGCCTCGGTTTTTTTCTACCTAATCGGGAAGTGGCTCTTCGGGCGCGACATAGGAGCAAGCAGCGGGCGAGCCGCTACCGGCCGCGTCCTGAAGCAAGCTTCTCCAATGGCCAATCTGCTCTGCATTGGCTCCTTTGTTTTCGTTACTGGGCTTGCCATCTTGCCTCATATCGGCGTCACCCTACTGTCCCTTTCGGAACAGTGGTATGGTAGCATTTTACCTCGGCACTGGACTAATCAGCACTATCTCGATGCTCTCGGTCACCCGTTGACTCTCAATTCGATCGGAAATTCACTGAAATACGCCTCCCTTGCCACCGGGGTAAACGTCATCCTAGGGACCGCAATCGCCTATGTCGTCGTTCGCACCAAGCTCCCCGGCAGGCAGTTCCTAGACGCCACTGCGATGCTGCCTCTGGCCGTGCCGGGCCTGGTCCTCGCCTTCGGCTACCTAGCCATGACTCGCGAAGGCCAGTTCTTCGACTTCCTCGTTCTGGGCGAAAACCCCATGATCATTCTTATCATCGCCTACGCGGTGCGTCGACTACCGTACGTGGTGCGATCTGCTGCCGCGGGTTTTCAGCAGACCAGTGTCACACTGGAAGAAGCAGCACAGAATCTCGGGTGCCCGCCACTCAAGGCTCTTACCAAGGTAACACTGCCTCTGATCGCAGCCAATCTTATTGCCGGCGGCCTGCTTGCCTTCTCTTTCGCGATGCTGGAAGTCTCTGATTCACTGATCCTCGCCGAACAGCAGCAGTATTTCCCCATTACCAAAGCGATTTACGCTCTTGTCACTTCGCTTGGAAACGGCCCACATCTAGCATCGGCACTGGGGGTTTGGGCCATGGCATTTCTCGCCGTCACGATAGTTGGAGCCGGGGTAATCTTGGGTAAAAAGCTAGGCGCTTTGTTTCGGGTTTGAAAAACTCCTCCAAAAAAGGCGGCTTGGTTTTATAATATTGGGGTGCGAATTCCTGGGAAGCCAGCAGTTCGACTACGTTCTGGCGTTCCACTTCTGCATCCTCTCTGCCTGAATCTGACATCAGGAGTCTTAACCCTCACAGTTTCAGTCCTCTTTCCAAGGGAACGAGCCCTTCCAGTTCTTCCCAAACTAAAACCAACCGTGTTTTACGCAGACAGTCTGAAAAATAAGCAGCTAAACACCTTTACCTCGGTTCTTCACTGAAATGAAGCCTTTTGAATTTGTCTTGCCCCTTCAGGCTACTGCGGGGGCTTTCTTTTTTGTAGTTTTGAGGCAAAAGGTCCCGGCCAAAGTCTCTCCGCTGGCTACTCATACCTTTTAGTATACACCTCGTGCTTTTCTCAATTCCCAAAATTCCCCCTTTACTTTCCCGAATTACCTCCGATGTTCCGCGCCCGAGCGTTTATTCAATCGCCGTAGGTCCTTGCGTTCTCCTGAAAGAGAGTCACGCTCGCGTGAGGGAAACCCGGCAACCCATACATTAAATGTCCAAATCACTAGCTCCGTTTGAGATTCCGGATCGTCTTATCAAAGACGAAGACACCGCAACCGAAACCTACGCCAAGTTCACGGCAGAGCCTTTTGAGGCTGGTTTCGGTCATACTATCGGCAACAGCTTGCGCCGCGTGCTCCTTTCCTCACTGGAAGGTGCCGCTATCACTTCAGTGCGCATCGCCGGCGCCCAGCACGAATTCGCCAGCCTTCCCGGTGTGGTCGAAGACGTTACTGACATCGTCCTCAACCTGAAGCAGATCCGCTTCAAGCACTTCGAAGACAAGGATCCCGCGACTCTCTCCCTTACCGTCGACAAGGCCGGAGAAGTGACCGCCAAGGACATTCAGGAAATTTCCCAATACGAAATCGTGAACCCGGACCAGCACATTTGCACACTGGATCGTAACACGAAGTTTTCACTTGAGATGGAAGTCCGTGTTGGTCGCGGTTTCAACACCTCCGAGGACAACAAGCACCCGGACATGCCCATCGGCGTGATCCCGATCGACTCCATTTTCTCACCGGTTCGCCGCGTCAAATATGCCGTGGAGAACACCCGTGTCGGTCAGCGCACTGACTACGACAAGCTTAACCTTGAACTCTGGACCGACGGGCGTATTGAACCTCACGACGCTCTCCTTCAAGCTTCTGCTATTCTCCGTCACCACCTCGACGTTTTCGTCAACTACGACGATGACGCCATCAACATCGAAGACCGCCCCGAGACTCAGAGCGAAGAAAATGCCGAGCTCAAGAAGCTGCTTAACATGAGCGTTAACGAAATCGAACTCTCCGTTCGTGCTGCTAACTGCCTCAACAATGCGAATATCACCACGGTGGGACAACTCGCGATGAAGTCCGAAGCCGAGATGCTCAAGTATCGTAACTTCGGTAAGAAGTCTCTCAACGAGATCAAGGACAAGCTCCACGAACTAGGCCTCTCTCTCGGCATGCAGATCGATCCGTCTCTTCTCGAGCAGCCTTTCACCGCTACTCTTCTTGGCGGCGACCGTAGTGCCGAGGGTCCGGGTCTTGCAGCCCTTATCGCCCAGAATATCAACGACTGATCTATCTGAATGTATTGAGGATTCAGGCCAATGCCTGGGTCCTTCATTCACAAACCATCTTTACTGATGAGACACAGAAGCAAGACCGTAAAACTTCAGCGCGACAAGGCCCACCGAGAGGCCCTGATGCGTAACCTTGCCGCCAGCCTCATTGAGCACAAGCAAATCAAAACAACCTTGGCCAAGGCTAAGGCTCTGCGTCCATTTGCTGACAAGCTCGTGACTCTTGGCAAGGCGAACACCCTGCACAGCCGTCGTCGTGCCATCTCTATCCTTGGCAGCAACCAGCTTGCCCAGCGCACTGCCAAAGTGCTGTTTGAAGAGATCGCTCCCGCCAGCGCTGATCGCCCGGGAGGTTACACCCGTATCATCAAGCTCGGCCAGCGTCGCTCCGACTCTGCTCCCATGGCTCTGATCGAGTGGGTCGACGCCTACGTTCCTGCGACCGAAGATACCGAGGATTAATCCTCCGCTGGTCAAAAGATCCTTTTCAGGGAAGCCGCGTTCCGCATGGAACGCGGCTTTTTTGTTCCCCTTCAATGCGTGTTGCGGTCGGACGTCCTGTCCTTGACCGAAAAGCTGACTCAATGTCAGTGTCAAAGGATCCATATGCGTTTCGTTGCCCTAGCCTTTCAACTCCTACTGGTCGGAACTCAGGTCATCGCCTCGGATTTCGAAACGGTAAGTTCCTTCCTTGAAGAATCGGTTGAGGGCGGGGTTGTGGCAGGAGGATCCCTTCTCATTCTTGAACGCGGCCAAGTCGCCTATGAAGCCGGGTTTGGCTATGCCGATATCGAAAGCAGAAACCCGTTTACAATTGAAACGCCGGCCATCATTGCTTCGATCAGCAAACCCATCCTGGGGACACTCGCTTACCGTCTGTCGGAACAGGGAAAGCTGGATCCGGGAGCTCCCATCACCCGCTATCTTCCAGCCTATGCAAATGCAAAGCTTGAAAATGGCGACCTACTGAGTCGCCCACCTACAACGATTGAATTACTGAGTCACACCGGAGGCACCCGTCTCGCCGAGAGAAAACTCGGACGCCCATGGTTCGCTAACTGGACAAAAGGACTCCGCCTCGACGAAGTCGTTAACAAATATGTCGAGAAGATTCCTTTTGAGTCACAGCCCGGAACCAAATTTGCCTATAGCGGCATAGGGACTGATATCGCTGCTGGCGTGATCGAAGTCGCCGCCGGTATCCCTCGCAATCAACTGCTGATTGACGAAGTTGCGATCCCACTCGGAATGAAACATACCCGATTCAGAGATGCCGCCGCTGTCGGCGTAATCCCTCCGCTCCCGACTCGCTACTACTACGGGAAGGATAGAAAACTGTTAGTGTATCAAGGCCTGCCGGTTCCACCAACCAATACCTACAGTTCCTCCGGAGGCTCGATTATTTCGACCGCCCCCGATCTCGCGCGCTGGCTCATCATGATTCAGAACGGCGGGATCCACGAAGGCGACCTATTCCTCTCAACAGAAACCTTTCAGGAGATGTTGTTGCCAGTCTCGCCCGGGAATCGAATTCGGGGCGGCTTCGGGATCCTACGGAAGAACAATAGCGGGCAACCTTTAGCCATCGGACACTCTGGTTCCTCTGGCACCTACTGCTGGATCGACTTCGAGACTGGCGTCATTGGAATCATGCTGACTCAGACCAAGGGAACGGACATCAAGCCCTTCAGGCTTGAACTTGTGGAGCGAATCAATGCCTGCCTCGAAAGCGAAGAGGCAGAGTGAGTGTGGAATCACTCCCCCCCGGGCAAGGTGCCGCGAAACGCCTCCAGCCTCCCATAGTCCAGACCGGGAGGACGGTTCTCGAGCAACCAGTCAATATCCTGTCGCGCACCGACCATATCGTCGTCCTGAAGTTTGAGCAAGGCACGCTGAAACCTCTCTTGGGCCGCATCAGGCTCAATCGCAAGCAACAGTTCCAAATAATCACGTGCTGCTTCCGGAGTCTTGCGCTGATTGATCTCCAAACCAACCAGATTTCGCAACATTCGCACGGCGATCTCCCGCGATGTGGCGGGCTGGAAGGCGCCCATCATGGGAGGAGCCCCGGTCACCCCCCAGATTTCCCGTGCCACCTTGGAGCGGCTCAGGATGGCGCCGTTCTCGTAGACATCGACAAAGACGGTCTTCTTGGTTTCTTTCCAGGGATACTCCACTCCGACCATGAACTTCCCGGGAAGCGGAGCGCCAAACACTCCCGGAATTTCGAGCCGGCGTGCCATCTCGACAAAGAGGGCACTCAAGGTAATCGGCAATCCTTCGCGGTCATCAAGCACGTGATTCACATAGCTGTTGGAATGATGATAGTATTCCGTTCGACTGCCGTGAAACCCGTTTTCCTTGAACAGGAAATCCCGAAGCGCCTCAACCTGTTCTCGCGGTCCGGCTTCCAGAGCATGCTCCTCCAGGTATTCACCGGCGTCCTCCACCAATCCTGAGAAGCTCGAACGGTAGTGATCCAAATCGACTTCCGGATCATCAATTCGGGCAATCTGAAGACCGACTTCAAACAGATCAACGTCCTCCTCAGGACGGTCGAGAGTGAGGCTGAGATCATTAATCACGGCCTCCCGGTAGACTTCATCTTCCAGTTCCCGCAGCTCGGCAGCCATCGCTACAAGCTCATCCGCTTTCTCCAGCAACATGGCCCGTCCATGGCTACCCTCGAGACTCAGCTTGCTAACCGTTTCCTCGGCGCTCGCGCCATCCAGGTAGTTTGTGATGACGTCCTCCAGCCGCTTTCGCTCTTTCGGCGGAAAATCAATTGTCCCCAGATTTCGCCCGATATTGAACCCACGAAACTCAGCTTCGGTATCCCGAAATTTGCAGAGTCCGACCTGACCGCCTCGCAGGCCGTCGTCTTCCATTTCGAGCACTTTCTGCCCGTTGATCCAGCCGGTGATGAGTCGGTCCTCGACCCTGACACGAAGCTCATTCCAATCGCCCCGGATGTAGGCCGAAGTTTCAAACTGTTCAAGAATGGTCCACGAGTAGACGTCGGCACCATCAAATCGGGTGAAACGGATTTTGCCTCCAGTCGGATAAAATCCATAGTGTTTGTCCCCACCATCAGCGGCGAAGGCAATTCCTGCAGCACCGCCTTCGTCCTCAAGCCGAACGCGAACGGCAACCTCATAGGGCAATTCCGGGACTTCCTTCTCAGATAAGCACAGGGCCCGCCCACCAAAGCCATCGCCCCTTTTACGCGCCGTAATGACTCCGCCCCGTTGGGTCCAGTCGCCGCCCATCACAGTCGTCCAAAGCCGGTCATCAAGCACTCCAATGGTGCGCCAGCGGCTGATCGGAATCGGATTGGGCTTGTCGAGCAGAGCCTTGAGATCGTTGCTTTGCACAGCGAATCCAAGGTTCTCGGTAACCCGGTGCCTCAGTGTCACTACACCAATCACTTCGCCCTCAAGATTCAGGACTGGACCTCCACTGTTTCCCTGTTCGATCGGCATCGCCAGTTGCAGCATGGGGTAGTCCGGAGTTTCTCCTTCTCCAATGAAACCGGGATCCAGTTCTCGAATCGCAGAAAGGACTCCTGCTACCACGCTGAATCCCAGTCCCTGGGGAGCGCCAAAACCTACGATAAGATCGCCCTGCTGCAGCTCTGAGGAATCCGCCATCTTCAAGGGCTTCAGATCTGCGCCCTTTGGATCAATCTTGAGGACAGCGAGATCAAAGTAGCGGTCGAAGGCATTCACCTCATTCACTTCGTGAACGGAGCCGTCAAAGAATTCGACCTCGATGGATCGGCCCTCACCGATGACGTGCAAGTTGGTCACGATCAGCCCCTCATCGGAAATAACAAAACCGGAACCCGTTCCCCGTTTCTCACCATCCCGCCCCAGCTGGCGAACCGTGACGATCGACGGTTTCGCCAGATTGTTCAGCATCCGGACCTTACCCGGCTCGAGGTATTTCTGAGAATCATCGCGCTCAGCGAAAGCGTTCTCCTCGAGATCTGCCAGCGCCTCGTCCGAAAACGGGTCAAAGACGTCCGAGTCCTGAGCCTGAACGCTCAACCCTGTCGTAGTGACAGCCAAGGTTAAAAAGCGCAGATAAGCAGGAATTCTCATGGACAGGGTCGACTCCGCCGAGTCACCTTGACGCTATTCCTCATTTCTGACAATGAAAACCGTCCCCGCCTACCTTCTTGGCGCTATCACATTTCTTGTAACGGCCTCCCCGGCCACTGAAACGTGGAACCGCCATACGATCGATCCCTCCGATCCCGATGCTGGCAAAAAAGGAGCGGACGGGGTTCGCATCGGAGATATCAACGGCGACGGACTACCAGATATCGTGACCGGTTGGGAGGAAGGAGACGCTATTCGTGTCTGTCTGAATCCAGGCCCCGAATCCTCCAGAGAGATCTGGCCCGCCATTACCGCCGGGAGAGCGCCTCATACCGAGGATGCTGTCTTCGGTGATCTCAACGGCGACGGTAGACCCGATGTCATCAGTTCTTCGGAGGGAAGCACCCGGACCGTTTTTATTCACTGGGCACCCGGCACCGACGACGATCTCGCCGATGAAGCGCTCTGGGAAACGGCGGCATTTCCTGCGACCGAGAAGCAACAGCGCTGGATGTTCTGCCTCCCCTACGATGTCGATCATGACGGGGACACCGACCTCTTTCTCGGATCAAAGAACGAAAATGGATCCATTTCGTGGCTGGAAAACCCTGGCAACACCATCGCGCGAGATGTGGAAAAATGGAATCTTCATCGCATCACGGATGCGGCCTGGATCATGACCTTGAAAGTTCTTCAATCGGCGGGAAATGACTACTTGCTCGCATCTGATCGAAAAGGTTCAAATTCCGGAATCTACCTGATACAGCTACTCAACGAGCCCCCCTTTTTTGGAAAAGCCCGCCTCATCGCTGCGAGCGGAGAGGAAGTTATGTTTCTTGACGTTGCCCGACTCGATGATGATGACCACCTCGACATCGTTGCTTCAATCAAACCCAATCAGACTCGTATTTTTTACCAACCCGTATCCATCCTTGCCCCCTGGGTGGATTCATCTGAATTGGATCCCTTTTCGCAAGACCTCTACGGTACTGCCAAGGCGGTCAAAGTCGGTGACCTCTCCGGGGACAATATCCCGGATTTCGTCATCACCTGCGAAAAGGCAAACGGAACGAAACACGGGGCGTTCATCAGTAATGTATTCTCTGAGATCACCGAAGTGAGTGGACCCGAAGGGGTGAAATTTGATCGGATCGAACTGCTCGATCTCGATGCTGACGGCGATCTTGATATCATCACCTGCGAAGAGAGTCATCACCTCGGCGTCTTCTGGTATGAGAATCCACTGAAGTAACTTTTTTAGCAATTAGCGAAACCCTTTCCGATGGGGTGGGTTGTATCCGGCAGCACTAATCCAATGAAGTCCGCAGCTATCACCACCCTCCTGGCCAGCGCTCTTCCCCTGCTTGCGCAGGCGCAAATGAGCGAAGACATCTCGCCGAAGCAGCTTGAGTTCTTTGAGAAAGAAGTTCGGCCCGTTCTCGTTGAACACTGCTACAAGTGCCACTCGAAAGATGGCGACAAAATCAAAGGTGGGCTTCTTCTCGATACCCGAATCGGATCACGCAGTGGAGGCGATACCGGACCCGCTGTGGTTCCCCACGATCTCGATGAGAGCCTTCTCTATGTTGCCGTGACCTACGAGGACAGCAGCATGGAGATGCCTCCGAAGTACAAGCTCAAGGACAGTGAGATCGCGGTTCTGAAGCAGTGGATCGAAATGGGTGCTCCTGATCCCCGCGAGGTGGCAAAGGATGACAACTCTCCTCAGGACTACACAAATACCATCAACATCGAGGAGGGCCGCAATCATTGGTCCTATCAGGTTCCCACGAAGCCTGCCGCGGCAATCGAGGAGGGAAATAACTGGGCCCGCAATTCCGTCGACGTGCTAATCCAGGCCAGCCATGCCGAGAACGACCTCACTCCGGCACCGGATGCAGATCCTCGCACCCTCCTCCGAAGACTTTCCTTCGACCTGACCGGACTCCCCCCTGCTTCTGATGAGGTAGAAGCGTTTGTCTCTGCCTACGAAACGAATCCTGACAAAGCCGTATCCGAAATTGTAGATAACTTTCTCAGCTCTCCCCGGTTTGGTGAGCGCTTTGGGCGCCGCTGGATGGATGTCGCCCGCTTCGCCGAATCTGCCGGCAAGGAGATCAATGCCGCCTTCCCTCATGCCTGGCGCTATCGGGACTATGTCATCGATTCCTATAACTCAGACAAACCGTTCGATGAATTCATTACTGAGCAACTCGCCGGCGATCTTCTCGAACCAACCGACGAATTCGATAAAGCCGAGAATCTGGTAGCCACCGGCTTCCTCGCCATCGGAACCAAGGGGCTCAACGAAATCAGCAACCGCCAGTTCCGCTTCGATCTTGTCGACGAGCAAATCGATACCACAACTCAGGCCTTTCTCGCCACCACCGTCGCCTGCGCCCGCTGTCACGATCACAAATCCGACGCCATCCCGATGTCTGACTACTACGCTATGGCCGGGATTTTCCTCAGCAGTGAAACCCTTTACGGCACTCAGCGTGCGCTCCAAAATCGAAAGGAGACGGAGTTAATTCGTCTGCCTTCCGTAATCGACGGAGGCGAAAATCGCTCCCTCGGTGAAATGATCGATCTGGAATTCCGCCGGCAGTCGGCCATGGAGCAGGTGCAGGAGCTCACCGCCGCCGCCGCTCAGGCCCGCCGAGACGGAGATCCGGAGGAGGCCACCCGGATTCGCCCGCAAATCCTCGGCGTCAATTCACGCATTGGGGCGCTTGATCGTGCTCTCGGCAACTACGACGACACCGGCAAAGCCCATGCTTTAGCGATGGGTGTGCGCGACCGTGAGGAACCCTTCGACTCCCAGATTCTCATTCGAGGAGAAGAAGACAATCCGACTGATGAACGCGTTCCCCGTGGATTCATCCAAGTGATCAAAACTCACGACGAAGAACCCATTGCTTCGGATGAAAGCGGCCGCCTCCAGATGGCACACTGGATCACCTCTCCCGAAAATCCTCTCACCGCGCGGGTCTATGCCAACCGTGTCTGGTCATGGCTGTTCGGTGAAGGCATTGTCACTTCCGTGGATAATTTCGGAACGACCGGGGAAGCTCCGAGCCACCCTGATCTGCTCGACTATCTTGCCGTCCGTCTTCACGAGAATGACTGGTCCACCAAAGAGTTGGTTCGGGAGATCGTGACCAGTCGCACTTATCGGATGAGTTCAGTATTCCGCGAAGACCACTTCCGAAAAGATCCCTACAACAGCTACCTCTGGCGGGCCAACAAGCGCCGACTCGATGCCGAGTCCATTCGCGATGCGACCCTGGCTGTCAGTGGCGAACTCAAACTCGAACGCCCCGTGGGCTCAGCCGTCAGTGCACAGGGCGACGGAATCGTTGGCCGCGGTGACTTTCCTCAAGCCGTATTGAGCCGAGAGACTGACAACCGCTCCGTCTACCTGCCCATCGTTCGGGGCGTCATCCCTGAATCCCTCGCCCTGTTCGATTTTGCCGATCCAAGCCTGATCGCCGGCAAACGGGATGTCACCACCGTGCCGTCACAAGCGCTTTACATGATGAACTCCGAGTTTGTTTTCAAGAGCGCTTCAGCCATGGCCGACCATCTCGTAAACGATCTCAAACTAAAAGGTGCCCCCCTCGCCAGGGAGGCATTCTATCGCTGCTATTCACGGCCACCCACCGCGGAAGAAGGCGAGAAGACTTACAATTATGTGTTGAATTTCATCAAGGCGGCTCAGGACTCCGGACACAGCCGGGATGAAGCCCGCCTCATGGCCTTAACCACCTTCTGCCAGTCTCTCATCGCCAGTGCCGAATTTCGCTACCTCAACTAGTCACCACCAATCTTTTTTGAAACCGATGAACGCCCTCCCAATCAACAACCCATCGCGTCGCAGCATACTCCAGGCCGGCACCGCCGGCTTCGGCTACCTCGCCTTCTCTGCGCTCAGCACGATGGAAGCACGAGCCGCAGCAAACCCGCTCGCTCCGAAGGAGCCTCACTTTGCACCCAAGGCGAAACGAGTCGTCTTCCTGGCCATGCAAGGGGGTCCATCTCATGTGGACACTTTCGACTACAAGCCGCAACTGAACGCAGATGACGGCAAGAGTGCCGGAAGAAACTTTTCCAAGTTGCTGGGATCCCCCTGGAAGTTCAACCAACACGGAGAAAGCGGGCTGCACATCTCGGAACTCTTCCCCCATGTTGCAGGTCACGCCGATGATCTCTGTCTGATCAACAGCATGCATACCGACTTGCCGAACCATCCGCAGGCAACCACCCAGATGCACACGGGTAACTTCCAGTTCGTCCGCCCCTCGCTCGGTGCTTGGACGCTCTACGGACTCGGAACCGGTAACGACAGCCTCCCTGGGTTTGTGACTCTGTCCCCGCCGAACGGTGCCCAAAACTACGGCAGTGCATTTCTCCCCGCGATTTACCAGGGAACACCAATTGGCGGCACTGGTCGGAACCGCTTCACCCGCCAGCAGAATCCTGAACCGGTTAAGAACATCAAGAACCCACGGCTCAGCAAGGATCTGCAGCGACTTCAACTCGACTACGTCAAATCACTGAACGCCGGAAAACTGACACGCGACGGGTTCCATCCCGAAGTCGAGGGTATTATCGAATCCTACGAACTCGCTTTCCGCATGCAGGATGAGATTCCTGAGGTCATGGACATCGGCAGCGAACCCGAACACATTCGCTCTCTCTACGGTCTCGACGAGAATTCCACCAGTAGCTTTGGACGACAGTGCTTGGGCGCTAGGCGCCTCCTGGAATCAGGCGTTCGTTTCGTCCAGCTCAACAGCGGAGGCTGGGATCACCACCGGAACCTGCGGGACGCTCTCTCCAGCAGCTGTGCCGGAATCGACAAACCGATCGCCGGTCTTCTCCAGGACCTGAAGCAGCGTGACATGCTGAAAGACACTCTCGTAATCTGGGCCGGAGAATTTGGTCGAACCCCTCACGGCCAGTCCACCAACGGACGCGATCATAACAATAAAGGTTACACTGTCTGGATGGCGGGTGGCGGCGTCAAGGGTGGCCAACGCTATGGCTCCACCGACGAGCATGGAGCCCAGGCCGTCGCCGACAAAGTTCACATTCACGACTGGCACGCCACGATTCTTCATCTTCTTGGTCTCGATCACACAAAACTGACCTACCGATACGCCGGCCGCGATTTCCGCCTTACCGACGTTCACGGTGAGATAGCCAAAGGCATCATTGGCTAGGGACCAACAACCGTGGCAGCGGATGGATCCAAACCCGCAAGCTCCAATCGAGTCCTGGAGAAACCGCATCGCTGCCATACCCTTCTGCTACACTCACTAATAGAATTTGGAGATTCTCGAACCGCAAATGTAGTTCGGTGATGTCAGTAGGATTACCACGACATGTCATTGAGGCGTCTGCTCCTGAGCCGGCTTCCCCATTCTCACCGACGACTGCGCCATTTGCTTGATGCACGCTACTCGAAACTATCGTGAAGTTGTTATCGACAAGCTAATGTCAGGATGACTCAATCATAGCATTTCTCATCCACGAATACTTGTGATGGGCCCCTTGGAGGCGGAGAATACGCTCACTGAAGATGAGCAATACCAGTCTAACCTGAAAACCTAAGCATTTTGGTCCATAGCTTATAGCTCTAATACTACACTTATGATTGAGCCAAACCTGGGACTGAAAATCGTGATTTGGGGAGGCTGGTCCCTTATCATCCTCGGCGCCGCCAAGATGATACTCTGGACCGTTGGAGAAGTGTTTCCCAACGCCTACAAAAATCTGAAATCCGAAACAACCCGGAAGTTCATGACCGGAACTGGAAACCGTTTACTCTTCGGGCTTGGCGGGTTTGTCACCGCCCTCCTCGGGTGGGGATTCGCTGCCCTCGGTCACTGGCTCCTCAGTCGCTTTGTCGAGGTCCCCCTTTGAATCATCAGCGGCAGTCCCTTCTACACCATTAGATTCAACTTCATCTCCCTTTTCTGACTCCGTCTCCGCCTTCTGTTCTTCGCCCTGAGACGACGGTAATTCACCTCGCACCTTCGCTTCCTCAGCAGCCAGCAGTTCGGCCACTTCCTTCTGAACTTCCTCTATCTCATCGAGCTTGAGACCGGGATCCACCACGATAAAAACGTCACTGTTCTCGGCGTGCTCATAAAAAAGCAGCTTTCGATCCTCGGTTTCCCGGGAATCTGTCGGAATTAGAGTCTTCTTCCGCTCCAACATCAGGGCGAGTATGTAGCGCGCATGTTCCGTTCTGAAGTCATCCTCTTCAATAAAACGCCGCAGCATTCCCTCCGCGGAAGTGTCCTCGATACGCTTCTCATCAACCTCCGGTTCCGGAGCCTTGTAAGTGGACTTCCAGAAGGAAAAAGGATGCGTCCCACCTGCCGAAGAGACCTGCCTCCACGACACCACCGAATAGTCTTTGCGAATAAATCCGTCTGATTCCGGATCGTCGAAAATACAGGTGTAGAATTCTTCACCGTCTTCGAACGGTTTCTCCGTCAGCACGCATTGCGCTGTCGTTGAACGAATTTTCCAGTCCTGAATAATCGCCATACTTTGTCGAGATTCTCTGTACCGAGGGCCGATAATTCAATATGCAGGGCACCGCAAGCGCCATTTCACGGTTCCTACTCCTGAGCTTTTGAGATTCGCTGAATTCCAACCTTTTCGAGCAGGCCTCCGACGAACTCTTTGAACTTCGGAACCTCGCGGTTGCGGGCACGATACCACAAAAGAAAGACGCCAATCGCAGCGACAAAGATATTGGTGCCCCATGCCGCAAGAAATGGCGGAAGAACACCTCGGTGCCCGAGAGCTATGAAAGAGCCACGCATGACATACATCAGGGCAAAGACAATAATCGCCGCAGCAACCCCGCCCATGACACCTTTCCTTGAGTAAACGATTCCAAGCGGGGCGGCAACCATGATGAGCGCTAAACAGGTCAACGGCTCCGAAAAGATATACCACCAGTTCGTTCTAAACTTCGCGAGTGTCTCGTCGCCGGCTTCGGAATGGGCGTTTAAATACATGGTCAGTCCCGGCAAACCAAGGTAGTCAGGGTTCTGTGAGGAGCTCAGCACTTTCCAGGGAGTTTCTGACCAGTTTGTAATTTCCAGCGTCGAATAACTCTTCCAGATGGGAACCTGCCTCTCGTTGTAACTCCATATCTGAGCATTTGTCAGAACCCACTTTGGAGGCATCGCGTCCCATACCCACTTAGCCCGTTCCGCCTTCCATACCTTCTCAGGTTGATCATCATCCCTCAATTGCCAAACCACAACATCTGCCATCTCCTCGCTGAGAATAAAAGGCACCTTCCCAACAAACCAGGTCCGTCGATCCACTTCGTTCACATGCATCCACCCCTCGCTCTTTGCCCAGACATCCTGGATGATGTCTGTTCCTGTTTTCAAGGCGACCTGCTCCCTGTTTGCTGTCTCCATGAGCGCCTCGGAATACCCCACCGAGGAAGGTGCCCATTCGTATTTGAAAGCCAGAGTAATTAAAGAACTGTAGGCTCCGATGATAAAGATCGGCGCCAGGATTCGCAGCACACTTCGCCCGGAGCCGACCATACTGATAAACTCGTTCGACTTGGACATCTTGCTCAGGGAGAACAGCGCCGACAGCAGCACCACGATCGGCATGACGAAGAGCACCACGTAGGGCACCTGAACCACGTAAAATGTCAACATCCGGCTGGCGGGTAAGCCTGAGAAAGCCGGAGCGTTATCCGTCAAATCAGCGATCACCCAGATTGAAATGAAAGAGAAAAGACAGAATGAGAAAGGAGAAAGAAAACTGTGAACCACATAACGATCCATCAAGCTCAACCTGAAATAAATCATCGCCGAGGCGGGAATGCTGAGAATCACGATAGAAACGAAAAACAGCTTCCCGAGATAGGCCGAGATCGACGGGTTCTCACCGGCCAGAGCTTTACCTGCAATCGCATGTTTGGTGGCAAGAACGTCGATCGGCAACCAAGCTAAAAGGCCAGCGAATGCCGATATCCACAACACCATGACGATAAAGCTTCCTCGCCGTTCCTCCTCCATTCGGTCGTTGATCCAAAGGCTCGTGAGAAATGCCATAATGGCGAGGAAAACGCCAATACCCTGCCAGATAAGAGCCGCTTTGGTCGGAGCAAATTCAACGATGGCGCTGACGCTTTCAGGCGCCTGCTCCGCAACCCGGCTCACATCGATATAATCCACTAGGTTCCGGTTGAAGAGCAGACCGAGCCCAACCGCCAGGATGCACATGAAGATTTTCAGAGCCAGGCCTCTTCGGTCACCTCGCTGCCCGATTTTCTGGACCCGTCCAACGATGAAATCAGCAGCTTTACGCAACGACTTCGAAATCGGGTGACTTGTCAGACTCTTAATCATGAACCATTGTGGGCTCTTGCCGAGATTACCGGAAAAGCCTTGATATTTTCCGACCCCAAACCAACGCAAGGTTCGCGTCATCCCATGGAACGGTCAAGACCCAGCTTTGATGAAGAGCAGATCGATGATGAGATCCCGCCCGGCAGCGAAACGCTCACCGATCTGGCCTCCCGCGTCCTTTTCGGGAATTCACTCGATGAAAAGCTGAAGCTGACTCGACTCGAATCTATCGCCTATGACACGCCTCAACATCCCGGCCTCTTACGGGGCCTCCTACCGGGCCGTCCTGCGAATTTGCAGTTTGCCTCCGGGTCAGACCCTCGGCCCTCTTTCCCCCGGACTCCAGCTATGATTCACGAAGAGAGTCGAGGCGTCCTGCTTCACTTCTTCGCTAATCATGAACTGCTGGCCGCGGAATTGATGGCACTCGCCCTCCTCAAGTTTCCGGACGCGCCACGCCCCTTTCGCGAGGGACTGGCCAATACTCTTCGCGAGGAACAGCTTCACACCCGCTGGTATGTGAATCGCATGAATCAATGCGGCGTGACCTTTGGGCAATACCCCCTCAACCGTTTCTTCTGGGATGCCGTATCAACGATGGAATGCCCCCTCGACTACGTCTCACGCCTCAGCCTTACCTTTGAACAGGCGAATCTCGATTACGCGCGCTACTTCGCCGGTGTCCTCGATGAAGCAGGCGACAAAACGAGCGCATCGATCCTCAATCGCATTTACAGGGACGAAATCTCACATGTCGGATACGGTCTACACTGGTTTCGGCAGTGGAAGGATCCGGAGGATTCTGATTGGGAGGCCCTGAAAAAGCGGCTGGTATTTCCACTCTCCGCCAGCCGGGCCAAAGGGAACCGCACCCCGTTCAATAGCGAAGGCCGGAGGGAAGCGGGCTTCGGTGATGAATACATTCAAGAGCTCGCCCTGTTCGAACGCTCGCGGGGACGAACTCCCAATATTCACTACTTCAACCCGGAAGCCGAAAACCGGATTGCCCGCCACCCCGCACCCTTTCACCCCAACAAGCGCATCAAATCGGTCATTGAAGATCTGGAGATTTTGAGTGCCTTCCTGGCCCGGCGAGATGACGTTGTCCTGCTTAGGAAACCGCCTTCATCAAACCACCAGGCACGCTTGGCGTGGGCCGGTATTCCACTTCCGGAGATGGAATGTCTCTCCGACGATGGGCACATTGAATCGACAAGCTTGTTGCCGGAACGAAAAATCAATCAACTATGCCCCTGGTCGCGCAGCCCGGAATTACCCCGACTGTTCTCTCCGTTGAAAAATCGATCATCCCAGGCTTCCCCGTGGGAGGACAGCGATCGCGATCTCTTCTCAAAAGCCTGTCAGATCGAAGCACTGGGAGAATGGATGGGGCCGGCATTTCGCGTCGCTTCCGGAGACGAGCTCGAAGCGGCGGCGATCAAGCTTAACGCACAGGGTTGGGAGCAATTACTGATCAAGCGTCCCTACTCCACGGCTGGTGGTGGCATGAAGCGCCTTTCTATAAGTCATGTGGCAACCTACCGCGGAACCTTGATGAGCGATGAGATCATCGCAGAAGGCGGCCTACTTTTGGAGCCCGCCCACGACCGTGTTCTCGATTTCTCCGTTCAATACCTCGTAGAGAGCGACAAAATTCGTCAAATTGGCATCATCGAGCAGATCATTGCTCCGTCAGGACAATATCGTGGGAGTCTTTCCTTTCCCAAGTTATGCAGCGGCATGGAACCGGAACTCGCCCGGTTTGTGATGGAGCGAGCGCTTCCAGCGTATCAGCCTGAGGCCCCGTTTCCTGTAGCCCTGCTCAACTGGGCACAGCGTTATGGATTTGAGGGGCCTCTTGGGGTCGATGCCTACCTCTATCGACATCCGAAAGGAGAACTTGTGCATCGCATCGCCTGCGAAATCAATCCGCGCTTCACGATGGGGCGTGTCGCTCTGGATCTCCGAAGGCATATCGCGCCCGGCCACGGAGTGAAACTCGAAATCATCAAGGCAGAGGACCTCGAGAAGAATCCCCCGCCACCGACTCTTCAAGATGGGAAGATCAGCGCTGGTTCTCTCGTTCTGAATGAAATCCATCCGCGCACCCGCTTCGCAGCCCGGATCACGATTGCGAAACAACAGAGCTTCCTCTAATCCTCAGGTGCCCCGCCCCGATGATCCGCGCCCGTGTTTACATCGGCTTACTGCGCGCATCGCTCGCACTTCCCTCACTCCCCCGCGGAGGAACTCCCACAAGCAACCGCCACACCATAGAATTGACCACCGACACACAGGAGAAAAACTGGACCGAGCTCCCCTCAAAACCCTCGACGCTTATTAGTTTTCGTCCCTAAGATAAGACTCGATCTCAAACTGGGCACGGACAGGTTTGTCCTTCTCCTTACAACTTCGATACTGATTGGTGAGATCGTGATCCAACACCCTCGCCTTGGTATTGTCACGCCACTGAATCTCGAAGTATTCCAGCAACTGTCTTTTGAGACGCCGGTCGTAGACCGGAAAAACAGTCTCAACTCTCGAATCAAAATTCCTCGGAAGAAAATCAGCGGAAGACAGAAAGATCTCAGGATCACCGTCATTATCAAAAATCAGTATACGAGAATGCTCGAGATATTTGTCGACGATACTGATCGCTTCAATTGGGCTGTCGTCCTCGATGACAAGAGAGAACATGCTTCGCACGATGAGTCGCACCGGAACGCCAGCTTCTGCTGCCTCCGTTACCAGCTCGTTGGTTTCTAAGTCAGAGAAGTTGTTCACCTTGAAAGAAATGCCCGATGACTTTCCCGCTTTGTGATTCTCAATCTCCTTCCGAATGCCCCTCCTGATGAAGTTGCGCAGATCGAATGGCGCACAGTGAAGATGCTTCAGTCTCGGCGGCTGAAAGGAGCGGTTGAAGAAGCGAAAAATCTCACTGACATCTTCCCCTATCCCCTGGTGGTAAGTCATCAGGAGATGGTCAGCAAAGATCGTCGCCGTGTCTTCGTTGAAGTTTCCTGTGCCCAGCACTGTGTAGTAGCGGTCCTTCCCGCTCTCACGCCGAGTGATATGGACCAGCTTGCTGTGCACCTTGAGCCCTTGCACTCCAAGCTGAACGTTCACACCTGCGTCGCGGTACTGCCCCGCCCACTTGATGTTGGCTTCCTCATCAAATCGCGCCTGCGGCTCCACGAGGACAAAGACTTCTTTGCCGTTGCGAGCCGCTGACTGCAGAGCGCCGGCGATACAGGACTTCGATGCGAGACGATACTGAGTCACACTGATTCTCTGGACCAGCGGATCAATCGACGCCTCCTGCAACAAAGTGATGAGATGGCGAAACGGCTGATAAGGAACATGGAGCATGAGGTCCCTCTTCCGGATCGCTGCAAACATACCAGACCGTTTCTTCTTGAGCGATTTTACCGGGACAGGCTCTGAAGGCACATTAGACAGACCCTCGATTTCGAACTTGGGAAAACCCAGCAGGTCTCTGCGATTGTGGTAGCGCGCTCCCGGATAAAGCGAATCGGATCTGGCCAGATTCAGTTTGCGAAGCACCAGGTTCAAAAACGGCTTCGGAAAATCCTGGTCGAAATTGGCCCGCACCGGCAAACCCTCCTCGCGAGCCTTCAGACTGTCCTCCAACTTCTCGTAAAAACTCTCGGTAAAGTCATCATCAAGTTCCAATTCCGAATCGCGAGTGAACTTGATCGCATACGACTCGTAGTGGTCGTAGGGGAAGGTCGAAAAGATCTCGTCGAGTCCAAACCGAATGATGTCGTCGAGATACATCACTAACTGAGTATCTCCTGATTTTGGAAGCAGGATAAACCGGGGAAGCTTGTCCGGGATCTCAATCAAGGCATGCATGGGACGCCCCGTTCCGTCGGACTTGGTTGCACGAACTGCAAGATACATCGGCAAATCGCGAAGCTTCGGAAGTTTCGCAGCAGCCTTGAGAATAATGGGAAAAATGTGAGGGCTCACCTCTCTCCGAAAGTAATCCCGCAGAAAAGCCCGCAGATTCGCCGGCACCTGTGTCTCATCAATCAGGCGAATTCCATTTTCCGCGAGCCCCGCTTTTACCTGGTCATAGGCAGCGTCAAAGGTCTCGCCCTGCACCGACACCAACCGAGTCACTTTTTTAAGGGTGATCTTGGGATCAGGAATTCCAAGCTGCTTCCACCGGTCGCCAAGTGAAGCTAACCGCTTCAAGGTTGCCACCCGAACGCGGAAAAATTCATCCAGATTGGAGCTGTAAATCCCGAGGAACTTGATTCGCTCGAAAAGAGGGACTGTCGGATCTGCCGCTTCCTGCAGAACCCTGGCATTAAACGAAAGCCAACTGGTCTCTTTACTGCGGAAATCAGAACTCATAAGCAGAAGAACCTATTAGCTGTCACCGGTTTTGCGAATGCTTCTTTGTTAAATGTAGATCAGTTTTCAATCAGGATTCGTCCACTGAAATCATCTTCAACCACCAACCGAACCCCTCCTCCTCCGTCAGATTGCCGGTGGAGATTTTCTCCACCCTCAATCTGAATGCCCTCATTCGCCTCAATTACAACGGAGCGCCCCTGCAGCACGAAGGTCAGATCCCCCTCACCCGATATAATTTGAATCGGCAGTTCATCGGGAACACTCCCTATCTCGAATCTCACCAAAGCCTCACCCGTTTCGAATTTGAAGGACGCGAGATCATTCCATGGAATCTCAAATTTCAGTTGCTCGTTGACCTCCGAAAACCACCCGCTGATTCTCTCTTTGTAGACAACCAGCGCTTCCTTCTGCTGCTTACCTTCCCAGAATACCCCTGCGATACTTGATGTCGGAACGCCGTGACCATAGGCTTCTCCAGAAATCTTGAATTTGTCCCCATCGGTAACAACATGCTCCCCCACGGTCAGGGTAGCCACAAAATGCAGCGGTAGCGTCTTCGACGCCTCCTCTAGCAGATACAGATTCCTCGTCGCCCGGTAAGGCGTTGCCAAGGTCACGGCGACAATCGCTCCTAATCCAATCATTGCCATCAGGATTCGCTGCCAGATGGGTATGGATCGCTTCTTTGCCTCTCTATGATGCAGCCCCTTGTGCAACCCGAGCGCATAGTAAAGCGCCAACGCCGACAAATAACAGACCACGAATGACCAGATCACATCTGAGAGGAAATGCCCCCCCTGCACCATTCTGGTGATCCCGATTAACCCGCCAAAAGCAATCGCCCCCGTCATGACCGTTGCGGCGAGACGCCGGCGATAACGCCTCAGGAGAAAGAAACCGCCCACGAAATAGAATCCCATCGTGGCGTGACCGCTGGGAAAAGACTTTCCTTGGCTCGTTTTGTCTATTGTTAAGACTGGTTCAAACTGGTTTCGACCGCCTAACCCTTGCACCTCTCGCGGCCGTGGTCTTCCCCAGTATTCTTTCAGAATGCCGTTAGTAATGACTCCCGGCCCCAAGGCAAAGAGAAGAACATTGAAAACAAGTACCCGTCGCCACTGCCTCCAGTTCTCTCGATAAGCCGCCAGGATGATACCAATGACGGAAGCCACAACAGCAATCAAAGCGGGGATTGCTCCGAATTCATAAAGAAACTTCCAGAAAGGTATCCTTCCCAAATCCCACGATTGCTGACCTGCACTGTAGATCCCTTTCTGAAGGGACAAATCAAGCCCGGTAATGCGGATCACGAAAGTCAAAATCGCAACAATCCCGAGGGGAATTAAGATCAGCCGAGGAAAGGAAAATGCATCTCCAACCGGAGCGGATTTCAGGCTGGCGAGAAGGCCCCGCCAGGAGCTATGGATGCTCCTATCCGCCTCACCCTCAATCAAATCTGCCTGATTTTTTCCCATTCACTTAGAATCTGAGGGCCAACTTCTCCTGAAAGCAAACAGGGTTAGGCTGCTGACCTAACCCTGTTGATAGAAAAACTTGAACGCTGGAAATTTTACTCCAGTCCCACAAGCGGATAGAGATTCTCCTTACACCACTCGCCATTCTGAAGGGTGACGCTATCGGGATCCTCTACGGCAATGTGCGCTTCGTCCTCGCAGATGATCCACCCCTCATAGTGTCGCAGCGTCAGCCACTCGGTAATCTTGTGGAAGTCGAGTTTGCCAGTACCCATCTGAGCCCATGGCTCCGGACCATTCCCAGAGTAATCCTTGTAGTGGATGTGGTTCACGAGGTGTTGCCACTTGTTCATGGTTTCGATCACGTCCATACCGCCACGAATGATGTGCCCCACATCGGGGGTCCAACCCGTTACCGATGGATCAAGCGAACTGAGCACGACATCGTAGTCATACTGGGTGCGAACAAGCGATGCCGGCGGGCTGTTTGGGTGATAGGAGCAAACAAGGCCGGCATCAACGCCTCGCTGGGAGACCCTGTTAATGTTGCGAGCCACATTCAGGCGACGCTTCTGCAAGTCGTGACGACCGCTTGGAAGAGTGACCGTGCCGAGCATAGCACCAGGGAAGTGCTTGAGGAAATCGATGGTAAAGTCCGCCGCAGCGCGCTCTTCCGGCGTTTCCTCCTCGTTGTCCCAGCCGCAAATCAGAGCGAGGCCGGCCAGTTCCACATTGTGCTCCTGGAGAACATCCTTGAACTTGATGGGATCAATGAAGTCCCCCATCCAGTATTTACTGCACCCGAGGGCGCTTTCTGAGATCTCGAGAACCATCGGCTCAATTCCGGTAAAACCGGCCTGAGAAATGATCTTGACCATGTGGTCGAGCTTGTTGTCGTAGCCCTTGCCTGTGTCCTGCATGAACCAGGTGTAGACCTCCGATCCGAATTTGATGTTAGCCATATTATATAAATCAGTGTGGGTGAAACCTAAATACCACCTCAGTGAGCCTGCAACCACTCGCGTATGCGAGGATTAAAGTCATCAGTCTTTTCGAAGTGGAAAGCATGACCCGCCTCGTCGTAAAAGTGGGTGTCGCAGTTGGGAATCCCTCCGGCAACCTCCTCGGCCATCCACATGGGTGTAAAAATATCGTTTTTACCTCCGATCACGAGGCAGGGCGCCTCGATACTACCCAGGTCCGCGGCCACATTGTGTCCGACACAGGCCGCTGCCTGGCCGCGAAGACCGTGGAGAGGCTGAGGCACTTCATTGGCGTCAAAATCCTGACGTCCCTGGAGTAAGCCCGCGTAGCACTCCTCCTTGTCGAAGAAAGGCTTGGTGAAAATCAGCAGCTGAATCCATTCCATGAACTGCTGGTTATCGAGATGCGCCTTGCAAATCACCATGTGACTGAAAATCCCTGCTGCGTAGTTGTCACAACTCGCCCAGGGGCACATCAGGACGGCACTCTTTACTTTTTCGGGATGACGCAAGCAAAGTTGCTGCGCGATGACTGAACCCATTGAGCAACCCACAATTCGGGCCTTCTCAATCCCGAGCGCATCCATGAGACCGGCATAGTCATCGGCCATCATCGCACTGGAATAATCGCCTACTGGCTTGTCCGAAAGTCCAACACCCCGGTTGTCCGGCATGATGCAGCGAAAGTGCTGACCCCAGTCTTCTTCGTGAACGCCCCAGACTTCTCCGCGGGCGGTGATTCCCATGATAAGAATGAGCGGGTCACCAGAACCCGACTCTTCGTAATACATTTTGATCCCGTTCGTTTCGACGTATGGCATAATAAGTAGGAGTTTTTGAGAATTGAGCGAATAGAATCTACATCCGCCCAGTCACTGTCCAGAACAAATCACCCACACCGTGGTGAATCTTGTGTCGGATCTGACCAAACTCTGTCAGACCCAATCGGAGATCCCGAATTTTCCAGCTTCATCCCTTTCAGTGCTACTTAAAAAGGCATAGGTGGTTTCTTGACCAGAATTAGTGGCCCGGAAACAATTTAACGCACATTAACCTCTTTGCTCCTCTCCTCCAGCGCCCTGAAAATGAATCCACTCAGTGCATTCCCGGTTCCCAATGTGACATTCCTGTCACAGGACGATGCATTTTGTCACATAAAAATCGTTGCGAATGTTTGACTTGGGACAATTATCGACTCGGTAGCCGTTTTAACACACCGAGTTACAAGAACTGTCCCCGTGTCAGATCTGTTACAAACGTTTGTTAGAAATAATCCCGTTGCAAATGTAACGAAGGCTTCCGTTTAAACTCAAAGTTAATCAATGACACAACTCAATAGCTTGAAAAAAGTGTTTACCGGCGTCGCTACTGCTGCCTTCGCAGCAGGCGCTTTCGCTGGTGACCATGGCAAGGCGATCATCGACGACAAAATGCCGGTCGAAGATCCCTGGACAATCTGCGACCTCTGGGACTATTCCACTCTTTACGAGTCAGACTCAGGTGGCTTCATCCGCGAAGTGGCCCTCACCGGTCGTTATCACGGGCAATGGATCTCCGCTTCGCAAGATGATGACGGTGATCGTGAGGGATTCCACCAATACCAGACCCGACGTTCACGGCTTGGATTCGAGATTGGTATTCTCGACAACATCACGTTTGCGACTGAATTCAATGTGACCGACTCTTCCGGCGATCAGCGGCGATGGCAGACGGGACCTTTCTTCAACGACATCGACACCATGCTGATCGAGATCGAGGGAGATGGATGGGATCTCTGGATCGGTAAAGACAAATTCAAGGTTACTCGTGAAGAATCCACTTCCTCCAAGCGAATCAAGACTATTGAGCGGTCTCAAATCGTCAACGAAGTCGTTCCCGGTAAGCCCTGGGGTTTTAACTTCGGATTTGCAACGGGAGACATCGAGCATGTAATCGGTCTCGCTCTGACTGGCTCGAGCGAAGATGACAACAGAGATAGCGGCTGGGGACTTCCAACAAGCGAAGGTTCAAATGGCCAATTCCTCTACCGTCTTGAGACTGACGTAAGTGAGGCGACCACCCTCTACCTTGACTACCTCTACACCAACACGGGCAACGGTTCCGACGATGATATCGCCTCTTCCTACGAGCACGTGTTCGCACTCGGTACGACCAACGAACTGAGCGACCGTCTTAATCTCACCACCGATTTGATCTTTGGTTTTAACCGGGATGAGCAAGGTGGCATCGACGAAGGCGCAGACACTTGGGGTCTGGTGATCCTCCCAACTTACGAGATCACCGAAAAACTCGAGCTTGTGGCTAAGTATGCTTACATGGACTCTGGCCGGACCCAGCGCCCTCAGCGTTACACCGACCGCGAAGAACTGATCAATGCTCACTCGTTCTACGCTGGCCTGAACTACTACATCTGTGGTGACAAGCTCAAGGTAATGGCCGGTTACGAATACTTGACCGCAGATCAGATCGAAAACAACGACAAGATTACATCCGACACCTGGATGCTTGCCGTCCGCACTTACTTCTAGAATTTGTATTCAATTTCTGTTTCGGCAGAAAACCCTTGGTAAGGGCGGGACTTCGGTCCCGCCTTTTTTATTGCCCTCTTCACCTCCCATACCCGATAGTCTGATCCAGATAATGGCTCCTTCTGCAAACAAATCACATTCGACAAAGCCTCCCACCCTTGAAGTTGGCGGGTTCTTCAAGCGCCACTACAAGGAGCTTTCCATGAAACTGGTTGGCAACCGGACAGGTTTTGACCGCCAGATCCTTGAGCCTACCATTAACCGCCCCGGCCTCGCCCTTTCAGGGTTCTATAAGTATTTCGCTCTGCACCGAATCCAGGTCATCGGTCTGGCGGAACGCTCCTATCTCAAGCATCTCAGTAAGGAAAACGCTCGCAAACGCTTTCAGGACCTTTGTCGCCAGAATATCCCCTGTATCGTTGTAAGTCGGGGGCAAGACCTGCCCGATGACTTACTCGAGATCGCCAACGAATCTGAAGTTTCCGTTTTTCAAACCTCGATGGTTACGATGAACTACATCAACGCCGCAACCGTCCGCCTTGACTGGGAATTCGCACCCTCTACCACGGAACACGGCTGCATGGTCGATGTGATGGGCATCGGCATCCTCATCAAGGGTGACAGCGGAACCGGCAAATCTGAAACCGTACTAGCTCTCCTTCGACGCGGTGCCAGTCTCGTCGCAGATGACATGGTACGCCTTCGAAACATCGAAGACCGGGAGCTCATCGCAACGGCGCCCGAACTCGGGCGTAGTTACATGGAAGTGCGAGGACTCGGCATCATCAACGTATCAGCTCTATTTGGTGTCGGCACTTTCCGAACCGAAAAACGCCTCGATTTGATTGTTTCCCTGAAGCGGGAAACCGAAATTAACGAAATGGAGCGAGTCGGTCTTGACCGCGAAACTGTTGACGTTCTCGGCATGGATATTCCGCACATTGAACTGCCGGTAGCCGCTGGACGCGATATGGCGCAACTAATCGAGGTTGCTGCCCTTGACCAGAAACTGAAAGCTCTGGGCCACGATTCAGCCGTGGAATTCAATAAGAAACTATTGAAAAGGATGCGAGATCAACGTAAATCCTTGGTTTGACCCCGTTTGCCTCCGGAACACTTTTATCACGATCAATGCCAGCTTGTGAACTGACTATTCCCAACGATGAGGGACTCCACGCCCGGCCCGCGGCGAAGTTTGTGAAGCTGGCAAGCCGTTTTTCCTGTGAAATCTGGGTCGAGAAAGACGACGAAGAAATCAATGGGAAGAGCATCATGGGTTTAATGATGCTGGCTGCCGCCCAGGGAGCTGTGATTAAAGTTTCAGCTGAGGGTGATGATGCCGAGCTAGCGATCTCCAAGATCACAGAACTCGTAAACAGCGGGTTTGAGGCAGATTGTTGAGAAATCTCAGTATTCTGGCATTTTGGGCCGGTATTTGGTCAGGAAAGCATAAGTTTTCTGAACCCGAGCCGTATACATAGCGAACCTAATGACCGCAAACGCCCCAAAGGCCGAAATACGACTCGAGGGCATTGGCGTTTCTCCAGGCATAGCCTGGGGAACCGCGGAGATTCTTGGAAAGGCTCTCGAGGAGCCGGAACAAACAAGTATTCAACGCAGTGAAGTCGATGCCGAGAAGGCCCGTCTCTCTCTTGCACTGGTAGCTACCCGCGACCAGATCGTCGACCTGCAGCGTCAAATTGCTTCTGATGAGAGCGAAGATCACGCAAGCATTTTCGACGCTCACCTCCTACTCCTCGAGGACTCTGCGGTTCTCAACGAAGTCCTCCGCATTTGCGAGACAAAGCTGGTCGCCATCGAGTGCGCGTATTATTCCGTCGTGAAGCGCTACATAGATTCCCTCCGAAAGATTTCCGATCCGTATCTTCGGGAACGAGCTGTGGATATTGAAGATGTAGCCGGGCGCGTCCTCAAAAACTTGAAATGGACAGAGCCATCTGTTGGTTCGGAGACTCTTGAAGCTGATACCACAGTGATTCTGGCCCACGATCTGACTCCATCAGACACCGCAAGCCTTGACCGCAGCAAGGTCAAGGGATTCGCTACGGAAGTGGGCAGCGCGACTTCCCACACGGCCATCATGGCCCGCTCCCTCAGCATTCCAGCCGTGGTGGCCCTCCACCAAATTCCTTTAGAATCTCTCTCCGCCGGAAATGTCCTGATTGACGGCTACAATGGCGTTGTCATTATTGATCCGTCCCCGGAGACGCTCGTCGAATACGAAGCACTAGTAGAGAGAGAGAAAGGCATCCTGTCTGACCTCGAATCCTACAAGGACAAGCCAACAGTCACTTCTGACGGCAACAAGATTACCCTGTCTGCCAATATCGAGTTCATCGACGAACTCCATGCCGTCGCCGAGAAGAATGCAGAAGGGGTTGGGCTCTATCGAACGGAATTCTTCTACCTCAGCGAAGAAACGCTGCGTGGTGAGGCCAATCAGGCTGAGAACTACAGGACCGTGGCCGAGGCGACCTCACCTCACGGAGTGATCATCAGGACCTTGGACATTGGAGGAGACAAACTTTACCCGGAGCTCCGGTCGAATCCGGAACCAAATCCTTTCCTCGGATGGCGTGGAATACGTCTCAGCCTCGACCGCGCTGATGAGTTCCGAATCCAGTTGCGAGCCATTCTTAGGGCCAGCGCCCACGGGAAAGTCCGCGTTATGTTCCCTTTCATCTGTTCACTGGAGGAGATTCAGGCCGCCAAAGAACAGATGGAGATTTCGAAGCAGGAACTTCGTGATGCCGGTGTCGCCTTCGATGAAAAAATCGAGATCGGGGCCATGATCGAGATTCCAAGCGCAGTTCTCGTTGCTGATCACATTGCCAAAGAGGTCGATTTTTTCAGTATCGGCACCAATGACCTCATTCAATACACCACTGCTGTCGACCGCATCAATGACCGCGTCGCTGACCTCTATCAGCCGATGCACCCAGCTGTCATTTCCATGATTCGGGAAACCGTCGAGGCAGCCCACCGCAATAATATCTGGTGTGGCGTTTGTGGCGAAGCAGCCAGTGACCTCGTCATGACTCCGGTCTGGGTCGGCCTCGGTGTTGATGAGCTCTCGGTCGGCTCCGTACAGCTTCTCAAGACCCGCAAAGCAATCTCACTTCTCTCGACCGAAGAGTGCACCGCGCTAATGGAAACGCTCAGAACCGCCGGCACAGAAGACACTGTCAAAGGCCTCTGCAGAGAATTTGCGGAACGTGCCTATCCTGAGCTACTCTATTGACCCAATCTGGATTTCATAGACAATATCAGCCTCCGCTGCAAAATGGCTTCCCACACTCGACAGTCCACAAAACACTCCAACGCCCCGTTCTCCTGCGGGCTTTGGCGAGGGTTGGTGCTTTTCAGTCTCACATTGCTGGCGGCAGGAAGCTCCCCGGCACCGGACCTCAAGCTTCCTTCAGAGCTTAAGCTCCCGAGCATCCCCGGAGTCTTCAAAAGAAATGGAAACGAACTTGAGGAGACGAAACAGGCTCCTACCGGTCCCGGCGGCATGTGTGTCCTGCCTTCCGGCGAATACGTGATCTCCTGCCACCAATTCTTCAACCACCAGTATCGAGTCATGATGCTGGACAAAAAGAATAACTGGGTGCCCTTCCCTAATGCTGAGATGAATACCCCTGGCTCCGGCTATCCAGTGGTCCTCGACTCAGTTCTCGGTGTCACCTGCGATTCGCGCGGCATTGTCTGGATGCTCGATAACGGACGTCGCTCTGAATCCCCGCCCAAGCTCGTCGCCTGGGATACTAAACGCAATCAACTACACCAGATCATCGTGATCAATCCCCAGGCGTTGACTCCACGGTCCTTCCTCAAAAACCTGGTTCTCGACCCGCAGGCGCCCCTTATTTACATCACTGACCCCGCAGATGGAGTCAATTCTGCAATTGTCGTGGTCGATACCGAAACCAATCTTGCCCGCCGTGTGCTTGAAGCGCATTCCTCCACCCAGATGGACCCGACCCTCGCCCTCGAACTTGATGGCAAATCCGTAGAAGTCCGACGACCCGACGGTCACCTCGCGACTCCTCTCACAGGGGTGAGTCCCATTGCAATTGATCGCAAGGGCGAGTGGCTTTACTTCGGACCGCGGAACGGTTCCTCTCTTTTCAAGATCGAAACGAAATACCTCCGGCGCCTCGATATCGCTCCTCTCGCTCTCGAAAGCAAGGTCGTCGGCGTATCGCCAAAACCGATTTGTGACAGCATGACTCTGGACTCCAGGGGCCGTATTTACTTCGGCGATATCTCTCGTGGATCGATCGATTACGTCACCGAAGACGAAGACTTCCTCAATCTTCGCCTCCTTCTTGTTGACCCTCGAATCAGTTGGCCTGGAGGACTCCTAATCGGACCAGACGGAAACCTCCACTTCTTCAGCAATCAGCTTCATCGCACTCCTTTTTTTAACAGTGGCAAGGATGTATCCTCACCACCTTTCTCCATCTTCAAGGCACGCCCCCTGCCTTCAAGTCGCTTCGGCTTCTGATCTTAGTGACCCATGCCGACCATTCTTGACACCCTCAAGAAGGGGACAGAATATCTTGAAAAATATCAAATCGAGGATGCGCGCCTCAACATGGAGCTCCTCATTGCGCACGCTCTCAAGGTCGAGCGAATGCAACTCTACCTCGATTTCGACCGACCGCTGAACGAAGCCCCCCTTAAGACCCTCAGGGAGCTGACAAAACGCCGCAGCAGAGGCGAGCCAATACAGCATCTGCTCGGCTCGGTCGATTTTTGCGACCTGGAATTCAAATCGGATGCTCGTGCCCTCGTCCCCCGACCGGAAACCGAGGAACTCGCTGAGATACTTACAAAACCCGAACGCCATATTTCGGGCCGCATCCTCGATGTGGGTTGTGGTTCAGGTGTGCTCGGCCTTACTCTCGCAAGTGAGTTTCCCGAGGCTGAAGTCATCCTTTCGGATGTCTCTCCAGATGCACTGAGCTTATCAAAGGAAAATGCCGAACACTTAGGGCTGCTTTCGAGAGTGCATTTCATTCAGAGTGACCTATTTGATTCAATCAATGGCCAGTTTGACCTGATCACCGCCAATTTGCCTTACATTCCCAATGCTGATCAAACCGAACTGAGCCGGGAAGTTCATCGAGATCCATCAATAGCTCTCTACGGGGGCGAAATCGGCACTGAAATCATCGAGCGATTTCTCAACGATGTTCCGCATTTCCTGAGATCTGGTGGTCACATAGCCATCGAATTCGGGATCGGACAGGATAAGCGCCTCTCTGACGCAGCCTGGGATGCAGGTTTCGAGGAGGTAAAAACCCTGAAAGACCTCAGCGGAATCGATCGTTTTCTTTTCGCTACAAAACCTGGATAAACCTGCTACGGTCCCCGCCCGGTATTTCATTTCGGCACAAATTGTTTTCTGACCTCTATCTATGGAAAAGTTTATCGTTCACGGTGAAGCATCGCTCGAGGGGACAGTTAATATCAGTGGCTCAAAGAACGCCTCACTTCCAATCCTCGCGGCTGCCTTGCTCACGCGCGAAGAGTGCATCATTCGCCGGGTACCGGATGTCTCTGATACAAACTACATGCTTCAGATCCTCCAGAACCTTGGAGCCGAGGTGGAGCGGGCCAGCGGCACAGTAGTGATCAAATGCGAGAAACTTCACAGCCACGAGGCACCCTATGATCTTGTTCGAAAAATGCGTGCTTCGGTCTGCGTCATGGGCCCGCTTCTTGCCCGTCAGAACCGGGCCAATGTTTCCCTTCCGGGCGGCTGCGTTATTGGCGATCGCCCTATCGACCTTCACCTGAGAGGTCTGGAAGGGCTCGGAGCCCAGATCGACGTCGAAGGTGGGAACGTGAACCTGGAGGCACGATTTGGACTCAAGGGCGACACCATCGACATGATGGGCAAGAACGGCGC
This sequence comes from Verrucomicrobiales bacterium, assembly GCA_049594415.1. Classification (GTDB taxonomy): domain Bacteria; phylum Verrucomicrobiota; class Verrucomicrobiia; order Verrucomicrobiales; family DEV007; genus Arctic95D-9. The sequence goes on along the minus strand of JBMYJM010000001.1, from coordinate 129,987 downwards.
CACGGTTCTAGGCACCGACAACGTGATGATGGCGGCCGTCCTTGCGAAAGGGACCACAATTATCAACGGCGCAGCGTGCGAACCTGAGGTCATCGATCTTGCTAATTTCCTCAATGCGATGGGGGCGAAAATTACCGGAGCTGGATCTCCGCGTATCGAAATCGAGGGAGTGACTGAACTTGGAGGCGTTGACCACACCGTGATCCCTGATCGCATTGAAGCGGGCACCTTCCTCGTTGCCGGCGCCATGGCGGCCAAAGACAAAATCACACTCCGACGGGTTCGAAGTGACCATCTTGCCTCAGTACTCGAGGTTCTTGACCAATGTGGCTGCAAAATAGAAATCGGAGACGAGACCATCTCGATTGGTAAAGCGGATCAACCACTTGGCGCTAATATCATCACAGAGCCTTATCCCGGTTTCCCAACGGATATGCAGGCTCAGATGTGTTCCCTCTTTGCAACCACCCCGGGTCTCAGCGTTGTCAAAGACACCATTTTTCCTCAGCGATTCATGCATGCGTCAGAGATGAAACGCATGGGCGCCAATATCCAAGTCGATGATGGAACCGCAGTCATCAATGGAGTCAATCAACTGAGCGCCGCCCCCGTCATGGCCAGTGACCTTCGCGCATCGGCAGCACTGGTTCTCTCAGGTCTTACCGCCACCGGCCAAACTGAGATCACGAGAGTCTATCATATCGACCGTGGATATGAACACATCGATGACAAACTCGCTGCGCTCGGAGCCCGAATCGACCGCGTTCCGGATCGCTGACTGCGCTGGTCAGTTTTTTAAGCGGTCTTGGCGAATCCAGTAGTCGATATCGGCTGTTTTCATCATTACCGCTGTTGACTTTGGCTTCATCTTTACGACCACGCCTAACCTCATCGTGCTAAGTACACCGCAAAGCCGGCCCTGCTTGTCGATCAGCGGAGACCCACTGTCGCCCTTGATCATCGGAAGCGTTGTCACCACTTTGGTGAATTGACTATCACTCACTTCCGGCATCTCGATGTATTCGAGAAACTTCCCGCCTCCCTTTTCATGCATCCATCCACCGGCAAATAAAGTCGACTCCAAAGTCAGCTTGTTCTCGCGGTATTCCAAGTATCGAGGGGTCTGAATATTTGCCTTCAGGATCGCAAAATCAGCTTGTTCGTTTCGATACACCACCCGGATCGGGGCAAAATCGATGTAGGTTTTACGGCTGTCTGAGGTTGCGTAAAGAACATACGAATCATCATGAGCTAGGACGTGCGCGGCGGTGAGAAAATACCCGTCAGATGTCACCGGAGCACAGCTTCCAAAACCGGACCCACCCTTCGCTATTGGAACTGAGAAGCCAAGTTCGAGAACGCCCTCTTCATTGCCGCGGCTCGTTTCAAGCTTCTTCTTGAAGTCTGCATCGAGATATTCACCGCTTACAATGAGGCCAGAGTGCAGGGTCAGGAAATCAGGAGCGGAAAATCCGTTGTCACTGCTGTTCTCAAGTTCCGGCAGACTGACCGAGGCATCGATCCCCGTAGCATCATATTTCGCAAGCGAACGCTTCTGATCCCAGTGCGTATTAGCTGGCAACACCATGCAGGAGGAAAATACAAGAGTAGCCGCAGGCGAGCATCGAAGCAGCATCCGCGAGAAAGTCTTAAGGAGATCAGGCAACCACATATGAAAATTAGAAGACCCCGATAAGAGACGGGATAAAGACTTCAAATATAGTTCAAATCAGACCGGCTATCATCTCACAAAACAGGAATTGTCCGCTTTCCTCTCACCCAACTAAAAACCGCCACTCGAATCGTCAACACTGACCCGCAAGATCTCAAGCTCCTCCCTGAGCTCTCTGAGACAGCTTTTACCGTCCCTCCAGGAGGATGACGCAATGTTTTCTTCATAGCCCAAGGCTACCAGTTGCTGCAAGAGACGCCTCAACTGGTGCTGCTGAGTCACAGAAAACCTCAGCTCGCTAAGCAATTTCTGAAAGGCCTCGGGCTCAGCATTTTCCATTGCCTCCTCCTCGAGCAACTCTCGAAATGCTGTGAGCCAGTCCTCTCCCTGATCAAGCGCACCGTGACACAGCCGAATCACCTTCGCTTTATCAATATTGGCCATGGCATGGCTAGGATCGTCTGAAACAACCTTCAATACCTGGCAAAGTTCACTTGTCCCCGCCCTCAAAACCGCGGGATAAAATCCAGCTGCTTCCATCTCCACTAAGGTCCCATCACTAGGATAATCCAATGTCGGTTCATCAACTGTCAGGATCCTTCTGCGTTGCAGGCTGTTTTTCATCGTCCAAACGGCAGGAGGATACCAGCTCTCCGACCCTGCTTCAGAGCTAACGCAGTTACCCAGAAACAACCTCCCATAGTCATCACCCCCGGAGCCGGCGATTCCGAAATTGATCCAGCCGCTTGTCCTCCCGTCATTCCAGTTTCGCCCTGCTAAATATCCAGCAGCCGCAGCAGAGGAAGTCTTTCCAGGTCCCGAAACAACCAACTCCACTGAACCATCTTCCGAGCGATACATCGGAAAACCGCCACCACTTGAGGTCGCGGGAGAGAGTCGAAACCGCTCAATTAATACCTGAGCCTCGGGCCGTAACGCAACGACCCAGCAGATGCGGGATTCCATGATGTGATCAGCGCTTGAGTTCACGCCCCAGACCGACTGGGGCAACACCCGTTGAAGGAAACACAACTTTGAAGGTTTCCCAGAGCGAAATCAATCGAGCTGTTACCAGCTCATTTTCATTATCCGCTGATCGAAAAAAACCGGCTACAAAACGGATCGATCATTTCCCCTTCCTGCAGCAAGATCATTCTTTCTGGTTACTTTTGAGCAAAACTTCCCTAGCCGCCTTGCTATTTCTCTCAACTCAACCCATAAACTCCGAAGATTTGAAAGACTCATTCACCATCGAGCAAGTCAATTGGAGTTCGCACTCCGATATGCTTCTTCAAGTTCGGAATCGCGTTTTCATTGAAGAACAAAAGGTTCCCGCAGAAATTGAGGTCGACGAGCACGACCAGCAATCCACCCATTTTGTGGCCCTGGATCAAAACAGGAATCCAATCGGGACGGCACGCCTGCTCCCTAACGGTCGAGTAGGTAGAGTAGCGGTTTTGATCGAATGGAGACGAAAAGGCGTCGGTCGGGCTCTGATGAAAGAGACACTCACCGTCTCAAGTCAAAGGGGAATCCCCCGCGTGAGCCTTCATGCGCAGGTGAGTTCTATCCCCTTCTATTCAGAATTAGGATTTGAAACAAAAGGGCCGGAATTCGACGAAGCCGGCATCCCACACCGACAGATGCATCTCGACCTCAGGAAAAAACAAACGGCCCGGCGTAGCTAGGCCACTGTTCCATGAAGCCCTTGACGAGCAACTCAACGGAGGACCTTGGTCGCTCCGAAACAGACAACCTCTACAGCCTACCCAAAGCCCTCAACAGTCCCACAGGGTAAAATCAAGATCGAAAACGACAAGCTTGAGCTTCTCCATTTCCTTTCAACCTAACGATAGGCATAAATCACTGCGTAATCTTGGGGGATCTCGATCGTCGTCTTCAAAGAAATCCGAACAAAGTAAATGCCGGTAGCCTCAGGGCTCACCTGAAGTGTCACGATATTAGTTCCATCAATTTCGGAAAGTTCGGTTTTTATGAGCTGCCCGGTGCTGTCATAAACGTTCAGATTGAGTCCCGCCCTGCGATCAGGGACGGCAAGCCAGAAGCGGTAGGAGTTGCGCTTGAACAACTGCACCTGATGAAGTTTTGCTTTCCCGGGTTCGATGCTACCACCCCACCAGGACTCCCGAAGCACGAACTTCTCATCTCCAGTAAGCGAAGGTAACGCAGCCTTCTGTGCCAGAACTTTGATATCGTTAATCTTGTTGAACGCCTCGACGGCTGAGAGCTCAGCAGAGGAGCCAACTTCCTGCGCTACGACCGGAGTAAAGCACAGCCCTAAGGCCAGCAGGCAGGCAGCCTTTTTGCTCGGAAAATCAACTCTCATAGATAGCGGACACAAGATTTGAAGTCGCGATTGAGATCTCGACCACATTACCTTTACTGATAACGCCGGTCTCATCAGTTTTCATGAGGGACTCAAGAAAAGAAAGAGTGCTGGAAACTTGACCAAAGAGATCCCCTTGACGGGCACGCACGGGAAGGTCACTGAAATCCTTACGAAGCTGGGCCACCAAGTCGGGCTGATTCAGGAGGTCAGATCCTTCCGGATCGTAATTCTGCTCTAAAACGGATGCGAGAACCTCAGTGCCACCTAGCCAGCCACCTATGCTCACCAGAGCCACTAACTCGTCGTCGCGGTTTGTTCTCATCACTTTGAGAACCGTCTGGCGGGTCCTGTCCAACTCTCCACGGACGGTTTCCCAGTCACCGCGGCCCGCTCCATCAATAATGGCATTGGCATGGCTTTCAACAGCCGAAGAAACATTGAGCGGTTCGGCGAGACGTAGCACTTCGCGACCAATTCGTCGCACCCCTTCCTTATCCTCTGCCTGAACGGCAATAAATCCTTCTGAAACCACCAACCCGAAAAGCATCGCCATGCGAGAACGATTTCCATCAATCTTGATGGGACGATCCGCCACCTCTGCACCCCAGTCCTGCCGCCCGAGCTTGTCGAGCGAAGCAAAGATTTCCAAAGGTATTGGAATGACCGCGTCGTCGACGAAAACTAAATTCGGATCACTGAGATCGAGTTTCACCGGTGCGTCCTGGGCACTCGCCAAACTGAGCCCTCCCAACGCAAATAGAATGACCAAGGGTTTTCGTTTCATAAAATTTGTTAAATTTTCTTAACGAAATATAAAGGGTAAACGGAGTTTTATAAATCGGATTCTACTAGAGAGCGCGGGCAAAGGCTCCACCATCAACAAGAAGCATTTCGCCAGTGATGTAACTCCCTGCTTCACTGGCCAGCAAGAGTGCGGGTCCGGCTAATTCCCGCGGCTCTCCCCAGCGCCCCAGTGCGGTCGCTCTCGCAAATTCGTCTTTTTCTGAGTCACTAAGTAAGCTCATAGGCATGTCCGTCAGGAATGGTCCCGGACCGATGCAATTTACGGTGATCCCAAAAGGCCCAAGATCGAGAGCACTGGCTTTAGCCAATCCCAATAAAGACGCTTTGGTTGCCGAATAGGCATTGCGAGCCGGTTTTGATCCGACGCCCAGCACAGAGGAAATATGCACGATCCGCCCCCACTTCTGTTTCTTCATGGCGGGCACCAGGGCTCGAGTCAGTCGCATAATGGAGGTCAGATTAATCTCGATCACCCGATCCCATGTCTCGTCTTTCACCTCATCAATCGGCTGGGGAATATTAACTCCAGCATTGTTGATCAGAATATCGACTGTCCCAAAACGCTCGAGTGCGGCGCCTGCGAGGGCATCCGTATCTTCCCTTCTGGACATATCGCAAACCCGGTATTCCACAGCAACTCCTAACCCCTCGCCGATTTCTGCCGCGGACACCTTGAGTTCTTCCTCATTACGGCTGCATATCATGACATCTGCGCCATGCTCCGCAAAGCCTCTTGCCATCGCCTTACCAAGGCCCCGGCTACCTCCAGTCACGAGGGCCGTTCTCCCTTCTAAATCGAACAAATCGCAAAGCATTCCACATCATGCACGTTGACTCCATCACCGCAAGTGTTCCAGTATCCTTCCCCTCCCGTATCGATCGCTATGCAAACCGCCCTTCTCATTGATCCATCTGACAATCTCGGTGTCGCACTCCAACCGCTTTGTCCCGGAGACGTTGTTAACATCAATGGACAGAAGATCGAAATCACTCAGCCGGTGGCGGCGAAACACAAATTTGCCCTTGCTCCGTTAAAGAAAGGTGACCGCTGCACCCTCTACGGTGTCACAGTCGGTGTCATGACCGAAAATTTGTCTGCTGGGGGACTCATTCACACCGAAAACCTCGAACATGAATCAGACGGTTTTTCGAGGAATCGGGAGCCGTTTACGAAATGGCAAGCCCCGGATGTTTCGCCCTGGCAAGATCGAACTTTCGACGGATACCACCGAAGCGAAGAATCTGTCGGCACAGCTAATCACTGGGTCGTCATCCCCATGGTCTTTTGTGAAAACCGAAACGTCAACGCGATCCGACGGGCATTTGAACGATCTCTTGGCTATGAACGCACATCGCACTACCAGGATTTTGCCCACGCCCTTGTCGATGGTTATCGAAAGGGACAGTCGGCAAAAGCTCTTTCAGAAATTTCGTGTGACTCCCTCTCTGAACCAGGTGCCAACCGTGTCTTTCCCAATGTCGATGGCATCAAGTTCCTGACTCACACTATGGGTTGCGGGGGCACCCGGGATGATGCGAATGCACTTTGCGGTCTGTTGGCCGGATACATCACTCACCCCAATGTGGCGGGTGCGACAGTGCTCAGCCTCGGATGTGAAAATGCAGAACTAAGAATTCTTGAGGAAGCGATCCACCAAAGAGTTCCCGATTTCGACCGCCCCATACTAACATTCCGCCAACAAGAATTCCCGGATGAGCAAACCCTGCTCGAAACTGCGATACGCAGCACCTTCATCGGGATGATTGAGGCTAACAAAGCCACACGATCACCAGCCTCACTCGATAAACTCAGTCTCGGTGTGGAATGTGGAGGTAGTGATGGTTTCTCAGGCATCTCGGCAAACCCGACTCTCGGAATGGCTTCAGACCGCCTCGTTGCACTCGGAGGTAAGGTGATCCTCTCCGAGTTTCCCGAGCTGTGCGGTGTGGAACAGGAGCTGGTCAACCGATGTGTCTCTGATGAAGTTGCCGACCGGTTCGTCGACCTGACTTCCAGCTATGCCGCGCGGGCTGAGGCCGTTGGCAGCGGTTTTTCCCACAACCCGAGCCCCGGAAACATTAAGGACGGGCTCATTACCGATGCCATCAAATCCGCCGGGGCAGCAAAGAAAGGCGGCACCTCACCCATTGTTGACGCCTTCGACTATCCGGATATTGCACGAAAACCGGGCTTAAATCTCCTCTGCACGCCGGGAGGCGACGTCGAATCGACGACCGCGATGGCAGGCGCCCACGCCAATATAATTGTCTTCACTACCGGACTCGGAACCCCGACCGGCAACCCGGTTTGCCCGGTGATTAAGGCTAGCTCTTCGACCGAATTGGCTGAGCGCCTTCCCGATATGATTGACTTCGATACCGGCGGCATTATTCGTGGAGAAACCGATCTGGATGCGCTTTCCGGCGAACTCCTTGATCTCATCATCGAGGTCGCGTCTGGCAGACAACCTACGAAGGCTCAAATCCTTGGACAGGACGATTTCCAGCCCTGGAAGCGGGGCGTTTCGCTCTAGGTCACAGATCAAAGACCTTCGAATTCTTCGTTTTCAAACACCCCCGAACGTGCAGGCAAGGACACCCGACCGGGTTCAGCCACCGGAATTGCAACCACCGCCTAATTATTGGAAAATTATGTTGAATCTGGAAAATCAGATTGCAACTCAAATTGCTGTCTAACTCAAAGAAGGGACGACTCCGTAATTCTCAACTTGCCTCGCAGAGCGACGCCCGTATCGTTACTCCGGACCTTTCCGGCATTGTAGATGTTCGTGATTTCCCCAGATCGGATCGCCACCAGGCAGGTGGCCGAAGAACTCCTCCCCGAAGGATGGAGTCTCGCGATTTCCTGTGCCCGCGGAATGTCCCCCAACCAAACCCGGAGCGATGCTCTCGCCAAGGATTCTCACTCGGTCGCGATGCTAGTGGCATCGACCACTGAGACGAACTCCAGCGAAACACAGCCGTCGGTTCCGAGAATCTGCTGCGACGCTCGAAAGCCCCTCCCTTTCCAGCTCATAGACACAAATCCCCCGGTTCGCCGGTCGGCCAACCCGATGGCCCCGCAGATTCTCCCGACAACCACTGCGACGAGCACCTCCGACCGAACCAAAAACGTCCTGACACAGAAGGACACCGAACAAAAAGCTTCCAAATACCATGGAAAAACAATCGCAAAACAATGCCTCCCGCCGCCGTCGCGGCAATCGATCCGGAGGAGGCAATCGCAATAGAAACCGCTCCGGCGGTAACCGTAATGGAAATCGTGGCGGTAACCGCTCCGGCGGGGGAAACCGCAACAACCGCAATCGCAACAGAAACCGCAATCGCTCGCGCCGCCGTCCGGCCCCTAAGCCGACCGCCTGGCAGAAATTCCTTCAGCTGATCAGCTTCGGAAAACTCGGCCAGCCTAAGCGAAAGCCTCGCCGAAAGCAGCAGCCCCAGAAAAAGGCTACTGCACCGGCAGCAACCAACCCGCCGAAGCCGGACAACACGAAGCGACGCCGCCAGCGCAACGAAGTGACGTCCGGTCGCCTCTACGTCGGTAATCTCGCCTACGCGACGACCGAGGAAGAGCTTGAAGGGCTTTTCCGCGGATTCGGCACGGTGATGAGCGCAGAGGTGGTCACGAACTCTCGCACCCAGCAGTCGAAAGGATTCGCCTTCGTCGAGATGGCTTCCATCGACCAAGCCAAGCGCGCCGTCGATATTCTGGATGACCAGGACTTCATGGGACGCAAGCTCACTGTGAGCGGAGCCCGCAGTGAAGGCCCCAAAGAGCCAAAAGAAGCCGAGACGGTTCCCGATTCCGAGGAAAACCCGGCTGGAGAAACTAATGCAGAGGAACCAGCCACTTCCGTGGAGACTACTGAAGCTCCACCAGAGGAATCTGCTCCGGTTGCCGAGGTGACGCCTCAAGAACAACCGGCCGAGGCCCAAAAGGAGGAAGGGCCGAAGCAGGACGCTACTCAGGCAAGCGTCTGATTCAAAGATTCGTCCAATGTTTGGGGTATCTTCGGGCTGCCCCCTCCTTGAAATCTATTCTTGTCAGCGCCGAAACGGTCATGAATCGTTTCGGCGCTTTCTTTTCCCATGTCGAATCCTGCGCCCTTCGCCCCCATTTACCTCGCCGGCCAAACCGGCAGTGGGAAAACGGCTGTGGCTCTCGAGCTCGCCAAGCGTCTCGAACATCCGGTCGAAGTCATTAATGCCGATGCCTATCAAATCTATCGCGGCCTTGAAATCATAAGCGCAGCCCCAACTGAAGAGGAAAGATCCAGCGCTCCTCACCATCTTTTCGGGATTCTCGACCCAGCCGAGGAATGCGATGCTGCCCGCTTCGCAGAACTCGCACGAGCAAAGATAGCGGAGGTGGGCCAGCGTGCTTTACCGCTTGTCGTCGGAGGAGGAGGCCTCTACCTCAAAGCGATCACCCACGGCCTCGCCCCGACGCCCAAGGGAGATCCGGTGCTCAGGGAAAAACTCGAAAAGAAAACCCTGAAAGACCTGGTCTCCGAATACCAATCTCTCGATCCCGAAGGTGCCACCGCTACCAATCTCCGGAACCGTCGCTACGTGACCCGCAATCTCGAGATATGCCTACTTACCGGTCGCCCTGCGTCGGAACTGAAAAGCGAATGGCAGGACAACGACCCTGACATTACTGCCTTCTACCTGGAACGAAGCCGCGAGGACATTTACGACAGGATCAACTTGCGCACGCTTCAAATGTTCGAGTCTGGAGTCATCGATGAGATCTCGAATCTTGGCGAACTCTCGGCCACGTCGGCCAAAGCTATCGGCATTCGAGAAATCCAATCACTTATTGCCGGCGAAATCGACGTAATCGGATGCACCGAGGAGATCCAGAAGATCACAAGGCGATACGCCAAACGCCAGGAGTTCTGGTTTCGCCGTGAGACTGCGTTTCAGCGAATCCCGATTAAATCGGAACAAACCACCGGGCAGATTACCGATGCGTTGACGACTCATCTTCCTGCTCCGCCGGCAGAGTAATATCTGCGACAGAATACCATTGCACCTGACACCCAAACCCGCGATCCTTTCCCCATGTCTGAAACCGTTGCCGCAGCCCCGCCCCCCGAAAAACCGTCTGCTGCAGAAGCAAAGTCTTCTGCAGCCGCGATCTGGAGCATGGTCCTCGGCATCCTCAGTATCGTTGCTTGCCTCTCTATACTCGGCGGTATACCAGCCGTTATTCTGGGTGTGGTTGGGTTGAAAAAGATTGGTAATACTCCTGATCAGCTCAAGGGCAAAGGGATGGCGATTGCCGGTATCTCCGCTGGAGCCATCGGAACCCTGTCCGCTCCTGTTATCGTTGCAATCATGTTACCGGCAATGATGCAGGCAAAGGATCGGGCGGTTCAGTCCTCGATGATCACCGAAATGAAGGCGATCAGCACGGCTTGCCAGATCTACGCGATCGACAACGACAGCCAGTTCCCCCCGGATCTAGGCAAACTCTTCCCGGTCTACCTCGCAGATGCTGGTCAACTCACCTGGACCGACCCGAAAACGGGAGACGAACTGCCCTACATCTATGTGCCGGGTGCCAACCCGGATTCACCTGAAACTCAGCCCATTTTGATTAGTCCATCAGACTTTCGGGGAGAGCGAGTCATCATCTACAATAACGGGAGCCTCGAAAAAGCCCCGGCCGAGGCAGCGAAGGCCCTGCTCAAAACCCTGCTGAACAACTGATTCAGTGGATTTGCTACCCGGCCATTCCACCTTGATTACCCTAGTGCTTCGATCTTTAGTCCCCTACCCATGGCGAGTGTTACAGAAGGAGATCCCACCACCATTTCCCTCAAGCTCAAGAACGATGAATACACCGTTCTTGTTGGCTCAGATCTCCTTACCCAAACTGCTTCGCGGATTAGTGAACTCACATCAATCAAGAGCAGCAAGGCAGCGATCGTCACTGATACCAACGTCGGACCGCTTTATGCCGAAAACGTGGAAGCCTCTCTGAAGGCGGCCGGCATTGAAACGGTCCTGATAACCATTCCAGCCGGAGAGGCTTCCAAAAGCATGGAGCAGGCATCTGAGGTGTGTCGCCAGATGCTCCGGGCCGGTCTCGACCGAAAATCCTTTCTTGTAGCACTGGGCGGAGGGGTCGTTGGAGACCTCGCAGGATTCTGCGCGGCCATTTTCCAGCGTGGCATCCCCTGTGTGCAGATTCCGACCACTATTGTCAGCCAGGTCGACAGTTCCGTGGGAGGCAAAACGGGCGTTAACACTCCGGAAGGCAAAAACCTGTTGGGCGCCTTTCATCAGCCTCAACTGGTCCTCGCTGATGTCGAGACTCTGGCTTCGCTTCCAGAACGGGAATTCAACGAGGGATTCGCAGAAATTATCAAGCACGCCGCAATTCGGGATCGGTCCCTTCTCGAGCTGGTCGAACAGCGGGACACGATACGGGACAACCTCATTCCACTAGTCGCCCGCAACGTCGCCATCAAGGCTAACGTCGTCGAGGAAGACGAAAGGGAGACCACCGGAACTCGAGCCCTGCTCAACTTCGGTCATACGATTGGCCACGGAATTGAAGCCGCCGGAGGCTACGGCCGATTTCTCCATGGTGAAGCCATCAGTCTCGGACTTGTCGCGGCTATTCGTCTTTCCATTGAAAACTCCAGCCTTACCTGTGACGAAGGAGACCGCCTAATTTCCTGCCTCAATCAGTATGACCTCCCCACCCAGCTGGCAGATGATGTCTCCGCTGAAGCCATCCTCAGTTCGCTTCGGCGGGACAAAAAGTTCGAAGACGGCCAGATTCGCTTTGTGCTTCTCAAGCAGACCGGGCACGCCTTTGTTTCCGGCGATATTACCACCTCCCAATTAGAGGATGCAGTCTCAGCCCTTCGCTAGAAATTTTGAAGCAAAGATCTCATGCCTGAAGAATTACCAGCAACTGCCCCGTCAGCAGAGACGAGGGAAACCGGAGTCAGTGAATTTCACAACAAGACTTCTTTTCTCGCTGAAAAGCTCACCGATTGGGTAGATGCCCAGGGCTGGGTTCCGGACGCGCTCAACCACTCGGTTGCCATCTCGATCCTGCTGCTGGGGCTACTGATCGCTTCAACTCTGCTCTATCTCTTCTTTCGCCCCCTCATCCTAAAGATAGTCAACCGCCTGGCTCGAAAAACCGAGTTCACCTGGGACAATGAATTGGTCGGTCACGGTGTCTTCCGCTGGTTGACCCATCTCCTGCCTGGAATTCTGATCTACCTCGCGGCCCCTGGACTCTTTGTATCCGCGCCGTGGCTTTCCAGTGGACTTCACATTGCTTCCTCGATCTACATCCTCATCACCTGTTACTTCGTCTTCGATTCACTGCTGAACTCCTGCCAGGTGATCATTTCCAAGACGCCTGCGGGCAAGAAGCTGAACCTCGCGACGTTTACCCAAGTCGCCAAACTGGCAGGAGCACTCGTGGTCATCATCCTGACGATTGCCATATTAATCGGGAAGTCGCCTCTCGCTTTGCTTGGAGGTCTCGGAGTTTTTGCCTCAGTGTTCATGCTCGTCTTCAAAGACGTCATCCTCGGCTTCGTCGCCGGAATCCAGCTTGCCTCCAACCAGATGCTATCCAAAGGCGACTGGCTCGAGATGCCAAGCCACAACGCTGACGGGGATGTTCTCGAAATCGGACTGACCACCGTCAAAGTTCAGAACTGGGACAAGACGATCACCACCATTCCGACCTATGCACTGATCAGTGACTCGTTCAAAAACTGGAGGGGCATGTCCGAAAGTGGGGGCAGGCGTATCAAACGCAGTCTCCTAATCGATACCAACACGATCCAACTCTGCACCGATGAGATGTTGGATCGTTTCGAGGAGATAGAGCACATTTCCGAATACCTCGCTTCCAAGAAAGCCGAAGTCGAAGAGTTCAATGCCACGTTTAAGGAATCCAATCTTCAAAATCGCGTCAACGGGCGCCGGCTCACTAACATCGGTACCTTTCGCGCCTACATCGAGGCCTACCTCCGCCACCATCCTGTCATCAATCAGGACATGACCCTCCTCGTTCGCCAACTCGCCCCCGAGGGGCGTGGAATCGCGATCGAGATATACTGCTTCAGCTCCAACAAGGTCTGGGCCGAATACGAGAGTATCCAGGCTGATATCTTTGACCACCTTCTCGCCGTAGCACCGGAATTCGATCTACGCATCTTTCAGGAGCCTACCGGCCTTGATTTTCAGAGCCTCGAGTCCCGTTAGTAATTTCGCGTCCAGCGCCACACTTTACCGAATCGTCAAACGGTGCCCCGGTCATGACCGACGCGAAATCCCGTGCTTTCCTCTGCCTGTCGAAAGGAGTATGAAACAGGGATGCGGCCATCACTTACACGAATCGCCGGAGTCTTCCTGAGCCTTCTCCCCGCCCTCATCCTTCCTTCGGCGAAAGGGACTGATCTCCTGCCCAATGTCCTCTTCATCGCCATGGACGACCTCAACGACTGGATCGGTTGCATGGGAGGGCACGAGCAAAGCCTGACACCGAACCTCGACCGCTTGGCTGCCAGCGGAACCCTTTTCACCAACGCCCATTGTGCAGCTCCGGCATGCAATCCATCCCGCACCGCGATATTTACCGGACTGGCTCCCAACACTTCCGGCCTCTACGAAAACGGGCAGAAGATGCGCGAGATTCTTCCCGATGCCGTCCTCATGCCTCAGCACTTCCGCAACCATGGCTTTCGGGCAAGCGGATCAGGCAAGATGCTGCATTACTTCATCGATGCCCAATCCTGGGACGAATATTACCCCAAGGCGGAATCAGAAAACCCGTTCCCCCGCACCCTTTACCCGGATTCCCGTCCGGTGAATCTCCCTCGTGGAGGTCCATGGCAATACGTCGAGACTGACTGGGCCGCCCTCGACGCCACCGATGAAGAGTTCGGCGGTGACTATCTAGTCGCTGAATGGGTCAGCCAGGAACTCCGTAAACAACACGACCAGTCATTCTTTCTCGCCTGCGGAATCTACCGTCCCCACGAACCCTGGTTTGTGCCGGCCAGGTACTTTGAGCCGTTCCCACTAGAGAAGATCCAACTTCCTCCCGGCTACAAAGAAGACGATCTTGATGATTTACCCCCGTCAGGAAAGCGTCGCGGCCCCAACCGCTACTTCGCTCACATTCGCGAACACGGGCAATGGAAGCAGGCCATTCAAGGCTATCTCGCTTCCATCCACTTCGCCGACGCGATGCTGGGGAGGGTCCTCAATGCCCTGGAAAACGGTCCGAACCGGGACAGAACCATCGTGGTGCTCTGGAGCGATCACGGATGGCACCTCGGCGAAAAGGAGCATTGGCAGAAGTTCACCTTGTGGCGAGCCGCGTCCCGCGTCCCTCTAATGCTTCATGTGCCGGCAGACCTCTGCCTGACATTGCCCGAAGGCACTCAGCCCGGCAGCATCTGCGACCGCCCTGTCAATCTGATCGACCTCTTTCCCACACTCACTGAGCTCACCAGCGTGCCGGCCAAGGAGGACAATGACGGCGTCAGCCTCGTCCCGCTCCTGAAAGATCCCGACGCCAAATGGGATCGAGTCTCCACCACCTACCTGGGCGAGCCGGGCTCCTACAGCCTCAGCGCTGATGACTGGCGCTACATCCATTACGCCAACGGTGACGAGGAGCTCTATCACATCACTCAGGATCCCTACGAATGGGACAATCTGGCTTCAAATCCCGAACAGGGTCCAAAGCTCACACAGATGAGAGCCCTGGCCCCGACCCAATTTGCCGAGAAAAAGGAGGCCTCCCTCGACGCGATGCCTGCTCTTCGCTGGCTAACAGCTGGAGATAGAGCGATTCCTCATTCAAAGCCTGACGGAAACATCTTCGATGTCATCTTCATCAACGAACGCGAGAACCCGGTGGAGCTCTACTGGAGATCACCCGCAGGAGGCAACAAGCCCTACGGACTTATCGAACCCGGCAAGAATCTCCGTCAGCAGACCCGCCCTGGTGCTGTTTGGTTCGTTGCTCCTCCCGGTCAGCCGGAAAAGCCGGTTGGTTACTTCAAAGTCGGCGACCGCAAGGCCCGGGCCACCGTTCCTGCGAAGTGAACAGGGTTAATGCGCTCACTGGAACCTGTTCAGTCAGTCCTGTTAGAAGACTTGATATGCGTCCTTGCGCCCCTATCGCGATTCGACAAGAAGTAGATCTATCTTCATCGTGGGAGACGATTTATGAAATCTCCGCTTTTACTGCTCTGGCTGCTGAGCGCCGCCACCAGTTCGTTATTTGCCGACAGTCGTCCCAACATCCTTGTGATGATGGTCGACGACATGGGCTATTCCGATCTGGGTTGCTATGGGTCGGAAATTCAGACCCCTCATCTCGATGCGCTCGCCGCTGAAGGCATTCGTTACACGCAGATGTATAACACCTCCAAGTGTTGGACCACCCGCATCAGCCTGATGACCGGGCTCTACCACCAGCGCAGTGACCGGGATTTCACCAAAACAGCCCTGGCCGGGGAAGTCCTGAGACCGGCCGGCTATCACACCTGGTGGAGCGGAAAGCATCACGCCTCCTTCAACCCCTTTGATCGAGGCTTCGATCACTTCTCCGGTTTTCTAGGAGGCGCGATCAACTTCTGGAATCCCGGTGAAGCGCCGCGACAGGGAGAGCCGGAACCCGGATGGAAAGCCGTCTACACCTGGGCGTTCGACGAAAAGCTCATCAACCCCTACCGCCCGGACAAAGACTTCTTCGCCACTGACCGTTTCACCGACTGGGCGATTGAATGGCTCGACGAAGCAGCCGGGAGCGACGGCATCGAGCAGCCTTTCTTTCTTTTCATCGCCTACAATGCCCCACATTGGCCGCTGCACGCTCATCCTGAGGACATCGCCAAGTATGTAGGATTCTACGATGTTGGCTACGATGCGATTCGTGAAGCCCGCTACCAGCGTCAGCTTGAGATGGGCCTATACAAGGCTACCACCTCTACCCTGAGTGTTCCTGAATCCAAAAGACCGGAATGGGATGCCCTGACTGAAGAAGAACAGCGCGCCGAGTCCATGCGCATGGCCATTCATGCCGCCATGGTCGACAATTTTGATCAGAACGTCGGACGGCTGGTTTCCCGTCTCGAAGATCTTGGTGAACTCGAGAACACACTTATCCTTTTCCTCGTCGATAACGGTGCCAGCGCCGAGAGCCCCAATCGCAAGGGTGCTCCGCCTGAACCATGGGGCTCCGTCGGCACTTTCGAGTCCATCGGACAGCGCTGGGCCAATGTCGCCAATACGCCGCTTCGACTCTGGAAAGTGAGCAGCCATGAAGGAGGCATCAACACGCCAATGATTGCTCACTGGCCTGCCGGTATCAGCGACGAAAGCGAAGGTTCCTTCTATCGGGAACCCTGTCATCTCATCGATCTCCTTCCAACCTGGATGGAGCTGGCCGGAGACAAGGCAACTCTTCCCGGCGAGTCGTCTCAACCTGACCTTCCCCCGCTTGACGGCATTTCCCTCGTTCCCTCTTTCTCAGGAGACTCACTTAATCGAGAAGACCCGTTGTTTTTTGCCTACGGTTCCGGCAAGGCCATGCGGGATGGAAACTGGAAACTTGTCGTCAAGGGCGACGGTCCATGGGAACTCCACGATCTCGACCGGGCCAGAGCCGAAACCAAAGACCTTGCCTCACAAAATCCGGAACGCGTCGCCGCCATGGAGAAAGCCTGGCAGGACTGGTATCGCGAATGCACCGGTAAGACCTTTTCTTCAAAAGTGGAAAAAGAACGCAACGCTTCAATACACTAACATAAATTCCCGCTGCTATGACAAAACTCCCGTTCCTGTGCCTCCTGATCCTGGCAATAGCCATAGGGTCAAACGCCCAAACTGACGCGTCGGCACATTTTGCCAACGGAATAAAGGTAGGCGAAGTGACGTCCGATACCGCCATCATTTGGACTCGCCTGACTGAATTCACTGAACGAAACGTGAATGGAAAGCCGTTTCCCAAAAACAACGACAAGAAACGACGCTCACTCGATTACCCCGATCTCGATGCGATGGAAGGGGCTGTTCCTGGATTGAAAGGCCAGGTTCGCCTCACCTACTTCCCCAAATCCAATCCTAGATCTCCAACCACGACAGATTGGCAGCAGGTCCGATTGAACGAGAACTCCACCGCTCAGTTTGAACTCAAAAACCTGCAACCGGGGACCCTGTATGAAGTCAATCTGGAAGGACGCTCTTCGAAAGACGCCCCCAAGGGCTCTGTGACCGGTTCTTTTTCCACGGCACCAGCCGACGAGGATCCTGCCACGGTATCCTTTGCTGTCGTCACCGGTCAGGATTACCCGCGGCGCGACGACAGGGAAAACGGCCATCAGATCTACCCGCAAATGTCCGAACTCGGCATCGACTTCTTCGTTCACACCGGAGACATCGAATACTACGACAAGGCTGAGCCGTTTGCCGACAACATCGAGCTGGCCCGCTTCAAATGGAATCGCCTCTACGCCATGCCCTATCAGCGTGACTTTCACAATCACACCGCGAGTTACTTCATCAAAGATGATCACGACACCCTCAAAAACGATTGCTGGCCGGGTCAGACTTACGGTGACCTGACCTGGGAAGATGGGCTCAAGCTCTTTCCTGAGCAGGTGCCCATGGGTGAAAAAACCTATCGCACCATTCGCTGGGGCAGAGACTTGCAGATTTGGTTGGTCGAGGGGCGTGACTACCGCAGCCCGAATACCATGCCCGACGGTCCTGACAAGACCATCTGGGGCAAGGAGCAAAAACAATGGTTCAAGGAAACGGTCGAAGCGTCCGACGCGACCTTCCGTATCCTCATCAGCCCAACCCCCGTGGTGGGTCCTGATCGTGGCAACAAGAATGATAACCACGCCAACAAGGGATTCACCCATGAAGGTGATGAACTGCGCGACTTTATTGCCTCGCAGGAGAATATGTTCGTCGTCTGTGGTGACCGCCACTGGCAATATGTTTCCGAGGACTCACGCACCGGAATTCGCGAGTACTCCTGCGGACCCACCACAGATCAGCACGCCAGCGGCTTTACCGAGAATCAACGCTCCGAGATGCACCGTTATCTCAAGATTAAGGGAGGGTTTTTGCGCGTCGAAATATCACGCGTCGATGGAAAACCCACGGCCACCTTCAGACATCATGGTGTCGATGGCCAGCTCTACAATGAGGATATCCAGGTTGCCGAGTAACCTTCCCCTGCCATTCCATTTCCCAAGAACACGATGAGAATCCATCTCACTGCCACCTTTTTCGCCTCCGCCGTTACCCTCCTCACTGCCTCCGCAGAAAAGGAAGAGCCCTCTCCACCAAACATCATTTTCATCCTCGCCGATGACCTCGGCTGGCAGGACTGCGGCTTCACCGGAGCGAAGTTCTTCGAGACGCCTCACCTCGACAAGTTCGCATCCCAGGGCATGAACTTCACGGCGGCTTATTCCGGTGGCCCTAACTGTGCGCCCACCCGCGCCTGCCTCATGTCGGGCACCTACACGCCACGGCATCGGATCTACACGCCCGGAGGCGCAGCCAAGGGGAACCCGAAATACATGCGACTGCTCGTTCCCGCGAGAGAGCGCCAAGACAAAGCACTCAACAAGAAGGCGGCCACTTTCGAAATCACCAATTCGCTGGATCCTGAGTTTGTCTGCATTCCGGAGGTTCTTAAGCCAGCAGGCTATACCTCGGCACGAATTGGGAAATGGCACCTCGGGCCGGATACCCAGGGATTTGACCTCAGCACTTCGAACGGAAAGGACAGTGTCGATAAAAGCCACTATGGCGACGTCGATGTGGCCGAGGAGCTCACGGACCGGGCTCTCAAGTTCATCGAAGACCATCATGATGGTCCCTTCTTCCTTTACCTGACTCATTTCGATGTCCACACCCCACACCGATCGAGAAAGGAAGTCGCGGCCCGCTACGAAGAGAAACTCAAAGCACTGCCAAAAGAACAACGCGAAAACTTCAACCCCGTCTATGCCGGCATGGTTGAAGCCGTCGACACATCAGTCGCCCGTGTCGTTGATAAGGTCGACGAGCTTGGAATCAGTGAGAACACACTCATCATTTTCTCGAGCGACAATGGAGGGCTCCCATCGGTTTCCCAGCTGGACCCCTTGCGTGGCCAGAAAGGCTCTCTTTTCGAAGCCGGCACCCGAGTTCCCACCGCGATGCGTTGGACCGGAACCATCGAAGCAGGAACAACCTGCGATACCCCGATCACCAGTGTCGACTTCCTGCCGACCTTCGCCGCACTTGCAGGCGCCGAACTTCCCACCCCCCAACCCGTTGACGGTATCGACATCTCCAACCTTTTAACCGGGGGCAAAGTCAAAGAGCGCTGTATCTTCTGGCACTACCCACTCTATCTCCAGGGGCGCGGCCTCGAGTTTGAAGTCCCGGGAGGCAAAACCTACTCGTGGCGTGGCTTCCCGTCGACCAGCCTCCGCAAAGGCCGATGGAAGATGATCGAATTTCTCGAGACAGATACAGTAGGTCTCTACAATCTAGAAGACGATCCCGGTGAAAAGAAGAACCTCGCTGATTCGATGCCGGAACTGGTCGCTGAACTCCGGGCCGAAATCGACGCGTGGCAGCAAAACACGAGGGCTCCGATCCCAAGGGAACGAAATCCGGAATGTGTTTTGGATTGATCTCAAAAAAACCAACCGACGGTTCAATGAACTCCGCCTAGGATTTATTTGTTTCGACAGCCATTTTTGAGGCGAGATACTTTTGGAAGTGCCAGATCGGCTCCTCAAGATGACTCAGTCTGCCGCGCTCATATGCCAATGAGCGCATTCCCTGCTGGGTTGCGCCGCAGACTTCCATGTCTTCGAGATGAAACTTGA
Organism: Verrucomicrobiales bacterium; assembly: GCA_049594415.1. Lineage (GTDB taxonomy): Bacteria > Verrucomicrobiota > Verrucomicrobiia > Verrucomicrobiales > DEV007 > Arctic95D-9. The sequence goes on along the minus strand of JBMYJM010000001.1, from coordinate 110,237 downwards.
TCGCCGCTTCTACCTCACTCTTAAAGATAGAATCATATTCGGACAGCGCCTTGCTTGAAGGATGAATTAACATCGTCGTCAACAAGCTACAGGTCTCTGGGCCAGTCGGTAACAGACGATACCAGTAGGTTCGATCGGGTGCATTGAAGATGAGAAAATTCGGGAATCCGAGGTAGACCCACCACTCGGTGTAGTCCTCTACCATTAGCGAGGGAAACGGCGCCATGGTCGTTCCGGCGTCACCACTAGCGAGAATTTCTTCCTTCATGTCATCGCGCAGTGGGAGATGCATCACTGAAAAGTCTTCGTCATACGGCTCAGTCCAGCAGCCTTTGGCCGGAAGGAACGGTTCCAATGTCTCTCGATGAGCGCCCATGTGATGATACGCCTCCATGAAATTCTCGAGCAGAATCTTCCAGTTGAAGTTGCAGTTCCAATGCTGTTGCCAGACCAGCTCTGCGCTGGACAATTCCCATTTGCCAACAAACTGCTCCTTAAGTCGGCCGTAGCGTTCGGCCACACTTGGCCCTTCGGGGTCGAGTTTCACGAAAATAAACCCCTCCCAGATTTCGCTACGGTATTCGTGAAGGCATACTTCGCTTCGATCAAAGTCCGCCGCTTCCTGCATTTCCGGAACTCCAACAAGTTTGCCGCTCAAATCATAACTCCAGAGATGGTAGGGACAAAGTACAACTCGCTGATTGCCGTTATCAGGAGAAGATTCCTTTGGCATCAAGTCCATCCCCCGATGCCGGCACACGCGAGACAGCACTCTGACTTCATTGTCCTTCCCACGAGTGACCAACAAAGGCTCACCGCAAACGTCAACCCGAATAAAATCGCCCGGCTTCGCAATCTGTGACTGATGCCCAAGCGAAATCCATTCTTTTCGAAAGATTTCGCTTACTTCCCAGTTAATGAACTCAGGACTGACATAAGCACCTGAAGGCAATGAGGTGGACTTTTCGCGAGGCAGTTCCGAAGACGCGATGATGTCCTGGCAGATCTTCTCAAAATCGTTGAGAGAGGCACCCGCCGGAGCAAACGTAAACGGGTCGGGTGGACTGGCAGCTGGGGCAGTGGAAGGGTTGGTCAGTGTTTCCATATCAGTTCAGGTTTTGAAGTAGCCGGCCACGCTGCCGGAGCGCGATCCATTGGTTTATTTCCCAGAGGTCAGCGACCGGTTTTCCGGTAAAGGGTTGACAATGCAGATAGCCATCAGGGCCGAACTCAGGCGTCAGGGTGATCCGATCAAAGCCACGATCCATCTGCGATTTCCAGACCTTGTCCCACCACCGTTCGTGAGCCGCGAGGTCCTCAGCGTGCTCCGGCGCCCGAGGATCGGGGACCTGTGGTCCCTGATCATATCCGACTCGCGTCTGCACATGAAAGGCATGCCGAGCGCACAACTCCAAAATCTCGGGCTCTTCGTCGAGAATCAATCGCTCCGACACCACGCAGAAGTGGCTGAAGTCACAAGTCAGCTTTAATTCGGGTATTTCCTGCAGGATCCTTCGAGTCGTCCAGGGACTGTTCAAGTAACGGCCACGATGAGTTTCGACTGAAATGGCAACATTGTATTCCTTTTCGAGTGCAGGAACCGCCTCATAAAACTGGAGCGCTTCTGGAAACTCCCACGCGTCACTTCCGGCCATCGAATTGATGAAGAGAGGATTTCCGGGCAGGCAGTTTTCGATTCCCTCTCTCAATGAATCGACATGATCGACCACCGACTTTTCTGCCATTGGAACGTAAAGACCCGGGGCAGTGGCTGTCGAAATTTCAGCAATGAAAGTGAGTTCCTTGGCTGAGAGAAGGTCGGCGAATTCCTCCTGCTCTTCTTTGTCGGTCGGATATGGAGTTTCAAGTCCACTGAATCCCGACTCGACGGCGAGATTCATGGCTTCACCCAGGCTTCCGTCATGTCCCCAGAGTGTCTTGAACAAAAGTACATTCATCCTTTCATCCCGAGTTCAATCACCACACGAAAACCGAGATTGTCCCATCGACTCCCCTCCATCGCCCAGTCTCGCCATGAGCAGCGCAGGGTTCGCGGGAGTTGATCCCAAGCACCGCCGCGAATGACGCGTCTTCCCGCCTGAGGAACCGACGCATCGGAAAGGTCCTTGCTCCAAAGAGTGGCCGTCCATTCGCAGACATTACCACTCATATCGAACAGACCGAAACCGTTGGGAGGATAGCTGGCCACCTCCACAGGCGTTCCCTTCCCCACTTCAACACCACGCTCATCGTAGAGATAGTTGGCATCCTCTACCGAGATCGTGTTGAAACCGTGAGGGAATAAGGAGCTTACACCGCCGCGAGCCGCACATTCCCACTCAACCTCGGTGGGCAGACGACAGAGGGAACCGGTTTTTTCACTCAGCCATGCAACATAGTCATTCGCCTCATGCCAGGATACTCCGACCACCGGCCTTCGGCTCTGAGTCGCATCGAATTGTCCAAGCGAGCGAAACTCCAGCCAATCTCCAACGGTCACCGGAGTATGTCCCATCGCAATTCGCTGGGTGACCTCAACTTCTCTCGCTGGCAGTTCGGTTCCCGTCACAAATCGATCCAACTCCGAACCTCCAAAGGTAAAAGTCCCGGTTGGGATCTCGACAAATGACAAGGGTTTGGCTCGAAGGTTAGACTCTCCGTTCAGTCTGAGCGGAGTTGCACTAACATTCGAAGCCAGATCCCTCATCAAACAAGTTCTGCAGGATCAGTAACCGGATTCGATGAGTGCCTTGAACGGACCAACCGCAATTCCAGACTCCATCGGATGGCTGCCCTTGACCATGCCGAACTTAATCCACCAGTCGTTGGTGAGTTTCCAATGATCCGCAATCTGACCGTTTTTTCCAAACGGTGGCTCACCCTCTTTCAGCCCCATGAACTGAGCAGATTCCATGAAGTTGAAGGGAAACACGCCACCATCTGCAGAACCACCTGAAGCCCCAATAACGGACTCCACGTCGGCGATCGGAAACTGCAGCCCCTCGGCAATGATCTTGTTTCCTTCCTCCGGGTTTTCCTCCCAGAATTTCACGGCTTCAAAGTATGCCTTCAGAGTCAATGCAGCAGTTTCAGTATCGTCGATAAACGGCTTCGCCATATACATCCCGTCGGCCAACAGGGCCGTTTCCACGAAATAGGGATCCTTGGAGGTCGCGACCACTTTGGCATCAGGAAGCGCTTCCAGCACATTGGAACCAAACGGCTCCCAGAACTCGCCTCCGGCAACTTTTCCGCTGACCATAGCAGCAACCGCATCGTCCATGATCAGGTTGGTGTATTCCACTTCGTCAAACGCGACACCGTTCTTTTCCAGCCAGATTCCCATGTAAATCTGGGTGAGGCCGCCCTCGAGCACCGCGACTGTCTTACCTTTGAGATCTTCAGCAGACTTTATTCCGGGTCCGAGAATGATCTTATCCGTTCCATTGGAAGGATTGGTATAGGCAACCATTTGAACCGGGACTCCTTCCTCGGCTGCAATGGGACCATATTCAACCGTTGACGAAGTCACGTCCAGTTGCCCCGCTGCCATGAGACCGAAGCTCTCGTAGGGATCTTCGATGATCTTAATGTCCAGCGCAATTTCAGGGACGAGATTCTTCTCTTTTGCGATGAACCAGAAGCCGTAGCCAGGCCACGAAAACAATGATACTCTCACCGACTTCGGCTCCCCCGCCTCTTTGGAAGCTTCTTTAAGTTCGGGTTCTGGCTCTACCGGTGGCACCTCAGGAGCTTCAGTTGTTTCTTCGGCCGCGACTTCGTCGGTTGGTGGGCCGGATTCCGAGGCGGTATCACCACAGGCGGCGAGCAGCATTAGCATGGAAAGGCTCAGTAGCATCGGGCTTCTTTTTACAAGCTTCTTAATCATTTTCATATTTTTTGGATTTCAGTGTTCATATTTAGTAGAGATAGCGAAACCAAAGTCGGTGAATGAGTCGAAACAGCAGATCGAAAAGCAGGCCGAGAACACCGATGATTAGTATCCCGGCGAGAATGTCTTCTACCCGAACAAAACGCTTCGCACGCATCATCATGGCCCCGATTCCATCTGTGGCGGCGACAATCTCGGCAATCACGAGGTAGGTCCAACTGACAGCGAGCATCTGCCTTGCGGTATCGAGGTAACTCGGCAAGGCAGAGGGAAGAATCACTCTCCAAAGGATGTTGGCTCGACGGGCTCCCAACGTGCGAGAACATTCCACAACCTCCGTACGGACCGCCTTGGTATTATCCATGAATAAGGTCATGAGAAACCAAACCACACCGAGAACCAGTAGAGCGATCTTCTGGGAGTCTCCCGTTCCCAGCCACATTAATAAAAGCGGAACAAAGGATGGCGCCGGCAAATAGCGGAAGGGAGAAACCAAGGGATTTAGAAAACTCTCGGCGACAGGAAAAGTTCCCATGAGCATCCCGAGCGGCAACGCAACCGCTACGGCAAGTCCAAAACTAATCGCAATTCGTCTCAAACTGTGAAGCACGTCTATCCCAAACCCGCGGTTGGCAAAAAGGTCGACGAGAGCTGACCAAACTTTGGCGGGCGTCGGCAGCAAGGCATCGGGCGTAAATGAAGCCTTAGCCAAAAGGTGCCATCCGAGGAGAAACAGAAACCAGACCAAGATTGCCAAGGTGATCTTGAGTGACTGACTGACAGGTTTTCGAAACTCCCAAAGCGTGAAAAAATTCTGGAAGTACAAATTGCGACGTCTCTCACTCGGAAGAGTGGGTTGAGATGTCGTAGCCACTTCCATGTTCAAAAAAGTCCAGTGTCTTCCAAAGAAGGCCGCATTATTCGTGCCATCAGCGGACTTTAGTCATTCTCTTGCATCTAAGGTCCCGCCATTCAGAGCCATATTCTCCTAACACAACAATTTGATGTTTACTCTGAAACCGCACACCCAAATCAGACCCTAATCACTTACCTACAGTGCTTTACAAAAATTGGCGACTTTCCAAAAACGGAAAACCTGTCACGGGAGCAGACTTTCAAGTTATTCGTTATAAACCAGATATTTTGAAAACCACTCATACACGACGTCGCTTTATGCCGATCCTGATCGGTGCCCCTATGCCCTTACTCTTTGCCCAGGAGGGCGAATCTCAGGAAACTGCCGAAATGTTCCAAGTCAGCCGGGTCGGCGCCCGCGGTGCCGCTGAAACCCGCGAATTGCTTGGCCTGATTTACAAGGATGTTGCGACCAAGTACGATACCAAGCTGCGTGAGGAAGCCGCAAAGAACAATGGCGGGCAGGAATTTAAGGGCGAGCGTATCCGGGTGATCCGTAAGCTCGCCAAAAACAACCCCAACGGCGATCTCTTTCTTTGCGCTTATGCCGGAAAGCCGTCTGTGGTCAAGATCTCTGGGGTCAATCTCAAAGGTGGAGAACTTACCCCTCCCCTCGTCAATATCACGGCGGACGGCGAACACGTCACCGAAATCACCCGAACGGTGGTCGATCCCGCTGCGCAGAAGGGTCCAGAACCAGCCCTCCAGAAAGTGAACAAAGGAGGTGGCGGGGTAACTTTTTTCGGTATCCCTCTCGATACCGGCAGCGCCCCGGCCGAAGAACCGCCCGGCACGAAGCGGATCAAAGAGACCAGGACTTTGCCCATGTTCACTGCTGAAGTTTCGACAGTGAAGCTTGAGGAGGGGCCGCCGCCGATGTCTCAACAACTCTTCCTCTCCATGGTTAAGAATGGAGAAGTCTTCCAGTATCAACAATTCGAAGAGCGCCGCTGCCAGGAATGCCGCGGGTTTGGCAAGGTTTCGGACACCCGCCCTCTCGGAATGCGCTCACCCGATGGCAAGATGGACTGCCCCGACTGTGGCGGCACCGGCAAGATCAAGTGGGATGTGACCTACATGGTCGGCTGGTAGACAAGCCTCTCGACGCCTCGCAGAAAGCGGGACAAAGTTTATCTCACGAACAGGGGCACTTACACCATTTGTCATTAAATTGGTGGCCAAAGCCCTGCGTAGGGCAACACCACAAGTTCCTTGAGCAAAACGAACCCGTTACTCTGCCGAACTCAGTTGAAGCAGAGATACGACTGTCAGAGTGACTCGACCTGCCTCATATCCAACTCTCAATTCGGTCCCATCTCCGGCCCGGACACGATCACCCGTATTGGCAAAACGCCCCGTCACTGAATCAGCGCTTAAAATTTCGTAGAGTTCTCCAACCTTTGCCCGCGGAACCGTTTCCACAGAGAGAAAACCGGTTAACTCCGCTTCCCCTGCGACATCGATTCCTTTGCCTGCAATCTCGAGGTGCAGTCTGCTCCCTTCCTCTTCGCGATAGTCACCGGCCACCATAAGCATTCCAGCGGCCGCTGAAGGCACTACAGCGACCGTGCCGCCGTTGTAGAGAATCCCTTCCACACTACCCGCTCCATTAAGCGTACCGCCTTTCTTCACATCGACCCAGCGCACTGAGGCGACTTTTCCACCCTCGATATCAATGGTCCCGCCATCAGACACTCGCACTTCGTTGCGTCCAGTGACGGTGACGCCGTCACCGATCTTCAGCGCTTGGGAGCCCCGGTCAGCCGCGCCAACTTCAAGTGCGAGGAAATAGGTATCCTTGTCTGCTACCGCGGTCTTGCTCCCTTTGCCCGCATTCCGAAGGTGCGCCGTCCATGACAGCTGAGGAGCTCCATCATCCTCGAGATAAGTAATGCCTTCGTTCGCGTAGACATAGTCAGACCAGTTAGCAGCCTTCGAGAGCTTAGCTCCGTCCTTGCCTTCCCAGTAATGGTAGGTATTGGCAAACCCCTTGGGCTCATCCACCCGTTCCTCAGTCAACATCTTGCCCAGGGTTTCGGCAAGTATCGGAAATTTTTCAGCTAGATTGGTGGTTTCAGCAGGATCTTCGGCGAGATCGTAAACCTCCACATCACCGTTAGGGCGGTGGATCAACTTGTGATCACCCCGGATAATGGAATTGCCCTTCCCTGCCTCATGAATGAGGAACTCGCGCGGACGACGCTCTCCTTTTCCTGTGAGCAAAGGAGCCAACGAGACACCATCAAGCCCCAGCGGGATCTCAGTGCCGGCCAGTTCACAGAAGGTAGGCAGCAGATCGGTCACATCAATCGCCATGTCAGTGCTGGTGCCCCGCTTGAATCCGGAGGTTTCCGTGATCATCGCCGGCCAGCGCATGATCGTAGGAACTCGAATCCCGCCCTCATTAATGGATCCTTTCGTTCCAGTCAGGCCGCCATTGGCATCAAACTCAGAATGGTTGGCCCCGCCGGGCCCGCCGTTATCAGACATGAAAATGACCAGCGTGTTATCAGCGACAGAGTCGGAGTTGTCCCCATCGTTGTTGGGATCCTCCAGGGCAGCAAGGATGTTGCCGAAGTGAGCATCAATCCGGGTCACCATGGCAGCCCATTCACGGGACTGCTTCTTCAGCTTCGAAAAATGGGCGTCGCCGGCATAGGCCGCTTCCCACTTTGGTAGAGCCTGGATTTCATCAAAAGGAGCATGCGGAATTTGAACCGCGAGCAGCCCGAAGAAAGGAGTGCCATCTTCTTGATAGCGCTGGCCGCCTTCACGCACAAAGTCGAGCGCGGCGAAACAGTAAACGTCATCACAGTAGGCCGTCTCGGGGTAATCAGGATGATTCTGCAGCGCCGGCTCATCCGGGTAATTCTTGTCGCCCAGCCACGGTTTCATGGTGTTTGCCTCGAGATACAAACCGCCCTTGCTCCCCTCCGGCGCAGGAGCCGTCCACAAGGTTGGCTGAAAGAAGGTGTGGGCACGGACGTGGTGAAGCTCCGCCACGACGTGCTGGTATCCGTGAGAAGTTGGCAGGGTCTGAACATTATCGATCGTCGGGCTTTCCTGCTCTTTGGATCCGCCATAGCCCCATTTACCCCAGTACCCGGTCACATAGCCGGCCTTGAGCAGGGCATCCCCCATCGTGATGTCATCCTCGCGGATCGCTTTCTTAGCATTGTCAGGGTCATTACGATCGGCAAAGGTGTGCCCCTGGTGAAAGCCGGTTTGCTGCGAAGACCGGGCCGGCGAGCACACCATGCAGCCGTATCCTCTCCGAAAGTTAATTCCTTCGGCAGCCAGCTTATCCAGGTTGGGTGTTTGGACTGTCGCCAGACCTTTGGCACGGCGCTCTGCCTGGGCATTCGGTCCAATACTGCCCCACCCCATGTCGTCGACGTAGAAGTAGAGAATGTTGGGGCGTTCAGCAGCCTGAACAACGAGGCCGAAGAAGCCGACTAACGCGATACAAATGGCGGGGAGTTTCATGGGTAAAAATGAGACAGGCTCATCCACAGATGAGCCTGATCAGTTTGAAGGTGAAATAGGTATTGAGGGAAGCGTTACTTCTTCTTTTTGTTTTTGCGCTCCGCCGCTTTGGCTTCCTTCTGCTTCTCGGCATATCCGTCGACCATGTATTCCTTCAAGCGGGTGATGTAGCTTTCAGGCTCGGCGTTGCAGGCCAGCATCGCCTCCTGGTAGGATTCAGCGCCGTCTCCAATCCAGTCGATCACATTGAAAGTCTTCATCGAAGCATAGGAACTGCTGCTGAGAAGTTCCTTGAACGTTTCCATCGCGGTTTCCTTTTCACCGTCACGGTAGAGTGCCCATGCGGCCATGAGACGAACATGATGGGATTCGTCCTCAAGCACCTTCTTGACGGCCCCTTTCTTCAGGCCGGCACGATCCTGGATGTGGAACAGACCCACCATTGCCCAGTAACGAACCCCGGCATCTTCGCTCTGGAGGCGCTTAAGCAGTTCCTTCTCATTGGCGGGATCGTTTTCAATCGCCAGTTCTGAAGCTGATAGATAGGTGGAAACCGGGTAGAGTTCCTCATCACGGACCATATCATAGATGGTCATATTGTTGTCCGCGGCACGCTTAACGATTTCCGTCTCAGGAAGTAGGCCTGCATCGTAGTTTGTGAGCTGCCATTCAGAGAGACTGGTTCGGAACCCTTCTACGAGATCGGCATATTGCGGGTCGTCAATCAGATTGTCGACGTTGTCCGGATCGACTGAGGTATCATAGAGTTCCTCCATCGGCTTGATTCCGAAGAAACGCCCGGTCACGGCATTGGTGCGCCCTTCATCGTGGTAAGCCTGCCAGGCCTTAGTGGCTTCCATCTGCCAGAGATAATTGAGGCGCTGCCCCCAGGGCGCGTAGGGCATGTAGTTGCGGATATAGAGCCACTTGTCCTCACGGTAGGCGCGGACATTATCACATCGCTCATCCATCCGGCCACGGAAGCTGACGTGGAAGTCACGCTCTTCCTTATCAGGCCCAAGGAAAACCTTGCCCTGCATATCGTCAGGAATCTTCGCTCCCGTCAGACTCAACCAGGTTTTAGGCATATCGATGAAGCTGACAAACTCGTCGATCTTGTCGCCAGGTGAGCCGGGATGCAGATCCTTAAACTTTTCCGGAATCCGCACGATCAACGGACAGTGGGTCCCGCTGTTAAAGAGGAAACGCTTACTGCGGGCGATCACACCACCGTGATCAGAGTTGTGAATCACGATCGTATTCTCGGCGAGCCCGGCATCCTCCAACTGTTGCAAAGCAGCACCAATATCGGCGTCCATGTTTTTTACCTGATCGTGGTAATGCGCATAGTTCTTCCGCATCTCGGGGATATCCGGATGATACTTGGCCAACTGAACGTGCCCGGGGCTGTGCTCGGAATTGTTGATGTCACCAAATGCACGCGACTCGTGGGACTTCGTGCTGTTGATGATCATGAAGAACGGCTGGTTATTCTTCGCCGCCTCGAAGTCCGGCTTGCTGGAGTCCCAGGGATCCTTGTCATCGCGACCGCCGATATTGTAGTCCGTCTTGCCTGCGTTCACCACGTAGTAGCCGGCCTCCTTGAGGTGATCGGGGTAATACTTGATGCGATCGTGAGGAATTTCGTAACGGCTCCGCATCGGGTGCGTGCCCATGGATACCGCATGAATCCCGGTAATCCAGGTGCATCGCGAAGGAGCGCACACCGGTGCATTGGCGTAGCAGTTCATGTACTGAAACCCCTCTGAAGCCAGCTTGTCGATATTCGGAGTATCAGCATAAGGGTTTCCGTAACAACCGATCCAGTTGACGTTGTTATCCTCGCAGGTCAGCCAAAGGATGTTAGGACGTTCGTCAGCGGGGAGAAGGGAGCAAGAAACAGCCAGCACGAGCAGTGCCGGGATAATTCGTTTAAACAATAGATTCATGGTGGTTTTGATCAAATCGAAGCTGTCCCTGTTTCCTCGAGAAACCGAGACACGTGATCACGCTGGTCAGAGATATGTGCAGATAGATGACGCTTTGCTTCCTCCAGGTCACCTGCCAGGAGCCCGTTGAGAATATCGACGTGTTCAGCAGCCCGACGTGCCACGGTTTCACGATCTAATACCGCTTTGTCGAAAAGCATTTCAAAGTAAATTCCGTTTTGGTCAAAGAAATCTGAGAGGTAACGGTTCTCGGCGAGATCGATCCAATAACGGTGCAGGCGATTACTCAGCTGAGGTTTTCCGTTCTCGTCAGGACTGTTAGCCCTAACCATTTCCTTAAGAAATGCCCGATCCATTCGCTCGAAGGCATTCTCCAGGGCACGAATTTCCAAGGTCTCGCGAACATCAATGTAGTCTAGCATGTCCTTCTCCTGGAAGGGACGCGCCCTCCAGCCACGACGAGGCAGATGCTCAATTATCCCCTCCCCGGCAAGGCGATTGAAAATCCGACGAAGAACCGTCCTCCCTATTCCGAACTGCTCTGCGGTCGCTTCCTCTCGCAGGCACACATCTGATCCCCGCAGGCTCATTATGATAATATGATCCGTTAATCTTTTGTCAGGGGCAACCGGCTGAAGCCCTTTTACCTCATCAAGACTGGTCTCACCGCTTCGACTCTTTCGGCGCGGATTCAAGCTCAGGCGCCCGTTGTCACCTCGCATGAGATACTTCTGATCAACGAGGCGGTTCACCGCGGAACGCACCGGCATCAGCGACACTTCAAAATGCGAAGCGATCGCCTTCAAGGTCAGTGAGTAAGGCGGGATATTGCCGGTCACGACGTAAGCACGAAGATCGTTTTCGATCTGTTCAGAAATGGTCATCAAAGAACAAGCAGGCACCCCGAAAGAATCCCGGGGGAGAGTTTATAGCCAATCCCGATACGGCTGACAACTTTTTGAGTCACGTTTTGACATGAAGGTTGAATTGCGACGGCTTGCGCCATTGACCGGGGGTAGACAAATCGCTCTTTTAAAACTTCACTGAGGCTGTTCTCTAGGGACCCACTCCATCACGCAAAGCATAAGCCTGCACCTCTTCAAATTGATGAGCGAATTTCTCTAGGAACACTCCCCCTCGAAAAACTCTGATCTATCCTCTCCCCAATGCCGACTGCCACTATCCGAGCCGGGATCCCCCAGCACAATTTTGCCCTCTATCATGAAATTCAGTTTTGTCTGCCTGACCCAGTCGCGCTATTGGACCTTAACGACAAGGAAGGCGGAAGTAAGCGCATTCTCATCGTCCGGGACATCGAAGTCGAACGCATTCGGAATTCCGTCACAGCCGACCTCGTCGCCTGCCCGGCCGACTTCACCCCCACAGGCGACCTCTCATCCGACAGGGAAGTCGCCACTGCCCAGGGCGCAGCTGAATGCCTTCTTCAGAACGGCGTTTCTGAAGTGACCGGAGACCGTACTCTACCACTGAGTTTTCAACATATCCTCGAGGAAGCCGGAATCACTGTACTCTGTGACCTCAAGATGGGAGTCATGGAACGCAGACAGAAGTCGGAACAGGAAATAGAGCATCTTCGTCGAGCTCAGAGTGTGACCGAACGGGCCATCCGCCTCGCCTGCGAAATGATCGCAGATGCGGACGCCTCATCTGACGGCTCCCTTCTTGTCGACGGTGCCCCTCTCACCTCCGAGCGCGTCCGCGCCGCTGTAAACGTGTTCCTGATGGAGCAGAACTTCTCCGGTCCGACCTACATCATCGCCGGAGGCACCCAGGGTGCAGACTGCCACAACTGCGGCAACGGCCCACTCTTCACCGGACAACCAGTGATCGTTGATATCTTTCCCACCGACATGAGCTCACGCTATTGCGGCGATTGTACCCGCACCGTGGTTCATGGGGAAATCCCGGAGGGGCTGCCGCCCATGCTGGAAGCTGTCCGCGCGGCGAAATCAGCCGGGTGCGCAGCCATTCGCCCCGGCGTTACCGGAAAGGAGGTCCATGAAGCAACCACCTCTATCCTGATTGAGCGCGGTTACCACTGGGGCTTTCCTCCCGATGATGCGGCGAAATCCTACACAACCATGCCCCATGGAACCGGACATGGCATTGGGCTTGAGGTTCACGAACCTCCCCTGCTGGATCCCAAGGGCATCCCGTTGGTCAAAGGTGATGCTCTCACCGTCGAGCCCGGCCTCTACCGTAAAGACATGGGAGGGGTGCGGATTGAGGACATGGTCATCGTCACTGACGATGGCTGCATCAATCTCAATGAGCTTCCCGAAGGACTGGACTGGAGTTCGTAGATCCTTTTCTTCCGGAGCGGAATTTGCTAGAGGTTGACTTACTTGCTTGAGCAATTCGATTGGAAGCGCCGAATAATTTTTTGAGTTGCTGGTAGATCGAAAATCGACTTGATATGCGCCGCCGCCTCATAAGCTCATTCATCGCCATCCTCTCAGCCACCGCGGCGAGCGTTGCCGAAGAACGTCCTAATGTGCTTTTCATCGCCGTGGACGACCTGCGACCGGAACTGGGTTGCTATGGCGTGGAATCGATTCACACTCCGAATATTGATCGGCTCGCCGCTTCCGGTGTTCGCTTTGACCGCGCTTACTGCCAACTGGCAGTGTGCAATCCCTCCCGCGTCAGCCTGCTCACGGGGCTGAGGCCGGATTCCGCCAAAGTCTGGACGCTCGATGTGCGATTTCGCAACACAATACCAGACGTGATTACCCTTCCCCAGCACTTCAAGCAGCAGGGCTACTACGCGATCGGTCACGGCAAAGTCTTTCACAACCCATGGCCCGACGACGTTTCCTGGAGCGAGCCACACCAGTGGCCTAAGGGCTCCAAACTCTGGTCTGACGAGGCCCGCCAAAGGCTCGCTGACTTCAAGAAACAGATGCGTGCTGACGGCAAATCAGACGCGGCGATCAATCGCATGCGGGCTGCGGCTACTGAAATCGTGGACATCCCGGATCACGAACACATAGACGGCGCTATCGCCCGGCAAGCGCTCAAGTCCATGAGGCAGATGGCGAAGCGGGATGAGCCGTTCTTCCTCTCTGCCGGCTTCATTCGCCCCCACCTCCCCTTTGTGGTCCCAAGGAAATACTGGGAACTCTACGACCGGGAAGAAATCCAACTCACGAACGATCCCTCTCTCCCCGATGGCGCCCCGCCCTACGCGATGAACACCATGTATGAGCTTCGTGACTACATGAATTTTCTCGATACCGGTGACCCGCGCGACGGCAGCTTGACCGAAGCTCAGCAACGTGAACTCAAGCACGGCTACTACGCCTCCGTCAGCTTCATCGATGCTCAGGTCGGTCTTCTTCTCGATGAGTTGGAGAAACTCGACCTCGCGGGTAATACCATTGTTGTCCTCTGGGGTGATCACGGTTGGAAGCTGGGAGAACACAACAGCTGGTGCAAGCAGTCCAACTACGAGATCGACGCCCGAGTGCCCCTGATCATTCATGATCCCCGGGCCGGGGCGAATGGAAAAGCCAGCCAGTCACTGGTCGAATTCGTCGACGTCTATCCCACACTTTGCGATCTCGCAGGAATTGAACCGGCGGAACACACTGAAGGTGTCAGTTTAGGACCAATTCTCGAAGATGCCTCGGCAAAGGTGAAAGACGCCGCCTTCAGCCAGTTCCAGCGCCGCACTCCCCGGGGAGAACTGATGGGCTACGCCATGCGGACCGATCGATACCGTTACGTGGAGTGGATTCACCGAGAGACACGTGCAGTCATCGCGCAGGAACTCTACGATCATAAGATAGACCCCGGAGAGAAGAAGAATGTCGCAGCAACAAATGGGGATCTCCTTCAACAACTCAGTCAACAGCTCTGGGCAACTTTGCCTGATCCCCCACCATACGAGCAACAACAGAAGGCCAAATCTCAAACACGACCTCGTTTAACCATCAAGAACGCCACCCGGCAACCCCTTGACCTCTACTGGGTTCGACCCAATGGCGAGGAAAAGAAACTGCAAACCCTGAAACCGGGAGACTCCACCCTTCAGAATACGACTCTGGGACATCAATTTAGATTGAGAAATCAGACCCACCATTCCAAGCGCGTCATTGAAGTCTCGAGGCAGGAGACAGTCGAGGTTGTTCGTCCGTCTAACTTGCAATCCTTTCCCTCGGGTGCCGCCACTCACCTGCCCAAAAAACCGCTCCCTCCCTCCGCTAAATCCGGTCGGCGCCCCAACATTTTGATCCTGATGGGTGACGACTGGTCCTACCCGCACGCGGGTGCGCTGGGCGATAACACTGTCAAAACACCCACCTTTGACCACCTCGTCAAAGAGGGCGTCCTCTTCACCCATGCCTTCGTTTCTGCGCCGTCCTGCACTCCGAGTCGTCACTCTGTGGCATCAGGGCAATATCATTGGCGACTTGGCGAAGGTGCCAATCTCGGCGGCTCCATTCCCGCAGATGTTCCGGTCTACCCCGATTTACTCGGCGAAGCCGGTTACATGACGGGCTTCAGCCGCAAAGGAACCGCCCCGAGCCAGCATACCTTTCGAGGCACCGACCCCTTTGGAGAGCGCTTCGAAAGTTTCCAAGCTTTCTACCAATCCGTAGCTCCAGAGGCATCCTGGTGCTTTTGGTACGGGGCCGGCGAACCACACCGTCCCTACGATTGGCAGATCAGCAAGCGCAACTCGATGGATCTCAAAGAGATCGACGTCCCTGCGGTTCTCCCTGACAATGAAACCGTCCGCACTGACCTCGGCGATTATTACACCAAAATCGAACGTTTCGACCGTGACGCCGCCCGGATTCTTTCTCTTATCGAAGAAAGAGGTGAGCTAGACAACACCATTGTCGTCATGACCAGCGACAACGGCATGCCCTTTCCACGCGCTAAGGCCACTCTCTACGATCTCGGAACCCGGATACCCCTCGTGATTCGCTGGGGTGCGCAGGATCGGGCAGTGGCTTTGACCGATGAGTTTGTTAGCCTGACTGACCTGGCGCCGACCATCCTTGATGCGGTGGGTTTACCCGTCCCGGAGTCGATGAACGGCCGCTCATTAAAGCGGCACCTCGTCAGAGGCAATGGAGGAAACATCGAACCGCGTGGAGGATCGGTCATCTTCGGGATGGAGCAGCATGTCTACCCCAACCCTTCCCGGGCGATTCGAACAGACGACTTTCTTTACATTCGCAATTTTACCCCCCGCGAATGGCCTTCCGGCGCCGTCAAAGGACCGGAACCCGAATTCGACTTTGTGGAGACTCCGTGGCCAACCGTCTCCGGGGCTTTCTCATACAACGTTGATCCCGGCCCTACCAAGCAATGGATGCGGCTCAATGCCAAGTCCGGAGATGATGCCGAACTCTATCGCCTCGCCTTCGGCTCGAGGCCCGGTGAGGAACTCTATGACCTTTCCAAGGATCCTGATCAACTTACCAACGTTGCCAAACAGCATAGTTATAAAGGAACCCGCGACGAACTCTCCGGGCGTCTGACGGTGCAACTTCGCGAAAGCGGGGATCCACGCTTCGTTCATCCCGGGCACGCCACCCTCGAGATCAACGGATGGACGATTTATCTCAGCGACAAGCAGTGGGACAGCGAGCCCACCGGAACCAGCCGTATGATCGAACTACTGGGCCTTCAATTGCAACGCGTGGTCGACGTGGTGCCACCGCTCGCCCTGAAGCACCTGCGCACGGTTCCGATCTGGATCAACCCAACTTACCCGAATAAGCGCCCGGGCGCCGAATATCATCCTGATCCCAAATGGCTCGAGCGCAATGGTCGAGACCCTATCATGGGCAAAGCAGTTGAGATTACTAACACACAGATCTTTCCCTTCGAAAACCGGCGCATGCCCTACCTGCTACTTCACGAACTCGCACATGCCTATCACGATCAAGTCCTCAGCTTCAAAAATGGGGATATCAAAGCAGCCTACGAAAAGGCCAAGGCGTCCGGCACTTATGATGAGGTGGAGCGTTTCAATGGTAACAGTATTGTGAAAGACGAGGCCTACGCCATGACCACTCCACAGGAATACTTTGCCGAGCTCACCGAAGCCTATTTTGGCAAAAATGACTTCTACCCATTCAACCGTAATGAGTTGAAGGAACACGACCCCGAAGGCTACGCTGTTATTGAGAAAGCCTGGGGCGTAAAGACCCCGGACAGGAAGAGCGGGCAGCCAACGCCCAACTCCCTATGAGTGCACACGCCAAACCAGTCAGCATCTTCAACCACGTTCTTGGCCCGGTCATGCGCGGTCCGTCGAGTTCGCACACGGCCGGAGCTTATCATATCGGCAGCATGGCTCGCTCAATTATTGGTGGGACACCGACACGAGCCGAACTGGCCTTTGATCCGGAAGGCTCCTATGCCGCCACCTACGAACCCCAGGGTGCCGACCGGGGCTTCGCCATGGGCCTGATGAACAAGCCGCTTACCGATGAGTCATTCTTCACGGCCCTGACCGACGCCCCCTCGCTTGGAATGGAACTTGGCTTCGATGTCCGGCCGCTCGAAGGCGCCGACCATCCCAACACAACCGATCTTCAACTCACTTCCCCATCAGGTGACCCGCTGCATCTCGTGGCACGATCGGTTGGAGGCGGATCCGTTGAGATCACCCGTATAGCGGGACGGCCCGTTATCTTCGACGGGACCTGCCACGAAGTCCTCGTTGAAGCGGATCCTGACAAAGCCGGCAACGTCCACGACCTCCTCGCGGAGCAGCCGGCGACGGCGCCCCTCATTGAACTGAACAACAATGGCAGCGTGCGCTGGAAAGCCAGCCTCATGGAGGCGCTTTCCGGAGAGACAGCGAGCCGCCTCGTGGCACTGGGATCGCAATTCTGGCAGTCCAGTCCCGTCTATTTCGTCAACAAGGGCGCACCCCTCTTTAACAGCGCCGCCGAAATCCTCGAATTGGCCCGCGATCGACATGCCAGCCTTGGCGAAATCGCACTTGCCCACGAGGCACAACTGCTTGGGCTTAGCGAAGCAGAAGTCATTAATGAAATGCTCCGTCGCTACGATATCATGGTCGAGTCCGTCGAACGTGGGCTCGATCCGAATCATACCGGACTTCAGCTTCTGCCCAGTTGTGCCGGAAGTATCTTTGAGGCGGAAGCAAAGGGAGAACTGAGCGTGCGCAGCTTCAACACCCGGGCGGCGGCGCGAGCACTTGCTGTCATGCACGTCGACGGATCCATGGGAGTCGTCTGCGCCGCGCCTACCGGCGGCTCTGCCGGCGTCATTCCCGGAACCATCGTCACCCTTGCCGAGGAACGGGATCTTTCCCGCGAACAAATTGCCAAAGCGCTGCTCGCCGCCGGCGCCGTTGGAATGATTCTCTCGATCCGCGGAACCTTTGCCGCGGAGATGGCCGGCTGCCAGGTCGAGATCGGCGCCTCCGGCGCCATGGCTGCCGCTGGCGTGGTCGACGCTGTCGGGGGAACCGCTCAGCAGGCCTGCGACGCCGCTGCGATCGGATTCCAAAATACGATGGGCACTGTCTGCGACCTGCTTCACGGTATGGTCGAGATCCCCTGTCACACCCGAAATGGGGCTGCTGCGGCCAGCGCTTTCGTCAATGCAGACCTGGTTCTCGGCGGATACACAAACTACATCCCGCTCGACGAGACCATCGATGCCGTTTATGCGGTCGGTCTCGCTATGCCAAAGGAACTCAGGTGCACTTCAAAAGGAGGATTGGCGGTGACTCCTTCGGCGCTGGCCCTCAAGCCGGGGATGTGCTGTGGTTCGGGATGTTCGAGTTGCGGGTGAGATCACTCCCCTTCCACCTCAAAACCACCCTCATTTTCTCTAACCTTGCGCACCTTGGCGTGGACCTGGGCCGTTTTCCCCATGTAATGCTCCATGGAATAGTCAAATGCTGCCAGCCGGATATGCTCCCTCATTTTCCCCATGTCCCCCATCGCCTCGAAATAGAGTGCCAGGTAGAGGTGCGCGTAGCACAAATGATTCCGCTCGCGCTCAGACAGATTGTCAGAATCCCGTGGTGCTGCAGCCTTGAGGACTGACTCGACTGAGCCCCAGCCTCCAAACAAATCGTGCACCTCCTTCATTGGCACTCTGGAATCCTGATCGATCGGAATAAACTTCTCGCGGGCTGCCTCCACGCTGCCGCCGGGAGCCCGAACTGCGCAGAGAAAATGCCAGACGGCGTTTTCGACATCCTGGGTGTTCACGGTCTGGTGGCGTTCGAATTGCGCTTTCCCTTTCTCGTATTCCTCCGCGTAGTAGTAGGAAAGTCCCCGCTGCCAGTGGTGGGGATCCTGCTGAGGGATAATCTCGAGAAAAGCATCAAAGTCCTTAATCGATCCTTCGATATCAGCATCGAAGAACCGTTCTTCCCCGCGGCGCTGAAAGGCACCGGCCCGGGCGCGCATCCACTCGCTGTCCGGATCGACTCTATCAGTCAACTCAATGACCTTGTCGTAATCCTCGGTCTGGATCGAGACCATCAATTCAGCTTGCTGCGTGGAGGTCAGATCAACCCCTAATGCCATAGAGAGCGCCGTTAACATCAAGAGGCATAAATAACTCTTTCTCATCGTCTCGAACCTTCTTCCGAACCCCGAAATCCTTGTTAGGTAAATCTGCGGGGGTAAATTATATATCAAGAGGGACAATTTCTCACTCTCTGCCAATTTCAGGGACATCCTCTTTCCAGTCTTCGAGGACACTCTCACCTTCACTCTTGGCCACCACGACTGCGCCACAGGAGTCGCTGAATACATTGACAGCGGTCCGGGTCATATCTAACGGTCGGTCCACTGCGAGAATTAATCCGATGACGGCCTCTGCGTTTGGTATCCCGACGTTGTAAATAATGATCGTAATCGCAACGAGACTCGCTGACGGCACTCCTGCGACTCCAACACTGGTTAACAGCGCCAAAATAACCACGGTGAATTGGGTGCCGAAACTCATATCAAAACCCAACACCTGGGCGACAAACATCACCGCGACACACTCATAGAGCGCGGTGCCGTCCATATTAACCGTCGCCCCCAGAGGCAGGACAAAGCTGTTCACCCGCTCGGAAACGCCGGCATTCTCCTTCAATGAAGACATCGTGATCGGGAGGGTCGCCGAACTCGACGCCGTCGAAAATGCTGTCAGGAGAGCATTTCGCATCGCATAGAAATGCTTCACCGGACTCACCCCGGCGACAAACTTGAGCACCAGCGGCATAACTACAAGCAGGTGAATCAACAGAGCTGCAGCCACGACTAGGAAATACTTGGCCAGGAGAAGCAGAATCGGCAACCCCGTCTGGGCCGTGGTCTCGGCAACAAGACCAAACACTCCGATCGGGGCAAGCCACATGATCCAGCGAGTGATCAAAAGGGTCAGTTCATTGAGCCCCTCGAAGAATCCGAACACCGGGGTTCTCCCTTTTTTGGAAATAAAGATCAGTCCGACGCCAGTCAGCAAGCTGACGAAAATCAGCGCGAGCATCTTGTTGTTCGCACCGAATGCCTCGAACACGTTCTCAGGAATCATACGGATGAACAAATCTCTCACCGCGTCGAAACCTCCGTCCTGGCCAGCCAACTTCGTCGAAATCTTGTCAGCGTAGGCGTCCTTGTTGTCCGAAATTTGCTTAAGGATCGCCTCGTTCGGCTTTCCGTCGACGAGCCCGGGTTTAAAAATGTTTACCACCGTCAAGCCAACAAGAATGGCAATCAGACTCGTCATTGCGTAGTAGGCGATGGTTTTCCCTCCAAGGCGGGCGAATCCAGCAGTCTTCCCGAGCCCTGCAATCCCCACGACAATCGAAGTAAAGACCAGCGGCACGATGATCATCTTCAAGAGCTTCATGAAGATGGTTCCGATGTAGTCAAAGACCGCGATGAGAGAAGACCCGACCCGGTTGAATTTGAGATCAGGTTCCATCGAAACCACGCAGGTGATGTTAATCACGGCACCGACGATAATCGCCAGCACCATTGATAAAAGGATCCACTGCCAGGACTTCATGCTGGATTGTGTTTATCAGTTGGGAGCAAACGTGTCTAGCATTTCGCCAATAAGAGGGCTAATGCGTGACACTATCTCAATCGTCGCCATCCGTGTAGGCCCGATTTTCGAAGCGCATGAATTCCTTCTGGAAGGTGAGCGGCACATCACCGGTCGGACCGTTACGTTGCTTGGCAATAATGAACTCTGCCTCACCCCACTTGCTCTCACGATCCTCTTCGTCATCAGCATAAACTTCAGGACGCATCAGCAATCCAACGAGGTCGGCATCCTGCTCGATAGAACCGGATTCACGAAGGTCACTCATTCGCGGCTTACCACCGCGGCCGTCGGGATTACGGTTAAGCTGCGCGAGTACGATCACTGGGATATTCAATTCCTTGGCGATTCCTTTAATCCCCCCTGAAATCTCGGCCACTTCCTTTTCGCGCCCGTCACGACCAGCTGTGTCAGGGGCCTTAAGAAGCTGAAGGTAATCAATTGCAATCATCCGGATACCGTGTTCCGCATGGAGACGACGGGCCTTTGCCTGGAGTTCGTTGATTGTGATAGACGGAGTATCATCAATCCAGATTGGTGCCTGAGCGAGTTTTCCAGCAGCGTCCATCAACTTGGGTAAATCGGACTTGGCAAGGAAACCACCACGAAGCTTTTGCATCTGAACCTTGGCACGCGAACAGAGAACACGTTGCACCAGTGATTCACTGCTCATTTCGAGGGAGAAGACAGCCACCGGGGTCGGGTTATCGTTCTCAATCGCGATATTCTCAACGATGTTCATCACAAACGAGGTCTTACCCATGGAAGGACGAGCCGCGACTACTATCATTTCACCTCCGTGGAGGCCGTTTGTCATCTTATCGATATCATCGAAACCAGTCATGAGGCCACCCGTTTCACCTTTGCCCTCGTAGGCGTCCTGAATCTGCTGGATCACGCTGAGCACGTGAGCCTTCATGTTTTCGATGCCCTTTTCCTTCTCTGTTTCGTTCCGGATTTTGAGAACCCTTTTTTCAACGGTGTCGAGAAAGTCGGCAACGCTTTCCGGTCCGTCGTAGGCACCCGTCACACACTCAGTACAGTCCTGAATGACTCGTCGAAGAATGAATTTCTCTTTGAGGAATCCAGCATAGTCATCAAACAACGCAGTCGTGGGAACATCGGAAAGCAAATCCGCCAGTGCCTGGGCGCCGCCGACAGCTTCGAGTTGCTCTTTGTTCGACAGCTCTGTTGTCAAGACGACCAGATCGAGAGTTCCTCCGGGCCGGTTCTTGTAAAGATCAAGAAGCGTATCGTAGATGATTCGGTGAGCCGGCACGTAGAAGAACTGGTTGGTCATCTTCTCGATCGCCTTTGGGATGATCTCGCTCGGATCAAGCAGCATACAGCTCAAGGCAGCACGCTCTGCGTCGGCATTCAGCGGCATGGAACGAAGGGCCGCGTCCGCCTTTCCGAAGCTCTTCCCATCTTTACCAACCTTACCGCCTTTGTTACCGGGCCCTTTTTTGAAAGAGGGCTCATTGGGATCAGAATGATCCGAAACGGAATACTCTGGCGGAGGAGAATCGTTAAAACTGGACATATGGGAGCGTACGGTATTGAAGGACGACGGGAGCCCCTCCATCTCTGATCGCAATGACCGGATAAAAAAAGGGCGGCCTGCTATCTAAGCAATCCGCCCCGTTTTCGCAAAGCGATTTGAATTAAAATCGCTTTTTTTGATCAAGAGATCAATCTTCGGACCCTTCGGTCGATTCTTCACCTTCGGGAGCTTTCACGCGAATCGTCACCGTGGCATCAACGTCGGGGTGGAGTTTCACCGGGATATCATAGCTGCCGAGCGTCTTGATCGGCTTGTCGAGCACCAGCTGGTGGCGGTCTATGCCAAGCTTGCTCTTATCATTGATGAGATCGGCGATGTCGGAAGTGGTGATAGAACCGAAGGCCTTGCCACCCTGCCCGATGGAAAGTTCGGCGGAAAGACGAAGCTTTTTCAGCTTGGTCGCAGCGTTTTCAGCGTCAGCAAGTTCTTCGGCTTCGCGCTTCGCGCGGGCTTCCTTGAGCTGCTCGACGTGACGGAGATTTGCGGGAGTCGCTTCGTAAGCGCGGTTCTGCGGCAGGAGGAAGTTGCGGGCAAACCCACGCTTCACCTTGACTACGTCCGCTTCCGCGCCGAGTCCGTCGATCTTTTCCTTTAAAATAACTTCTAGAGTTGCCATGGCCAGCCAGGTGTTTTTCCGTTCGGGTTTTCCGCCATGGAAAACTGTGTCAAAAACGGGGCGGGACATGTAGTCGCTTTCGTCTTGATTGTCAACTCAGACTACTCAAGTTTTGCCAACCTAATCAAAATTCTGTAATCCACTTTCTAACATGGCCGAAGTTCCCTCCACTTTTCACCTCAAAACCGGACAATCTGCGCCGGAATTCACCCTCCCGGACGGCGAAGGCAATCTCGTCAGCTATTCCAGCTTGATCGAGGGACGGAAAGGTCTCGTCATTGCATTTGTCTGCAATCACTGCCCGTTTGTTATCCACCTCGCCGGTCAACTCGGAAAAGTCGCGGCTGAATTTGCCGAACAAAACGTGGGATTCGTCGCTATCAGCTCCAACGACGTGGATAATTATCCAGCCGATTCCCCGGAAAACATGGTTCAGTTCGCCAAGCTCAATGGCTGGTCCTTCCCCTACCTCTACGATGAGAGCCAGGAAGTCGCCAAAGCCTATTCCGCTGCCTGCACCCCTGATTTCTACCTCTTCGACTCCGACGGCAAACTGACCTACGCCGGGCAGTTTGACGATACGCGCCCCGGTCACGGCGCCCCCCCTACCGGAGCCGACCTTCGCCGGGCCGTGGAGAATATGCTCAACGGTCAGCCAGCACCTGAGCCCTGGTATCCCAGCAGTGGCTGTAACATCAAGTGGAAGCCAGGCCTCGAACCTTCATATTTCGGGTGATTTAAGGATGTTAAATTAACTTAAAAAGATATATTAACACATTGTATTACAATGTTTTATAAAATAAACCTTTACCTCGCCGCCTTGTTCGGAAGTTTAACTGCCGCTTCTGCCCACGAGAAGCCGAATATCGTCTTCATGATGGCGGACGATATGGGCTACGCGGACATTTCCAGTTTCGGAGCCCCCGATGTTGAGACCCCGAATATCGACCGGATCGCTGCCGAGGGCATGAAGTTCACCAATATCTACGCCATGGGCCCGGAATGCACCCCATCTCGGGTTTCCTTCCTCACCGGGCGCTACCCCCAGCGTGTCGGCGGCATGGAATGTGCTATCGGCACCGGAAACGTAGGCCGCTACGACGACGCGATCCGACTGGCTGAGACAAGCGATCTGGGCCTGCCGGCGGAGCATGCTGTCCTCGCTCCCGAGCTAAAGAAGGCAGGCTATTTCAATGCCATCTACGGGAAATGGCATCTGGGCTACGAAGACAAGTTTTCCCCTCTGGATCAAGGCTTCGACGACTTCGTCGGGTTTCTGGGCGGAAACATCGACTACTTCCGCCACAAGGAACTGTCCGATCTGGAAGTTTACCTGTCAGGTCGTGAAATCATTCGTGGTCGCGAAGGTTACACTACCAACCTGATCACCCAGGATGCGATTCAGTTTCTTACCGAGCGCCGCAACGTTCCCGATCGACCGTTTTTCCTCTACCTCCCCCACGCAGCCCCTCATTTCCCCTTCCAGGGACCTGAGGACGACGATGGCGGTATGCCTTCGGCCGAGGAATGGACCACTGGAAACAGGGATACCTACATCAAGATGATGGAAAATCTCGACGCTTCCGTCGGCGCTGTTCTCCAGGGACTCGACGCCATCGGAGTCGCAGAAAACACTATCGTGGTCTTCACCAGCGATCACGGTGCGATGAAACCGGGGCTCAACACACCGTGGCGGGACTACAAAGGAACCTTGTTCGAAGGCGGCTTGCGCGTCCCCTTGTTGGTTCGCTGGCCCTCAAAGATCCAGCCCGGTGCTACCTGTGAACAGGTTGGCAGCCTCATGGATCTCACGCATAGCTTTCTCAACGCAGCGGGAGTGGACACCAGTCAACTCCAGCTCGATGGGGATGACCTGATCGCTCATGCCCTGAGTGGAAAGCCCGCCTATGAGCGAACACTGTTTTGGAGAGCGAAACGGGCCCCGAAAACCTGGAACGCCGTTCGCGACGGAGACTGGAAATATGTTCAGAAGAACGAAGATGGGGAAAAGTCCGAGTGGATGTTCGATCTCAAGTTAGATCCCTATGAAAAAAACAACTTACTCGACGGTGAGCCTTCCAAAGAAGTAGCTGCTGCACGAGCAAATTTGAGACACCGAATCATTCAGTGGGCTGAGATAGTCCACCCTCAACGCTAGCGCCCCTACCATTTCGCAGACCGGTCATAGACCTTCCTCATTATTCGAAGATCTGGTGTTTCTAGCTGAGCTCTAAATCTTTTTAGTCCGATTTTGCGATAGTTGTGTCAGCCTGCGCGAGGTGGAAACTTTTCAGTCGAAAGTCGGGCAACATAGTCAACATTACCTCGTGAGCTCTCCTTCCGAAACCGAAACCACGCAAACATCGGACCGTCCCACCTGGGTGATCGGCCACCGAAACCCCGACACCGATGCGATCTGCTCAGCAATTGCCTACGCCGACCTGCTGCGCCAAACCCGCATCCCCAATGCGGAAGCTGCCTGCTGCGGACCACCGAACCAGCGCACCGAGTGGGTTCTAAGCCAGGCGGAGATTAGCCGTCCCAAGCTCATGCCTGATGTCTACCTCCGTGCTGAGGACATCTGCAGATGCGAAGTCGCAACAGCAAAAGTCACTGATACGGTTATCGAGGCCTATCGCCAAATGACCTCTCTCAATTTTCGCAGCCTACCCGTGGCTGACGAAAATGGCTCAATCGTCGGCATGCTGGCGTTGCAGGATTTGCTTGCCCTGCTCATCCCAGAGACTGGCCAGGGCGAGGACGCCCGTAAAGTCAACACTTCCACTCGCAACATCAGCCGAATTCTGGGTGGAGACTTCGTGAACGAGACGGAACATTGCGACGAAGAGAAGGATTACATCATGATGGTAGCGGGCTCCTCCGAACCAGTGATGTCCGAGCGCATAGCCAGGTTTCCAAGTGACCAGCTCATCATCATTACGGGAGATCGGGTCGGGGTTCAACTCCACGCCGTCGAAGCGGGGGTCCGTTGTCTCGTCATCACCAGTGGATTTCAACCCTCAGCCGCAATTATCGCGGCGGCGAAAGCGGCCAACACCGCAATTATCGTGACTGATCACGACACTGCCTCAACGACCCAGCTCATTCGCGGGGCCCGCTCGATTCAGGGAGCGGTCTCAGACAAGTTCACCAAATTTTCGCCCGACGTCCGGATCTCGGTCATCAAGGAGAAGATCAAATCACTTCGAAAGCAGGCTCTCTTCCCTGTCTGTGACCCGGAAACCCAGGAATTAATTGGCGTATTTTCTCGTACTGACCTCGTAAACCCGGATCGCCCCAAGCTTGTTCTAGTTGATCACAACGAATTCTCACAAGCTGTCGCTGGTGCTGACGAAGCCCATATCATCGAGGTGATGGATCACCACCGGCTCAGCGGCAACCTTGTCACCAAAGAACCAGTTCAATTCATCAACCTGACCGTAGGCTCAACTTGCACGATTGTTGGTAATTCATTCCGCATCAACAAGCTTACCCCCGGCAAAAGCACCGCACTTTGCATTTGTGCCGGAATTATCTCAGACACCCTCAACCTGACCTCTCCTACGACAACCGATCTTGACCAAGAAATCCTGGGTTGGGCCAGCAAGATAGCCGAAATCGACGTCGACAAGTTTAAGGAATTCTTTTTCGCCGCCGGCTCTGTCCTGCGAGGCAGCGATATCAAGCAAGCGGTCGATTCGGATCGCAAGGAGTTTGAAGAGAGCGGCTACACGCTTAGCATTTCGCAGGTTGAGGAGATTGGGTTCGACTACTTCTGGCCTTCGCGTGAAGAACTTCAGCAAGAACTGCGCGGCCTTATCTCAGAACGCGGGCTCGATTTTGCCTGTCTAATGGTGACCGACATCACCCAGAACGATAGCCTGCTGCTGATCGAAGCCAGCTCTGAAATCCGCAGCAAAATCTCGTACCCAAGGAAGGATTCCCACCTCTTTAATCTCAAAGGCGTCGTGAGCCGCAAAAAACAGCTGTTTCCTTACATCAGTTCCGTGCTGGCGGAAATCCCCAAAACCGACGAGGAATAACATCGACTCCCTAACCGATCGCTCTCTTCCGTGCTTCGCAAGCCAGTTGATACGCATCGCGATCTCCGTATTTGAGAACGGAATAACGCACAGTTCGCCTCACCCCATCGCCGCGTGTCCAACTAGCTTGCCAGAAATGGTATTCAACCCCCTTAACGCTGCGCTGCACAATTCGCGTCACTCCGACCACGCCAGATTTGTTTCTCGCAGCGGGAGCCCGATGGGATCTGGTAGATGACTTAAGCCGCGCGTGAGTCTCCTCCACTTCCCTGATGATTGCCTCCCGGAACGCGACAGCTTCCCTCAAGGCCTCCCCTGATCCACCCCAAGCAGAATCAGAAAAAAAACGCCCATAGCGGACGCCTTTTCGCTGCAACCTAACCTGCCACCCGTGAGTACCGACCGCCGCCTGGTCGAGTCGGCTGATTCCGATATGATTTTCGGGATCACTCACGAGTTGTTGGGTCAGGAGATCACTCAGTCAGAGGAACGGCGAGAATATCTCGACGTCCTGCTGCATAAACCTGCAGGAGCAACACGTCAGAATCGAAGCCCTCGACGATTTCGTAAGCCTCAGACGTGTTTCCCACATCTTTCTGGTCGATCTGGGTGATCACCATTCCCGGACGAAGGCCAGACTCAGCGGCTGAGGCGCTGTCTTTCACACTTTCGACGATAACGCCGGACACGTTTTCCTCAAGATTCAGGGCATTGCGGGTCTCATCGTCGATGTCCTTAATGCGGACGCCCTCGATCAGTTCTTCTGGCCTAGCTGGCTTGTTACTGCCGCCACCTTGGACACCGGCAAGAGAACCGGAATCATTGTCAAGGTCACCCAGAACAACGTCAAGGGAACGCTCCTTGCCATTTCGAATCAACTCGAACTCGACCGCCTTACCGGGAGAGGTGTTGGAAATATCGAGACGCAGAGTCTGCATGTCATCGACCTTTTTGCCGTTGTAACCAACAATGAGGTCACCGGGCTTCATGCCGGCACTTTCGGCAGGAGTGTCCTCGCCAACCTCAGTCACCAGCACACCGGAAGCATCTTCGCGGCCGAGAGCCTTGGCATAATTTCCATCGAGCTCGCGGAGGAACACACCGAGAAAACCGCGCTTTACCACACCGCCATCGTCAAGAAGGCGCTGAACGATATTAAGGGCCATGTTAGAGGGGATCGCGAAACCGATGCCAATGTTGCCGCCCGAGAAACCGGATTGAATCGCTGTGTTAATACCAATCAAACGACCGCTCGCGTCAACCAGGGCACCTCCGGAGTTTCCACGATTAATAGCTGCATCAGTCTGGATAAAGTTTTCATAGCCACCGTTCGTGATATTGAGTTCGTTACGGCCGAGTCCGCTAATGATGCCGACTGTAGCGGTTTGTTCGAGGCCAAGTGGGTTGCCGACTGCAAGAGCCACATCACCAATGCGAAGTTTTGAGCTGTCGCCGACCGTGATCGCCTCGAGACCCTTTGCCTGTATCTTAATCAAGGCAACGTCAGTGCGGGGGTCTGCACCCACCAAAGAAGCCTCGTATTCCTTGTTGGTTGACAGAGCAACAGTGATTTCGTCAGCGTCCCCGACAACGTGATTGTTTGTCAGGATATAGCCGTCAGAAGAGATGATCACGCCGGAACCGAGGCCTTCCTGTCTGCGCTGAGGAGCCCCTTCCTCATTCTCAAAGCGTTCGAAGAAATCGTCGGGCACATCAGGGAACATTCGACGGAACAGCTCCTCCTGCATTGGATTGCGTGCGCTGGTTAGTTTAATCGACTTGTTCGCAAAAATGGTAACCACTGCGGGCATCACCTTTTCAAGGGCTGGGGCATAACTTGACGGAGCAGCACCCGCGGATTCGAGGGGAGATCGATCAACCTTGATCTTCTTCTCCAGCTCAGAATATTTAATCGTATCGGCGTGACTTACCTGCCAGCCAAGCGCAAAAACGCCAGCCAGAGCAATAACTGACCTGAGGAGGTTGTGGTGTTTTTTCATGGGTCTGATAATCTTTTGTAAGTGGGGTTACGGAGCAAACTTGGAATCTGCTCAAATAACATTGATAATTAAAGCGTAGCGTTTGATCTATTCCGTCTAAGATTTTTTTTGAAATACCATCAATGTCATCAGTGATCCCACCCGACCGCCTCTCGGAAACAGACCTCACCAGGGACGAGAAGAAGCGCTACGCCCGTCACCTCACCATACCGGATGTTGGGCTGGAAGGGCAAAAGCGCCTCAAAGCTGCAAAGGTCCTTTGTGTCGGAGCCGGGGGGCTCGGCTCGCCTGTCACGATGTATTTGGCCGCCGCGGGAATTGGTGAAATTGGTCTTGTTGACTTCGACCGAGTCGATTTCTCGAATCTACAGCGGCAGATACTCCATGCCACAGGCGATGTCGGTAAGCTCAAGACAGACTCAGCTTTCGAACGCCTAGCCGGCATCAATCCCGAGGTCAAAGTGACCACTTACAAGGAGGCTATGAATGATCAAAACGCGGCTTCCATCGCCGAGCCCTACGATCTCATCATTGACGGCACTGACAATTTCACGACACGCTACCTCACCAATGATCTTGCAGTCCTGACAGGCAAACCAAATGTCTACGGCTCGATCTACCGGTTCGAAGGCCAGGTTAGCATTTTCGCCCCCCATCTCGGTGGTCCCTGCTATCGTTGTCTTTTCCCCGAACCACCCGAACCGGGCCAGGTTCCAAGCTGCGCCGAAGGCGGTGTGCTTGGCGTCCTTCCCGGCGTCATTGGTTGTCTCCAGGCCAATGAAGCTATCAAGCTAATTCTCGGTATCGGTGACCCAATGATCGGTCGCCTCCTCCATTTTGACGCGCTCTCCTTCCGCTTTCGAGAAATCAAGCTACGTCGAGATCCCGAATGCGCGGTATGCGGTGAAGAACCAACTATCCAGGAACTGAAAGAAATCGTATTCAACTGCGAAATGAGAGAACCCACCCTCCGTGAAATCGATGTCCACCATCTGAAAGCCCGGCTCGAAAACAACAGGTCGCTCGTCCTTCTTGACGTTCGGGAACCTGCCGAGGTTGAGGTCGGCAAAATTGAGCAATCCATTGTTATACCCCTCGGCGAACTTCCCGACCGTGTTGGCGAACTGGATCCCGATGCAGAGACGATCGTTCACTGTAAAGCTGGTGGCCGCAGCGCCAAGGCACTCGCTATACTCAATGGATCCGGATTTAATGACGCCTGCCACGTTCAGGGCGGAATCACCGCCTGGGCCGCGGAGATCGATCCAAGTATCGAAGTCCTATGAGCGATCACGGCATGTCTGAGGATGTTACCTCTCTTCTGCGCTGCCCTGTCACACAGCAGGCGCTGCACTTCACCGAAGGTGAAGCCCTCGCAGCCTTTGGGACAGATTTCCCGGAAGGCGCCTATCTCACTGAGGATGGTCAACGTGCCTACCCCGTCGAAGACGGCTTTCTCAACCTCATCCCCGATTCTTCGACCGAGCTGAAAAGCTGATCACACAGCACTTCCGGCCCAACCCATCTTGCGGTGCAGAACTGTGAAAAAATTCTGATCTGGCAATGAAATTAGAGGTAACTGAAAGTCCGCTAACTTCAAACGCACCTCCGCGGGATCCGACACCTCTGCGGTAAGGCGCCCGTCAATGTAAAGGGCGAGATCATCCCGCTGCTCAGGAGCCTTCAACGAAACCAGGCTTGCAGCCCCCACCACAAGAGGCCGATCCGCGAGCGTGTGGGGACAAACCGGAGTCACCACGAAGACATTCGCCCCGGGCTGAACCAGTGGCCCGCCTGCAGAAAGCGAGTAAGCTGTTGATCCAGTTGGCGTTGCCACAATCAATCCATCACCGGTGTAGCGGTTAGCCATCCTGCCGTCCACCCATGCCTCCACATGAATGACGCGAGCGCCTACGCCACGAGAGAAGGTCACCTCATTGAGGGCGACAAATTCATGCTTCACTTCGCCGTCATGAAGGAACTCACCCCGAATTACAATTCGATCGGTGCGCTGGTAATTCCCAGTCGCCAGAGCCTCAACCAGCTTGCCACTTTCCTCTTCAGTCGCACAGGTCAGGAAACCGAGCGTGCCCGTATTGATCGCTGCAATCGGCTTAATTCGGTCTTCCAACTGACGCAGAACCCACAAGATAGTACCATCACCGCCCAAAACGACGAGAATATCTACGGCATCGCTGAGTTCGGGTAGCGGCAAACCACCGGGTTGCCCGATAAAGTCCGAAGTGCGATCATCGAGAATCACCTCGATAGATGCTTTTTCAAAACGGTCCAGTAGGTCCGCCATCAATTCTTTGGCGCCGGACTTGGACAGGTTGGCGACAATGCCTACTCGGGGTGCTTCAGCCATGCGAGAAATTCTATATTTCCGTCAGTTCCACTGATAGGCGACTGAGTCAGGCCATGCCAGCTTTTTCCGAGTTCGTCGCAGACGAATGAACGAATCTTTTCGACCGCCTCGTCGTGCAAATCCGGTTCCCGAACAATACCACCTTTGCCGATCTGTTCCTTCTTGAGCTCAAACTGTGGCTTGATCAAGCAGACCACTGAACCGCCCGGCTTGAGAACTCGAAATACGGGCGGCAGGATCAAAGTCAGGGAAATAAAGGAGACATCAACGACAACGAGGTCCACCTCCTCGCCAATGTCCTCGGGCACCATGTGCCGGATATTGATTCCCTCTCGCGACACGACCCGCTCATCATTTCGGATCCTCCAGGCCAACTGGTTTTTACCAACGTCATAGGCAAAAACCTTGGCGGCGCCGCGTTGGAGGACGCAATCCGTGAATCCGCCGGTCGATGCCCCCGCGTCCAGAACGACTATACCATCCGGATCGATACCAAACTCGTCGAGCGCTTTTTCAATCTTAAAGCCTCCCCGGCTCACATACTTGGGCCGGTTCTTGACGAGAATCTCAGCATCATCTCCCACCTTGGTGCCGGGCTTCAACAACCCCTCCATACCTTCGATTCGCACTTCACCGGCGAGAATGAGTCGTTTTGCCATCTCGCGAGAGTCACACATCCCGCGGCGATGCAGGGCTTGATCGAGTCGTTCCTTTCCCATCCAAATCGCAGACGACGCAGACTCCGATCGGAACCTCCGCCTGTTAAAAAGAACGTCTGATTTACCCCTTTTTCAAGCTCTCAAGCCCAAACGTGATACCTCGATCCCTCCACCGCCTGCTCTGCCCGACCGACCGCTGGAATTGTCCTGTGGGATACGGAGCTGCGGTCCGTCAACCGAGGAATCCCGATTTCTCAAGCACCTGTCAATCGAGGGGTTTGATCTTCACATTTCTAAAGTGCACCACATTTCCATGGTCCTGCAAACAGATATGCCCGCGAGTTGGTTTTCCGAAGGACGGGTATTTAGAAAACTTGCTCGCGGCTACACGCTTATTCCAGTCCTCTGAGCCCTTGACGTATTCGAAATACTTCGTGCCGTTCATGTAGTGCTCACACTTCTCTGGAGTGATGAGAATATGAATTGTATTCCACTCTCCCGCCGGATTCGCCGCATCAACATCCGTTTTGTAGAGCTGATAAAGCCACCCGGCTTTCTGAGGGTCTTTCCCCTGAGCATGATCCTGAATCTGGATCTCCGGCCCAGTACGCCACGCTTTCTGCTCAGTTTCCTGGACATGGAACATCACCCCACTGTTTCCCTTCGGTGAAATTTTGAAGTCGATCTTCAGCTCGAACGCACCGTATTGATCGTGAGTCACAATGTCGCCGCCACCTTTCGCGGTCAGCATAAAAGTATCCCCTTCGATCTTCCATTTCTGGTTGATTCCGTCAGCTTGGTAGTTTCGCCACGAAGAGAGATCCTTGCCGTTAAACAGCAGTTTCCAACCGTCGGCTTTTTCTTTCGTGGTCAGGGTGTTGTGCTTGGCAGCGTGATGCTCGGCGAAGGCAGAAGAGGCCAACGCGGATAACACCAGAATTACGCTAAAGAAATGGATCGAAGATTTCATGGTCTCGATGTAACACTCGGACTCCACCGAAGCAAATCCATGAAAACGCCCCTTTTTCTGCTCCTTACTTCCCTGTTCACGACAAGCGTCCTCGCAGACGATCCGCCTCACATTGTCTTCGTCATGGCTGACGATCAGGGGTGGGGCCAGACCAGCTACAACGGTCACCCCCACCTCAAGACGCCGCATCTCGACGCCATGGCGGCGGGCGGGCTGCGCTTTGATCGCTTTTACGCAGGGGCATCCAATTGCTCACCCAGTCGCGCCACGGTGCTCACAGGACGCTCCAATGATCGCACCGGGGTGCAGACCCACGGCTATCCCCTTCGCCTCCAGGAGAAAACCATCGCCCAGGCCCTGAGCGACGCCGGCTATGCGACCGGCCATTTCGGAAAGTGGCATCTCAACGGACTCCGCGGCCCCGGAGTTCCAGTACTCGGTGACGATACCCATCATCCAGGCGCCTTTGGTTTCGAACACTGGCTCACCACGACGAACTTCTTCGACATGGATCCCCTGCTCGGCCGCATGGGAGAGTTTGAAGAATTCAAAGGAGACTCTTCGGAAGTCGTGGTTGCTGAAGCTCTAAAGTTCATCAAGAAGAACGCCGGAGAACGACCTACCTTCACCGTGATCTGGTATGGGACACCTCACGTACCGATGAAAGCGTCCGAGGAAGACCGCGCCCCTTACGCTGAGCTACCTGAGGAATACCAGCATCAGTACGGTGAAATCGCGGCCATGGACCGCAGCATCGGCGCCCTGCGAGCTGGACTCCGCGACCTCGGAATCGCTTATAACACGCTTTTCTGGTACACGAGCGACAACGGCGGCCTCGCTCAGTTCGGCCCTGAAACCATGGGCGGACTTCGTGGATCCAAGAACACCATGTATGAAGGCGGACTTCGTGTTCCCGGAATTATTGAATGGCCCGCCCGCATTCCTGAAGGCCGCGTCACAGACTTCCCCGCCGGTACAATCGATATGTTCCCTACCATCGCGGAAATCGTCGCGCTACCCGATGACTGCAGACTTCAACCGCAGGACGGAATCAGCCTCGTCCCGGTCATCGACGGAAACCAGGAGAAGCGCAACGGCTACCTGCCCTTCAGACATACCGAGCGGGGCGTGCTCACCGGCGATCGCTACAAGATCATCAGCCAAGAGGGCGAGTATGAGCTCTACGATTTGCTCAAAGACCGGAACGAAACGACAAACCTGATCGAAGCCAAGCCCGAAGTCGCAAAAGAACTCATTGCGAAATATGAAGCATTTGATGCCTCGCTTGAGGCATCCGTAGCCGGAAAAGACTACCCCGAAGGCAGGGTCGATCCGAATCAGCCAGAGCGACGCATGTGGGTCGAGGACGCGGCCTACAAGCCTTTTTTCCCTCTCTTAAAAGGCAGATGGGAGTATAACCGCTACCAGGAGGAACTGAGCGGCAAAAAGACGAAGAAGTGAAGTCTTAAAGAGACACCGGCACGCTTTTTCTGCAGTTAAACAACCTCGATACTGTCAGGTTCCTTCTTCGCATTCATCCCGCCAGCTTAGCCACCGGCAGCTTCGCTCACCACGGCCTTGCCTGTCAGCGACTTGTCATACTCGAGGCGAAACCATTCACTTCGACCTTGATTAGCGCCTCATCCTGTGACTCTTTCGTTTATTGATCTAATCGTCTATGGCTGGCTCCCTCCTTCTTCCGAAATGGTATGACCTCCACACCCACTTCCGCCAGGGGGCGAATGTTCCGGCCTACATCGCCGATCACTTGAGCATGGGGTGCGCCGGAGCTCTCGCTATGCCCAACACAAAGCCGCCCGTCTCTCAAGTCAGCGGCCCCAAAACGGACTCCGCCTGGTCAATCGAGGCTTACCGCGCCGATCTCAATCAGGCAGGCGCGGACAAGTTCGATCAACTCATCACCCCCCTTTATCTCACCGCCGACACGACCGCGTCGATGATTGAGGCGGGCGCCGCCTCCGGCCTTTTGCGTGCCGCCAAGTACTACCCACCTCATGGAACTACTAATGCGGAGTATGGCATTCCGATGGACGACTGGATTGGCAGCGACGTTTTCAAGGCGATGGAAGCAAACGAGGTGGTTCTCTGCATTCACGGCGAACAACATGCACTTAATGGGTCGGAGTATTTCGATGCTGAACAAACGGCTGAGTCCGATTTTTATACCCATCGCCTACCAAGAATTCTCGATGAGCACCCTAACCTGCGCATTGTTTGTGAGCACATCACCACCGCCAAAGCAGCGGAGTTTGTGAGTGAGGCCCCATCTCACGTCGGTGCTACCATCACGCCTCAGCACCTGCTTTACACTGTCGGTCATCTCATTCAGGGATTGAAGTATCACCTTTACTGCCTCCCCGTCGTGAAGTTCGAACGCGACCGTGCCGCGCTGCGTGATGCAGTCCTGGCGCCGGGGCAATTCAAGTTTTTTGCCGGAACCGACAGCGCCCCGCATACTACGAAAGCGACCGAGTGCGGTTGTGCGGCCGGATGCTACACAGGGCGCTGTGCCCCCCAGCTCTATGCTATGGCATTTGAAGAGGCAGGCTCCGATCTATTCTCGGAAGCCGGGCACGATGCCTTCACCCGGTTTCTCTGCAACAACGGCCCTGACTTCTACGGCTTCCCCCCCTCAACTGAGACCTTCGAGCTGGTCAAATCACCTTCTTCGCTGGAGACCATCCATACCGATGAGGGACCGGTAGTTCCATTACCGGTCGGGTTGGAACTGGAACTCAGCTGGTCCATCGCCTGAAAGGAACTGATGGCATCTGCATCCAGCTCCGGTTTTTCCAGTTCCAATTTCTCATCGAGGTCGGGCTTTTCCCGATCAGGTTGGTGAGATTAAGAACACGAAAATTTCCGGTTGCCCAGTGAGGCTTTCTCCACTAGTTTCCCCGCCCTGTCACCACGGCAGGCACCGCGAAAGGGGCATTAGCTCAGTTGGTAGAGCACCTGCATGGCATGCAGGGGGTCAGCGGTTCAAATCCGCTATGCTCCACTTTTGCGATTCACGTCGAATCCCAACATCGCCGGAACCGATACGAAAATTATCCTGACGCCGCTTGATTAATGACTGCCTCCGCGTTTCCATGCTGGTCATATGGATCGCAGCGCAAACCTCTCCAAGTTCCTCCAGTCAGATGGCCGCACCGTCATTCTTCCTATCGATCATGGCACAGTCATTCCGGTTCCTGAGCTCAATCCGCTGAGTATCATCGAAGAACTTAACCCGGTTGTCGATGGCTTCGTGGTCAACCTGGGTGTCGCGACCGCAGCAGCCGACCTCTTTGGGGATAAGGGGGTCTGCTTGCGCACAGACTGCTACAAGCCGGTCTATGGTGACAATGTCGACGAGGGCAGCTACCGGCTCTACGGTGCTGACGAAGCCCTGGCTGTGGGCGCCAATGCCATGATGAACATGCACTACTCTCACCACCCCAACGAGGCAGATAACGCTCGCGAGGTGGCAGAGTTGATCAGTGAAAGCCTTGAAACTGAAATCCCGGTGATTCTTGAGGCCCTCCCCTTCAGCATTGGACGTCCTGACGATTACACCGTGGAAAATGTTGGCTTCACCGTTCGCGCTGCGGCCGAACTCGGTGCTGATATTGTCAAAACAGCCTACCCCACCAACGGAAGCGTCGATGACTTCCGTGCCATCGTGGATTCCTGTTTCGTCCCCGTGGTCGTGCTCGGCGGAGCCGCGATGGGAGATGACGAAGCTCTCCTCTCGATGGTCAAGAACTCCATTGACGCCGGCGCCATCGGCACCGCCGTGGGGCGCAACATATTCCAGCACTCAAACCCTTCCGGGATTGCCTCAGCGATCAGTGCTATCGTCCATGACGGTGCCACCGTTGATTCAGCTCTCAGGCTGGTCTAGGGGCCGCATCTGCGCGCCCTAAAAGGTGTGAAAGTTGCAGGTAACCGGTCTAGCCTTCTATTGGCAACGTAAGTATTTTACACCCGCTCCCCTTACCTCACCCCGAGCCGACCCGCGGCGTCCATCCATGATCGTTCCATCCCTCCAATATGCCGGCCGCATTATGCGCACGGCTGACAAGCGTCACCTCGGCAAGTTCATGTGGAACTTCGGGGTGAAAGGCATTCGCTCGGTGAACCTGTTCAAGAAACGGATGAAAGAGGGCGTCTATTTTCCTCCCTTCCTCTACATTTCCATCCTCAACAGCTGTAACCTGCGTTGCCAGGGATGCTGGGTTGACGTCGACAAGCCAAGGGAGAGCCTCGATCTTGAAGAGCTTAACAATATCGTCAACGACGCCAAATCCCACGGAAACAGCTTCTTCGGAATTCTCGGGGGCGAGCCATTCATGCATCCGGAACTGCTCGATTTCCTTGCCGAGCACCCGGATTGCTTCTTTCAGGTCTTCACCAACGGTCAGATGATCACGGAAAAGAAGGCCAAGCAGCTCCGCCAGATCGGAAACGCCACACCTCTCATTTCCATCGAGGGCACCGAGATCGTTGCCAACGAACGCCGCGGCGGCAAGGACGTGCTCAATCGCACCCTGCGCGGGCTCGACAACTGTCTCGATAACAAGCTACTCACTGGAGTGGCCACCAGCCTTTGCCAGACCAACATCGATGATCTGCTTACCGAAGGCTGGCTGCGCAAGCTCATCGACCGCGGCGTGCACTACGCCTGGTATCACACTTATCGCCCAGTTGGCCCCCAACCGAACGAAAAACTGGCCCTGTCTCCCGAACAGGCCCGTAAAATCCGCGAATTCGTGGTGACGATGCGGACCAAGCTTCCCCTAGGTATCATCGATGCCTACTACGACGGTGAAGGCAGAGCCTTATGCCCCATGGCTAACGGGATTTCACATCATATCTCCCCGACTGGTGGCATCGAACCCTGCCCAATCATCCAGTTTGCGACAGAAAATGTCCGCGATGGCTCGGTTTACGAGACGCTGACCAAGTCCGCTTTCATGAAAGACTTCCGTGAGACGGCAGCCAGCCACACTCGAGGATGCATCGTCCTGGAGCGCCCTGATCTCGTCAAAGAGCTCGCAGAGAAACATGGCGCCGAAGACACCACGATCCGAAAGAGTGCCATTGCCGAACTCGAGGCCATGACCCCCCGCAACAGCCAGTGGCTGCCAACCGGCGAAGAAATCCCTGAAAAACATCCCGTCTATCGCTGGGCCAAGCGCATCTGGTTCAACGACTTCGGCGTCTACGACGACATGGAAAAGGAGGCTGTAAAAAGGCAGTCGGCTTAAGATGAGGGTTGAAGATACTGGGATTTGAGAACCTTTGGAGGAGAATCAGGGCCAAGGTGGCTCAAATTCCTCAACTCGGGATCCTCGACCAGTAACCACGCAGGAAGAGGATTTCTGGCCGGAACCCGGCTATGATTGAACTGAATGAATCAGCCCTCGTCAGACGGCGACTTCCTGATCAAGAATTTGGATTGGTTCTTGTCTTACTTACCAACCAATCCCCCGTGGCCAAAAGCCAGTCACCCTGAAGGGGCATTCGACGCGAATTCGCAGACGTGATCAATCTGAACGAATAATCAGGTTAAAAATGATATCAAATATTTTGCATATCGTTGATTATTATTTATTAACGATTTGTTTTTACCTTTATTAAATCTACTTTCATAGCGGCACATTTCCTCAGAATTCGCGTCCTCTTTTTGCTCAAAACCGAATTCGAGCTTACAATCCGTCACTCACGAACGGCGAATCCCGCACTCAATCCATTCTCACCATGCTGCCCTGGTTCCAGGACGATCAGTTCCCTCTCTACCTCGCGCCAATGGCAGGCGTGACTGACCTCGTGTTCAGACGCATCTGCAAGGAACTGGGTGCAGATGTCATGGTGACAGAATTCGTTTCCGCCGAGGGCATTATTCAGGCGGATGAGCGCACACGTGTTTACACTGAATTCGAAGACGAACAACGCCCCGTTGGCGTCCAGCTATTCGGTGCTGATGGTCCCCGTATGGCGGAGGCCGCTAAAAAAATCATCGACTGGAAGCAGCCCGACTTCATTGACATCAACTTTGGCTGCCCAGTCAAGAAGGTCGTCTCCAGGAATGGAGGCTCCTCTCTCCTCAAGGACTGCCCCCTTCTCACTAACGTGGCCGAGTCGATCGCCAAAGGTGTCGGCGACGAGGTCCCTGTAACCGCAAAAATCCGCATTGGGTGGGACCAGAACACGATTAACGCTCCGGAGGTATGCCATATCCTAGAAGATTGCGGGATGCAGACCATTGCCATCCACGGCCGCACCCGGGCGCAGGGATATACCGGGGAAGCTGATTGGAATATTATTGATGAATGCGCCAGATCCGTCAGCGTTCCAGTGGTAGGCAATGGAGACATCGGTTCAGGAGCAGACGTAAAACTGCGTCGTGACGCCACAGCCGTCAGCGGAGTCATGATAGGCCGATCCGCGATGCAGTATCCATGGGTTTTCAGGGATGCCAAGCACTACCTCAAGACGGGAGAGCAACCCGAGACGGTAAGCATTGAAGAACGCTGGAGCCTAATTGTCCGGCATGCTCAAATGCTCCTGGATTGGGGCAAATTCCCCAAGGAGAGGTTTGCCATGCAATCATTGCGCTCCCGCCTCATGGCGTATTCCAAGGGCCTTCCCGGCGGTAAAACACTGCGAACGCGTTTTTCTACAGTAACCACCCTTAGCGAACTGGAGGACATCGCAGCCGAACACATCAAGGATCAAAAGGATCACCTTGAAGCGAGAGAAACCGCCCTCTCAGCCTGAGAGGGCGGCCCAATCGAGGTCTCAGCCTTCAAAATCGTAGACCCCCTTTAGCTCGCACGCATTGCGATCGAGTTGGTCACCGTCAGCAAGCATACGACCAGAACGCCGGCGCCGCACAACCGCCAATTTCACTTCCCGACGCACCGCTCGAAACAAAGTGGGCAGACCGGCAATCATAATCAGGAGCAAAAGCGCAATCGACACCACAAAGAAAATCAGAAAACACTGAGCGATCGGGGGAAGCGTGACACCTGAAAACTCCATATCTCATAAATTTTAACAAATATTAATAAATTTTAAATAGTTATTTTACATAATTTAAAATTTATCTCGGGGTGCGTTTGGATTTATTATCCGCGGAGTGAGGTTGAGCCTTTCTGGAACCTCATTACAGTGTCGCAACTTTCCTTTCTCATGCTTGCCGTCATATCACCTGCCAAAACCCTCGACTACGAATCGGTGTGTCCGAACCATCGCCCCACTCAACCAGCCTTTCTGAACGAAGCTTCCGAACTGGTTTCTGTGCTCAAAAAGAAAACGAGCGCGCAGCTCAGAGACTTGATGAGCATCAGTGAAAAGTTGGCGAATGAGAATCGCTCACGCTACCAGAATTGGGCCCAGCCCTTCACTGAGGACAATGCAAGAGCCGCTCTTTTCGCGTTCAAGGGGGATGTTTACACCGGATTTGACACTGCTTCCTACGGTAAGGGTGAGCTCCATTACGCCCAAAAGCACCTGCGCATTCTCTCAGGCCTGTATGGAGTGCTGCGGCCTCTCGACCTGATGCAGCCATACCGACTTGAAATGGGGACACAACTCAAGAATCCGGGAGGCAAAGACCTTTATGCCTTCTGGGGGGATCGGCTGACGGAAAATGTCAATAAGGCCCTCAAGGGCTCAGGTTCTGGGGTATTTGTTAACTTGGCCTCTAACGAGTATTTTTCGGCCCTGCAGAAAGACGCCATCAAAGGCGAAATCATCACGCCGCAATTCAAGGACCTGAAAAACGGCACCTATAAGTTCATCACATTTTACGGAAAGAAGGCCCGCGGCATGATGTGCGATTTCATGATCCGGAATAATGTTAACACCGCAGATGGCCTCAAGCAGTTTGATTCCGCCGGGTATCGATACAACAAGGAACTGAGCGAAGGATCCAACTGGGTTTTCACTCGAGACGAGGTCCCGGCTGCGTAGGCTTTTCTCTCCTCGATGTTTTCCAGTCGACACAGCAATATCTTCTGCGTGCTCTCGATGAGCATTCTGAGCCAGCTGTATGTCTCTGCCAGGGCAGAGACTTCGGAAGCGCCGGAGGTTGTCTCATCGCACTCGGTCCCGCTGATTCTCGATATCTCCCGACGTTCGTTAAAGAACTTTCTCAAGGACGAGGCGGCGTTGGAGCGCTATCTGGGCTCGGACGGAGTAGTCAACGATCTCGAAGATGCCTTCACTATCGGCGCCGTCCACGGTCGCTACGCTTTGATTTGGGATGCAACGGCTTGCCGCCTCGTTGGAGTCATCGACATAAAACCGCCTTCTGAAGAACAGCCCGGGGATTCCCCTCGGACAAATCCCGATCCCAACTCCCCTTACGTGCTGCTCGCAGAGGGGTATCCCCCGCTTTCGGGTTCACTGGGAACCTTCGGTCATCCTTCCTACTTTGGTTTCCGGCTTATTGACGGTTTACCTGAGTTTCTATACACCCATGGAGCCCTGCAGGTTGAGGAGCGCCTTTGGCTTGAAGGAGACGGCACAGTCTTGAAACAGCGTTTTGCGATCAGGAATGCTGAGAATCCCTTTCTGCTTCATTTCCCTGCTTCATGGAAAGAGCGGATCGTCGAAACCAGCGCCGGGAAGTGGAACGGTAAAACCCTTTCTGTCCCGCTCGAAAATGCGGAGGAAGTCGTCATCACTTACCGGCTTGCCGATCAACCTGCACCGAAGGAACCAAACTGATGCGGCAGCTTGTTACTGTTTCTTGCGTTCTTCTCCTTTCTTCCTCCGGATTCGCAGAGGAAGACTCGAGCCAGCCCAGGCCATTCGTGGAAATTGCCGAACAGGACGTTAAACCCACCGTTCAGGCAATTGCTCCAATCGACGATACCAACGTTTTCTTCCTCAACAAACGAGGCCAGGCTGGCGTAGCGAAGTTTTCGCCGGGGCTCAGCCTGATTGGGTGGGAGCTTTACTCCAAGGTAAAACTGAATTCACTCAACTCGCTGGGTGTAGGCCCCAATTACTCACTCGTCACCGCCTCACCTGTTGAGGTCACACAGGCCTTTGATACCACCGGGGATGGATCACTCGATTTCTTTCAGGGTCTTGTGCGCGACTGGCAGGGGCGCGACAAAGGGGTTCAAATCACGGCGGGTCCCGTTGCCGATTCGAGTGGCCGACTGCTCTTTGCTCTTTCGCCGTTTTCAATTGAGGAGGGACAACCTCCGCTGGCCCGTCTTGTGGCCTGGCATCCTGATTCGGAGGGACTTCAAACGGTGACAGAAAGCCAACTGCGAATTTCCTCCTTTTCCGTTGGGCCAGATGGGATTCTGGCGGCTCGCCTCTCAATGCCTGCCTACACTGAAGGCTACTACATTTCCCTGACCGGGCTCCCTCCGTTTCTTGCCGACAATCCTGATGTCGTTCCGGACCCACTTCCTGAAACACTCCCCTCACTTCTCATCCCCGCTGAACTTACTGGGGGCAAAGAACCCACCCAGATGTGTTTTTTTGTGGAGAACAATCAGACCAAACTGATCCTTACCTGCCCGGGATCCAAACAGCTGATCGAGATTGTTCCCGAGAAATCGGGAAGCCAATGGCAGGGCGCTATTCTGCTGCGATCTCGGACTCCTTCTTCGATTGAATCGGTAGTCGAGATGAATTCGGGACTTCTGCTCGGAGGCGGGCCCGATGGGTTCTTTCCACTCGAGACACCCGATGAGGCTTTTCGTATCGAGAGCGTCAATGTTGCAAAGGACGGAATCATACTAAATTTTTCGGAAGAAGTATCTAGAGTTCATGGAGTTAAGATAACTTCTTACACTGTGGAATCTGTGTCTCTCAGGGGGAAAAACAGGACTCTGAAAGTGACCCCAGTCATCGAGTCTGACGGTAAAACCATCATTCTGAAGACTGATGAGATCGGTAAAGGGGTTGTCCTCCGCGTTGTTTGCCAGAACCTGCCGTCGGCGGTTGGCGCCCCCCTTTTTAGCAAAACCGTCTTCTACACGATCCACGAAGGTTGAGCAGACCCGAAAAACAACTCATGTTGCGGAGCTGGCAAGGGTGCGGCAGGAGGCAAGTTCAAAAGCCCACTTCCCCAGGGGTTTTAAGGATTCCCTGGCAGTTGCAGCACACGTTGCGGTTTGCCTCAAAAGGACTACCCTGAATAACAAAGCTCGCATGAGTCGTTTTTCCGCCATCGCAGCCCTGTTCATCACGCTGATTCTCTGCCTCCCCGGCAATTCCGGCGGCCAGCTTTTCAGCCGTGATCCCAACGCAGCCATTTATCGGGCAGCGAAGCGATACAATCTTGCCGCTTTGGAAAAAGTCGATCCCGGCATCTATATAGATCTTCGCTACTCAGTCACTTCGGCCTCCGGGAAACCTCTCTATCTCCCGAACATGCCCTGTTTGGTTCACAAATCGACCGGTGAAAAACTTAAGAAGGTGAATACCCAGCTCCGCGATCATGGCTATGCCCTGAAAATCTGGGACGCGTGGCGCCCTCCGGAGGCTCATCAGGCTCTTTGGAACGCAGTTCGGGATCCACGCTACGTCGTCCCGCCGAGTAAAGGCCTTTCCTGGCATTGCTACGGGGTTTCGGTCGACGTCACTCTCGTGCAGTTGGATGGCACTCCTGTCCTTATGCCTTCTCCTTTCGACGAGTTTTCCGAGCGGGCCGCCTCGAACTACCGAGGCGGAGACGCCGAAATCGCGGAGCGGGTCACGCTACTGCAGACCCTCATGAAGAATGCCGGCTTCCGAACTATCGAATCAGAGTGGTGGCATTTCGACGACATGAAAGCCACAGGAGGCGTCCGTAAGGTCACCGCCAAGGACCTCGGCATTCCCATGCCCGGATAGACAATGCAGGAACTAGCGAAAGAGATTGTCCAAACCCTGCAGGTAGCGGGCCATGAAGCACTTTATGCAGGAGGCTGCGTAAGGGACTCCCTCCGTGGCGTGTCTGCCAAGGACTACGACATCGCCACGAGCGCTCGTCCCGAAGAAATCCTGAAGCTCTTTCCTAATGGCGACACGATCGGCGCACATTTCGGTGTTATCCTGGTCAGAAAGGACGGGCAACACTTTGAAATCGCCACCTTCCGGGAAGATGGTAGCTACGAAGACGGTCGACGTCCGGAATCGGTGTCTTTCTCAACAAGCGAACGTGATGCCCAACGTCGCGACTTCACCATTAATGGACTCTTCTACGATCCGGTGAAAGAAATGCTCATCGACTATGTCGGGGGCAAATCAGATATCCAAGCTGGGGTCGTCCGAGCTATCGGAGAACCCGCGGAACGATTCGACGAAGACTATCTTCGCCTCCTGCGTGCGATTCGCTTTGCTACGGTCCTGAAATTCGAGATCGAGGAATCAACCTGGGCCTCGATTCGCGCCGGGGCTTCGAATATTTCTCAAATAGCTCCGGAGCGCATTCGCGAAGAACTGGATCGAATCTGGGTTCACGAAAACCGTTTGCGGGGCTTTGATCTACTTGTCGAAAGTGGTCTAATGAAAGCGATCTTCCCCGAGATCCTCGAGCTTCGGGGCTGTGAACAGCCACCTCAGTGGCATCCGGAGGGTGATGTCTTTGTTCACACACGCCTGATGCTCAGCCTGTTGCCGGCGGACGCGAGTTTACCCCTTGTCCTCTCCGTTCTTTTTCATGATATCGCCAAGCCGGCCACCTTCACTTATGACCCTGCGGAGGACCGCATCCGCTTCAACGGCCATGACAAACTTGGCGCAGATATGACTGGAGAGATCCTCGGGCGCCTACGCTATTCCAATGCTGTCATTGACGCAGCGACGGCAGGCGTGGCCAACCACATGATGTTTAAGGACGTCCAGAAAATGCGTAAATCGAAGCTGAAACGGTTTATGGCTCGTGACACCTTCGGCGATGAACTCGAACTCCATCGTGTCGACTGCGAAGGTAGTCACGGAAACCTCGATAACTATAACTTTCTCAAGACCATGGAGGAGGAGTTCGCCTCGGAACCCCTCATCCCGCCTCCGCTGATCACGGGTCGCGACTTAATTGAACGCGAAATCAAGACCGGCCCGGAGTTCGGTAAAATCCTGACGCGGGCTCAGGATCTGCAGTTGGAAGGCACCCTGAAAAATCGCGAACAAGCGCTCGCGTGGCTCGACAAGGAATTGTCTTGAAGATTTCCCTCGATCCCGGGTTGACGGAGCCACTTCCTTTCGTTCCATTACGCAGAGTCGTAGCGACGTTCCTTAAATGAGACCTCACCTTTGTTGTGCCATACTGCTCCTGGCATCGTCAGGAACTGGCATCATTTCTCCCGCTGCATCAAGCGCCGAGGAAGAGAACATTCCCAAGGTTGTTTGGCATTCTGTCAGTAAGTGGGATATCGAGGGACGTG
Source organism: Verrucomicrobiales bacterium (assembly GCA_049594415.1). GTDB lineage: Bacteria > Verrucomicrobiota > Verrucomicrobiia > Verrucomicrobiales > DEV007 > Arctic95D-9. The sequence goes on along the minus strand of JBMYJM010000001.1, from coordinate 65,297 downwards.
CCTGGCCAGTGGATGAGTTGGCTTCCCCATATGACCGACTGCCTTCGAAGGCGGAAAGCATCGTCCGGGACAAAGTCTGGAATCTCAGTCGAACGAGCTCCGGTATGGCATGCCGATTCAACACGGATGCCACCGAGATAACAATCAAATATACCGTCGGCAACAAAGCACTCGCTCTTCCTCATATGCCTGCAACCGGTGTCAGCGGCGTCGACCTTTATGCTCTCGATTCCAGTGGTCAGTGGAAGTGGGTCAGCTGCTCCAAGCCCTCCGGAACGGAAGTGACTCACAAAATCAGCGGAATCGACCCCGGCATGCGCACCTACATGGCCTACTTTCCCCTGCGCAATTCACTGCTCGATATCTCTTTCGGAGTTCCTCGAGACGCCAAGTTCCAGCCGGTCGCACCTCGGTCTGAAAAGCCAATTGTTTTTTACGGGACATCAATCACCCACGGGGCTTGTGCCTCCCGCCCGGGAATGTCACATGTCGCTATTCTCGGGCGTCGACTCGACCTACCCGTGGTCAACCTTGGCTTTGCTGGAAACGGCACTATGGACCCTGAAGTCGGTGCTTTACTGACTGAACTCGACGCTGCCGTGTATGTTATCGATTGCCTGCCCAACATGAATGGTGATCAGGTGGCGGAGAAAACAGAGCCTCTCGTCAAACAGCTTCGCCAGGCCCGCCCGGACACACCTATTGTCCTCGTCGAGGACCGCTCATTCTCCAACTCCTGGCTGTTTAAGAGCCGACGCGATCACCACGAAAAAAGTCGAAGCGCTCTAGTCCGCGCCTACGACAACCTCGTATCCTCTGGCGTGAAAAACCTTTATTATCTTGAGGGAGAGGATTTGCTCGGCGATGACACCGAAGCGACCACTGACGGTTCCCATCCCAGCGACCTTGGCTTTCTCCGCCAAGCGGAAGCCTTTGAGCCGCTTCTGAAACAGGCCATTGGCCTCAATTAATGACCTCCAAATCTCACCCTTTCCCAAAACTAACTAACCTACCACCCCTCCTCTTTGATGTCTGAGCTAATTATCGTCGGTATCATAGCCATCGTTGCCTTCATCATTATTGGCCTCAACTAAAGAACTCCAAATCTCACTCTTCACCAAAACTAACCAACCTTCGACCCTGCCTCTTTTATGACTCAGCTCATTATCATCGGTATCATAGCCATCGTCGCCATCATCATTTTCCTGGTGCTGGCAAAATTCATCGGCATCTGGATCCGGGCCCGTGTTTCAAACGCTCCGGTCGGTTTGCTCAACCTGGTTGCCATGTGGATTCGAAAGGTGCCACCGGCACTGATCGTCGACAGCCGAATCACCGCGGCAAAGGCAGGGCTCGATTTCTCAACTGACCAACTCGAAGCACACTACCTCGCAGGCGGACATGTTGACGATGTGGTCCTGGCCATGATAGCAGCTGACAAGGCGGCCATTCCACTTTCATTCGACCGCGCCTGTGCCATCGACCTTGCAGTAAAGGGAACCACCAAGACGGTTCTTGAGGCGGTTCGCACGTCGATTAACCCCGCCGTGATCGACTGCCCCGGCGGCGGCAAGAAAATTGACGCGGTCGCCCGCGACGGTATCCAGCTCCGTGCCCGAGCCCGCGTCACAGTCCGCACCAACCTCGATCGTTTCGTCGGTGGTGCCACTGAAGAAACTATCGTTGCCCGTGTGAACGAAGGGATCGTGACCTCGATCGGTTCCGCCCAGTCTCACAAGGACGTGCTCGAGAATCCGGATCACATCTCTCACCGTGTTCTCGAACGTGGTCTCGATGCCAATACCCAGTTCGAGATCCTCTCGATTGATATTGCTGACGTCGACGTCGGCGAGAACATCGGTGCGACCCTGCAGGCGAGTCAGGCCGAAGCCGACAAACAGGTTGCCCAGGCGAAAGCGGAAGTCCGCCGTGCTGCCGCTGTCGCAACCGAGCAGGAGATGTCCGCTCGCACTCAAGAGATGCGCGCCAAGCTTGTCGAATCCGAAGCTCAGGTCCCAATGGCCATCGCTGAAGCGTTCCGCAGCGGAAATCTCGGGGTGATGGACTACACCAACTATCGCAACATCGTCGCTGACACTGACATGCGCCAAAGCATCGCCACGGAGGTGAAGGAAGACGAGGACGACGAGGGTGATGCCCACAAATAACCCCCTGAATTGAAGCTCTAATTCCGTTCCTACCCGCCTCATGGACGACGTCCCCTGGATCTATGTTGCGATGATTTTCATCGCTTTCATCAGCTGGCTTCGTGGCCGGATCCAGGACGCGGCGGCCGTTCGCAGACAACGGGCAGCGGATCGAAAAGCGAAATCCCGATCACGCCGCACCACCGAGCCTGAATACGAGTCTCCCTATTCGGCAAAAACTAGAGCCCCCGAACCGGAGGCTCCTCAGACCTTTACGCGGATCTTAAAAGAGATCGAGAGTCAGATCAACGAAGCTGAGGAGCCGCCCCCGCCACCCAGAGTAGAGCCTCAGCAGGGCTCCGCCGCACCTCCCCCGCTTCCGTCTTCCGAACCTTCCTATCAGCCAACTGAGATTCCGGTCCCGGTAGCGCCTTCAGCCCCCATGCAGCGGCGGAAAAAAGCGAGAAAGTTCCGCGTTCCCAACAATTCACAGGTCGATTCGCTGACCGCTTCCCTTAGTCATGGAAGCAAACTGCGCACTGCCTTGATTTTGAAAGAGGTGCTCGACAAACCTCGATCCCTTCAACCTCGCAGGTAACCCTGACCGGGCATTGACCTAACCGAGCATCGATCGGATCAAAGCGGGTGCCAGTTGATCAGTCAGGAACAATCCGATCCCGCTGACTACCAAGCTGGAGAGGATCACAAAACCGGCTTCGAAGGCAATCAGTGCTCTCAGCGTTGCGATATCCGCCCCCAGCCTGCGTAGGTGACCAAATTCCTCACGTCTCAGACGATAGGACAATAGAAATACCAATCCACCAATCAGGAGGGTCGCGGCACCGACCACCCCGAGCAGCCATAAGACCAGTTGCTGAACACTGAACACGGTGGCGAACACCTCATCCATCTCTTCCTCAGGCGAAATTAATTGAAGTGTTTCGTTGGCAGCATACCTACCTTTAACTATCGCCCGACTCTTTGCATCATTGGGGATCACGATGATTGAGGTGATTGGGTTATTTCCAATCTCACCATGGAAATGAAAACTGGCTGCGTTCTCCGAAGTCACCTCATTGTATTGCACCACTGAAGCATTCAGTTTTACGGCCTTTGAATCATCGGCTTTGAGTCGTTGTTCGGCGGGTGACTCCGCCGCTTCCACGTGACCGTGCCCGAGGCCTTCGATAATCCAAGTGGTCTTCGGATCCACGAATACCACATCATCATCCGGCGTACTCGACGGTGCTAGTATTCCCACCACTTTCATCTTCAGCGGGTACACTCCTGCCAGATCGAAAAGCGTCTCCGGAGAGGAGATCAGGGAATCGCCTTCCTTCAGACCTTCCCTCTCGGCGACTGTGGCGCCGATGACGCATTCACCCAGTCGCAGAAGTGGCCTGCCCTCTGCATACTCGAGCCCACGATAATCAAAGTATTCCAGCGAAGTGCCAACGATTCGATACCCCGAAGCAGAAAATCTTGCATAGAGCGGGATGGCTTCTGCGAGCCCTGACTCCCTGACCTCTTCGACATGACGATAGGGCAAAGTCGCTATTGCCGGTTTCGTGAAATAAAGACCATTGAAGCTCAACTCGAGCGCGCTCCCCGACTTTCCTAAGAGCAGCGGTGATTCAACCGCTCTTGCTCTAAGCTGAGTCTCGGCGCGTTTAACGAGCAACCCAATCGAGAGAGGCAAGAGCCAGACAAGCGTGAATGCGGCGATCAACAAGGTGACCTTACCCCGGTTGCGCTGGACATAGCGCATGCCAAGGAAGATGAGACCACTCCAATTCATTCAGCGGCCTCCTCCCGAATTGCAAGAACATCAACAGTTCGTTCGAATCGTGAACAGAGGCTTCGCTCGTGGGTGATCATCATCACTGTGGCACCGATCCGGGCCGCTTCTTCAAGTATTAGAGAAACGATCAAATCCTGATTTTCCGGATCCAAATTACCAGTCGGCTCATCGGCGAGAATCAACTCGGGATTGTTGATAAGTCCACGGCACACGGCAACCCGCTGCCGCTCACCGGTCGACAGGTGCCTCGGAAACTTGTCGAGATAATTTAAAATCCCCGTCCGTTCAGCCAGGGCCTCACATCGCTCCTGGACTCCTCCATCCATTTTGAGCGCACCACTGACCCGATAAGGCAGCATGATATTTTCTCGAACGGTCAGGTATTCGAGCAGGTCGAAGCTCTGCGGAATTAAACCAATCCTGCGAATCCGGAACTGCTGACGTTCATGCATTCGAAGTTCCGGCACAGCGACGTCAGCTACCTCGATCCTCCCGCTCTGGGGCAAGAGGTTTCCTGAAATCAGATTGAGCAGCGTTGTTTTTCCGCATCCGCTGGGTCCCACCACAGCCACCGTTTCGCCATTCGACACTTCCAGAGAATCAATTTTAAGATCAAAGGCCTCGCCAGGATAGGAAAACTGAATCTTGTCGCACCAAATCATCACCTGGAGGTCGCATTTCGACGCGAGACTTTCTGCTCTCTCTCTTCACTTAGCAACTTCAGTTCTCCGATTTTCCATTCCCCTTCAACGGGATATAAACCAAACCGGGCCTTATACTTATTGGTGCGTTCGTGAGTGTGCCCCCAATGAGTCACCTCACCAACGGTGACCCATTCGGCTGTCGCCCGATGGATTCCCCCCTGCCCCTTCTCTTCCTCGAGGATATCCCGCAAAGCAACTTCCGAGACCCTGACACGCGGCCCTCCTGCATTCTCCAGTTCAAGTGATCCTCGAATCTCGAGGTAAATCTCTTCAAGGAGATCGCCATCCACGCTTTTATCCAATTCATCGTAGATGACGGATTCATCACGAAACTCGAAGGCCCGATAAACATTCCGCAGCAATCCGTAGACGACGTCTTCCAGTTCTTCACCCGCCGGAGGCACCACCCGCTCTGATCGTACCTTAACCGCCAGGATCAGACCGCCTAAGCCCAGAAGCAGAAGACAAGGTAGCCAGGCTGGCGTTTTAAGACCGAACCTTAACATCGCACCGATTACTATTCCAATCACGGCAAGCGACGGCACTCGAAGCCAAAGTGCTGGCTTCTGCGCGATTACCGACACTGAAGGAACGGGCATTTCCAGAGTCGCCCCAACCACTCCGGACGACTGCCAGGAGACTCTCGGTGAGTCCGGTTTAACCCAGCGCCCCGAAGTCGGACTGTTGCTCGAAACCTCAACCGCGACACGTTCCTGCTGTGGCCCGAAGAAGCTCCAGTCCAATTCCAATTCAGTCACTTCTGAAATCCCGAACACCAGCGTCATCCCGATGAGAGCTTCTTCCAGCGGAATCAGTTCCCTGTCGTCGTCAACAAACCCGTTCTCGGCATCGAACCGAATGAACCGCGCCTCAAGTTCACCGTCCTCATTCCTCAACGCGGGCTTCTCGAGATTCAACCCACCCCGCAACGAAACAACGGCATGGCTGATTGCTTCCTCTTGAGCATCGACATCCAAACCTGTTTCGGAAAGTCCCCAGGCCTGCGCGAAGCCACCAACTTCGATAAGCGCCTCCACTCGCAATTCATGCGGTTCGACATTCACGAAACCGCGAACAGCTTGTGTCTCCTTGGCAACGACAAAAGTATTGGCAGACAGCACTAAAAGAATAATGCGGATACTCTTAAAACTCACGCGGCAACAAACCCCACCCATGGTCGGGGTCAACTGATTCAATACCGTGTCCCAAGCCGATACACAGCCGCCCGATCTGAGGACTTGAACACGCGCCTTGAATACTGGAAGATAACTGCTTTCCTTCCGGTTCCATTGATCTGATCCATGCGAAAATCCTCCATTCTCCTTGCCGCTGCGGCCACGGGTCTTTCTCTCGCCCAAGCAGAAAACGTCGATTTCACCACCCAGGTGCAACCCATTTTTGAAGCGACCTGTATTCAATGCCACAATCCTGATAAGGCTGACAAGGATGGTGCGGAATACGACATGTCCACCATGGAAGCGGCCTTCGCAGGTGGCGAATCTTACGGCGAAGATGTCATCAAGCCCGGCGACAGTAACGACAGCCCGGTCTACTGGATGACGACAATCCACTACGACGATCCGGACGATCCAGAGGCCATGCCTCCCAAAAAGCCGCTTTCTGAAGCCCAACAAAACATCATTCGCGACTGGATCGATCAGGGCGCCGAATGGCCCGAAGGAGTCGTGCTTGAAGAAAAGCCCCGTATGAACTTCAAGGTGAACATCCTTCCCCTTCTCAGCAAGGGGGGGCCCTTTAGCGACAAGGACAAGATGATGCTCCGTCTCTGGGTTGAACAGGGTGCCGTTTGGCCGGAAGGGTTCACCCTCGGCGACACTCAGGTGGAGGAGAGTGGTCCCGCAGACAACCTGGCACTTGTGGAGCGGATCCGTGGAGAGATCCTTGAGAACTCGACCGAAAACTCCGAAGAAGAAATGAGGGAATATACCGAAACGATCGCTAAGACCGGCGTGAAATTCGATATGGTTCCGATCATGGGCGGTGAATTCCTCATGGGAAGCCCTGGAGACGAAGCCGGTCGACTCGAAGACGAGGGGCCCCAGCACAGAGTGTCCGTTGAACCCTTCTGGATGGGCAAGTTCGAAGTGACCTGGGCTGAATATGAGCCCTTCATGATCACAGGTGTTGCCCGCAACAAGGATGGCTCCCCTGAGAGCATTCCTGCAGACGCGGCAGCCATGGACATTGTTTCGAGCCCGACCACTCCCTACACCGAGATGAGTTTTGGAATGGGAACCGACGGCTACCCGGCTATCTGCATGACGCAGCATGCCGCCAACAAGTATTGCCAGTGGCTCAGCGCCCAGACTGGCCACTACTACCGTCTTCCGACCGAGGCTGAGTGGGAGTATGCCTGCCGCGCCGGCAGCACAGGACCATTCTCTTGTCCTGAAGAGGAACTCGCCGACTACGCCGTCATGGACCCGGAAGCTGTTCGGGTTGGCTACGAGAAAATCGGCACAAAGAAGCCCAACCCCTGGGGTCTCTACGACATGCACGGCAACGTCATGGAGTGGGTTCTCGATCAGTACATCGCTGACGCTTACGGGACCCGTGAAGAAGAGATCAACGTCAATCCGCTCGAGATTCCAACCACACTCTACCCGCGCATCGCCCGCGGAGGATCGTGGTATGATCCTCCGGAGGAGCTTCGCTCCGCCCGCCGTATTTGGTCAGACGAAAGCTGGAAGACTCAGGACCCACAACTTCCCAAGTCGATCTGGTATCATACCGACGCTCACTGGCTTGGCTTCCGCGTGATTCGCCCGCTCAAAGTGCCAGAGGCCGAAAAGATGAATGAACTCTGGAATCTCGGGCGCAACGGCGAGTAATCTCCCTTCCCGGTGGATACAATTTTCCATCATATGAAGATTCCAAGAAAGGCGGGCCCTGCGGTTTGCCTTTTTTTGTGTCTTCCGGTCGCCACGGCTTTTTCGCTGCAGGCAGAAGAGCTTCAGGTATTTTCGAAAATCCAGCCTCACATGGGGACGGAGTTCACCCTGCAGACCTATGCGCCAGCCGGCGACAAGGAAGCCGTTTCGGTGGCATTCAAGAAAGCCTTTGCGCGGGTGGAGCAGCTGAACCAGATCGCTTCGGACTATCTTCCCGAATCAGAAATTCTCCGATTTGCAAAAACTCCGGTCGGCGAACGCTTTGCCATGAGCGCCGACCTTTTTGCGATCTTCACGGCGGCGGAGTCAATCGCGACTGAGACCGATGGAGCGTTCGATGTGACGGCCGGGCCCTTCGTTCGCCTCTGGCGCCTCAGTAGGAAGAATCGGAAGCTGCCTGACGAAGAACAGATCAGCAGAGCACGCTCCCGCATCGGTTTTCACCTTCTGGATATAAATCCCACTGATCGAACTGTGGTAAAGCTTTCAGAAGGCATGCTTTTCGATCTTGGAGGTATCGCCAAAGGGTATGCAGCCGACGAAGCACTCAGAATTCTCAAAGACGCCGGATTCCCGATGTCCCTAGTCGCCGCCAGTGGTGATATCGTCGTCGGCGATTCGCCGCCCGGCAATGAGGGCTGGACCATCAAACTCGAGGCCTACGGCGACAAGAGCGAAAGCGGGCGGGCGGTTCTTGTTCGTCTAAGCAACGCCGCGGTGTCGACCTCTGGAGATGCACGCCAGCATATCAAGATCGATGGAAAACGTTATTCCCACATCGTTTCCACCCGCAACGGCCTTGGCCTCACCGAAAGCATCGCCGCCAGTGTCATTGCTCCTAATGCTATGCTCTCAGATGCCTACGCCACCACTGTCGTTCTGCTTGGAAAAAAGGAAGGCTTGCAATTCATCGAGAATAAACGAGAAATCGAGTGCCGAATCGTCGCCCTTCACAATGGTCAGGAGGTCGCCGTCTCATCCCATGGATTCATCCAGTTCCAGGAAGAAGAAAACCCAGCAAAAAGCTCCCTCACCGCGCCGTGACGGACGCGAGGCAGCCGTGCAGTTCCTCTACGGGACCGAGATCCAGAGGGAACTTGAAATCACTGACGAGCAATTAGATGAGTTTTGGGAACTCCGATCGACCAAACCCTTCGCCCGTGAATTTGCCGCAGAACTGGTCAAGGGAATCGCGGAGAAACTGACTCTCGTCGATGAGGCAATCAGGGACAGCCTTGAGAACTACTCATTTGGTCGCCTCGCCAACGTTGATCGCAATATTCTCCGACTCGGTGCTTACGAAATTCTTTTCGCGGATCACATCCCGGCTCAAGCGGCTATCAACGAAGCCATCGAAGTCGCCAAGCGCCTCGGCAACGAAGACTCCCCCGCTTTCATCAACGGAATCCTCGACCGCATTCTTCAAACACGTTCCGCAGACTGACCGGTATGGGATTGTTTAAGAATATCATCGACCGCTTCCGTGGTGGTGAGATCGATTGGGATGATCTGGAGGAAACCCTCATTGCCGGCGACCTCGGCATTCGCCTGACGACTGAGCTTGTCGAGAAGCTTCAGAACAACAAAGGCCTCAACGACGCCGAAGCAGTCGCTCAGGCTTGCCGAGATCAGATTGCTGAAATTATCGGTAGCGATCCAATCGATATTCCGCCACCCCGCCAGGACGGAAAACCCACCGTTATTCTCGTCGCCGGCGTTAACGGTGTCGGCAAGACCACTTCCGTGGCCAAGCTCGCCTCTTTCCTCAAAGCTCGCGGGAACAGTGTCGTCCTCGCCGCAGCCGATACCTTTCGCGCCGCCGCCATCGAACAGCTCACGATCTGGGCGGAACGGGTCGACGTTCCTATCGTCACGACTCAATACCAAGGAGATCCATCCGCCGTTTGCTTTGATGCCCACCAGAAAGCCATTGCGACGGGGGCTGATTACCTCATCTGCGATACTGCCGGACGCCTGCACACCCGCCACAACCTGATGGAGGAGCTGAAGAAGATCAGCCGCACACTCGCTAAGCAGGATGAGAACGCTCCGCACGAGCGATGGATCGTAGTTGATGCCACAACCGGCTCAAATGCCCTTTCCCAGACCAAGGAATTTGGAACGACTTTCGATCTCACCGGCGTGATCGTCACTAAGCTTGATGGTTCCGGCAAAGGCGGCAGCGTTGTCGCGATCAAGCACGACCTCGGCGTGCCGGCCCGCTTCATCGGTACCGGCGAGAAAGAAGAGGACTTCGCCGTGTTCGACCCACGTGCCTTTATCGACACAATCCTCTAATCAGCCCTGAAGCAGCAAGGCGCTCCGAGACCCTCGTTAAAATGGGGGTTCAGGAATAAATTGCCGCCGCATTCCGACTCAAAGGCTGCCCAATCGGACATTGACCCCCGTGACCTAAACCGTCATGGTGTCCGACCTTAAACACCCGTATTTATACAATGGCAGATCTAGACGACATCAGAGACGGCGATAACTTCGGCCTTAACACACCGGCTGACACCGATTCCTTCTACCTCAAAGGCCTCAACAGCACTGACTGGGGCATTAAAAACCGCATGTCGCGGATCTTTAACCGCAAGTCCGGCCGCACTGTAATGCTGGCATTTGACCACGGTTTCCTCATGGGACCGACCTCTGGTCTCGAGCGTATCGATCTCAGCATCGCGCCACTCGCTGAACACGCTGACTGTCTCATGGGTACTCGCGGAATGATTCGCTCCTGCATCCCGGCCGACAACACCAAGCCAGTCTGTCTCCGGACTGATACCGGCACCACCATTCTTACCGAGATGAACCACAATGTCCTCATCGACGAGGCCGAGGCAATCTCTATGAACGCTTCCGCTATGGCTGCCATGATCGCAGTCGGTGATGCGGCTACTGAAGCCTCCACAATCGCAAACATCAGTCGTCTCGTTGACATCGGTAACAAGTACAGCATCCCCGTCATGGGCGTGACTGCTGTTGGTAAGGACATGGCCCGCGATGCCCGCTACTTCAGCCTGGCTTCACGCGTCTGTGCCGAAAACGGCGCCAGCATTGTTAAGACTTACTACACAGAAGGCTTCGAAAATGTGGTTGCCTGCACCCCAGTTCCTGTGGTGATCGCCGGAGGTAAGAAGCTCCCTGAGCTTGAAGCTCTCGAGCTTGCCTACAACGCCATCCAGTGTGGCGCTGCAGGTGTTGACATGGGCCGCAACGTTTTCCAGTCCGAGGCTCCCCTCGCCATGATCAAAGCCGTTGCCGGTGTTGTTCATGACGGGCTTAAGCCCCAGGAAGCTCTCGAACTCTATGAGACAGTAAAGAACGGAGACGCCTGATCTTCTCTCACTAGAAACTTGATTCGAAAGAGCCTCTTCAGCTTTTGCTGAAGGGGCTCTCTTTTTTAAGAGACCTGTCAATCAAGCCGGCAGCTCCATACCACCTGCTGCCGTGTCAAACTCAGCAAACTGACTCAACACCTTGCGGGAACGATGAATCCGCTCCTCGGTCTGAGGATTCAGGGGCAACACAATTTCAATTGCGTTGAGCCCACTCCGGGTGCGGCGCGCCTTAATCGATCCCCCATGGTGGTAGGTTGTCAGGTAACAGGCCATCATGTTCGTCCCAAGATCCTCAGGGCGTTCGCTTCGCACGAAAAATGGATCAAATAGGTGCTTAAGCTGCTCTTCAGGAATAGGTTGACCATCGTCGACGAATATAATTTTAACGTCGCCCGCAGGCGTGCTTGAAAAACGCACTTCGATCTTTCCCTCTTCGCCCAACGAAGACTTTGCTTCCTGGAAAAGAAAGCGCGCCATCTGACCGAGCTTCTGAGAATCTCCGGAAATGTTCGGAATCAGCTCATTCGCCTCGTATTCCACTTCAATTTCGGTCTCCTGTCCCAATACCAGCTCAGAGGCTTTCTTAAAAACAGAAGGAAGATCGATCCCATCATCTACCTTCAATACACTGGCACGCGCTCCTTCTGCGAGATTGGTCAGCATCGAAGTCATCCGGTCAATCTGGCTTCCCACTTCACTATAGTAGTCATTCCAGAAAGAAGAGTCTTCCGGCTCGCGCCCAAGTTCCTCCCTAAGCTGAAAAGGCAGCATGTCGTAGAAAGTACGCATCACAGTTAGCGCGTTTCGAAGGTGATGGTTCAGGCCCGCAGATAGTATACCGATACTTGAAGCCTTATCAGCCATGAGGAGCTGGTCGAACGCTTCCGCCTTTTCACTTATTAACTGATCGCGCTCACGTGAGAGGCGGAAATGATTCATCGCCTTGATCATCCGGTGCTCAAGGTCATCGGGATCCCACGGCTTGGAAAGATAAGAATAGAGAAGTCCGCTGTTCAGCGCATCGACAGCGACATTAAGGTCTGCATACGCTGTCACGAGAATACGAAGAGGATCCGGGTTCACCTGGCGCACGCGTTGAAGAAAACTGAGGCCAGACTCGTTCGGCATCTTCTTGTCACTCAGAACCAAACCGATCTTCTCATGATGCTCGGTGAAAATTTCAAATCCCGCCTCAGGTGATGAAGCGGTGTAAATCGGAGCAACATCTTCAAAGATCGCTTCGAAATACTTCAGGGATTTCTCTTCGTCGTCGACGTAAAGAATACCGAAATCAGAGAACTTCTTGTCCATATTTGATAAGGGTAGGATTGGCGTGATGAGGGGCAGTCCCGGCAGAAGCCTGCGCGAGAGGTAGTGAAATCAAAAATTCTGTGAATTCACCAAGGGTTGAATCAACCGTGATCTGACCGTTGTGCGAATCAACGATGCGATAACAAATACTCAATCCGAGCCCCGTTCCATGCCCCACCTCTTTGGTGGTGAAGAACGGATCAAAGACTCGGCTCAGGTTCTCCGGCTCGATTCCCGGCCCATTGTCTCGTACCGTTATGAACGCGCGTTCATCATCCGAACTCGCCCTGATTTCGATGATATTCTTTTGTTCCTGCTCCGCCTTACCCGTCGCTTGAATTGCGTTGTGAATCAGATTAATCAATACTTGGGTGATCTGATTTTTCGCCCCTAAGATACGAATTCCTTCCGGCACCTCTGTCATCACTGTCATCCCGGAGGTCTCGATTTCTTTACCAAGCATTCTCAGAGCTACATGCACCGAGTCTGCCAAAGAATGTTCGATGTTATTCTCTCCGGTCTTGTGAGAAAACTCCCGGAGTTCCCGGACAATTTCTTTCATCCGATCAATGCTGTCCTGGATATCATTGATAGCTTCAATGACACGACCGTTGGGATTCTCGCCACGAAGGAGTTTGCGCAGCAAGAAGAGCGCCTGATTGGAATAGTTCAACGGGTTTCCAATCTCGTGAATCACACCGGCGCTGAGTTGTCCCAGTGATGCCATTTTCTCGGATTGAATGAGTTGGTGCTCTGTATCACGAAGTTCAACCATCGTTCTGGCTAATTCGTTGTGCTTGTTCTCAAGCTTGGTCTGCTGTTGCCGGACTTTTTCCCTCGAGACAAATTCGTTCATCCGAATTCTCTGGTGTAGGTAGGTCCCGATAGTAATGACCGCTCCGTAGGCAACGGCAAAAATACAGTTACTCAGGAGGTAAATCGCTCCACGAGTATCTACACCACTGAAAATCGCAGGAAAAATTGCCACGAAGTAGAAAATGATTACCAGTGCCGAAGCAATCAGAGCCTCTGTGCAAGTCCAATGCGAGACAAAGCCGATCACAACGAGACACAACACCATACCCACATAGTAGGTCGTGTGCACATCTCCCGATAGAAAGATCATCAGCGCGATGAAGAAAGCCGGAATCAAAGGAATGATCACCGTAAACATCCGGTAGAACCGCTTTCCAAACCGTGTCTTCGCGCACATAAACAAGGCACCGAGAACGCACCCCACGCAGACAAATCGGAGTATGAGGAATTCCACGAAGTGGCCCGGGTACATGAAGAAATCGAGTATCGCAAAAAGCGGGATCACGACGGCTGCCATGTACGACAGAGCACGTACCGAGTTTATGACTTTCTGTCTGTTTTCGGCAGCGAGTCGCTTTTTACCAAAGGCAGAAAGGCCAAGCCCTTCGCCCTCCGTTTGGAACGGACGGTAATTAATGATCGATTGGTGCGGCATCTGTGAGGACAAAATACCGCCAAATATACAGAAAATCTAATTTTTATGGTATTTCTACCTAATTTTCCCTCAATGATCGGCGATTCCGTAGGCCTCGACGCCGTGTTTGTCAGTCGTCAGCTGGAAATTCCCCTCACCCACGGCCTTATGCATCAGCTCTTCCAAGTGATTTTCGCTTCGATAGATCAGCTCCCAATCGAGAACGAGGCCCATGAAGTGCGCAAAGGGGTTTTGAGTCGTGTAATTACAGACAACGAGAACGCCTCCCTTTGCGACGAGATTATTCAGGTAGCGTGTCACGCTGACGATCATACGATCAGATAAATAATCGAAAAGCCCAGCGCAGTAGACCACGTCGTATTTACCATCCGGCACCCAGCCGGAACCCCTGGCAACGCTGCTGCGGGAGTTGTTAGCCAGTTCGATCACAGAACTCTGTTCAAACGCGACTGATACGTCGCCATCCGGTTGACCGTGGGCTTCAAACTGGCGACGGGCTTCAGCCAGAGTTTCATCGCTGAAATCGACCAGGGTAAAATCAACCTGACAACCATCCTCCGGATTCTGAACATAACGCTGGACTTCGTAGGCCACTCCGCTCGCCATACTGAGCACTTTGGCAGAGCGCCCGGAATCCCGGCAGTTCCTGACGACACGTCGAGTTTGATCTTCGAGGAGCTGGACGCGATGCCTGTATGCATCCGTCGCAGGGTTACTCAAAATCCACTCATTGATCAATCGCCCAAACAGAGACCCCCCCCGGAATCTTTTACCCAGGATCTGCCCAAGCATATCGAAATCGCCGGGAACTCCAATGGGACGCTCAACAATCCGAGACATGAATGGAGAAGAAAGAACGTGGGGATAGAGCAGCTTTCGTGAGAATTTCTTGAACAGCTTCTCGTATCCCATGGAACATGCCACGCACGACGCCTCTTCGAACTGGACCACCGCTCCGGTGAGCCGCTGATACATGGCACCCTTGGCGTATCGCAGGAATTTCTCCTCGACCTTCATCCGCTCCTTTGGAGAGTAGCGGTCGAGCGAGATTTCAAAAGACGTCACATCATCGTGGATTTCACGGAAAACCGTTGCGAGATCGATTGCCGCAAGCCTCAGATTCCCGGGAAGCTCGGCGCGATCTCGGTCGCCTTCCTCGGAATGGAAACATTGGAACCTGCCGCCCAAAGGGTCCACTCCGCGATCCACTACCAGCCACTCCCGCGTGAAGCGAATTGTGAGTTGATCGGCACTCTCACATGAAACGACCTGTTCAATCTTACCCGTCGTAAAATCGATCTTGGAAGATCCAAACAACACAGTGGCCCCTGAGATAACATCGCCCTCCTCAAACCGCCCGCCTCTGTCAACGCTCACGACGGCAGAACGGGCGTCAAAGTTTTCGAGGCGTCCGGAAAAATTCTCGCCTCTCTGGTCTGTCCCACGGAATTCGCGCGCCTGTTGCTCGCGAGTAATGGTCACTGCTTCATGCTCTTCCTCATCCAACGCGCGCGTCAAGCGGTTGACCACCCGTCGCAGAACCACCGGCTCAAAGGGCTTGGGAACGTATTCATTGGCGCCCAGATCAATCGCTTTTCGAGCCACTTCGCTGTCCCCGTAACCTGTCATGAAGATGACTGGGATGTCCTCGCTCAATTCCCGAATCTCTTCGAGCAGAACCAACCCATCACGCGAAGGGAGTTTATAATCGAGAACCACAACATCAATTCCCGTCAAATCCAGTTCTCCTTCGGCAGGGATGTCAAAGAGCTGGAGGACCCTAGCCTCTTCTTCGAGGGAATTCTCAATAAGCCGTCGCGATGAAGGTTCATCATCGATCACCAGGATCGTCAGATTTGCATCGGCACCGCCGAGAGAGCCCGCTGCTATATGCAAGTCCCTCGAGGCCGATTCATCGAGATCCTCAGCCCGAAGGTGAAGCTGGGTTGTTAACTTTCGCATATTAGACACTTAAATTTTAAAATATTCTTAAATAATATCAAGCGCAACTATTTATATTTTAGAATTTCGAACTATTTTTTGGCTGAATTTCGGCCAAAGAATGAAAGAAATTCGGATACATAACCCCCCTCTAAATGTTCACTATAAGATAGTTATAGCTTTTATTTGGCTAAACCGGGGCGCATAAATTTTGTTTTGCATAATGATCAACCCATTTCAACGAAACGGACGAGACAATGAGCCACACGAAAAAGGCAGCCGATACTGGCTGCCTTTCAAAATCGAGAGCCCCGGAAACGGGCTACGATGGCGCTCCTATTGCTCTACCCCTTGGTGACCAGTTGGGGAAACGTCTCCGAAAGATCGAGTTCATCGCCGGTCTCCTCCTGGAGCTTCTGAAACTCTTGAAAGAGATATTGAGTCTTTTCCGGGTTCTTAGCGGATATGTCGTTCATCTCCTGCGGATCTGAGTTCAGGTCAAAAAGAAGCACCTTGGGAACATTGGGATACAGGATTAGCTTGAATCCATCTTTCACCACGCTGCGCTGACTCTTGAGGTAGGCGCCGTAGATAGCGTGATATCCCTTGGACTCTCCTCTGACAACAGGCATGAGAGACCGGAACTGCACATGATCGGGCACCGCAACTTCACCAAGCTCCAGCGATGTTGTCATGATGTCCTGCAAGTAGACAGGTGCGTCCGATGATTTTCCTTTCTCGACTCCGGGGCCACTGACGATAAGTGGCACTCTCACGCTGTGATCGAACAGATTCTGCTTACCAATCAGGCCGTGATGCCCCACTGACAATCCATGGTCTGACGAATAGAAGATGTAGGTGTTGTCGAGCTCACCACTTTCCTCGAGGGCATCGAGAATGCGTCCGATCTGCTCGTCCATGTGGGTGATGATCGCATAATACTCCTGGCGGTGGACCTGCACGGCATACTTCGTCCGCGGGAATGGGGCCAGCTTCTCGTCGCGAAGCTTCGCGCTGTTGTCAATCTGGTCCTTGTAGGGATACTCCGGCAAAAAGTTTTCCGGCACTTCCATGCGATCGAGCGGGTAGCGTTCGATAAACTCCTTCGGAGCCTGGCGAGGATCATGCGGAGCGTTGAAGGCGACATACATAAAGAACGGCTCTTCCCTGTCCTTCTCCATTTCGAAGAACTCAATGGCATCATCCGCGACGATCTCACTCCAGTGGACGCCACCTTTCCAGAAGCCCTCAAATTTCGGGTCGTAGGGACTCCACGGATCGGGTTGCCCTTGAATGGGCCGATTGTAACCTTCCGGAGTCTGGTTGGGCATTCCCGGACGAACGTTTCGGGCTACATCGAAAATTTCCTCGGCGTTTGCTTTCACGTGCCATTTGCCGGTGAAATAGGTGTTGTAGCCGCCTGATTTCATCAGTTGCGACCACATCAGATTTTCAGCGGGAAAGTTTGGTATTCCCTCGTGCGCAGGCTTGGCCTTGCCGATGTTGTCAGCCACTTTCTCAGCGTTCCAAACGAAAGTGCCGGTGTTCAACATATGGCGACTTGCAACGCACACAGCGCCGCTCCAGCTTCCCATATTGTAGGCGTGGCTGAATGTGGTTCCACTGTTGACGAGTCGATCGAGGTGCGGCGTATCAATATCGGTGTAACCATGAGCACGAATGGTCTCATAACACTGATCATCCGAGAAAATAAAGAGGATGTTCGGTTTATCGGCGAAAGCGCTCGGCGAAAGCGCAGTCATGAAGGCAATCAGAGCCGGTAAAATTCGATGCATGCGTCCTCTTTATCTCCGCGGGAACCTTTTGTAAAGAACCGCCTTCTCGCAGAAAGACGCAGAAGAGCCCCTGTGACTTTGAAGGGGTTACCCGGGCGTCACCCCCTCATGGTATGAAAGAGGAAATAACTCATTACTCAAGAAACTAACAAACCGACATATATTCTCTGTGCCCAAACTTGAAGACCTCCTCGAGAAATGCACCGCTGACCTCGAAATCGTTGGCGAAAAAGTGGGCCCCAAGTTTCTTCGGGCTGATGGGAGGATTACGATCCGCTCCCGGCCAGCTTCTTAGCCTGCTCGATGCTCGAAGCGTCGAGGCGGGAGAAAGGGATGATGAAACTGCGCCCGTCTTTCATCACGATCTTCACGGAATCTCCACTCAGAGAGTGAAACCTCGCTTCGATCGATTTGCCGTCCGAGCTGGTCCAGTTCAAGTAGGCGTTCCTCTGCATCTCGCCGTCTGACGAAGCGCCCCCCGCCAACCATTCCCTCTCTTCCTCGACGGGATTCTCAGCATCAATCACTGCTCCGGATTTGATCCAGCTTTCAATCACGGCAATCTCGCGGTCGGGAACCGGGGCGGCCTTCCGCGGCATGAAGTCAGAGTGACTCGCATCCAGCTTCATCACTTCGAGAAAGTTACTCTCCTCGGGATTTCCGGGGCGGATGATGTTGAATTTCCCAATCTGGTAGTCCCTCACCTCTTCAAGGTCGTCAAGGGCGAGATTGCCCTTCACCTGGTTTTCGTTGCTGTGACACTTCCAGCAATGCTCTTTCATGATCGGGAGCACGTCACTGACATAGTCAACCGCCTCGGTCGACACGGGCAGCACCAATGCCACCAGCAGGGCTCGAAAATGAAGTTTCATCAGGACCGGATAACAGATCACTCAGATTCCGTTACCCACCTTTTCACTTCTTCGTCGAGAAATACTGTCTCCAGAGCCTCACGCGCCCAGGCCTGCGAACCCTCCATTCGTCTCAGCAATCTGACCGCCAGAACTTGCACGGCAGGCAGTTCGCTCCAGACAGACTGCGCAAGAAATCGCCATGGCTCGCCGGGGGCAAACTGCTTTGGCTCCTCCACCGCTTTGCGACAGCCTTCACAAAGCATCACGCATTTCTCAAACTCAGGATCTTTAGGAGCTGGAAGCACTTCCACAATGCTCAAGGTCTCCCCACCACGTTCGCACAGTTCACACTTCGACTTGGCGCGACGTGCGAGGTCTTTTCCAAAAAGGTTCAGCTCCGCGACGCGGGCCTCATAAGCTTCCTTCCCTTTCGCCATTCCAATCAGCGAGTGATTTCAGGAATGGGAGCGCCTTCCGGGATGTCTTCGCCCTCCCAGTTCACGCGACCATTGTCATAAATAAGGACACGGGCGGCACTGTTCGGTGCTGGCGGAAGATCGCCTCTCGGGACGAACTTCTTATGCTCAGCGATCACATCGGCATATTCCGGATTCCCGGCGAGGTTGGTCCATTCATTGGGGTCTTCCACCATGTTGTAGAGTTCCTCTGATCCGTCGGCATAGACGATGTAGCGCCAGTTCTCAGAGCGAATCCCGTGGTTGCCAGCATTGTGCGTCGTGATAGCGGGACGCTCACGCTCCGCCGACGCATCCTCGAGTTGAGGCAGCAGAGAAACTCCTTCCAGCTGCTCGGTCTTCTCCGAACCGATGAGATCAACAAGGGTCGGGTAAACATCGAGAAGTTCTGCCGGCTTGGTGCAGACCTGACCGGCCTTCACACCGGGACCGGTGAACAAAAGCGGGACCCTAGTTCCATCATCCCAAAGTGTGTTCTTGCCGGTAATTTCTTTCTCTCCGATATGCCATCCATGATCCGACCAGAGCACGATAATCGTGTTTTCGCGGAGACCGTTTCGATCGAGGGCATCGAGGACACGCTTGACCTGGCTGTCGACGAAAGTGGTACAGGCGAGATAAGAACGGGTCAGGTTCATCCACTCGCCGGCATCCTCGAGGAACTCAAGCCGGGGTTCCGGCAGCTTCCAGTGTATGTACCAGGAGAACCGTGGCGTGTCTTTGCGATCGTCTCTCTTGATCAACGGAAGCTGCGTCGTCTCTTCGGGATGCATGTCGAACCATTTCCGGGTCGCGTAGCAGGGCACATGAGGCAGGAAAAAACCGCAGGCCATGAAGAAAGGCTCGTCCTTCGGCATGTTGTCCAGTTGCTGCTCGGTCCAGTCCGCAACGAGCCAATCGCCTTTTTCTTCGTCCTTGTGATCAAATGTTCCCCAGTCGACCAGCTTGTGAGGCTGAGGGGTGTTCACCAGCTTCTTGGGTGGAAACGGCTTTCCGCTGGCACCCGGCCCGACGACGTCCCATTCCCCTTCCTTCTTGCCGTAGCCACCGTGATAAATCTTGCCGGCCGTATAAGTCTTGTAACCGTTTCGCATCAGGAATTGAGGCAAAGTCTCGAGGTCCGCCAATTCTGCGACATCACGAAACCACGGTTTCAGGCCGTAGATCCCGGTCGATCCCGGTCGCTTTGAAACCATCAAGCTCGTGCGCGACGGGTTGCAAAGGGGCGACTGGCAGTGAGCATTGGTGAAGGCCGTTCCGGAAGCGGCCAGGGCATCGATATGAGGAGTCTTGGCGTTGGGATGCCCACCCATGAATCCGATCCAGTCATTCTGATCGTCAATCGCGATCATAAGAATGTTAGGCTTGTCAGCAGCATTCACAAAGAGCCCCGCCAGGGCCAGAAAGAGAACTACACAGGGTTTTGTCAGTGACATAACAGGGTTGAATCGTTGACTTAATCACACCTAACCAGCCTAATAGTTCGACCCATGGCATCAAGCCCTACATCGCGCCAGAGACTCCGCTTCCCCGCAAGAGCTGTATGTCTTTGCGCACTCCTGATCGCTGCCGTTACCACGAAATCGGAAGAGCCCCCACCAGTCGCCACGTTTTCGATCGTAGCAGTCGATCCGGATACCGGTGAGATCGGGGTAGCAGTTCAGTCTAAAATCGTTGGTGTCGGTTCCATCGTCCCTTTTGCCAAAGCCGGCGTCGGTGCGGTTGCAACCCAGTCATTCGCCAACACGGGCTACGGTCCCCTCGGACTGCTCGCCCTGCAATCCGATCTCGATCCCGATCAAACTATCAAGCTTCTCACCGAAAACGATCCCCTTCACCCCTCGCGCCAGGTAGGAGTCATCAGTGCCGATGGTGAAGCGGCCACTTTTACCGGTGACGATTGCCATGACTGGGCTGGAGGTCTGATCGGTAAGAACTATGCGGTCCAGGGCAATATTCTCACGGGGCCGGAAGTCGTCGAAGCCATGGCCAAAGCCTTTGAAGAGACCGAAGGCGTCCTCGCCGAGCGACTCATTGCCTCTCTCGCGGCCGGACAGGAAGCGGGTGGCGACAAGCGGGGGCGCCAGTCAGCATCCCTGCTCATTGTCCGTGAAGGTTGGGGGTACGGGGGAATCAATGACCGGTTCCGCGATGTGCGGGTCGACGACCACGCCACTCCCATTGCCGAATTAGAAAGGGTTTATCGACTGCACCGCGAGCTTTTCCCCCGCCCGGACTAGCCACACTCTGTCATTGCTTCAAACCCGAATTCGGAAGTATCCTGATATCATGCTCGAGTTCTCCGACGCGCCCTATCAGTTTTTCGAAGCTCAACCAAGCAAGCCGCTTATCTGGCTGGGACGAACGATGAACCAGCACTTCGTCGTTCCCGGTTCCAATCATCTCGTCAAGGAACTGCACATCGAGGGCGAAACCGAGGCACCGCGTGAATGCATGGCCAAAGGTGAGCGGATTCTTTTTGTCATCAATCATCCCAGTCACAGTGACCCGCAGGTCGTCACTGAGATCCATCGACGTCTTGGAATCCCTTCCTGCTTCATGGCCGCTTACGATGTTTTCCTGCGCGGAAAGTTTTCGGCTTGGGCCATGCAAAAGCTTGGGAACTTTTCAATCGACCGCGAAGGCAGCGATCGAAAAGCCATGGCCGCTGCCAATGAAGTGCTGATCAACGGAGACTACGCACTCAACATCTTTCCCGAGGGGAATGTCTACCTGACTAACGATCGCCCCACTCCTTTTCTCGATGGCACAGCATTCATCGCCCTTCAGGCACAAAAGAAGCTCAAGGAGACACCGGTCAAGGTCATCCCGATCAGCCTCAAGTTTTCTCACCTGACCCTGCCTCGACAGACCGTCACCGAACGGCTCGTTCAGCTTGGCAAGGACAGCGGCCATATCTACACTCCCGGAGTCGATCCTATCGGTGCTGTGACCAGCCTTGGTGCCCACATTGTCTCTGACTACCTGGCCAGCCATGGACTAGACGGTAGCATCGACGCTAACCCCGGCGATTTGGCTGGAGCGCTCGGCGCCTTCGCAGAGAATCTCGTGTCCAGTCTTGAGTCGGACCTCGAACTGGCGGCCAAACCGGATCAGCCACTCGTCGACCGCATTCGTCGTATCCGCTCAACCATTCATCAAATCAAAACCAATGAAAGCGACGAACCAGTTCGCGAAGATATCAACTCACTGGCAGACAAAGCTATTCTGGCCTTCCGCATTCATGGCTACCTGACACCCTATCTTTTCGACCAACCCACCGTAGATCGCTTCGAAGAAACAGTAGAACGCATCGCCGAAGACTTCTATTCCCGGCTTATGCCACGAACCGGGCCGAGACGCGGCTACGCTCACATTCACGCCCCTCTCGATGTCACCGACTACCTCGAACAGGCGGGAGGAAAGCTCCGCGGAGCCGTCACCTCACTCACGGGTGATATGGAGGAAAAGGTCCAGTCGGGCATCGATCTTATCAACGAACAGAACGATGCCCCGGGGGCGACTCCCCTCAGCGAATTGCCGAACTGATCACGGCTGCTTCATCAAGTAAGCAAAGAAATCGCGAAGTTCTGTCTCATCCAGTCCGTTGAGCAGGGCCGGAGGCATCAGTGAGATTGGAGACGCGGAGAGGCTCTCCATCTCACCGCGGTTCAATACCTGGACCTGCCCGTTGAGATCACGCAGGGAAACCGTCTTTGGACTCTGGTCCTCCATCAGCCCTGTCACAGTGCGCCCATCGTTCATCGTAGCGACATAGTTCAAGTAACCTTCACGCAATTCCAGGCTCGGATTGACCATGGCGTGGATCCAGAAATCGAGGTTTTGACGTTCGTAGCCGGTCAGGTCGGGTCCCATATTTTTTCCTTCCCCGAACAACTGATGGCAGGCACTGCAGCGCGTCGTAAAAATAGCTTTTCCACCAACAGCATCGCCAGGTTTTTTCGCCAGTATTCCCTTAATCCTTTCGGACTCAGCCGCGAGATCAACTCCCCCTCCGCCGGCGACGATGCCTGGCCAATGCTTTTGAACACGTTCGGCCAACTCCGGTTCACCGTGCTGCATCAGGAGCATGACCACATCCGGTGAGACGTCTCGATCCTTGATCACCGCGCGATCGACCTGATCCATCATCATGGCGCCCCAATTCGGGCGACTGGCGAGAACGAGTTCGGCGGTGCTGCGAATGCCGTGTTCCGCCGGGAGCGTGGATCCATAACGCTTGATGATTCCTTCCGCTACCCGCACATCGTCAAACCTCGCCAGGGTTTGCAGCGCCACGCGCTTCACTGCACTCGCTTCATCGACGCCGAAAAGTTTGAAGAGAGTTGGCACCACATCAGTATCGTCGACTTCACCCAGTTGACGTATCAGTTCGGTTCGGACTCCGGTAGGCAAGGAGCGGTTCGTCACCGCTTTCAATGCATCCGGAATCGCCTTTTTGTCCCCGTTGCGCAATCGGATCACGAGACCGTTTTCGCCAAGGTCAGCAGCGTATGATTCCAGTGCCTGCGAGAGTCCATCCGGCAATTCGGGCATCGTGACCCCCTCGTAGGCCGACTGCAGGGCATCCAACAGGTCGTTCTTTTCCTTTTCATCGGGAGCTGTTGCAAGGAGCCGTTCACAACCGGTGAGATCTTGTGGCTTTCCCGCCATCGCATAACGACGCATTAGTCGCCCTGCCATCTCATTTCGAAAGAGCACCCGCTCCCACGCATCACTCTCCTCCACCCAATCAAGAAGTTCTTCACGCCCCGTCTCCGCGTGAGCTTCCAGAGCCCACCAGATCATCAGGGGCTGATGCAAATCCCCGAAGTCACCATCGTGCCCAAGCAGTCCATCGATAACGGGCAACGCCAGATCAGGCGGAAACCGCTTGGCGGACGCCGCCAACTGCACTCTCACCTGAATGTCCGGTTCCGTCTCCGAGAGGGTCTTCAACGGTTCCTTTAAAACCGCTGCGGAAGAGCGCCGGTCACCAGCCAATCGCACACACCATCGGCGAATGTCAGGGTCTTCGTGGGTAATCCATCCTGCCAGCCCTTCATCATCCAGTGCCCCCAGTAGGTTCAACGCCCAAAGCGCCTCAAGTGAGATTTGCCCCAGATTTTTCTCCACGAGAGTTTCAAGTCGCGGTGTGATGCTTAGATCCCGACTCCACCCCAATTCAAGCAAAGCACGCCTCCTCACCGACCGATTTGGGTGAGAGAACAAATCAACCAGTTCATCCGCTGATTTGTCGCGCAGGTCACCCTGGACATACTCGGCCTTCGCCCCTTTCGGTAGCAAGCGATAGACACGCCCGCTCGACTTGTGCCAGTCATCAATCGGGCTGACGTGACTCAGCCGGGTATCATACCAATCGGCAATGTAGACAGCCCCGTCCGGCCCCAGACCGGCGTAGACTGGACGGAACCAACGATCGTCTGTCTCGACTAGGTTGGTTTCATCAATCGTTTGATAGGTCGATCCGTTTCTCTCGAGTCGACTCGACCAAACCACGTTATGCAGGGAATTCGGTGCAATAATCCGTCCCGCTGCCTCTCCCTTAAACAGGCCGCCTTCCTCAATCGTGAAGGCCTGCGCGAATCGCCGGTCGTCTCCATCGTGATTCATGTGATGAAAATAGCCAAACGCGTAGGGATTGGTCAGGGGTCCGTGCTTGCCCCACGATTTTTTCCCGTAGCTTCCCTGCGGATAAAACATCCCGCGGGTCTTACCGTTATTGGTCCCTGAAAAGGTGTGCCCCTTGGCATCGATATCCAGACTGAAGGTATTCCCTCCCCCTTCGGCATAGATCTCAAATTCCTCAGTCTCCGGATGAAACCGCCAGATCATCTGGCCCTGCCAATCAACCACCTCACCGGTAGCAGGATTCTGCACTTTCCCCGTCGTCGTACTGCCGGTAGCACCATAGAGCCAACCGTCCGGCCCCCACGTTAAGCTATTCATCACTGAGTGAGTGTCCTCGATTCCGAATCCTGCCAACTTCACCATAGGATCACTGTCAGGAACATCGTCACCGTTGCTATCCGGATAAAACAGGAGATAAGGGGGATTCGCGACCCAAATGCCCCCGGCGCCGATCGCTACAGAAGTCGCAATATTCAGACCGGTAATGACATCCTTCTTGGAATCCAGTTGCCCGTCACCGTTGGTATCTTCAAACACTGAAATCACATCAGCCCCGGGCACCCCGTCAGGAGGCGGCGCGGGGACCTTATCAAACTGCGCTCGCAGATGATTATCGTATTCGATGATCTTAAGCCCGGCCGGAAACTGATACTGGCGATACTGCACGACCCAGAGCCTCCCCCTCGAATCCCAGGCAAGTGACAAGGGTTGCTCGATCCGAGGCTCTGCCAGAACCAGATCGATTTGAATGTCATCGCGCGGGATCAAACGATGCGAAGCTGCCACTGGCGGAGTGGGTTCAGAACCGTCAGCCAAGGTTCCCCTTCCCCCAAAAGACCGCATCACCTCAGCCACCTGCTCACTGCCAATCACGTCACTCTTCGTCGACTCCTGAGCCAATGAGACGAGACAAAGCAGAAGGCTGGCGCCGCAACCTGTCGCGAATAACTTCCCCATGTTGCAATCAAAGTGCCAGAACCCCCACCGAGCGCCTACCAAAAACTCGGCGCGAACGAGTCCGCTTAAGGACCTATCGATTCGGGAAAGCCGACCGAAAAAAGAAGGTGCCGTCAATTTGATCACTGATGACGGTCTTGTCCTAACCTCGACCATGATCGCAACTCGTAGTTTGTTGCGTCGGCGGACAGAGTGGGATTGACTTCGCTGCGCTCCGTCTTTCTGCACTCGCCTAGAGCTCGCTGCGAATCGAACTGCGTCCGACCCCCAGTCCTGTTAATTCATCAGGCCCGGCACCTGCGGAGCAGATACCGGGCCTGATGAATGGCGGACAGAGTGGGATTCGAACCCACGGTAGAGTTTCCCCTACACACGCTTTCCAAGCGTGCTCCTTAAACCACTCAGACATCTGTCCTGAAAATGTTGAACGGAACGGGCGACTACAGTGATGTATATCCACACATTCGCAAGGAAAAATCCTTCCCAACCCTTTAAGACTTCAGCGATCTCCTAAACCGGAAGAAAAGCAGCACACCCCCTTCAGCTTATGCACTGATGGCTTCAACAAATACCTGGCCGGCTGCCTGAATTCCTAACTGGACCTTCGCGCCGGTGCTCCGGGAAATTTCGAGGAGTCCAGCGGCCCGGTTGGGGTGAGCCAGAGCGAACTCCTCCCCGATGGTCAATCCGTTTTGATTAAGCCATCCAAGCAGATCGGAATCGTCGTCGGACACCCTGACAATACGATATTTTCCTCCCTCAACTTCATCCAGGGGCATCGCTTCCAACTGGACCAGGTTTCCATCCCGATCGGGAATGGGATCACCATGGGGATCGTGAGTGGGCTCACCCAGCATCCCATCAATGCGATCCAGCAATCGGTCAGAAATAACATGCTCAAGGATTTCCGCCTCCTCATGCACCTCTGACCAATCCAATTCCATGATCTGGACCAGGAAAAGTTCGATCAAGCGGTGTCTTCGAACGACCTTCAAAGCAGCAGCACGCCCCTCAAGCGTCAGGCTGAGGCTTTTTCTGGGCTGATAATCGACAAGACCTTCCTCTTCGAGATGCTTCATCATCGTTGTTACCGTCCCCGGAGTGACCGCCAGTTCCTTGGCGATCTCCCCTACCGTCGTCGACCCGGTCTCCTCTTCCTGCCTGAGGAGAGCTTTCAGATAATTTTCGACGGTGCTGGTTGCCATGCCGAACAAAGCTACCTCAATTTTTAGTTCGATCAAATATTTTATCTTGAATACTCAAGATATTGTTAGATCGTTAATCAACCAAAAAAGCTTGAGAGACCAACCATGTATTTTTTCAAACAGAGTGCCCTCCTCCTCGCTGCCGCTGCTTGTTTTCTGGCGTCCTGTGGAAAGCGGGAAGCCGCCTACTCCAACGCTGACGGCCCCTACAAAATCTCTGCTACAGTTGGCATGATCGCTGACATTGTTTCTGTGGTTGCCGGAGACAATGCGAAAGTTTCCGGGATCATCGGTGAAGGTGTTGATCCCCACCTCTACAAACCAACCAGCACCGATGTTAAGAGCATGCAGTCTGCCGATGTGGTCTTTTATAACGGCTTGATGCTGGAGGGCAAAATGGGTGACATTCTCGTCCGCCTCGCCCGGTCAGGTAAGCCGGTTTACGCCGTGACCGAGGAAATCATCAACGACAGCGATTACATCCTGACCGACGAAGAGGACCACCAGGATCCTCATGTCTGGATGGACGTTCAAGGGTGGATCAAAGCCGTCCAGGTGGTGGCTACTGCTCTCAGCGAGTATGATGCCGCCAACGCTTCCGACTATCGGGACAACGCGGCGACCTACATTGCGGAACTCGAAGCCCTCGATGCCTATGCTAAGGAAAAGATCGCTTCGATCCCGGAATCCCAGAGAGTCCTTGTCACCGCTCACGATGCCTTCGGCTACATGGCCCGAGCCTACGGCCTCGAGGTTCTCGGAATCCAGGGACTCAGCACCGAATCGGAAGCCGGGGTCAAGGACATCGAAGATCTCGTCAGCTACCTTGTCGAAACTAATATCCCCGCGGTGTTTGTCGAGAGTTCCGTCTCCGATAAGAACATCAAAGCCCTGATCGAGGGCGCTGCTGCCAAGGATCACACCGTAGTCATCGGCGGTGAACTGTTTTCAGATGCCATGGGCAAAGCCGGGAGCTATCAAGGCACTTACCTCGGGATGATTGACCACAATGTGACGACGATCACACGCGCCCTGGGCGGTGAGGCTCCGGCCGCCGGACTCAATGGCAAATTGGAGGTAAACTCCGAGTAAGACTGGCTCCCATGCATTCCGAATCCCTCAAATCACAATCCACTTTCCCTCCGAAGTCGACGGAGCCAAGGCCGGAGCACCCGCCTGAGGTTCCTTTAGCGATTCACGACCTCACCGTCGCCTATCATCGCAAACCGGTTCTTTGGGACGTCGAGTTGAACATTCCCGAGGGAAAACTGGTCGGAATCGTCGGCCCGAACGGCGCCGGAAAAAGTACGCTTCTCAAGGCATGCCTCGATCTCATCCCCAAAACCTCAGGTTGGGCCCATATCTACGGAAAACCGTATCGCAAGGCCCGCCAACTTGTGGCCTATGTCCCTCAACGTGAGAGTGTTGACTGGGATTTTCCCGTAACCGCTCAAGACGTGGTTACGATGGGTTCCTACCGTCGACTTGGCTGGTTCCGCCGGGTTTCAAGGAAAGAAAATGACCGCGCCCGCGACGCCTTGGATCAGGTAGGCATTGCCCACCTCGCTGACCGGCAAATCAGTCAGCTCTCCGGTGGACAGCAGCAGCGTGTGTTTCTTGCCCGCGCTCTTATGCAGGACGCTGAGCTCTACCTCATGGACGAGCCCTTTGCCGCTGTCGACGCAGCCACCGAAGAGGCTATTGTCACCCTGCTGCGATCGCTCAGCGAACGTGGCAAGACCTGCCTCGTGGTTCACCACGACCTTGCCACGGTGACCAACTACTTTGACTGGCTCATTCTGCTCAATATGAGGGTCGTCGCGTCCGGCCCTGCTGAGGAGACCTTCACCCGCGAGAATCTGCAGAAAACCTACGGCGGTAAGTTGAGCCTTCTCGAAAAGGCCGCCGAAGCGCTTCGTCACTCCATCGAATAATGCCGAACTGGGGAGATATCGTCGAAGTCCTGCTATTGCAGAACTACAACACCCGCCTCGTGGTGTTGAGCACGACTCTGCTAGGAATTGCGGCCGGCCTTGTTGGATCTTTCCTTCTGCTGAGAAAGCGTTCGCTGATGGGAGACGCCCTCTCTCACGCCACCCTCCCCGGGGTAACGATCGCTTTTGCCATCATGGTGGCTCTGGGAGGAGATGGTAAGTCCCTACCCGGCCTTTTGTTTGGGGCGACCATCTCCGGTATCGCCGGAATCGCGACCATGCTGCTGATCAGGAACACGACGCGACTTCGCGACGACGTGGCCATGGGATTTGTTCTCAGCGTCTTTTTCGGTATCGGCGTCGCCGCGCTCGCCATGACATCTCGCGTGCCCGGAGGGAATGCCGCCGGACTCCAGTCGTTCATCTACGGAAAGACGGCCTCAATGATTCAGTCAGACTTCATCGTCATCGCGGTCGTCGCAGGGATCGCTTCGCTCGTTTCGCTGGCCCTGTTGAAGGAGTTTTTGCTCCTCTGCTTCGACGACGGGTTTGCTTCGTCGCAAGGATGGCCAACACTCTGGCTCGATATTGCCCTGCTCGCACTGGTCACGGCAGTGACTGTGATTGGCCTGCAAGCCGTTGGCCTGATCCTCGTGATCGCATTCCTGATCACTCCCCCAACCGCAGCGCGATTCTGGACTAACCGACTCCTCCCCATGCTCTTTCTCTCCGCCATCATCGGAGGCGTGAGCGGATGGCTGGGCGCTTCGATCAGTGCCCTGACGCCTAGGCTTCCAGCCGGAGCCGTCATTGTCCTGGTTGCCGCAGTCGTTTTTCTAATCAGCATGCTCTTCGCGCCCGCACGTGGCGTTTTTCCCCGCATTGCCCGCCACTCCCATCTCCGCCGAAAGGTAGACCGCCAGCACCTCCTCCGTGCCGCTTACGAAATCCTCGAGTCGCTGGTCGGCGATAACGAAGTGAGAAACACCCCCTTTCCCATTGAGGCGCTTCAGTTGAAGCGGGCCTGGTCGCAGCGTCAGCTGAAGCAAATCCTGCGAATCGCGCGAAGAGAAGATCACCTCGAACCTGCCGGATCGGGTTTTCTTCGGCTCTCGGAGCCCGGCTTTGGTGAAGCGGCCCGCATCACTCGAAATCACCGACTTTGGGAACGTTATCTCATTAAGTATGCCGATATTGCTCCGAGCCATGTCGATCGTGATGCCGATTTCGTGGAACACATTCTCGGAGCGGAATTAGTCGCCGAGCTTGAAGCCGACCTGGAAACCGAAATCGACGAGCGCGAGCTCACTGTTCCCGTCCCGGCCAGCCCGCACTTGATTCAAGCTGAACCCCCTGCTGAAGCTTGAACTGGACCCCAACAGATACCTGGATTGTGGTCGTCGGCATTCTCTGTGCTGTCGCCTGTGCGCTTCCGGGTTGTTTCCTTGTGCTCAGGAAAATGAGCATGATGGGTGATGCTATCAGCCACGCCGTTCTCCCGGGGCTCGCTATCGCTTTCATCATCACGGGAACCCGGGCCAGCGTGCCCATGTTCATCGGAGCCGCCGCGGCCGGCGTTCTCACGGCCGTCTTCACTCAATGGATCAGCAAGCTCGGAAACGTGGACCGTGGTGCCGCGATGGGCATCGTCTTCACCACGCTCTTTGCGGTTGGCCTCCTCCTGATTCGACAAGCGGCCGACAACGTGGATATCGACCCCGATTGCGTTCTGCACGGCTCTATCGAGTTCACACCGCTCGATACGGTAACGATCGGCAACTTCTTCATTCCGAGAGCGGCAATCGTCAACGGAAGCATACTTCTGCTCAATCTGGTAATCATCATCGGTCTCTTCAAGGAACTAAAACTCAGTGCCTTCGATTCTGACCTCGCAGACACGCTTGGATATTCCTCGCGATTCCTGCACTACCTCCTCATGACCATGGTGGCTGTGACAACCGTAGCTGCGTTTGAATCGGTCGGCAGCATCATTGTGATCGCCATGCTGATTGTTCCGCCGGCGACAGCTCTCCTTCTGACTCACCGTATGATACCCATGTTAGTCATCGCATCGGCAACCGCAGCGCTTTCCGCCATCATCGGTCACCTATCGGCTATTGTTGTCCCAACTTGGTTTGGCCAGACATCCTCCACCTCAACATCCGGAATGATTGCCTTTGCCACAGGGCTCCTCTTCGCGATTGCCTGGTTGTTCAGCCCACTCGAAGGAATTGTGACAAAACGACTTCGACGAGTAAATGACTTGCAGGAGCCTGAACTTTCCACCGATTAATTGAACCCACCGAACCGCTATGAAACTCAATCTATCCGCCCTGTGCGTTGCCTTCCTCGCCCTGACACCCTTCGTCAGCGGAGGAACCAAATACGAACTAGTCAAAAAGGAAGTGATCGAATCAACTCCGGAAGGCCCCGGCTTTGTCGCCACTGGAACCTGGGACAGTAGATACGTTGTCGAAGGTCGCGACATGCTTGTTGGAGACAGCCTCTACGGCTTTACTCTCGAGGGCGAATACGCCGGTTTTCTAGTAGGGGCCTGGCTCTCCCACAGTCCCGAAGCTGACTACGAGGAGCAAAACTATTTCGTCGAGTATGGCTTCGAACTCGGCCCGGTCGTAGCTTATATCAGCTACATGCATCTCCAGTTCATGTCCGACAATGATCAGGACAACGAGGTCGGTGTGGGCATCGCTGTCCCGGATACCATCTTTGGCTGGACTCCCGCTTTGGATGCCTACTACTCAAACACGGCGGATGGCTATTTTGCCGAATTCTCCCTCGCACGTGAATTCTCCATTAGCGATCAGTTTGTCATCGTTCCTACCGCTATCTTTGGATACAACGACGGATATATCGCGGACGGCCACAACGGTGCCAACCACGTCCTTTTGCAGCTCATTGCCGCTTATGCGATCAGCGAAAACTTTGCCATCGAGGGCTACATTGCCCAGACATTCGCGATCGACAGCCATCCCGCTCAACTTGCAGGTGATGGCAATCTCTACGATTTCTCGTTTGTGGGTGTCGGAGCCTCCATCGCATTCTGATCCATATTCTGAACCAACTGAAACTCCTTTTTAATCTTCAGTTTGTGGTCAAGCCAGAATGGTACTAACGGAACTAACGCGCCGACAAAAACAATCACGCACCAACCAAACGAGAGCTTCTTCTTCACCAGGGCGAGGAGGAGAAAAAGGCACAGCGCGATCCAGAGAAACCCGTGAACTGAGCCAACGATCCTAACCGCCATCGGCATGTCCGCGACATACTTCAGCGGCATCGCAATGCCGAGCAAAGCGATGTAGGAAACTCCGTCCAGGAGCGAAGCGAGACGCAGCTGGTCGAGGAGGGAGCGTTTGAGGTCAAGTCTCATGAATTGAGCGGACCCTCTGCCCGAAATCCCTGTGGTGCAAGTGCCCCTAAAGCTGTAAGCCTGCGAATTTGGACGAAGCTTCCGAAGTATAATTCACCTCTCTCGAGCTTTGAAATAGTTTTAAAAGTCCTCCCAGACTAAAACAGCAAAGAGCGCGGCGCGATTGGGTCAGAGATCGGCGTTTACACATTTCCACCGTTTCAAGTATATTCCTTACCAAGTGTTTCTCTCATTCCCGGATTCAATAAAATTCCCAGCGTCTCCGACCCCATCTACCTGACCATTTTCTCGAAAGCCTGAACTAATCCATTTTCTCAATCCCCCCCTAACTTAACATGACTAATCGACGCTCATTCCTGAGAAACTCCGTCTTTTCCGGAGCAGCCCTTGCCACCTCCTCCCCACTCATTTCGCAAGCGGCCAAGGTGGAAGCTCCTTCTACCTCAGAGACGCTGGTCAAAACGCTCTACGATTCGTTGAACGATGCTCAGCGCGAAGCGCTGGTCTTTCCATTCAACCACGGGCTTCGAACCAAGATCTCAAACAACTGGCACATCACGGAGCAACGTATTGGCAACTTCCTCGACGATGATCAGAACGCGATGGTTCGCGAAATTTTCCTCAAAGCTCACAGCGAGGAATACGCCGCCCAGGTCATTGGCCAAGTCGAACACGACAGTGGTAGGCGCGGTTTCGGCGACAGTTCGGTTGCAATTTTTGGCGAACCCGGCACCGGTGAATTTCAGTTTGTTCTCACCGGGCGTCACTGCACTCGTCGTGTCGACGGAGACTCGGTCAAAGGCAAAGCCTTCGGAGGCCCGATCTTCTACGGTCACGCTGCCGAATCGTTTAACGAAGGACCGGAGCACAAGGGAAACGCCTACTGGTATCAGGCCAAAAGTGCTAACCAGGTTTACCAGATGCTCGACGGCAAACAGCGGGCCGCGGCCCTGCTTTCAAAATCGCCGGGCGACAACTCCGCAGCGATTCGCCTCAAGAAAAACGCTGAAAACCTTCCCGGACTCTCTGTCTCAGACATGACGCCCGATCAGGTGGACGGGGTTAAGAAAGTCCTTGAAGATCTGCTCATGCCTTTTCGGGAAGAGGATCGCGTCGAGTCGATGAAACTCATCGAGAAAGCAGGGTTCGATGATCTCCATCTTTCATTCTACAACGATGCGGACATTGGTGGTGACGAGGTGTGGGACAACTGGAAACTCGAGGGACCGCATATGGTCTGGTACTTCCGGGGCGATCCACATGTCCATACCTGGGTCCATATCGCTGATCCGGATGCTCCCCGGGATCCCCGCTAATTTCCCCGTCTGGGTATTTGCAAAACCGCGCCCTCGTGGGAACATGCCGGGTTAGGTCAGTTGGCCTTAGCCGCCTAATCTCCCGTTCCATGAGTGACTTCGAATATCACAAGCCTTTCCCCCTTGGACCCGACCGGACGGAATACCGTCACATCACCTCAGACGGGGTCGAAGTGACCGAGTTTGAGGGGCGAGAGGTTATTAAGGTATCCCCTGAAGTTCTTACCCGCCTCGCCAATGAGGCGATGAAGGATCTCTCCTTCATGCTTCGCACGGATCACCTCAAACAGGTCGCTTCAATTCTCGACGACGAAGAAGCTACCGACAATGACCGCATGGTTTCCCTGACCCTGCTGCGCAATGCCGAGATTGCCGCCCGTGGCATATTACCTATGTGCCAGGACACTGGCACGGCAATCGTCATGGGCAAGAAGGGGCAAAATGTCTGGACTGGTGGCGGGGATGAAGCCGCGCTCGCTGCCGGGATCTGGAAGACCTACGATGAGGAGAACCTGCGCTACTCGCAGATGACGCCCCTCACACTTTTTGACGAAAAGAACACCCGCAATAACCTCCCCGCCCAGATCGATCTCTATGCGACTGACGGAGAGGAGTATCATTTCCAGTTCATGGCGAAGGGCGGAGGCTCGGCCAACAAGACCTTTCTCTACCAGGAGACCAAGGCGTTGCTCGAAGAGAAACGCTTCGTCGACTGGGCGGTCGCCAAGATGGCTACGCTTGGAACCTCCGCCTGCCCTCCCTATCACATGGCTTTTGTCGTAGGGGGCACCAGCGCTGAGGCCACCCTCAAAGCAGTCAAACTTGCCTCGACCCGCTACTATGATGAGCTTCCAGAAACCGGCGGCGAATTTGGCCAGGCGTTTCGCGACCGCGAGATGGAAGAGAAGCTTCTCCAGAACGCTCGCGCCGTCGGCATTGGAGCCCAGTTCGGCGGCAAGTATTTCGCCCTCGACGTTCGCGTCATCCGTCTGCCCCGCCATGGTGCCAGCTGCCCCGTTGGGCTCGGCGTAAGCTGTTCGGCCGACCGGCAGGCAAAGGCCAAAATCACTCGCGAAGGACTCTTCGTCGAGCAGCTTGAGACCAATCCCGGACAATTCATTCCCGAGAAGTGGCGTGACCATCAGTTCCACGGTGTCCCCGTCGACTTGAACGAGGGTATGGAGGAAACGCTCAAGACACTCTCCAGGTATCCTGTCACAACCGCCCTTGAGCTAACTGGCACAATCATCGTGGCCCGCGACATTGCCCACGCCAAACTGCGTGAAATGCTTGAGGGCGGAAAAGAACTCCCCCAATACTTCAAAGACTACCCCGTCTACTACGCCGGCCCGGCCAAGAAGCCTGAAGGAATGGCCAGTGGTTCATTCGGACCGACTACAGCCGGCCGGATGGATCCCTACGTCAGTCTCTTCCAGTCCCACGGTGCGTCTATGGTCATGATCGCCAAGGGCAACCGCAGCCGGCAGGTGACGGATTCATGCAAAGAACACGGCGGCTTCTACCTAGGCTCCATCGGTGGCCCCGCTGCCATCCTCGCCCAGAATCACATCAAAAAAGTTGAAGTGCTCGATTTTCCTGAACTCGGCATGGAAGCGGTCTGGAAGATCGATGTGGAAAACTTCCCCGCTTTCATTCTCGTCGACGACAAAGGAAATGATTTCTTTGAGACGATCAATCCCTGCCCCGTCAGCTGAACTCGTCGCAACGGCTCTTTGTCTCTATGCAAACTGAGATTCGCCTCGAGAAACCCGGACGCTTCGGTAAACATACCGCAAATGTTCCCAATCCGGACGAGGGGTCGGCGCGCATCAGGATCCGACGTATTGGTGTATGCGGCACTGACATTCACGCCTTTCACGGCCGGCAACCATTTTTCAAATACCCCCGGATTCTCGGACACGAACTAGCCGCCGAAATCGTCTCCCTGAACGGTGCGTCTGACCTCAAGGTCGGCGACATCGTCGCGGTGGAACCCTACCTGAACGACCCAGCGTCCCCAGCTACTCAAAAGGGTAAACCCAACTGCTGCGAATCTCTCCAGGTCCTCGGAGTGCATGCCGACGGCGGGATGCGGCCCGAAATCAATCTGCCCATTGCCAAGCTGCACAAAGCGAGCTCGGCTACGGTGGATCAACTCGCACTCGTTGAAATGCTCTGCATAGGCTGTCACGCCGTGAACCGATCACTCGCTTCCGAGGCCGATAAAGCGCTTATCGTCGGAACCGGCCCCATCGGACTCAGCACCCTGTCATTCCTTCAAACGCGCACCGGAAACATCGCCGTGGCGGACCTCGATGAAGCCCGCCTGCAGTTCTGTCGCGAAGTATTTGGCGTCCAGCACACTCTCAAGGTGGAACCCGGCAAGAGTCTCGAAAACAATCTTCGCGAAGCTTTTGGCGGAGACCTCCCCGACCTAATCCTCGATGCCACCGGCAATCGCAGCTCAATGCTCTCCACTTTCGATCTCGCCAGCCACGGTGGCCGCATCGTTTTCATAGGCCTTTTCGAGGGCGAAGCCGAGTTCAACGACCCCAACTTTCACAAGCGGGAGTTGACGCTCATGGCCAGCCGCAATGCGATTCCTTCTGAATTCACCCAGGTGATCAACGCGATGGAGTCCGGTCTCATCAACACCGATCCGTGGATCACTCACCGGCTCGACCTTGCCGATGTCCCCGACGGTTTCGGATCCGTGATTAACGACCCCTCGCTCCGCAAAGCGGTCATTCATCTTGATGACTGAGGAGCGCGTCCGCCGTTCTTAACGCCGCGAAAACGCTGGGTAAATACCGTTGCGAAACTGTCGGCTTTCCTCTACAACCCGCTCCATGAATCGCCTCGCTGCTCTCTCGTTTCTATCCCTCTCCCTCTTTGTCACCCAGGCAATGGCCGAACTTCGCCTGCCATCGCCTTTCGGCCACCACATGGTCCTGCAACGCGACCAGGAGAATCCCGTTTGGGGCTGGGCTGATCCCGGCGCCAATGTTTCCGTCACCTTCGGAGGCCACACTCTCCAGACCAAAGCCAACGAAAATGGTAAGTGGATGCTGAAACTGAAGCCGATGAAGGGCTCAAACCATGCGCTCAACATGACCGTCAAGAGCGGCGACGAATCGCTCACCCTCTCCAACATCGTTGTCGGTGAAGTCTGGGTCTGCTCAGGCCAATCGAACATGCAGTGGGCTCTGAGCCAGGTCTACGATCCCGATCTCGAGATCATGTCCGCCAACTATCCTAATATTCGAATTATCTCAGTCCCCCAGGTCGGAACTCAGGAAAACCAGGATGACTTCGATGGTCAGTGGGATATCTGTACTCCTGACACCATTGGGCAGTTTTCCGCCGTGGGTTACCTCTTCGGGCGCCAACTCCACCAAACGCTGGGCGTCCCGATCGGTTTGATCGATAACGCCTGGGGTGGTTCCGCCGCAGAAGCATGGGTTTCCCGCGATGTTCTCGAAGCAGATGACCGTTTCGAAGCCGTCATCGCTGAATGGGAGAAGACCGAAGCCACCTTCGATTTCGACAAGGCCATGGCGGCCTGGAAAGAGAAGGCGGCAGCAGCAAAAGAAGCAGGGAAACCGGCGCCCCGTGCGCCCCGCAATGTCCTGGCTGGCCAACACCGTCCCGGTAA
Organism: Verrucomicrobiales bacterium; assembly: GCA_049594415.1. GTDB lineage: Bacteria > Verrucomicrobiota > Verrucomicrobiia > Verrucomicrobiales > DEV007 > Arctic95D-9. The sequence goes on along the minus strand of JBMYJM010000001.1, from coordinate 28,433 downwards.
CCTTTGGGCCGGTGTCCTCAATCCCATCATCGGATATGGCATCCGCGGCACCATCTGGTATCAGGGCGAGAGCAACGCCGGGCGCGCCTACCAGTATGACGATCTCTTCGGCCTCATGATCACGGAGTGGCGCGAGGCATGGGGCCAGGGCGACTTCCCGTTCTACTGGGTCCAGCTCGCCGACTTCCGCGATGAGGTCGCTGAACCCGGTGACAGCGACTGGGCGGAGCTCCGTGAAGCCCAAAGCAACACTCTGGCACTGCCCAACACAGGTCAGGCCGTCATTTACGATGTTGGCGAAGGCCGCGACATCCACCCACGCGACAAGCAGACCGTCGCCAAGCGCCTCGCGCGGATTGCTCTGGCTCGCGACTACGGCCTCAATGTCTCCTACCTCAGTCCCTCCTACAAAGAAATGACCATCGAAGGGAATAAGGCCATTCTCACCTTCCAAGACGTCGGTAGCACTCTCTACACCTTCGACGTTCGTGAGGCGGTCGGTTTTGCTGTCGCTGGCGAAGACAAGACCTGGCACCCTGCCAAAGGCATCCTGAAAGGCAAAGATCAGGTCATTGTAGTCAGCGATGCCGTGGCCAACCCCGTAGCCGTGCGCTACGCCTGGGCTGATAACCCGGTCGCAAACCTCATGAGCCGGGAAGGGCTCCCCGTGATTCCCTTCCGTACCGACAACTGGCCGCAGATCACTGATCCAGCGACCCAGCCCGCACCCGCTGCTGAGTAGATAGCCCGGTTTGATTTTTCCTCTGACAGCGGTCCGCGTGCTACCGCCCTGCTTGCTTTATGAATCCTTACGAACGCGACGAATCGCAGATTGAAGAACCGCCGTCCAATTTCGCCGGGATGGCGAAGTACCTTGGCCCCGGCTTTATTCTATCTGCCTCTATCGTTGGGTCGGGAGAACTGATCGCAACGACAGCCCTCGGCGCCAAAGCCGGATTCGTGGCGATGTGGGTCATTCTGGTGAGCTGTCTCGTTAAGGTCTTCGTGCAGCTGGAGTTCGGCAAGCACGCCATTCATTCGGGGGAAACCACCTTTGAAGCACTGAACAAGCTTCCCGGACCGAGAATCGGGAAAGGCTCATGGTCGACCTGGCTGTGGCTCGCCATGATGATAGTCAAGCCCCTGCAGGTTGGCGGAATCATCGGCGGGGTCGGGCTCGTTCTCCACATTCTTTTCCCGGGCGTCGCCGTCTGGATCTGGGTCTGCGTGGCGGCTCCTGTTGTTTCCCTGCTCATCTTTCGCGGCAAGTATCAAATCGTGGAGAAATTCTCACTGGTGATGATTGGCTTCTTCGCCCTCTTCACCATCGCCTGCGTCATCGGGGTGCAATATACCGACTTTGCCTTTACCAGGGCTGACATCGGGGAAGGTCTGTCATTCTGGAATGGAATTCCGATCGCCCTGATTGGAGTCGCTATCTCGGCGTTTGGAATCACCGGTGTAGGCGGAGATGAAGTCATGGCCTACAACTACTGGCTGCTGGAGAAGGGCTATGCGTCTAAAACCGGCCCTTACAAGGACACTCCTGAGTGGAACCGTCGTGCCAGGGGCTGGATCAAGGTCATGTATTGGGACGCGTTCCTTTCCATGCTGGTCTATACCTTCATGACCCTCGCATTCTACATTCTTGGCGCCGCTATTCTCCACTCTCAGGGACTCGAACCCGAGGGCATGGATACGGTTAAGACGCTCTCGAGGATGTACACCGATTCCCTGGGTGGTTGGGCTGAAATGGCCTTCCTTATTGGCGCATTCTTCGTCCTCTTCTCCACTCTCTTCTCCGCTCTGGCCGCCTGGAGCCGGCTGTTCTCCGATGCTTTCGGGGCGGTAGGCTGGATCGATTTTCAAGATCCCAAAGCCCGCAGCCGCGCCATCGGGATACTTTCCTTCTTTTTCCCCGTCCTCTGGGCTATTCTCTTCTTTAAATTTGAAGACCCCGTCTGGATGGTTCTTGTCGGCGGTGCCATCACTTCTGGCATTCTTCTCATCGTCCTCGTCGGAGCGATACATTTCCGTTATCGGCGACTTCCGGAATCTCTGGCACCCAACCTCGGCTATGACATCGGATTTTGGGTCAGCGTCATCGCCATTGTGATCCTCGCAGGTCTCTCTGTATGGACTTCTCTTCAGAAATTCCTCAGCGTATAACCGACTCAAAACACACCCCCAAGTCGAGGGCGCAATCGACGATTTAAACTCCCTCTCGGCCAATTCTGCTGCGAGCTTGCAAACTCTGGTGGGTTTCCCCAACTAAATTTCAAAATCAATATCAACAACCGGCATTGATCGACTGCGATCCCGCCATGTGAATTTTGGGTGCTCGGCCTGAAGTTTCATTCCCTGATTGTTGTTGTATGCGTGTGTTGTAGCGGGTTTCAATTCGAAAGCATTTCCGACAGATCGGGGAGGTTTTTTTGTGGAGTAATTGAAGGGTGTCCGTAAGGTGCACCCTGAAAACCAATCTTTTCAGCGCCGTGCCGGAACCTCTCACCATCGCCAATCGCACCTTTCAGTCCCGCCTCATGACCGGGACGGGAAAGTTTTCCTCCAACGAAGCCATGCGCGACGCCCTTGCGGCATCAGGAACGGAGATCGTGACCGTCGCGCTTCGTCGCGCCGACCTGACCGGCGAAAAGGACCCCTACGCGAATATTCTCGATTACATTGATCCAGAGAAATACCTGCTCCTCCCCAACACATCCGGAGCAATGAATGCCGAGGAGGCTGTCCGCCTCGCCCGGCTTGCCGTTTCTGCCGGCCTTCCAAAATGGGTGAAACTGGAAATCCACCCGGATCCCACTTATCTCCTGCCTGATCCCATTGAAACCTTAAAAGCAGCCGAAGTGCTTGTGAAGGAAGGTTTCACCGTCCTTCCCTACATCAACGCGGACCCGGTGCTGGCCAAGCGCCTGCAGGACGTCGGCACGGCCACCGTCATGCCTCTCGGAGCTCCGATCGGCTCCAACCAGGGAATTGATACCCGCCGCCAGGTCGAGATCATTATCAATCAGGCCACCGTGCCTGTTGTCGTTGATGCCGGCATTGGCCGCCCCAGTCACGCGGCGGAAGCTCTCGAGATGGGTGCCGACGCCGTTCTGGTGAATACCGCCATCGCTATTGCCAAAGATCCTGTCGCTATCGCCAAGGCTTTCAAAATGGCGGTCGAAGCCGGACGCATTGCCTATGAAGCCGGAGGCATTCACGAAATTTCGACCAAAGCCAACGCGACAAGCCCGCTCACCGGCTTTCTTTTCAACGGCGAGAACGCCTGATCCAGGACGATGACAATTCCGGCGGAACACGGCCCCACCATGGTCGATGTGATACTCCCGCTGGAGCGGTCTGAGGACGATGACGCCCAGAGAAAGGCTGTCGCCCGGAAACTGAAGATTCCGCCGGCCCGAATTAAGGAGTTGCGCCTTCGGAAGCATTCGATTGATGCCCGGCGCAAGGACATCAAGATCCAGCTGCGCTTCGAAGTGGGTATTGATACCGAACTGCCCCCCGAAGCTCCGGTGGAGATACATCTCCCCACCGTTCCCTCCTCAGCCAAAACTGTCATCATCGTTGGCAGCGGTCCGGCCGGTCTCTTCGCTGCGCTGACAGCCATCAAAAGAGGATGGCGTCCTATCGTTTTAGAACGAGGCAAAGATGCCTCAGCCCGCCGCTATGATCTTGCGCCGATCCTTCGACACGGGAAGGTGATTGAGGATTCCAACTATTGTTTTGGTGAAGGGGGCGCCGGCACATTCTCTGACGGCAAGCTCTACACCCGTGCCACGAAACGTGGTCCGGTCAGGACAGTTTACGAAACACTGGTGGCTCATGGCGCTCCACCACGCATCCTCATTGATTCACATCCTCACATTGGATCCAACCTGCTACCCAATGTGGTCAAGGCTATCCGGGAGTCGATCAATGGAGCCGGAGGAGAGGTGCGTTTCGGAGCTAAAGTCACCGACCTCATCCATGCGGACGGAGCCATCAAAGGGGTCGTGATAAACCAGAATGAAGAGCTCCCCGCGGACGCCGTTATTCTCGCCACTGGTCACTCCGCCCGGGATATCTATCGGCTCCTCCACCGGCATCAGATTCTCCTCGAACAAAAGCCTTTCGCCGTCGGAGTTCGAATTGAGCATCCACAACCACTCATCGACAGCCTCCAGTATCACTATGAACGCGGACACGAGCGCCCCCTTTTGCTCCCCGCCGCCAGCTACAGCCTCGCAACGAAGGTTCGCGGGCGCGGAGTCCATTCCTTTTGCATGTGCCCCGGTGGCTTCATAGTCCCTGCCGCGACAGAGAATGACGAAGTCGTCGTCAACGGCATGAGCCTTTCCAAGCGCGACTCCCCTTTTGCCAACAGCGGCATGGTTGTCACGGTAGAACCTGAGGACGTCGAAGATTTCGTCGGTGAACACGGCGTCCTGGCCGGCATCGCTTTTCAAAAGCACCTCGAACAAGCGGCCAAGGAATCAGGAGGTGGAGGCCAGGTCGCGCCCGCTCAGCGAGTCGTCGACTTTCTTAAGCAGCGCGGCTCCGGTCAGTTACCCGAGACAAGCTACAAACCCGGCCTAAAAAGCGCCCGACTCGATGAGATCATGCCGGCGTTCATCGTTGACCGGATGAAAGAAGGTCTCTCTCTCTTTGGCAAACGGATGAATGGATACATCACTGAAGAAGCCAATCTCATCGGGTTCGAAACGCGCACGAGTTCACCGGTTCGAATCCCCCGTGACCCTGACACGCTCCAGCATCCAGAACTCGCAAGACTGTTCCCTTGCGGCGAAGGTGCCGGCTTCGCAGGCGGAATAGTCAGCGCAGCCCTGGACGGAATGCGCTGTGCCGAGGCCCTTTAACTACCTCGAAGCTTTCGTCAAAATGGCAAAACCGCCCCGCGCAATTCGTAGGCAGTCTCCTCGTAGCGTGGTTTCCTGAGATTGGGGAAAATACTTGATATCTTTGCTGGTCTGGAACTTTATCGCTGCCCGTGCCCGATCTGTAGAGGGCGGGCTCCTCTCAAGGAGTGGGGAAGCCACGGTATCACCCTCTCCCCATCTCAAATCCGGGTTGCCAAAAGCGTCACTCCGGACAAACTTCCGTCATCTATGGGAAGAGCATTCGAATATCGTCGCGCCGCGAAGGAAAAACGCTGGGACAAGATGTCCAAGGTGTTTCCGAAACTTGCCAAAGCCATCACCATGGCGGCCAAGGACGGCGGCGGGGACCCCGAAAACAATCCCAAGCTTCGACTTGCGATCCAGAATGCAAAGTCGGAGAACATGCCCAAGGACAACATCGCTTCTGCGATTAAGCGCGCCGAAGGTAAAGATGCCGCCGACATCAAGGAGGTCAACTATGAGGGCAAGGGCCCTCACGGCGTTATGATCTTTGTGGAGTGCGCCACCGATAATACGAACCGCTCTGTGGCCAATATTAAGACTTATTTCAACAAAACTGGAGGCCAGTTACTGAACAGCGGGGCTCTTGAATTCATGTTCGATCGCAAGGCCGTGGTAGAGTTCCAAGTCACCGAGGAGCTGGATATGGAAGATGTAGAACTCACCCTGATGGACGCCGGCCTTGAAGAACTTGAGGTCAATGAAGGAATGGCCTACGCCTACGCCGATTTTTCTGATTTTGGAAAACTTTCTTCATCGGTTGAGGAATTGGGGATCGAAATTAAGAAAGCGAGCCCGCAGCGCATTCCCAACAACCCTCAGAATTATACTGAAGAACAAATGAGTGAAATCGAAGAACTCCTCGATAAACTCGAAGACGACGAAGACGTTCAGGCTGTTTTCACAAACGTGAATTAAGCTTGAACGGCAGAACGAGGCAACCTCCCCCCTTTCTAACCGACAGGCTGGAACTGGACTGTCTTCCTGCCTTGATTCCCTCATAGTTCTGCAACCAGCTAGACGAGTTAAGCGAAATCGGGGAACACCCCCACCTTTCTCAGGCGTTGTTCTTGGCGCCTCGAATTCGCTCATACACCTCTACCATGCCTGCGTGAGGCCGCTGCGGATCCGATCCTCTGCCTCGGGGTCCGTTGTCTCGTGCTGTCTACATCGCGGTCCTGACTGAAAAGATAATCCCACTGCACGCCCCCTTTGGGCTCCCCCTTTTGGTTCACCAAACCGGCGAATTTAGAGGCAAAATTCACTTTTTTATGATTTTTATGGTTTTTATATTTGATTTTTTTCTTTCTGTGGTCTTAAAATTATGTTGTCGTTTTTACGGCGAAGCTGACGCCGCATAAAAAAAGGTTTTTTCCGCCCTCAAAAAAAAAGCAAATAATCTCTCATAAGGTCATTTCCTCAATCGTAATATAACTAGGCCTTTTGTTCCACTTGCTACTTTTTTCCCCGAAACACGTTCTAAGTCACCACTACTGACCTAAAACACCACTACTGATCCAAACCCCAACTAGAGCAGAGAACCATGAAGTGCACCCACTCACTAACCGCCACAGCACTGGCCATATTGGTTTCGTCAGGCACGCTACGATCGCAGGAACAATCCCCCCAAATTCCTGTCGGATCTCTCAGCGCCTACCCAACCATCGTTCAAACAGGCACCCATCCAACCTTAACTTGGAGTGTCACAGTTCCCGAAGCAGTCGATGACATCGTTGACATTGAAGGGCCTGGAACACTGGTGCCGAAGCGAGATGTCATCATGGACGTGCGAATTCTGGGAGCTGGTGTAACCGCCAGCACCTACTACAGCCCCGGTTTCATATTCGTTCCCACCGAGTGTCAAATCAATGTGAACGGTTCTGGTTACAGCCCGATTTTTTACGGGACTAATAACGATGTTAATCCTAATGAAATCGTTTACACCCGGACGGTCGAGGAGGGTGAGGAAGTCAATTTCGGTTCACGTTACTACTACAATTACTCGTGGGGCCCTTGGTTCAGCACGACAAACAGCAATGGTAATGTGGTTGCATTAAGAAACGGGGATACGCCTCCGACGACGACCCCAATGCATTATGCTCCAACGATCGAGACATTTATCCGTCCTTATCTCGACGAAGACGGTAAAATCAAGATCGGCCCCCGGGATGTCCTCTACCTGATGGAGCTGACCCACACCGACCCCAATCATTCCGGCTTCGATCTGCAGGACATGGCCTTGTTGGTGACGTTCTATGACCAGGTGGCTGAAGAAAGTTCGGACGGCTCGGAATCCTCTGATTCAGGGGATGACGGTTCTTCGGAATCAGAAGCGTCATCAGACAATGATGGTGACAGCAGCGCTGAGACTGAGGACCGGAGGAAGAAAAGAAAGCGCGGTCGTCGCAGAAGATAAGGGTAACGTCGAATCTTTTCGGCCCTGAAGTCATGAAATCCCGGTGTTTCTCCCTCACATTGGTGTTGACGTTTGCCGTTTCAGCGGCAAACGCAGCGCCCCGCTATGATGGAGAAATGCGGGATGCTGCCAGTCACGATGAGTTGAGTAGCCAGCTTCGTATGGCTCGACAGTCCGACCCTATCAAGAATTCCGGGCCGGCCATTGGTGAGGTCGAGAAAGATCCCGCATCGGCTCAACACAAGAGAAGCCTTCTAGACTCCTCATCCATTCTGTGTTTCCGCGGGCAACTCACCCTGGTTCCCAAGCGGGCCGTGTTGCACGTGCCCGAACACCTCGAAAACCGTTTTGGCGTCAACGGTAAGGTCGAGGTAAAAAGCTGGCAGGACTTTTATGCAGCCAATCGCGGCTGGATTCGCCCGCTCGAGGTAACTCGAGACGAGGCCTTTGGATTCAAACCTTTAAGCGAGGCAAAGCTTGAGTCCATCAAAGAGAGCACCACGGTTGTTGTTGCCACCTTTAAAGGAGGTCCCATCGCAGTTCGACCCTACGTCGATCCTGCCGAGGCAGCCGAATCACCTGACAATAGTAAAACCCCAACACCACCACTCAAATGAATCTCAATGTCCGGTTTTATTTAGCCATCTTCGCCACCTTCGGACTCGTCATCCCAACACAGGCGGACGATTACACTTTTTTCGTCCATCAGATCCAAATGGATGGCGATGGCGATGCTACCAATGATCTTGACTGGGACGTTTCAGTTCCGCAAGAGGGCTCCCAGCAATCCCCTCTCGCCATTAATCCCTTCGGAGCCCGCTTTGAACTCTGGGCCATCAAGTCAGATCCGCTGGCCGATTACCTAATCGACACGACTTACGTCAACTCCTACATCCCGGTAGCTGAGGTGACTATTACCTCCGAAGACCCCTACACCGTGATCCCAAGAACGAGAGCAGACCGCCCTTTTTCCGTGAGTATCCTGACCTCCGGAATGAGTGATGATCCCAATGCCACCGAGGCCGCCAGCTCCGTTAAATTGATTCGCCACGTCCAGTCATATGGACCTGGTGGCACAGGTAACAATATTGACCGCAGCCTAGCAACCCTGTTGACGCAAGGCTCCCTTCAAGACAACGGCACTCATAACTTGGAATACGATTTGTCATCTGTTCCAGGAGCCGACCGAACCAAGATTCGCGGCGAAGAGCGTTTCTCTGTCTTCTCGCTGGCTGACTATCAGGCGCCGGAGTCACAACTTGATTCCGCATTTATCCAAGTATGGCCTATTGCGGAGAGCACCATCTCTGGGATTACAAATAACACCGTCATTAAAGGTATTGCGCCAGAAGTTTCCGTTGCCTTGGTCGATCTCTACCCGGATTCGTGGACTTATGCGCAGGTTTATCCTGGTGAACCGGTTCTCGGAACCGAGGGGGATATCGTTCCCGGGTCCTCAATTTTAATTGATGGAACAATCCCCAGAGACGAAACCGTGGTTTTGGCAGATTGGGACAGCGTCATCAAAGAGGATGGCACTTACACCCTTGAAATCATCACGGTCACCCCTTTTGGGGCAGACCGACTCTCTTATCGAACTTTCGAAGTCGCGCGAACGATCCACCTTAATGGAGCGGTTACGAGTGTAGAATAGAAAGCGGCTCTCTCGAACTTCAGAACTTCACTCACATGAAGCACCGGGCACAGCACACTAGCGTGCGCCAGCGCGCTTCAGTGCTGATAGAGGTGGCAATCGCTTACGGGACGCTAGTTACCGTGGCTGTTTTAACCCTGAAGGCCGCGGTCAACACGACCTCCAGCCAGGCATGGACGGTAAAGCAGTCCATGAGTGATGCCTACTTGACGCGAGAGACCGCTCTTGCTTCCCGAATCCCGTTCGACGATGTTACCGGAGAAGGATCGCTATGGGCACTCCATCCTAACGTGACCACATCTCCTGTCGAAATCGGCAAACTACCTGGCGGGACACCTGTCTTGGCCACGTTACACCGGACGCGAATCCCGGACCCCAATAATCTCACCACTGCGGGCGGTGTCGCTACCGCGTCCACCAATCCGGGCGGAACCGAAGCTTGGAAACTTCAGTCCCTGCTGGTCTACACCATTGGCCAAAGGGAATACGTTAAAACCCGAACTGCCTTGCGAATCCGATGAGGCAGAAAAGAAAACAAACAAGCAAAAGTGGCTTTACCCTTATCGAGATGACGATGGCCCTGGCCATGGCCATGGGAATCGTGTTTGCGATTGTGGGAATGATGCAGCAACAGATCTCATTCAATCAAACACTTGCGGATTTTAGATTCCTTCGAGACGAAGCCCCGCAACTCAACACTTTGCTGAACAACATCATTAACAAATCAGACAGCTACCGTATCTACACAAACCTTTCCGATGCCCAGAGCGAAACTGGCGCGGTCCGTAGTGACGGAAGGGCGATCAAACTCAGATTTCGGAACCCTGACGGGACCTACGATCAGGCAATCGTTTCTTTTGAAACCTTTGATGGCAGGAAACAACTCAATTTTTATTACAAAAACAGAAATACCAATTCATGGCCCTCCGAACCGAGTTGGACTATTTCTTCCAGACCTGACAACGTCGATTTCGACAATACCACAGGTATTCTCCTGGTGACCTTAACTGGCAGCAAGGGAGACGAAATCACCTATGCGGGGAATCCAGAGTGATGTATACGCAAGCCCCCCCTTCCAGCCGCCATCGAAATCAAGGTTATGCCACTGTCGCTGTCGTCGCCGCAGTGGCTCTGATCTTTATTTCGCTGATGACCTACTCTCTCGTGGGCAGTATTAACAGCCTCGAATCGCAGGTGGGAGCTCAAATAAAGCAAGACTATTCTCAGAAAGAGGAGGCCGTCCTCAGTGCCCTGCTGCATATCGTCCCCAACAAAGCAATCGGAGCAATGCAACAAGGATCGTCTGACAATGCAGCCGATTACACCTGGGAAAGGATATTTGAAGAGACGCTCATTCTTGCTAATGCGGAACAAGCGGCTGATCCTATCATTATCTCAAGCCTCGCACTGAGTGACGCGGTCGGCGCCAACACGGGTGATACCACCTTCGAATCGATGACCGACTTTGCCGGTGCCGCCGAAAGTGAGACTTGGGATGGTTCAACCGGCAATCTAGTGAACGGGGGCAACTGGTACGAATACCAGATGCTGATCAATAACCAACTCAAAGACGGTATTCCAGCACCGCTTCGCTGCGACTACGACGTCTACCTTCTCGATAAAGAGTACCCTCTCATCACCTTCGATAAACTTCATGTCTACAACTACAATTCTTTCCACCCCAGATACTACAAGGGTTTAAAAGCAAACACAGACAGCTTTCCTCTTTACAATCTTTACGAGTATCCTGATATACGATTTGGCTATAAGCGCCCCGGAGAGAACTTTGTCGCAAAGCGCAACTGGTGGACATTCGCGATCACCTTTGGAGAACACAACAGCGAGTTAACCGGCATTCCCGCCATCACTAAACGCTACGTTCTCTCCATCTACGAAGTGCCATCGCAACTGCCACTTTCAGCTTCTACCTCCATGGCCGTCGGGCAATTTTCAGACGGTGCCGATTGGGAAAACGTGACTCTTCAGGGTGGGCTCTACGGCGATTCCATTCAAACACAAGGAAGTGTCGCTCTCTCCGACGGTTCTATTTCGGCACGAAGGTCACTCTCTCTAAGTGATTCGACCTCAGTCGGTGGAGACACTTTGGATGCTGCTTTTGACGCCCTGGGTAATCGTGAAGCCCGGGCGATCCAGTCATCAAGCGACTTCTACAGCGCCTCTGTAGCAGGCAATGTTGGAAAAGTGGCATTTATTCCGATTAATCCAGGCACGGAATTCCTGAAACTCGCCGGGGATGGCCCTGACAATGAGCGAATTTCTCCAACCGGTTGGAACGAATACAGCCGCGGAGCAGAACAGGCCCGAATGCGCGTTGAAATCCGAGAAATGTTCGATGTCGACGACCAAGTTCCGGTTTCGTTCCGTTTTCACTACACGAACAGCGCTGGCACGCGCGAATACATCGACTACACGCGAGGGGTTAACTGGCCTTCCGAAATTGAAGCAGGGGGCACGCTTTTCCCGTTCCAGACTGACACCCTTGAAAATGGTCGTAATGTTCTCGTAGTGAATGCAGACCGAATAGCGGATTTTCTTGATACCATCCCAAATGCCGCCGATGTGGAGGTGAACAATTCGCTTTATCTCTATCCAAATTCGGAAGAATCCACCGTTATCGCCCCCAGCATTCCTTCGCTCGAAACTGACCTTGCAGTAACGCTTCGTGGAGGGAAAGATCTCACCGCTTTCACCACTGGGTTTTCGATTTTGACCGATATGCGACTATACATCGCTGAGTCTCTCAACGACGTCGCAGCCTCTCCCCCTGCCAACTCAAATCTCCCAGAGGGCGCAGAATACTACCCTCCCCTCTCAATCTTCGCTCCTGAAAAGCGTTTCGGAGAAATATCAATGATCGATACTCCGGTCAATCTCAAGGGCCAAGTCAACAGCCTCAAGATCAGTTCTTCCGACACCTTCAATCCATTGGAACTCATTGGAGCCGATGACAATCGGGTCGACTCGGACATGATGGAGGCGGAACTCGTTGACCTGCGGTCGCCGGCAGAGCTTCCACCGATTCACTTAATGAATTGGTTGATCACCATCGAAGAGATTCACTGATCACCATCCCATCCACGAGCTGGAATTCTTATTTATCTTTGGCTCTTCAGCGCTGATAGCAGGCCTGTGATTCAGTCCGAACAGGTTTCTCTTGGGAAAAAACCGAAAGCCGACACCCTGGCTTTTTACACTAGTCTCCGCAAAGATTAAGATGATTAAACTATTTTCTAGATTAAGTTTTAATCGAATTAATTGCCGACTCGCGGCTCAAACATGAAATCGATGGAGAGCAAACCCGCTATCTCCCTTCCCGAAGGACTAACTATCGGCTATCCCGGCCGAACGCTTCCAAGGTCCAAGGAAACGAGGCTAGCTACTGCAAAAAAGGATATTCGACTGGGCGCTGGTCGACATCTCCTTCTTGCTCGAAATGGACGAGGTAAAACAACGCTTCTAAAAACCATTGCTCAAATCATTCCTGCTATCGACGGACACGCAGAATGCATTGGCGGGGTTCAATTTGTGGATGAAGATCTTCGCTTCGATTCAGAGTTAAAACCGCGCCAACTCTTCAGAGCTCTCCTCAACCGGGAGCAATGCCAGTTTGCAGAAGAGATGGCCGAGAGAATCGAGCTCGACTTGGAGAAGCCCTGCGGCCAGCTATCGAAGGGAAACCGACAAAAGGCCAGTCTTATTGTGGCCGAAGCCAGTGCTTACAAAAACGGCCCGCAGATATTGCTACTCGACGAGCCATTTTCCGGTCTCGACTTCGCCGCGCGAGAACGTCTCAACGCCGTGTGGCGCGAAAATCAGGACCGTATTATTCGACTTATCTGCATCCACCCAGACGAGCCGACTCTTGAGGCTGACAGTGCTTTGATTATCTGCGACGGCGAACTCAAACAGGTCGCAGTTGATGGCGCTCTCGACTGGAGAAAAACACGCCCGTCTCTGAACTGACCTGCCTTTTCCAGCTTTTTGATCTGATGGGACTCTACAAGCTTACTCTCGCATCTCTCCTCGCTCGAAAGACTTTTGTCATATTCGCTTTCATTCTGATTGTATTCCCATTCGCACTCCCGCTGATGACGCCATGGGAAACTAAGCCTTCCCTTCTTGAACCGGCGAGGGCCCAGGCCGCCTGGGTGTTGCTGTGGGTCACGGCACTGGGCTGGTTACTCTTTCAAGGGGCGACAATAGGCGACCGCTGGTCTTCTGATGGAATTCTCGAATATTTCAAAGCGGTCGGTCTTAAGAAGCACCAGCAGATAGCACAAATCTGGCTTGCCTGCTTTACCGTTTTTTCAGGATTGGCCGTCATTACATTCACCATTAGTACGTTCACTGCCATGCCGAGCAATCCGATTGAAGCTCAGCACTGGGTCACGACAAATCTTCAGTATCTTTCCCTATTCCTGCTGGTGGTGGCTCCCTTACTTGGTCTTGCCATCGCACTCGGAACGCGGATTAATGGTGCAGCAGCCTACGCAGTCTCGATAAGTCTTGCTCTTTACGGCCTGTTCGGAATCGGCCACCTTGAAGTTTTCATCGCGGACAACAATAGTTTTATCCTCAACCTTCTTTATGTGGCTTCTCCACATTACCATCTCTCTGATTTGACTTCGCGGCTGGTTTTCAAACTTGGGGCAATACCAACCGCTGAATTTGCCCTGATCGCCCTCTATCTGGGAGCCATCGCTTTAATCACCATTGGCATCTCCTACCCACTTTACCGCGAAGGAAAGTGACCACCGGGCTCGCGCTAAGTCCCAAGAAAGAACCTTTCAGTCTTTTTCAGAGACACGCACACTGCCACTAAGCACTGCCTGCCCGATCATATGATCTCGGAGCGAGCCAACTAACCGCCCGGTTTGGGGCATCCCCCAGCTTGCTCCCTTAATCTGATTCGCTGCCTAAAAACTAGTTTGACCTGGCTCTCCTACCTTGCACACGAAGCACTCGTCATCTGATTGAAAAAGCAAACAATCAGAAGGCGATATAGTCTTTTGGTTCCTTTTCAATCCAACGCACAAACCTTCCCGAGCCGCTCTGGCCCAAAGCGGCAAGAACAATCGCAGACTTTGCGACGGTTTTCAGTTCCAGAATGACCTGTGAAGAATTCAGAATAACTAGCCTTTCATTATTTTTTTGGAACAACAAAAATTTTCAGCTTGAAAAATATTACGAATTTACTTTTAAATTATGGTTTTTATAAAAACCTGCCGCCTCTTGGCCGATATTTCAGAATAATATATAATTGGTAAAGTAATACATAGTAGGTAAATTAATACATGGTCGGTGAGTTAATTGATGGAGTCGCAACAAGAACATAGCCAGGCCGAGGAGGTCATGTCAGCGATTTTCGCGGCAATTGGGAGTAGTGATATTTCGGACATTCAGATCCGAAGTGGTTCGCTCATCTATTGCCACACTCAAAAAGGACTTGAGATCGTCACGGCCCTGGGAGAAATGACTCCTTCCTTGGTGATGGATGTGTTCAGATTTCTCTATGCTCGGCAGGAGAAAGAGGATTTTTCCAGCGACGTTTCTCAACCGCAAACTCGAATCAATATTGAAGATCGCTTACTCAATGACAAGGTTGTTGATTTCAGCTGTGACGGCTTCTCCTTGCCCGACGGTCGGGTGCTCGGACGAATGCGCGTCCAAACTCATTTGAGTTCCAACGGTCCCGGTATCACCTGCCGCCTTCTTAAGGATGAAATCAACGACTTGGGAAGCCTTGGTATCGCACCCGATACCGTTCGTGCTCTTCAGGAATTCATGAAACGTCGCCAAGGATTTGGCCTCGTCACCGGCCAAACGAACTCCGGTAAATCAACCACCCTGGCAGCCATTCTTGACTGGCTTCGTCAGCATTATCCTCGCCATATTGTAACAGTTGAAGATCCGATCGAATATCGCTATTCACGCTTTGTCACGACTGAAAATTCGGATACACCGCCACTGCCCGCTCCAGGGTTCGTGACACAGCAGGAAGTCGGCAAGCACGTCGAAACCTACCAACAGGGGCTGAAGGACGCGCTCCGTAAAGCACCGCATGTGATTCTACTTGGGGAAATCCGGGATAGGGAAACCATGGAAACCGCTATCGAAGCGGCCCAAACCGGTCACGTTGTTATCTCGACCTTACACACCAATGGCGCTGTTAAGACGTTGAGTCGTATTTTGGAATTCTTCCCCCAGGAACAACACCCCTCTCTGCTCAGTCGCCTCTCTGAGATCTTGATGTTTATCTTATCCCAGGGACTGATTCCAACTGAAGACGGGCGGGTTCTTAACTACGAGTTTCTACAAAACAACAGTTCGGCGGTGCGCTCCGGTATTGCCGCCTACGACGGCGCTGCCAACTCACTCGAAGATGCGATCCGTCAGAGTGGTAATATCCAGTGGGATTCCAATCTGAGAAACTTGCTCAACAGTGGCAAGATTTCACACCAGGCCTTCCAGATGAACCGTATGAACGATGAGGAGGAGGATGAACTTCTATTCGTCCCTGACAAAGCGATCCGCTAAACACCATGCGCCCCATAACTGGCAACAATTCGAGGGTCAATAACAGAAAATAGAGCCCATACAATCATGAAACTGAGGAATTCAAAGGAAGCTGGAATCCCCCCTCTGATATCTTAGTAAGAAAATTGCCTAACTGACCAATCGGGCGCCACGGAGCGATTTTCTCTCGGTAAAACAGACGAATGGAACTTCTAGAAACAACCGCATCACCTCTCCAGGTTTACAAGCAAGCTAAGCGCATTCTCAAAAGCACGAGTCGGGCGAGCAACCCTGATTGGTATCGGCGGTCCACTGAGATCACCCTCCAGTGGCACCTCTCAATTAGCACGCATTCCATCAGAAGCGCCATTCACAATCGTATTTCCGGTGAGTGGTGGGAAGGCCCTGAACTTCCTGACATTTCTTTCGATAACGCAGACACCAACGAATCTCCTGCGTTGGACGACCAAACTCAGAGCGATCTTCACGCCATCCTAAAGAAAATCCTTTCCTCTCGCGACTACGGAATCAAGCCCAAATCTTTGGGTATCACGATTCACTTGGCTGATGGTTTACGAACCCGGGATCTTGACCCGGAATTCGCAGCAGACGCGGATTTTGACAGTCTGAACGAACTAGTAATTTCGGCTCCTGATATCGCCTTGGGCGATGATTCCTTACAATCAGAGGAGGGCAAGTGGCGCCTCATTCCGCTTCTGGGGGTGAAGGAAAGCGATCGAATGTCGCTGGCTGCCAAAGTCTCGTCGGAATCGATGATGATTGTGCGTGAATTTCAAAAATACGGTGAATCACGCAACGTCCCGGTCATCGTGGAAGCGCGCTCTGCGGCTCTGGAAGCCTTCGCAGGAGTCCCTTTCATCCTTCCAGAAAGCAGCTCGCTTAAAGAAACTTTGACACTCATTCAGTTTGAAAACTTCACTCTGCTCGGGGCGACGGGAGCTCTCGGCGAAGTGCGGATCGTCAGGGCTTTGATGCACCGTTCAAGCCATCTTCTTTCACCTTCCGAAGTTTCTGAGTCCCTCACGAATACGGCTGCGCTTCTCAATCTAAAATCTCCCGAAATCATACTTCTCTCGGCAACCGGAGTGTCTGAAAATGAGTTGGCTGAGCTCCTCTCGCACTATCTCGCGTCGAATCCAGAGACAACCTACCAATGCATCGACGCCTGCGATCTGAAATTAGTCGATGGCATCCCTGGAAAATGTTTTGAGTTTGCTGTAGCAACGGAAAAAAACGGAGTCGTGGGCGACTCCTTTGTCTCTGAGCTCACTTCTAAATGGGCTGTTCAAGATTTCTACAGCCCCTCTCAGATGGAGGCAAGCAGGATGCCTTCGCGAGGTGATTTGAAGTTGCTCAAGTGGGCAGGTCTTGCGCAGAAGGTGGCCATGCTAGCCCTCATCGCTTTTGTGGGATGGACTGGTAGTGATTTTATTTCAAAAAGGCGCTCAGAGGCTTGGAAGGTTGCCCCGACAGCGGCCAGTGAAATGGAACTGCTGCAAATGAAACTCTCGAAAGAACGCAAAGAGTGGGAGCACTGGGACAAACTGCTCACAAAGCGTTCCGAAGGTTGGTTAGCCATGGAAGCGTTGCTAAATCTCTTCCCCGAAGAAGGTGGCGTGATTCTAACTTCAGCGTCTTACCGGGCCGACGTTAACGGCACCAGCAAAGAAAAGAAAACCGTCGGGATCTCACGAGTGTGGAAGGTTGGAGGTTGGGCCAATCTCGAGGCGGCACGACAACTTCCTACACTCGGCTCCAAGACGCGAGTAGCCGGCATTCTCAATCAAATTGCCGAGAGCAACGAGGCGCCTTACCTCGCGGTTGGAACGACCACTCGAGACCTCGAAGTCCTGTTGACCCAGCGACAGGGATCAATGCCCCCCTCAAATCAATATCCTGCCAGGGTGGCCCGCAATTTTCGAACCACTTTCGACCTCAGCCTGACTCAATCGCTCGATGAGAATGATGAGCTTGCGATGAGTACAAAGGCCCTTGCTCAATGAAGTCTTCTCACCACCAACAAGCCATAGCAGTTTTTGGAATCGTTATCCCTTTCCTTCTAATTGGTGCAATGATCGGCGCCACCCTCTACGGGCGTGGTAAAGTCCGCCAAACCCACTCAGAAAAGGTTTCCAATTATGAACGATACAAAATGGCGCGTATTCAGGCCGACGCCATGGAAACGACGCTGGCGCAGGGTCAGAAACGAGAGGAGATCGCCTACTGGCGCAGCAAACTCGAGGCTGATTTTATTCAGTCACTCACTGAAAATCTGGATAACATCCTCGACCAGTATGAACCTTCTGTCCTGCGCCGCACCGGTATGGGGCAAGCACCTGGAGCAGGCGGCTTCGGAGTAGCCTCTGACAATCCCCACTCACGAATTCAGTTGAGTTTCGAGGGTGGATTCAAACCCATGCAGATGCTTTTGGCCGAACTCGAAAAAGAGATGCCGCATTTGATGTTGGAATCGCTCGACATCACACCCATGCCCGGGTCAACCGAGGGTGCGAAGGGAGACCTTAATTTTCGAGTCATCTACCTTTGCTGGGAAAATGCCACAGACTAACAAGTTCCGATGAAAAACGTTCCCTCCTACATTTCAGCCGCAGTGCTAGGATTGATTTTTCCCCTGCAATCGCAGGAAATGCCTCCTGCTGGGAGTGGCCTTCCTCTTCCCCCGCCCACGCCTAACGAAACAACCACCGAGGAAGGTGATGAGTCAGAACAGGCGCAGGATATCGATATGGTGCGTCGTTCGAATTTTATTCTTTCTAAAATTCGTGATAATGACCGCGCCATCGATCCCTTTGGTATGCTGATGGATCCGGCTAATCCACTGCCTGTCACAGAGGTTGCCGATCAGAATGATGAGGTTGAAGAGCAAATCCAACCCCTCAACAGCTCTTCTCTTAAAAAGGCCCTCGAATCGCTTCCGATCACTGGTTCTTATCCTCAGAAACAAATGGTCGTTATCGGAGCGCGAACCTTACTCCCCGGCAGCCAATTCGGAATGATCTTCGAGGGGCTGACAATTCGACTACGGTTCGAAGGTATCAAAGGGCAATCCCTTTACTTCACAGACATGGATACTGAGGAAGTTACTTTCATCGATTTTAACCCTCTGCCGAAGGAATTCGAGCGCATGACCAATATGGCTGAACCAAGGCCAAGCCAGGGAATCGTACCCATGAGCGACCTGTTTATCGTCGATTAAAAACTGCTGGATTTGAGAAGAAAAAAGGTTAAAATTTCCATAATTTTTGTTTTTTCGGTAAAGACGCTCTTCACCATCTGAGACCTACACGACATGAGAACCAAAGAAATTGGAACCGTGGCTATCGCCGGTTTAATCTCACTTGCTGCGTTGAACCTTCTACAAAATCAAAGCTCGCCGACCCTTCCGATCGCCGAAAACTCGACTGAAAAGTCACGGAACGACTTACGCGGGATTGATCGCCCCTCTCTTGGTTCCGTTCCTGCTCCTACCGCTGAGCCCCCCAGCAATGAGCAAACCAATCAAGGCGCGGAAGCGCCCAACCCCGCCGCTGACGGGTCAGGAGGCAACTCACCGGCTCGTGTTACCGACCTCAAGCCAGTCGCAGGTAGTGACCCACTTCCCGAGCGCAGCGAGATGGCCGAAACCCCAGAGTCGACCCCGGTTGACGATTCTCCTATTTCCGCGATGGAAGCGGATTCTTCCCGCAACCAGGTCGTCCCGGCTGCGAATCCTGCCGAGGAATCGCCCGGCGACACTTCAACATTATCCAACGCGTTAGGGAACGTGATCAAAATGGCGACCGGTGAACCAACAACGGCGTCGAATCAATCAGTTGTCAGTGGCGAAACGCCAGCACCACTTATCGAGGCAAATCCCTCCGGCTTCTGGCTTCGTGAGGCCAAACTTAACGACGTTTTTCAGCACCTTAGCCAGCTGGGGAATTACCAATATTTTCACAACTCAGAACTCGATGGACCCTCTTTCATTGTCACGGGGCAACTCATGGACGACGACCCCATCAAACAGATGGAAGAACTCGCCCTGATGTATGGCGTTACCATTCACACCAAAGGAAATACAGTCTACGCGTTGAACTCCGTTCAACTCACGCAGTTGCCGACCGAACCTTTCCGCTACCACCTGAAATATCTGCGCCCTTCTGATATTGAGCAAATCAAGATGATTTTGCAGCCTTTTCTTACCCCGGGGGCAGGTATCATCGAATACGAGAGCAAGACAAACACGTTGATTGTGATGGACAATTCGAGACGTCTCGACGCTTTAGCCCTTTTTCTAGATGAGATCGATCAACCAAGGCAGCAGGTTGCGATTGAAACCCGGATTCTTCGCGTTAGAAGCGGATCTAGAAACCAAATTGGTGTTGACTGGTCCTCAGTCCTGGGTGGCACCGGCATAAGCATTGGAGCATCAACCAGCCTCAACTCGCTATTCAATCTTCCCGAACTCTACGAAGCGTCGAGCATTCTGACCACAGGTGCGACCGGGCAGACCCTCGACATGGTTACGAATACTTCCAGTGCTCCTAGCTCTGGCGGTGGTGGTGGTGCAGCAGATGGCGGCTTGGTCCTTACTCCCGTCCAGCTTCAGGCCGTCGTTCGCGCGCTCAATACAGGGGATCTTGCCCAGCAGGAATCAAACCCGACACTCATTACCGAGGACAATGAAGAAGGCTTAATCTCAATTATCGACCGTGTTCCGATCATCACAGCAACCGTCAGTGAAACAACAGCAGGTCAGAACATCACAGAAGAAGTTCGATACACGATTGACACGAGTGATCCGGTCGGGGACCCCTCCACAACCCGGGAAGTTGGTGTCTCAGTTTCTGTCACCCCAACGATTCTTCCCGACGGGACAATTCGCATGAGTCTGCGACCCCGCTCAGCCCAAATCGTCGAGTTCATTCAGGGCGCCAACGGGAATTCTTATCCTCGTGTGAACGAATCGACAGTGACAACGACGGCGCGTGTTCCGAACGGTCATTCACTGCTTATCGGCGGCTTTTATGAAGAAGTCGAGCGCGACGGAACCAATAAGGTTCCCCTTCTCGGCGACATCCCTGCAGTGAGCCTTCTCTTCAAATCATCTGATCGCGAGAAAGAGCATACCAGTCTGGTTTTCATCGTCACTCCCAGACTTTATCAGCCGAATATCGGATCTCAAAATGACCTGATTTCCCATGAGACGCATGACTTACACGTCCTTCCCAGCAACCACGACTATCCCGACCGATTCAACCCTGGGAACAATCACCGCAGCGATTTCAATACTACCAGAGATAATTTGTTTGATCGCCTGAATCCCGATCCTCCATCAAATCTTCTTCATCCCGAGCACCCCTATAATCTTCCGGAAACGAATGCGGTTCACGGAAAAACCCATGAGCCAACGAGTGAGCCTCAGTTCAGAGGAAAACCCAGTGTCACGGTGCGCCCTGTCGAGCCGCAACCGAAGAAACCCGGAATCTTTGGGATTTTTGGGAACAAGAGAAACCGCTAAAGGATGAAACAGGCTGTTGCCGCCTCCCCTGCTCCAGATGCCGCAACACTTGGAAAGTCCGAGTCTCCTCCCATGGAGAATTCTGAAAGCCGTATGTCAGCCAGTGAAGGAACCAACCGAACCCCAGTCCAAGAGACCCTTCGGACGCAAGTCTCCCAAAACGGAGAAAATACCTTTCAGATACTCGGGAAGCTTGGGAAGTTAACGCCTGAGGAGGTTTCGAAGGTTTCTCAAAGGTATCTTCAACAAATTGAAACGACAGAGCGAGGTGAGCCATTCATAGATGCTCTTGCTTTCCTCGTCCTTGAAGAGTGGCAAAAGGACACCATCGATGCCCGTGATATCACACTCGAACTGACCCGGGCCCTACTTCCCCATTCAAAGATTAAGATCTCCCATCTCGCCTTCGCTCACCAAAATGAAACTCCGATCGAGTTTTACAACGAATTTCCCGTCATCTCAGAAATTTGTCGGCTCCTCAGTTGTCCGATCATTCAAGTCAGCAACAATGACTTCTTTACCGTTACCTCAATCAATCCATTAACAGCAACGCTAGCGATCTCTCTCATCACGGCCGAAATCGAAACCGAGGGCGGTCGCAGGCCTTTTAGTTTTGCCACCACAACAGACCTGACCGCATGGAAATACACCTGTGAAAGGCACTTCGGTACATGAATCTGAATATCGGCATCACCCTCAATGAAACAATCACTGATGCTGTAGTCGATCAGCTGATTGAGTTTGATCCATCTCTTGCAGAGAGGTCACGAGAAGATATCCCGCGTACTTGCACCAGTAATCGTATTCTCGCCGCTGTTGGAGCTATCACTTCCCTGCCCGTCTTTCTGAAAATTAAAGACTTCGTTGATCGCAACCTGCTTGAACAAAGCGACCCCTCCCTTCTGAACCGTGGTATGTTCGTGCCTCTCTACCGAGATACAGAACAGGTTTATATCGCTGTCGCAAATCCCTGGGACCCTACCGGTGAAGATACCTTTTCCCAGCAATTCCCGGACCTTGAAGTCACCAAGATTTTAGCGCCAGCTGCCGAAATCACCCAGGTAATTGAGACCGTCTCACGAACCACTGGTCCTTCTCAGTCTGACCTTGATGCCATAGAGGTTGAAGATAGTGACGACGAAATCACTGATTTCAACGTGACTGAAAAGCACGAAGAGCCACTGGCGCAACTCGTGGCAAAGATCGTATCAGACGGCGTCAAGAACCGCGCTTCAGATATTCACATTAAATGTGACAAAGAACGTGTTCACTACAGCTACCGGATTGATGGGGACATGGGCCATAAATACGAGATTCCCATGAAGCTAAAGGATCGCATTGATGCTTTTCTTCTGAATTTAATGGGACTCCCCCCGGAAGAACGGGCGAAGCGCCCGGGTATTTCGGGACGTTTCACCGTCAATTATCTTCGGCGTTCGATCGATATGCGTTTTGAACGCCACCGCACCTACCGAGGCTATCATGTTACCATGCGTATTCTCGATAAAAGTCACTTCGAGGCCAAGCTTGGCGTTGGTTCGCTCGCTTTCGAATCGGCTACCCTTTTTGAACTCGAAAAAGTGATGGCTATCCCTGCTGGCATCATTGTGATGTCGGGGCCGACTGGATCAGGGAAATCAACAACGTTGAATGCCATGCTCCGCGAATTAAACAGACCGGAGGACAATATCCTGACCCTTGAGAATCCCGTTGAAGACGAGATTCAGGGAGTTCTTCACTGCGACATCAGACCGGATGAATTCAATCCCATGATCGCCAGCTTCATGCGCAGCGACCCAGACATCATTCTCATGGGCGAAGTTCGTGACCTTGATTCTGCCGAGCTTGCGATTGAAGCAGCTATTACCGGCCACAAGGTGCTGACAACCATTCACTGTCCCCGCGCTTCTCAAATCATTGAACGCTTCGAGCAACTGGGAATCGAGCGATGGAAAGTGGCGCAGACCCTTAAAGCGGCCTGCGCTCAGCGTCTGATCAAACTGCTTTGCCCTTACTGTAAGATCAAAAAAACCGGTCTTACCGAAAGAGAAATTCGAAAATTCAACCTAGGCGAAGAATGGCGTGACACGCTTGTCTACCAACGCAATAACGATGGATGCGGCGAATGTGGAGGTCGCGGCTATCTGGGAAGAACTGCTCTCCTTGAAATTATTCCGATCACTCCGGAGTGGTCTGATCAGCTTTCAAAAGGAGCCATCAGTCCCTACGAACTCGAACTTGCGGTTCGTAAAGAAGGCGTCCTCCCGTCACTGCGGCAAAGCGGGCTCCGAATTGTTAAGGAAGGTCGTTCCGACCTAGAGGCGCTCCGCAAAATTATTGATATGTCGGCGACCGACTAACTCTTCCCGCCCTATGAAAAACTCTGACAATGCCAGATCTCAGTCGGCGGCCCAAGCAGCACTGGCCGAGCGTGTCGCCAAAAAGGCAGCACCCGCTAATCGCGGGGACGGTGATTCCGGCAAGTCGGCGCTCTTCAGCAGGGATGAAAAAAATAAGAAATTTCCTTTCAAGGAGCTCATCAAGCTATGCCGAGCCATGGCTTCAATGTTGAAAGCCAACATCAATACTGCTGATGCACTTGGCTACTACTCCAGCGGTCACCCATCGGCCATTGTCTGCTCCACCCTCCAGGAGGTTCGCGAACATATTGAAACAGGAATGACAGCTTATGCTGCTTTCGAGAAAACGAAACGTTTCGACGACAAGTTCGTCTCACTGATCCGGGCCGGCACTGACGCAGGCCATCTCGACAAAGCATTCGACTCAATTGCCAAGCGTCTGAAAAAGGAAGCCGATTTCAAGGCCAAGATGCGTAAGGCGACCCTGCTGCCGTCGATCATTATCTTCGCCCTCATTATGTTGTTCATCACAGCTCAGTTGAACATTATCCCCCAGATTGAAAAAATGATCAGAGAGGTTGGGCAGGAACCGGATACTCTTTCAGGAATCCTTTTCAAACTTAGTCACATTACCAAAAAAGTTTGGGTCCTCGTCGTCGGCTCAATGCTGGGGAGTGTGTTTTCATTTCTCTTTATCGAAAAGGTCCGCACCAATGTGATCTTTTTCATGATGTCACGGTGGCGACTGCTCCGAAAGCTCATCATGGGGATGCGTCAGCTTCTTTTCCTAGGTTCCCTGGACATGCTTCATTCAAACGGAGTCAATCTTTCAAGGGCTGTTGAAATATCAGCTAAATCTCTCAAAGGGACGCCAATGCACGATGAACTCCTTACGGCTGGGAAACGCTACCTCGAAACTGGCCTTCCCTTCTCCGAGGCAATCCGAAAATTTACCTCATGTGACCCTCAGGTAGCTCACCTCATCTCGATTGGTGAACGCTCCTCTTCATTGGATCAACAACTTAAACTACTCACGACCATGTATGAGGAAGAGGTTGAACAGGTTGTTTTTGAATTCTCTCAGGTGGTTAATATCATCGTCCTTTTTTCTGCCGCATTACTGATCACGATGGTTTTCATTGGAGCTTTCCTTCCGATTTTCCTGATGGGCCCCAAGATGATGAACGGCCAGGGGCTCTAACCGTTGAGCACTAAACGTGATCTCCCTCCGAAGCTGATGCAACAAACTTCATTAGACCGCTATCTCACCAACAAGTATGTCCACGTGACTCAAGTCTATTGCAACTCTCTACCGCCTAACTTACCTCAGCGGGTTATTCAGGAAGAGACATCGGTGGAGAGCGGCAGCCGATACCGTTACCGCTTGACGGCAAACAACGATAAAGTCCTCGCAGAATTAGCGACTCTGCTGGAAGCGGAAAACATCACCTACACCTCACGTGTTGAGGACCGAGGGGGACTCCCAAGCAAGCTATTCAACAACCCGAACAGGAGCTTTACAATGCAACTCGTATGGCTCATTCTGATTACTGTGATTGTCGCTCTATCGCTATCTGGCCTGCCTGCTCGTCTCTGGCAAACGCTTTCCGCGGATCTAGAGGAATTTGAGAAGCGTCCGACACCCACAATCATTGACAGAAGCATGCAGTAAATCGAATCAATCCCACACGCCCTTTACTTTGACTTCCAACCCAACAGATAGCCACCAAGTCCGTGAGCGCGGTTTGACCTTGATCGAAATCACCATGGTCATTGGAATCATGCTTGCCCTGGCCTCTATCATTACCTACTCGTATTCCTCCCTGAGCGAGTGGAGGAAAGCAAGGACGGCAGGTGAACAACTGAAGTCTGTTTATATCGCGCAGAAGAGTTTTATGGCAGACCATCCAACGGCTTCGACGTCGTCGTTTTCTTCAAGTGACCTTATTCCCTACCTTCCGGGGAATCCGGGTGCTATGCCATCGGCACAATCACTTAATGACGAAGATCTCTCGATTAATATCACCGTGATGCCCCCCGTTTTTGAACTGGGTGGATCGACCTACGATCCTTCTGATTCAGGTGAAGATGGCCTATGGGATACAGGTGGTCTGTAGGCGGCCGCCACCGCACTGAAAGCCTTGAGTTCCGACTGAATCCAGTCCTCTCCCTCATTAAGGAGATGTGCCATGCGCTTGGCGACCAGGGGAGCGGCAGTTTCAGCAGCCTTGACATCCAAAAGAACGGAACGCGTTCGGCGATTTAAGACATCGTCCAGGGTCATGGCCATTTCTCCAGTGACCGCATGTTCGACATCACTCCAAGTTATGGGCAGTGAATCAATGACCAAGTCTTTGGAATCACACGCTTCACCCCCGACCAATCTTATCTCGCCGGTTATGCATGGCCTTGCTTCCAAGTTGGCAAGTGAAGCAGCACGATCCACCGCCTCCTCAGCCATGTGACGATACGTGGTCCATTTCCCTCCGGCGATCGTCATCATGCCCCCTTCACTGACAAAGATCTCGTGATTCCGTGAAATTTTTGAAGTGTCACTGGAACTCCCAACCGGACGCACCAAGGGACGCAGGCCGGCGAAAACAGAGCGCACATCTTGCAAAGTCGGAGGGCGCCTTAAGTAACGGCCCATATGCTCGAGAAGGTAGTGAATCTCAGCCTCCATTGCTTGAGGCCGGAGCTCAATATCGACCCCCTCTGTATCGGTCGTTCCAATAACAACCCGCCCAAGCCACGGAATGGCGAACAAGACTCGTCCATCATCCGTACTTGGAACCATAATAGCATGATCGCTTCCCAAAAAATCCCCATCGAGGACGAGGTGTATTCCCTGACTCGTTTTAATGACCTCGCTGGCATCATTATCTTCCATCCGCCTCACCGCATCGGAAAACACGCCGGTCGCATTGATGACAATTCGTCCGTTCAACGAGAACTTGTCACCAGCAAGCTGATCCCTCACTTCGACGCCCACCACTTTACCGTTTTCCTTGAGCAACGACTCGACGCGACAATGATTTACCACTGCTGCGCCATGGCCCGCCGCTTCTTTCGCGATCGCCAAGGCAAGCCTTGCGTCATCGAACTGACCGTCCCAATAAAGGGTTCCACCATAGAGCCCTTCCTTCCTCAAGTTAGGAATTCGTTCAAGGGCTTGTTCACGATTCAGGTGTCCGGTTCGCTTGATACCCAGCTTACCTGCCAGTAGATCGTAGAGGGTCAATCCTATACCGTAATAGAGCCGCTCATACCAACGATAAGCAGGCACAACGAAAGGCATTGGCTTCACTAACGCGGGAGCATTCTTAAGCAAGAGCCCCCTCTCTCGAAGCGATTCCCTCACCAATCCCACCTCTCCACCGCGCAAGTATCGGACACCTCCGTGCACGAGCTTTGTGCTGCGTGAAGATGTCGCCTCTCCGAAGTCAGCCTGCTCGACTAAAGCAGTCGAGTATCCCCGTGATGCCGCATCGAGAGCAATCCCAAGTCCGGTCGCTCCCCCACCGATGACGATCAGATCCCAGCCATCCGGGTTCTCTTTCAGCTTTCCGAGGAGGGACGCCCGATTCATTTGAGGCAAGTATTCCGATATCCTTTAGGAAAGCAATCCCGAAGCCAGTCAAAGCGCCGAAAAGGTGTAGATCCCGTCACTTACCCTGACATCAGGGGGAATTTTGCGCTCTTCAAACCAGTCCCAGCCTTCTTTCAGGTTCTTCCAGAAGGGTTCGTGTTCGCTACCCTTAAAGGTCTCCAGATTCTCCTCCGTCATCTCGAAAGGAAAACAGTGCACTCTGACGACGCGTTGCCCGTTAGTCAGGGCAGCATCCACCAATGTGTATATCTGCTCGATCGAGGCATCGGTCATGGCATAACAGCCAACAGACACGTTATTCCCGTGAATCATAAGGGAATCGCCAGTCCGACCATGGTAGCGATCAAACTCATTCGGATACCCCAAATTCATCGACAGATGAAAATTGCTCCTCGGGTTCATACGATTACGAGAAAGATAATAAAATCCTTCAGGGGCCTGAAAATCTCCTTGGGCTGTTTTCGGGCCTAGTTTCCCACTGAACCGAGCAATGCGATAGGTCTTGTAGAGTTCATACTCCCGCTCTGACTCCTTTTTCAGCCACACCTCGAGAAGACCTGCTCGATTGCTGCTCTTAATGACTCTTAAGAACACGTGCCGGCCCACGACATCGAAGTCCCAATAGTAAGGGGCTTTTGTAGGATCCGCTTCGTCCCATACCTCAGGGTTCGTCCATTTCCGAATGGCCTGCGCGGCCCTGTCGTCAGCACGAACGTCAATATTTGTCATCCCTCCCGGGAAAAAGCCGGGAGTGGCCTCTTCCGCCGACACTGCGAGGGAAACCAATGCCATCCATATTGCAATTAGTGATTTCATAAGAGGCACCTGCCATACAGCGCAATCATGTAGCTTCTCTCAATTTTCAAAAACTGACAATCTGATACTTGGATTAGCGCGGCAGGCACAATTCCATCATGACCAGCCGCACCAGGCAGCCCTAGCAATACCTTCGCCGCACAGCCATCAGTGGCCACGTTGCCAGTCTTTCCTCAACACCCCCTTCAAAAACAAACGCCGACCTACTTCAGCTCTCCGAAAATATGAACCACCGTCTCTTCTTTCTGACGCTCGGCGCATTCAGCTTCTTCGCATCATTGAGTAACGCTGAAGACTGGAAACTTCAGCCGCTGAAATACAACAATCCCGGTCTTGTCGTAGACCTCGGCGTGGGACTGTGGGCCTGGCCACTCCCGATGGACTATGATGGAGATGGTGACATGGACCTGGTTGTCTCCGGCCCCGACAAGCCGACGAACGGTCTCTACTACTTCGAGAATCCCTCACAGGATCCCGGAGAGACGATGCCCATCTTCAAGCCGGCGGTCTATCTCGGCCCTACCGGACACAACGTGCAGGTCAGTTTCGTCGACGGGCAACCGCGCGTTCTGAGGG